>NZ_JADFUA010000002.1 GCF_015223195.1 Chitinilyticum piscinae | reverse complement strand
CCAGCGAAACCCAGCAGTCAGCAGCAATTTTGCACTTGTGCTGCAACTTTGCGGTACGGTCAACATCGTCAAACTGGCGAGAGTAGTTCCTTAACAAGAAGTATGGGTATATGCCTGTAGCCTTTCAATTTAAAAGGCTATAGGCATATACCCTTCCTCATCGGTGGCCAGCTACACCGGCTGCTCGCCGCCACCAGCCGCCTGGGCCAGGAAACCTTCGCCTTCGACCCGGCCGGCAACCTGCTTGATCCGCAAACAGCTGACCAGCGCCAGTACAACACCCGCGAGCGCGCCGAGCAGCAGCAGTTCCACAGCCAGCTCACCGGCAGCAACAAGCTGCTCGACAACCTGCTCAAGGACTACGACGCGCAGCTAGTCCCTGTGGGACGCCGGCAAGCACTTCGAATACGCCCCGCAGGAAGTCCCCTTGGGGGACGACGAGCACGGCAATCTGCGCGCGCGCATCGACAACGGCCGCACGCAGTGGTTCGAATGGGATCACTTCAACCGCCTGGCCGCCGCAGCCAAGCGCAACATGAATGGCATACCGATCACAGGAAAAACAAAAAGCCCTGAAAAATCAGGGCTTTTTTGGCGAATTCTGGCGGAGAGAGGGGGATTCGAACCCCCGATAGGCTATTAACCTATACACGCTTTCCAGGCGTGCGACTTAAACCACTCATCCATCTCTCCGCGACGGGAGGCAGAATATTAGCCGCATACAGCATAATTGGCAAGCCATTTCTGCTTGGCCATCCGATACAAAAAGCCCCGCAGATGCGGGGCTTTTTGATTAGGCCAGTTGCGGCGGGTTACGCAGCTTGATATGCAGCTCGCGCAATTGCTTCTCGTCGACCGCGTTGGGCGCATTGGTCAGCAGACACTGCGCACGCTGGGTCTTCGGGAAGGCGATCACGTCGCGGATCGACTCGGCGCCGGTCATCAGCGTCACCAGACGATCCAGACCGAAGGCCAGGCCGCCGTGCGGCGGTGCGCCAAACTTCAGGTTATCCAGCAGGAAGCCGAACTTGTTCTGCGCTTCTTCTTCACCGATACCCAGCGCGTCAAACACGGTGGACTGTACTTCGGCCGAGTGGATACGCACCGAGCCGCCGCCCATTTCCCAGCCGTTGAGCACCATGTCGTAGGCGCGCGCCTTGCAGGCACCCGGATTGGTCTTCAAGAGCTCGAGGTGCTCGACCTTCGGGCTGGTGAACGGGTGGTGGCAGGCATTCCAGCGCTTGCCGTCTTCGTCGTACTCGAACATCGGGAAGTCAACCACCCACAGCGGCTTCCACTCTTTCTTGAAGTAGCCGCCGGCTTCGCCGCGCTCGTGACCGATCTTGATGCGCAGTGCACCGATAGCCTCGTCGACGATCTTGCGCTTGTCGGCACCGAAGAAAATAATGTCACCGTTCTGCGCGCCGGTACGCTCGATGATGGTCTTCAGCGCATCCACCGACAGGAACTTCACAATCGGCGCAGCCAGACCGGAGCCTTCCTCGTTGGTGATGTTGGACACGTCATTGACCTTGATGTAGGCCAGCCCCTTGGCACCGTAAATGCCGACAAACTTGGTGTACTCGTCGATGACCGAGCGGCTGAATTCGGCACCACCCGGAATGCGCAGCCCCACCACGCGGCCGCCTTCCATATCGGCAGCGCCGCGGAAGACCTTGAATTCCTCGGTCTTCATTACGTCGGTGAGTTCGGTGAACTTCAGGTCCACACGCAGATCCGGCTTGTCGGAGCCGTAGTAGAACATCGCATCGTCAAAGGCCATGCGCGGGAACTTGCCGAGATCAACGCCGATGGCTTCCTTGAACACATGGCGCGCCATGTCTTCGGTAATGTCCATGATTTCTTCCTCGTTCAGGAACGAGGTTTCAATATCGATCTGGGTGAATTCGGGCTGGCGGTCAGCGCGCAGGTCTTCGTCGCGGAAACACTTGGTGATCTGGTAGTAGCGGTCAAAGCCGGCAACCATCAGCAACTGCTTGAACAGCTGCGGCGATTGCGGCAGCGCAAAGAACTGGCCGTCATGCACGCGGGACGGCACAAGGTAATCGCGCGCGCCTTCCGGGGTGGAACGGGTCAGCATCGGGGTTTCGATGTCGATAAAGCCGCGGCTGTCCAGGTAGTTGCGCACCAGCAGCGCCACCTTGTAGCGCAGCATCAGGTTTTTCTGCATTTGCGGGCGACGCAGATCGATCACGCGGTTGGTCAGACGCACGTTTTCGCTCAGATTTTCATCGTCGATCTGGAACGGCGGGGTTTCGGCCTTGTTCAGTACGATGATGTCCTTGGCCAGCACTTCGATCTGGCCGGAAATCATCTTGGAGTTGGTGGTGCCTTCCGGACGGGCACGGACAATGCCCTTGATTTCCAGCACATATTCGCTGCGCGAGGCATCGGCAGTGGCGAATGCGTCCGGGGTATCCGGATCAACGACGATCTGGACGATGCCTTCACGGTCACGCAGGTCGATGAAAATAACCCCGCCGTGGTCGCGGCGACGGTGGGCCCAGCCCTGCAGGGTCACGGTCTGGCCGAGATACTGCTCGTTGATCAGGCCACAATAGTTGGTACGCATTTGGCTATCAGTCCTTGTTGAATCACGTGTTTAGTATTACTGCTCGCCTGGCTGCGCGGCGGATTGCCCGTGCAGCAGCGCGGCAGAAGAATGAAGCTGGGGCGAGGCTGCCGGTGCTTCCGGCATGACGACCCCCATCGAAATCACATACTTCAGTGCCTGATCGACACTCATTGCCAGCGGCTTGATGTCCGCGCGCCGCACCATGACGAAATAGCCGGAGGTCGGATTGGGCGTCGTGGGGACGTACACCGATACGAGCTCTCCATCAAGCACCTCGCCAAGCTGTCTGGCCACCTCTCCGCCGGGCACACCGGTCAGGAAAGCCACGGTCCAGGCTCCCTGATGCGGAAACTGTACCAGCACGGCCTCGCGAAACGCATTCCCGGAATCGGAAAACAGGGTATCGGACACCTGCTTGACGCTGGAATAGATCGAATTGACGATCGGAATGCGCTTGAGCAACTCATCCCAGTAGCGCAACAGCCGGCGGCCAAGAAGATTGGTGGCCAGCACGCCGGTCAACAGCACCACCAGCACGGTTAGGATCACACCAAAGCCAGGTATATGGTCACGACCACCCAGAAACGGGACGTTCGGCCCCATACCCTGCAAAAGCCAGAAATCGGGCCGCAGGAACGACGGCAGCAGCGCCCCCAGTTGATCCATGGTGCTGATGATCAGATTCAGTACCCAGATCGTAATGGCCAGCGGCACCCAGATCAGCAGCCCGGCAATCACATATCTGCGCAGACTGATCATCCCGCTGGCCGGTTTCGGTGGCTCAATGGCAGGCACAGGCGCCCCCCGGGCAAGCCGGCGCAGCCGGTTCGGCCGCATTGCTGCTTGCCGAGCTGCCACCGCGGAAGTCGGTGGCATACCAGCCCGAGCCTTTCAGCTGGAATCCGGCAGCGGTGAGCTGTTTCTGGTATTCGGCCGCCTTGCAGGACGGGCAGACATTCAGCGGCGCATCGGCCATTTTCTGCAGGTGTTCGCCCTCATGGCCGCAGGCCGCGCAACGATAAGCATAGATCGGCATGATCGTGACCTCCGAAAACAAGAAAAACGCAAGATTATACCCGAATGCACGCGGCACAGCAGCCCGCAACCGCAGAGATCAGCACCGGCCGGCGGCTGCCTGTGCTCTAATTGCAACGCCGAATAATCTGAGAGGTAGCCCGCGATGAGTTTCTTTCCCGCACCGGCGAGTGTCGAGCTTGTTCTCGGTGGCGCTCGCAGCGGCAAGAGCAGCTATGCCCTCGCCTGCGCGCTGCGCCATGACCGGGATGTATGCTGGATTGCCACAGCCCAGGCCTGGGATGAGGAAATGGCCAGCCGAATCCGGCGGCACCAATCCGAGCGTCCTGCGCACTGGCACACCATCGAGGCACCGCTGGCTCTGGCCGAAGCCATCCGGACCGCAGCCGTGACATCCAGCCTGATTGTGGTCGATTGCCTGACGCTGTGGTTGAGCAATTGCCTGCTGGACAACGACAAGCTGTGCCTGGCCCGCGAACAGGATGCACTGGCAGAGGTACTGGCCAGCCATGCGGGCCGGCTACTACTGGTCAGCAACGAGGTTGGAAGCGGCATTGTTCCGGATAACGCGCTGGCGCGCCAATTCCGTGACGCCGCCGGCCATCTGCACCAGCGACTGGCGCAACTGGTTCCTGACGTCACCATCCTCCAGGCTGGGCTACCCTTCCCGTTAAAACGCGCCGGACAAGCCTGCTGGCAATAAGTTCAAGCGTAAGAATTCGCAAGCCACTGTTGGGAAAGGGAAATTCGCACTTCGCAATTTTCTTGCTAGGCTGCGCCCGTTTGCAGCTTTTGCCATTACGGCCTTGAAACAATGCCGCCTTCAGATCCCATCCAGTCCGCCCCCCCCTGGGGCAACACCTGCACCGCTGTTGCGCAGAACCCTGATCGCTGCCGCCTCGCTGGCCTCGCTGGTTACCCTCAGCGCATACGGCGTCGCCGAACTGGCTCCAATCGAGAAACCGCAGCAACAAACAATACGCACCGAGCTCGAACTGCCTGAGCTGCAACAGCGCGGCCAGACAGCCTCACCCGCGCGCATCCAGGAAACCGTGCTGCGCCGCGGTGACACACTGGCCGCCGCACTGCACCGCATTGGCGCCAATACCCCGGACCTGCTGCGCACCATCCGCGCCGAGCGCAGCACCCGCGACTTGCTCGAGCTGGCCCCCGGACGCATCCTCAGCGCCGAATTTGCCGATGATGGCGAACTGCATGCCATTCGTTATCTCAATACGGGCGGAACACTGCTGGAAGTGCGCCAGATTGGCGGCCAGTGGCAAAGCAGCCAGCAAACACCTCCACCGCTCATCGGCCAGCAGCATATGAACGGGCTGATTTCCAAGGACTTTTCCAGCGACTTCGCAGCGCTCGGGCTTTCCGCCGTAAACATTCGTCAGCTTGAAGAAATCCGCAGCAATCCGCTTCTTGGCCAAACCAGCCAGCCCGGCAGCCGCTTTATCGCCATTACCGAACAGGCCAGTATCGCCGGCGAACGCTACGGCGAACGTCAACTGCGCGCGTTGCGTCTACAGCGCGGGGATACGGTACGGGACATCTACTGGTTCGACGGCAAGCCCTATCTTGCCGGCGGCGAACCTCTGCTGCCAGCGCTACTGGCAACTCCGGCCGAGGACGGCAGCGTGAGTTCCAGTTTTGCCATGCGCATCCACCCGATTCTGGGCGTCTGGATGCAGCACAAGGGCACCGACTTTGCCGCAGCGGCCGGCAAGCAGATTTTCAGCGCCGGCGATGGCATTGTTCTGCGCACCGGGGTAGATGGCGGTTACGGGATTTTTGTCGAAATCGATCACGGCAAGGGCATCACCACATTGTATGGGCATATGCAGGCCACCACGGACACGCTGAAAGCCGGCCAGCGCTTGCGCCAGGGGGATGTCATCGGTTTTGTCGGCTCGACCGGCCGCTCGACCGGCCCGCATCTGCACTATGAAATCCGCCGCAATGGCGAAGCCCTGCCCCCGGAAATTTTGCAGCTCCCACCAGCGACTCGGCTGGCTGGCAGCAACCTGGAGCGTTTCAGTGCACAATTGCCGGCACTCCGGCAGCAGCTCGCAACACTTGCGGGCTACACGACGCTGGCACGGCTGACACCGGAATTCGAGTAAACTCGCGCACGGCAGCGCCTGCACTTTCGGCTCGGCCGATGGGTATACCAGCCATCGCAGCCGCAAGCAGGCCGCCGACTCAACCCCGTGGCGCAGATGCCACCCGCGCGGAGCAGACATGGCAGCAACGGATCTTTTCATTGGCCTGATGAGCGGCACCAGCCTGGACGGTATCGATGGCGTGCTACTGGACTGGTCTGGAAGCCAACCGGCGATCATTGCTGCCCACGCACGGCCGATGCCCGCCAGCTTGCGGACACAATTGCTGGCGCTGCAATCGAGCCAGCCCGATGAATTGCACAGCGCCTCGCTCGCAGGCAACGCACTGAGCCACGAATATGCGGAGGTGGTCAGTGCCTTGCTCGCCCGCGCCGGCGTGCCCGCCGCGCAGATCCGTGCCATCGGCAACCACGGCCAGACCATCCGGCATCGTCCGGAGTGCGGCTACACGCTGCAACTCGGAAATCACGCCCTGCTCGCCGAACTCACCGGCATCACCGTCATCGGCGATTTCCGCAGCCGGGATATCGCCGCAAAAGGCCAGGGAGCACCTCTGGTGCCGGCCTTCCATCAGGCCGTGTTCGCTTGCCCCGGCATTGACCGGGCCGTGGTGAATATCGGCGGGTTTGCCAATGTCAGCTGGCTGGCTGCCGATGGAACGGTCAGCGGTTGGGATACTGGCCCGGGTAATGTGCTGATGGACCTTTGGGTTCAAGAATCCCAAGGGCATACCCATGATGAAAATGGGCAGTGGGCCGCCAGCGGCCAGGTTGATGCGGCAATGCTGGATGCGCTGCTCGCCGATACCTATTTCCTGCAGCCGCCGCCCAAAAGCACTGGTCGCGATTATTTCCACCGCGGTTGGCTTGGCGCCCATCTGCAGCGCCATCCACTGCCTGCGGCTGACGTGCAGGCAACGCTCTGCCGCTTTACCGCCCGCAGCATCGCCCGCGAAATCAGCCGCAAGGGCCGCCCGGAAACGGTCTATATCTGCGGCGGCGGGGCGTTCAATGCCCGCTTGCTCGCTGACCTGGCTGCGGAACTGCCCGCCAGCCGGATCCTCACCACAGCAGCACTGGGCATCGCGCCACAGTGGGTCGAAGCCACGGCCTTTGCTTGGCTGGCTGCACGCTGCCTCGCGGGCCAGAGCGGCAACCTGCCAGCCGTAACCGGAGCACATGGTCCACGCGTTCTGGGCGCCATCTGGCCTGGCTAGCCGAGCAGCCGGGACTTACGCCGGGGAGTGCCGCATTTTGTGCACCGTGACGGCTCAGAGGCTGCCCGTTTTGCACCTGCCGCGATCGATCGCTTCAGGATTGGGCGGATTCGGCTAGACTAGCGCCATCGCCCTGCCCGAGTCCTTCCATGCACCAGCCGAACCAGTTCGACCTGTTCCGCACCCGCCGGTTTCTGCCTCTGTTTGTCACCCAGTTTCTTGGCGCCTTCAACGACAATCTGTTCAAGAATGCGCTACTGGTGCTGATCACCTTCCATGGACTCTCGGCGGCGGGCATGAGCGCCCAGACGCTGGTCAATGCCGCAGCAGGCATCTTCATCCTGCCCTTTTTCCTCTTTTCCACCTTTGCCGGGCAACTCGCCGAGAAATACGACAAAGCCAGCCTGGCGCGTGCCGTGAAACTGCTGGAAATCGCCATCATGGTCATGGCTGGCTTTGGCTTCCTGCTGCATCAGGCGGGGCTACTGATGAGCTGCCTGTTCCTGATGGGCGTGCACTCGGCCCTGTTCGGTCCGCTCAAATATTCCATCCTGCCGCAATACCTGAAAGAAGAAGAATTGCTGGGCGGAAACGGCATGATCGAAATGGGCACGTTTGTCGCCATCCTCCTGGGGCAGATCTCGGGCACCTTGCTGATCCAGCACCAGGCGTATGGTGAATACCTGATCGTGGCAGCCTGCCTGCTGGTCGCCATTTCGGGCTGGCTCGCCAGCCGCAAGATGCCCAGCGCCCCCCCCACCTCGCCGGAACTGCGGCTGAACTGGAATATTCTGGGCGAAACCTGGTTCATCATCCGGCACAGCGCCCGCAACAAGGCCGTGTTCAACAGCATTCTCGGCATTTCGTGGTTCTGGTTTTTCGGCGCAGTTTACCTGACGCAGTTGCCCGAACTGGCTCATAAGGTGCTGCACGGTGACCCAGGGGTCTATACGTTGCTGGTGACGCTGTTTTCGATCGGGGTAGGCAGCGGTTCGGCACTGTGCGAAAAGCTGTCCGGCCGCAAGGTGGAGATCGGGCTGGTCCCCCTGGGCTCGCTGGGATTGAGCATCTTCGGCATCGATCTGTATTTTGCGCTGCAAGGTATCGGGGCTCCGGCCCAGATTCACACCCCAGGCAGCTTCATCGCAGTGGCGTCACACTGGCGAATCATGGCCGATCTGCTGCTGATGGGGGTCGCCGGCGGCCTGTTCATCGTTCCACTGTATGCGCTGGTACAAACCCGCACCGAAAAGGAATTCACCTCGCGCGCCATTGCCGCCAACAACATCCTGAATTCGCTGTTCATGGTCGTGGCCGCCGGGATGAGCATTGCGGTTCTAAACGCCGGAGCCAGCATCGCCGAGCTGCTGCTGCTGGTCACCGTCCTCAATGTTGCCGTTGCCATCTACATCTACACGCTGATCCCGGAATTCATCCTGCGTTTTCTGGTCTGGCTGCTGGTCAATACCCTGTACCGCGTGCGTGAAGAGGGGCTGGACCACATTCCCGAACAGGGGCCGGCACTGCTGGTTTGCAATCATGTCAGCTATATGGATGCGCTGGTGATCGCCGGATCGATCCGCCGCCCGGTCCGTTTCGTGATGGATCACCGCATCTACCAGATGCCGCTTTTCAGCTTCATTTTCCGCACCGCCGGCGCAATCCGCATTGCGCCCGAGCGCGAAGATGCCGGTATCAAGGAAGAAGCGTTTGGCGAAATTGCCGCCGCGCTGCGCGCCGGCGAACTGGTCTGTCTGTTTCCCGAAGGCACGATTACCCGTAATGGCAAACTGTCACGCTTCCAGCCCGGCACCGACCGCATCCTGCGCGAAACACCCGTACCGGTCATCGCCATGGCGCTGCAGGGCTTGTGGGGCAGTTTTTTAAGCCGCAAGGATGGCCCGGCGATGCGCAAGTGGCCACGGCGTTTCCGTTCGCGCATTACCCTGCTCGCCGCGCCGGCACGCCCTCCCGAGCAGGCCAGCCGCCAGGTGCTGGAACAGCAAATTCGCGCACTGCTCGACGCGAAAAGCTAAAAAACAGGGTATCCCTTTGCAAGGCTTTCAGAAAAAAGCCTGCAACGAGATACCCCATCGGATATATCAGCCGAACATGCCAGCCGGTCAAGCAGACTGCATCTGGCGCTGCCGGCGGCTTTCGGCCAGCACGATACCGCTTGCCACCGAAACATTCAGGCTTTCCACGCTACCGAACATCGGAATCGATACCAGCACATCACACAGCTCGCGGGTCAACCGGCGCATGCCGTCCCCTTCCGCACCCAGCACCCAGGCCAGCGCACCGGTCTGGCTGAAATGGAACAGGTCGGTCGAGCCTTCGGCCGCCGTTCCGGCAATCCACACCCCCTGATCCTTCAGATCGCGCAATGTGCGGGCCAGATTGGTCACCATGATGTAGGGCAGTACCTCGGCAGCACCGCAGGCGACCTTGGAAACGGTAGCCGTCAGGCCCACCGACTTGTCCTTCGGCGCAATCACGGCGTGCGCGCCCATGGCATCGGCCACCCGCAGGCAAGCGCCCAGATTATGCGGATCGGTCACACCATCAAGAACCAGCAGCAGCGGCGGCTCGCGCAGGTCTTCCAGCACATCCTCCAGCGCCACATAACTGCGGCCGGCATCGATGACGGCCGCCACGCCTTGGTGGCGGGCATGCCCGGTCAGGCCGTCCAGGCGATCAGCCGGCGTTCCGTGAACCTTGCGTTTCTCGCGCTCGGCCAGTTGGAGAACTTCCTTCATCCGGGCATCCTGGCGATCGGTCGAGACATAGATTTCCAGTACGCTGTCCGGCATGCGGCGCAAACGCGCGAGCACGGCATGAAAGCCGTGAATGATCTTTTTCTGCATTAACGTATCCGATATCAGCAGGCCGCCGCCAGTTCCGTGGCGGCCGGTCGCTGCAAAAATGAAGGGAGAGTCGCAGGGCTCAGCGCCGGACTGAACAGGAAGCCCTGCGCCACCTGGCAACCAAGGTTGTTCAGGTAATCGGCCTGTTCATGCGACTCCACCCCTTCGGCAACCACAGTGAGACGCAATTTGCGGGCCATGGCCACAATTGCGGCGGTAATCGCCGCATTGTCGTCATCGTGTGGCAGGTTGGTAATGAACGAGCGGTCGATTTTAAGCGCATCCAGGGGGAAATTGCGCAAATTCGACAGTGAAGAGTACCCAGTGCCGAAATCGTCGATCGAAACTTTCACGCCCATGGCCCGCAATTCGCGCAGAATGAGTACCGCCTCATCGGGATTGGCCATGATCATGCTTTCGGTGATTTCCAGCTCCAGACAGGCCGGCGGAATGCAGGCATCCTGCAAGGCCTGACGGACCGTATCGACCAGTTTGTAGGGGACAAACTGGCGCGCGGACAGGTTCACCGCCACATGCGGAATCGCCACCCCCTGGTCGCGCCACTGCCGCATCTGGGCACAGGCCGTACGCAGAATCCATTCGCCCAGCACCACAATCAGGCCCGACTCTTCCGCCGCCGGAATGAACTCCACCGGGGAAACCTTGCCGCGCCGCGGCGAATCCCAGCGCAACAGAGCCTCGACACCGGTCAGCGTACGGGTAGCCAGATCATACTTGGGCTGGTAATAGAGCTGGAACTGCCGGTCACGCAAGGCCTGCCGCATTTCGCTGTCCAGTTTCAGCCGCTCGGAAACACGGTTATTGAGTTCGCTGGCATAAAACTGGAAGGTATTCTTGCCAAGCTCCTTGGCGCGATACATTGCAATATCAGCCGTGCGCAGCAAGCCCTGCGCATCGTCCGCATCCTGCGGATAAAGGCTGACACCGATACTACTGGTCAGATACAACTCATGGCCTTCGATACGGTAGGGACGCCCCATCTCGCTGACCAGCAAGTCCGCGATCGTGCTCAGTGCGGCATGGCTGGGAAAATCATCCAGCAGCACGGTGAATTCATCGCCACCCAGGCGTGCCACCAGATCATGCTCCTGCAGGCTAGCCTGCAGCCGCATCGCCACCTGCTGCAACAGGCTGTCGCCCAGCGCATGACCGAAGCTGTCATTCACCGCCTTGAAGCGATCCAGATCGATGAAGAGCAAGGCCAGCGCTTCCCGGCTGCGATCGCAACCGGCAATACGGCGCTGCAGCTGCTCCTGCAGGCCGGCCCGGTTGTATAACCCGGTGAGGGGATCATGCGTGGCAAGATACTGCAAACGCTGCTCGCTTTCCTTGCGGGCAGTAATGTCACTGAATACCCCGACACAGTGGGTCACGCGTCCATCGCTACCGGTTACCGCACTGATCGACAGCCAGGCCGGATAGTGATGCCCGGAACGATGACGGTCGCGCATTTCCCCCTGCCAGTGCCCGCCATCGCGCAGGATCTGCTGCAGCTCGGCGGTATCCGATTCGCCGGGAGCAAACATGCGCGAGCGTCGTCCGATCGCATCGCCGGCCTGATGCCCGGTAATCTGGGTGAATGCCGCATTGACCGCAATGATGATGCCACTGCCATCGGTAATCAGGATGCCCTCGCTGGCATTGTCGAATACCTTGGCCGTCAGGCGTGCCTGTTCGTCAGCCAGCAGTTGCTCGCTGATATCGGTAGCGGCAAAACCGAAGGCATACACATCCCCCTGGCTGTCGATCAGCGGGAAGCGGCTTCCCAGCAGTACGTGTTCGCCTCTTGCGCCATGCAGGCGCCACTCGAAGGCGGACAGCGACCAGTCCGGCATCGGCTCGGCACCGCTGAGCATAGCCTGAACGCCGGCCACGGGCGTACCGACCAGTACATCGACCTCCAGCCCCAGCAAGCCTGCAAACGCCCGATTGGCATAGGTAAAGCGCCCGGAAAGATCCTCGATGAAGATATAGGTCGGCACGTGATCCAGCAGGCGGGCCAGCTTTTGCTTCTCGGCCTTGAGTTCCCGCGCCATCCCCCGCTCGTCGCTACCCGAGGCAGCCAGCAGCAGGCCGGTTGCAGTCAGCGCATTGAGAAAGACCAGATCCCCCAGCAGCGCCCACTCGTCGGGCACCGGCTGGTAATACGCCCTCGACAGCAGCACGACCGAACAGGCGGCAAAGGACACCACCAGAAACCCGGGGTAATGACGATGCTGGGTCGCCCAGATCATCAGCGGGAAGAGCAGAAACAGGAGCGGCTGCATACTCTCGCCACCACGCGCCACCAGCACGCACACCAGCGCCGATAGAGCACTCAGCAGCAGCAACTCGCCAACTGACGACAGCCGCCAGCGCCGGCCAGCATAGCTGTGCAGCGAAGGCAGCAGCACCAGCAGCGAGAGACTGGCCAGCAACGCGTCGTTCAACGCACCGGGCAGCGCCTCGAAGATCGATTGCTCAGGCAGCCGCACGACCAGCGTATCGGCAAAGGCCAGCAGCAGGCTGCCAGCCAGCACGCCGCGCAGCAGCAGCCTGCGTACATCGGCAAGATGAAAAATCTGGAATCCCTGCGGCAGGCTGCGAACCAGCCACAGCGCCGTCAGCTGGTACAAGGCCGCCAGCGGCAGCGCCTGCAGGGGGGACAGACGGGCGAGGAAAAAGGCGAGCAGTGCAACACCAGTGAGCACACTGCACAGTACACGGCGCGATGTCTGAGCGGCGGCGGCCGCAGCCAGCAGCGCACCAAAGCTGCTCAGCGGGCCGATCAATCCGTCAAGCCAGTGCAATGCCACAAGCACCACCAGCAAAATGCCGAAGGTTCCCGCGCAGCGCAGCCGGTTCTGTACCGCCGCGATCATTATTTATTCCTCTCCCCATGGCCTGTATGACAGGCGGAAACATGATTAGCCAGATGGACTGAAAAATCAAATGCATCCGAAGGATGGCGGGCAGCTGCTGCTATACTTGCGGCCTTTGTGCATCACCCCTGCCCGCCATGAAATCCATTGCCCAGCTGAAATCCGGTGAACGTCTGCGCATTGCCCTGCCCCCGGGCTCGGCCGACGCCTTCGAACTGGCGACACTGAGCGCCCAGTCGCGCCCGCTGATCGTGCTGTGTTCACAGGCCCACGACGCGCAGCGATTGAAGGACGAACTGGCCTGGCTGCAGCCGGACAAGACCGTGGCACTGCTGCCCGACTGGGAAACCCTGCCCTACGATCATTTCAGTCCGCACCAGGAGCTGGTGTCCGAGCGGCTGGCTACGCTTTGGCAGCTGCGCAATAACCAGGTCGATATCCTGCTGGTATCAGTCCAGACAGCAATGGGCAAGCTGGCTCCCGTCGAATACATTACCGGGCATAGCTTTTTCATCCAGAAAGGCCAGAAACTCGACCCGGAAAAGCTCCGCGCGGACCTGATCTTCGCCGGCTATAGCCATGTCACGCAGGTGTATGGCCAGGGCGAGTTTTCGATCCGTGGCGGCCTGATCGACCTGTTTGCCATGGGCTCGACCCTGCCGTTCCGCATCGACCTCTTCGACGATGAAATCGAATCGATCCGCACCTTTGACGTCGACAGCCAGCGCAGCCTTTATCCAGTGCCGGAAATCCGACTGCTGCCCGCTCGCGAATTCCCAACTGACGACGCTGGCCGCAGCAAATTCCGGCAGCGCTTCAGGGAGGTCTTCGAGGGCGACCCGAGCAGGAGCCGGCTCTACAAGGACGTCAGCAACGGGCTGATTCCGGCCGGCATCGAATACTACCTGCCGCTGTTCTTCGACGGCGCAGCCACGCTTTACGATTACCTGCCAGCCAACGCGCTGCTGGTGCTGCACGGCGCCTTTCACGACGCGGCGGCGCAGTTCTGGCTGGACGTGCAGGAGCGCCACAAGCTTTCGGTAGCCGACCCCGACCGTCCGGTGCTCGCTCCGCGGGAACTCTTCCTGATGCCCGATGAGCTGGCCGCCGGCGCCAAGCACTGGCGCCGCATCGAACTGGGCAGCATTTCGGATGACGACAGCGCACCGGACTATCAGAGCTTGCCGACGCTGGATGTCGACCGCCGTGCTGAATCACCGCTCAACAAGCTGCAGAATTTCCTTGCCAGCCACAGCGGCCGCGTGGTGATCTGCGCCGAAAGTCTGGGCCGGCGCGAAACCATGGCGCAGTATCTTGCCGAATATGGCATCAGGGCCGTGCTCGCCGAAACCATGCAGCAGGTCGAGACCTTGCGCGATGCGGTGCTGCTGGTCGCCAGTCCGCTATTGAGTGGCTTTATCCGCAACGCGGATCGCGTAGCCTTTGTCACCGAGGCCAACCTGTACGCCAGCGCGGCCACCGGCCGCAGCCGCCGGCAGCAGAAACGCAGCAATTCCGACGCCATGCTGCGCGATCTGACCGAACTGAAGATCGGCGACGCGGTCGTGCACGAGGCTCACGGCATCGGCCGCTATCAGGGACTGATCAGCATGGATCTGGGCGATGGACCCACCGAGCTGCTGCTGCTGGAGTATTCCGGTGGCGACAAGCTCTACGTGCCGGTCAGCCAGTTGCATGTCATCAGCCGCTATTCCGGCGCCGCCGGTGATGCAGCACCGATCCACAAGCTGGGCAGCGGTTCGTGGGACAAGGCCAAGCGTCGCGCCGCCGAGCAGGTGCGCGATACGGCTGCCGAATTGCTGAATCTGTACGCCCGCCGCGCCGCGCGCGAGGGACATGCCTTCGAGTGGACACATCGCGATTACGAAGCGTTTGCCGCCGGGTTTGGCTTCGAGGAAACCGCCGATCAGGCCGCCGCCATCGAAGCGGTCCTCATCGACATGCGCATTGGCAAACCGATGGATCGTCTCGTCTGTGGTGACGTGGGCTTCGGCAAGACCGAGGTCGCGTTGCGCGCGGCCTTTGCCGCAGTGGCCGGCGGCAAGCAGGTCGCGGTATTGGTGCCGACCACCCTGCTCGCCGAGCAGCATTTCCAGACCTTCAGCGACCGTTTCGCCGACTGGCCGATCAAGATTGCCGAACTCAGCCGCTTCCGTACCGGCCGCGAAACCGCTGCGGCGATCAAGGGACTGGCAGAAGGTACGGTCGACATCGTCATCGGCACGCACAAGCTGGTGCAGCCGGACGTGGTGTTCAAAAATCTTGGCCTGGTCATCATCGACGAAGAGCACCGCTTCGGTGTGCGGCAGAAGGAACAATTGAAGGCGCTGCGCGCGAATGTCGATGTACTGACACTAACCGCCACGCCGATTCCGCGCACACTGGCGATGAGCCTGGAAGGCATCCGCGATTTTTCGGTGATTGCCACCGCGCCCTCCAAACGCCTGTCGGTGAAGACCTTCGTCGCCAAATACGGCGACGGCGTGATCCGCGAAGCGGTGCTGCGCGAGCTCAAGCGCGGTGGTCAGGTGTTCTTCCTGCATAACGAAGTCGACACCATCGACAACATGCGCGAAAAACTGGCCAGCCTCTTGCCGGAGGCGCGCATCGGCGTTGCTCACGGGCAAATGCGGGAACGTGAACTCGAACACGTAATGCGCGACTTTTCGGCACAGCGCTTCAATGTGCTGCTGTGCACGACGATCATCGAAACCGGTATCGACATTCCGAACGCCAACACCATCGTGATGAACCGCGCCGACAAGTTCGGCCTAGCACAATTGCACCAGATGCGCGGCCGCGTCGGCCGCAGCCACCACCAGGCCTACGCCTACCTGCTGGTTCCCGATGTGGAAGGCCTCTCGGGCGACGCGAAAAAGCGCCTGGAAGCGATCCAGCAGATGGAAGACTTGGGCTCCGGCTTCTATCTGGCGATGCACGATCTGGAAATCCGCGGCGCCGGCGAAGTCCTTGGCGATTCGCAATCGGGCGAAATGCAGGAAATCGGCTTTGCGCTTTACTCGCAGATGCTGAAAGAAGCGGTGAAGTCGCTCAAGGCCGGCCGCGAGCCGGACCTGAGCCAGCCACTGGGGGTAACAACCGAAATCAATCTGCACGCACCGGCGCTCTTGCCCGATGACTACTGCCCGGACGTGCACGAACGCCTGAGCCTCTACAAGCGCCTGGCCAATTGCGAATCGGCCGAGGAGCTGGACGATCTGACGCAGGAGCTGATCGATCGCTTCGGCCTCTTGCCCGACGCAGCGCGCGTGCTGCTCGATTGCCACAAGCTGCGCATGCTGGCCAAGCCGCTGGGCATCCAGAAGATCGACGCGGCCGATACGGCCATCGTGCTGACTTTCGCGCAGAACACCGTGATCGAGCCCTTCCGCATCATCCAGCTGGTGCAAAGCAAGAAGCACTACAAGATGCTGCCGCCCGACCGCCTGCGCATCGAGGGCAACTGGCCCGAGGCGGCACTGCGTACCGTACGCGTCAAGGAACTGCTGCACGAGCTGCAACAAAAATAGGGGTATAGGCCGATATGCCTTTGCATTAAAAGCATATCACCCCATACCCCTATATGCACTAAAACACCCTGACAGGCGGTTTGCGCCATGGCAAACCATGACGGCGGATTGGTGCTAGCCCCAATGGGCTGAGCGGCGGCGCCGTGGTCTGATGCTGACAGCAAGGCGCACACGACAAGCGCCCAATTGGATCATCTCATCAGGGAATGTCATGGACTTCAAAGCCCTCTTCACCCGTATCATGAACGGGAATATCGTGCTGCAGATCCTCTGCGGCATGGCCGCCGGCATCTTTCTGGCACTGGCCTGGCCGGAAGCCGGTAAAGCTGCCGCCATCCTGGGCAGCCTGTTTGTCAGCAGCCTGAAGGCCGTCGCGCCGGTGCTGGTCTTTCTGCTGGTCTGCTCCTCGCTGGCCGGCAAGAAGCAGGATTCGCAGACCAATATGCGCGCCATCGTGCTGCTGTACCTGCTGGGCACATTTGCCGCCGCCGTAGTCGGGGTACTGGCCAGCTTTCTCTTTCCGTCCAAGCTGCTGCTCGTCGCGGCAGCCGGCAGCACCAACCCGCCCGGCGGGATCGGTGAAGTGCTGAAGTCACTGGTCTTCCAGATCTTCAGCAACCCGGTAAAAGCCATCGCCGAGGGCAACTACATCGGCATTCTGGCCTGGGCCGTGGCGCTGGGCATTACCTTGCAACGCGCCGGTGACACCACCAAGGCACTGATGAACGATGTGGCCGAGGGCACGTCGAAAATCGTGCAGATCGTCATCCGCTTTGCACCGCTGGGCGTATTGGGTCTGGTGGCCGAATCGGTTGCGACCACCGGCTTTGCCTCGCTACTGAGCTACTCGCACCTGCTGCTGGTCCTGGTGGGCGCCATGCTGTTTGTGGCGCTGGTCGTCAATCCGCTGATCGTGTTCCTCACCATCCGCCGCAATCCTTACCCGCTGGTTTTCACCTGCCTGCGCGAAAGCGGCATTACTGCATTCTTTACCCGCAGCTCGGCCGCCAACATTCCGGTGAACATGAATCTGTGCCGCAAACTAGGGCTGCATGAAGATACCTATTCGGTATCGATCCCGCTGGGCGCCACCGTCAACATGGCCGGCGCTGCCATCACCATTTCGGTACTGAGCCTGGCCGCCGTACACACACTGGGCATTCCGGTCGACATTCCCACGGCGCTGCTGTTGAGTGTAGTCTCGACCATCGGTGCCTGCGGCGCGTCCGGTGTGGCGGGCGGCTCGCTGCTCTTGATCCCGCTGGCGTGCAGCCTGTTCGGCATGAGCAACGATCTGGCGATGCAGGTGGTTGCGGTCGGCTTCATCATCGGCGTGGTGCAGGATTCCGCCGAGACCGCACTGAACAGCTCGACCGATGTGCTGTTTACTGCTGCAGCCTGCATTGCCGCCGAGCAGGTCGACGAATCGGTTGACGATGACGAAGGCGAATTCGCCCGCGAAAGCGCGTGATTCACGGCTCAGTCAGAAAAGGGCTCCGCAAGGAGCCCTTTTTGCTGCGCGGGTGTTGCAAAAGGCGATCAGCCGGCAGGATTACCGCGCGCACCGGAGGCTGCAAGCCGTAAACTAGCCGTAAACACCGGAGAGCGTTTGATGTCGAAGCAATACCCCAAAGTAGTCGCCATCGGTGGCGGCACCGGCCTGTCCTCGCTGTTGCGCGGGCTGAAGCATTTTCCGCTGGAGCTGACTGCCATCGTTACGGTAGCGGACGATGGAGGCTCATCCGGGCGACTGCAGCGCGACTGGAATGTGCCGCCCCCCGGCGACATCCGCAATGTGCTGATGGCACTCTCGGAAGCCGAGGGCATCTACCGCGATCTGCTGGAATTCCGCTTCCGGTCCGAATCGGGCACGCATGCACTCGACGGGCATTCAATGGGCAATCTGTTGCTCACCGCGCTCTATTCGCTCACCCATGGCGATTTTCCCAAGGCAGTCGAACACATGGGCACGGTGCTGCGCATCAAGGGGCGCGTACTGCCGGTGTGTCCGCATGCCACCGTACTGCATGCCGAACTGGAAGATGGCCGCCTGGTGAGCAAGGAATCCGAAATCGCCAGCTTCGGCTCCAAAGTCTGCCGCGTATTCTACGATTCACCGGTTTCGGCCGAACCCCAGGCGATCGAGGCCATCTTTGCCGCCGATGTGATCGTGCTGGGGCCGGGCAGCCTCTACACCAGCGTGATGCCCAATTTGCTGGTCAAGGAAGTTGCCGCCGCCATCAACGCTAACACGCTGGCCGACAAGGTCTATGTGTGCAACATCATGACCGAGCATGGGGAAACGGACGGCATGAGTGCCAGCCAGCACCTGCAGGCAATTCTGGATCACGGCATCAAGCGGATCGACAAGATCATCGTCAACGACGAAAGCATCCCGCAGAATTTCCTTGACCGCTACCTGGCCGAAGCGGCCTTGCCGGTCGTGAACGATTACGAACAGCTGGATGCGCTGGGCGTCGAAACCATCCGCTCGCGCATTGTCGAGCTCGGCAAGGAAGGCGTGCGCCACGACGCCATCAAGACAGCAGCCAGCGTGTACAGCATTGCACTGCGACATCAGCAATAGTGGGTATATATCTAGAGTCTTTGATTTAATTCGTACACAAAGACATACCCTGAATTGTATCTAAACATTTAACAGCATCAGGCCATGTCATGATCGACCACACCGGCTTCACTGTCAGCGACCTTGCCCGCAGCAAGGATTTCTACCAGCAGACGCTGGCCACACTCGGCTACCGCATCCGCCTCGAATTCCCGCAGGCCATCGGCTTTGGCGACGACAACGCCGCCAGTGGCGATGACCCCGGCGGCGATTTCTGGATCAGCCAGGGCCCCCCTGCCACCCCGCGCACTCACATCGCCTTTCGCGCCCGCAGCGAAGCGGAAGTACAAGCCTTCCACGCCGCCGCGCTGGCGGCCGGCGGTTCGGACAACGGCGCCCCCGGCCTACGCCCGCACTACCACCCGCGCTACTACGCCGCCTTTGTGCTCGACCCCGACGGCTACAATATCGAGGCGGTGTTTCATGGGGGTATGGCGCCGTAGCAGTACGCATGCGCAAATCAAAATTTGCGCACCCGACTCGGCTATAAAATCTGAATATGAACATATACAAGAAATTTACTTCCTTCAGCCTGTACTGGCGGATTGTCTTGCTTTTTTTAGTCGTCGCGGCAAACGCAGCCATTGCCATTGAACTAGAACAACTTGGTCTTCAGCTTGCAGCAGACATATTCAAAATATCAACCGCAATATGGATGCTGGCTGCCGCTTTTGTCTTCTATGGCGGGCTACCAAATCACATACGCAACCTCTGGAAAGATGCAACCAATTACCATAAACGAATAAAAGCCCCCGAGCACAGCCGCACCCAGAAGCAGCAATCAGTAGCGGGATATAACCAATCCGCTGCGCACATACTTTTGGCGCCATATTCGTAGCGGGAACTAGGCCAGAAATTAGGTCATAGACTGTGTTTTCATACTACTTTTTCAGAAAGTCAGCTAAGCAAAAACAGACACTGACAAAAGCAAAAACCCCGACATTGGCCGGGGCTTCGTGGTTTTACATCACAAGCAATTACACCGTTGTCACCGGAATCTTGCCGATCTTCGCCTGCCATTCCTTCGGGGCAATCGCGTGCACCGAAGTACCCTTGCTGTCCACAGCCACCGTCACCGGCATGTCGACCACGTCAAACTCGTAAATGGCTTCCATGCCCAGATCGTCAAAACCGACAACCTTGCTGGCCTTGATCGCCTTGGAGACGAGGTAAGCCGCGCCGCCCACTGCCATCAGGTAGACGGACTGGTGCTTCTTGATAGACTCACAGGCTGCTGCACCACGCTCGGCCTTGCCGATCATGCCCAAGAGGCCGGTCTGTTCCAGCACCTGGTCGGTGAACTTGTCCATGCGCGTAGCGGTGGTCGGGCCTGCCGGGCCGACGACTTCGTCGCGCACGGGATCAACCGGGCCGACGTAGTAGATAAAGCGGTTGGTGAAGTCCACCGGCAGCTTTTCGCCCTTGTTCAGCATGTCGACGATGCGCTTGTGCGCGGCATCGCGGCCGGTAAGCATCTTGCCGTTCAAGAGCAGCGTCTGGCCGGGCTTCCAGCTGGCAACGTCCTCGCGGGTAACGGTGTTGAGGTCGACGCGGGTGGCCTGCTCGCTGGCCGTCCAGGTTACATCCGGCCAGTCTTCCAGCTTCGGCGCTTCGAGTTGCGCCGGGCCGGAACCGTCCAGAATAAAGTGCACGTGGCGGGTAGCAGCACAGTTCGGGATCATCGCGACCGGCAGGCTGGCGGCGTGCGTGGGGAAATCCTTGATCTTCACGTCGAGCACGGTAGCAAGGCCGCCCAGGCCCTGTGCGCCAATGCCCAGTGCGTTGACCTTTTCATACAGCTCGATGCGCAGCTCTTCGACGCGATTTTGCGGGCCACGGGCGATCAGCTCGTGGATGTCGATTTCTTCCATCAGCGCTTCCTTGGCCATCACCATGGCCTTTTCGGCGGTGCCGCCTATGCCGATGCCCAGCATGCCCGGCGGGCACCAGCCGGCGCCCATCAGCGGTACGGTCTTCAGCACCCAGTCGACGATGGAATCCGACGGATTGAGCATCACGAACTTGGATTTGTTCTCCGAACCGCCCCCCTTGGCGGCGATGTCGATTTCCACGGTGTCGCCAGCGACGATTTCGTAGTTGATCACCGCCGGGGTGTTGTCTTTCGTATTCTTGCGCAGGCCGGCTGGGTCGAGCAGCACGGATGCACGCAGCTTGTTGTCCGGGTGCAGATAGGCGCGGCGCACGCCTTCGTTGATCATGTCTGTGACGCTCATGGTCGCGTCGGCCCACTGTACATTCATGCCGACGCGCACAAAACAGGTAACGATACCGGTGTCCTGACAGATCGGGCGATGGCCCTCGGCGCACATGCGGCTGTTGGTCAGGATTTGCGCAATTGCATCCTTGGCGGCCGGGCTTTCCTCAGCCTCATACGCCTTGCCCAGCGCCTGGATATAGTCTTTCGGGTGGTAATAGCTGATGTACTGCAAGGCATCGGCGATGCTGCTGATCAGGTCTTCCTGCTTGATGCTGGCCATGTGGACTCCTCGGTATTGTTGTTGCTGCGTTCGCGGATGCAGCTTGTGCGCGATTCTAGCATCGCGTCACCCGTGCCGCAGCAGCAGCGGCCGTACGCCGACCATAACAGTTCCATATAAATCACCATAACAGCACAACGCACTGTTATGGTGATTTGGCGAAAACTGTTATGGTCTGTGACTAATTGACTGGACATGAAAGGCCTATGATGCAGCCATCAGAAAAGCCCACGCTCACAAGGAGCACATCATGTCCGGTTCCCATCTGCTTCAGGATCACCTGCTTACCCTGGAAAACGTTCAGGGCTGCCGCATCGAGTGCCATGAAGGTCAGCTGTGGCTGACCGCCGGCAGTGGTGACATCATCCTGCAAAAAAACGAAAGCTGGCTGATCGAGGGCGAGAGCCCGGTCGTCATCCAGTCGATGGCCAACAGCCAGTACACGCTGCACACCCGCTATGCCGAGCAGCTGGCACTGCTGCGCCACTTTGCCAGCATCATGCGCGAAATGCTGCAGCAGGTTCGTCTGCCTTTTGGTCTGCGCCGTCCAGCACATTGATTACGCTGATTGCCCATCCGCCCAGCCGTGGCATTTCACCCGGCTGGCGCACCGATCAGCCATGCAGCGCCGCGTAGATCGCCTCGGCGAGCGCGGCGTTGATGCCGTCAACCTGCATCAGGTCGGCCACACTGGCCGCACGCACCCCCTGCAGACCGCCAAAACGGGTCAGCAGTTTCTGCCGGCGCTTCGGCCCCACTCCCGGAATATCCTCCAGTGTTGACGCCAGCCGCGCCTTCGCACGTCGTGCGCGATGCCCGGTAATGGCAAAGCGGTGTGCCTCATCACGCACCTGCTGGATCAGATGCAGGGCCGGATGACTGGCTGGCAGCCGCACCGTGGCATGACTCCCCTCCAGAATCAGCTGCTCCAGCCCGGCCTTGCGCGTTTCGCCCTTGGCCACCCCGACCAGCACCGGCCCGGCCAGGCCGATTTCAGCCATGACCGCTTCAGCCTGCGCCAGCTGCCCCTTACCGCCGTCGATCAGAATCAGGTCGGGCACCAGGCCTTCGCCAGCCGCAATCTTGCTGTAGCGGCGTAGCAGCACCTGGCGCATGGCCGCGTAATCATCACCCGGCGAGATCGCATCGTCGCGGGGAGCCTCGCCGCCCTTCAGCGTGGCAATGTTGTAACGGCGGTACTCTTTGGGCTGGATGTCGAGCCGGTCGTACACCACGCAAGACGCCACAGTCGCCTCACCCATGGTGTGCGAAATGTCGAAGCATTCGATCCGCTGAGCCTCTTCGGGCAGATCGAGCGCTTCGATCAGCGCCTGCAAGCGCCCCTGTTGCGTAGCCGTGGCGCTCTGACGCTGCCGAATCGCCAGCCGGGCATTCTTTTCCGCCATTTCCAGCCAGACACGCCGCTCGCCATTCGGATTGCTATTAAGGTATACCTTTCTAGCAGCCTGTTCACTTAGCGTAGCAGCCAATACCCCCGAATCAGCCGGTTCAGGTTGACAGAAGAGCACCGGTGGCACCGTGCGCTCCAGATAATGCTGGGCAATGAATGCGGCCAGTGCCTCGGCGGCATCGTAGCCCTCGGCATGCGCGGGAAACAGATTCTTGTCACCCACATGCCGCCCCCCGCGCACCATGGCCAGATTGACACACAGCACGCCGCCGCTGATGACGCAGGCGAGAATATCGGCATCCAGCTCGCTGCCGCGGCTCTCGACGACCTGCTGCTCCTGCGCGCGTGCGAGTGCAGCAATCTGGTCACGCAGCACCGCCGCTTCTTCGAAGCGCCATGCGGTCGCGCATTCCTGCATGCGCGTTTCCAGCTCCTGCAGCAACTCGGTGGTTTTACCCTGGAGAAAGCGCACTGCCCGCGTCACATCGGCACGGTAATCGTCCTCGCTGATCAGGTCGACACAAGGTGCGGTGCAACGCTTGATCTGATGCAGCAGGCAGGGGCGCGAGCGATTGGCGTACACGGTATCTTCACAGGTACGCAAGCGGAACACCTTTTGCAGCAGCTGGATGGATTCCTTGACCACATAGCCGTTCGGATACGGGCCGAAATACTGGTGACGACGATCCAGCGCACCGCGGTAATAGGCCAGCCGCGGGAAGGCATGACCGCTGAGCATGAGATAGGGGTAACTCTTGTCGTCGCGGAACAGAATGTTGTAGCGGGGGCTGAGCGCCTTGATCAGATTGTTTTCCAGCAGCAGCGCTTCGGCTTCGCTGCGGACTACCGTGGTTTCCAGTCGCACGACCTGCCCCAGCATCAGGCGGATTCGCGGACTCTGGTCTGACTTCTGGAAGTAGCTGCCCACCCGTTTTCTCAGGCTGATGGCCTTGCCAACGTAGAGCACCGTGCCATCCTCGGCCAGGTAGCGATACACACCGGGCAGATCGGGCAAGACCCGCACCTGCTCAAGCAGTTCGTCAGGGAAGGCAATCGGATGATCGGCCATGCCGCATGCTCGCAACAAAAGCCGGATTATAGCGCGCCAGACCGCAGGATCAGATGGCGAAAAGGCTACAGGCGAACAGAGTAATGAAGAGCATGCTCAACCCGAGCAGCCAGGGAAGGCTGGCCAGAAATTCTTCACGCGGCATGGCGTAAGGCGAGCGCAACACCTGCCGGCGACCTTTGCGGCGATGACTGGGCAGGTCGCCTGGCATGGTTGCCACACAGGTGAAAATTTCCTCCGCAGCCGGCCTGCGCCGCCTGATCAGCATCAGCAGTGCCAGCAGCAGGACAATCAGCAGCAGCGCCAGAATCAGGGTGAGCTTGGTCAGATCCATGATGGTTCAGGGGGTGTCTTTCACCAGAAAATAACAAAGCAGAAAGCAAGCGGCAAGATAAAAATGAAAATCCAATGCACAACCAACGAAACTGGCTGACCATCACCAGAAACACACAACAAAAAACCCGCTGACGCGGGCTTTTTGCGAGCAGCGCTTTACCAGGGCAGCTCGGTGCCGTCATAGCGGAAAAACCGTCCGCTATCACCGTGATGCAAGCGGGCAATCACCGCTCGCATGCCCGACACGCTAGTGCTGGCATCAATCAGTGCCGCCGGACCACCCATATCGGTCTGCACCCAGCCCGGGTGCAGCAGCACCACGGGATGCCGCTCCGCCAGATCCACGGCCATGCTCTTGCCCACGGCATTGAGCGCCGCCTTCGAGGCACGATAGGCATAGTCGCCTCCCGAGCCATTATCCGCCATGCTGCCCATCAGGCTGGTGACGTGGGCAATCGCCGCACCGGGATGGAGGTGAGTCAGCACCGCCTGTGTCACCCGCAGCGGTGCCAGTGCATTCACGGCCATCACATGCAGAAACTCGGCCGGATCCAGATCACTCAATTGCTGATGTATGCCGCCATAGATACCGGCGTTGTTGATTAGCAGATCAATACCACCACACGTATCTAGCAGCGCGGGCAGCCGATCGATCTGTGCGGGCTCACTGACATCCAGCACCAGCTGTTGCAGCAGTTCAGGGTAGCGGTGCTGGCATTCGTCCAGCCCCTGCGATGGGGCACGGCGGGCCGCAATCACACGCCAGCCGTCAGCCAGATACTGGCGTACAAATTCCAGCCCGAGGCCGCGACCGGCACCGGTAATCAATACGGTCTGCATGGCCATCCAATCTTAATAGTTGCCAAAACCACCTCCACCGCGATTGCCGCCACCGCCGCGATTTCCGCCACCGCCGCGATTTCCGCCACCGCCGCGATTTCCGCCACCACCACCGCCGCGATTGCCTCCACCGCGGTTATTACGCCCACCGGCATCACCGAAGTAGGCCCAGAGAGGGGTATTTTCATTGCTCAATGGTTGCGCATCCGGATCTCGCGGACGGCGCTGTTCCTGCTGCTGGCGGGGTTTGCCGGATTGCCCCTGGCCTCCCTGCCCGCCCTGGCGTTGTTTCTGCCCCTGTGAACCTGGCTGAGCTTGCTGGTTCTGACCTTGCTGATTCGGCTTGCGCGGCTTTTGCCCGTTGCGATTGTCGCCAGACTGTCTGGCATTCTGGCCCTGCGCTTGTGCGCCCTCGCCTTCCGCGCGAGCCCCTTGCTGATCACGATTACCGGAGCGACGACGGCGACGACGGCGATTGTTGCCGCCGCCAGCGCCTGCATCAGCACTGTCGCCAGCCGCAGCAGCACCTTGCTGAGCGCCAGCTTCCGGCAGCTCAGCCGGGGCATCCTGGGGAGGCTGCGCAACGAATTCTTCGGCAACACCCGAGCCGCCCATGAGGGCCGCCACTGGTGCAGCCTTTTTCACACGCGGCTTGCGGACCGGTTTTCCGGCAACGGGCACCTGAGCAACTTCCTCGGCCGAAGCGGCCTGTTCTGCGACCGGCTTTGCCACGGCCGGCTTGCGAGCACGAGGAGACTTGGCTGGGGCAGGTTCGCGCGGCTCACGCAGACGCAGCGGTTGCGGCTTGACGCTCAGATCGGCCTCAAAGCCTTCCACCGTCAGGCGCGGCAATTCACGCTTGAGCAGTTTTTCGATATCAGCCAGCAACTTGAATTCATCAACACAAACCAGCGACAGAGCCTCGCCTTCGGCACCGGCACGTCCGGTACGCCCGATTCGGTGTACGTAGTCTTCCGGCACATTGGGCAGCTCGAAGTTGATGACGTGGGGCAATTCATTGATATCGATACCACGCGCAGCGATATCGGTGGCCACCAACACCTGCAGCTCCCCCGACTTGAAGTCGCCCAGCGCCTTGGTTCGCGCGTTCTGACTCTTGTTGCCGTGAATCGCCATCGCGGTCACGCCGGCCTTGTTCAGGTACTCGGCCAGCCGGTTGGCACCATGCTTGGTACGGGTAAACACCAGCACCTGATGCCAGTTGTTGTCGACAATCAGCTTGGTCAACAGCTCGCGCTTCTTGTCGCGATCAACCAGATGCACGCGCTGCTCCACCGTCTCCGCCGCTGCATTGCGACGGGCGACTTCGATCAGCACCGGCTGGTTGAGCAGCCGATCAGCCAGCTCCTTGATTTCGTCCGAATAGGTAGCTGAAAACAGCAGGTTCTGGCGCGCGGACGGCAACAAGGCCAGTACTTTGCGGATATCATGGATGAACCCCATGTCGAGCATGCGATCCGCCTCATCGAGCACCAGCACTTCGATACCCGAGAGATCGAGCGTGCCTTGCTGGGCATGATCGAGCAAGCGACCGGGCGTGGCGACCAGAATGTCGACGCGCTTTTGCAGCTTCTTGATCTGCGGATTGATCGATACACCACCGAACATCACCATCGACGGCAGATCGAGGTGCGCAGAGTAGGCCTTGACCGACTCTTCGACCTGTGCGGCCAGTTCACGCGTGGGGGCGAGAATCAGCGCGCGGATCTTGCCGGTCGCTTTGGGTTCGCGGGTGCTGAGGAGCTGCAGCAGCGGCAGCGTGAAACCGGCAGTTTTACCGGTGCCGGTCTGGGCACCGGCGAGAATGTCACCACCGGCCAGTACGGCGGGGATGACCTGGGTCTGGATCGGGGTGGGCGTGGTATAGCCACGCTCCGTCACGGCGCGGACGATTTCGTCCGACAGGCCGAGGGCGGCAAACGACATGCAAGCTCCGGAATGGCTTTGTGCGCCAGCCGTTAGCCACCGGGAGGTAGCACCAGTCTGCGGCAGCGCGGATCAATCAAATATGTGATCGGGTAAGATATGAAGCGCCAAAGGCGCCCGGCCATCAGAACTGGAAGTGGCCGCTACGCGATTATAGCCATGCATGGCCGCAGTTGAAAATGGAAATAGCAAAGCTGCAGCGTTTTATTCCATCGATAGCTCAACGCCCTTCGGCAGAAAATGCCAGTCGCTCGTTTTCTTCCAGCTGCGGCACGACGGTCCTGCCCAGGCGGCTGCTTTGCAGGGCCGCCTCCAGCACCGCCATCACGACCACCGCCTGCAGGGCAGTCACCGGCGGACACTGGCGTGTGCGGATAGCGGCCACAACGGCCGGGTAAAAGGCCTCATAGTTACCCGCGGGCAACTTCCAGTGCCGGCGGCCCGGAATGGCCGCAGTCATCAACCAGGATTCTCCGGAATCCAGCCCCCACCGTTCGCCTCCCGGAACAACACCAGCCTTGAGCTGATTTTCCTGCTCATCCAGCCCGTACTTTATCCAGGAACCCTGCAAACCATGCACGGCGAAGCGTGGCTCACCGCCACTGACCAGCATGGAAGCATGCAGCTGCACCTCCTTGTCCGGATAATGCAACTGCACATGCGCCCAATCCGGCGAAAGCCCACCCTCGCGCATAACCCGGATTTGCGCGGTGACCCCAGCGGGAACGCCAAACAGCAACAGCGCCTGATCTATCAGGTGCGGCCCGAGGTCGTACCAGAGCCCGGCACCATCACCCGCACCTTCACGCCAGCGTGCCTGTACCTGTGGGCGGTAACGGTTGAACTGACTGCTGAACTGCACCACACGCCCCAATTCGCCAGCAGCACACAATGCCTGGAGGCCAAGGAAATCGGCATCCCAGCGGCGATTCTGGAACACCGAAAGCAGCAAGCCATGAGCGCGCGCCAGAGCCACCAGATCACGGGCTTCAGCCACCGTCAGCGTAAACGGCTTGTCAACCACCACATGCTTGCCAGCCAGCAGTGCCGCGCGTGCCAGCGGTGCATGCGTCGCGTTGGGCGTAGCAATCACAACCAGCTCGATTGCTGGATTGGCCAGTACGGCGTGCATATCGGCAACCACGGCGACACCAGGATACGCCGCATGGACTGCCTCCGGCCGCGAACTCTGGATCATGCACAGTTCGACATCGCTGGCGGCCTCCAGCAAAGGGGCGTGGAACGTTTTGCCGGCATAACCAAACCCCAGCAGAGCGCAATTCATCCGTTGCATACTTGGCCCTTGTAATGATCATCGTGCAGATGCCCAGCATGCCCAGCCGGGCGAGCATTGACAACAGAACGACCGTTCACTAACCTTATGGAACGAATGTTCGTCTGACCTGCAATCATACCGGCAGGCATCACTATCAAGGTACCAGCCATGGGCAATCCGAACCGCGATCACGAATATCTAGCCAAGTTGCAGGATTACTTTGCCAGCTACCGCAGCCTGCCGTCCTATGCCGTTATCGGTGAATTACTGGGCATGGCATCGAAATCCGCCGTCTCCGCACTGATCAAGCGCCTCAGTCTGGCAGGTTTTGTTGAAATGACTCCGGACAAGCGCCTCGCCCCGACCAAGCGCTTTTTCGAGCGCGAAATCGCCGATTTCAATGTGCCAGCCGGCCTCCCTGCCGCAGCGAATGATGCGATGAGCGATTCGCTGTCGGTTGACGATTACCTCATTCCCCGGCCATCGAGCACCATGCTGGTTCGCATCAAGGGTGAGTCGATGATTGATGCCGGGATTTTTGATGGCGACATTGCCGTGATCGAAAAACGCCATGCGGCCAGCATCGGGGACTTCGTCCTAGCGGTGGTGGATAATGAATACACGCTCAAGGAGCTCGGGCGCGACAAACAGGGCTATCTGCTGCTGCCGCATAACCGTGACTTCCAGCCCATCCGTCCGACCGAAAGTCTGGAAATCTACGGCATCATGACTGGCCTGATCAGGAAATATCGCTAACCCCCTTGCCAGTTACGGCGAAACACCGTATAGTTCGGCCTCTCTGCTGAACGGCATACCGCAAAGCAGAAACAAAGGCAGCGCACCCGTAGCTCAGTTGGATAGAGTATTTGGCTACGAACCAAAGGGTCGGGCGTTCGAATCGCTCCGGGTGCGCCACCACACCGCCTCAGTCCCCATCGTCTAGAGGCCTAGGACACCGCCCTTTCACGGCGATAACCGGGGTTCGAATCCCCGTGGGGACGCCAGCCAGCTTGAGCTGGCTATTTTTTTGCCCATTTTTCGCCCCTCCCCACCCGCACGCCCCCCCCCAGCCTGACCAGCATCAACTTTCCCCGCGATTTCAGCCCGAAACAGCACAACTGACCATTTGCCGTAACCCAAGTACGCATATAATGCGCCTTACGTTTTGCAACACTGGATAAACTTATGTCATCTGCAGCAATGCCCCGTGGCACAAAAATCGTCGCAACTCTTGGCCCCGCCTCGACCGATCCGGCCGTCCTGGAAAAACTGATCGAAGCCGGCGTCAACACCGTCCGCCTCAATTTCTCGCACGGCAGCGCACAGGATCACACCGATCGCGCCAATACCGTACGCGCCATTGCGGAGAAGCTCGGACGCCCCGTGGCGATTCTGGCCGACCTGCAGGGACCGAAAATCCGTATCGGCAAGTTCAAAACCAACAAGATCGAACTGAAAAAGGGTGATACCTTCATTCTGGATGCCGCCTGCGAACTGGGCAGCCAGGAACGCGTCGGCCTGGACTACAAGGAACTGCCGAACGACGTCGAGCCGGGCGCCGTTCTGCTGCTGGGTGACGGCGAAATCCAGCTGGAAGTCAACGCGGTCAAGGGCTCCGAAGTTTATACCACCGTCCTGTTCGGTGGCGTCCTGTCCAACAACAAGGGCATCAACCGTCGTGGCGGTGGCCTGACCGCCCCGGCACTGACCGCCAAGGACATGGAAGACATCAAAACCGCCGCCGCACTGAAAGCGGATTACATCGCGGTCTCCTTCCCGAAGTCCGCTGCCGACATGTACATGGCTCGCACCCTGTTGCGTGCCGCTGGCGGCAATGCCGGGCTGATCGCCAAGATCGAGCGCACCGAAGCCGTGGCCAATCTGGAAGAAATTCTCGACGCCTCCGACGGCATCATGGTCGCCCGCGGCGACCTGGCCGTGGAGGTGGGTGATGCTGCCGTTCCAGCCCTGCAGAAGATGATGATCCGCCGCGCCCGTTCCAAGCAGAAGGTCACCATCACCGCGACACAGATGATGGAGTCGATGGTGAACAGCCCGGTACCGACCCGCGCCGAAGTATCCGACTGCGCAAACGCGGTACTGGATGGCACGGATGCCGTGATGCTGTCCGCCGAGTCGGCCGCCGGCAAATACCCGGTCGAAGCCGTCGAAGCACTGGTTCGCACCTGCCTGGAAGCCGAGCGCTCGGGCGAGAGTCGTGTCAGCAACGAATTCGCCCAGGCTGACGGCTTCAAGCGCATTGACCAGACCGTTGCCATGTCGCTGGTGTACGCATCGACCCACATGGAACTGAAAGCCATTGCGGCGCTGACCAACTCGGGCACCTCCGCATTGTGGCTGTCGCGTTACATCGGCAAGGTTCCTGTATACGCCTTCACCAACTCGGTAGAAACCTACCGCAAGATGGCACTCTACCGCCACATCCAGCCAGTCCTGATCCCGACCATCGCAGATCGCGAAGCTGAAATCCTGCACGTACAGGCCGACCTGCTGCGCGCCGGCAAGATCGCCGCCGGCGATCGTGTAGCGTTCACTTATGGCGTACCGCGCGGCCAGGGCGCCAATACCCTGCGTATCTTCGACATCACGCAGCGTTAATCCAGAGCAGCACACAACGAGAAGCGGGCCTCACGGGCCCGCTTCTCGTTATACCAGCAGGTATATGCGTATAGCTCTGTAATCATCAGCGCCACATTCAGATACCCCTGGCAGAAAAAACGCCCTCCATTTGGAGGGCGTTTTCGTGCATCGACCGCTGATCAGGCCGACTCACCTTCTGCAGTCGGGGCTTCTGCCGCCGGAGCCGCCGACACTTCTTCATTCAGCAGCGCCTTGATCGACAGACGGATACGACCCTTTTCATCCTGCTCGAGCACCTTCACACGCACGACTTGACCTTCCTTGAGATGGTCGGATACGTTCTTGATGCGTTCATTGGCGATCTGGCTGATATGCACCAGACCATCCTTGCCCGGCATGATGGACACGATGGCGCCGACGTTATTGTCGAGAATCTTCACCACCGGACCTTCATACACACGACCGATTTCCACTTCGGCAGTAATCTGCTCGATGCGGCGTTTGGCTTCGTCAGCACCTTCGGAAGACACGGAAGCGATGGTAATGGTGCCATCTTCCTGGATGTCGATCTGGGTACCGGTTTCTTCGGTCAGCGCGCGAATGACCGCACCGCCCTTGCCGATCACATCGCGAATCTTGTCCGGATTGATCTTCATGGTGTACAGACGCGGAGCGTGGGCGCTCACCTCTTCCCGGGCACCCTCCAGGGCCCCCTGCATGATGCCAAGGATGTGCAGACGACCTTCCTTGGCCTGATCCAGCGCCACCTTCATGATTTCCTTGGTGATGCCGTTGATCTTGATGTCCATCTGCAGCGCAGTAACACCCGCATCGGTACCGGCAACCTTGAAGTCCATGTCACCCAGATGATCTTCATCACCCAGGATGTCGGTCAGCACGGCGAAGCGGTTGGACTCCTTGATCAGGCCCATGGCAATACCGGCCACGTGCTTCTTCAGCGGAACACCCGCATCCATCAGCGCCAGCGAACCACCACACACGGAAGCCATCGACGAAGAGCCGTTGGATTCGGTGATTTCGGATACAACACGCATGGAGTAGGCAAACTCATCATTGCTCGGCAGCATGGCCAGCAGCGCACGCTTGGCCAGACGGCCGTGACCGATTTCACGACGCTTCGGCACACCGACACGACCCACTTCACCGGTAGAATACGGCGGGAAGTTGTAGTGCAGCATGAAGCGATCAGTGTATTCGCCATGGATGGCGTCGATCTTCTGCTCATCCATCTTGGTGCCCAGTGTCGCCACCACCAGCGCCTGGGTTTCACCACGGGTAAACAGTACGGAGCCGTGGGTGCGCGGCAGAACACCGGTGCGAATGGAAATCGGACGCACGGTCTTGGTATCACGACCGTCGATGCGCGGCTCGCCATTCAGAATCTGGCCACGCACGATTTCGGCTTCCAGACCCTTGAAAATACCCTTGATCTCGTTGGCTTCCAGCGTACCGGTTTCTTCGGTGATCAGCGCGGCCTTGACCAGAGCCCAGGTCTCGTTGATCTTCTGGCTGCGCAGCTGCTTCTGGCGCAGCTTGAAAGCCTGTTTCAAGCCTTCGCCGGCGATGGCGCGAATCTTGTCAGTCAGTTCGACATTGGCCGGCTTCGGTTCCCAGTCGAACAGCTCCGGGTTCACTTCATCAGCCAGTTCATTAATGGCCTTGATGGCGACCTGCATCTGCTCGTGACCGAACACCACCGCACCCAGCATCACATCTTCCGGCAGCTCGTCGGCTTCGGACTCAACCATCAGCACGGCCTGCTCGGTACCGGCAACCACCAGATCCAGCTTGGAAGACTTCAGCTGCTCCATGGTCGGACACAGGACATACTGGCCATCGACATAACCCACGCGCGCAGCGCCGATCGGGCCGTCAAACGGCACACCGGAAATGGCCAGCGCAGCCGATGCACCCAGCATGGCAGCGATGTCGGAATCGATATTCTGGTCAACGGAAACGGTTGTCGCAACGATCTGGATGTCGTTGTAGAAGCCTTCCGGGAACAACGGACGAATCGGGCGATCGACCAGGCGCGAGGTGAGTACTTCCTTCTCGCTCGGCTTGCCTTCGCGCTTGAAGAAGCCGCCCGGAATCTTGCCGGCGGCGTAGGTACGTTCGAAATAATCGACAGTCAGCGGGAAGAAATCCTGACCCGGCTTGACGTCGCGTGCGGCTACCACAGTAACCAGTACAACGGTGTCATCCATGCTGACCAGTACGGCGCCGCTGGCCTGACGGGCGATTTCGCCGGTTTCAAGCGTAACGGTATGCTGGCCGAACTGGAAGGTTTTGACGATCTTGTTGAACACTGAGTTTTCCTTTTTCACATTTTTCCGGCCGGGTCATGGCAGGAGGCATATGCAACGATCTGCAGGCGATTGTCAGCGAGACCCTGCAGCACTCACCCACATCGGGTAAGGCCGCATCACTGCCGGTTCCGGCACAACCTACCCCCACTCCGACCGCCGGATCCGCTGTTAAACCGGACTGAGGGTTTGGGGCGGCGGCAAAACCGGCACCCCGAAAACAAAAAAGTCGCAGTCCTTCGACTGCGACTTTCCGAGCTTGCGCTTACTTGCGCAGACCCAGCTTGGCGATCAGATCGCGGTAACCTTCGAGGTTGGTGCGCTTGAGGTAGTCAAGCAGACGACGACGACGGGAAACCAGCTTCAGCAGACCACGACGGGAGTGGTGATCTTTCTTGTGCTCCTTGAAGTGCGGAGTCAGATCGTTGATGCGGGCGGTCAGCAGAGCCACTTGAACTTCGGTGGAACCGGTGTCACCAGCAGCGCGCTGGAATTGCTTAACTACTTCAGCCTTTTGGGCAACTGTTACAGTCATTACTTTCTCCAAAATGGGCAGTTTCCTGCCAGACGAGCCAAGGCCAGTCGGAACCAGCCCAGGCTTCTCGCTCGCTGTCACGCATCAGGATGATGCAGATCAGCCAGCAGCCGTTTGGACCGCAGTTCGCAACCGTTACCGGTCACCACCACTTCGCCCAAACCGATGAACCGGCGATTATCCGGCTTTTCCGCTGCCACGTAAAGCCGATATTCCCCCTGCGACAGCACGCCCGGTGGCACCCGCGGACGCTGGCCGTGGCTGACGAGTGCAAACTGGCGCTCGTCGAGCACCAGCTCGGGTAGCTCGGCCAGCAGACCATCTGCCGGCCGCAACAGGGCTTCACGCTCGGACATGCCCATGGCCTCGAAGGACTCGATACTGATCGAGCCATCCAGCGTAAAACCGGCAGTACGGGTACGCCGGAGTCCCGTGAGGTATGCCCCGCAACCCAAAGCTCTGCCGATATCCTGAGCCAATACCCGGATATAAGTACCCTTGGAGCAATCGACATCAATCACCAGCTCCGGTGCGGCATAGCTGACCAGCGAAATACCGTAGATGGTGACCTGGCGCGGGGCGCGCTCGATTTCGACGCCTTCACGCGCGTATTCATACAGCGCCTTGCCGTCACGCTTGAGCGCCGAATGCATGGGAGGAATCTGACTGATCGGCCCCACAAATTGCCCGAGGACTGCCTCGATTTGCGACACATCCGCCGGCGCAGTACCCGTTTCGCGAATCTCGCCTTCGCCATCCAGCGTGGTCGACTCCTTGCCCAGACACAGCGTCGCCCGATAACCCTTGTCAGCATCCAGCATGCACTGCGCAAACTTGGTCGCCTCGCCAAAGCACAAGGGCAAGAGGCCGGTAGCAAAGGGATCCAGCACACCGGTATGCCCACCCTTCTCGGCCTGCAGCAACCAGCGCGCCTTCTGCAGCGCCTGATTGCTCGACCAGCCGTGCCCCTTGTCGAGCAGCAGCACGCCATCGATTTTGCGTTTTGCCATAGATCATCAGGTATACATCTGAGCACTTTTATTCACAAAGCACGCAGCAATATACCCTCACTCCTCGTCCGGTGCCTTGGGCAGACTAGCCGCCTGATTGATCAGACTTTCCAGCTGCATGCCACGCTCGACCGAATGGTCATACACGAAATGCAGTTCGGGCATCTTGAACAGCGTAATGCCGCGCGCCAGTTCGCTGCGCAGAAAACCCTTGGCCTGTTCAAGTTTGTCGGCAATTTCCGACTGGCCTTCCGCATCTCCGAGGAAGGTATAGAAAATCTTGGCATGCGAATAATCACGCGTGACTTCCACATCGGTCACAGTAATTAGGCTGGCCTTGGGGTGATCCAGTTCGCCACGGATCAGTTCGGCAATATCGCGCTGGATCTGCTGCGAGACACGATCCGCGCGGGAAAATGATTTTTTCGGCATAGATTTTATCCAAATGCAGGATGGGCAAAGGGGGAAGGAAGAAGGACCTGCGCCCTTCCTGCTTCCCCCTTCGTCCCGACCCTCGCGCAATTACAGGGTACGGGCCACTTCGATGATTTCGAACACTTCGAGCATGTCGCCTTCGGCGATGTCGTTGTAGTTCTTGATCTGCAGACCGCACTCGAAGCCAGCCTTGACTTCCTTCGCATCGTCCTTGAAGCGCTTGAGGCTTTCCAGTTCGCCCTGATGCACCACCACGTTGTTGCGCAGCAGACGCACACCGGCACCGCGCTTGACCACGCCTTCGTGCACCAGACAACCGGCGATCGAGCCCACCTTGGAAACGGTGAAGACCTGACGGATTTCGACCATACCAATGACCTGCTCGCGCTTCTCAGGAGCCAGCATACCCGACAGCGCAGCCTTCACGTCATCCACCGCATCGTAGATGATGTTGTAGTAACGCAGATCGACGCCCTCACCTTCGGCCAGCTTGCGTGCAGCCGAATCGGCGCGCACGTTGAAGCCGATGATGACCGCCTTGGAGGCCAGCGCCAGGTTGACGTCGGATTCGCTGATCGCACCAACGGCATTGTGCAGAATCTGCACGCGAACCTCTTCGGTCGACAGCTTTTGCAGGCTGCCGGCCAGCGCTTCGCTGGAGCCCTGAACGTCGGCCTTGATGATCACCGGCAGGTTCTGCACCTCGCCTTCGGTCATCTGGGCAAACATGTTTTCCAGCTTGGCCGCCTGCTGGCGAGCCAGCTTGACATCGCGGAACTTGCCCTGACGGAATAGCGCAATTTCACGCGCCTTCTTCTCGTCGGCCAGCACCATGGCGTCTTCGCCGGCACCCGGCACATCGGACAGACCCAAAATTTCAACCGGGATCGCCGGACCGGCTTCGTCGATCGGCTTGCCATTTTCGTCGAGCATTGCCCGCACACGACCATACACCTGGCCAGCCAGCAGCATGTCACCCTTCTTCAGCGTACCGGACTGCACCAGCAACGATGCAACCGGACCGCGCCCCTTGTCCAGACGGGCTTCGATGATGATGCCCTTGGCCGGCACATCGACCGGCGCCTTCAGTTCGAGCACTTCAGCCTGCAGCAAGATCGCGTCGAGCAGGTTGTCGATACCCTCACCCTTCTTGGCGGAAACATGCACGAACTGCGTATCACCACCCCAGTCTTCCGGCACCACTTCGTGACTTACCAACTCCTGGCGGATGCGCTCCGGATTGGCTTCCGGCTTGTCGATCTTGTTCACGGCCACCACCAGCGGCACACCGGCTGCCTTGGCATGGTGAATTGCCTCGATGGTTTGCGGCATCACGCCGTCATCGGCGGCCACCACCAGCACCACAATATCAGTCACCTTGGCACCACGAGCACGCATGGCGGTAAACGCCTCGTGACCCGGGGTGTCGAGGAAGGTAATCATGCCCTTCTCGGTTTCGACGTGGTAGGCACCGATATGCTGGGTAATGCCGCCGGCCTCACCCGCAGCAACCTTGGCACGGCGGATGTAATCCAGCAGCGAGGTCTTGCCGTGGTCAACGTGCCCCATGACGGTTACGACCGGCGCGCGGTCAACAGCCTCATGTTCAACGTCGCCTTCAGAGCCATCCAGATAGGTTTCCGGATCATCCAGTTTGGCCGCAATCGGGGTGTGACCCATCTCCTCCACGACAATCATCGCGGTTTCCTGGTCCAGCACCTGGTTGATGGTCACCATCATGCCCAGCTTCATCAGCGCCTTGACGACTTCAACGCCCTTCACGGACATCTTGTGCGCCAGATCGGCAACCGAGATAGTTTCCGGAATACTGATTTCCTTGATTTGCGGTTCGGTCGGAGCCTGGAAGCCGTGGGCATTGTCCTGCTGTTGCTGGCGCTTGCCTCCCTTCTTGCCGGATTTCCAGTCGCTGCCGGCATCACCACCACGTGTCTTGATACCCTTCTTGCCGCGACCGTCTTCCCAGTTGCTCTTGCCGTCCTTTTTGTCCTTGCGGTCAGTCGGCTTGGCGGTCGGCGCCGGCGCCGGAGCAGCCTTGACCGGCTCCGGTGCACGCATGGGCTTGTCGCTGGGCTTGCGCAGTTCGACACGCTGCCCGACACGTGGGCGGTTATCACCACCTGACGGCCGGGAGTCGGAATTGCTGCGGGTCGGCTCGACTCGTGGCGGATGACGCGGTGCAGGCGGCGCAGCCACGACCGCCGGCTCGGCAGCCTTGACTTCGACCGGAGCAGGCGCAGCCTCAACAACCGGCGCAGCCGCAACCGGCTCGGCAGCCACTTCGGCCACAACAGCCGGAGCCACCGGTTCGCTGCGCTGCTGCTTGGCACGCATTTCAGCCGCCTGGCGTTCACGCAACTCGTTCTGGCGGCGCGCCTCGGCTTCCCGGGCCGCCTGCTCGGACGGATCGATGACCGCAGCGGAAGCCTGAGCAAGCAGGGCCGAGGCCGCCGCCGGAGCCGCAGCCACCGGCTCAGGCGCCACCACTACACGCTTCTTGCGTGTTTCAACCGTAATGGTCTTGGCTTTGCCAGTCGCATCGGTTTTGCGGATTTCGCTGGTTTCCTTGCGGGCAAGCGTAATCTGTGCCTTGCCGGCACCGTGCTTCTGCTTCAGGTAATCCAGCAGACGGGCCTTGTCAGCCGCGGTCAGCAGATCACCCTCATTGCTCTTGTTAACACCGGCTGCACGCAGTTGCTCAAGGAGCTCCTGCGGCGGCATTTTCAATTCGGCGGCAAACTGGCTGACTTTCAATTCACTCATGCGTTATCTCCTTGCGCATCAGCGAACCAGTGCTCGCGCGCTTTCAAGATGAGTTGTCGGGCCGAGTCTTCGTCCATGCCGGTCATATCGGTCAATTCATCCACCGCGAGCTCGGCCAGATCATCTCGGGTGTGTATATCGTTTTCTGCAAGAGTGGCTGCCAGATCCGGGGTCATACCCTCCAGGGTTTTCAGATCTTCAGCCTGATGCTCCAGCTTCTCCTCGCGCACGATCGCCTGGGTCAGCAAGGCATCGCGAGCGCGGGCACGCAGCTCGTTGACGGTATCTTCGTCAAAAGCTTCGATTTCCAGCATTTCGTTGAGCGGCACGTAAGCCACTTCTTCCAGGGTGGTAAAGCCTTCCTGAACCAGCACATCGGCGACGTCTTCACCAATATCCAGCGCTGCCATGAACAGCTCGCGGATCTTGCTGAATTCTTCTTCGTGCTTCTGTTCGGCTTGCTCGACGGTCATGATATTGAGCTTCCAGCCGGTCAGCTCGGAAGCGAGCTTGACGTTCTGGCCGCCACGGCCAATTGCCATCGCCAGATTGGATTCGTCAACAACCACGTCCATGCTGTGGTTATCTTCATCGACGATAATCGAGTTGACCTCGGCCGGCGACAGTGCACCGATTACAAACTGGGCCGGATCATGCGACCACAGCACGATGTCGACACGTTCACCGGCAAGCTCATTGGTTACCGCGTTGACGCGGGTGCCACGCACACCGATACAGGTACCTTGCGGATCGACGCGCTGATCATTCGACTTGACGGCGATCTTGGCGCGCATACCGGGATCACGCGCCACCCCCTTGAGTTCGATGAAGCCGTTTTCGATCTCCGGCACTTCCAGCTCGAACAGCTTGGCCATGAAATCGGAGGCAGTACGCGAGAGAACCAGCATCGGGCCACGGCCCATGCGGTCGATGCGCAGCAGGAAGGCCTTGACGCGATCACCCACCCGCAGGTTTTCCTTCGGGATCATCTGGTCGCGCGGCAGTATGGCTTCCAGCTTGCCGATCTCGATGATCGCATTACCGCGTTCGATGCGCTTGATCACGCCCGAGACGATGTGCTCGCGACGCTGCAGGAAATCATTCAGATTCTGCTCGCGCTCGGCATCGCGGATTTTTTGCAGGATCACCTGCTTGGCGGATTGTGCGCCGATACGGCCAAAATCAACCGGCTCCAGCTCGACTTCCCAGACGTCACCTACCTTCAGATTGGCATCGTAGTCTGCCACATCGGTAATGGCGATCTGGCAGGCCGGCATTTCATGATCATCATCTTCCACCACCGCCCAGACACGGAATGCCTTGTGCTCGCCGGAATGACGATCAATGGAAACTCGTACTTCGGCTTCGTCTTCATTCAGACGCTTCTTGGTGGCGGACGCCAGAGCCAGCTCCAGAGCCCCGAACACCACGTCACGGTCTACGTTTTTTTCGTGCGCCAGTGCATCAACCAGCACGAGAATTTCACGATTCATTGCAACCCTTCCTCCGGTACGGCTACGCGCCGGGACAATGTCAGAACTGCGGCTCAAGCCGCACGCGATCAATCTGAGACTGCGGCAGACGCAGCTCTTCCTCATTCACCTGCACGACGACACAGTCATCCTGCAGCCCAATCAGTCGGCCAATTACATTGCGGCGCTTGTCTGGCAAGGGCAGGCGCAATTTCACCCGCACATGCTGGCCGGCAAAGCGGCTAAAGTCAGATGGTTTTTTCAGCACCCGATCAAGCCCTGGCGACGACACCTCCAGGCGCTCGTAGGCAACCTCCTCGACCATAAACAGGCGTGTCAGGTGATTGCTGACGGCAACACAGTCATCAATCGTCACCCCGCCGGGGTCCTTATCGATGAACAGGCGTACCATACCCCCCGCACCGATCTCAAGATCAACCAGCTCGTACCCCATACCGGGCAAGGTGGTTTCAACCAAACTTTGCAGACTGACTGCCATAACTCGCTTTCACGCACCACAAACAAAAAATGGGCTGCAAAACTGCGCCCATTCGACATTCGAAAAAAGGACAGCCCGCCACACACACTACCGGCGAGCTTTTGCGAATCATAACAGAAGTCTTCCCGCGAGAAAACTGCCAAGCCCCCCCGACCTGACCGGTCATCACCGCAACAGCGCGCGACAAGCGCTTGCACGGCCATATGGTGGTATAGGTACAATCCCGAAGATACTCGCAACCCGCCGGACCAGCGCCATGAACCTGCTGCCGTTTTTCAAGCTGATGGCCGAACGCAATGCGTCGGACCTGTTTCTTTCCGCCTTCTCCCCTATCGTCATCAAGATCCAGGGCGTATGCCATCCGGTCAACAATCAGGTACTCAACCCCGAACACGTGAAGCTGCTGGCCTACCAGCTGATGAATGAAGAACAGATCGCCCGCTTCGAGCAGGAATGGGAGATGAATTTCGCGCTGTCAGTACCTGGCACCGGCAGCTACCGGATCAATATTTTCAAGGCGCGCGGCAATATCGGCCTCGTGGCCCGCTACATCCGCATCAACGCCCCCACGGTTGAAGAACTGCGCATGCCGCCGGTACTCAAAGACCTGATCATGGAAAAGCGCGGCATCATCCTGCTGGTCGGCGCGACCGGCTCGGGCAAGTCCTCCACAGTGGCGGCGATGCTGAATTACCGCAATGAAAATCACGCCGGCCACATTCTCACCATTGAAGATCCGGTCGAATTCCTCCACCCGCACAAGAAGTCCATCTTCAACCAGCGCGAAGTCGGCATCGACACCCGCAGCTATTCCGAAGCCCTGAAGAACGCCATGCGCGAAGCCCCCAACGTGCTGATGATGGGCGAAATCCGCGACCGGGAAACGATGCTCTACGCAATGCAGTATGCCCAAGCCGGCCACCTGTGTGTCTCCACCCTGCACGCCAACAACAGCTATCACTCGCTGAGCCGTATCGTTAACTTCTTCCCGCAGGAAGCTCGAGAAGCCTTGCTCTACGATCTCTCCACCTCGCTGAAAGCGATCGTTTCGCAGCGCCTGGTCCGTAACAAGCAGGGCGTACTGGTTCCGGCCGTTGAAGTCATGCTCAACACCAACCGCATCGCCGAATTGATCCGCAACGGCGATCTGGCGGACATCAAGGACGCCATGGAGCAATCCCTATCCGAAGGCTCGCAGACCTTCGAACAATCGCTGTATCGACTCTACCGTTCCGGCGAAGTGGATCTCGATGAAGCGCTGCGCAATGCTGATTCTGCTACCAACCTCTCCTGGATGGTCAACAATTCGTCAACCGTCGAGGAACAGGAAAAGGCAGCCAGCAGCGGCAAGTCGACCACGCAGCAGCCACCGGAAAGCAACGAGCCTGAAGTCTCCTTCAACATGGAGCTGCACTGATGCTGCACCTGTACGGCATCAGCAATTGCGACACAGTTAAAAAGGCCAAGCGCTGGCTGGATGAACGGCAGGTTGCCTATCACTGGCACGACTTTAAAAAGTCGGAAATTTCCGCCGCTCAACTTCATGACTGGGCAGCACTTTGCGGATGGGGAACCCTGCTGAATCGCAAAGGAACAACCTGGAAAAAACTACCCCTGGTAGAACAGGCCGCAATTTGCGACACGGCCAGCGCCTGCGCGGCAATGGCCACTTACAGCTCCCTGATCAAGCGCCCGGTACTCCTACTGGCGGATGGAGACATCATCGTCGGCTTCAGCGAACACTTGTACCAGCAGCGACTTGGATCGACCGTATCACCCTGAAAGCCTTACGAATCATCAGCAACAGCGTAATACAGAGCAGGGTATTCTCAATGCAGAACAAGTATACCACCGCAGCAGCACATGCCATGCAGCAGCAGCCCCATCCGCGGACTGATTCGAAACCCGGATGCCCTGACTGCGGGGCGAGCAGCAATCAGATAGCCGATAATAAGCTACCCAGCCACCATATCGACTATGAATGCCACTGCAGCAACTGCGATTTCCGGTGGCGCCCGAACAGGGACGACTAGAAAAGCAAGGATTTACTCAAGAAGTACGCCAGAACGCCGATAAAGCGCTTAATATAGCAATTGTCAGGGCGCAAGCCCTGCATCTGGCACGATGGAGCCGACCATGAAAATCGACAGTCAGGGCAAGCCGCTGGCCCCTACACAGCTGCGCAGCGGCGAAACCAAGGCGGCAAACAGCAGCAAAAGCAGCGAATCTCCCACCATATCCGGGGAGAATGTGCAGCTGGGTGCCGGTGCGGCAGTGGGCCAGACCGAAAGCAGCTTTGACGCTGAAAAAGTTGCGGCGATTCGCCAGGCCATTGCCGAAGGCCGATTCCAGGTAAAGCCCGAAGCCATCGCCAACGGCCTGCTTGATAGCGTCAAGGAACTACTCGAGCGCTAGACCACACCGACTCGCGACCAACGCTAAATCAAAGTCATGCTTCAGGAACTATCGCAAGCCCTCACAGAAGAGCTGGCACTAATGCGCCAGCTCTGTCATTTGTTGCGTCAGGAACAGCAGGCCCTGACGGAACGCCGCCTCGACGATCTGAGCACACTGCTGGAAAACAAGGCTGCACTACTGAAAGCGCTGGATTCCGCCGGGCAGGCACGCCGGGCGTTTTTCAGCAGTGAACAGGTACTGGACAGCAGCGAAACAATCCGCAACTGGTTCAGCACCTACCAGCCTGCACTCCTGACGACCTGGGGGCAATTGATTGACTGCACACGCGAAGCCGATCTGCTCAACCGTACCAACGGCCAGTTGATCAGCAACCGCCAGGAAATTGAAGCACAATTTCTGCAGCAGCTACTCCAGACAGGTCAGCATGATGAAAGCGCAGCCTATTCAGCTGACGGCAAACTGAGCAATACCCCAGGCAGCGGCAGACACCGCGGTTCAGCCTGATCCCTGCCGGATTCACACCATCATCAGTCGAGCAAAAGCGTTCCACCCCCTTCGAAGCGACTGAGATAATACGACTGATTCATTGATTCAACCCGAACCTTTCCCCGGGAATTCGGCGCATGCACAAAGCGACCGTCACCAATATAAATCCCGACATGAGATTTCGGTTTGCCCAGGGTATTGAAAAATACCAGATCCCCCGGTCGCAATTGCTCTTTCGAGACGGCACGTGCCAATTCGGCGATCTGTGCTGCATTATGTGGCAACGCAATTCCCGCAGCCTGTCCGTAAACAAAACGAACCAAGCCACTACAATCGAGCCCCGCCTCCGGATTTGCCCCGCCAAAGGTGTAGCCAGTATCAATGAGTGCCAGCGCCTGAAGCACGACCTCCTGCCCCAGCGCCGAAGGCAACAGTACCGTTGACGCGGGCGCAGGCCCAGTTTTCTTGGGTGCACTGGAGCATGCCAGCAAGCTCATACACAGCACCACAGCCACACATCGCTTGAAACCACATATTGCCATTGCAAATCCGATCCGCTTATTCAAATTTGAACGCCACAAGGTAATACCGGCATATCGCCATGCACGCGCATAAATTGTTGCATCGCAACAGAAAATGTAGCAAAAGCCATTCCAACAACAGCAGGAAAAACATGATCAAGATCAATTTTTCCTTCGCCATCCTTGCTACGATTGAGCGTACATATTTACGAGGCATTACACCAAAACGGCGTGCTAATCTATGCCACGTAGATCAGGGATTTCACCTAGCCGAGCCTACCCTGCTCGACGAGGTACAGGTAGTCAAACAGACATTGCCACTAGGAGCATCATCATGAACGCACCGGAAACCACCCTCCAACTCGACGCCTGGCGCGGTTTCGCCAACGGAGACTGGCAAAAGCAAGTTGCAGTCCGCGACTTCATCCAGTTGAACTATACCCCGTACGAAGGCGATGACAGCTTTCTGGCCGGCCCGACCGAGCGGACGCAGAAGCAATGGGCGGTTCTCTCCGAGTTGCTGAAACAAGAACGCGCCAAGGGTGTTCTGGATGTTTCCGCCGATCGTGGCACCAGCATTGTTGCGCACGATGCAGGTTACATCGCCAAGGATCTGGAAGTCATCGTCGGCCTGCAGACCGATGCGCCGCTCAAGCGCGCCATTGTACCGAATGGCGGCCTGCGCATGGTGCAATCCGGCCTTGACGCCTATGGCTTCAAACTCGACCCGAAAGTTGAAGAGGCCTACAACCTCTACCGCAAAGATCACAATATGGGCGTTTTCGACGCCTATACCCCGGACATTCTGGCTTGCCGCAAGTCCGGCGTCATTACCGGTTTGCCTGATGCCTACGGCCGCGGCCGCATCATCGGCGACTATCGCCGTGTTGCGCTGTATGGCGTGGACTTCCTGATCAAGGCCAAAAAGGCAGAAAAGGCCGAACTGGATGACGTGGATTTCTCCGAAGACGTGATCCGTACCCGCGAAGAGCTGTCCGAGCAGATCAAGGCTCTGGCTGAGCTGAAAGAAATGGCCGCCAAGTACGGCTTCGATATCGGCCGTCCTGCCGCTACCGCGCAGGAAGCCGTCCAGTGGACATATTTCGGCTATCTCGCCGCCGTGAAAGAACAAAACGGCGCAGCAATGTCGATCGGCCGCATCTCCACCTTCCTCGACATCTATTTCGAGCGCGATCTGCAGGAAGGCCGCATCACCGAATCCGAAGCCCAGGAAATGATCGACCACCTGGTGATCAAGCTGCGCATCGTTCGCTTCCTGCGCACTCCGGAATATGACCAGCTGTTCTCCGGCGATCCGACCTGGGTAACCGAATCCATTGGCGGCATGGGTGAAGACGGTCGAACTCTGGTCTCCAAGACCAGCTTCCGTACCCTGTGGACCCTGTCCAACCTCGGTCCGGCTCCGGAACCGAACCTGACCGTCCTGTGGTCAACCAAGCTGCCGCGTGGTTTCAAAGATTTCTGCTCGAAGATGTCCATCGAAACCTCGGCCATCCAGTACGAATCCGACGACCTGATGCTGCCGCAATGGGGCGATGATTACGCAATTGCCTGCTGCGTTTCCGCGATGCGGGTTGGCAAGCAGATGCAGTTCTTCGGCGCCCGCTGCAACCTGGCCAAAGCTATGCTGTATGCGATCAACGGCGGTGTCGATGAGAAATCCGGCGCCATCGTCGCCAAGGGTTTCGAGCCGATCACCTCTGAATACCTGGAGTACGATGAGGTCGTGGCCAAGTTCGACAAGATGATGGATTGGCTGGCCAAGAATTATGTGAAGGCACTGAATGCCATTCACTACATGCACGACAAGTACCATTACGAACGCATCGAAATGGCACTGCATGACCGCGACATCCTGCGCACCATGGCATGCGGTATCGCGGGCCTGTCGGTCGCCGCTGACTCGCTGTCTGCCATCAAGTTTGCCCGGGTCAAGACTGTCCGTAACGAAGCCGGCATCGCCACCGATTTCGTGATTGAAGGCGATTACCCGGCCTTTGGCAACAATGATGACCGTGTCGACAGCATTGCCGTGTGGCTGACTGAAACCTTCATGAACAAGATCAAGCAGCACAAGACCTATCGCAACTCCATGCCGACCCAGTCCGTGCTGACCATTACCTCCAACGTTGTCTATGGCAAGAAGACCGGCAACACTCCGGATGGACGCCGTGCAGGCGAACCGTTCGCCCCGGGTGCCAACCCGATGAATGGCCGCGACAAGTCCGGTTTCGTCGCCGCTGGCGCCTCGGTAGCCAAGCTGCCCTATGACGCAGCGCTGGACGGCATCAGCTGGACCGCCTCGGCCACTCCGGATGCACTGGGGCACACACTGGCGGATCGCGTGAATAACCTGACCAACTGTCTGGACGGCTTCTGCGGCGCTTCGGGCTTCCACATCAACGTGAACGTGCTCAACCGCGACATGCTGATCGACGCCATGGAACACCCGGAAAACTATCCGCAGCTGACCATCCGTGTATCGGGTTATGCAGTGAACTTCATCAAGCTCACCCGCGAACAGCAGCTGGATGTGATCAACCGCACCTTCCACATGCACGCCTAAGCAGTTCCGCTGCATGCAACGGGCTAGCCAAGGCTAGCCCGTTTTTTCGTCCAGATCCGGCAAAGCCTCTACAATGACAAGCTACAGCACAATTTACAGACAGCCATGAGCGACCCCTCCAAACCACTCGGCGAGATTTTCCCGGCTACAGTTGACGACCAAGGGCATCTGGTCGGCTACATTCACTCTTTTGAAACCGGCGCGGCAGTTGACGGGCCCGGCATGCGCTTCGCGCTGTTCATGTCCGGCTGCCAGTTCCGCTGCCTTTACTGCCACAACCCGGACACCTGGAAAATCTACTCGGGACGGCAGATGCGCATTGATGATGTTGTCGCCGAAATTGGTAAATACGCCAAATTCCTGAAATTTGCCGGCGGCCTGACCATCACGGGCGGCGAGCCCCTCATGCAGGCTCATTTCGTCGGCGAAGTGTTTTACCGGGTCAAGAAACAGTGGGGGCTGCACACCGCGCTCGATACGCAAGGATTTCTGGCGGCACATCTGGACGACAGCTGGTTCGACAATGTCGACCTGGTGTTGCTGGACATCAAGCAGATGAACCCCGAGAAGTACGAACGCCTGACCAGCAAACCCCTGCAGCCCACCCTTGATTTCGCCCGGCGGCTGATCCGCCTGAAGAAAAAAATCTGGCTTCGCTATGTTCTGGTACCCGGCTGGTCAGATGATGAAGCGGACGTTGATGCCCTTGCCACCTTCCTCGCCGAACTCAATCGCGACGGCCCGGGGCTACTGGAACGCGTCGAAGTTCTGCCTTTCCACAAGATGGGCGAACATAAATGGGAGGAGCTGGGCATGAAGTACGAACTGACCGATACTCCGCCCCCCAGCCAGGAGGTCGTCGATCGTGTGCGCAGCCAGTTCAGCCACTACCTGCCTTACACACTCGTTTGCTAACACATAACAATGTATCTCGCTGCACCCTCTGAAAGTAATGGCTTAGCGACACATACCCATCACCACCTCACGGAACGGCTTAGCAAAGCAATCAGCAGCGCCATGACCGCCACAATCGCCATCGCCCAAGCCAGCGAAGAGGCGTGCGCAACAAAACCGAGCAGGGGTGGCCCAAGCAGTGCACCGATCGATCCCATGGTGGTTACCGCCGCCAGCGTGATCGCACCATGTCTTGCGGCTCCCTGATACACACAGGGAGACACCGCCGCCATCCCGAGCCCAGCCAGCGCGAATGCCAAGACCCCCGGCCAGAATCCCGCCAGACCGACCCCGAGCAGCAAGGCCAGGCCAGTCAGCAAGCCACCACCCAGCAGCAACTTGCGGGCACCAAACCGCAAGCGCCATGCATCACCGAACCAGCGTGAAATCAGCATCGTCGCCGAAAAGGCAGCAAGGCCGGTCACCGCTGCCCGCTCGCTGGCCCCGGCAACCTCTTTCAGATAGAGAGCAGTCCAGTCATTCATGGAACCCTCAACAATCGTGCCACAAAAAGCCAGCACACCGAATCCCAGTGCGGCACCGGCAGGCAAGGCGAAGCGCCTGCCCTGACTTCCCGGCTCCTCTGCCGCCGGCCTTGTCGGCAACAGCCCGCCTGCCGCATAGATCGCAGCGCTGATCAGCAATACAGCAGCCAGCACAAAATGCTGCCACAACAGCGGCGTGATGCTTTGCACCAGCCATGCGAGCAGGGCTGCAGAGAATAGTCCCAGGCTGAAAATGGCGTGCAACCGCGACATGACCATCCGGCCGGACTGCGCCTCAAGCTCCACGGCTTGCGTGTTCATGGCGACATTCAGACAGCTGGCCAATACCCCCTCAAATACCATGATGCTCACGCCAGCCGGGTAGTTGCTTACGCCCGCCAGCAACAGCAATACCAGCGGTAAACCGCCAGCTGCCAGCAGACAGGCTGTTCGTGTACCAAAGCGCTGCAAAATCCAGGCCGTCAACGGAAAAGAAAAAACCGCACCCAATCCAGATGCCAGCAAAAAAATTCCTACCTCGGCATCATTCATCTGCAGTTGCTGCTTGAGCGCCGGAATACGTGCCGCCCAAGTGCCGTAGTTGATCCCCAGCGCAAAAAACAGGGTGGCAATCGCCAGATGTGCCCGGCGAAAACGTGCAGCAGACAAAGACATGAACTTACTCGGCTATGGAAGGAGGGGAATTTGCCTGCGCATCGTCACCCGCCGGCAACAGCGCTGTCAAATCCGGACTGTCCGGTGCAGCACCTTTCTCCAGCAGATAGACAAAGGCCAGCAGCTCTGCAACAGCACGATAGAGTTGCGGAGGAATATGCTGGTCAAGATCCACCTGCAACAACAGTGATACCAGCTCGGGCGACTCATGCACGAACACGCCGGCCTCTTTCGCCTTATCGATGATTTTCTCGGCCAGCAGTCCACGCCCTTTGGCAGCGACCCGTGGCGCACCACTTCCTTCGGCGTAGGCGAGCGCCACCGCCTGCAGCCGGTCAGCCTGCCGCTGCACCTTTTTCATCCGTCCTCCTCGGCTGATTCGCTCGCGCTCAGCTGCGCCTGCACCAAAGGCAAACCAGCGGCGGCAAAACGGCCAGCCAGCTGTGGCAATGCGACAGCGAACTCACTACGGCCAGCCTCATCGGGGATCACAATGCGCACACTGAACTCCCCCTGATGCATTCGCGTCAGCACCGTCAAGGATCCAAGCCTGGGCAGTTGCAGATCCATCCGGCTCTGCCATATTCGTGCATCATCGGCGGAAGCCCCATCCGGGCTGCGGGCATCCCGCTCCCAGTTCAAGGTCCATTCCAGAGGCTGACCAGCCCATGCCTGCCCTTGCCAAACCAGGGGGCGCTGTTCGAGCAAGGCCAACTGCTGCTGCACCATCTGCCGCAAACTGGCGGCCTGCGCATCAGCAAGCTGCGCCCCCCTGCCCTGAGGATCAGTCATCGGAATACGTCCGTCTTCGGGACCGGCAGCGGTTGGAGCTGCCTGCTGGCTCTGCCGCACAACCGGCTCCGACGCATCGTGCATGGTCTTGCCGGCGGGGGGATGATTCGCCGCAGAGCCAACGGCCTCCTTGCTCCAGTTGCTTTGGGGCTCCGCCAGCAATTGCGGCAAACTGCGAGTACCCGTCACCCACTCGGCCTGATGAGACTCATAGAACAGACCACTCTCTCCGAGACGGGCCGCAAGCTGACGTGCGAGCTGTGGTATATCCGGCTGCTCGTCGGCGATCAAGGGAGCTCCTGCGGTTGGAACCGCGGCTTTATCAGGCGGTGCAAACTGTTCAAGCAATGCCGCGAGGCGTTGGCCAGTTTGACTGAGCGCGACCGGAAGGGCTTGCCCTTCCACGGCCGCACCACCAGAGAGGGCAAACCGTATTCTTGGAGAAGCCTCTAGAACAGTGAGTTCCAGCTTACTACCTGGCTGGGTATTGCGGGGCAGATTCATGTCGAGCAGCTGATCCTTGACCAGCACGGCAAATCGGCCATTGGGCAGCACATCCTGCACGATCGCCTGCACACGCTCCCCGACCGTGAGCAGCAGCTTTCCTACGGATTCAGGGCGCAGCGTATCAACCAAGCCCTCCTGAACTCGGAGGTAATTCTGCACGAGACTGACAGGAGTTGAACCAGGCAGCATCACGAACTCCGCAGGCAATCAGCCATGACGCGGCAGATGGTACAGGGACACGATCAGCTCTGCCTCGCCGCGTGCCAGGCCACACTCGCGCTGGATTTCCTCAACACCAGCACCAGCCGTCACCATGCGTATCGCCTGCTGATAGGGGCTGGTATCGGACTGGGAATCGGGCAAGCTGGTGGCCCCATCATCCAAGGCGTGGTTCTGTACCAGTTGAACCGCGGATAGGCGCAGGGATTGGTTGGCCAGGTCTTGTTCAAGCACGGCAATTCGCTCCGCCAAGAGGCCGATTTCTGTGCGTTGCCGGGACAGCTGGCGAAACTGCAGCGCGAACAGCACCATCACGACAAGTAGCACAACAACAGGAACAATCAGCCATAGCGGTTGCACGGTGCGCCTCTCTCTGTGACCAGGCAGCTCAGCCGCCGTATGTACGCAGTAATTTGCCCTGGTTGTTGAGGCCCTGCAATTCAAGCGCCAGATTTGCTCGGCGACCGGCCAGTACAGGATGCAGCCCCGCAAATGCTTGCTGCAACGCATTCGCCATTTCAGTCCAGCACATCAATTGCGATGCATCAAGCTCATTCACAGCCACGTAAGGCAGGGTGTCCATGCCATGCTGCAAAGCAGGCAGCAAGGGCATCAGCGAATCCCAGTCTTCTGCTCCCGCCAAATCCCGAGCAGCAGTCAGCCCCCGCAACAGCAGAGCGTACTGCTCATGAATCAGGCGGAAATCAGACTCGTCCATGCTGGATGGCCTCAACCTGCGCCGAAGACTGATGGCGAGCATCGAATGGGATACTCTCCCAAGCCTCACGCAAATCCTTCAGCAAGATCAGGATCTGATCGAGTGAATCCAGCCGGTTATGCAAATTGGCCTCAAGGAGCACATGGCTCATGTATTCATACAGTGCATCCAGATTATCCGCGAGCTCCCCGCCTGTTTCGCGATCCAGGCTGAGGCGCAGGCCATCCTCAATAATGGCAATCGCTTTGGAAATGGCAGCCCCTTTTTCCGCGATTGAACCATTCTCCATGAACATCCTGGCCAGCGTCACGGACTGTATCGCTCCGTCATACAACAAAATAATAAGGCGATGCGGTGACGCGGCCGCAACATCGGCATCGAGACTCTGCGCGCCATAAGCCGCCATTGCTTTTTTATTGATCATGGTACTCATGTTTTGCCCTTAGGAGGACGACAGCCCAGGCAATGCTGCCAGTTGCTGGCTGAGCGCATTACTCTGGCTCTGCATGGAGGTCAACAAACCATCAAGAGCCACGAATTCGGCTCGGTAGCGTTTTTCGATGATCCCCATTCGCAGTTCGAAACGCTGTTGCTGATCCTGAACACTGCGAATGCTCTTGTTTAGCGATTCCAGTTTCACGCCAATGGCGCCTTTGCCATCCACCATTTTGGCAATGGTCTGATCCAGCTGATAAGCGAAACCTTGCGAAACTTCAACCGCACCACGGCTGCCGGTAGATCCACCGGAAACAGTAACCTTGAAGCCGGCGTCGGTGTACAACTTCTGTCCATCACCCTTCAGGGCAATCCCATTCAGGGTACCAGCGGCATCGACGCCATCAGTAGCCGTACCGCCGGTCAACCCCAGATCTGCGTGCGCACTTGCTACGTTGACTTTCGATTCATCACCGTATTTCTGCGAAGAGATGACCAGCTGATTGGAAGCATCCAGCGAAACCTCTACCTTGCTGGATTTGGCCGTAAGGCTGCTATGCGAGTTGATTCTGGTCTGCAATTCAGCGGCGAGTTGCGCTGGCGTATAGGTGCCCTCGGTAAGATCAATCCCGATTGCAGTGCCATCAACCGACAAGGAAAGCGACTTGTTGCTGCCAGTAATCACCACAGAGCCTGCCAAGCCTGAGGCTGCAGCAAACTTCCCCTGTGTCGCGAGCTGGGACACATTCAGTTCATAGTTGCCCGCATCCAGACCCTTACCAAGCGATTCGATTTTGACAAACTTGTCATCAATGCGACCATTTGAAGCAAAAAGGCTGGTGACCCCATCCGGATCTGCCGCCATGGCAGCCGCCAGTTTGCTCTCATCAAGTTTCATGACGCCAGTTCGATCAAAACTGATTCCGACCTGGGCCAGTGCCTTGACATCCCCCCCCGTGTAAGGAAGTGCCTGATTCATCACTGCACGCAACTCTGCTTCGATCAAGCGGGGAAGACTCTCGCCGTTCAATACCTGGGCATCGTTAGACTGGCCAGGCTTCTGGTTCTCGGTCGAAGCCTTGGTCAGATCCCGCATGGTTTTGACCAGTTCGTTATAGGCTTTGACCATGGCTTGTAGCGGGGCACTGATCGAAGCCGCACTCTTGTTGACCTCCACCTTTGCAGCACTGGTGGTTTCCTTCAGCAGTGTCAGCGTCAAGCCGTCGACCGCGTCACTGACCACATTGCTTGATTTAGTGATCGCAATACCATCGACCTTGAACACGGCATCCTTGGCAGCCTGATTCTGCGTCATGGAGCCGACGGGAGCCGGCACAGGCGGATCGCCCGGAACAGGAGCAGGGGTCGTGGCAGATGGATCATAAGCAAGCACGGAGAGTCCGCTGTTATCCGTATTGGTCGGCGCGCTGCCCGTCTCGGCCACGGTAATCCGCATTGCATTCTTGCTGCCTGTTTCTGTAGACGACAGGGCAAGACGATAACCCGTACCATCATTCACAATACTGGCCGTCACACCAGCTCCGGCCTTATTGATGGCATCACGGACGCCGGCCAAAGAATTGTTGCTGGCATCAATAGTAATATTGAGAGAAGTGCGCTCCGGATTCAGGGCAAAGCCGCCAGTGCCGTGCGTGCCAAAATCGATGGTCAGCGTACCAGTACCCACTTCATCGGTCAGTTTGCTGAATACCGCACTGGTGGCCAGTTTTTGCGAAGTCGCTAGCTGAGTGACTTCAATATTGTATTTGCCAGCTTGTGCCGCAGCACCCGCAGCCACCTTGACAGCAGTATCATCGGACGTAGTGGCGGAGGTAGAGCCCTGATAACTCGCTTGGCTATTCAGTTTTGCCAAGGATGTCTGAAACGCCCCGAGTGCCCCCTTGATCGTGCCATAGGCACTCAGCTTCGCTTTGAGCGACGTTTCCTTGACGAGCATTTTTTGCGCAGGCAGACGCTCGGCGTTCATCAACTGGGATACCAGCGAATTCACATCGATACCGCCACTACCACTAATCGCGCCAGCCATGGCTCCACTCCTTACAAATCAGCGGCTGATCAAGCCTTGTCACGTACCAGCAGACCCTGCAAGCGGTCAATCGCTTTCGCGATCTGCAGCGCTTCCTCGGTCGGAATTTGTCGCAGAACTTCTTTCGAAGTGGTGTCAATCACACGAACTACCGGCGTGCTGGTATCGCTGTCGGTAGAGAATTCGACACCCACATTCTGATTGAACGACTTGATCGTTTCGTTGATCTTTTTAACCGCTTCCGCAACCTCATTGCTGCGCTCGGCTTGCTGAACCGCCGGAACTGCATCACGCGCCACCGACACGGCATCACTCACCTTCACGCCAGCACTTTGTGTGGACGCCTGTCTGAGCTGTTCTTCAGCACGCGGCAAGCCTGCCGAGTTGGCTGAACCCAAGGAATTGATCTGCATGATCGGATCTCCTTTGCGCAAGTGCCCCGAAGCGACTGCTCCGGGGCACTCCTAGTTTACTCGATACTCAGATCCGGGGTTAGCCACGCAGCAGTGTCAGCACCTGCTGCGGCAGTGCGTTGGCTTGCGCCAGCATCGCCGTACCAGCCTGTTGCAGCACCTGCGACTTGGCCAGATTTGCCGTTTCGGCCGCGTAGTCGGTATCGCGGATACGACTGCGGGAAGCCGACAGGTTCTGTGACGTCGTTGCCAGATTCTGGATAGTCGTTTCGAAGCGATTCTGGATTGCACCGTAGTTGGCACGGATGCTATCGATATTACCCAGCGCGGCGTCGACAACCCGGATTGCCATGGCGGCATCTTGCGCTGTACCGACACTGATCGTATTTACTGTATTGGTCGCATCCGAATTAGTACCCAAGAAATTGGCATTGGCTGCACCAGCGAGGCTGAAGCCATTGGTCGCATCCAATGTCACCGTACCCTGGGCTTCTGCGCCAAAAGTCAGGCCAGTAGTAGCCAGGCCTGCAGCCGAGTAGGTGATATGACCACTCGCCAAGCGAGTCCCGGTAGTCAGGGTGGCGACTTGAGTGGAAGACACGGCGATTGAATTGCCATTGCCGTTTTGCAGTTCAATCGATTTGCCATCATCACCGACCTTTGCGGTCACACCGGTTTCGGATGAGCGCTTGTTGATTTCGCTTACAGCCTGAGTGAAATCTTCAGCCGCATCCAGACCGGCGCCGAGATTGAACGTTACGTTAACAGCTGTACTATTGTTCGACTTCAGGCTGATGGTATTGGAGCCAGAAGATGTAAAAGTAAGCTTGGCAAAGGTCTGCGCCGATGCAGTAACGCCGGTAATTTCAGATTTCGAGTTAATCTTGTCCGCTAGGTCCTTGGCACTATCAAGCGAACCCACTGTCAGCGAAGCCGAAGTCAAACCATTGATAACTAGAGTACCGTTGGTCAACTTGGTACCACCAGTAGTAGTGGTCAATGCTACCGCGGCCAAGGCCGACGTCGCGAGAGTATTCAAACCATATTTACTGGTACGAACGTCGGAAGTAGAAACATTGATGGTCTGATAGGCATTAGCGCCAACCTGAAAGTCCAGCGAACCGTTCGACCCGTCAAGCAGATTCAGACCGTTGAAATTGGTTGAACCGGCGATCCGATCCAGTTCAGTCACCAGATTCGACACTTCCGCCTGCAAAGCCTGGCGATCGCTACCCGAATTGGAGCCGTTTGCCGACTGCACAGCCAGTTGACGGATCCGTTGCAGAATGTCGCCCGAACTTTGCAGGGCACCTTCGGCAGTTTGCGCCAGCGAAATACCATCATTGGCATTGCGACGAGCTTGATCCAGACCATTGATCTGACTCGACATCCGATCAGAAATGGCCAGACCAGCCGCATCATCCTTGGCGCTGTTAATGCGCATGCCTGACGACAGGCGCTGCATTGCGGTAGCCATACCGCTATTGGTCTTGGCCAACGTGTTTTGCGAGTTCAGCGACGGAACATTGGTTTGAATAACTTGCATGATCTTCTCCTAGATGTCAGAAGCAATCAGTCAGGCCCCGAAACCATCGCCTGCCCTGGCTCTTGGAAGCTATATCGTCCAGTCGCGGCAAGAACTTTAGTGCTTGATGATAGAAATTTTAAAATCGCGAAAAAACAACCCTATCCCACCAGAACTCTTGCATTTAAAGCACTGCAATGCCATACATGGCACAGTATCAACCAAGCAAGCCAGAAAGGATGGACCGCAAGCGAGAAAAAACGCCCTCCCAAGGCTCATCATACGCACGCACCATGGGCTGAACGGTGGGCAGCCATGGGTAGTGGTCGGTGCCCAGCATAAAATAATCTGTGCCATATGCCATCCGCAGCACGGGGCGCCCAACCATCCCAGCCTGAACCGCGATCGAATTACATGGAGCGATCACAAGATCGCAAGATCGCAGCAACGCGCAGGAAGAATCCAGATCTGCATAATGATCAACGTCCGCAAACGGATGAAAGCGCGATCCCAATCGCTGCTGGAGTTCAGTGATTTCACCCTCTGTAACACCGTACTGGGCGTTCACCCATTGGATTCCTGGCAAGTCAAACAGTGGCTGCCAGAGGTTGAAATCATCCGGGTAGTGCACATCACGGCGCAGACCACGCAAGCCGCTTCGCCAAGAAAAACCGATTTTCAAGCCACTTGGCAGCAAAGAAAACCGGTCTGTGAACGCTTCAACCCTGGCCGGATCAAGCTCCAAGGCAACAATTTTTCCATAGAAATCAGAAACATTTCTGCGGTACAAACCGCCAAGGGATGCCAGTGAGATCACACAATCAAAGTTGGTACGCAACCATTCATGCGACGCAGTATCTGCACAGAATACCTTCAGTGCCGGGAAGGTTCGCTGCATCAGGTTAAGCAGTTTTGGTTGCACAGCAAAGCCGATCTGCTCTGTTTCAACAGGCAAATCGCGTAGCAAAGGGGAGAACAACATTTCATCGCCAATCCCCTGCTCGCGAACAACCAGCAAACGACGACCATTCAATGCATCTCCCTGCCAGAACGGAAGACCCAGCCCACGGTATGTAGCCGCAACTTCATTCATGCGATACTCATAATAAGTCCATGCTCTATCCAGTCGGCCTGTTGCAAAGTAACTGCATCCAAGATTGGTCAGATAATTGACGGAATCAGGGCGCATGGCCACGGCCATTTCGCCATATTTAATCGACTCTTCCAGAAAGCCCATTTCCCGAAGAAGCAAATTAAGATGATGGCACAACTGCGGATCATTCGGATAATGTGCGGCTGCAACTTTATAACAAGCAACCGAATCCACATATTGTTCGAGACTTTTATGAAGCGCCGCTTTATTAACCAGAGCCTGTTTACTGGACGGGTCAATATCAAGTGCCTTTCGAAACGCCTCCATTGCCGCAACCGAATTATTTGCGGCAACATATGCGGCGCCGAGATCGCCCCAGGCCGAAGCAAGCTGACCTGCTCGCCCGCCGTTACGGGACAAAATGGCGATCATGCGCTCTGCAACCTTAATGGCAGCATTAACATCCTGCGCCGAAATAAGCACTTCAAAATAGCGACTCAAAAAATCAATATTCTCAATTTCGTTACAATTGCATCGCTCGATCAGGGCTCTGGCCTCAGAATTCAAACCCGCCCCAGACCATATCATCGCCAAAATCGAATTGACATCTGGATCGTCGCCCAACACCCCGTACAATTCACGAACAACTGTCTCCGCCTCGCTCGGTTTGCTGGCGTTATAAAGTTCAACCGCATAATAAACTGCAGCCTCCTTCTCTTGAGGAGCGATGGCATGCGCAAAAGCAAAAAACTCACACGCCTTGTCACGCTCTCTCAGTGCCAAGTATATCTTTCCGAGAAGCAAGGCTGCATCATACGAATCAGGATTTTGCTCATAAGCTCTAAGCGCAGCCAAAAGAGCAATATCATACTTTGACAACATTGCCGCAAGTGATGCAAAAAGATATTGCGCCTCGTAATGCTCACGCAACTGCCCCTCGTACTTTTCAGCGATTCGATAGGCACGCAACAATTCGCCTTTCATGCCGACATCACGCGCCAACTTCATAGCCGACAAAGCCGATTTAGCCACCAAGCACCTCACCCGATAAAAACTTGCGTCAAAGAACACATATTACACTGAAAACAGCCAAACCATTATGAAAGCAACGCCCATGAAACCGGCGTCCCTTTCTTGACCGACACATTGATTTTCCGCCCGATAACCTGCTCAAAATATTTGGTCGGCAAGCCAAGCCCCGGCCGAATCGCCCGGATATTTTCCCGCGTTAAAACAGCACCAGCAGGCAAATCTTGGGTCACATACAATGAGCGCCGATGCAACTTGCTCTGCTCTTCTGCTTTACTGCTCCCATAATGAATGCCGCCCATTGCTTTCCAAGCCCGATCACTTTCAATAACAAGAGCTTCCATTTCATGGGGCTCAAGGGAAAAAGCAGAGTCAACCCCACCATCATCACGAGAAAGAGTAAAATGTTTCTCTATTACAGTAGCACCTAGCGCTACCGCAGCCACAGAAACGCCAACCCCCATAGTGTGATCAGAAATACCCACCTCGCAGTCGAAAAGCTGCCTCATGTGAGGAATAGTCAGCAAATTCGTATTGGCTGGCGACGCAGGATACGTGCTTGTACATTTCAATAAGATGAGATTTTTACAACCTGCATCGCGCGCAGTCGCAACAGCATCACCCAATTCAGAGACACTAGCCATTCCCGTTGAGATAATCATAGGTTTGCCAGTAGCAGCCACCTTGCGGATCAACTGCAAATCTGTATTTTCGAAACTCGCGATTTTATACGCTGGCACATTGAGCCCTTCCAAAAAATCAACAGCGGACTCATCAAATGGCGTCGAAAAACATAGCATTCCCAGCTGGCGAGCATGAGCCATGATCGGCTCATGCCACTCCCAAGGAGTGTATGCCTGCTGGTAAAGTTGATAGAGAGAACTCCCATACCAAAGGCTATTCGGGTCCTCGATACTGAATTCGCCGGCAGAAATATCGAGGGTCATCGTATCTGCCGTATACGTTTGCAGCTTGATTGCATGCGCACCAGCGGCCGCAGCGGCATCAACAATAGCCAGCGCCCGCTCTAAGGACTGGTTATGATTACCGGACATTTCTGCTATTACAAAAGGGGAAACCTCGCGTGAAATCACACGACCACCAATATTGAACGCCGTACTCATTCATGCCCTCCAAAAATAAAAGATGCCGCATCAGCCAAAGAAGCAACACAATGCTCGGCTTCATAATCCACCGAAGGAGCTGGACGGGCAAGCGGATACTGCAGTGCTCGACTGACTTGCAACGTCCTCATACCTAACTGCCGTGGTGCAAAAAAGTCCTTACTGGCATCATCTGCAATATAAATGCACTCATCAACTTGGCATTGCAAGCGTTGTGAAGCAATCAAAAAAGGTAACAATGATGGCTTCGGTGCTTCAATATCGTCAGTGACAACTATTACATCAATTAGCGACTGCAATCCTAGCGCCCTAATCTTTCGCCATTGAACACAAGATTTACCATCAGTAATAAGAGCAGTTCGGCATTGTCTTCTACGACAATCCTCAAGAAAGTTAGCAAAATCGGGACTTAAATGGATTTCAGGTTCATGCAACCGGTAAATTTGCAGCAGCATATGCCGCCATGCGGAACGATCCATCCCGACTGCAGCAAGAGGTACAGGGATTCGATCCAGCACACCTTTTCGGCCGTGCTTACCAACATCATCAAGTAAATCCTGAAGACCAGGAGCATTGCCGTAATTCAAATGCAACCACTCAGCTACCGCAGCCAGACCACTTCGGAAATAGTCATTCTCAGGGTAGAGGGTATCGTCCAGATCGAGCAGAATCCCTGCCAGGCTCACATTGCACCTCGCACATACAGATCAGTACTGTAGCGATATAAATAAAGCCCTCTTTCATATTCCCCAATGCACGGCAACACTTCTTCCCCGGCAAGCAAGCGCAATAACATCAACGGGGTGTTCGCACCTGCCGCAAAGCCAAGTGAAGCCCCCCCCCCATACCGCGGATTAATTTCAATCCAAAGTGGCTCCCCCCCGTCCCAGAAACACTGCAGCGTGTTATGCCCGACCAGATGGAGGCTTTGAGCCAAGGAGATAGCACGCTCAATCAGGTACGGTGCCTCAACAGTCACACCAACCGTGCTTTCTCCCGCCACGACCCTCAGTCGCTGCCGCGGAACAACACTTAACACCCGCCCTTCGAAATCTGCGAAAAGATCGAGAGTATATTCCGGCTTCTCAATTAACTCCTGAATAAGCCATTGACTCCATGGGGTCAACTGCTGCAGAGAAACATCATCATTGATCCGACAAGTGCCACGACCCCCAGCTCCTGTTCTGGGACGGGCAAACAAGGGGTACTCGGGTTTATCCGTCAGAGACACTGCGCGTTTTGGTACAGAATACCCATAGCACTCGCAGTGTAAACAGAAACTCAATTTATCCTGGCAAATACGTACAGACTCACTGGACGAAAGCATCACCTGTATGCCATGCAGCGCAAAAAATCCCAGCCTCTCAGAAAACCAAGTTAATTCGGCATCTCTTGTTGGAATAATCAGCTGGATGTTATGCTTTTTGCACTCCTGCAATAATACCTGTTCATATTCAGCAACATTGAGACAGGGCAAGATTAGTCCACCATCCGCAACCCGCAATGCAACGGCCAAGGGGTCTGCATCCGCAGCAAAGACCAGCCCACCCGATTCGGAAAGGGCGGACTTGAATGCGTCAATAAGCCATACCTTTCTCGCAGCACTACAAATCAGAACATTCATTGCCGCTTTGCAGTAACCATGATGTTCCGACCCATACCCATTTCAGCAAATGCTCGATACAAGGTCTGGCGCATGGGTGTTGGCATCGCCATTTCAAGTGAGCGACGCATTCCATGCACTTGTTTACCAAGTTGAGGCTCATCGATGTAGTTCATGCCCATCAGCAGAAAGAACTCCATCGGAAAGTCAGCTGTGACATCAACCACCTCCAACCCAACGGTAGCGCAAGACGCCCGTGCCGATTCCTCGGAAAAATAATTAATGTGATCAGGCTTGGCAACCCACCACTGTTTGCGACTGATTCCCATATTCTCTGCAGCAGCCTGCAACGGAGTGAAGTCATTCGGCACACGAAAGCAAAGTACACCAGATGGCCGTAGCAGAGAATGAAGGCATTCGAGCACTTGAAGCGGATCTGGGACGTGCTCAAGAACATTCATCAATGTAATTGCATCGTAGCTTGCTTTATTTTCTGGCAAGGCAGCCCAATTCTCCAGTGTTGCCGTATTGACCTTCAATCCCCTTGACACTGCAATTGCTGTTGCATCAGTGGAAGGCTCAATGCCACTTGCAGAAAAACCCTGGCTGGACAAATACTCCAGCAAATCACCGGAGCCACATCCAACATCGAGCAAGCGCCCCCCTTGCGGGACATGCTGGCGAATTGCATCAGCAACATCTTGGTACAGAGTTGCCTGCAACCAGTCAAGTTCATCTTGACGTTCACCTTGCGCATCTAGCAATTTTCGAATTTCAGGTGCCCGACCTCCTTGACGCAACAAATCATAATAGCGGCTTTGATAAAATGAGGTCAGCTCCCCACCCGATGGAATCGGATCGAGCTGAAAAAACCCGAGCTCATGTTCACGCACACCGTCCGTTTTCATTTTTTCATCCCATTCTTGCATCTGTTGCCCCATTTATCTCGATACGGCGCATTTCATCGAGTACACGCCGTACTCCCTGCCCGTCAACCAGTGCACGTCCACGCTGAACCATCTTTTCACGCCTCAGCAAATCTGGGGCAAGCCCCTCAAGTGCATCTAGAATCTTTCTTTCTGTCACTTGCGCAGCCTCACCCAGCAACTCGATCACACCATGACTTTCTAATGATCTGGCGAGTCCAAGCTGGTTCTCAGCAACCGCAATACAAATTGCAGGCAGTCCAACTGCACAGCGCTCCCAAGTACTCCCACCAACCGCGCCAATTGCCAGATCCATCCCGGACATTAGCTCGGCCATATTGGAAACAGAGCGATATGCTCGCCAATTTTCAGCAATACATATCTGATGAATTTTATCCCAATCCGGATTCGCCCAGCCAGCCACTACAACTGGCTCAAATTGTGCCCGACCAGATAAGGCCTGCAATACTTGCAAAGTTGATCCATGCGGGTCCGCCCCGCCAAAATTCACCAAGATTTTTTTTGCCAAATGCTTGGGTGCTTGACAAGCGAACTCTGAAAACTCCCTTCTCAGCAATGCAAATTTCGGCCCAAGCAGGAGTCGACATGCAGGCGAAACCAAGGCTCGATATGAGGAGAGGTCCGCATCAATCCCTTGGTCAACAACGATATCAGCAGCATGCACACGATTGCATAAATCATCAATAACCGCGACGAAACGGCATTTCTTGCGCATTTTGCTTTCAAACCGGACATCAAGTTGATAGTGATCGGCAATCAACCACTCATAGTCAACCATCAATGGATTGACTATGCATTCATCATCCCAAAATCCAGATGTTTGATCACCAGCAACCAGGCCACCACCCTTGAATACCTTGTAGCCCTGAGCTTCGATTGATTCGATCAAATTTCCAGGTAACTTACTACAGTAAAAGTGGACGTCATAATGATTGGATCGAAGCGCATCTGCAAGGGTCAAACACCGCATGACATGGCCACTACCAATCTCAGCAGACGCATCCGCCCGGATCAACACCCGCTTCAAGGCAAATTGTCCCTAGCTGCAATGGCGGTGTAGATTAGCTCCGCACATTTCCAGTCCTCAACAGTATCAATATCCTGTACAAGGTAGCGCGGCAAAACTATGGGGATAGACAATTCGGAAAATAGAAGATCATCTTTTGCCCATGCCTCGGTTCTACCCCAATAGAACTGGGCGGCATCATGATATGCCTCCTCCAAGTCCTGCGACCGGGTAAAGCGATACTCTGGCTGCAAAGCCTCAACTCGGCCCATGCGATTAATCCGGATTCCACGCTGCACCGGAAAAGGAAACCGAGTTACGGAAAATGCATAGGAGGCATTCGGATTCGCCTGCAGCCTAGCCAATCCTTCCGCCAAAAAAGAGGGACGTACAAAGGGTGCCGTTGCATAAATGCAGCAGGTAAACTCCATCTGTGCACCTTGTTCCTGAAGCGCACGAATAGCATGCTGCACCACTGACATTGAAGTGGCGTAGTCATCCGACAAATCATCGGGACGAACAAACGGTATCTCTGCCCCACATTCACGCGCCACAGCAGCAATTTCTGCATCGTCGGTACTGACAACCACACGATCAAACAGCCCTGAATCCAGCGCGGCCCTGATCGAATAGGCAATCATTGGCTGGCCGTGGAACAGCCGGATGTTCTTGCGCGGGATCCGTTTGCTGCCTCCTCGTGCTGGAATGATGGCGATACACCCACTCATTGCAACAACTCCTTCAATACACTGACCACTTCATCCTGCTGCGCATCCGTCATTCCGGCATGCAGTGGCAGCGTGATTGCCCGCTGATAATATGCTTCGGCAACCGGGCAATAGCCCCTAGTGAAGCCTTGCGCCTGGTAATAAGGTTGCAGATGCACGGGAATATAGTGCACGTTCACCCCGATGCCACGTGCGCGCAGTTCGTTAAAAATGGCCTTGCGGCGGGAGGCATCGACCAGCTGCACCACATACAGGTGCCAGGCCGATTCCTCACTGGGAGACGGCAGAATCAGCGGCAGTTCAGCGAGCTGGGCAGCATAACGGCACGCCAGTTGGCGACGCCGCTCTAGAAAGACATCAAGTCGCTGCAACTGGGACAGACCCAGCGCAGCCTGAAGATCCGTCATGCGGTAGTTGAAACCCAACTCCAGCATCTGGTAGTACCAGTCTCCCTCGCTGGCTGAATGCATCAGCACCGGGTCGCGGGTAATGCCGTGGCTGCGCAGGCGCTGCAGCTGATCGGCCCACTCGCGACGGTTGGTGAGCACCGCTCCGCCTTCGGCGGTGGTGATGATTTTTACTGGATGAAAGCTGAACACCGTCATGTCAGCATATTCACCACTCGCCACCGGCTGTCCGAGATAGCTTGCACCCACCGCATGCGAGGCATCTTCGATCACCACGAAGCCATACTGACGGGCCAATGAGTGCAGCGCCTGCATATCGGCGCTACGGCCCGCAAAGGCCACCGGTATCACGACCTTCGGCAGCGCGTCACTCTGCGCAGCGACAGCCAGCCGCCTGGCCAGCAACCCGATATCAATATTCAGGGTATCTGGATCAATATCAATAAAATCAACACATGCCCCGCAATACCTGGCACAGTTTGCTGAAGCAACAAAGGTATTCGGGCTCGTCCAGACCCGATCCCCTTCTCCCACTCCCGCAACCAGACAGGCCAGATGCAATGCGGCCGTGGCACTACTGACCGCTACAGCATGGGTTGCGCCAGTACGCTCACTCAAAGCCACCTCGAAAGCAGGCACTGCAGGCCCTTGCGTCAGCCAGTCCGAACGCAGGACAGCCTCGACGGCAGCAATGTCTTCCTCGCTGATTTGCTGACGGCCATAGGGAATCATGGTGTAGTCCGGTCGAGTTCCTGCAGTTCGGCCACGCTCAGGAAGCTGGGATTGTTATCAGATGCGAAAGAAAACCCCTCGGCGACCAGTTCCCCCTGTTCACCAAGGTTATTACTGTCGTAGCCATGCTGGGTCACGAAGGTAATCGACGGGGCAATCACATAGTGATCGAAATATTCATAGGTGTGAAAACTGTCATCTGGCGAGATCATCAGCTCATGCAGCTTTTCCCCGGGGCGAATGCCGATGATGTGCTGCGGCAAATCGGGAGCCATGGCACGCGCCAAGTCGGTAATGCGCACGGATGGGATTTTTGGCACATACAATTCCCCACCTTGCATGCGACCAAAATTGTTCAGGACAAAATCCACGCCCTGCTGCAGGGTGATCCAGAAGCGGGTCATGCGCGCATCAGTGATCGGCAAACTCTGCGCACCATTGGCAATCAGCTTGCGAAAAAACGGCACAACCGAACCGCGCGAGCCAACCACATTGCCGTAACGCACCACTGCGAAACGGGTACGGTGCCCCCCCACGATATTGTTGGCAGCGATAAACAGTTTGTCTGACAGCAGCTTGGTCGCGCCATACAGATTGATCGGGCTGGCGGCCTTGTCGGTGGAAAGGGCGATCACTCTTTCGACGCCATTCTCAATGGCCGCATTGATGACATTTTCCGCACCAACCACATTGGTACGGATGCACTCGGTCGGGTTGTATTCGGCGGCGGGCACCTGCTTAAGCGCGGCAGCATGCACTACATAATCGACGCCGCGCATCGCCTGCTTGAGACGCTCGCCATCACGCACATCACCTAGGAAAAAGCGCATGCACGGATCAGTGAATTCCTGCTGCATTTCAAACTGCTTGAGTTCGTCGCGCGAGAACACCACCACCCGCGCCGGCTTGTAACGATCAAGCAAGGTACGGATGAATTTACGGCCAAAGGAACCCGTACCACCGGTAATCAGGATGGATTTATCATCAAACATGGACACTCTCTTGAATCAGGCTGAACTCGCGGACGCCCAGTGACGCCCCTTTAACGAGGATACCGTCTGGCAATGCCGAAAACCAATAAGAAAAAGCCGCAGCGCTCCAACTGGAGCCTTTCTGCGGCTGCAATGCGACACCCTGACTAGTCGTCTCAGGGTTGCACGTTTACTTGCTGGCGCATAGCGATTTCAGATAGGCATCGAAGTCCGCACCTACTTCATAGTGCTTGCGGCCAAGCTCAACCGTCGCCTTCAGGTATCCAAGCTTCGAGCCGCAATCATAGCGAGTGCCGTGCAATTTGTGCGCCAGGATGTGCTGTTCCTGCATCAGCGCGTAAATCCCGTCAGTCAACTGGATTTCCCCCCCTTTGCCAGGCTGCACATGCTGCAGGTGGTGAAAAATCCGCGGAGTCAGAATGTAGCGCCCCACCACGGCGAGGTTGGAAGGCGCCTCCTCCGGCTTCGGTTTCTCGACGATGTTATTGATGCGCAAGCGACTAGCCGGAGCATCCTGGACTTCAACAATCCCGTAGGAAGCCGTTTCCTCCCTGGCAACTTCCTCGACCCCCAGTACTGAACAATGCGTATCGTTGAAGACCTCGACCATGTGCTTCATTTCCGGCCCGTCGATCAGATCATCGGCCAGAATTACGGCAAAGGGCTCATCTCCGACAACAGGTTTGGCACACAGCACGGCATGCCCCAGCCCCAGCGCCTCAGGCTGGCGAATATAGATGCAGGTCACGGATTTCGGAATGATGCCGCGCAGAATTTCCAGCAGCTTGTCTTTACCCTTCGCTTCCAGTTCGTTTTCCAGCTCGTAGGCCTTGTCGAAGTGATCTTCGATGCTCCGCTTGTTGCGCCCGGTAATGAACACCATCTCGGTGATGCCTGCCGCTATCGCCTCTTCTACCGCATACTGGATCAGGGGCTTGTCGACAACCGGCATCATTTCCTTGGGACTGGCCTTGGTGGCAGGCAGAAAACGGGTGCCCATGCCGGCGACGGGAAATACGGCCTTGCGTACCTTTTGCATTGCTTGATCCTCTGGCTTGAGTCGTAAATGAGCAGGCAAGTGTTGCAGCAACCCGAGGCGCAGTGCCGCGCCAAGCGCCTGATCGGATTGGCGCTGCGGCAATTGCTCGGGCCATTGCGAAATGGCCGAGCGCCCAACACCAAGCGCCTCGGCCAAGCGGGATTGGGTACCGAAAAGCTGCAAAATGTCTGACTTGCGCATGCCTCATGTTCACTCAAATAAACAACAAGGTCAAGCTCACGAAAAACGAATGATTGTTTAATAAATTAAACAGCCTTGCTAATTGCGCTTCAGGCGACTATTAAATTCATCGAGCAGCTTCTGCTCCTGCTTTCCCTCGCGCAGCAACTCGGCCTTGTCATGCCGCTGCTGCAGCGCCTCGAACGCACTGACCTTGCGGTCTTTTTCCTGCCAGACAGCACGCAGTTGCTGGTAACGCAGTTCAAGACGCTGGATTTCCTGCTGCTGCAGCGAACACGCTTCATCCAGCTTGCCGAGAAACAGCTGATAATCCCGCCACTGTGCAACCGTCATTCCTCCTTGGTTCTGCGCAGTGAGCCTGGCGCGATACTCGGCGCGATAACCGTCCAGCTGCTGGAATTTACCCTGTGCAGTCAACCAGCTCGCCTGGGCCTCCTGCATTTTACGAGCCGCATCCTCACGCTCGTCACGCGCCAGCTGAAGCAGAAAGGCAAAGCGGAACTGAGCCATTACCTCACACCGAGAAGAGTTGTGCCAGCTTCATTCTAGCGCCAGCATAATCCTCGCGTTCATTGATGGCCTGCTGCAGAAACTGCTCGAACACCGGATAACGACGAATTGCCTCATCCAGTACCGGATCACTACCAGGCACATAGGCGCCCACACTGATCAGATCCTTGCTGCGTTGATAGCGTGAATACAAATATTTGAAACGGCGCACCAACTCGAATTCGGCATGCGGAATGATGTCGTGCATGACGCGCGAAATCGAAGCCTCAATATCAATCGCGGGATAATGCCCCGCCTCGGCTAGCTGCCGACTAAGCACAAAGTGACCATCGAGAATTGCCCGCGCGTTGTCGGCAATTGGATCCTGCTGATCATCCCCCTCGGAAAGCACGGTATAAAAGGCCGTGATCGAACCACTACCCTCACGCCCATTCCCTGCACGCTCAACCAGTTGCGGCAAACGGGCAAACACAGAAGGCGGATAACCCTTGGTCGCCGGAGGCTCGCCGACTGCCAAAGCAATTTCCCGCTGGGCCATCGCGTAGCGCGTCAGCGAATCCATGATCAGCAGCACATTCTGCCCCTGATTGCGGAAATACTCGGCAATCGAAGTCGCATAAGCCGCGCCGTAGAGGCGCAACAAGGGCGGCGTATCCGCCGGAGCAGCAACAACCACCGAGCGACGCAAGCCTTCTTCTCCGAGAATATTCTCGATGAAGTCCTTTACTTCGCGTCCGCGCTCGCCGATCAACCCCACCACCACGACATCGGCCGTGGTGAACCGTGCCATCATGCCCAGCAGCACGGATTTACCAACCCCGGAACCGGCAAACAGGCCCAGCCGCTGCCCCCGGCCAACCGTCAGCATGGCATTAATCGCACGCACCCCCACATCCATCACATCACGGACAGGCTCGCGATCCATGGGGTTATACGCCCGGGCAAAGAGCGGCTGCCAGGCATCGGATTCAAGCTTGCCTTTGCCATCCAGCGGACGTCCCAGCCCATCAAGAATCCGCCCCAGCAAGCCCCAGCCCACCGGCATCTGCCTGCCGTGATCTTCCTGGCGGCGCATCAACGGACGCTCGGAACCGTATTCGGGAATCCAGGCCGCCACATCTTCATGCGGCACCACCCTGGCGCCCGGCTCGACACCATACAACTCGGCGATCGGCATCAGGAACAGCCGGTCAGCATCAAAACCAACGACCACCGCCTCGACAGGATGCCCACCAGGGGTAATGACATCGCAGGACGTACCGATCGGCAGGCGCAGACCCGAAGCCTCCAGCACCAAGCCGGAAACACGGGTCAATCGCCCCTGCGGCAACCACGGACGCATCCACTGCGAGGCCACCGTGCAGTCCGCAAGGTATTGCCGTGTCCGGTCAATCGCCTTGGTCATCGGATGCAAGCCCGTCCTCAGGCAATCCGGAGAGCTCCAGCTGCAAGTCTTCACGCTGATTGCGTCGCAAGACACTCAATTGCGACTGCCAGCGCGCGACCAGTGACGCATCCAGCGAAGAGGCAGGCGTCTCGATCCGCACGCCACCCGGCGCAAGGGCAGGATCAGGGATAAGCCGCCAGACATCATCGGTCAGCTCAAGCTTCAGATCGCCCTGTAGCAATTCGCAATCATCAGGGTGCAGATGCAAACGCGCCGGCGCACGCGCCGCCGGCAGGGCTGCCAGCGCCTCGCGAATACCGGGCAGCAGAATCTTGCGGTCTGCAGCATACGCATCGCGAAGTACCTGGCGCGCCACCACCAATGCAAGATCCAGCACCTCTTCCGCAAGGGCTGCCTCAGCCTGCTGCAGCCATTCGCCATACTCATCCGCCAGCTGCTGCAGTCGACGCTGCTCGACCTCTGCCTGTTGACGCCCGGTCTGCAGGCCAGCCTGATAACCTTCTTCGTGCGCCTGCCGCTGAATTGCTTCGATTTCTTCAGCGGTTGGATAAGGAAGAGCCGGCTCGTCACTCAGCTCGGGGGATACATCATCAGGTACCCCCCCCGATTCCTCATCTATGAATGCAGTGGGCTGCATACCCTCATCAACACCAAGCAGCTCAGCCGGCGACTCGGGAGCATCGGGCACAGACTCGGCCACGGGAGCAGGCTGCGCCGCCAGGCCATCCAGCAACGAGCCGAATTGCCAGCGCTGGAAACCGGAAAGCTCTTCGCTCGGAATTACCCGGCGGGAATTGGAGGCCATCGCTTACTCCACCAGCCCTTCGTCACCCTTGCCGCCAAGCACGATCTGCCCTTCATCCGCCAGGCGACGCACGATCTTGAGGATTTCCTTCTGCTCAGCCTCAACCTCGGACAACTTGACCGGCCCCTTGGCCTCGAGGTCTTCGCGCAGCATTTCCGCGGCTCGAGACGACATATTCTTGAAGATTTTCTCGCGCAATGCCTGGCTGGTTCCCTTGAGCGCAATGATCAGCGCATCGGACTGCACCTCACGCAACAGCAGCTGAATACCGCGATCATCGATATCCAGCACGTTGTCGAAGGTGAACATCTTGTCCTGAATTTTCTGCGCCAGCTCCGGATCATATTCGCGAATATTCGAAATGGCAGACGCCTCGACCGCACCCCCCATGAAGTTGAGAATATTGGCGGCCACCGAAACGCCACCCATTGCACTTTTCTTGATTTTGTCCGAACCCGAGAGCAACTGCGTCAACACGTCATTCAGCTCGCGCAAGGCCGAGGGCTGCACCCCTTCCAGCGTCGCGATACGCAGCATGACATCATTGCGCAAACGCTCGACAAAATGGGCCAGGATTTCGGAAGACTGATCGGGCTCAAGGTGCACCAGAATCGTTGCAATGATCTGCGGGTGCTCATTGCGGATCAGCTCGGCCACCGCGGCAGAATCCATCCATTTCAGGGATTCGATGCCGTTGTTGTCATTGCCCTGCAAAATGCGGTCGAGCAGGTTCGCCGCCTTGTCATTCCCCAGTGCCTTGGTCAAAACGGAGCGGATATACTCGTCAGCCGCACCAAGGTTGGCGCGGTTCTGGGTCGCTGCAACGAAATCACCCAGCACCTGATCGACTTCCTCACGCTTGACATTGTTCATATTGGCCATTGCGAAGCCAAGTTTCTGCACCTCTTTAGGTCCCAGAAACTTGAAGACCTCTACGGCAGCCTCTTCGCCCAGCGTCATCAGCAGCAGCGAACTGCGCCGTACACCCTCTTCGTTCATGTTTGCAGCCATGACTACCCCGCCTTACCCAACCTTGTTGGGATTGTCGTTCTTGCCTTCGTCTTCATTCATCCACTCACGCAGAATCGTGGCCACCATGCGCGGGTCATTCTTGGCCAGCTCCTTGGCCTGTTGCAGCAGATCAGCAAAGGCTGCCATCTGGGCCTGATCCTCTTCGCTGGAGCGACCGCCACCTTCCCCGTCCTCACCATTGTCGGCAGTGAGGCTTCCCATACCCTCGCCCAGATCAAGCTGGAGCGGCTTGGCCTCGGGTTTGCGGGTGATATCCTTCATCAGCGGACGGACGATAAAGAACAGCAGATAAATGACGGCAATGGCCAGCAACAAGGCTTTCAGTACGCTAGGCCAGTTGGTTTGCAGGTAATCGGTTGCCTTCTCGACGACAGGTTTGTCTTCCAGCGAACGCGCGTCGGCAAAAGCCGCATTGACCACATTCACCGAATCACCACGAGACTGGTTGTAACCGATGGCCTCGCGTACCAGGTTGTTGATCTGGGCCATTTCCTGCGCGGTAAACGGCACATAATCAGGCTTGCCATCCTTGTTCTTGCCCGGCTTGAAATTGAGTACCACAGCCGCCGAGAGTCGCTTTACCGACCCGACGGGCTGCTTGACATGCTGCACGGTCTTGTCGACTTCATAATTCGTTGTTGCTTCACGGCGGCTATTGCCACTCGCACCTGATGCACTCGCCACCTCGGATCCTACCGGCGCCGTGATCGGCGCCGTTGCGGCCCCTGGCGGCTGGTTCGAGAGCGCCCCAGGTACTCCCATCGCGCCAGGATCGGTACTGCGCCCCTGCTGATCCAGAGTCTGCTGACTGCGGATTGCTGCGGCATTCGGCGGGGAATTGGGGCGGTACGTTTCGGAGGTCTGCTCGACCTCGGCAAAATCCACCTGAGCCGTCACTTCGGCACGGACATTATCCTTGCCCACCAGAGGCGCCAGAATGGCCTGCACCCGCTCGACGTAACCACGTTCGATCAGGGCAATGTACTGCAGTTGCTTCTGATCGAGATTGGCCTGATTGATGCGGTTGTTGTTCGACAGCAGATTGCCGTCCTGATCAACAATGCTGACATTCTTGACCTGCAACTCGGGAATGCTACTGGAAACCAGATGCAGGATGCCTGCCACCTGGGCATCGTCCAACAGGCGCCCCGAATGCAAAGTCAGGATTACGGAGGCAGTCGGCTTTTGCTGATCCCGCAAAAAAACCGATTGCTTCGGAATCGCAAGATGCACTCTTGCTTTTTCTACAGCGGAAATCGACTCTATGGAACGGGCAAGCTCCCCCTCGACTGCTCGCTGATAATTTACCTGCTCAGTAAATTGCGAAACACCGAATTTCTGGTTATCCAGGAGTTCGAAACCAACATTTCCCGCCTTGGGCAGCCCCTGCGCGGCCAGTCGCAAGCGGGCGTCGTAGATTTTGTCCGCCGGCACGGAAATACCGCCCGCATCAAGCTTGTAGGGAATATTCATCTGTTGCAGGGACTGCACCACTGCACCAGCATCTTTGTCGGGGATATTGGTAAAAAGCAGGCGATAGGAAGGTTCGCGCGACCAGAGCATGCCACCAATCAAAGCCGCCACCAGCGCTGCACCGACCGCCATCAGCAGCACCTTGCGCCCACCGGAGAGCGCAGCAAAGCGTTGCTGGAATCCGCCTAGAGCCTGTCCTGCGTTGATAGTCTGCGCTGCCGTACCCGCTTCCGCCATACCCTAGCCAAGTCGATGCCTGCAGGTCAGACCTGCATGTTCATGATTTCCTGATAGGCACTGACGAGCTTGTTGCGAACCTGCACCATAGTCTGAAAGCTCAGACTGGCTTTCTGCAAGGACACCATGACGTCCTGCAGGTTCGCCTCCGGATCACCGGACTGGAATGCCTGTTGCTGAGCCTGCGCAGCCTGCTGCATTGCGTTGACCTGATCTATGGACTGCTTGAGCATCGTGCCAAAATCAGGCTGGGCCGCAGCATCAGTTGCCGGTGTCGCAGTCTGCCCGCTGGCGGCCGCGCTCATCGAGCGCAGTTCACCCAGCATCTGGTCAATACCTTGAACACTCATGTTGGCCTATCCTTCTTGGCAAAATTGTATGGGGGCTAGCAGTTAGCAGCAAGCAATTCCTGCGCCATGTCTCAAACCGGCAGCCCGCCATCCTCTTCACGGTACTGCGCCAGTTTATGCCGCAAGGTTCGCTCGCTCATATTCAAGCGCTCCGCAGCCAGTTTTCTGACACCGCCCGCCGCCTTGAGGGCATCAAGAATATGGCGCTTCTCCACCTCTCGCAGATCGGTAACTTGCTCAGCATCCCCGCCAAGGGGCGCCGCAATCGCGGCAATTTTTGCCGCAACCGGCAAGAAAATCGCATCAGCATCAATAAGATCGCCAGCAGCCAGAATCAAGGCTCGCTGGACAGCGTTATCCAGCTCTCGGATATTCCCGGGCCAATGATAGCTACACAAAAGCTGCGCGGCCCTCTCGGCAAGAACCGGCATCCGCCCCCCCTGACGGGCCGCATGCTTCGCGAGCAAAGCACGCGCCAAAGGCACGATGTCACCGGGGCGTTCATGCAGCGACGGCAAGTGCAAGGGGAATACATTCAACCGATAATACAGATCCTCGCGGAAACGCCCGGCAGATACTTCTGCGGCCATATCGCGATTCGAGGTCGACAGCACACGGATATCCAGACGGATGCTGCGAGCCCCCCCCACCCGCTCAACTTCCCGCTCCTGAAGCACGCGCAGCAACTTCGCCTGCAAGGCCAGCGGCATTTCAGTGATCTCATCCAGCAACAGCGTACCGCCCTGAGCTTGCTCGAACTTGCCTTGATGCTGCCCCGTAGCCCCGGTAAATGCGCCCTTTTCATGACCAAAGAGCGTTGATTCGAGAAGCTGCTCCGGAATGGCGGCACAGTTGATCGCAACAAATGGCTTATCCCTGCGCGGGCTCTGAGCATGAATAAACCGTGCCAGTACCTCTTTACCGGTTCCGGATTCGCCAGTAATCAGTACCGAGGCATCGGTGAGGGCAACACGCTTGGCCATATCAAGCATGCTTACCATTGCCGGATCTGTCGCCACCAGATCTGCGTCCTTGCTGGCATACAGTGCGAACTTGCGCACTTCGTCGAGCAATTTCGCCGGCTCAAAGGGCTTTGGCAGATAGTGGCAGGCTCCCGCGTGCAATGCAGCAACAGCCTTTTCGACGATCCCGTAGGCAGTCATCAGAATCATGGGGAGCCATGGATAGTGCCGCTTTACTTCATTGAGCAGCGTCTCGCCATCCATGGGCTTCATCTGCACATCGGACAGCACCAGCCCCACCCGCTCACAGGCAAGAACGCGCAATGCAGCAGAACCATCTTCGGCAGTCAGAACCTCAAAACCACCCAATTCGAGCGTATCAACCAGAGCTTCACGCAAAGCATCATCGTCCTCAACAACGAGAACAGGCAAAAAAGGACTCATGCGATGCTCAATAATCCAATGTGGAAAAACAGATAATCAAATGCGGGTAGCACGGCCACCCTTGGTATTCAGCCAGTGTAGCAAGCGTGGCGCAATTTCTCGTAGAGGCAGTATCTCGTCGACCCCGCCCGCAGCTATTGCCTCCTTGGGCATGCCAAACACCACGCAACTGTGCTCGTCCTGGGCAAAATTGTAAGCGCCCGCCTGCTTCATTTCGAGCATGCCCTGAGCACCATCCTTGCCCATGCCAGTGAGAATTACCCCGACCGCATTGCGACCGGCAACATTTGCCGCAGACCGAAACAGGACATCCACAGAAGGACGATGCCGATTGACCGGTGGAGCCTGCGATAGCTCGCAAATATAGTTGGCGCCGGAAACCCCGAGCAGCAAATGGGAATGCCCCGGGGCAATATAGGCATGACCAGGCAACACCCGCTCCCCGTGCTCCGCCTCCTTCACGGTAATTTTGCACAACGAATCGAGCCGCGCAGCAAAAGAACGAGTGAACATTTCTGGCATGTGCTGGGTAATCAGAATACCAGGCGCATCCGCCGGCATGGGCTGCAAAAACTCCTTGAGGGCCTCGGTTCCACCCGTCGAAGCTCCGACAATGATCAGCTTTTCCGACTTCAGCAAGGGTTTGGATTGCTTGGGCAGCACGGCATCCGCAGTATGGCTGGGCGGCACTGCAGGCATCGCGGCTCGTTGCACCGAAGCCTGTGCGGCAGCACGGATTTTCTCCCTGATTTCGTCAGCGTAATTGTTCATGCCATTCACGATGTCGATCTTCGGCTTCGCCACGATTTCCACTGCCCCCAGTTCCAGTGCACGAAGGGCAATTTCGGTGCCCCGTTCAGTCAGCGAAGATACCATGACCACCGGTGTCGGTTTCAAGCGCATCAATCTGGACAAAAATTCCAGCCCGTCCATCTTGGGCATTTCAACATCCAGGGTAATGACATCGGGATCAAGCTCCCGGATCCGCTCACGCGCAATCAGTGGATCGGGCGCAACCGCAACACACTGCATATCCGGAGCAGCATCGATAATTTCGCGCAGCAATCCTCGGATCAGGGCGGAATCATCCACAACCACAACTTTAATTTTTCTGCCCATATTTTCACCGTACGCAGCTAGCTGAAGAGCTCGACATCACCAGAGGGCTCCTGATAGCGCAGGCGTGCACTGTAATCTTTTTCCCGCTCGATAATCGTATTATTGTGAACGGATCTCAGCTTCTTCACCAGAACCCTGCCAGTCTGGGAAAAGAAATATACCTTGCGTGGAAAGATGTCGAGCAGATCTTCGGCCACTACCGGGATATTCTCCAGTTCGAGAAAACGCTTTACAAACGCGACATTACGCGCGCCGACATCGGAAACAGTAAAGCCATGCAAGACCTTTCCCCCTCCGAAAATTTTCGCCTGGATTCGGTTGCGCTGCGCCCCCATTTTCAACATTTGGTTGATCAGCATCTCCATGGCGTAGGTGCCGTAGCGGGTAGGCAAACCGTTCAATGCAGCAAGACTCTCCCCGGTTTCTGGCAACATGAAATGATTCATGCCGGAAATATTGTTGACCGGATCACGCAAACAGGCTGCGACACATGAGCCAAGTACCGTCACGATCAGCATATCCCTGGATGTTGTGTAGTATTCACCGGGCAGGATTTTGGCCGCTTCCAGACTGAAATTCCGGTCGTAATAAACGGATGGGCTGAGCACCTGCTCGAATTCGGTTTTCATGCCCGTATCTCCGTTCCAGCAGCCACACGCCCGAGGTGATACGCGGTTCTGCCACAAGGCCGGAAGACATCACCCATGAAATGCAAACTTTCAGAGTGGCCCACACAAAGCAAGGCGTGGGGTTTCATCAGCGCAGCGATCCGCAGCAAAATCTTCCGCTGCGCCGACTGATCAAAATAAATCATCACGTTTCTGCAAAAAACGGCATCGAATTGCCCCGACAGAGGCCAGTTTTCATGCAGCAGATTGATTTGCCGGAATTCAAGCACATCGCGGACCTCTTTCCGCACCCGTGCAAGCCCTTGGCGGGCACCTGCACCCTTGAGGAAAAATCGCCGCTTTATTTCGATTGGCAGCTTCTCCAGCCGCTCCAGCGGATAAATACCCTGTCTTGCCGTTTCCAGCACATGCGTATCCAGATCCGAAGCAATCAGCTCTATACTCCTTGCCGTATCCGACCCCATGCATTGAAATGCAGTTATTGCAAGGCTATACGGCTCCTCCCCTGTCGATGAGGCCGCGCACCAGATCCGGTACGGCCTGCTGTCACCATGTTGCAGCATATGGTTGCGCAGCAGTTCGAAGTGATGCGGCTCGCGAAAAAAAGAGGTGAGATTGGTCGTCAGCGCGTTGATAAACAACTGCCATTCCGGATCAGCGGGTGCGGCCTCAAGCATGTCCAGATACTGCTGGAAACTGCCGATCCCGAGGGCGCGCAGCCGGCGTACCAGCCGGCTATAGACCATGTGCTCCTTGCTGGCATTCAACTGAATGCCAGCATGTTCGCGGATAAGTCTGACAACCCTGGCAAAATCCCGTTGGGTATAATCAAACTCCCTATCCAGATTGACTGTCACTCTGCCTCCGGGCCTGGAATTCAGAACTCTTCCCAGTCATCACCTTCCGGGGCCGGCTTGCCAAGTGCAGCCTGAGGCCGGGGGCTGGCCACCGCGATACCCGTGCGGGCAGGCGTTGCTGCACGCCGCGGGGGCTGAAATGTGTCGTTGCCGGTCTTGAAGACACTGACCGCCACAGCGAGCGCAGACGCCTGCTCTTCCAGGCTTTCCGCGGCGGCCGCAGCCTCTTCGACCAAAGCGGCGTTCTGCTGCGTGTTTTCGTCCATATTGGTCACGGCCTGATTGACTTGCTCGATCCCAGCACTCTGCTCGGAAGAAGCCGCTGAAATTTCGCTCATGATGTCTGTCACACGCCTTACCGCTCCAACCACCTCCTTGATGGTCTGCCCGGCCTCGTCAACCAGTTTGCTGCCGCTTTCAACCTTGATTACCGAGTCGCCAATCAGCGCCTTGATTTCCTTCGCCGCGCCAGCCGAACGCTGAGCCAGACTGCGCACCTCGGATGCCACAACCGCAAAGCCGCGCCCCTGCTCACCGGCTCGGGCCGCTTCTACCGCTGCATTGAGCGCCAGAATATTGGTCTGGAAAGCAATACCATCGATGACGGTGATGATATCAACGATTTTCTTGGCGCTATCGTTGATTTCCGCCATGGTCGATACGACTTCACCGACCACATTGCCACCACGCACGGCGATATCGGAAGCGCCGATCGCGAGCTGGTTGGCCTGCTTGGCATTCTCGGCATTCTGGCGAACCGTGCTGGTGAGCTCCTCCATGCTGGATGCAGTTTCTTCCAGACTTGCTGCCTGCTGTTCGGTACGGGAGGAGAGATTGCTGTTGCCTGCCGCAATCTCTTGTGCCGCACCATTGATGGTGGTGGCCGCCTCCTTGATCTGCATGACAATCTCACCCAGACGCTCAATGGTGAGATTGCAATCATCCTTCAGCTCGCCCAGCAAACCATGATAGTTGCCAGTAACCCGCTTGGTGAGATTTCCCTGGGCCAGCTCGGAGAGGACTGTAGCAACCTCGCTGATACTCTCCTGGTTGGTTTGCATAAGCAGATTGAGGTTTTCCCCCAGTGACTTGAAAAAGCCTTCCTTGCCATTCAGGCCAATACGGCGGGAATAATCCCCTTCAGCAGCTGCGGTAACAATTTCCGCGACCTCTTTCTCCACTGCTACTTCAGCCGTCCGATCCAGCCATTCAACCACCGAACCCAGCCGCTGCCCTTGCTGATTGAAAATCGGATTCGCAATCAGACGGAAGGTTCGGCCCGCCACAACTATCTGGGCACGGTAGGTACTGGTCAGCCCACCAAGCAATCCAGCCTGGTGCGCCGGATTACGATGGAAGATATCCATATTCGAGCCAACCACCTTGCTGACATCGAAATGCGGTAGCGCTTTGCGCAAATCGGCTTGCGCCTCGGTCAGCATGTCCCGCACGGAGCGGTTCATATAAATAATGTTCCGGTCAGCGTCCGCGATCATGACGTTGGTAGACGTGGTTTCCAGAGCCCCCATAATCCGGCTCATTTCATCCGAGGCTTTGCGTTCGCGCTCCTGCTGTGCCACCAGCTCCGTCTGATCAACCCACTCGACAGCAAAACCATCAATTTTCCGCTGCGCATCCAAAATCGGATTGATGGTCAGAGCAAAATGCCTGCGGCCAATTGTGAGTTTGGTTGCATGCTTTCCAGTCAATCGTTCCAGCATGCCACGCTGGTGCGCAGGATTTTTATGGAAGCTGTCGATGTTCACACCAATAATCCGGCGAGAATCAAATTGCGGCAGCACCGCACGCAAATCGGCCTCTGCCTCGCTCAACAATTGCTGCTGCGCTGGATTGATGTAGATGATATTGCGTCCAGCATCAGCAATCATGACGCTGGTAGACACCGCATCCAGGGCGGTACGTACTCTGGCATTTTCCTTCGCCAGCAGATCTGCATCAGCCAAACGATGTTGCAGTTCAAGCAAGCGCGCCAGCAGACTACCCGTATCTCCGCTGCGCAAAGTCAGCGAGACTGAATAATCTCCAGCATCCAATTTCGTGACCAGCTGCTGAATCTGTTCGAATTCACCGCCCAGATCCTTGCGGACGCGCTTGACTAGCGAATAGAACAAGGCCAGTGCGATAGCAATGCCAGTCACGCCCAGCCCAATCACCAGCTTGATACTCACACTTGCCTGCGAATCGATATCCCCGGCAGCAGCCAGTGCGCCAGTTTTTTCCTGCTCACTGGCTGCCAGAATTTCGTCTCGGAATGCATTGTACTTGTTACGCAATTCACCAAGAATCAAACCCCTAGCAGCCACCAGATCACCGCGCTCAAGATGTTGGCGATACAAATCCTGGGATTTGACATAGTCAGCACTTTTGGCTCGGATCTGGGCAATATCCTTAAGAGCATCCTGATCGCCCATTGCCTTGGCATCCGACTCCCATTCGTCCAGCAAAGAGGACAACTTACGTTCCGCTTCGTTGACACGCGCCCATTCGGCATCAACCCCGCTCTTATCAGTGGGATTCTGGTCAGCGGTGATCTGCACATTGCGCAGACCTCTTGCCAAGGTATTTACTTCATTGAAAATGGCCTGACTTTTCAACAGATGAGGCAGATGATCGGAAGTGAGATCGCTAATCTCACGACTTGTCTTGGCGGATGCCAACAAGCTCACCATCACAATAATCAGCATGGTGATGATCATACCTGCCAGCACCATCAACAAACGGCGTTGAAAAGTCATGCGCGTATCTCCTCTCAGACTGCAGTTTCTTCAATGAGCGCCATTTCCTGGCTTGTCATCAGTTTTTCGATATCGAGCAAAATTATCATCCGCTCGTCAATGGCACCCAGCCCCTTGATGTAGCTGGTATCCAGTACGGCTCCAAACTCGGGCGCGGGGCGCAGCTGCTCGGCATTCAGCGTCACCACATCGGAAACACCGTCCACCACGATCCCCACCGTACGGCCGACAAGACTGAGGATGATCACCACGGTGAACTGGTCGTAGGTCACATTTCCCAGGTTGAACTTGATCCGCATATCCACGATAGGCACGATATTGCCGCGCAAATTGATCACCCCCTTTATGAAGGCAGGGGCGTTGGCGATCGATGTCACTGCGTCGTAGCCACGAATTTCCTGCACTTTCAGGATATCGATGCCGTACTCCTCGACGCCGAGCGTAAACACCAGAAGCTCCTGATTGCCTGCATCCTGCAGCTGTTCCATGGTCAGATTCCTCAGTTGAAGCAAAAATCAGTGATGCGCCAATTCCGGCGCAGCAAACTGGCGACTCTGGGCCAGCCTCACTAGTGTGGAAACATCCAGAATGAAGGCGACCCGCCCATCACCCATAATGGTCGCGCCGGCGACACCGGCGACCTTGCGATAGTTGGTTTCTAGGTTTTTCACCACGACCTGGTGCTGGCCGAGCAGATCATCGACGAAGAGCGCAACCTTCTGTCCGTCGGCTTCCAGAATGATGGTTAGTCCCTGGTGGTATTCGGTGATACGCGGTTCAACATGAAAGACCTCATGCAAGGCAACCAGAGAAAGGTATTCCCCCCGCACATTGATCACCCGCCCCTGGCCGGTTACGGTTTTGACCATATCCTTGGCCGGTTGCAGTGATTCCACAATGAACGAAAGCGGGATGATGTAAATTTCCTCCCCAACCTGGATCGACATGCCATCCAGAATAGCCAGCGTCAGCGGCAACCGGATACTGATAGTCGAGCCCACCCCCAGCATTGATTCAATGTCAATCCGCCCCCCCATGGACTGGATGTTTCTGCGCACCACATCCATGCCCACACCGCGCCCTGAGACATCGGTTACTTCGGCTGCAGTCGAAAAACCCGCCTCGAAAATCAGTTGCCAGACTTCGCTATCGGGCATCGAGTCCGACACGCCCATCCCTCGTTCACGCGCCTTGGCCAGAATGCGCTCCCGATTCAATCCGCCGCCATCGTCACGCACCTCGATCACGATGCTCCCGCCCTGATGAAACGCTTTCAGCGTGAGCGTGCCCGTTTCGGATTTTCCTCTGGCCACCCGGGTTTCTGGAGCCTCAATACCGTGATCCAGACTATTACGTACCAGATGTGTCAGGGGATCAGAGAGTTTTTCGATGAACCCCTTATCGAGTTCAGTTTGCTCCCCCAGCATGCGCAGCTCGACTTTCTTGCCCAGTTTGGCTGCCAGGTCATGCACGAGGCGCGGATAACGGTTGAATACGGATGAGATCGGCATCATGCGGATCGACATCACCGACTCCTGCAGCTCCCGCGTATTCCGCTCCAGTTGCTGAACACCACTGATCAAATGGCCGTAGCTTGCAGGATCAAGGGCAGCGACGTTCTGCGCCAGCATTGATTGCGTGATGACCAGTTCGCCCACCAAATTAAGCAATTGATCAACTTTCTCCACACCAACGCGAATGGATGATTCATGGGAAGCCGCGGTTTTAGCTGCATTGGATTTTTGCGGCGGGGGTACGCTCGCCACTTCATTCATCACTGCAGCAGAGACCGGGGCTACAGATGGCGCCGTGTCCTGCTGCGCTGGCTCTAAGGGGGCAGTGGCCACAGCCGGCAGGCTGGCGGGGTCAACAAAAAATCCGAAGCCGTCACCTTCATGCGTTTGCCGGGAAGGCTGGGGCAAAGGTTCAAAAAATCCATAACCATCCCCCTCTTCGGCAGCAGGCTTTGCGGCAAGGGGCTCGAAGAAGCCGTAACCGGGGTCAGACTGCACGACTTCCGGCTCAAAAAAACCGTATCCCGGATCAACGTCTGCGGCGTTCGTGGCCTGCCAGCGCAAATGCTCCGGAGCGATCGCGAATTCAAGTTCGCCGAGCAACTCCTCGACCGTACCGTTGAGTGTCATGCCAACCAGTGTTTCGCCATCCGGTGAAGCATTGCTGTACGAATGAACCACACCATGAGCCGCCAGGCTGCGCTCCAGATTTTCACGAGTAACGCTCGCCTGCGGAGCGATGTGCAGCGTACCGCTGACTCCGGCAACCCCGGCCTGATCCGGCAGGACTGGCGTCGGAGCCTCTGTTGCAGCATCCTGTAACGCCGCCAACTCTTCAAGCCGGCCGCTGACTGCCGCAACCGCCGCCGGATCCACCTCACCCTGGCCACGATGCGCATCCAGCATCGAGCGCAAAACATCACCCGCCTGCAAGAAGACATCGACCATGACGGCCTGCAAGGCCAGCTCATGCCGGCGCAGCCGATCCAGCAAGTTCTCCAGGATGTGGGTCACATCGGCAAGATCACTGAAGCCAAAGGTTGCAGCACCGCCCTTGATCGAGTGCGCGGCCCGGAAAATCGCATTCAGCGATTCATCATCCGGGTTAGCCAGATCCAGCTGCAGCAGCAGGCTTTCCATGCTGGCCAGATGTTCAGCCGCTTCATCGAAAAACACGCCGATGAACTGGCTCATGTCGATGGTCATGATCACCCCTCCGGGAAGCGCTTAACCGAGAACCTTGCGGGTCACTTCCAGCAGTTTCTGGGGATCAAAGGGCTTGACCAGCCAGCCCGTTGCACCAACCGCGCGCCCTTGCTGCTTCATGCTGTCACCCGCCTCGGTGGTCAGCATCAGAATCGGGGTGCTGGCGTACTGGGGCAAGGCGCGCAGATTGCGGATCAAGGTCAGCCCATCCATGCCCGGCATGTTCTGATCGGTAAGCACCAGATCGAACTGCTGGGTTTTGGCCTGACTGAGGCCGGCATTCCCATCGGGGGCTTCGGTTACTTCATACCCAGCACTTTTCAGTGCAAAGGCCACCATCTGGCGGATCGATGCCGAGTCATCCACCGTCAAAACGCGCTTGGCCATGCTTGTGTTCTCCTGTATCCCTGGCTGCATCTGTGGGCGGGCGGATTTTGCGGAACCCCTTTCTCAGGCGCGTTATCCAGCATGCCCATTGCTACTCGGTATAGTCCAAAGGCAGCAGCAACACCAAAGATTTGCTTTCAGCATCGAACAGCAAAGCAATCCAGATGTTCAGCGGAAAGAAAGAAAAAGCCGCCCGAAGGCGGCTTTTTCTATTCCCGATCAATATTTTACATTTCGTCCAGTACGGCGATTCCCAGCAAGTCGAGCCCGGTACGCAGTGTGCGTGCAGTCAGGGCAGCCAGCTGGAGGCGACTGGCACGGGTGGCGCCTTCAGCGGAAAGGATCGGGCAGGCTTCATAGAAACGCGAGAACTGCTGCGCCAGGGTAAACAGATACGCACAGAGCTGGTGGGGTTGGCAGCTTGAAGCCACCGATTCAATCACCTCGTCAAATTGCGCCAGATGCAGTGCCAACTGTTTCTCGGCGGCCGCATCAATGACCACAGCGGCCGATGCATCAAAATCACCTACTTTGCGGAATACGCTCTGGACGCGAGTATAGGCATACTGCAGATACGGCGCAGTATTGCCCTCGAAAGCTAGCATGGTATCCCAGTTGAAGATGTAGTCACTGGTGCGGTTTTTAGAAAGATCCGCGTACTTCACGGCGCCCACACCGACTGCAGCAGCAATACTGCGACGGGTATCCTCAGCAAGAGCCGGATTCTTCTCGCTTACCAATGCATACGCTCGCTCGATGGCTTCATCGATCAGCTCGACCAGCTTGACCGTGCCGCCCGACCGCGTTTTGAACGGCTTGCCATCGTCGCCCATCATCGTACCGAAGGCCACGTGTTCCAGTTGCATGTCCGTCGGGGCGAAGCCGGCCTTTTTCGACAATGTGAACAATTGCTGGAAATGCAGACTCTGGCGTGCATCAACCACATAGATCACGCGCTTGAGATCCAGCGCGCGGTGGCGATAACGCACCGCAGCCAGATCGGTCGTGGCATACAGATAGCCACCATCCTTTTTCTGGATGATCATCGCCTGCGCATCACCCTCGGGATTCCTGAATTCATCCAGGAACACCACCTGCGCCCCCTGGTCTTCGACCAGCAAGCCGGCCGCGCGCAGATCACTGACGACCACGGGAAGGTCATCGTTATAGGCCGATTCGCCACGTACCGAATCCAGCGTCAGCCCGACGCCCAGTTTGTCGTAGACCGCCTGGCAGTGCTCCATCGACACGGCGACGAACTGCTTCCACAGCGCAAGCACTTCCGCGTCGCCACCTTGCAGCCTGACCACATACTGGCGAGCCGTATCGGCAAAGACCGGATCTTCATCGAAACGCACCTTGGCCTTGCGGTAGAAATTCTCCAGATCGGCCAGCTCAAGCTCGGCGTCGCCGGACTGGCGCGTTTCGACCAGGTAGGCAACCAGCATGCCGAATTGGGTACCCCAGTCCCCCACATGATTGCACCGCGTCACATCATGGCCGACAAACGCCAGCACGCGGGCGATCGCATCGCCGATGATGGTCGAGCGCAAATGGCCGACGTGCATTTCCTTGGCCAGATTCGGTGACGAATACTCCACCATCACCTTTTGCGCAGCTGGTTTGCGGATACCCAGCGCAGCATCATCCAGTGCGGCCTGCAGGCGCGCCGCCAAAAAGGCCGGTGCCAAATGGATATTGATGAATCCAGGGCCGGCAATCTCGACCTTGTCAGCGATATCGGTCAGATCAAGGTGCTCGACCACACTTTGCGCCAGAGCACGCGGATTGGTCTTGAGCGCCTTGGCCGCACCCATCACGCCATTGGCCTGAAAATCGCCGAATTCCGGCTTGGAGGAAGCTTGCACCACGGCGGGTGTATCGGGAGCGCCGGCAGCGGCCAAGGCCGCCTGCACACGCAGGGAAAGCAGTTGCTGGATCGTCATGCGGTCGATTGCCCCGCGGCGGCGGGGTTGGGCAAATAAGTAAACCGCTATTGTACCTGCTGCGCCCGCTTTGCGGAAAACAAGGCCAGCAACTGCGAGGCTAGCCCTGCCGGTTTTTTCGCTGGCGAGCAGCACGAACATGAGGGGTATTTTGCCTCCCTTCTACGAAAACGCTTGTGTTCTCCCTCGAGTTCGCGTACAAAGGCTCTCGCCAGATGCTCAGGCGGTGATTTGCAGCATATCGTCGTAACCTTTGCAGTTCCTCGTATTGCCATTTCCCTTGATTGTCTGCATCCGTCACGCTTTGCGTGCGGACCGTTTTTACTAAATTTTTACCAAGGGATATTTCCATGGCTACCGGTACCGTTAAGTGGTTCAATGACTCCAAGGGCTTCGGCTTCATCACTCCGGACGAAGGCGGCGACGACCTGTTCGCTCACTTCTCCCAGATCCAAACCAACGGCTTCAAGACCCTGGCTGAAGGCCAGCGCGTTTCCTTCGAAGTTGCTCAAGGCCAAAAGGGTCTGCAAGCTTCCGCCATCAAGCCGCTGTAATTAGCTGCTCTGATCGCAAAAAACCCGGCGCAAGCCGGGTTTTTTATTGCCTGCGCGCCGGATCCATCATGCGTCTTGACTTCGTCTGTCAGCTTACTAAGCTAATACCTTCTCCGGAGGAAAAACAGATGCAGGCACTGGCTCTGATACTCGAAATTCTTGGCGCAATCGCCCTGTTTGCCATTGCCTGCTCCTGGTCAGAAGCCCGGATGGACAAACAACAGGCCGCACCGGCTGGCGACAGCGAAGCCGCCCCTCCGGCGCATTCACTCCCTCTAACGGACTAAACCAGCCCGGGAAACAGGATCTCGGTGAAACCGAACTTTGTCATGTCGCGGATGCGCTGCGGGTACAGTACACCCCAAAGGTGATCGCATTCATGCTGCACAACGCGGGCATGAAAGCCGCTGGCGCTACGGTCGATACTCTGGCCGAACTGATCAAAGCCGCGATACCGGATCAGGGTATGGCGTGGCACGCTACCCCGCAAGCCGGGCACAGACAGACACCCCTCCCAGCCCTCTTCCTGCTCCTGCCCGAGCAATTCGATTTCCGGATTGATCAGCACCGTCTGCGGTACCGGCTCGGCATCCGGGTAACGCTCGCTTTTCTCGAAGCCGAAAATCACCACCTGCAGTGATACACCAATCTGCGGTGCAGCAATGCCGACGCCGCCGGTGGCGGCCATGGTGTCGAACAGATCGGCCACCAGCGCGTGCAATTCAGGCGTATCGAACTCGGCGACCGGCTCGGCGCGGCGCAACAGCAGCGGCTCGCCCATTTTCAGCACCGGTCGCACCGCCATGTCAGGCTTCCGGCAGGATGCGCGCGATCAGCGCGTTGGCATATTTCGCATCGAGCGGAATCGCCGCTTCCACGCCATTGCCGGCCGCCGCGTCGACCATCGCCCCACCCTTGCCGCGAATGGCGTCGAGCTTGATGACGATATTGCCACTCGGATGGATGATTTCGAGTTCGTCACCGACTTCGAAGCGGTTCTTCACATTCACCTGCGCCCAGCCATCCTTGATCTCGCCGATTTCGCCAACGTACTGGCTGCGCTTGGATTTGGAATGGCCGTCAAGGTAGTTCTGGTATTCGTGCGTGTGATGGCGCTCGTAGAAACCATCGGTATAGCCACGGTTGGCCAGGCCGTCCAGATCAGCCAGCAGTGCCGGATTGAACGGGCGACCAGCGACGGCGTCGTCAATCGCCTGGCGGTAAGTCTGCGCGGTGCGGGCGACGTAATACAGGCTCTTGGTGCGGCCCTCGATCTTCAGCGAATCGACGCCGATCTTGACCAGACGCTCGATGTGCTCGATGGCGCGCAGGTCCTTGGAATTCATGATGTAGGTGCCGTGCTCGTCTTCCATGATCGGCATCAGCTCGCCGGGGCGGTTGGCTTCTTCGATCAGGTAGGTCTTGTCGGCCAGCGGGTGGCGTTCGGCGCCGCCACAGGCGGCAAAGCTCTGGTTGGCATCCGACATTGCCTTGTTGAAGTCGAACTGGATCACCTGCGGCTTCACGTCGCCGGCATCGTCTTCCTGCGTGTCGATGGTCTTGTAATCCCAGCGGCAGGCGTTGGTACAGGTGCCCTGATTCGGGTCGCGGTGGTTGAAATAGCCCGACAGCAGGCAGCGGCCGGAATAGGCGATACACAGCGCGCCGTGCACGAAGACTTCCAGCTCGGTATCCGGGCATTGCTGGCGGATTTCCTCAACCTCATCGAGACTCAGCTCGCGCGACAGAATCACGCGCTCGACGCCCATCGACTTCCAGAACTTTACACCGGCATAGTTCACCGTGTTCGCCTGCACGGAAAGATGAATCACCTGCTCGGGCCACTTCTCGCGCACCATCATGATCAGCCCGGGGTCGGCCATGATCAGCGCATCCGGCTTCATCGCGATCACCGGCTCCATGTCGGCCAGATAGGTCTTGATCTTGGCGTTGTGCGGCAGGATGTTGCTGGCGACAAACAGCTTCTTGCCACGCGCATGCGCTTCCTCGATGCCGGTTTTCAGGTTTTCCAGCTTGAAATCGTTGTTGCGCGCGCGCAGGGAATAGCGCGGCTGGCCGGCATACACGGCATCGGCACCATAATCGTAGGCAGCGCGCATGCGCTCCAGATCACCAGCAGGCAACAGCAATTCGGGGACTTTCAGCGTCATCGGGACAACTCGCGGCATTCAGATTCGACAAGGGGCGCGATTGTAGCGCGTTTGGCTGCCCGGGGAAACTGCAACACCATAAAATCCCCATGAAAAACAGGGGCTTGATCAGCCACTCATGCAATTATCCCGCTTGGGGCTGCGCCTTGTTCGTATACTGCCGAAACAGACTTCCTGCGAATCCCCTCACGATGTACCGCCTTCTGTTAGTACTCTTCGCGCTGCTTCCGGCACTGCAGGCTCCCCTGGCCAATGCGGCGTGCAGCCGCACCTTCACCATGGCGACGGAAAACTGGCCTCCGTATGTGTACCGCGATGCGCAGGGCAAACCGGCCGGGCTGGACATCGAGCTGGTCCAGGCGGTATTCCGTGAAGCGGGCTGCACACTGATCATCGGTCGGGAAGTTCCCCGCAAACGGCGGCTGGTCATGCATCAGAACGGCGAACTCTCGTTGCTGCTGGCCGCATCCCAGACCGCAGAACGCGAACAGTACAGCTGGTTCACCGAACCCTACCGCGATGAAATCACCGGCCTTGCCAGCCTCGAATCATCGGCTGGACAGATCCCGGAAGTCCGTTCGCTGGCTGATTTGCTCGAGCAGCACATTACGCTGATCAGCCCCAACAGTGGCTGGTATGGCGAGGAGTACGAACACCTGCTGCCAGCGCTGCGCGCAGGCGGACTGGTCTCCCACTACGAGGACATCGGGCAGGGCATGAAAATGCTGGCAGCTGGACGCGGGCGCCTGCTACTGGGGGATCTGGGAGCCATCAACTGGACTGCCCAGCTGCAAGGCGTTCGCGTAAGGCCACTGGGCTTCACCCCCGTACGGGACAAGGTGCATTTCATGCTCAGCCGCAAGGCGGCAACCGAGCAGGATATCAGGCTACTCAATGCGGCCATCCAGCGACTGGAACGCAGCGGCAAACTGCGGGAAATCCGCCTGCGCTACGGGGTGCTGTAGCCAGGATGCGACAGGCTGGATGTAAACCTGCGTAAAGTTCCTGTCTCCACCCTCCCAAAATCCCCATGTATCACCCTGCAACCTAATCAAATATTCGCCTCAAAGCCAATACCAAAATGGGTATACAAGGTTTGCGTCAGCGCAAGCCATCCGCCACAACAGCCGCTTGCGGCACTGCGACAGCAACCGCAGAATCAGCACTGCCGCAGTAGCCAACGACCACCTCCACAGAGTCTGCGCACTGCCGGCGTTGGAGGAAATGATGACCCATACACTTACCGCCCGGCTCAGGGCGGGCTGGCCGTTTTCGGCCTTTTTCCTGTCCGTTTTTGCTCTGCTGCTACTGCTGAACACCTGGACTCCCACCTGGGGGGATGACTGGTACCGCTCTCTCCCCCCGGAGGATGCCGGCCGCATGCTCGCGCAGATTGGCGACGAATACCGCAACTGGACCGGCCGCGCCGGTGTGCTGCTCGCTACCTTCGTGATGCTGGCCCGCTGGCCGCTGGCGCTGGTCATTTTCAATCTGCTCAATGCACTCGCCTTCTGCCTGCTGCTGGCGGCCTTGTTCCGCATTGCCGCCGGCCGCTGGCCCGGCGCACGCCGTACCGACCTGCTCAGCCTGCTGCTGGCCTGGATGGGGGTGTGGTTTTTTACCGAATCCTTCGGGGAAGCGGTGCTCTGGAAAACCGGCGCGATTGCCTACCTGTGGGTCATGCTCGGTGCGCTGTGCTTTGCCACACCCTATCTGGAACTGCTGCTGGATCAGGAGCCGACGACGGATTCTCGCTGGCGGATCTGGCTGTGGCCATTGGGCTCCTTCTGGCTGGGCATGGCGCTGGAAAATGTCAGTGCCGTGCTGATCATCGCCTGCGCGATCTCGCTGCTTTACCGAGGCCTCCGCACTCTGCCGCGCTGGTATCTGGCCAATGCCGCCGCGCTGCTGGCTGGTGCCGCGGTGCTGTTTGCAGCACCAGGCAACGCGGTGCGCTTTGCCATGCAGGACGATCACCTGCCGATGACGCAGCGCCTGGGCAGTCTGTTGCTCACCATCTGGCAGCACACGACACAGGTTGCACCGATTGCCGTGGTCTTGCTGCTTCTGCTGGTACTGAACCTCACAACACGCCAAGGGGCCGAGCTGAAACGTAGCTGGCTCTTGGCGCTGACCGGGCTGCTGCTGGCGCTGGCTATGGTGGGTTCGACCGGCATCAATTTTGCCACTCGTACCGCCTTCCCGGCCGAGATTCTGTGGATCGCCACGGCACTCGCGCTGGCACATCCGCTCTGGGATCGGGGCTGGCAAGCTTTTTGGCACCTGCCACTGCTGGGCATTCTGATTCCGGTGCTGGGGGCTGACGTGCTGACCACGCTGGAGCAAAACCATGCCACGCAACAACAGACCGCACGCCGCGAGGAACTGATGCGGCTATACCAGCAGCAGGGCGTGCACCGCATCGTACTGCCCTCGCTGCAGATCCCATACCTGCCGCAGATCACCGATGATTTTGCCAAGGGGCGCTACTTCCTGCGCGACATTCATGGCGACACCCACGGTAACGGCTGGCGCAATGGCACCTATGCAGTGGTACATGGCTTCGAATTTGCCACCCGCCTGCCGCAAACCCATGTGATTTACCTGCCCGAAATCAGCAACATGACAATCATCAGCAGCGGTGCCGACTACCTGCTGCTGCAACGCCACGAATCTTCCGGCTGGGGCAGCCAGCGGGTGTTGTACCTGCTGCAAGCACAAGCGGCTTGCCAGCCACAGCTCACGCTGCACTGGCTTGCCAGTGACAGCGGCAAACTGCCGCTACTGGCGCGCAAGGAGGGTCGCGTCAGTGAAACGCTGTCGTATTCCGGCAACGTCGCCGTAATTCGCCATGATGGCTTACCAAGCGGCGAACACTGTGCCTGGCGACTGCCGGTACCGGATTACGCCGGGCAAGCCGAGTTGCAAAACATCCAGGGTACCAAACTGGCCGTGACGCTGGCAGATTAACCCCTGCCGGGCCATCCCGTTCACCGCCCGGCGAGATCACAGACGCCGGCTAGCGCACCGGCTGCAGCAGCACATTCACTTCCTGGCCTGCGCCATGGGTAAGCACGCTGGAGCGAGTGGTATTGATCATGATGAGCTTCTCATCCTGCAGCATCCGCACCTGTACGGCGTAGCTGAAACGTTCGTCGATCTGCCCGGCCGAGTAAGGCAGCGATACGCTCAGCGGCGCCCCCTGCTCAAGCCTGATGGACTGCTTGCTGATCACCCTGGCCGGCGCATCAGCGAGCGAGACATCCAGCAAAGCCACTTCCAGGGTGGCGCCGGGGAACAGGCGGCGCTGCAGCCAGCTGATATGCGCCGTTACTGCGCGGTCGCTCACGGCCTGCTCGAGGCTGGGAGTGCACGCGACAACCGGCTTGCCTGCCTGTTCGAACATGACACTGGCTCCCTTTTCCCACCAGACGGTGTTGCCGCTGGCATAGCGCACTCCCGAGGCACTGCGCGTACGCTGCATCAGCATCTGCAGCTCCCCCTCCTGCAGCCAGATCGCATTGTCACTGACTTGTCGCACACTGCGACTGATGCTGTCGCGGCATTCATAATCCCGCTCGCTGGCCAGTGCCGGTTGCGCGGCCATCAAGCCCAGAAATAGCGTCATCGCCAGTGTTTTCATCGTGCTTCTCCATAAGATTCATGGCAACAGTATGCCAGTGCCGGGCTGAACCGCCCGTGACCGCAGCCACGGCGACAGCGGTACAAAGTCACAGACAGACAAGCAGAAAAATTGCCGGGGCCGCCATTGCTACTTACACTGCGCACGTTGCCTGTCGAGCCATGCCATGCGCCTGCCTTCACTGCTCACTGCCACCATCCTTGCCTGCCTGCTGCCACTTGCCAGTGCGGCCGATTGCCGCGATGTCGCACGCGACTTCGCCAGCCGCTACGGACTTGATCAGACAGAACTGGCAAGCACCCTCGCTGGCCTGTCACGCGACGGGCGACTGCCACCACGTTATGTCAGCAAGCGTGACGCACAGCGTGCCGGCTGGCGCCCCGGGAGCGATCTCTGGCAGGTGCTGCCGGGCAAAAGCATCGGCGGCGACCGCTTCGGCAATCGCGAAGGGCGCCTGCCGGCTGGCCGTTACAGCGAAGCCGATCTCGACTACCGCGGCGGCAAGCGCAATGCCAAGCGACTGGTTTTCAGCCACGAAACCCGCTACCTCACCGTCGATCACTACGCCAGTTTTCATGAGATTCCGCCATGTCGCTGACCCGCATTCTTTGGCAAGACATCCGCCATACCGGCGATGCCTGTCGCCAGCTCGCCGCCCAGGCCGAAACACCGGACTATTTCGCCCACAATCTGGATGCGCTGTTCGACGTGCTGTGCAACGATCTGCCCGGCCCCATCCAGCTGGAGTGGCCCAGCCACAACGCTGACCGCCAGCATGCCGGCGAACTGTGCGAGCAACTCGCGCTGCTGCTCGCCGACGTCCGTGCAGAGCGGGATGATTTCCGCTATCGCCTGGGCTAGACCCGACAACAGCATGCTGGCTGCCGGCGGCTAGCGCCACCTCCCCATGTATGACTTCCAGGGGCGTGGCGCGGCCTTCACGCATTGGCCACATACGGACCTGAGGAAGTTCTGACGGGTAATAGTCACGACAGCGGATGCAGCTCATGAGCAAAGACTTTGCTTCAGGTTGCCGGGATGCCACCTCCTATCGATGTCATCCCGGCAATACCCGCCACCGAATCAGGAAGCCAGCGGGTAATCCGTATAGCCTGCCGCCCCCGGCGTGTAGAAGGTATTGGCATCCGGCTCGGTTAGCGGCAAGCCATCCTGCAGACGTCGCACCAGATCGGGGTTGCTGATGAAGGGGCGGCCAAAGGCGGCCAGATCGCCACGCCCTTCGGTTAGCGCGGCTTCGGCCGTTGCGACTGTCAGCCCGCCCGAAGCAATGAATGCGCCGTCGAAGGCCGCCTGCAGGCGTGCCTTGAAATCAGCCGGCACTTCCGGGGCCCCCATCGCCGAGTGATCCACCAGATGCAGGTAGACCAGCCCGATGTCCGACAGATCGCGTGCCAGCGCGAGATACTGCTCCTCGACGCCCTCGAACGCTCCCGTGCTGTTGAACACGCCATAGGGTGATACGCGGATACCGACACGCTCGGCACCAATGGCATCGACGCAGGCACGGGCCACTTCCAGCACCAGCCGGTTGCGTGCCGCGGCCGAACCGCCGTAGGCATCGGTACGGGTGTTCACATTGGCATTGAGGAACTGCTCCAGCAGATAGCCATTGGCCGCGTGCAGCTCGATGCCGTCAAAACCCGCTTCGACTGCCAGCCTGGCAGCCGCCACGAATTCGGCTACCAGCGCGGGGATTTCCGCCTCCGCCAGTGCATGCGGCAAGGCATGGGGCTGCATGCCGGCAGTATCGGTATACATTTCGCCCGGACACACGGCAGCGACCGGGCCAACCGCACGGGCACCAGCCGGCAGATTGGCGGTGGCGCTGACGCGGCCACAATGCATGAACTGGATGAAGATCTTTGCGCCACCAGCATGCGCAGCATCGGTAACCAGCCGCCAGCCATCACGCTGCGCAGCATTGAACAAGCCCGGAATCCGGGCATAACCCAGCCCGTCCGGCGAGGGAGAGGTCCCTTCGGTAATCAGCAGACCGGCGCTGGCACGCTGGCCGTAATACTCGGCCATCAACGCATTCGGGGTATTGGCATCGACTGCGCGGCAGCGGGTCATCGGTGCCATCACGATCCGGTTCTGCAGACGCAGCCGGCCATTGTCAAACGGGTCGAACAGCATGGAGTGCTCCTTGCGGATTGGGATATGCCTGCTCAAGATGGCAGTATTTGCCCAGCAATCAAGATCAGCCCACAGGAATATTCATTGAAACAGGGGTATACCCACCCAAAAGCACTGATACCTTATTGCACCGTCACATACCTATTCACCCATCCAACTACCCTGCCAGCAGGGTAGCCAGCGCATTCAGGCGCTCGCGGCAGTGCCTGCTCAGCCACGCCTGCAAAGCCTGGATGTGCGGCAAGATCTGCCGCCTCCCGGGACAGACCAGATTCAGCGGAGCTGCTTCGCCCTGATACTGCGGCAATAACGCAACCAGACGGCCCGCCAGCAGATCCTCACTGACATCCAGCGCCGACTTGTAAGCGATGCCCTGGCCCGCCACCGCCCAGCGGCGCACCACATCGCCATCTGACGATACGCGGCAAGGGGGGACTTCGATCACCTGCTCGCGCCCTTCACCAAACAACCGCCAACGGTTGTAGACAAAACCGTCGAGCATGAAACACAGGCAGCGATGATGGGCGAGCTCGTCCAGCGTTGCCGGCATGCCGTTCCGCTGCAGATAGGCCGGCGCAGCACACAGGACGCGGCGGTTTTCCGGCGCGACCGGCAAGGCCACCAGCGCGGAATCGTCGGGAATACCGTAGCGCAGCGCCAGATCGATACGCTGCCGGTACACATCCGCCAGCTGGTCGCTCAGATCCAGCCGCAGCTCCAGCTGGGGATAAGCCATCAGAAATTCATCCAGCCAGGGCAGTACCAGATTGCGCCCCAGATCGGAGGGCAGTGACAACTGCAGTACGCCACGCGGCGCCTGGCTGCCCTGCTGGATGGCATCCCAGCCGGCCGCCAGCTCCTCGAGCGCCTGCTGTGCATGCTGCAGATAAGCCTCGCCAGCCTGCGTGAGGCGCAGGCTGCGCGTGGAGCGCACAAACAGCATCACCCCGAGATCGGCTTCCAGCCGCTTGAGCATGGCACTGGCCACCGCCGGCGACAGATCCAATAGCCGCGCCGCCATCGACAGGCTGCCTGCTTCGGCGGCACGCACAAAGAGTTCCAGTTCGCGAAAACCTTTCATGGCCAACTTTCAATGTTTTATTGAAAGTAATTATACATGCAGATAATTGATTGAAAATCATGAACGACAGATCATGGCTCATCCCTGCTGACCCGAGACTTGCGATGACCAACCCGCTGTTCAATCCTACCCACCTTGGGCGTCTGACGCTGCCCAACCGCATCGTGATGGCGCCCATGACGCGCTGCCGGACCGACCAGCCCGGTGACATCCCCAACGCTTTGATGGCGCACTACTACGCCCAGCGCGCTTCGGCCGGGCTGATCATCAGCGAAGCCACCCAGATTTCCCGCCAGGGTCAGGGCTACAGCTTTACCCCGGGCATCTACAGCGAAAGCCAGATTGCCGGCTGGCGGCTGGTGACCGAAGCAGTTCATTCGGCCGGCGGGCGCATCGCACTGCAGCTCTGGCATGTCGGCCGCATGTCGCATCCGCTGTTTCACGATGGGGGCCTGCCGGTTGCCCCGTCGGCCATCGCTCCGCAGGCACACGTCTGGGTCGCCGATGAACACGGCACAGGCCGCATGCTCGACTGCCCGGTGCCCCGCGCACTGGAAACCGCCGAAATCGCGGACATTGTTAGCGATTACCGCCGGGCTGCCCGCAACGCCATCCGCGCGGGCTTTGACATGGTGGAAATCCACGGCGCCAATGGCTACCTCATCGACCAGTTCCTGCGCAGCACGTCCAACCACCGTAACGACAACTATGGCGGCACGCTGACCAATCGCCTGCGCTTTCTCGACGAAGTAGCCACCGCGATTGTCGAAGAAATCGGCGGCGAGCGGGTCGGCGTAAGGCTGGCCCCCTTCATCACCGCGCGTGGCATGGCCTGCCCGGAGATCATTCCGGCCATTCTGGCAGCAGCCAGGCGGCTGAACGAACTCGGTATCGCCTATCTGCACCTCTCGGAAGCGGACTGGGACGATGCCCCCGTCATCCCGGATGATTTCCGCCACGCCCTGCGCCAGGCCTTCGACGGCAGCCTGATCGTCGCCGGCCGCTACAACGCCGAACGCGCCCGGCGCCTGCTGGCTGACGGGCTGACCGATCTGGTGGCATTTGGCCGCCCCTTCATCGCCAATCCCGATCTACCGCAGCGACTGGCCGCCAATGTACCGCTGGCAAGCCACGACCCCGCCACGCTCTTCGGCGGCAATGCCGCCGGCTATACCGATTACCCCACCCACACTACCTGAATCCACTGGAGCCCCGCATGAAAGCCGTTGCCTACCAGAAACCTGCCGCCATTACCGACGAACTCGCCCTGCTGGACATCACCCTGCCCGATCCGCAACCCCAGGGCCGCGATCTGCTGGTCGAAGTCCGCGCCGTTTCCGTCAATCCGGTTGATACCAAAGTCCGAGCCAGCCGCGCAGCGGCCGGCGATGACTGGGTCGTACTGGGCTGGGATGCCGCCGGCATCGTGCGCACCGTCGGCCCCGATGTCACGCTATTCAAGCCCGGAGACCGCGTCTGGTATGCCGGTGACCTGCGCCGCGCCGGCAGCAATGCCGAGCTGCAACTGGTAGACGAACGCATCGTCGGCCACATGCCGCAGACGCTGGATTTCGCGGCAGCCGCTTCACTGCCGCTGACCGGCATCACCGCCTGGGAGCTGCTGTTCGACCGCCTGCAGTTGCCAGCCGACCGGCGCAGCAGCAAGGATCGCCTGCTGATCATCGGCGCCGCCGGCGGTGTGGGATCGGTACTGGTGCAGCTGGCCCGCCAGCTTACCGGGCTGACGATCATCGGCACGGCATCACGGCCGGAAACCCGTGACTGGGTCAGCCAGAATGGCGCACATTACGTCATCGACCACACCCTGCCACTGCTGCCGCAACTGCAGGCGCTTGGCTACGCGGACGTCAGTCATGTCATCAGCCTCACCCACACCGAGCAACATTTTGCGGCCATCTGCGAACTGATTGCCCCGCAGGGAAAACTGGCGCTGATCGATGATCCGGCCGAGGTGATCGACATCCGCAAACTGAAAGCCAAGAGCATCTCGCTGCACTGGGAGCTGATGTTCACCCGTTCGCTGTTTGCCACTGAAGACATGCTCTGCCAGCATGAGCTGCTGGACGAGCTGGCCACACTGGTCGACGCCGGCACCGTGCGGGCCACGCAGGCCGAACACTTCGGGCGCATTAATGCCACCAACCTGCGTCGTGCCCATGCACTGCTCGAAAGCGGCAAGGCACGCGGCAAGATCGTGCTGGAAGGCTTCGAACCCTAAGTACCGTGGCAACAATGCCGGGCTGACCAAGCCGGTTTTGTTGCCGGCCTCACCCGGCCGACTGCAGCGCCTGAATGACTTGCCCCACGACCAGTTCGTCGCGGCGGGCGGCGGTATAGCATAGTCCGATGCGGTGGCGCGGCACGGCGCCCTGCAAATCCAGGGTACGGATCCCGGGCAGTACCGCCAGGCTTTGCGGCAGCAGCGCCCGGCCCAGCCCGGCCGCCACAAGCCAGCCCAGCTGGCTGAGCGTCGCGGCCTGATGGCTGCTCTGCAGCAAGGCCGTGTCGGTGCCCAGCAGTGCCAGCAGGCGCTGGTGTGCGGGATGGGCTGGACAGGTCAGCCATTCGCCCATGTCGAGCGTGGCAACCTCAATACCATCGCCACTAAGCGCATCGGATTCCGGCACCGCCAGCACATAAGGCTCATCCAGCAGCGGCAGGAACAATTCGTCCTCGCAGCGGCTGGCCTCGCTTGCCAGCCGCAGCACGCCCGAGCAGCCATCCAGCAGCAGCAACTGCAAGGCCGGCACGGCGCCGACCAGCCGGCGACACACAGCGGCAAGCTGCGCCCCGGCGATATCCCCCTGGTCGACCCCCAGCGACAGCGGCAGACAATGGTGCTGCTGGCGGAATTGCCCGGCCAGCGCACTCATTTGCTGCTGCAGACGCTGCGCCTGCGGGTACAGCAGACGGGCAGCCTCGGTGACCGCCATGCCCCGCGCTTCGCGGACAAACAAGGTGGTGGCCAGCTCGTCTTCCAGCTGGCGGATGGTGACCGAGAGCGCCGGCTGGGTAATGAACAGGCGCGCGGCAGCCCGCGTGATGCTGCGTTCTTCAAACACGGCAATAAAGGCCTTGAGCTGGCGCACATCCATAAATTTTATTTATTCCACCAACAAGAAAATGGCATTTCTCAGACAGATCGACGCCAACTAGACTAGCCAGCATCAAAACCAATTATGAATCATCTGCAAGGAGCATGCTCATGTCCAAGGGTCTGATTGTCATTACCGGTGCCAGCTCGGGAATCGGCGCCGCCACCGCCCGCCTCCTGTCCAGCCATGGCCACCCGCTGCTGCTGCTGGCACGCCGCATCGAGCGCCTGCAGGCACTGGCGCTGCCCGCCACCCTGTGTCGTGCTGTCGACGTCACCGATGCCGGCGCACTTGATGCCGCCATCAGCGAGGCCGAAACGCAGTTCGGCCCGGTGGATGCCATCGTCAACAATGCCGGAGTAATGCTGCTGGGTGAAATGAGCAAGCAGTATCCTGCCGAGTGGCAGCGCATGCTGGATGTGAACATCACCGGCGTACTCAACGGCATCCACGCGGTGCTGGCCGGCATGGTCGCACGCCGCCACGGCACCATCATCAATATCAGCTCGATTGCCGGACGCAAGACCTTCCCGAATCACGTGGCCTACTGTGGCACCAAATTCGCCGTTCATGCGATCAGCGAGAATTTGCGCGAGGAAGTCTCGGCCAGCAATGTCCGCGTGATCACCATCGCACCGGGCGCAGTCGAAACCGAGCTGCTGGGACACACCACCGATGCGGCGATCAAGTCCGGTTACGAGGACTGGAAACAGGAGATGGGCGGCGTGCTCGCGGCCGACGACGTGGCCAGTGCCATCCATTACGCCTATAGTGCCCCGCAGAATGTGTGTATCCGCGAGATCGTGCTGGCAGCGACACGCCAGCCAGCCTGATCAGCAGGTATATGGACAGAGCCATTATCTTCAAATGGCTATAACCATATACCCAATAATGTAACCTGGGCATCTCCTTATCTTCCGGCCTTGCGCGGGCTGCCCATGCAGCAATGCACGCAGCCTCCGCAATACCCGACAACTGCGGCTGGAGACCTGCCAACACTTTCGCGGCAGGCATTGCCGGAGCAAGGCAACGATGAATCAGGGATACCCCCAATCGGGATTGCACTGATGCCGCTATCTCTCATGGCGGAAAAGCAGTTGTAAGAATACGGTAACTGCTTTGGCGCTTCTTGCCGGGAACTGTACTGGTTCGGTGACAGCAAGCAGCGCGTCTGACCGGATCAGTTTGCCCTGGGCGAAACTCATCCGGTGCGTTTCGAGGTTGCCATGAGTCTGTTCCGTACCAAAAACATCGATGCCATGATTGCCGCTGCCCACACCGGGCAAGGCGGCCTGAAAAAAGTGCTGGGTCCGCTCGACTTGGTCTTTCTGGGAATCGGCGCCATCATCGGCACTGGCATTTTCGTGCTGACCGGCACCGGCGCACTCACCGCCGGGCCCGGCCTGATGCTGTCCTTCGTCATTGCCGCCATGGCCTGCGGTTTCGCCGCGCTGGCCTATGCCGAGTTTTCCTCGATGATTCCGGTCTCCGGCTCGGTCTATACCTATTCGTACGCCACCATGGGCGAACTGGTTGCCTGGATCATCGGCTGGGATCTGGTGCTGGAATACGGCCTGGCCACCTCGGCGGTCGCCGTGGGCTGGTCGGGCTATTTCCAGTCGCTGCTGGCCGGGCTGGGCATCACGCTGCCCACCCTGCTGACCGCCGCCCCCGGCGCGGTTCCGGGTGCCGAGACGCTCTTCAATCTGCCTGCCTTCGTGATCGTCATCGCGATTACCACCCTGCTTTCGCTAGGCGTGAGCGGTTTTGCCAAACTCAACAACATCATGGTCGCCATCAAGATCAGCGTCGTACTGCTGTTCATCGTGGTGGGTGCAGGCTATGTGAAGCCTGCCAACTGGGCCCCGTTCACCCCCTTCGGCATGAGCGGTGTATTCAGTGCCGCCGCACTGGTGTTCTTCGCCTTCATCGGTTTCGATGCAGTCACCTCGGCCGCCGAAGAAGTCCGCAACCCCAAGCGCGATCTGCCGATCGGCATCATCGGCTCGCTGGCGGTGTGTACCGTGCTGTACGTGATTGTGGCGGCCATCATGACCGGCATCGTGCCTTACGCCCGCTTTGCCGGTGTGGATCATCCGGTGTCGCTGGCGCTGCAATACGCGGGACAGAACTGGGTGGCCGGCTTTATCGATCTGGGCGCCATCATCGGCATGACCACCGTCATCCTCGTCATGGCCTACGGCCAGAGCCGCGTCATTTTCGCCATGAGCCGCGATGGCCTGCTGCCGGCGCGCCTCTCTATCATCCATCCACGCTTTGCCACACCGTTCTTCACCACCTGGGCCGTCGGTATCGTGTTTGCGCTGATCGCTGCACTGGTGCCGCTGAACGTGCTGGCCGAGCTGATCAATATCGGCACGCTGGCCGCATTCAGCCTGATTTCGCTGGCGGTGCTGATCCTGCGCCGCACCCGCCCCGACCTGAACCGTGCCTTCCGCTGTCCGGGCATGCCGGTCGTGCCCTTGCTGGCGATTGCCTTCTGCGTATTCCTGATGACCCAGCTCGCCGCGATCACCTGGCTGGCCTTCGGCATCTGGCTGCTGATCGGCCTAGTAGCCTACTTCGCCTACGCCCGGCGCAATTCGCTGCTGGGCAAGACCGGCGGATAAGTCTCCCGACACCGCCCCTTCATTGGTGGTGCCGGCTGAGCCAGCATCGACAGAATACCCGGCTTAGCCGGGTATTCCTTTTCAAGCCAATCGATATAAGACTTTCATAAGCATACTTGTCGCTGTATTTTGTCATGCCACACAGCGTACGCCTTGCCAGCCCCACTACATTGACCGCACAGCAGCCTCTCTTCTGCTGCCTGCCGCCAGGCTAGCCCAGCACGCCGCCGCGACGGATCCGGCTGCAGAAAACAGCACTCATTCTTGACTCTGTACGCTGCGCCTTCTTTATTTACCGGTAACCGTCACCACCGCATGAGTGACGGAAACCGGGAGAAGTGCGCGCATGGCCAGATCCGAAGTCGAAAAAGTCCGCCGGCAATACAACCAGTGGGTCGCCAACGAATCCATCGAAGACTACGCGCTGCGCTATTCGCCAGCGAGTTTCCGCAAATGGAGTCCTTCGGTGATCGGCCACACGATGATCGGCACCAATTCCGCACTGTCCTACGAAGCAATCGGCGCTCTGCTGCTGCTGGATTTCGGCTTCAGCAACGCAATGGCAGCGCTGATTTTCGCCGCGATTGTGATTTTCATCGTCGGGCTGCCGATCTGTCACTACGCGGCCAAGTACAACATCGACATGGATCTGCTGACCCGCGCCTCCGGTTTCGGCTATGTGGGCTCGACCTTTACCTCGCTGATCTATGCCTCGTTCTGCTTCATTTTTCTGGCCTTCGAGTCGGCGATCATGGCGCAGGCACTCAGGCTGTGCTGGGATATTCCACTGTGGCTGGGCTACCTGATCTGCGCGGTGGTCGTGATTCCCATCGTGTTCTACGGGGTAACCGCGATCAACCGCTTTCACCAGTACACGCAATTCATCTGGCTGGTGCTGATGATCATTCCCTTCGCCTTTGTGCTGGTGCGCGACCCGCAGGCACTCGACCAGCTGGGGCAGTTCGCAGGCCAGGCCAGCAAGAGCAGCCAGTTCGACTGGCTCCATTTCGGCGTGGCCGCCGGCATTGCCTTCGCGCTGATCGCGCAGATTGGCGAACAGGTCGATTACCTGCGCTTCATGCCCGAACAAAAGGAAGGCCGCAATACCAGCTGGTGGTTCAACATGCTGATCGGCGGTCCGGGCTGGGTGGTGATTGCCTTCATCAAGCAGCTGGGCGGTGTGCTGCTGGCCGCCAGTGCGGTACTGGCCGGCGTCGCCATCGCTGATGCCAAGGAGCCGGTGCAGATCTTCAACCATGCCTTCCAGTACGTGCTGGATAACCCGTCCACCGCGCTGCTGGTCACCACGCTGTTTGTCATCATTTCGGAAATGAAGGTGAACGTGACCAATGCCTACGCCGGCTCGCTGGCCTGGTCGAATTTCTTTTCCCGCGTGACGCACTCGCACCCCGGGCGGGTGGTGTGGCTGGTGTTCAACAGCGCAATTGCACTGTTGCTGATGGAGCTGGATCTCTTTGCCGCCATCAACAATGTGCTGGGCATGTACTCCAACATCGCCGTGGCATGGACCTGCGCCGTGGTCTCCGATCTGGCGATCAACAAGCCGCTGGGGCTGAGCCCGCCGATTGTCGAATTCAAGCGCGCCCACCTGTTCAACTTCAATCCGGTCGGCGTGATGAGCGTGGTAATTGCCTCAGTCGTATCGACCATCGCCTTCAGCGGCCTGCTTGGCGACTATGCGCAGGCCTACGCCTGGCTGATCGCCGCCGTCGTCAGCTTTATGCTGCCGCCGGTCATCGCCTGGCTGACCAAGGGCCGCTATTACATCGCCCGCCAGCCCCACTACCGCCTGCGCTCTGACATCCTCACCCAGTGCGGGGTCTGCGATCACCACTACGCCGAGACCGACTCGGCCTACTGCCCTTTCCACCAGGCGCCGATTTGCTCGCTGTGCTGCACGCTGGAAGCCAACTGCCACGACATGTGCAAGCCCAGAATCAAGACCACGCTGGATTACTACCGCGAGTACCTTGGGTATGGCCTGCAATGGCTTCTGCGACGGGAACTACAGGAACGTACCATCACCCGTATTGCAAATTTCCTGCTGGTCTGGCTGGTCATGATGGGGCTGATCGCACTGGCGCTGTGGATGACGTTGCCGGTCGGCCTATCCGAATTCGCCGCCGAGATGGGGGGGCATTTCCGCGGCTATGCCGTGCGTGCCTTCTTCGGTCTCGCCGTACTGGCCTGCATTGCCACATGGTGGATCGTGCTGGTCAACGAAAGCCGCAATATCGCCGAAGAGGAATTGCGCCAGGCCAAGGAGCGGGCCGAGGCGGCCACAGTTGCCAAGAGCGAATTCCTTGCCAACATGAGCCATGAAATCCGCACACCGATGAATGCCATCATCGGGATGTCCTTCCTGGCGCTGAAGACCGAGCTGAACGCCCGCCAACGGGATTACCTCAACAAGGTGCATGGCGCGGCCACCTCCTTGCTGGGCATCATCAACGACATCCTGGATTACTCCAAGGTCGAAGCCGGCAAGCTGGAGCTGGAATCCACCGACTTCCGCCTGGATGAGGTACTCGGCAAAGTGGCCACGGTGACCGCCGGCCGTACTCACGACAAGGGCTTGGAATACCTGATGCAGGTGGAGGGCGACGTTCCCGCTCAGCTGCGTGGCGACCCGCTGCGGCTGGGGCAGGTGCTGATCAATCTGGTAAATAACGCGGTGAAATTCACCGAACAGGGCCAGGTCGAGCTGCACATCAGCCGCGTTGGCGCGGCGACGGAGGGGCTGATCCTCAAATTCGCGGTACGCGACAGTGGCATCGGGATGAGCGCGGCACAGCGCAGCAAGCTCTTCCAGCCATTCACGCAGGCCGATGGCTCGACCACCCGCAAGTATGGCGGCACCGGACTGGGCCTGACCATCAGCAAACGCATTGTCGAAGCCATGCAGGGCAGCATCGACGTGGAAAGCGTCGAAGGGCTCGGCTCGGTGTTCAGCTTTACGGCGGTGTTTGGCGAAGCCAGCGCCAGTGCCGAGCCCGTGACACCGGCCCTGAACGATGCCCGCGTACTGGTCGTTGACGATCATCCCTCCACCCGCCGCATCCTGAGCGAGATGCTGGCTCGCGCGGGCGTGATGGCCGAGGTGGCGTCTTCTGGCGAAGCGGCGCTGGCCCGGCTGGAGCAGGAACACTTCAATCTGGTGCTGCTCGACTGGGTGATGCTGGGCCTGAGTGGCGAGGCCACCGCCCGGCGTATCCGCGCCCTGCCCGGCCATGCCGGCACCGCCGTAGTGCTGATGACGGCCCTGGGCGATACCGATCACACGCAGACCCATTTGCAGGCACTGCAGCTCAAAGGTACGCTGTACAAGCCCGTTACCCAGTCTTCGCTGGTCGATTGCCTGAGTGAAGTTTATGGGGGGCCGGCCTACCCCCGAGCGGATCAGGCTGGTCATGCGATTCAGCCGGGCATGCTGGCCGGCATGAAGCTGCTGCTGGCCGAAGACAACGAAATCAACCAGCAGATCGCGGTCGAGCTGCTCAGCGAAGCGGGTGCCATCGTCACGGTCGCGGGCAATGGCAAACAGGCGCTGAGCTTGTTGCAGGACAACCCCGATGGCAGCTTCGATGCGGTGCTGATGGATGTGCAGATGCCGGTCATGGATGGCTTCGAAGCCACCCAGCTGATCCGCCGGCAAACGCGCTTTGCCGGCCTGCCGGTCATCGCCATGACCGCACATGCGCTGCAGGAAGAGCGCCAGCGCTGCAACGATGCCGGCATGAACGACCACATCAGCAAACCGATCGATCCCCAGGCTCTGCTGCTGACGCTGCAACGCTGGTACCGTCAGCCAGCCGCCCAGCAGACGCCAGCGCAAGCCGTACCGCCCTCAGCAGGCACAACCGGCCCGCGGGAGCTGGCCGGCATCGATTACGCCGAAGGGCTGCACCGGCTCAATGGCAAGGAGAAGCTGTATCACGACGTACTGCGCCAGTTTGCCGGCAACTATGCGACCTATGCCGCGCAGATCGAATCCGCCCGCCAGCGCGGTGACTGGCTGGAAACCGCACGCCTGCTGCACACCTTGAAGGGCGTAGCTGGCAATATCGGAGCCGGCCTGCTGGCACATTGCGCCGAAAAACTGGAAATGCAGGTGAAGGAAAGCGGCTGGCAACCGGAGTCCTTCCAGTCTCTGGCCGGCGAGCTGGAACGCGTAACCACAAGCATCCGCGCACAGCTGGATATATCCGGAGATACGCCTGCCACCAAGGCCGCAGCCGACCCGCAGCAGCTGCTGGCACTGCTGCAGCTGCTAGATGGGCAGGACAGCGAAGCCGTCGATTATCTGCTGGAACACGAAGCGGCGATTGCCGCCTGTTTTGCACCAGCTGAATTTGCGGCATTTGCCCGGGCCATTCACCAGTTCGACTTCCCTGCTGCGCTGAGGCTGGGACGCACCACAGGAAACAAGGCATGACAAACGCCGATATTCTGGTCATTGACGACACTCCCGAAAACCTGCGATTGGTCAGTGCGCTGCTGAAAGATCGCTATAAAGTTCGGGTGGCCACCAGTGGCGCGCAGGCGCTGGAACTCGTTCGCCGCCAGCCGCCGGATCTGATCCTGCTCGACATCATGATGCCGGAAATGGATGGCTATGAAGTCTGCCGCCAACTCAAATCCGAGCTGGACAGCTGTAGCATCCCCGTAATTTTCCTTACCGCCCGCAATGAAGTCGACGACGAGACTCACGGCTTCGAGCTGGGGGCCGTCGATTACATCACCAAACCGATCAGCCCGCCCATCCTGCTGGCGCGCGTCGCCACCCATCTCACGCTGAAGCAGGCACGCGACTTTCTGGTCGACCAGAACAGCTATCTCGAAAGCGAAGTGCAACGCCGCACCCGCCAGGTACAGCAGGTACAGGATGTCACCATCATGGCCATGGCCTCGCTGGCCGAAACCCGCGACAACGAAACGGGCAATCACATCCTGCGCACCCAGCGCTATGTCAAGGCGCTGGCCAAGGCACTGCAGCAGCATCCCGATTTTGCAGCCGAGCTGAACGACGAGGTGATCGAGTTGCTGTACAAATCAGCACCGCTGCATGATATCGGCAAGGTTGGCATTCCCGATCACATCCTGCTCAAGCCGGGCAAGCTGACCGACGACGAATTCGAGATCATGAAAACCCATACCACGCTGGGGCGCGATGCCATCGAACGTGCCGAGGCCAACCTCAGCGGCAACGACGACTTTCTGCGCTACGCCCGCGAGATTGCCTATTGCCACCAGGAAAAATGGGATGGCAGCGGCTACCCGCAGGGCTTGCGGGAAAAGGCGATTCCGCTCTCGGCCCGCCTGATGGCAATCGCCGATGTGTATGACGCACTGATCAGCAAGCGCGTGTACAAACCGGCATTCAGCCATGAGGAAGCGCTCGACATCATGCGCCGGGGTCACGGCAGCCATTTCGATCCGGTCATCTGCGAGGTGTTTCTGCAGATGGCCGACGAGTTTGCAGCCATTGCAGCCCGATTCCGCGACGAAGGCGAACAGCATTAGCACAAACGGCGCCCAAGGGCGCCGTTTTGCTGCAAGGTCAGGCCACATACCCAACCATGTATTGCGTTCAAGAACCGACAAGAAAGGGATATTCAGCCCATACCCATACTTAACCCTGGCGTTTCTTTACAGACGCCACGATTCCCGCCGCATCCAGCCCGCAATCGGCCAGCAACTGTTTCTGATCGCCGTGTTCGACCCAGCTGTCTGGCAAGCCTAGCTGCAGCAGCGGGATCGGCAAACCACAGGCTGCAAGGCATTCGAGAACGGCGCTGCCTGCACCGCCCATGACCGCATTTTCTTCAAGCGTAACCAGCAGATCGTGGCTGGCCGCCAGTTGCCGGATCAGCTCGCAATCCAGCGGCTTCACGAAACGCATATTGGCCACCGTGGCATCCAGCGTCTCGCCGGCCTCCAGCGCTGCACCCAGCAGGGTGCCAAAGGACAGAATGGCGATCCTGGTGCCGGAGCGGCGAATTTCGCCCTTGCCCCAGGCCAGCCCGGTCATGGCTTTCTCCACCGCGATGCCCATGCCGCTGCCACGCGGGTAGCGCACGGCGGCCGGCCCGGGGTGCTGGTAAGCCGTGTAGAGCATCTGCCGGCATTCGTTTTCATCGGCAGGCGCCAGCACGGCCATGTTCGGAATGCAGCGCAGGTAGCTCAGATCAAACGAACCGGCGTGCGTCGGGCCGTCGGCACCGACCAGACCGGCACGGTCGATTGCAAAGGTAACGTCCAGATTCTGCAGTGCCACATCATGCACCAACTGGTCATAGCCGCGCTGCAGGAAGGTCGAGTAGATCGCTACCACCGGCTTGAGCCCTTCACAGGCCAGCCCGGCGGCAAAGGTCACCGCATGCTGCTCGGCAATGCCGACATCGAAATAGCGCTTCGGGTATTCGGCATGGAAGCGCACCATGCCACTGCCTTCGCGCATGGCCGGCGTAATGCCGACCAGCTTCGGGTCTGCGGCGGCCATGTCGCACAGCCAGTCACCGAAAATCTGCGTGAAGGTCGGCTTGCCGGCCCCCTTGCTGCCGGCCATGCCGTCACAGGGGGTAAACGGCGTGACGGCGTGGTATTTGACCGGGTCATCGACCGCGAGCTTGTAGCCCTGCCCCTTCTTGGTCACCACATGCAGGAACTGCGGACCTTTGAGCTCCTTGATGTTCGCCAGCGTGGTCACCAGCGTATCCATGTCGTGGCCATCGATCGGGCCAATGTAATTAAAGCCCAACTCCTCGAAGAAGGAAGCGGGGGTAAAGAAGCCCTTGACGTGCTCTTCCCCTTTTTTTGCCAGTTCCTTCAGTGAAGGCAGACGGTCGAGCACCTTGCCCGACACATCGCGAAAGCCGTTGTAAAACTTGCCCGACAGCAGCTTGGCCAGGTAGTTGTTGAACGCGCCGACATTGGGCGAAATCGACATTTCGTTGTCATTCAAAATGACCAGCAGATCGAGTTCGTCGCGATGCCCGGCGTTGAACAACGCCTCGATGGCCTGCCCTGCGGTCATCGAACCGTCGCCGATCACGGCAATCGCGCGGCGTTTTTCGCCCTTGAGTAAGGCCGCCTCGGCCATGCCCAGCGCCGCTCCGATGGACGTGGACGAGTGCCCTACCCCGAAGGTGTCGTATTGGCTTTCCTCGCGCTTGGGAAAACCGGCCAGCCCGCCGTGCTTGCGCATGGTGTGCATCTGCCCCTTGCGGCCAGTCAGCACCTTGTGCGGATAGCTCTGGTGGCCGACATCCCACACCAGCCGGTCTTCCGGCGTATTGAAGACATAATGCAGCGCGATCGACAGATCGACCGCCCCCAGATTGGAAGCAAAATGCCCGCCAGTCTGGCTGATCGTATCCAGCAGGAAGGCGCGCAATTCGCTGGCCAGCTGCGGCAATTGCTCGCGCTCCAGCCGGCGCAGGTCTGCCGGAGTGTCGATGTGGTCAAGCAGGGAATAAGTCATCGGTACAGTCATGGTATTTCTTTCAGGAGCGACGCTCGACAATGAATTCGGCCAGCATTGCCAGGGCAACGCCCTTCTCGCCAAACGGCGCCAGTGCGGCCAGAGCCTCGGCTTTCAGATCTGCGGCCTTTTCCTTGGCGCCCGCCAGCCCCAGCAGCGACACATAGGTCGGCTTGTTGTTGGCGGCATCCTTGCCAGCCGTCTTGCCCAGGGTTGCCGAATCAGCTTCGCAATCCAGAATGTCATCAACCACCTGGAAGGCTAGCCCCACGCATTTGGCATAGGTATCCAGCCGCCCGCGCTCCTCATCAGAAAGCGGCCGGCCGCAGTAGGAACCCAGCAGCACCGCACAACGGATCAGCGCGCCGGTTTTCAGAATGTGCATCAGCTCCAGCTCCGGCAGGCTGAGTTCCTTGCCGACACTGAAGAGATCCACGCCCTGCCCGCCACACATGCCAAGGCTGCCCGACGCACGCGCCAGCAGATTAACCATCTTCAGCTGATCAGCCGGGGCATCGGCGAGCGTGCGGCTGGTCAGCACGTCAAAGGCCTGCGACTGCAACGCATCGCCCGCCAGCAAGGCCGTTGCCTCGCCGAAGGCCACGTGCACAGTCGGCTTGCCGCGACGCAGCACGTCGTTGTCCATGGCCGGCATATCGTCGTGCACCAGCGAATAGGCATGGATCATTTCCACCGCAGCCCCCGCGTGTTGCAAGCGCTCGGGATCCGCATCCACGACCATGCCGGCAGCAAAGGTCAACAGGGGCCGCACACGTTTGCCGCCATCGAGCACGCTATAGCGCATCGCGTCGTGCAGACGCTCGGGCAAATGGGTCTCGGCCGGCAGATTGGCAGACAGGCAGGTTTCCATGCGTTGCTGGACGGCATGCATCCAGCCTTTGAAATCGAAATCGGACATCACTCGGATCTTGTCGTGGACGGATGGTCAGGGGTCATTCTTGCGCGGCGGCCGTATCGGTGCCTTGCCCGCCCGCAAAAGGCTGCAACTCGCCGGCTTCCAGTACCCGGATTTGCTGCTCGGCATCGCTGAGCTTGCCCTGGCAGAAGCGCATCAGCTCGATGCCGCGCTGGTAGCCCGCGAGCGCCGCGTCCAGCGGCAGCTTGCCACTTTCCATTTCGGCTACCAGTTGCTCCAGTTCGCTCAGCCCTGCCTCGAAATTGCCGGGAAGTTTGCTCGTTTTGGCCATCGACCGCGTCTGCCATGAAAAATCCTCCCACAGTAGCGGCCACGCGAAAGGGCGTCAAGGCGAAGCACGCATGCCGTTGTTGCAGGCACTGCGCAGCATTGCCCGAACGGGATGACAGTGAAGGCGTATGCGACTACGATAACGCGCCGCGCTGCACAAGCTTTCGCGCGACTGAAAATCACTGACACACCACCAAGGAATACCACTATGGCCGGAGCCAGCCTGCTTGCACTGATTGACGATATCGCCAGCGTTCTCGACGACGTGGCCGTCATGACCAAGGTGGCCGCCAAAAAAACCGCCGGCGTACTGGGCGACGATCTGGCACTGAATGCCGAACAGGTTTCCGGCGTGCGCGCCGAACGCGAATTGCCGGTGGTCTGGGCCGTGGCGGTCGGCTCGCTGAAAAACAAGCTGATTCTGGTTCCTTCGGCTCTGCTGATCAGCTGGATACTGCCGCAGGCCATTTTGCCGCTGTTGATGATCGGTGGCCTGTATCTGTGTTTCGAAGGTGTTGAAAAACTCGCCCACAAGTATTTCCACAGCGCCGAGGAGGATGCCGCCGAGCATCAGGAACTGGTCAACGCATTGGCCGATGAAAACCTCGATCTGCTTGCGATGGAAAAGGAAAAGATCAAGGGTGCCATCCGTACCGACTTTGTGCTTTCGGCCGAAATCATCGTGATTGCGCTGGGCACGGTTGCCACGGCTCCGCTGGCGACCAAAGCGGCAGTGCTGGCCGGGATCGGTGTACTCATGACGGTCGGCGTGTATGGTCTGGTCGGCGGCATCGTCAAAATGGACGATATCGGTTTCTATCTGCAGCGCCAGAGCTCGGCCCTGGCACGGAGCTTCGGCGGCCTGCTGGTGGCGGCCGCACCGAAACTGATGAAAGCCCTGACCGTCATCGGCACCGTCGCGATGTTCATGGTGGGCGGCGGCATCATCACCCATGCCGTTCCCTTCCTGCATCACGGCATCGAGCAGATCGCCAGCCAGACCGGTCCGCTGCACATCGTGGTGCCCAGTGTGCTGGACATCGTCGTTGGCCTGATTGCCGGCACGCTGTGTCTGTTCGCGATCAACGGCGCCGGCAAGCTGCGCCGCCGCTGATTGCGTGCACGAGCGCTTGCATTCAATTCGGGCCGGCTTTGCCGGCTCTTTTCTTTTGCATCGCAACATCCGCACCGTCTGACACTGGCATGTCAGGAAAGTATTGCCCATAGTATTACCAGAGCAATATTCAGGACATCTCATGGCTGCCCCCGCCAATGCCGCACCCTATTCACCAACCACCCGCAACAGCGGAACAGCAAGCGCTGCAGCTACCTGTCATGCCTGCCTGACCGAGCTGTGCACCCCGGGCTCGCGCCGCTGGCAATATCCATTCACCGCCTGCCGTGACTGCGCAGGCGCTGCGGTCCAAGACAGCCATAAAGCCAGCTGTGCCGCCTGCCGGGCCGAAGCTGCCAATCCGGCTGACCGGCACTTTCAGACCGACCCGCGCTGCGCACAATGCGGGCCCTTGCTGGATTTGCAGCTGGCCAACGGCGCCTCGATTGCCTGCGACCGCCCCGGCCAGAATGGCAGCTATGCCGTCGCAGCCACACTGGCACTGCTGCGCAACGGCGGCATCGTCGCCATCAAGGATGGCAGCGGCTTCGAGCTGTGCTGTGACGCCCGCAATCCGGTTGCCATCGCCCGACTGCGCGAGCAACTGGGCGTACGAAACCGCCCGCTCGCCATCATGGCGGCGAATAGCGCATCCCTGGCTGGCGAAGTTCAGCTCACTGACACGGAAATACACTGGCTGAATGCCCCGCTGCGCCCGATCGTCCAGCTGGAACGCCTGCCCGGCAGCTGGCTGCCGCATACCCTGGCGCCAGGTCTGGCCACCTTGCGGGTCATGCTGCCACAGCATGCACTGCATTATCTGCTGTTTCATCTGGCCGCAGGCAGCCCTGCGGGCACCGGCTGGCTCGACAAGCCGCAGGAGATGCTGCTGGTGATGCATGGTGCCCGCAGTGGCGATGGGGCTGGCCACGCGGACAATGTGCTCGCACGAGAACAACTAGGTCGCATTGCCGATGCATTTTTGCTGCATGACTGGCCCTATCCCCTGCTCGGCGCCGCCGACGAACTGCGGATTCGGCGCGATGGCAGCACGCATTATCTCCGCAGCAACACGTCACCACCGCCTGCGGCAACTCAGACCCCTACAGCTGCGCCGGCAGCAACGGCGGCTGAAATCGACTTAATCCTGCGCGAACACCGCCACTACGGCCCGGTACTGGGTCTGGTACTGGGCAGCTACGGCGCTGGCAATCCGGATCTTGGCGGAACACAGCTCTTGCGCATGGATCACGGGAGAATACAGTCACTGGGGCAACTGGCCGGTTTGCCGCTGGCTGGCGCCGACGTTGTCGAACAGGAGCCCTGGCGGCTTGCCGCAGCACTGTTGCACCAGCTGCAGCTCGGTGCAGAAATTCCGCAGCGCTTTGCCGCTGCAGTGGGTCACGAACTGGTCAGTATCCGGCTCGATCGCGACCAGACTTTGCCACACAGCCACCAGCTGGGGGCACTACTGGATGCGGTGGCCGTACTGCTCGGACTGGGCCTGCAGCAACGTGACGCTGGCGAGCTGCTGCAGAAACTGGAAAGCCTGGCTGAGCCTTCCGCAGCATTGACCGCTGGCTGGCATATCGATGCGGGCAATACGCTGGATTTCCGGCCCTTGTTCACCCGCCTGCTGGCCGCACAGGACGCAAAAACCGGCAGCAGCCTGCTGCATGCCACCCTGGCCGCCGGATTGAGTGCCTGGGCTGCCGTCACAGCCAGAGCAGAGGGACTGGATACCATCGTACTGGCCGGTCAGTGCTGGCATGACCGGCATCTGGAAGAGGCGGTGATCGAACACCTGCGGGATGCGGGCTTCAATGTGCTTTACCCGCATGTATCTGTCTATGGACAGCCTGCCTGAAGCCATAGAAAGCAATAGGTAGCCACGTATGGCGCCGCTCCGGTCGCTGGCTCTGACACGCCCCCGCCACGACGATGCCGCATATCACGATCCTGTCCAGCGCCAGCCACCGCCATGCCTGTCGTGAGCTAGAACGAAACATGCAAGTCAGGCTCAGGGAGCGTAGTGATGCAGGCCGTCGATTACCGGCAGATCAACAGGATTCTCGACGAACACCGGCGTGATCCGCTCAGGCTGGTGCAGATCCTGGTCCGCATTCAGCACGACTACGGCGGCTGTCCACCAGCGGTGCGCGACTATATTGCCAAGGCAGTGAACGTACCGCAGGCGCAGGTACACGGAGTCGTCGAGTTCTACCATTTTCTCTCGCCCGAGCGGCTGGGCGACTACCGGATTTATCTATCCGACAACATTACGGATCGCATGCTCGGCAACGAGCGCATCATGGCCGTGCTGCAGCAAGACCTGCAGGTCAGGCGCGGCCAGCCCCGCGCCGACGGGCGTGTCCACCTGGATTACACCTCGTGCACCGGACTGTGCGACCAGGGGCCCGCGCTGCTGGTCAACGGGCGCCCCATTACGCGGCTCACGCCTGCCCTGGCAGGCGAAATTGCCGAGCGCATCAATGCCGCCGAGCCACTCGATGCCTGGCCAGCGCACTGGTTTCAGGTGGAAGAATCGCTGCGGCTGGCAGGCCCGGTACTCGCCGCACGCAGTGAGCCCGGGCGGGCCCTGCAGGCGGCATTCCAGCAGGGACCGGAGCGACTGCTGAAGGAAATCGACCGCTCGGGCTTGCGCGGGCGCGGTGGTGCAGGGTTTCGTACGGCACTGAAGTGGCGTGTCAGCCGCGACGCACCGGGCAAGGCACACTACGTCGTGTGCAACGCTGACGAAGGCGAACCCGGTACCTTCAAGGACCGCACCCTGCTAACCCGCTTTGCCGATGAGGTCTTCGAGGGCATGACACTGGGCGCATACGTGATCGGTGCCGAGCAGGGTTTTCTCTACCTGCGTGCCGAATACGGCTGGCTGTATCCGCATCTGGTGGCCGTACTGGCACGCCGTCGTGCCGAGCACCTGCTGGGGCACCAGATTCTGGGGCATGACTTCAACTTCGACATCGACATCCATCTGGGGGCCGGAGCCTATGTCGCCGGCGAGGAAAGTGCACTGATCGAGTCGCTGGAAGGCCAGCGCGCCGTACCGCGTACCCGCCCGCCCTATACCGCCACTCACGGATACCTGCACCAGCCCACCATCTGCAACAACGTCGAGACCTTTGTCAAAACCACCCTGATCGCGCGCAATGGTGCCGACTGGTTTCTCGCATCGGGAACGCGGCATTCGCCGGGCACCAAGCTGCTGTCGGTCAGCGGGGATGTCGCCCGCCCGGGGATTTACGAATACCCGTTTGGGGTTAGCGTGCAAACCATTCTGGATGCTTGCGGAGCGACAGATACCCAGGCTGTTCAGGTTGGCGGTCCATCCGGCACCTGCATTACCCCGCTGGAATTCGGCCGCGCCATCAGCTTCGAGGATCTGTCCACGGGAGGTTCCTTCATGGTGTTCAACCGCAGCCGGGACATGCTCGCCGTGGTACAGAATTTCACGCACTTCTTTGCCGGCGAATCCTGCGGCTTCTGCACACCCTGCCGGGTCGGCACCCAGTTGTTGAGGCAGTCGATCGACAAGATCATGGCCGGCCATGCCAGCGCCCGCGAGCTGGCCGATATTGCCGAAACCGCCAGCACCATCCGCAGCATGAGCCATTGCGGGCTGGGCCAGACCTGCGCCAATCCGCTGCTCGATACGCTGCAGCGCATGCGCCCGTTGTACGAATCGCGGCTGACCTCGCTGGATTTCGTGCCGGGCTTCGATCTCGATGGTGCACTGGCGCCAGCACGGGAGCTGAGCCGGCGGGATGACGCTGCAGCACATCTTGGCCAGCGCTGTGACGAGCTCGGCTGCATCGTCAACAGCGAGGGCGCAGGAGCACGACGATGAATGGCAATGACTTTACCTTTGTGCTCGACGGCGAGAACATCCGCTTCGAACCCGGCCAGACCATCATGGAGGCCGCGACACAGGCAGGCATCTACATCCCGCACCTGTGCTATCACGCGGATTACCGTCCGCGCGGCAGCTGCAAACTGTGCACGGTCAAAATCAACGGCCGCTTCGGCAGCGCCTGCACGATGCCGGTGCAACCGGGCATGCAGATCGACAACGATACGGATGAACTGACCGCGATGCGGCGGCGCCTCGTGCAGATGCTGTTTGTCGAAGGCAACCACTATTGCCCGCACTGCGAAAAGAGCGGCAACTGCCAGCTGCAGGCGGTGGCCTATCACGTCGGCATGACCGATTCGCACTATCCGCACTTCTACCCGCTGCGCCAGCTCGATGCCTCGCACCCCGACATGCTGCTTGACCGCGACCGCTGCATTGCCTGCGAACTGTGCGTGCGCGCCAGCCTCGAGAGCGACGGCAAGGCAGTCTTCGGGCTGGCCGGGCGCGGCTCCCGCACCCGGGTGGTGGTCAATAGCGAAAGCGGCTTGCTCGGCGACAGTGATTTCAGCGCAGACGATGTTGCCGCCCGCATCTGCCCCACCGGCGCACTGATTCCGAAACGCGAGGCCTACCTCCGCCCCATCGGGGCTCGCCAGTACGATCTCCGCGATATTGCGCACAATGCACCGCCCGATCCTCCCTCCCCGGAGCAAATGCCATGAGCAAGCTGCGCATCGCAACCTGTTCGCTGGCCGGGTGTTTCGGCTGCCACATGTCATTTCTCGATCTGGACGAGCAACTGGCCGGGCTGGCCGAACAGATCGAGCTCGACCGCAGCCCGCTCACCGACATCAAGCACCTCGCCGGGGACGGCATCGACATCGGCCTGATCGAAGGCGGCGTCTGCAACGCCGAAAATGTGCACACGCTGCGCGAATTCCGCAGCCGCTGCCGGATTCTGGTAGCCGTCGGCGCCTGTGCGCTCACGGGCGGCGTGCCTGCACTGCGCAACGGCATCCCGCTGGCGGCGTGCCTGGGTGAAGCCTATCTGCACGGCCCGGGAATCGAAGCGGCCGGCGTACCGGACGACCCCGAGCTGCCCTTGCTGCTGGATCGCGTCTACCCGCTGCACGAAGTCGTCCGCATCGATCATGTGCTGCCGGGCTGTCCGCCACCGGCAGCTGCATTTCACGCGCTGCTGACGGCCATCATCGCGGGGCAGCCACCGGCACTGGAGTACGCCCTGCGGCGTTTTGACTGACAAGGGAGGCGCGCCATGCACGAGCATCTGGAACAGGCCAGCCAGCCCGAGGGCTTGCAGCGCCTGGTGATCGAACCCGTGTCCCGCGTCGAGGGGCACGGCAAGGTAACACTGCTGCTGGATGATGCCGGCCGCGTACAGCAGGCCCGGCTGCATATTGTCGAATTCCGCGGCTTCGAGCGCTTCATCCAGGGGCGGCCATTCCGTGAAGTGCCGACACTGGTGCAGCGCCTGTGCGGCATCTGCCCGGTCAGCCACCTGCTGGCAGCCTCCAAGGCCTGTGATCCCTTTGTACTGGGCTCCTCCGCCATTACCCCCACGGCGAAGGCGCTGCGCCGCCTGCTGCATCACGCACAGGTGCTGCAATCGAATGCGCTGCATTTTTTCCATCTGGCATCCCCCGACCTGCTGTTCGGCTTTGACGCCGACCCGGCTCAGCGCAATGTCTTCGGCGTGCTGGCCACGAACAGGGAACTGGGATTGCGCGGGATCCGCATCCGCAAATACGGGCAGGAAGTCATCCGGCTGCTGACCGGCAAGCGCGTGCATGGTACCGGCAGTGCTCCCGGCGGCTTTCTGCACCCACTGAGCCTCGCGGCTCGTGCCAGCATGCAGCAGGACATCGACACGATCATCGACTGGTGCGCAGCCAGCCTGCAGCTGGCGCGCGACCAGTATCTGGCCAATGAGGCCGAATACCGCAACTTCGCGGCCACCCGCTCGGCCTTTCTGTCGCTGGTGACAGCTGATGGGGCCGCCGAGCTGTATGACGGCGTCCTGCGGGTCAAGGATGCCGAAGGGCGACTCATCGTCGACGGGCACGACCCGGCCCGCTACAGCGATCTGATCCGTGAAGAGGTCAAGCCCTGGTCGTACATGAAATTCCCCTACCTCGCGCCCTTCGGGCATGACGGCGGTTATTACCGCGTCGGGCCTCTGGCGCGCATCAACAATGCCGATGTCCTGCCCACGCCGCTGGCTGAAGCGGCGCGACGCGAATTCAGCGATTATGGCGGCGGCAAACCGGTTCAGGCGGCGCTGGCACAGCACTGGGCAAGAATGATCGATACGCTGATGTGCGCGGAAACCATCCGCGAGCTGCTGGATGCCCCCGAACTCACCGGCAGCGAGGTCATGGGCGAGTCATCCGACACGCTGCGCGAAGGAGTCGGCGTGATCGAGGCCCCGCGCGGCACACTGATCCATCACTACCGTCTCGCCGAGGACGACACGATTGCCTGTGCCAACCTGATTGTCTCGACCACACACAACAACCGCGGCATGAATGACTCCGTGCGCGGCGTGGCGGCGCAGTATTTCGACGGGCGCACCATCACCGAAGGGCTGCTCAACCGCATCGAGGTCGCCATCCGCGCCTACGATCCCTGCCTGTCGTGTGCCACGCATGCCTTGGGGCAGATGCCGCTGATCGTCGAAGCGCTGGCCGCCGACGGCCAGCCCGTCAGCCAGCTGATCCGCCATGCCGACGGCCAGTTCAGCCGGGCTCTGCCATGACCGCGCCCATCCTGTTTTTCGGCTATGGCAACCCGGCGCGCGGCGACGATGCACTCGGGCCCTTGCTGGCAGCACGGCTGGCCGACTGGCTTGGGAAGCAAGGCCTGCAGGAACAGGTTGAGGTGCTTGAGGATTTCCAGCTCAGCCCCGAACACGCCTGCGATCTGTACGACCGCCACCTGCTGATCCTGGCCGATGCGAGTCTTCGCATCAGTGAGCCCTGCCGCTGCAGCCTGCTCGCTCCGGTAGCGCCAGCCTGCTGGGCCAGTCATGCTGCCACACCGGCCGAGCTATTGTGGTATGCAGATACACTCCTGGGTATCCGCATTCCACACGCCATCCTCATTGAGCTGCAGGGCAATACATTCGAGCTTGGTAGCGGTTTAAGCCAGGCCGGCAAACAGGCGCTCGAAGCCGGCTGGCTGGCAGCCTGCGAATTGATTTCCAAGGAACTGCAGCTATGCCGCACATCTTGCTCCTGCTAAGCCTGCTGACCAGCGCCGTGGCGTGTGCTGGTGACGTGATGCAAAGCGAGAAAGTCCGCTTTGAAGTCAGCGTGCTCACCCGTGGGCTCACCCACCCCTGGAGCCTTGCCTTCCTGCCGGATGGCCGCATGCTCGTTACCGAGCGCCCGGGACGGCTGCGGTTGCTTGGCCGTGACGGCCTGCTGCAGCCAGAGCCGGTCGCCGGCACACCGGCGGTCATCGCCCGTGGTCAGGGAGGCCTGCTGGATGTCGCGCTGCATCCCGATTTTGTCCGCACCGGCTGGGTGTATCTGGCCTATGCCGGTGCCGAAGATCGCGGCAGCAGTACGCAGGTCGTGCGCGGCAAACTGACGGACGATGCTGGTGTGCTACGGCTGACGCAACTGCAGCAGATTTATCGCCAGAAACCCGCAGGCAGTTCGGACGTGCATTACGGAGCGCGACTGGTATTCGATAAGCAAGGCGGCCTGCACATCGCCCAGGGCGAGCGTGGCGAAATGCAGCGCGCTCAGCAGCTGGACGATCTGGCAGGCAAAAGTATTCGACTGCTGGATGATGGCCGCTATCCACCCGATAACCCGTTTGCCGGTCGCAAAGGTGCGCATCCGGCCATTTACAGCCTGGGGCACCGCAATATGCAGGGCGCCGCACTGAACCCGCAGACAGGCGAAATCTGGGCAACCGAGCACGGGCCACAGGGTGGCGACGAACTGAATATCCTGCGCGCCGGCCGCAATTATGGCTGGCCGGTGATCACGTACGGCGCCAATTACGGCAGCGGCAGCAAGATCGGCGAAGGCACAACCAAGGCCGGCATGGAGCAGCCCATCCACCAGTGGACACCCTCGATTGCTCCATCCGGGCTGGCCTTTTACGCAGGCAGCGCCTTTCCGGCCTGGCGGGGTAATCTGTTTGCCGGCGCACTGAAATACCAGATGCTGGTGCGACTGGAGCTCGATGGTGATCGGGTCATCCATGAAGAGCGATTACTGCAGAACCGCTATGGCCGCATCCGCGATGTGCGTACTGGGCCGGACGGGCTGATTTACCTGCTCACCGACGAAGAGGACGGCGCGCTGCTGCGCTTGTCCCCTGTGCCGCGCTAACACTTCAACGCTGCCACAGCGGCAGCAAGAAACCCGGCTTCACCCGCAGCTCCGCGGCGGCGACAGCTTCGACCACCTGCCATGCCGATTGCCGTGTTTCACGCAGCAGCGGCTGCACATAGGGCGGGCCATCCTGTTTGCGCAAGGCAGCAACTTTCGGGGCATTCGCGCGCCCGGTGCGCTGCGTCACCACCGCCAGCTCGCCGCTGGCCAGCCGCACAGAACTGCCGGGCGGATAAATGCCCAGCTCGCGCACCAACAGGCTGACCTGGGCAGGATCAACCCCTGCTTCGCCTCCGCGAAACAGCGCTCCCAGCACTTGTGCCGGCAACTGTTGCCCGACACTGACCCGTTCATCGTAGCGATCAGCCAGCGCGATCAGTGATGCCAGAGCCGGCACCTCGTCGCCATGCAAGCCCTGCGGAAAGCCGCTGCCATCGCATTGCTCGTGATGCGTCTGCACCAGCAGGTGCCAGAGTTCGTCATCGATGCCTGCCTCACGCAACATGGCCGAGCCGGTCAGCGGGTGTGTGAGCATCTCCTCCTGCTGCCAGGGCGTCATCTGGTCCACCCGCCCTTCCAGCCGCGCCAGCAGTGGCGTAATGGCGATATTCATCGTCAAGCCGGCCGCACACAGGCTGTGCAGCCGTGTCTCATCCAGTTCGAGGCGCCGCCCCAGCAGGGCCAGCAGCAACGCGACCCGCACCGCATGATCCGCTGCCGGATGCTGCCCGGGCACCAGCAGCAGGGCCGCCAGCGCACCATCAGGCTGCTGGTGCGCCAGCGCAATGATGCTATTTGTCAGCGCCTGCAGGGCCTGCCCCAGCCCCGGGAGCGCCAGCCCGTGCTGCAGCAGCCCCTCGCCGCGCCGCAGCAGAAAGGCAAACTCGCTCAAGGGATTGGGCGGCCGGGATTCGGCCTCGCGCTGGCGCTGGCGGGTACGCTCGGCCAGCTCGCGCCGCTCGCGGTCCTGCTCCAGCAGTGCCGCCACTTCCGCCGCATCCCCCTGCCCGGCATTCACCAGCACACTGCGCTGCTCCGGGCTGAGCACGAAATGCCCCTTCTTCAGCAGCAGGATGCCGCTCTTGTGATAGACATCGACCGGCAGCGCCTCCCCGACCCGCACAAAGGACGAGGGCAAACCGGTTTTGCCTTGCTCTGCCATCGTGAACGCACCCCATCCCATGCCAACCCACTTCAAGTAATGGCTCAACACGCGCCGCTTTGCCAGCCAGCAACCGCAAGCGGCACAAAAAAACCGCCCCATGAGGCGGTCTGTGGCTGCGGCGGGACAGAATCAGCCCAGCAGGGTGTACTCGATGCAGCGCACACCATCGCGCACCACGTCGGCACGGCTGGCTTCGCCGGCGGCTACCAGTTTTTCCAGTCGGCTGCGCGCGGTGGACACGCTGATACCCTCAGCTTCGGCGTAATCCTTGCTGGTCGTCACGCGGGCCCCGGCACTGGCGACAATCGCCTCGACCTTTACGGCCGGCTGGAGGACAGGCTTGGCAACCACCACCGAAGCGGCAAGGGGCTTGCTGCCACGGGATTGCATGGACAGGGCGAGGCGTTTCAGTTTCTGCTGGCGATGATTCATGATGCGTAAGAATGGGCGAAAAGGCCGAAAAAGGCGCGATTATAGGCGAAAACGGTGGAAAATGGTGGCCCAAAAGCCACTGCGTTTCTCCGAATCTCAGGTCAATACTGGCCGCGCTATGGCTCAACAACTGCGGTATTTGCCGCAGCAGCGTGCCTCCTCTCACCAGAGCCCATTCAGGCCGGATGCCTCATTATCGCATCGGCTGTCTGCAGGGCGACACTTGGCCAAGGCAGATACACATCACCCCATCTGCCTGCAGATCAATTCTATTGATTGCTACAGACGCATACCCGTCCACAGCCATTCCCCAATACCGACAAGCTCACCCTAGCCCGCCCGGCGGAGACGGCAATCGCTCTCTAGTTCCAAATGACTAGACCCGTAGCAGGGGTGGCGGGCCAATCTTAGTCTGCATCAATTTTCTGCGCCTGCGCGGCTTTAAGATGGGTTCATTCTTTTATTTTGGCGTTCACATCGCGGAGCTGCAGCATGGCAAAAACCCGCCTTATCGTCGTCGGCAACGGCATGGTCGGCCAGCGTTTTCTCGAGGAGCTGTGCGAGAAAGGCAACCCGGCCGCCTTCGACATTACCGTCTTCTGTGCCGAGCCACGCGTCGCCTACGACCGCGTGCACCTGTCCTCCTATTTCTCGCACCACACCGACGAAGACTTGTCGCTGGTCAAGCCCGGCTTTTTCGAGAAGTACGGCATTTCTGTTCTGGTCGGCGAGGCGGTCAAGCAGATCGATACCGCGCAAAAACAGGTGCACTCGAACAAGGGCAAGATCCTGCCGTATGACAAGCTGGTGATGGCCACCGGCTCGTATCCGTGGGTGCCGCCGATTGCCGGCAGCGCGCACCACGAGTGTTTTGTTTACCGCACCATCGAAGACCTGAACGCCATCGAATCCGCCGCCAAGCAGGGCAAGAGCGGTGTGGTGATCGGCGGTGGCCTGCTGGGGCTGGAAGCCGCCGGCGCGCTGAAGGCGCTGGGGCTGGATACCCACGTGGTTGAATATGCGCCGGTGCTGATGGCCGAGCAGCTGGATCGCATGGGCGGCGAGATGCTGCGCCGCAAGATCAATTCGCTGGGTGTATCGGTACACACCAGCCGCAATACGGTGAACATCGCCATGCACGGCGGGCGCACCGGCCTGCACCGGCTGAACTTTGCCGACGGCAGCACGCTGGATACCGATGTGATCGTCTTTTCCACCGGCATCCGGCCGCAGGACACGCTGGCGCGCTACAGCGGGCTGTTTGTCTCCGAGCGTGGCGGCATTGTCATCAACGACCAGTGCGTGACCAGCAATCCGGACATCTACGCGATTGGTGAATGCGCGTCGTGGCACGGCCAGTATTTCGGCCTGGTGGCGCCGGGCTACAAGATGGCGCAGGTCGCCGCCGACCACCTGCTGGGCCGCAAGGAATTGAACTTCACCGGCGCGGACATGAGCGCCAAGCTGAAACTGCTGGGCGTATCGGTCGGCAGTATCGGCGACGCGCACGGCAGAACGCCGGGCAGCCGCAACTACATCTTCCAGGACGATCAGGCGGGCATCTACAAGAAAATCGTCGTCTCGCCCGATGGCACGAAACTGATCGGCGCGGTGCTGGTCGGCGATGTGGACGACTACGGCCAACTGCTGCAGATGAAGCTCAACGATCTGCCGGTGCCCGAACACCCGGATACGCTGATCCTGCCGGCCTACGCCGGCGCCAAGCCGGCGATGGGCGTCGATGCCCTGCCCGCTTCGGCCGTAATCTGCTCCTGTTTTGACGTGAGCAAACAGCGCATTGCCGACGCGGTTGCCGCCGGCTGCCATACGGTGGCCGCAATCAAGGCGGAAACCGGTGCCGGCACCGGCTGCGGCGGCTGCGTGCCACTGATTGCCCAGGTGCTCAATGCCGAGCTGGCCAAGCAGGGCATCGAGGTGAAAAATCACCTGTGCGAGCACTTCCCGCACTCACGCCAGGAGCTGTTCCACCTGGTGAAAGTCGGCGGCCTGAAGACATTCGGCGAAGTGATTGCGAAACACGGCCACGGCTATGGCTGCGAGGTGTGCAAGCCGACGGTGGGGTCGATTCTGGCGACGGTACACAACGACTATATCCTCAAGCCCGAGCACACCCCGCTGCAGGACACCAACGACGTGTTCCTCGGCAACATGCAGAAGGACGGCACTTACTCGGTGATTCCGCGCATGGCCGGCGGTGAGGTTACCCCCGAGGGGTTACTGGCAGTAGCCCAGGTAGCGAAAGACTTCCAGCTGTATACCAAGATCACCGGCGCACAGCGCATTGGTCTGTTTGGCGCACACAAGGGCGACCTGCCGGAAATCTGGCGCCGGCTGATCGACGCCGGCTTTGAAACCGGACAGGCCTACGGCAAGTCGCTGCGCATGGTGAAAACCTGCGTCGGCAGTACCTGGTGCCGCTTTGGCGTGCAGGATAGCGTTGGCCTGGGCGTCGAGCTGGAGCACCGCTACAAGGGCATCCGCACACCGCACAAGATGAAATTCGGCGTATCCGGCTGCACCCGCGAATGTGCCGAAGCCCAGGGCAAGGACGTCGGCATCATTGCCACCGACGCCGGCTGGAACCTGTTTGTCGGCGGCAACGGCGGCATGAAACCGCGCCACGCCGACCTGCTGGCAAGCGATCTCGACCACGACACGCTGCTGCGCTATCTCGACCGCTTCCTGATGTTCTATGCCACCACCGCCGACAAGCTGCAGCGTACCGCGACCTGGCTGGAAAGCCTCGACGGCGGCATCGACTACCTGCGCGAAGTGATCGTGGACGACAGGCTCGAGCTGGGGGCACAACTGGAAGCCGACATGGCCGAAGTCCGCGCCAAGTACGAATGCGAGTGGAAAGCGACCGTCGAAGACACAAGCCAGCACGCCCGCTTTGCCCACTTCATCAACAGTCCCGCGCACGACCCGAATGTGCAGTTTGTTCCGGCACGCGCTCAGCACCGCCCGGCCAGCCCGGCAGAACGCAAGATCATCCCGATCAAACCCGTGGAGACCGTGTAATGTGGACCACCGTGTGTGAACTCAAGGCCATCGTCCCCGGCACTGGCGTGTGTGCGCTGGTGGGCGATGCACAGATCGCCATCTTCCGCCCGCATGCGGATGACACCGTCTACGCCATCGCCAACATCGACCCGTTTGCCGAGGCCAGCGTGCTCTCGCGCGGGCTGATCTGCGAGCATCAGGGCGAGCTGTGGGTGGCCAGCCCGCTGAAAAAACAGCGCTTTCGCCTGCGCGACGGCCTGTGCCTGGAAAACCGCGATTACTCGGTGGCGAGCTATGCCGTGCGGGTCAGCGACGGGCGTATCGAAGTCCAGAACTGATGCGCATGGGCAATGGTGAAGATGCTCCATTGAGCCAGTGCATGGGTAAGCGCAGTTTGCCGCCATCCAGCAGCCATCGGCTTTGTGCTCGCCTGCATCCCGCATGGAGTCTTTCCGGTGGCCGCAGGCACACCGGTTAGCGGGTATGCCGGAGCCGCTGTCTCAGCTTGCCGCTTGCAGTCGCCAGCGCGGCCTGCGCCAAAGGGTCAGCGAGCGCAGCAACCACTCCGCAGGGCCATAGGCGAAGCGAGAAACCCAGAACCTGGACAGAACGACCTGCAGCAACCAGACAGCCCCAGCCAAGGCCAGGATGGCCAGCGGTGACCAGAGACCGATCTGGCCCGCCCCCCAGCCGGTAAAAATCAGCGCGCCGATCAGGGATTGTCCGAGGTAGTGCGTCAAGGCATGGCGGCCGGCAGGTGCCAGCGCCGCTTCCAGGCGGGCGCCGCGGGCCGTGTGAAAACTCCACAGCAAAGCCAGCGCCCATGCGGCACTGAGAAAGGGTGCTGTCGCGAGGTCAATGGCCAAGGCAAACAAGGCTTGATGCTCTGTAGTCGCCTGGCGCTCCAGGTACACATAAGCCAGCGCTCCCAGCAAACCCGGGACGAGCATCCGGAAGAACGCCCTGCACAGACGAAGCGGATCAGCTGCAAGACGATTCAGAAAGCCGGACTGGCCAGCCGCGAAACCCAGCAGGAAGCAGGCAAAGGCGCAAGGTGCCTGTATCAGCAGCAACACCAGCGCGATGCCCTGTTCGATGTCGCGCACGTGTTGCCCGATCACGGCCTGCGGGCTCCCCTGATAGGCTGCGGTGGCGGCGCTTGCCTGAGCATTGAGGGCGGCGACATCCATCGTTTGCGGGGCCAGGCTGCTCAGTGCGGCAAGCGCGGCCCAGGCCAGCATGGTAAACAGCCACAAGCCCAGAGCGAGCTTCAGCGCAGTACGGGGCGCTATGCCGCGCAGGCAGAGCAGCGCAGCACCGAGCAGGGAGTAGGTAAACAGAATATCGCCCTGAAACAAGAACACGGCGTGCACAAGGCCGAATATCGCAAGCCCGGCCAGGCGGCGCAGGAAACGGGGCATGAAATCGGCCCCCTCACGCGCGGCGGACGCCATTTGCAGGGTGAAACTGTAGCCGAACAGGAAGGAAAACAGCAGGTAGAACTTGGTTTCAAACAGGGCAGCAATCAGCCCGCGCACCCATTGATCCAGCGGAGCGGAAAAAGCCGGAGCCATTGCGCCACTGCCGTACCAGGCCGATGCCATTGCACCGCTATTGACAATGACGATGCCGAGCAAAGCGAAGCCTCGCAGCGCATCAACATGGTTTTCCCGGACTGAAGTCGTTTTGTTCATGCGGGTTGTTTCCCGAATCAAGAAGTGAGTGGCCGCACCTGCAACTGCAGCGCGGCCAGCAAATCAGCGCGATAGCGCGCCGGGACAAAATCTGCTTCCACCATCGCGCGTCCAAGCACGCCGTCGAGCAGCAGCAGAAACCAGTCCGCGACCTGGCCGGGCGGGCTGCTGAGCTGGAAATCGCCCGTCTGCGCATGACGTTCGAACAGGCGTGCCAGACATTCGCGCCGCTCGGCTTCGCTGCGCTGTACGCAGGCCATCAAGGCTGGATTGCGTACGGCCTCCCCGATCACGTCCAGTGTCAACTGGACGTAGACAGGTTCGGCACACAGGCCCAGGTGGTGGTCCAGTAAAGCCAGCAGCGCTTGCCAACCCTGCTCGGCTTGCGTTGCCCTGGCAAAGCGCGCACAGACTTCGGCCTGATCAGCCTCGACCAGGGCAATGATCAGGGCCTCCTTGCTGGCAAAATAATGAAACAGGTTGCCGGGGCTCATGCCGGCCTCGGCGCAAATATCCGCCGTGCGCGTCTTGTGAAAGCCCTTCTGCGCAAAGCAGCGCAGCGCGGCAGCCAGGATGTGCTGGCGACGTTCGGCTTGCCGTTCAGGATTGATGGGGCGCATAATTAATAGATTAATTAGTCGATCTACTAATCATCACACAGTTGGTAGCCTCTTGCAAACGTGAAGCTCATTAAGGCTTGCAGCATGCAAGCAAATCCGCTAACACGCACTGCTATCCGGTCCAAAGATGCCACGCCCCCTGGACATCTGTTCGTTACCCGAAAAGTCGCCCACCCGCAGCCGGAGCCGGCCGCATGCGAGTGTTATCAACCAGATCATCTCGGTACAAACCAATAAAACAACGGCTGAATTCAACCCATCTCAGCCAGCGGGATATAACCCAGTCAGTCCCCTCAGCACAGCTTTAGAAATTGCTGCCTTCGGGTACAACAAATCGTATAGGTAACCCCCAAGAAGCCATAGATGATCCCCTGAACCTGCGAAACTCTTCTACCACTCTGGTTGTCCAGACGACTGGGCATGGCTACATGTCCTTCCCCTTGCCCTGCACCGCACAAGGAGTGCGCACATGACTGATGTGAATACCCTGGCCCTCTTGTTCGGTGCGCTGCTGCTGACCGCGATGGTGGCAACCTCGCTGACCAAGCGGCTGGGGATGCCGCTGCTGCTGGTATTTCTGGGTGTGGGCATGCTTGCCGGCGACAGCGGTCCCGGCGGGCTGATTTTCAACGATTTCGATCTCTCGTTTACCGTCGGCAATCTGGCGCTGGCGGTCATTCTGTTTGATGGCGGCTTGCGCACCAAGATTGCCACCTTCCGCGTGGCACTGAGGCCGGCACTGCTGCTGGCAACACTGGGGGTAGCACTGACGGCAGGGATTACCGGCGGATTTGCCGCGTGGATTCTGCAATTGCCACTGCTGTATGGTTTTCTGATCGGCTCGATTGTCGGTTCAACCGATGCGGCAGCAGTGTTTGCCCTGCTGCGCAGCTCCGGCATCCGGCTCAACGAACGGGTTGGCGCGACACTGGAAATCGAATCGGGCATGAATGATCCGATGGCGATTTTCCTGGTCATCATGCTGATTGCCATGGTGCAAAGCGGTGCAGTGACCGTCGGGATGATGGTGATGGAGTTCATCCGCCAGTTCGGCATCGGCCTGCTGGCGGGTGTCGCCGGAGGCTGGCTGATCTGGCGCTTGACGCGCCGCCTGCTCCTGCCGGAAAGCCTGCATCCGCTGCTGCTGCTGGGCAGTGCACTGGCACTGTTCGGGGCCACGGCCAAGCTGGGCGGAAGCGGTTTTCTGGCGGTGTATTGCGCCGGCATGCTGATCGGCAACCGCCCCATGCAGGCGCGCGATCACAATTTGCATGTGCTGGACGGTATGGCCTGGCTGGCTCAGGCCAGCATGTTTCTCTTGTTGGGGCTGCTGTCCACGCCGTCGCGTCTGTTGCCCGAGCTGCCGCTGCTGTTGCCGATTGCGCTGTTCCTGATGCTGGTGGCCCGCCCGCTCAGCGTGATGCTGTGCCTGCCCTGGCTGCGCTTTCGCTGGCGGGAAATGGTCTTCATCAGCTGGGTGGGGCTGCGCGGTGCGGTGCCCATCGTTCTGGCGGTGTTCCCGCTGCTGGCAGGGCTTGATCATGCCCTGCTGATGTTCGATGCGGCGCTGGCCGTGGTGGTCTGCTCGCTGCTCATTCAGGGCAGCACGCTGGGCTGGCTGGCGCGCAAACTGAAAGTGGACATCCCCGGCTATCCTGATCCACTCTCGCAGCATGGCCTGCATGACGCCGATACGCAGGACTGGCAGTTGCTGCAATACCGGGTCGCAGAACATGCCGATGTGGTCGATGTCGCCAGTACCGAGCTGCCAATCAGGCACGGGGTGGTCGAGGTGCTGGGGGTCTGGCGCCAGGGCATGCTGCTGCATCGTGAAGCGGGACTGCGCTTTCGCCCCGGCGATCTGGTACTGCTGGCCGCGGCGGACGCCGACATGGCCGAGCTGGGCGACCATTTTGCCGCGTCCCACAGCGAAGCCACGCTGCCGGCGACCCGGTTCTTTGGCGAATTCTATCTGCATGGTGATGCGGAACTCGGCGAGGTGTCGCTGTTCTGTGGCTGCAGCCTGCCCGGCCCCGAAGACCAGACATTGGCTGAGTGGATCCGGCACGCACTGCATCGCCCGGCGGTGGTCGGCGATCAGATTGCGCTGGGGCGCGTATGGCTCACTGTACACGCCATCGAGCAGGGGCAGATCACAAGCGTGGGGCTCAAGCTGCCTGCAGGCAGCGCCAGCGAAACCGGCAGCCAGCGCTAGTCGGCCTGCCCATCTATGCGGGCCTGCCAGTACATCGGCAGGTAGACGCGCCCCCATAGCGCCAGCGCCACGAGCGCCATGCCCATCGCCAGCAGATAGCCATAGTGGCCGAATACCGGCACGATCTCGCCCACGACCCGGGTCAGCGCCACCCCATGCATCAGCCAGTAGCAAGTCCATGCCAGCCCGCCCGCAATCAGTGGCCGCCCCGAATGCCCCAGCGTCACCCGGGTGACAAAACCCAGCAGCATGGTGCAGAAAAAGCCCAGCGTCAGGGCATGCAGCGGCGCCAGCCCCAGCCCCGCACGCCCGGCCAGCCCCAGCAGTTCGCTGATGCTGAAGAGCAGCAGTGCGAGTCCGGCCCAGGCAAAGGCCGCGTGCAACATCACCAGCAGCTTCACCGCGAACGCACGCCGCAGCTGCCAGCGCCAGGAGGTGTACAGCAGTAAGGCAGCAAATGGCAGATCAATAATCAGGGTATTGAGCTGCAGCCATTCAAGGAAAAGATCTAGCAAGCAACACCCCACCCAGGTATACAAGAGCCAGTCTGGACGCCACGGCAGGTAGGGTTGCAGCACATTGCCGCTGAAAAACGGCAGCATGCGGTGGCAGATGGTCAGAAACACCGGCAGCAGCAATCCCCACACGCCCAGCTGTACTCCGTGCAACCACAGCTCGGCGTCGCCGTTCAGCGCCCACAGCAGCAGTGCGGCCAGCCCCGCCAGCCCCAGCTGGAAGGCCAGCGCCACCAGCCGCGCATGCAGTTTGTCGGCGGCCGGGCTGCGGGCGATCAGGCGAAACCAGATCAGGCAGGCCAGCGTCCAGCCGGCCAGATGCAACAGCAGTGCCGGCAGCAGCAGCCAGGGCAAGGCGCGCGCCAGCAAGGCCAGCACGCTGCCCGTGGCATACAGCAGCACCACCGGTGCGTAATGGCGGCGCGGCGGCACGGTGACATTCAGCCAGCGCGGCCCCGCCGTGTAGATGAAACCCAGCATGAACAGCGGAAAGAAGCCATACAGCATCACATAGCCATGCCAGAACAGCGGCGGAATACCCGGCAGCAGCACACCGCCCTCGCGCAGCAGCAGCTCGATCCCCCATAGCAGAAAACCGGTCAGCAGTACCGCGCCACCACAAAGAAAACCCAGGCGGTGCGGCGCGCTGAACGGTCGGGCGAACGGCTGAAGCATGGCCGGGCCCTGCCTATTGCAGCAACGGTGATGCCGGCACGGCCAGCTCGAAGCCTTCGATTCTGGCCTTGCCAGCCAGCTGCTGCAGATAGTGATTCATGGCTTGCCGGGTGGCCGCATCGCTGAGGTAGTCGGCAATGCGCTGCTGCACCGCTGCGAAGGGCGCGCGAATGCCGGCTACCTTGCGTTCGCAGCGCACGATGTGCAGGCCGAAGCGCGTTTCCACCAGTCTTGGCGCAATCGTGCCCTCCTCCAGCGCAAAGACGACTTTCTCGAATTCGGGCACCATCTGCCCGCGGCCGAACTGCCCCAGACTACCGTCCACGTCACTGGAGGGGCAGTTGGAATACTGCCTGGCGTATTGCCCGAAAAGCTCCGGCTTTTCTTGCAACTCGGCCAATACCCCTTGGGCCTTCGCACGCAACAGATCCAGTGGCACGCTGTCGGTCACCTGGAACAAGATATGGCTGGCCGCAGCCAGCTCGCCATGCACAAAGGCCTGCGGATGCTGCTCGTACCACTGGCGGCAGGCCGCGTCATCAGCGGCAGGGATGCGAATGGCGCTGTCCAGCAGATCGGCAATGGCGTCTTCGCCGGCAAAGCCCTGGCTGGCGGCTTCCTGCTGCAGCACTTCGCGCAGGATCAGCTCCTGCACGGCGGCATCCAGCGGTTTGGCCGCCTGCTGATGGTGTGGCAGCTCGGCCTCGATCATTGCGTCGGTGATTTCCACACCGTTTACCAGAATGGCCATGCGACTCTCCTTTGAATGCAGAAACGCCGGGATGCCGGTCAGGTCGCGGTGGCAATCGGCAAACTGCACGACCGCGACAGGACCGGCACCCGGGCGTTGTTCAGCACCGGGGCAAACACCCCGGTGCCGGTTTGTGTCAGCGCGGGCGTACCAGCTGCCAGGCGCGAGTGATATAGCCGACGCTGCCGAAGCCGCTCCACGCGTGCACCATGCGGGTGAACGGGAAGATGATGAAGAAGGAGAGCCCGAAGAAGATGTGCAGCTTGAACACCAGCGGCGCTCCGGCGACAAAGCTGGCCGCATCACCGCGGAAGGTCACGATGCGCTGCGCCCACTCCATGAACAGCATCATCATCTGGCCATCCATATGCCCCATCGACACCGGAATGGTCGCCAGCCCCAGACCCAAGGTCACCAGCAGCCAGGACAGCAGCACCTTGTCGCGCAGCGGCGTCACGGCAGCGAGGCGCTCATTGCTGAGGCGACGATGCAGCAGGATCAGCAAGCCGAGCAGGCCGATGCCGCCCAGAATGCCACCAGCAGCTATTGCCAGAATCTGCTTGGCTTCCGGTGCCACGCCCAGCGCATGCCACACCGACAGGGGCGTCAGCAGCCCACCCAGGTGACCGAGGAACACGCCGATCACGCCGAAGTGGAACAGGCGCGAGCCCGTGATCAGCGCACCACGGTGCAGCAACTGGGTGGAATCGGCCTTCCAGGTGTACTGTTCGCGCTCGAAGCGCACCAGCGAGCCGAACAGGAAAATCGCCAGCGCGATGTACGGGTAAATCCCGAACAGGAATTGGTCGAGATAGCTCATCGTTATACTCCTTGCTGCACAGCGGTATTGCTGCGCGGATGGAACTGGATGGTTTGCGTATTGCCGCCACAAGCGCTGCCTGGCTTCGACAATTGCAGCAGCGGCTCGATGCCGTCAAAGCCGGCACCGAACTGCTCCATGACTTCGTCCATGTCACGGACTGGCGGTTCGGCCAGCGGCAGCGGCGCAACGTCGGTCAGACTGCGCAACACATCGAACACACAGGCATACGGGCTGCCCGATTCCTGCAGCTTTTCGCCGATGCGGGCAATCACGTGGATCGATTCGCCAAGGAATTCCTCCGCCGTGGCCGCATCGACCTGCCCCAGAAACTCCAGGAACAGCGGCAGGTAATCCGGCAGCTCGTCGGCCGCGATAAAGAAACCGCGATCGGTGTATTCCTGCATCAGGCTCACCATCGCCGGGCCCCGGTCGCGGCTTTCGCCGTACACATGCTCGAACAGGTGCAGGCTGTGACTGCGGCTGCGATCAAAGGTGTTGACGTAGCTTTCCTGCAGGCTGATCAGCGGCTGGCTGGCAAGAAAATCCACCAGCGGCTCCAGCACACCGGCCATGCCGGCCGGTGCGTCTTCGAGCTCCTGGCAGATTTCCGGCAGCGCCTCGATCAATACCTCCTCCGGGTATTGCAGCAGAGCCGACAGAATCTGGAAGTGTTTCATCGATACCCCTCCTTACTCGGCCTGAGCCGCTTTCTTGCGGGACTTCGGCATGTCGACAAAGATGATCGAGCCTTCCTTCTTCTTGCCGAACAGCGTGCCGCTGGACACCCCGCCCGAGCAGCCGTTGCCAAAGGTGAAGCCACAGCTGGCCTTGTCGTTGAAGCTGTCCTCGACCATTTCCTTGTGGCTGCTTGGTATCACGAAGCGGTCTTCGTAATTCGCAATCGCCATGATCTGGTACATCTCTTCGACCTGCGCCTGGGTCAATCCCACCTGTTTCAGCACCTCCAGATTTTCGGTCTTGTCCACGCTCACGCCGCGCATGTAGGCACGCATGGCCAGCATCTTGTCGAGCGCCGCCAGTACCGGCTTTTCGTCGCCGGCAGTCAGAAGGTTGGCCAGGTACTTCACCGGAATGCGCATTTCGGACACGTCCGGCAGGATGCCGTTGCGGCCCAGCACGCCGCGCTCGGCGGCCGCCTGAATCGGCGACAGCGGCGGGATGTACCACACCATCGGCAGCGTGCGGTATTCCGGGTGCAGCGGGAAGGCGATCTTCCATTCCACGGCCATCTTGTACACCGGCGACTTGCGTGCGGATTCCAGCCACGATTCCGGAATGCCCTGCTTGCGGGCTTCCTCGATCACGGACGGCAGGTTCGGGTCGAGGAAGACCTTGAGCTGCGCGTTGTACAGGTTTTCTTCGTTGGCCACACTCGCCGCCGTCTCGATCTGGTCGGCGTCGTACAGCAGCACGCCCAGATAGCGGATACGGCCCACACAGGATTCGGAACACACGGTCGGCTGGCCGCCTTCGATGCGCGGGTAGCAGAAGGTGCACTTCTCGGCCTTGCCCGACTCCCAGTTGTAGTAGATCTTCTTGTACGGGCAGCCGGAGATGCACATCCGCCAGCCGCGGCACTTGTCCTGATCCACCAGCACGATACCGTCGTCCTCGCGCTTGTAGATCGAGCCCGACGGGCAGGACGCCACACAGGCCGGATTCAGGCAGTGTTCGCACAGACGCGGCAGGTACATCATGAAGGTGTTCTCAAACGTCGAGTACATCTCCTTCTCGACATCCTTGAACAGCTGGTCCTTGCTGCGCTTGCTGAATTCGCCGCCCAGATCGTCTTCCCAGTTCGGGCCCCACTCGATCTTGTCCATCTTCTGGCCGGTAATCACCGAGACCGGACGCGCCGTCGGCGGGGTCTGCATCAGCGGGGCATTCTGCAGGTGCTCGTAGTCGTAGGTGAACGGCTCGTAGTAATCGTCGATTTCCGGCAGGTTCGGGTTACCGAAGATGTTGGCCAGAATGCGCAGCTTGCCGCCCTGGCGCGGTTCGAGCTTGCCGGCACTGTTGCGCTGCCAGCCGCCCTTCCATTTTTCCTGGTTTTCCCATTCCTTCGGATAGCCGATGCCCGGCTTGGTTTCGACGTTGTTGAACCAGGCGTATTCGACGCCGTCACGGCTGGTCCAGACGTTCTTGCAGGTGATCGAACAGGTGTGGCAGCCGATGCATTTGTCGAGGTTGAGCACCATCGCCACTTGTGCACGAATTTTCATGGTTTTCTCCTCAGGCCTCGGTCTTGTTCAGCGGCTGATCCAGCCACTCGACGTTCTTCATCTTGCGCACGATGACAAACTCATCACGATTGCTGCCCACCGTGCCGTAGTAGTTGAAGCCGTAAGCCTGCTGCGCATAACCGCCGATCATGTGCGTGGGCTTGGTGACCGCACGGGTGACCGAGTTGTGGATGCCGCCACGCTTCTTGCTGGTTTCGGCGCCCGGCACATTCACGATCTTTTCCTGGGCGTGATACATCAGCGTCATGCCGTCGGGAACGCGCTGGCTCACCACCGCACGGGCGGTCAGCGTACCGTTGACGTTGAAGACCTCGATCCAGTCGTTGTCGACAATGCCGGCCTTCTTCGCATCCGCCTCGGAAAGCCACACGTGCGGGCCACCACGGCTGAGCGTCAACATGCGCAGGTTGTCCGAGTAGGTGGAGTGAATACCCCACTTCTGGTGCGGTGTGATGAAATTGAGCACCAGCTCCGGATTGCCGTTGGGCAGCTTGTTCAGCATCGCGTCAGTGGTCTTCAGATCGACGTGCGGCTTGTAGACGGTGAAACCTTCGCCAAAGTCGATCATCCAGCGGTGGTCCTGATAGAACTGCTGGCGGCCAGTGAGCGTGCGCCAGGGAATCAGCTCGTGCACATTGGTATAACCGGCGTTGTAGCTGACCTCTTCGCTTTCCAGACCGGACCAGGTCGGGCTGGAGATGATCTTGCGCGGCTGCGCCTGCACATCCCTGAACCTGATCTTGTCGTGCTCGCGCGGAATTGCCAGATGCTTGTGATCGCGCCCGGTGATCTTCGAGAGCGCATCCCAGGCCTTCACGGCAACGTGGCCGTTGGTTTCCGGCGCCAGCGTCAGGATCATTTCCGCGGCATCGATCGCGCTTTCCAGCCTGGGCTGGCCGTTGGCCGCCTTGCCGTTCAGTCCGGCGAGTTCATGCACCTCGTGCTCGGTTTTCCACGCAATCCCCTTGCCGCCGTTGCCGGCCTTTTCCAGCAGCGGGCCGATCGAGGTGAATTTTTCGTGAATGCGGGTGTAGTCGCGCTCGACCACCACCATATTCGGCGCGGTTTTGCCCGGCAGCAGGTCGCATTCGCCCTTTTTCCAGTCCTTCGGCTCCAGCGGCTGGCCCAGTTCCCCCGGGGTGTCGTGCAGCAGCGGCACCAGCACCAGATCCTTCTGCGTGCCCAGCACCGGCCCGCCGATTTCCGTGAGGCGCTTGGCAATCAGCTTGTAGATTTCCCAGTCGCTCTTGGCCTGCCACAGCGGCTGCACGGCTTCGGACAACGGGTGGATGAAGGGGTGCATGTCGGACGTGTTCAGGTCGTCCTTTTCGTACCAGGTCGCGGTCGGCAGCACGATGTCAGCGTAGAGACAGGTGGTGCTCATGCGGAAATCCAGCACGGTCAGCAGGTCGAGCTTGCCCTCCGCAGCCGGGCGCACCTTCACTTCAGTCGGCTTGATGCCGTCGGCCTCGTTGTCGAACAGCGCGTTCTGCGTGCCCAGCAGGTACTTGAGGAAATACTCGTGCCCCTTGCCGGAAGAACCCAGAATATTGGAACGCCACACAAACATATTGCGCGGGAAGTTGCGCGGATTGTCCGGATCATCACAGGACATGTTCAAGGTGCCGGCCTTCAGATTCTCGACGGCGTAGGCCACCGGATCCTTGCCGGCAGCCGCGGCCGCTCGGGTCACTTCCAGCGGGTTGGTTTCCAGCTGCGGTGCGGATGGCAGCCAGCCCATGCGCTCGGATTTGGCGTTGAAATCCAGCAGCGCCATGTCCTTGAACTTGGCGGCCTGCGCGGTCGGGCTGAGAATTTCGTTCACGCCCAGCTTTTCATGGCGCCACTGGCTGGTGTGGTTGTAGAAGAAGCTGGTGGAGTTCATGTGGCGCGGCGGGCGGTTCCAGTCGGTCGCAAAGGCCAGCGGCACCCAGCCCTGTTGCGGGCGCAGCTTTTCCTGGCCCACGTAGTGCGCCCAGCCGCCACCGCTCTGGCCGACGCAGCCGCACATCATCAGCAGGTTGATGATGCCGCGATAGGTCATGTCCATGTGGTACCAGTGGTTCAGCGCCGCACCGACGATCACCATGCTCTTGCCGTGCGTCTTGTCAGCGTTGTCGGCAAATTCGCGCGCGACGGTTTCCACGTCGATACCCTTCACGCCGGTGTGCTTTTCCTGCCACTTCGGGGTGTAGGGGATGTCCTGATCGTAGGACGTGGCCACATTGCCACCACCGTGGCCATTGTCCACGCCGTAGTTGGCCAGCATCAGGTCATACACGGTCGCCACCAAAACCGATGAACCGTCTTTCAGCGTAATGCGCTTGGCCGGAACATTGCGGTGCAGCACGTCATTGTGTTCGCCACCGAAGTACGGGAAGCCGACGCTGACAATCTCGTCGCTCTTGTCTTTGAGCGAGAGCAGCGGATCAATTTCGCGGCCATCGGCAGCTTTCAGTTCCAGATTCCACTTGCCAACATTGCCACCCTGCTCGCCCCAGCGCAGACCGACTGTTCCATTTGGAACAACGATGTCGCCGGTCTTCTCGTCGATCAGCAGCGTTTTCCAGTCGGGATTATTCGCATCGTCGTGACCGGACAGGTGCGAGGCGCGCAGGTAATGGTCGCCAACCAGCCCCTGGCCGTTGTCTTTCAGCATGACCAGCATCGGGAAATCGGTGTACTGCTTGCCGTAGGCCTTGAAGTACTCGCTCTTGCCCGTCTTGTGGAATTCGTTGAGCACCACATGGCCCATCGCCATCGCCAGTGCGGCATCGGTACCCTGCTTCGGGGCCAGCCAGATGTCGCCGAACTTGGCCATTTCACCGAAATCGGACGATACGGCGACGGTCTTGGTGCCCTTGTAGCGCACTTCGGTGTAGAAGTGGGCATCGGGGGTGCGCGTCATCGGCACGTTCGAGCCCCACACCATCAGGTAGGTCGAGTTGTACCAGTCAGCCGATTCGGGAACGTCGGTCTGCTCGCCCCAGACTTGTGGTGACGCCGGCGGCAAATCGCAATACCAGTCGTAGAACGACATGCACACGCCACCGATCAGGCTGAGGTAGCGGCTGCCGGCCGCGTAGGACACCATCGACATCGCCGGAATCGGCGAGAAGCCGATAATGCGGTCCGGGCCGTATTCCTTGATCGTGTAGGCATTGGCCGCCGCGATGATCTCGGTGGCGGTATCCCAGTCCGCGCGAACGAAACCGCCCTGGCCACGGATGGATTTGTAGGCCTTGGCGCGCTCCGGATTCTGGCTGATGTATTCCCAGGCGGTAAGCGGATCCATGGTCTGGCGCGCTTCGCGCCACATTTCCACCAGCTTGCCGCGGATCAGCGGATATTTCACGCGCTGGGCGGAATACACATACCAGGAATACGACGCGCCACGCGGACAGCCGCGCGGCTCGTGGTTGGGCAGATCCGGGCGGGTGCGCGGGTAGTCGGTCTGCTGCAGTTCCCAGGTAATCAGGCCGTTCTTCACGAACACGCGCCAGCTGCACGATCCGGTACAGTTCACCCCGTGCGTGGAGCGAACCACTTTGTCCTGCTGCCAGCGCGCACGGTAAGCGTTTTCCCACTGGCGATCTTCCGCAACGACGGCACCATGGCCATCGGCAAAGGTATCGACCGTGCGGGAGAGGAATTTCAGACGATCAAGAAAATGACTCATGGAGCCTCCACAAGGGCCGTTCAGGCGTTTTTTGCACACCTGTCAGGCTACGCCTGTGGCCGCCAGCGCTACATTCGCCAATGGCAGCATGGCCAGCTCATCGACGGGCTAGGAGGAACTAGTCCTTTCGGATGATATGCCATTCACCCTGCCGGATCGCGCACTACGCCAGCGCGAGAAATAACAGGGTATAGCCACAGAGTCTATTTCAGAAAACACATTCATTGACATACCCATTTATGTATTAATGCTGCGCAGCCCCCCCCCTCCGGATCTCTCGACACGCTGCGCGCTGGCGCAAGCCTGTAAGCAGCACAGCCTGTCCATACAGGACAGGCTGTGCGCATCCGGCCAGTTCGCGTGTTAACAGCCCTTCTGTCACCAGCCCGCAACCGTCTGCAGATCAGGCGCCACTGCACGCACAGCCACCGGGCCCGCAGCCTAAACCCGTGGCTGCAGCTTCAAACTGCGGGAACAGCACGTTGTTTTCCAGATGGATGTGGCTGACAAGATCATCCGCCAGCTGCCGCAGGCCCGCATAGAGTGCGCGCCAGGTGGTGCACGCATCGGCGGGTGGCGTCATGTCATGGGTCAGCGCGGCCAGTTTGTCCAGATTCGCGCCGTGTTCGACGTGCTCGCTGCGCATCATGCCGATCGGATGCACGACAAAAGGATTCCCGCCCGATTTCAGCATCGGGAACAGCACCTGTTCCTCCTTTTGCATGTGTTCGAGAAGCTCGCCTTCAATCTCCACCAACAGCGCCGCCAGCCCGGCCGGCGTTTCCGGATGATCGCGATGCACGGCTTCGACGCGCTTGGCCATGGCGATCAGCTCGGGAAGCTGGGCGCGGTGCACCTCGTGAAAGCGCAGCAGAATGTGGTCGATCAGCTCGGCCGCACTGGCGAATTGTGGCGTGGCATCACTGCGCTGCAGCGTGGCCAACTCGGCGAGAATGGTCTGCACATCCAGACCCTTGTCGGCAGCGGCCTGCTGCAGGCTGATCTGGCCGCCACAGCAGTAGTCGAGCTTCAGTCGCCGGAAAATCCCGGTAGCCCCGGGCAGCGCCACGGCAATCTGGCCGATGGCCTCTGCCGCATCCAGTTTAAACTCTTGATTCCCTGCATTCATCGAATTCATCCCCTCAATCCAGTCAAGCTGCCGCCATGATGCGGAAATCGATCACGATCTCGCCCGGCTCGCGCTGCACGTATTCGATGCGCACGCGCGCGCCGAAGAATTGCTCGATCTGCGCCAGCAGTGGCAGCGGGTCGTGATCATTGCAGAAACGCATGGTTTCGCCAGGCTGCAAGGCGTTGAGCGCGCCAAAAATCGCCGCGTGGCGGAAACGGCGGGCGATGCCGCGTGCATCGAAGGCGTAGGTACCGTCCTGGATGACGGGAATGGAACAATCATGGGCCATGGTATTTCTCCTGGGGTTTGCAGGGCAGGCCCGCAGGCCTGCCGAAAAATGGATGAATTGATCAGGCGCGGGCGGCGGCAAGCTCAGCTGCGCGGCGACGCGCACCCAGCAGCAGGCGCCAGGCAAACAGCGCCAGGAACAGCACGCCGACCGAGAACACGATGTCACCCGGCACGCGCAGCCAGACGAAAGCGTGCATCACCGGCGACTGAACGATTTCGGCCGAGCGCGCCAGCCACAGCCCGCTGGTGACGCTGTGATAGGCCTGGTAAATGCCGGCCGGCAGCAGCGACATGAATACCATCATCGCCAGACCGATATTCAGGCTCCAGAAGGCAATCGCCAGTGGCTTGTCCTGCCAGTTTTCGCGCGGATAGAGGCCTCGCAGGCAGAACAGCATCAGGCCGATGCCGAGCATGCCGTACACGCCAAACAACGCGGCATGGCCGTGCGCCGGGGTCATGTTGAGCCCCTGCACGTAGTACAGGGCAATCGGCGGATTGATCGCAAAGCCCAGCAAGCCGGCGCCGACCATGTTCCAGAAACCCACTGCGACAAAGCACAGGATCGGCCAGCGGTACGCCGCCACCCACGGCGCAGCCTTGCTACGGCGATACATCGCCACGGCATCAAAGCCGATCAGCGTCAGCGGCACCACTTCCAGCGCGGAGAACACCGCGCCAATCGCAATCACCGCCGTCGGCGTACCGGTGAAGTACAGGTGGTGCAAGGTGCCAAGAATGCCGCCGAACAGGAAGACAATGGTTTCCAGCACGATCGCCACATTGGCGGTGGACGAGCGGATCAGCCCCAGACGGCTGAAAATCAGTGCGATCACCGCAGTGGCGAACACTTCGAAGAAACCTTCCACCCACAGGTGCACCAGCCACCAGCGCCAGTATTCGATCATCGAATAGTGACTGCGCTGGCCCCACATCAGCGAACTGGCATAAAACAGCCCGATGCACATTGCCGAGAGGAACACCATCGCGATCAGGCCACGGCTTTCACCCGGCTGTTTCAACGCCGGCCACAGCGCACGGCCCATCAGCAGCAGCCATAGCAAGAGGCCGATAAACAGACCAATCTGCCAGATGCGCCCCATGCTGGTGAATTCCAGCCCCTGATTGCCCAGCCAGAAGGCAAAACTTGTACCTAGGCGCTCTTGCGTACCCACCCAGCCACACAACAGCGATCCCAGTGCAACAACGATCAGCGCCCAGAACAGCACATTCACGCCCAGCTTTTGCAGCTTTGGTTCATGGCCGGACAGCGCGGGCGAGATATACAGCCCGGTTGCCAGCCAGGCAGTGGCAATCCACAACACGCCCAGCTGGGTGTGCATCGTGCGACTGGCGACAAACGGCAGGATTTCCGCCAGCGGCAGACCGAAGAAACTCTGCCCTTCCACCGAGTAATGCGCGGAAACGATGCCCATCACCACCTGCAGCAGGATCAGCGCGATCACCACAAAGAAATACTTGCGCGTGGCCAGCATCGAGCCGGTGGGCTTGAGCTTGAACAGCGGATCGGCTTTCGGGGCAACCGGGTCGCCCTCGTCCTTGTGCGCGTTGTGGTACCAGATCATCGCGGCGATGCCGGCGATCAGCAGAATCACACTCGCAACAGACCACATGCCGGCCCCCGCCGTCGGCGTATTGCCGATCAGTGGCTCGTGCGGCCAGTTACTGGTGTAGCTGAGATTGGTCTCGCCCGGCCGATCAGTAGCGGCCGACCACGACGACCAGAAGAAGAACGCCGGCAAGGCCTTGAGGTCATCCGCATCACGGATGCTACCCGGCACCATCGCGTAGTTTTCGCGCAGCGTATTGAGTGCCGTATCAGTACCGAACAGGCCGGAATAATGCCGCGCCAGCAGCGCAATCACCTGCGCACGCTCGGCGCTGACGGTCAGCGTATCGGTCGCCGGATCATAGGCATTGCGGCGCATTTCGGCTTTCACCTGCGCGGTGATCGCCGCCTGCTCAGCGGCATTCAGCGCCGCAAAGCCACGGCCGAACTGCTTTTGCGCCAGCACCTCCTGCAAACCGACAATTTCACGATGCAGCCAGTCGGCCGACCAGTCCGGCGCCACATAGCTGCCATGCCCCCAGACCGAACCGACCTGCTGGCCACCCGCCGCCTGCCAGGCCGACTGCCCCTGCCGAATCTGTTCGCCGCTGTACAGCACTTGCCCGCTGCTGCTGATGACCCGCGCCGGGATTGGCGGCTTGGCGAGATAGATCTCGCGCCCGATCCAGCCCAGCACGGCAAACGACAGCACGAACACGGCCAGCAAGCCGCGCCACCTTCTGCTCAATGCGCCCATTGCACTCTCCTTGACAATAAAATGTATTTTGTTTGCACATTATGAACGCGCGCTTTAAATATGTAAAATACTTGCACATTAAAAGTCGCAACAAGGCAGGAGAAAGCCATGAAACGTAGCCCGGCGCTGATTCAGTTCTCGCGTGAACACCACCCGGCACTGGTGCTGGCCAAGCGTATCCAGCACGCGGCAGAGCACGAACGGGCCGCACTGATGCCGACACCGGCATTTCTGGCCGAACTGGAAAGCCACTTTGCCGCCGAAGAAATCCAGTTCGCCCCGGCGTTGGCCGCACTGCCAGTGCTGGCCGCCCGCTTTGCCGGCGAGCACGCACGCTTGCGCGCCCTGATGCACCGGTTACAGCAGGGTGAACTGGCTGCGTTAGCGGAATTCGGCGAGACGCTGGCTGCGCATGTACGCTTTGAAGAGCGCGAGCTGTTCATGGTCTTGCAGGAACAGGCAAGGCGTGCGGGCGAGCAAAGCGGCAGTCACTGATGATGCCCCGCGCTGCCGGCGCGGCGGCAAGACTCAGCGCGGAAAACGTCCCTGGAAGCAGATCATGGCTGGGTATATGCCTAGAGCTCCTATTAAAAATCAGCCACAAGCAAATACCCGGAAGTGTATTTAAGCAGGAGCGAGGTACAGCCTCAGTCAGCCCGTACTAGGGCAATCACGCCAAGCTGGCCAGCCAGCGCGTCACGGTTGAGAATCAGATCGGCCAGCGTGTAGCGGTCCAGTGCGGCGTACATGGCTTCGCGAGCCTCATACAGTGCGCGCTTGAGCACGCACATACCGTCGATACGGCAGCCGCCACCGCCCTCTTCGAAACATTCGACAATGGGTGCGTCGTCCTCGCACAGACGCACCAGCGCACCAATGCGGATGTCAGCCGCCGGACGTCCCAGCCTGATGCCGCCTCCCCGTCCGCGAAGCGTCTCGATCAGGCCGGCCTTGCCCAGAAAGTGCACGACCTTCATCAGATGGTTATCCGACACGCCATAGGCTGCAGCAATCTGCGCGCGGGTCGCCAGGCCTTCCGGCTGAACAGCCAGATAGATCAGCGTGCGCAGGGAGTAATCAGTAAAGGCATTCAGACGCATGGCAGGACTCGTTGCGAAACTGCAGTTAAATATCGTACTTTAAATGAAACTTTCAGCCACTCTTGGCAGATGCCGCCGGTCAGTCGGTGACCAGTTACAGGCTGGATACCCGCTGCCAGCGGTTCACGCCCAGCCCTGCTGGCGGGAAACATTCGGAGAAACACATGGATTGGAATGCTCATGCCCTCTGGCGCGGCCTGCACGTGCTGGCGGTGGTCTTCTGGATCGGCGGGGTAGCTTTCGTCACCACAGTACTGCTCCCTGCTCTGCGCAGGCAAGGTTGTGATTATGCCGCATTTGATGCACTTGAGCGCCGCTTCGCCTGCCAGGCGCGCATCACGACGCAGCTGGCATTCGTTTCCGGAATGGCCATGCTCTGGCTCAGCGACAGCTGGGCACGCCTGCGGGATACCTGGTGGCTATGGGCCATGCTGGCAACCTGGGCGATTTTTACGCTGATGCTGTTCGTGCTGGAACCCATCGTACTGCATGGCAGATTGCAGGAACGCGCCCGTCACGATCCGGCCGGCACCTTGCAGCTGTTGCAGCGCCTACATTATGCCCTGCTGGCGCTTGCCCTGCTGACCATGGCTGGCGGCATAATCGGCGCACACGGCGGCGCATGGTTCTGAGCGGAAACAGCCAATCCGCTGCGACGGGGCTGCCGATTCGCGCCAGGCTGCGCACACCGTCCTGATTCCGGCCGCGAGCCACTCATCGAAACCCCGAATACCCGCAACCCCATAACCATACAAGCCAAGTGCAAATGGACTTTTCCGAGCATACCCTCCATACGCAACAGACAGAGCACGCCAGCAAGTACTCACTGCGCAACTTGCACCCGGGCAATTTCGCAATCGTCATGGCCAGCGGCATTCTCTCTAGCGGTTTTACTACCCTGGGTCAGCCATTGCTTGCCGAGCTGTTCTACTTCTTTACCCTCTGCAGCGGGTGCACCCTGCTGGCACTGATAGTGCTAAGACTGCTGCGCCACCTGCCGGCCGTGAGACAGGACCTGCTGAACCCGCGCCTGGTATTCGGCTATTTCACGCTGGTGGCCACCACCGACATCGTCGGTATCCTGCTGCATGCCCGCGGGCACACATCGCTGGCGCTCGGTTGCTGGACAATGGCGTTTGTCGTCTGGTGTTCGCTGCTGTACCTCGCCTTCAGCGTGCTCACCTTCGTCAGCCACGAACATAATGTGAACATCGTGCATGGCGGCTGGCTGATCACCATCGTCGGCACCCAGTCGCTGGTACTGCTGGGCGCGCGCATCGCCCCCGATCTCGGGCAGTGGGCCAATTTCATGCTGGTCGAAATACACATGCTGTGGGGGCTGGGCCTGGTGTTTTACGGGATATTTGTCACGCTGTTCTGCTATCGCATTTTCTTTCTGACCCTGCAGCCGCAGGATGTGTCGCCGCTGTTCGGCGTGATCATGGGTGCGGCCGCCATCAGTGCCAATGCCGGCACCAGTCTGCTGCAGGTACCGGCTGGCTTGCCCTTCTTGCGTGAACAGCACGCCTTCATCAATGGGGTGACGATGATGTGCTGGGCCTGGGCGACATGGTGGCTTCCCATGCTGCTGCTGTTTGCCGTGTGGAAGCATGTTGCGAAGCGGCTGCCGCTGGCCTACGAACCCGTATTGTGGAGCTTTGTCTTCCCACTGGGCATGTACGCAGTTGCCAGCGCGCGCCTCGGGCTCGCCGCCGAGTTTCCGCCACTGCAGCTGATTGCAACATTGATGATCTGGATTGCCTGCGCGGTCTGGCTGGCTGTCTTTGCTGGACTGGTGCATCGCCTAAGCAGCCTGCTGCGCGCATGAATTTTGTCGCGGCACAAAAAAACAGGGTGGCCGCAGCCACCCTGTTTCACTCAGGCAGAACCAATCAGAACGTGCCTTGCGGCTTGGTCGGATATTCCTGAGACAGCGCGAACTCCTTGCCATTGACGATCAGCACGAAGTTGCTCGGGCCGGTAATCGGCAGACGGTAGGTCACCTTGATGTCCTTCACCGCACCCGGCACCAGCTTCGGCAGCGTGTACTCGACGGTATGGAAATCCCCCTTCAGGCCGCCGATGTTGTTGCCGGTGTGGCCCGATGCCGTCACCACCATACCGCTGGCGGTGAAGTTGTCCGGTGCCGAGGTCGGGTACTGGAAGCGCAGCTTGGCGCCGGCCGGAATGGTCAGACCGGTGCTGTTGACGATATGCAGCTTCGGCTCGATCGGGTAGTTCTGCTCACCGAGCGCGAAGGCCGTCAGCTCGGCAGTCAGATTGACTGCCTGTGCCGGCACTGCGCCATTGGCAATGGTTGCCCCCATCGGGCTGGCCGTACGGAAGTTGCTGGCCAGCAGACGGGTCAGCGTTGCCCCCGGTACATATTGGCCCTTCGTCCCATTCAGGTTCACACGGCTGGCATCCCAGTCGTAATCACCTGCCAGCTCCCAGTTCATCGCACCGCCAACACCGTGCTTGATGATCCAGTCGGCCTTGGCCTGGATGGACTGCTCGTCCTCGGTGGAGAGGAACACCTTCTTCTGCTCGTTCCACAGCCACGGTGCCACCAGCGTCGCGTCGTAGTAGCGGGCATACTGGCCAACCATGTCCTTGGCGCCGAACTTGTAGCTGGTGAGGTAATCACCGGCGATGTTCTTTTCCAGGTTCTTGGCATGCCACATCGGGTTGGAGCCGGCGTCTTCCACCGACCCCTTCTCGTCCACATCGAACCAGATGTTGTCGATGCCGGCAGCCCCGATGCCGCAGGGCGGAGTCAGGCCGTTCGGGCAGGTCTGGGTGGAGGCCTTGCCCCACAGGCCGTTCACGCCGCCGCTGACGTCCTTCCAGCCGCGGGTGTAGAACGGCACACCCACGTTGATGCGGCCAGCCGGCATGGCACCACGGTAGTAGTGGAAAGCCCAGTCGGTATTCAGGTAACCCAGATTGCCGTACTGCGCATCGCCGTACACATTCCAGAAGGCCAGCTCGCCATCCTTGCCGTCGTCGAACAGGGCCGCATTCGGGCCGACGAATTCGTTCCACGTGCCGTGCAGGTCATAGCTCATCACGTTGACGAAATCGAGGTAGCGTACGGCCTGGAAGGCCTCCATGCCGCGCAGCAGATAGCCCGAAGCCGGAACGGCTGCGGTCAGCTGATAGTACTTGCCATCAGCCGTTGCCGCCGCATTCAGTTTCTCGCGCAGCGTTTTCATCAGCTCGCGATAACCGGCCTGCAGGCCCTTCTGGCGCGGCGTGGCAAAGGACCAGTCGAGCGGATTGCCAGATTGCTCCATGGTGGTCGGGTATTCATAATCGATATCCGCACCGTCAAAACCATACTGTCGCAGGAAGGCGACCACGGAATCGGCGAAGGCATTGATGCCGGCCGTGTTCACGGTGCCATCGGCGTTCACCGTCATGCTGTAGAAGCCGCCAGAGGCCACGCGCTTGCCATCGGCACCGAAGTAACCACCGGTTTCCGCCCAGCCACCGATCGACACCAGCACCTTCACATCGGGATGCAGCTTCTTGAACTTGTTCAAGAGGTTGAAGTGGCCCTTGTACGGCAAGGCCGCATCCAGCTCGGCACCGGCAATCCCCGGCCAGCTCATGTCGGTGGCTTCGTTGCCGGCCACATCCTGGTTCACCGATACCTTGTTGTTGCCATCGACATGGGCAAAGGCGTAGTTGATGTGGGTGAGGCTATCCCACGGAATGTCGCTGGCCAGATAGCGCTGCAGGCCATCCTTGCCGGTACGCCAGCTGGTGAAGTAACCGATATTGCGGCGCTGCAGGCCATTGGCGAGCTTTTCGCGGCCGAAATCGTCGTAGACCAGACAGTACGGCACATTGCTGACACCAGACACAGCCATGCCCTGCGGGCGGCACTGGTCGTTGTTGCCGGCAACCGGCGTCGGGGTGACGGTCGGCGTCGGAGTCGGGGTTGCTGTCGGGGTCGGGGTGGCCGTCGGAGTCGGGGTTGCTGTCGGTGTCGGGGTTGCCGTCGGAGTCGGGGTTGCCGTCGGAGTCGGGGTTGCCGTCGGTGTCGGGGTTGCCGTCGGTGTCGGGGTTGCCGTCGGAGTCGGGGTGGCCGTCGGCGTCGGAGTGGCACCGCAGGCACCCAGATCCTTCCACACGCCCCATTCACCGGACTTGGTCGGATCGTCGCCTTGCGTCCACCACTTGGCCTCGTAATTGCGGCCATTAAAGGTGACACGGGCCCCGCCGTTGTAGGCCGTGCTGGCAATCCAGTTCTGATAACAGGCGGAAGCCACCGGCGTCGGCGTGGCGGTTGGGGCTGGCGTTGCGGTGGGAGCCGGGGTAGCGGTCGGCGTTGCCGTCACGACGGGCGTCGGGGTCGCCGTGGGTACCGGAGTGGCAGTCGGCGCCGGAGTGGCAGTCGGTGTCGGACTAACCGTGCCACTTACTTCCTTCCACAGTGTCGGGGTGCTGGGCGGCGTCCAGCCCGCACCGACATAGGCCGTATGTGTGACCAGCGCCTGATAGTCTTTGCCCGCATAGCTGACAACAGCACCGGCCTGATAGGTATTACCCTCAACCCAGGCCTGTGCGGCATAGGTCTGCACAGAAATGACTGATACGGCTGATAGCAAAGCATAAATTAGTTTTTTATTATGCACTTCTCATTCCTCCAAACTTTATTGGTATGGAACTCCATTATGCTTTAAGGCCACAAACACCAAATTAACAGCAATTAATCTGACAGACTCATTCCCCCCTAACGCCCGCAGGCAAAGAAAAAGCCCGCCGTTTCCGGCGGGCCATCCAAGGAGCGAACTGTCCGATTTATGTCATATCAGCACGGCAATTCGGCATTCTTGCGTGCGTAGCAATACCAGGTAATCACGATGCAAGTGACATAGAAGGCCAGGAAGCAGTACAGCGCCATTTCCGGACCACCAGTGCTCTTCATCGACATGCCGAAGCTCTGCGGGATGAAGAAACCACCATAGGCACCGATCGCACTGATGAAGCCGGCGGCGGCCGCCGATTCCTTCAGGCCTGCCAGCTTGGCCTGCTGTAGCGCAGCCTCACCCTTGCCCTCGGCTTCGCGACGGCAGACGGTGGAGAAGATGGTCGGGATCATCTTGTAGGTGGAACCATTACCGATGCCGGCCCAGGCAAACAGCCACAGGAAGCTCAGCAGGAACATGGTCCAGTTGCCACCAGCCAGGGCACCATCCACCTTTACCGGCAATGCGGACAGCACGCCGAACACGCCGGCTGCCATGCCGAAGAACACCGCCAGTGTCACCTTGGCGCCACCGACCTTGTCGGACAAGGCGCCGCCTACCGGACGGATCAGTGCGCCGATCATCGGGCCGATGAAGGCAAACTTGGCAATCGGAATCTCCGGGAACAGGGTCTTGGTCAGCAACGCGAAGGCGCCGGCAAAGCCGATAAAGCTGCCGAAGGTACCGATGTACAGGTAGCACATGATCCAGTTGTGGCGACGCTTGAAAATCACCGCCTGATCGGCAAAGGAAGACTTGGCAGCAGCGATGTCATTCATGCCGAACCAGGCCGCAATGGCGGCAACAGCAATCAGCGGCACCCACATGAAGCCGGCGTTCTGCAGCCACAGGCTCTTCTCCACACCATCCTTCAGATAGTGCTGTGCATCACCACCAAAGGCACCAAACAGCGGCATGGTGATCATCAGCGGAATCAGGAGCTGCGCCAGCGACACGCCCAGATTGCCGAAACCGGCATTCAGCCCGTTGGCCTTGCCCTTTTCGGCAGCCGGGAAGAAGAAAGCGATATTGGCCATCGAGCTGGCAAAGTTGCCGCTACCCAGACCGCACAGCAGCGCGATGGTCAGCATGACCGGGTAGGAGGTGGTCGGATCCTGCACGGCAAAACCCAGCCACAACGCGGGGATCAGCAGCAGCGCGGTCGAGAAGGTGGTCCATTTGCGGCCACCAAACACCCCCGGCATGAAGGAATAGAAAATGCGCAGGGTGGCACCCGACAATTGCGGCAACGCAGTCAGCAGAAACAGCTGATCCTTGGTAAAGGTGAAGCCGGCATTAGGCAGATTCAGCGTCACCATTGACCACAGCACCGAGATCACGAACCCCAGAGTCAGGCAGGGAATCGAAATCCACAGATTGCGCCGGGCAATACTTCTACCCTCGTCTTGCCAGAAGGCCGAATTTTCCGGCTCCCAGCGTTTCAGTACGGCACTCGACATTATGGTTCTCCTCGTTGATTAAAGCTTGCCACTGGCTGCGGCGGTTTTCTGCGCCGACGCATGGCGGATGGCTTCCGCTTCGGCCAGGGGTTTGAAACTGAAATGCATCCACACCAGGCTGACGCACACGGTGCCATACAGCAGCATGAAACAGCTGGAACGCACACCGGTGAGATCAAGCAGCGCACCAAACATGATCGGCAGGATGAAGCCGCCCAGCCCGCCGGCCAGCCCGACTACACCAGAGACTGCACCGATATTGCTGCTGAAATCGTCGGAAATGAACTTGAAGACAGAGGCCTTGCCGATCGCCATGGCGATACCCACCACGAACAGCAGCACGGTAAAGGGCACAACCGACAGGCCGATTTCCATCGCGAGCGGGCCTCGAGTGGTCTGGACGATCATCGCGGTCTGCGGATAGGACAGCAGGAACAACGCCACCCACATCACCCACATCACACCCCAGGTGACCTTGTAGGCACCAAACCTGTCGGACAGCCAGCCACCCAGTGCCCGCAACACCCCGCCCGGCAGCGAAAAACACGCCGCCAGCAGCGCGGCATGCCGGATATCCAGGTTGTATTCAGTGACGTAATACTTCACCAGCCACAGCGACAGACCGACGTATCCGCCGAAAACTACCGAGTAATACTGGCTGTAGCGCCATACCCTGGCATCCTTGAGCATCGACAGCTGTTTGCCGAAGCTGATGCCTGCGCCGCTGTGATGGCTGGGATCGGTACTGCTCAGGAACCAGAATGCCACCGCCATCAGCAGCATGCCCACCGCATACACCTGCGGCACCACCACCCAGCCATAGGCCGCGATCAGCACCGGCGCGATGAACTTGTTGACCGCCGCGCCAGAATTGCCGGCGCCGAAAATCCCCATCGCCAGACCTTGCTGGCTCTTGCCGAACCAGCGCGCCACATACGGCGTGCCCACCGAAAAGGAACCACCCGCCAGCCCGACAAACAGGCCCAGCACCAGGAAATGCCAGTAGGCCGTGGCATAGGAAATCAGCCAGATCGGAATCACGGTGGCCAGCATCAGCACAAACAGCACCACCCGCCCACCGAAGCGGTCGGTCCAGATGCCCAGCGGCACCCGCACCAGCGAGCCGGTCAGCACCGGCATCGCCGTCAGCAGGCCGAACTCGGTTTCATTCAGGCCCAGCGTGCTCTTGATCGGAATGCCGATCACCGCGAACATCATCCATACGGTGAAACAGACAGTGAACGCCAGCGTACTGGCCACCAGTACCGACCACTTGCGGCCGGCATGCGTGCTTGCAGTCATGTCCGTCTCCCGTCCTGAAAACCCTTCAAGGCATATGGACAAAGCATACGAGCGACAGGCACCGGGCGGCATTCATCAATGGGTGCAGAGTTCCCGCGCAAGCGGGCTAGAGCCAAGCCACCAAACGACGTGGTCACCCTAGTTCCTTCGAACTAGGCGGCTCGCTGATTGCGGTGGGCTTGATCGACATCAGCACGGCCAAACGGCGAAGCACCGTACAGCCACACGGGCAAAGTCGGTGCAAACACAAATACCAAACAGGGTATCAACCCATAAGCGATGGCATGCCTGTGCTTCCGGCTTATACATGGCAGGCTGGCATACCCCAAAGCGCGGCCAGTTCCGCCAGAATCCGCAACACGCCGGTGCAACCGGTCGCAGGCCGCCCCTGTGGCTGCTTGGGCAGAAACGCTGTGGCGCATATACTGCCCAGCTTTCCGCATTCACCAGACAGACAACGCCGATGAACGAGACGCAAAAGAACAACCCGCAACACGGCATCACGCTGGAGCGCATGCTGCTCGATCTGGTGGACTATTTCGGCTGGAAGGAGCTGGCTCGGCAGATTCCCATCCAGTGCTTCCACAACGAGCCCTCGATCAAATCCAGCCTGAAATTCCTGCGCCGCACGCCATGGGCACGCGCCAAGGTCGAAGAACTCGACGCCCGGCTGCGCCGCGAAGCGCAACAGCAGCGCGGGCAGGATTAAGGGCGCGGCACTCCGGCGCCCAACCCGCACGAGTAGACCGCCACAATATAGATAGCCATGTATATGACCATAGCCATTATCAGAAAATGGCTACACCCATATACCCCGCATTATCGCTGCGCAGATTTCGGGCGGAATGCGGCCACCACCTCGGCGCGCGTTTCCAGATACGGGCCTTCCAACAGCTGCACGCAATACGGCACGGCGGCAAACACGCCATGCACCAGCGTCTTGCCCTCGGCATCCTTCACGCCTTCCAGCGTTTCCTTGATCGACTTGGGCTGGCCCGGCAGATTCAGAATCAGGCAGCGCCCGCGGATCACCCCCACCTGCCGGCTGAGAATCGCGGTCGGCACATAATGCAGGCTAACTTGGCGCATCTGCTCGCCGAAGCCCGGCATCACGCGGTCGGCCACCGCCAGCGTGGCATCAGGAGTGACGTCACGAATCGCCGGCCCGGTGCCGCCGGTGGTCAGCACCAGATCGCAGCCGTGCTCGTCAACCAGTTCAATCAGCGCCGCCTCGATGTTGGCCTGCTCATCCGCAATCAGCCGCTCGACAAATTCGCAGGGATTGAGCAAAGCGCCAGACAGCCACTCGCGCAGCGCCGGAATGCCCTTGTCCTCATATACGCCGAGGCTGGCGCGGTCGGAGGTGGAAACAAGGCCGATTTTGACGGGATCAGACATGGGGGGCTCGTAAAAATGTGGACTGTAGGGTGTCGCAAAACCCACGGGGAATTACGCACCACAAGGCCGTTCGTTCAAATAAACAACTCGGGTAATCGCGGCGGATGACCGCGTTCGCAAAGCTGGCGGTTTGCAAACCCTACGTCAGCTTGCGCAGGCTACGCTTGCTAGTTAGGTTTCACGTCGTGGCCCGGTGGATAACAGTCCACGTAACTGACAGCTTCAACTTCGCACTCAGGATAAATCCAGGTTTGCCAATTCTTCTTTAGCCAAGCCACTGATACTGCGCCAGTTTCATGTTTTGCTTCGGCTGGAAACACCAACTCGGTTTGCCCGGCATGATGGCCAGATGAGCATATCAGCTTATAAAACGTTGGTGAATCATGTTCCTCGATAATCATGAAATCGACGATTTTCTCAAATGGAGCTTTTGCAGGGAAACGGAATACCACACCTCTTCCAAAAGATTTTTTCTTGCAGTTTGCAAGCGGGCGCCAATTCATCGTGTGACCTAACGTTGGAGGTAACCGGCCGCCGCAGCGCGCAGCGCGGAGGGGCCCAAAAAGCGCAGCTTTTGGGCGGACCGGTTGACCGAAAGGTTAGACGCTCTATTTTTCATTTGGACTCGCGATCTCCACTTTGCCGTGCTCATTTATAGAAATGTGCTGGCTGTTTTTTGTGCCAGAAGTAAAGCCTTTGGACAGAACCAAATAAACAGTGCGGCCTCCCAAGTCTTTGTAGCCGGCTTCGTACGAGACTTGGATTCCGTTGATGAAGCCAACCTTAAGCTTGGAAAGTTCGAATTTTGAAAGGCGAATCGTTTTTCCGAATGCTTGAACAGCAAGGGCTGTTATTTGACTTCCGCTCTGCGCGCCAGAAACAACCACAGGACCAGACTCCCCGATACCAGGGGAGGAGAACTGAAACTCTCCAAACGCTAAAACTCCCTCTTGAGAGGCAATTGCGACTTGCCCAAGAAGCAATGCGCCAAGAATTACGGTGACTAGTGTGAGATAGCGCATGGTCGAAGCGTCTAACGTGAAATATACACCTGTGCAGGTGTATATTTGGGTTGTCTGTGTGTATAACGCAGCATGCTACACATTTTTTTATTTGTTTTTCAAATACTTGAGGCTGATTATGTCAGAAAGTACACAGCCGGATGGGACTGCCGCGCCGCGCTTGCTGGATGTACTGCGCGAGACGTTGCGGGTGCGGCATTGCAGTTCGTTGGGCTGAATATTTGAAGCCCAACATGAGCATTCCCACATGTCCGGGCTTCTCCCGAAGGGATTTCCTGTGGAGCATGCAACTGTCCAACCCACGCTAGCACTAGCTGCCGACAAATTTCAACAGTCTGCTTGCGCGACAGCCTTTCCGGCAGAGCATTCTTCTTCCCCCTCCCACGTCGCCCAGTCCTCGCCCCAGCTTTCCATGGGATGCTGGGTGCGGCCGGCACCGTTGCCGCAGCGCAGGTCATCGGCGGCGCAGTAGCGGTCGCAGCCCCAGCAGATGCGCTCGGGGTGGGCGGGATTGAGGGGGAATTTCTTGGCCATGGGTGGCAGCTAGCAGGTCAATACCCTTGCCAGTATCGAGCCAAACCCCTTATTGAATGCCGTGTTCAACAGCATACACCGCCGCCTGCACACGACTCGATAGCCCGAGCTTTTTCAGGATGTTCTGCACATGGATTTTCACGGTGCTTTCGGCCACGTCGAGCTGGCGGGCGATCACCTTGTTGCTGGAGCCATGGGCCAGACAGGCGAGGATTTCGCGCTCGCGCGGGGTGAGCTTGTCCTTTTCCACCGCGACGGGTGCGCTGCCGGCGGCGCGGAATTGCTGCACCAGCTTGGCGGTCATGCCTTCGGCGATCACCGCTTCGCCGTCATGCGCACGGCGCACGGCGTTGACCAGGTAATCGGCGTCGATGTTTTTCAGCAGGTAGCCGCGCGCACCGTTGCGCAGTGCGGTGGCGAGGTCTTCGGCGTCCTCGGAAACAGTCAGCATCAGCACCGCCGTATCCGGCGAATCCTGCAGGATCAGCTGCAGTACCTCCAGGCCAGAGAGGCCCGGCATGTTGAGATCGAGCAGCACCACATCGGGTTTCAGCTCGTTCACGCGCTTGAGCCCTTCGGCACCGTCGCTGGCTTCGCCAACAATCTGCAGGTCAGCCTGTTTCGACAACAACAGCTTCACGCCGCTGCGAAACAGCGTGTGGTCATCGATCAGCAGTACTCGGATCGGGGTATCGGACATGGTGTTTCCTCAAGCGGTAGTATTCTGGATTTTATGCCGGCGCGCTTCGGGCAACAGCAGGTTTACCGTTACGCCCTGCCCGGCCACCGAGCTGACATGCAGTTCGGCACCAACGCGACCAGCGCGTTCTTGCATGATGCGCATGCCGACGTGGCGCTCGGCACGCTCGGCCTTCAGTGCTTCATCAAAACCCGGGCCGTTATCGCGCACAGTGAGCTGCAGATCGGGGCCCTCGACAAAAATCACCGTTACCTGGTCGGCACCGATGGCGTGCTTGCGCACGTTCGACAACGCTTCCTGCAGGATGAAGAGAATCTGGATCTGCTCGTCCGGCGGCAGCGGCACACCGTGGCCACTGCTGGTGAATGAGACTTTCATGCCGGTTTGCCGGCGGAACTTGGCCACGGTTGACTCCAGCGCGCTGTTGAGATCGCCCTCGCCCAGGCGGCTGCGGAAATTCAGCAGCAGATCGCGCACATCGTCGTAGCTTTCCTGCACACCGGCATGCAGCAGCGGCACGATCTCGCGGGCTTCATCCAGCGAATCGCGGCGCAGCGAATCTTCCAGCATCTGTACCTGCAGGTTCAGGAAGGACAGACCCTGCGCAATGCTGTCATGCAGCCCCTGCGCCAGCAGATTGCGCTCCTGCGTGACGGCCAGTTCGCGTTCGCTGGCGGCCAGCCGCAGGTTTTCCAGCGCATTGCCCAGATGGTGGCCCAGCGTGTCGAGCAATTGCAGCTCGCGGGCAGTGAAATCATGCGCACTGGAGAAATACAGATTGAAATACCCGGTCTGCTCCTGCCGTGCACGGATCGGGAACGCGCTAACCTGGCTGAAGCCCTGCTTTTCGCATTCGCGCTCCCTGGCGGCCGGCGTGCCTCGCCGAAAATCATGGATGACCGCATGGTTGCTCTGCACCACTTCGCCACACAGACAGTCATTGATCTGGCGGCATTGCGGCGCATCCTGCAGGACTTCGGGCAACTGGTCGGCAATCATCAGGTGCGCATTCTGCTGCGCCGGGTCGAGTACCCGTACGCTGGCCGCATCGGCACCAAACCATTCGCGCAGGCGCACGGCAAAGCCGCGACACAGCTCCTGCGCGGGGTGGATTTCATTCAGAAAAGCGGTCGAGCCGTACAGCAGCGACAGTTCGCGGTTCTGGTCGTTCAGCGTTGCAGTCTTGTCGGCCACGCGCGCCTCCAGCGTCGCGTAGGATTCGGACAGGCGATCAGCCATGCGGTTGAAGCCCTCGGCCAGCTCGCCGAATTCATCCCGGGTTTCCACCGGCAGACGCACGCTCAGGTCCTGCTGGGCCATGCGCTGCATGCCGTCCTGCAGCCGCTCCAGCGGACGGAAGATCAGCAGGAACATCAGGTAGATCTGTGCCACGCAGCCCACCACGGCCATGGCAATCAGCACCATTTGCGACAGGCGCAGCATCAGCGTGCGCCGCGCGTTGTAGCGCTCGACTTCGCTCACCAGCGAATCCACCTGCGCGACAAACCGATCCGAATCGGCGCGCATCTCCGCCCAGGCCGGCAGCGGCTTGCCCTGCAGGGCATCGTCGGCCCATACGGCGATGTGCTGGTCGAACTGCGCGCGGATGCCGTTGAAAATTTCCCTGACCCCCTCATCGCGCGGCAGATACAGCGGCCGGGCCGGATCACCGTGGTCAAGCAGCGTCAGCGTCGCACGAAAAGTATCGCGCTCATCCAGGATGCGCTGCTTGAGGGCAGGACCGGGGGTTGCAGTGTATTCCTGCAGGCTCAGCCCCAACTGGTAAGTCTGCTTGCGCAGACTGCCAGCCGCATTGATGGCCGCAGCACCGCCTTCGAGCTGCCAGGACAGATACAGCGTACTGCCGATCACGCTCAGCCCGATCATGAGCGTCAGCATCAGAAAGCCGAGCACGCGGGTGGAAAGCCGCTGGCGCGGCAGCTGCACGCTACTGAACATCATGCGTCGCCCACACTCATACACCCTCCGCCCGCCAGTGCCCGGATTTGCCACCGGTTTTTTCCAGCAGCCGCACGCCGTCCATGACCATGCCCTTGTCCACGGCCTTGCACATGTCGTAGATGGTGAGCAGCGCGACCTGAACAGCCGTCAGCGCTTCCATTTCAACGCCGGTGACGCCAAAGGTTGATGCCGTCACTTCGCAGTGCACACAATTGGCGGCCTCATCCAGCCGGAATGCCACTTCAACCCCGGACAGCGGCAGCGGATGGCACAGCGGCACCAGATCAGCCGTACGCTTGGCGCCCATGATGGCGGCAATGCGCGCGATACCGAGCACATCGCCCTTCTTGTGCGTGCCGGCGGCGATCTTTGCCAGCGTATCCGGCTGCATGACGATCCGGCCTGCGGCACGCGCGACGCGCTGCGTCGGGGTCTTGCCGCCGACATTCACCATGTGTGCGTCGCCCGCCGCATTGAAATGCGTCAGGCCCTCGTGATTGCCCAGTGTCTCGCTCATGGCGCGGATATCCTCGGGGGTATTCAGATTGGGAAAGAATGTATCACTAAACGCCACCGGCATACCCCCTGCCATATCCAGCCAGCCCTGCAGTCGCCGCTGGCCGCTGGCCAGATACGCCTGCAGATGCGGCAGCAGCTGCACAGCGAGCAGGCATAGCGCCGGGTGACTGCGCGTGCTGCTGACGGCATACGCCGCAGGCGCCCCTTCCTGTACGGCCGCCAGCAGGCGCGCAAGCAGATCCGCCGGCAGTTGCGGCACATCGCAGGGCAGTACCAGCAGCCAAGGGGTAGTGCAGACAGCAAGTCCTGCTTCGATGCCGGCCAACGGGCCGGGAAAATCCGGAGCCAGATCCGCCAGCACTCGCGTTCCATAGCGCCGATAGCTGTCCGGATTACGGTTGGCAGAAATCAGGATGTCGCCAACTGGCTCGGTCTGGCTGGCCAGCGCATCGCTCACCCAGGCCACCAGCGGGCGGCCGGCGAGCAGCGCCAGCCCCTTGTCGACACCGCCCAGACGCTGGCCGCGGCCACCTGCCAGGATCAGCGCGCTGACCAGTGCACTCATTGCGCATCCCAGCGGGCCAGCGCGGCCGCATCGCTGTCCTTGGCCTCGACCCAGGCCTCGCCTGCACCGGTGCTTTCCTTTTTCCAGAACGGCGCTTCGTTCTTCAGGTAATCCATGATGAACTGATTGGCGGCAAAGGCGGCATCGCGGTGTGCGCTGACGGTCAGCACCAGCACGATCTGCTCGGTCAGTTGCAGCTCGCCCACGCGGTGAATCAGCGTCACGGCCGACAGCGGCCAGCGCGTACCGGCTTCAGTGACAATCTTGCCCAGCTGTTTCTCGGTCATGCCCGGATAGTGCTCCAGCGTCATGCTGGCCAGCCCGCTGGCCACGTCGCGCACCGAGCCGACAAAGGCAACCACCGCGCCAGCCTCGGGGCGACCCGTCAGCTTTGCGTATTCCTCGGCCAGCGAGAAGTCGCCTTCCTGCACCCGGATCGTGACGTCCATTTCCCGGTCCGGCATCTCAACCCCCGGTCACTGGCGGAAACAGCGCCACCTCGGCGCCGGCCGGAATCACGTCGTCCGGCCTGGCCATGTCCTGATTGATCGCGGCGCGAAATACGCGCGCGCCACCGAATTCGGCCGCCCAGTCGCCGCCGCGCGCCACCAGCAGCGCCACCAGCCCGGCCAGCGTCGTGCCTTCGGGCAGCGCCAGCTCTTCCTCGCCGGTACGCAGCACATCGCGCAGGCGGGCGAAATACAGAATGCGGATGGTCATCATTGCCAACTCCTACAGCAGGCCGGACAGCGGCAGAAAGCGCACGGACGCGTTCTCGGCAATCGTCTGCCCGGCCGGCAGATCCACCAGGCCATCCGCCCACGCCAGCGAGGTCATCACGCCCGAGCCCTGATTGGGGTAGAGCTGCAGCCGGCCATCGTCGCCCAGCTTCACGCGCAGGAATTCGCGGCGATCGCCCGCCTTCGTCCAGGCAAAGCCGGCCGGCAGCTGCCAGGCCTGCGGAGTGATCTTGCCCGCGCCACTGCGCGCCAGCAGGAATGGCCGCACCAGCAGCAGAAAAGTCACAAAGGCCGACACCGGATTGCCGGGCAGGCCGATGAAGTCGGCGTCGGCAATGCGTCCGAATGCAAAAGGCTTGCCGGGCTTGATGGCGATTTTCCATACATTCAGCTCGCCCAGCGCCTGCACGGCCGCCTTCACATGGTCTTCCTCGCCCACCGACACGCCGCCGGTGCTGATCACCACGTCGTGGCTGGCTGCCAGCCGGGCCAGTTCGCTGCGGGTGCGGCCGAAATCGTCGGCGACCAGCCCGGCGACGGTCAGCTCGCAGCCCAGCCGCTGCAACAGCCCGGTGAGTGCGTAACGGTTGCTGTTGTAGATCTGGCCGGCCGCCAGCGGCTGGCCCGGCTCGACCAGCTCGTCACCGGTATTGATGAGCGCGACTTTCAGCGGCGCATAGACACTGACTTCGGCCACACCGATGGAGGCCAGCAGCGCCAGTGCCGCGGGGTTGAGCCGCTCGCCACGCGCCAGCACGACGGCGCCGTGCGCAATGTCCTCACCGGCACGGCGGATATGCTGGCCGGCTCGCAAGGGCTTGCTGATCTGCAGGGTATCACCCTGCAGATCACAATTTTCCTGCATTTCCACGGCATTACACCCAGAGGGTATTGGTGCCCCGGTAAAGATGCGCGCGGCACAGCCAGGCGGCAGCGGCTGCGGAGCGTCGCCGGCGGCAATGCGCGCGACCACCGGGTAAGTGGCCGGTGCTGCGGCAAAGTCGGCGACATTGAAGGCGTAGCCGTCCATCGCGCTGTTGTCAAAGCCGGGCACGGCCAGCGGCGCGATCACGTCGGCGGCCAGCACACGGCCATCGGCGGCGGCCAGTACTACGCTTTCGCTGCGGGAAGGAGAACGGGCGGCGGCCAGCAGCCGGGCCAGTGCGGTATCGAAATCAAGCATGGTCAGTGGGTATCGAGTTGGAGGTGGCGAACGATAAACGCCGCCACCGCAGGAATGTCATTCAGGTTAAGCCATGGTAAGGCAGGTGCTGGCTGGCTGTCGCAGGAATCGCCGTCGGAACTCCGGCGATGGACATCAGAGTCAGCAGGTCTGCTATCGCTGGCCACGGCCACAATGCCGTGATCATCGGTGGCCAGCAGCGGTTTGCCGGTGGCCGCGCGCCAGACTTCCAGGCGCGGGATGGCTTCGCGCTTGAAACCTTCGACCAGCGTCAGGTCAGCAGGAGCAAGGCGCGCCAGCAATTCAGCCAGCGCGGGTTCCGGCGCTTCACGCAGCGGGTGGCTCAGCACATAGCCCCAGGGGGTGGCGAGCAGCACTTCCTGCGCGCCGGCGTCACGAAAGCGTGCGCTGTCCTTGCTTGGTGGCTCCATCGCGGGTATATGATGGGAATGCTTGATTACATTAACCTGCAGCCCCATACCCCTGAGCACAGGCAACAACTGCTCGATCAGCGTCGTCTTGCCCGAGCCCGACCAACCACAAATGCCCAGCACGGCCTTCGTCATGACTGCACTCAGCCTCCGGTCTGCGACATGAAGCGGATGATCTTGGCCGGCTGCTCGATGAATTCGTGGCGCTCGGGTTTCAGTTCGATGGCGGCGCGGATGGCGGCCTCCAGCTCGGCATCGCTACAGCCGTCGCGCAACAGCGGGCGCAGTTCGAATTTCTCTTCCTGCCCCAGACACAGATACAGCGTGCCATCGACAGATAAGCGCACACGGTTGCAGGTGGCGCAGAAATGCTGCGAAATCGGCGTGATGAAACCGATCTGCCCGCGCCCGTCTGCAGTCTGCCAATAGCGCGCCGGGCCACCGCCCAGTTCCTGCGCACAGGGTTCCAGACCGAAGCGCTCGATCAAGCGCGGGCGGACTTCGTCAATCGGCAGGTAATGCGCATTGCGGCCGGTGTCGCCCACCGGCATGGTTTCAATCAGGCGCAGGATGAAGCCTTCGTTGAGGCAGAACTGCGCCATGCGCTCGATCTCGTGATCATTCACGCCGCGCATCGCGACCATATTCAGCTTGATCGGCGTAAAGCCGGCCTTTTTGCCGGCCATGATGCCGGCCATGATGGCATCGAAGCTGTCGCGACCGGTGACGTGGTTCAGACAGGCCTTGTCCAGCGAATCGAGGCTGACATTGATGCGCGCCAGGCCGGCCGCTTTCAGCGCCTGCGCATGCTTGCCCAGTTGGGTAGCATTGGTGGACAAGGACAGATCGCGCACACCCTCAATTGCGGAGAGCTTGCCAACCAGATCGACCAGATTGCGCCGCAGCAGTGGCTCGCCGCCGGTCAGGCGCACGCGCGCCACGCCCATGCGGGCAAAGGCGGCCACGACGCGCTCCAGCTCGGCAAACGTAAGCCAGTCGGCCGGCTCCGCATAGCCATCAAACCCCTTGGGCAGGCAGTAGCTGCAGCGCAGGTCGCAACGGTCGGTGACCGAGACGCGCAAATAGCGCACCTGGCGGCCAAAACGATCGATCAGGGGATCGATCTGCGGGGTTGTCGGCAGTGGAAGGGATACGGTCGTCATCGGCTTTTTTCCTCACTGGCCCAGTCTAAGCGTTTCCTGCCAGCGTGACAGTTAGTCGGACGAGTTAAGGATTTAGTACAAAGTGACTAGTGGCGATGCCGTAACCGCATGTACAGCACGGTCTACCGCCACCCTCCCGGTGAGAATTATGCCGTCAGCGCTGCCACCAGCGCGCGCAGCTCGGCCACCTCGGCACGCAGCGCGGCAACCTCCTCGCGCAGTTCGGCAATTCCGCCACTGGCTGCCTGCGGGGCACTCGCCAGCGCCTCGACATTGACCTCGCCCGATAGCAGATGCGCCCAGCGCGCTTCGCGGGCCCCCGGCTGGCGCGGCAGCTTCAGCACCATGCGGTGACGCTCGGCCAGCTCCTCCAGAAAGCCCTCGACAGCGGAAATATCGGAAAATCGATGCAGCCGCTCGCAGTTGGTGCGCAACTCGCCGGCCGTCTGCGGGCCACGCAGCATCAGCGTCGCCAGCAGCGCCACCGCCTGCGCGGGAATCTGCAGGGACTTGCCGGTGAAATGCTCGTAGCGCATCGCGCGGTTGCCGAAAACTTCGCCCACCAGAGCATGCTCGCGCAGGATTTCCAGCGCCGCCAGCACCTCGGCTTCGCCCAGCTCCAGCACCGGATCACGGCTGCTTTTCTGGTTGCAGCCTGTCACCAGACTATTGAGCGTGAGCGGGTAGCTGTCCGGCACGGTGTGCTGCTTTTCGATCAGCACGCCCAGCACGCGGGTTTCATTGAGGCCAAGAACGGGGATGGCAGTATCAGTCATGGGGCAGGAACCGGTTGGGCACAATGCCTGCATTATGCCGCAGAACACCGGCTGCGCTGCCATCCATCCCGGATTTCCCGCCCCCGCCGCTCGCTGGCTCGGGGGCTGGGCTATACCACAATCCCCACCAATATCCAGGATCGCCACCATGAACCGCCTGCTGCCTGCGCTCGCGCTCCCCCTGCTTGCCTCCCTCGCCACCGCCGCCGAGCTTCCCCCCATCATGCCGGCACTGGGTCAGTGGCAGGTCACGACCGACATGCCGCCCGACCAGAAAGCCGCGATGCAGCAGATGGACGAGCAAGCCCGCAAGGCCATGCAGCAACGCGGCATGAGCATCGACCCCAAGGCCGGCACAATGACGATGACCCTGTGCCTGAACCAGCAGACCATCCATGACTGGAACCGCATGGGCAAGGAGCATGCGGCGCAGACGCGCTGCGATCCGCCCGCCTACAGCACCAGCGGCAACACGCTGACCATGGACATGCGCTGCAGCAAGCCGCGTGCCATGAGCATGCACGCGGTCTACCAGTTCAGCCCCGCCCGCGATGCCTACACCTTCGAGCAACAGATGCAAAGCGAAGGGCGCAGCATGACCATGAAAGGCAAAGCGCGGCGCAGCGGCGATTGCTGAGCAAAAAACCCGGCAGCATCGCCGCAGTACACTGCGGCGAGGGCGCGCATTTCACCGTGCATCCTGCTAAAGTACGCGCCAGTTTTCTGCCTGTTTACCCGCTCAAGGGATTTGCCATGCGTCTTGCCACCTGCCTCCTTTCCGCCCTGTTCGCCACCCTGCCCGCACTGGCCTGCGCCGCCCAAGACTCCACGCTGGTCCCGCAGGCCGGCGACTGGGCCATCACCACGCAACTGGGCGCCGAGCAGCTCGCCATCCTCAAGAGCCTGGATGCCGAAACGCTGAATGCCCTGTCCCAGCATCAGCTCAGCTACGACCTCAACGCCGGCACCATGACCGCGCAGCGCTGCCTGAACAAGAGCAATCTGGCCGGCTGGAATCCCGGCGAGAAGGAGCTGCCCTCCAGCGCCGAATGCGCAGCCCCCAAAATCAGCAGCAAGGGCAATGTGCTGAGCGTGAGCTACCAGTGCACGCAACCGGCCGGCTTGCAGCTCAACAGCCGCTACGAATTCAGCGCTGCGCGCGACAGCTATACCTTTGTGCACGAGCTCAGCGGCAACGGCGAACCCACCCGCATCCAGGGCAAAGCCCGCCGCAGCGGCGACTGCTGACACCGGTCAGCCGGCGGCAGCGACAAGGGCTGACAATCGGGCGCTGCGGATTATAGTAAGCAGCAGGCACGCAACAGCGTGCCGCTGACCTTGCCGCAAGGAGCGCCCATGACCAGCGATTCCCGCCCCTGGCTGATTCTGCTGCACGGCTTTGGCCTGAACGCCGGCTATTTCCAGCCGCATCTGTCCGCCTTTGCCAGTGACTACCAGCTACTGCCGCTGGAGCTGCGCGGCCATGGCCAGCGCAGCCGCGAACCCGGCCCCTACGGTCTGGCAGCCTACACCGACGATCTGGCCGCCGAACTGGACCGGCGCCAGATCCGTTCCGCGATTTTCTGGGGCAGCCATGCCGGGGCCGCCGCCGGGCTGCTGCTGGCGTGCCGTGATCCCCGCTATTTCAGTGCATTAGTGCTCGAAAGCGGCTTTCTGCCGGGCAGCGCCATGCCCCGCGTGCGCGAGCTGAACATCCGCGCCCGCCAGCTGGCGCACAGCCACGGCATCCGCGCGGCGCTGGATGACATGTGGGAACACGCGGACTGGTTTGCGCACCCGCGCAGCCAGCCCGACGAGCGTCACAGCCAGCGCCTGCACACACTGCTGCAGGAATTTGCCGGCACCCCGTGGCTGTCACCGCTGCCGCCGGCACGCATTACCCCGCCCGGCCAGCGTCTGCAACTGCTGCACCAGCCGGTGCTGATCTACCACGGCCAGCACGAAATGCCGGAAATCCGCCATGCCGGGCAGTTTCTGGCCAGCCTGCTGCCAGCCGCGACGCTGGCGGAAATCCCCGGCTGCGGCAGCTTTCCCGCCAGCGAAAACCCGGTCCAGACCGGGCATGCCGTGCTCGGCTTTCTCGCCGGACACTTACGCCACAGGGTATAGGCAGAAAGTCCATAAATGATCAATTTCATAGCCATATACCCTGCAAAATCCGGACCAACACCACGCAAGCTGTAGTCGGGCTTACAAAAACACCGGCATCCGGCTAGCATGGCGTTTTGCCCCTGAATTTGCATCCGATGAGTTCACCTGCCTGTGGCCTGATTGTCCTGCACGGCAACCGCCTCGAAGACCTGCGCGATCTGACGCTGGATTGGCTGGCCACACACCCGCTGGCGCCGCTGGCCACCGAAACCTTGCTGATCCAGAGCACCGGCATCGCGCAGTGGCTGAAAATCGCCATCGCCAGCCATCCGGCGATGCAGGTCGCCGCCGGTCTCGACACCGAGCTGCCCTCGCGCTTTCTGTGGCGCATGTACCGCACGGTACTGGGCAAACAGGCCGTGCCGCGCGAGAGCCCCTTCGACAAGGACCAGCTGCAGTGGCGGCTGCTGCGGCTGTTGCCCGCGCTGTTGGCCGATCCGGCGCAGCAGGCCGTCTACGCGCCGCTGGCGCGCTTTCTGCAGGATGACGCCGACGGGCGCAAACCCTTCCAGCTGGCGCAAAAGCTCGCCGATCTGTTCGACCAGTACCAGGTCTACCGCGCCGACTGGCTGAGCCACTGGGCCAGCGGACAGGATGTGCTCGACGATTTCACCGACCCGGTGCCGGACGAGCAGCGCTGGCAGCCGGCACTGTGGCGAGCCATTCGTGCCGATCTGGGCCGCGAGGCCGGCTTGAGCCGCGCCGACATTCACGAGCGCTATCTGGCCGCGCTGCGGCAGGACACACTGCCCGGCTCAATCCTGGCCGCCCTGCCGCCACGCGTAGTGGTATTCGGCATCTCCGCGCTGCCGCAGCAGTGGCTGGATGCGCTCGCCGCGCTGGCGAAGCATACTCAGGTCATCATCGCCGTGCTCAACCCCAGCCAGTTCTACTGGGGGGATGTGGTCGAGAGCAAATGGCTGCTGCGCCGCACGCACCAGCGCGTGAAAGGCAAGAAGGCCGGCATCGGCCGGGAAATCAAGCTCGATGCCGCCGCACTACACCTCAACAGCCACCCGCTGCTCGCGCAATGGGGCCGGCAGGGGCGCGATTACATTCGCCTGCTGGACGAGCGTGACCAAACCGGCCAGTGGCTGGGCGCACAGGCGGAATCCGGCCAGCCGGCCAGCCTGAAAGTCGAATGCTTCACGCCGCCGCCGGCCGACACGCTGCTCGCCCATATCCAGCGCAGCATGCTCGATCTGGAGCCGCCCCCCGCCGATCCGGCCCAGCGCTACAAAGTCGTCGCAAACGACCGTTCGCTGGCGTTTCACCGTGCACACAGCCCGCAGCGCGAGGTGGAAATCCTGCACGATCAGCTGCTGGCGATGTTCGAGGCGGACAAGACCCTCACCCCGCGCGACATCATCGTGATGGTGCCGGACATCGCCGAATATACCCCCCATATCTCCGCCGTATTCGGCAGGGACAGCAAGGCGTCCACGCACATACCCCATGTCATTACCGATCAGGGCGTGCGCCGCCGGCATCCGCTGCTGGTCGCGCTCGATACGCTGCTGGCGCTGGATACCGAACGCCTGACTGCCAGCACGGTCTTCGATCTGCTGGATGTGCCGGCGCTGCGCCAGCGTTTCGAGCTGACCGAGGACGAACTGCCGCAGCTGCACGACTGGGTACGCGGCGCGCAGGTGCGCTGGGGCCTGTCGCCGGAACACCGGCAGGCCTTTGGCGTGCCGCCCGTCGCCCAGAACACCTGGGTGGCCGGGCTGAAACGCATGCTGCTGGGCTACGCAGTGGGCGACGCCGGCACGTGGTGCGACATCGAGCCTTACTTCGAAGTCGCCGGCATGGCGGCCGCCAGCGCGGGCAAGCTCGCCATGCTGATCAGCACACTGGAAACCAGCTGGCAGGCGCTGCAGACCCCGGCCACCCCGGCGATCTGGCAGCAGCGCCTCAGCGCGTTGCTCGATGCCTTCTTCAGCGCCAGCGACGAAGACGATCTGGCGCTGCTGAACGACCTGCAGCGCGCGCTGGCCCGCTGGCAGGAAGCCTGCGAGGGAGCGGGTTTCAACGGCACGCTCACTTTAGCCATCGTGCGCGAAAGCTGGCTCAATGACGTCGATGCGCACAGCCGCAGCCAGCGCTATCCGGCGGCCAGCGTCACCTTCGCCACGCTGATGCCGATGCGCGCGATTCCCTACCGCGTGGTGTGCCTGCTGGGGCTGCACGACGGCGCCTACCCGCGCCGCCAGCAGACCACCGATTTCGACCTGATGGCCAGCCACAAGCGCAGCGACGGCAGCCGCATCACCCGCCCGGGCGACCGCGCGCGCCGCGACGACGACCGCTACCTGCTGCTGGAAGCGCTGCTTTCGGCGCGCGATGCACTGCACATATCCTGGGTGGGCCACAGCGCCCGCGACAACAGCGAACGCCCGGCCTCGGTGTTGATCGAGCAGCTGCGCGATTACCTCGACCGCAGCGCCTGCCCCGCCGCCGCGCCGGATCATCCCCTTGCCGAATGGCTGACCACCAGCCACCCGCTGCAACCCTTCAGTGCCGCCTATCTGGCGGGCAATCCGCGCTTGTATACCTACGCCGCGCACTGGCATGCCAGCACCAGCACTGCGGAAACAGACCGCATGCCGATACTGCAGCGCGACACCCCGCTCACGCTCACCGAGCTTGCGCGCTTTTACAAGGACCCGGTCGGCAGCTACTACCGCGACCGCCTGCGTGTGAACTGGCAGCAGGGCGAGGCACTGGCCGACGATGACGAACCCTTCACCGTCGACCGGCTGCAGGAAACCCTGTTCGAAAGCGAACTGGTCGCCGCCGCGCTTGCCGTGGATGGCAGCGCCGGCAACGACGCCATCCAGGCGAAAATCGACGCCCTGCGCCGTGCAGGCAGCCTGCCAGTTGCCGGCTTCGCCGATGCCGCAATGAACAGGCTTGAGGGGTATGCACGGCTAGCTCAAAGAAACTGGCGTATTGCGCGCGATACCTGGCAGATCGAGCTTCCAGCCCAGCCATTCGCCCTGGCCGCGTGGGACGGCCAGCCGGCAATCAGCGACCTGATCGGCGAGCTGTATCAGGACGAAGCCGGCCAGCGTGCCCGGCTGGTGCTGCTCAATGGCGGAGTGCAAAAGGAAAAAGGCCAAATCAAACTGCACCGGCTGGCAGACGCGTGGATCAGGCATCTGGCCCTCAACACGCAGGATGAGCATCACACGCTGCTGATTGCCTACGACCATGTCCTCACGCTGGCCCCGCTCGACGCCGCCGAAGCCAGTGAACGGCTCGACACCCTCCGCGCAGCCTGGCTAGCCGGAATGAACGACACCTTGCCCGCGCATCTGGAACTCGCCAGCGAATGGTATTTCGCCCTCGGCAAAAACAAAGACACTGCCCATAAGGCCGTGCAGGAAAAGCTGGAAGGCGGTCATGAACGCAAGGGCCTGCGCGACTATGACCTCTACTTTGGCCAACGCTTCGCCGACTACGCCGCGCTGCAAGCCACCGACGGCAATGAAACCTGGCGCGAAGCGCTGTACGCACCGCTGGCCAGCGCCGTGTATGGCGACAACGAGAACGTCGACAGCAATGAATGATCGCTTATGCCTGTTGGGCATTACCAGGCAATTCCGAGCCGAAAACAGCGCCAGAGCTAGACATGACACAGAACTGGATTGAACTTATAAGCAGTTTTTGCAGTAAGGACATTGACGTCCAAACGCAGGCTCGCCTCGCCAGCATCAAAAGCATCGAATTTACAGATACAGGGGTATTTGTCGATTTTGAGATAGAGATACCAAAACAAGCTGGACTGAATTTTTCGATACACGGGGTACAGTTTTACTCCGAAAATCTGAGCTGCAGTGCATCAGGTTTTTTGCATATCAGGGATGGTACGATCAATACTTTGGAGCTGGTTTCAAACTGTGGGGAATCACTGCAGGGGATGGCTTTAACCGCGGCAAAGCAGCGATGAAGATGCCATTACTTGCATAGGTACCCAGTTCACACCGCCCCCGCCGTCACCCGCTTGCCCGGCAGCGACACCCACACCGCCGCACCGGCGATCAGCAGGCCGCCGAGCCAGCCGGCAGCACCCAGCGATTCACCCAGCCAGCCCACGGCAAACAGCGCGCCCCACAGCGGCTCGCTGCCCAGCAGCAGCGTCACCCGCGTCGGGCTGCAGTGCGCCAGCGCCCGGTTCATCGCCCAGAAGGCAAACAGCGTGCAAAACAGCGTCAGATAAACCAGCGCCAGCCAGAAGCCCGCAGCCCCCGGCAGCGGCGGCAAGCCCTTGCCCAAGGCAGCCACCAGCAGCGCACCACCGCCGACCAGCAAGCCCTGCGCGGCGGTCAGGCCCAGGCTGTCCACCGCCTTGCCCCGCAGCAGCCAGGTAGTCAGGCAGCTCTGGAAGGCGCGGATCAGCGCGGCCAGCAGCATCAGCGCATCGCCCCCGTTAAATCGGCCTGCCGCCAGCCCGGTCAACAGCCAGGTGCCGGCCAGCGACACGATTGCCGCCAGCCACAATCGGGCCGACGGGCGCCGGCCAAACCATGCCCATTCCACCGGCGGCGTCAGCAGCAGGCACAGGCTGACCAGAAAGGCCGCGTTGCCGGCACTGGTGGCCGCCACCCCGGCCGTTTCGGCAAAGAAAATCGCCAGCAGCCCCATGCTGGTCGGCAGCGCCACGGCCAGCGTCTGGCGCCGCTGTGCGGCAGGCAGGCGCAGCCAGTATGGCGCGAGCAACAGCGCGCACAGCAGAAAGCGGATCGCGATCACGCCGGCCACCGGATACCAGCCCAGCGCCGTTTTCACCACGCTGTAGCTGCTGCCCCAGATTGCGGCCGTCAGCAGCAGCAGCGCCGCCGCCGGCCAGCGCGCCGGTGACAGGCGGGCAAACAGGGAAATCAGGGCGGAGAAGGCCGGCAAGTTGCGCATGGTACAGAAGCTCCGGGGGCATTGCATTCATGACGGCAGAGTATGAAACTGGTCGCCAGCATTGATAATCCACCCATAATGCAAAGGATTTGTGCGTAGTGAGAACAAATCAGCTCATTCCCCTGCTGCCCGATCTGGCCGCGCTGGTTGCCGTTGCCGAGGCCGGCTCATTCAGCGCCGCCGCCCGCGCCCAGGGTACGACCCCTTCGGCAGTCAGCCGCCAGATTGCCCGGCTGGAAGCGGCGCTGGGGCTCACGGTGCTGGAGCGCAGCACGCGCAAGCTGCGCCTGACTGCCGGCGGACAGGAAGTGCTGCGCCATGCGCGCAGCATGCTCGACGCGGCGCAGGCCGCCTGCGATGGCGCGGCCAGCCACGCCAGCAGCGTGGAAGGCCGGGTGCGGCTGGCGGCGCCGAAGGCAGCGCTGCGCCAGATCATCCACCCGCACCTGCCGGCGCTGCTGGATGCCTACCCGCAGCTGGCGCTGGAGCTGCAGGTCAGCGACACCCCGGCCGATCTGATCGCCGACGGCGTCGACATCGCGCTGCGGCTGGGTGATCCGCCGGCCGGCTATGTGGCGCGCCCCTTCATGGAAGTGCGCACCCTGCTCTACGCCAGCCCCGCCTACCTGCAGCAGCACGGCACGCCGCAGCAGCCGGCCGAGCTGGCCCGCCACAGCTGCCTGCATCTGGCCGAGCTGCCGGGCGACGACGAATGGTGTCTGGTGCGCGGCGCCGAGCGCCATGTCGTGCAGGTGCGCGGCCGCTACGCCAGCAACCACAGCGAAATGCGCCGCGAAGCCGCCGAACTGGGTTACGGCATCGCCTGCCTGCCCGACTTCACTGCCCGCCAGCAGCTCGCCCGTGGCACGCTGCAGCCGGTGCTGCCCGGCTGGCAGCTGCTGGGGCGCTATCAGGGCAGCAGCTGGCTGGTCTACAGCGCCGACCGCTACCGCGCCCCGCGCGTGCGCGCCGTGGTGGATTTCCTGCTGGCGCTTGCCGACCGGCTGGGAACGGCGAAGGGAATGGTCGGGGTGGTGTGATGCAGATTCGAGAGAAAAGACGCGTGAAACAGCGGCGGAGATTCATCGGGCTGACGGTTGTGGTAATGTAGCAACCAGATATCTGCACACCTCTCGATTTTCAAGAGCATCAATTACAAAGGATGCAGTTGCAATTACACAAACTCAATTCAATCATGAGAACATAGATGCCAATAACATTAATCGCCGCAATAGTCATTAGCACCACTTTCACCGACACAAAAGACTTCAGCGAAGATGAGCTAGCATCACTTTTTGCGCTACACGCATCAATATATCAAGGGGTAAAATTTTGCCAAACGCATGACAAAAACAGCCAGAGCAATGTAACTAGCGCAGTAAAATCCTGGCAAAAAAACAACGTGCAGTTTTCCATAACAGTCAATGACAAACCAACAAAAATGGAAGACGTTTTAAACAAAATACTACCAAAAAACTTGGAAGAAACAACAGCACTACTATTGGCAGACACCGAGACACATCAAGAAGTATGCGGCAACTTCAGCCAAACAATCAGAACACTCGAAGAGTCGAGCAAAATCAAAGAAAATACACTGCAAAAATCAAAAATCCATGCTGGCTGGTATATCAGCACGGAAATCAAGACCTCAAAACGGCATAGCAAATAATCAAAACTTGAAAATAATTCAGCATTTCCAAGCACAGCATTGTGGGGCGTATAACCTCACGCAATTGGCACTCCCGAATACCTGACCATGTATCCCATGACCCCTCGCCCGCTTGATCTGCTTTCCTTCCCGCTTTCCGGCATGAACCTGATCGAGGCCAGCGCCGGGACGGGGAAGACGTACACGATTGCCGCGCTGTATGTGCGCCTGGTGCTGGGCCACGGCGGTGAGGCGCGGTTGCCGCCCGAGGTGCTGGTGGTGACATTTACCGACGCGGCGACCAAGGAGCTGGCCGAGCGCATTCGCGCGCGGCTGCGCGATGCAGCGGCGGCATTCCGTACTGGCCACGCCGATGAACGTGATGTATTCCTCTGCAGCCTTTTAAATACATTCCCTGCAGAGCAATACCCTGATTGCGTATCACGGCTTGAGCTGGCGGCCGACTGGATGGACGAGGCGGCGGTATCGACGATTCACAGCTGGTGCTACCGCATGTTGCGCGAGCATGCCTTTGCCGCCAACAGCTTGCTGGAACTGGAGCTGGATCAGGACGAGAGCGAGCTGCAGGCGACGGCGGTGCGCGACTTCTGGCGGCAGTTTTTCTACCCCCTGCCTGCGGGCCTGCTGCTGACGCTGCTCGGCGAAAAAATCGGCACACCGGATGATTTCCTGAAGAAACTGGGTGATCTGCTGCGCACGCCCCCGCAGACGGTGTGGCAGGCCGACGGTAGCACACTGGCGCCCGACGCCCCGCCGCTGGCCGCGCTGCAGGACTGGCAAGGCCACCTGCCGGCACTGGAAGGCACCGCGCGCGCCGCCTGGCTGCAGCACTGGCAGGACGACGCAGCGGGCATCGTTCATGCACTGACCAGCGCCATCGAAGGCAAGCGACTGAATGGCGCCTCGTACAAGCTGGCGAATCTGGATGCCGATCTGGCGGCACTGGCACAGTGGGCAGCCGGCACGCTGGCGCTGCCGGACAAACTGGTGCAGAAGTACAGCGCCAGCGGCTTCAAGCTGAACAAGGACAAGGCGGCGCCCGAACACAAGGCCTTTGCCGTGCTGGATGCGCTGGCCGCGCACCTGCAAGCCAAGCCCGCCATCCCGCTGCCGCAGCTGTACGCGCACGCCGCCGACTGGGTGCGCACGCACATCGCACGCGCCAAGGCACAGCGCGCCCGGCTGGGCTTTGACGACCTGCTGCTGAAACTTTACGACGCGCTGCATGCCGATGGCGGCGATGAGCTGGCGCAACTGATCCGCCAGCAATTCCCCGTGGCCTTCATCGACGAATTCCAGGATACCGACCCGATCCAGTACGCGATTTTCCGGCGGGTGTACGGTATCAACACAGCCGAACCGTCGCGAGCAGGCGAAGGGCAAGGCGTGCCCGCAGCGAATGCCGGAATCGACCAATTGGGTCATTCCGGCATGAGCGAGGACACAACGCAGCCATTCGGCTGCACAGCAGGTTCGACGTTTGTGATGATTGGCGATCCGAAACAGGCGATTTACGCCTTTCGCGGCGGCGACATCCACACCTACCTGCGCGCCCGGCGCGAGGCCGGCGGCGCGCCGTGGATGCTGGGCACCAATTACCGCTCAAGCGCAGCGATGATCGCTGCGGTGAATGCGCTGTTTGCATTTGGAGAGCAACAGGATGCCGGCGCCTTTGCCTGCGGCAAGGACGACGCCAACGCCCTGCCCTTCAGCCCGGTGGGCCATACCGGCCGCGCGGGTGAATTGCTGCTCGACGGTGCGCCGCTGCCCGCCATGCAGTGCTGGGTCGGCGACGCGGTGCTGGACAATCAGGACGACTACCGGCAAGCCATGAGCGCGGCCTGTGCCAACGAGATTGCGCGGCTGCTGACGCTGGCGGCGGAAGGGCGAATGACCCTCAAGGGCCGGGCGCTGGCCGCCGGCGACATCGCCGTGCTGGTGCGCAGCCGCAAGGAGGCGCAGGTGGTGCGCGAAAAACTCGCGGCGTTGCGCATCGGCTCGGTGTTTCTGTCTGACCGCGATTCGGTCTTTGCCAGCGACGAAGCCTGGCAATTGCAGATCTGGCTGCAGGCCGCCTGCACGCCGCAGGATGAGCGCCTGGTGCGCGCGGCGCTTGCCACGCCGCTGCTGAGGCGTGGCGATGCCGAGATCGTGCGCATCCAGAGCGACGAGCTGGCGTGGGAAGAAGACCTGGAGCGTTTCCGGCTGTATCACCAGCTGTGGCAGGCGCAGGGCGTGCTGCCGATGCTGACCCGGCTCATCGCCGATTTCGCGCTGCCGGCGCGGCTGCTGCCGCTGTCCGGTGGCGAGCGCATGCTGACCAACGTGCTGCATCTGGCGGAATTGCTGCAGACCGCCGCCGAAACGCTGGACGGCGAACACGCGCTGCTGCGCTGGCTGCAGGAACACTGCGCCGACGCCGACGAGCAAGGCGCGGGCAACGATGCCCACATCCTGCGCCTGGAAAGCGATGCCGAGCTGGTGCAGGTGATCACCATCCACAAATCCAAAGGGCTGGAGTATCCGCTGGTCTTCCTGCCCTGCATGGGCGGCTTCAGCGAGGGCGGCAAGGGCGCGGCGCGCTACCACCACGACGGCCAGACCATCGTCGACATTCAGCCCAGCGACTTTGCCAAGGCACAGCGCAAGGCCGCCGAAGAACAGGAAGCGCTGCGCATTCTGTATGTGGCACTGACCCGCGCACGCGAAGCCTGCTGGTTGGGGCTGACGCCGTACCTGCATAGAAAAGCCGCCGGACTGCCCAGCAGTGCCATCGGCTACCTGCTGGGCGGCAAGCTCGACAGTGAAACGGCGGTGCGCGAGGCGATTGCCGCGCTGGGCAGCCCCGACTGGCACTGCGTGCCGCTGCCCGCCCCCGCGGCGCCACTGGCGGCCGGCAACACCAGCGCCAGCCCCGGCAGCGTGCGCCGTTTCAGTGGCCGCATCGAACGCGACTGGTGGATCGCCAGCTACAGCGCACTGACCAGCGAACGCACGCAGATGCCGCAGGTGTTCAACCCGACCGACATCCCCCGGCACGCGGTGATCGATGAGCTGCTGACCGAGTCGCCAGCCGCGGCCAGCACCCAGATTCCCTCGCTGCTGCGCGAATTTCCGCGTGGCGCGGCACCTGGCACCTTCCTGCACGAGCTGCTGGAATGGGCCGCCAACGAGGGCTTTGCCGAGCTGGCCGACAACAGCGACCGCACGCGGCTGCAGGTGCAGCAATTCTGCCAGCGCCGCGCGATGGCGGATTGGGGAGAAAAACTGGGCGACTGGCTGCTGGGCTTCATCACGCACCCCATCGCCCTGCCCGACGCGCCGCCTCTGCGACTGGCCGAGTGCCGCGAACTGCGCCCGGAAATGGAATTCTGGCTACCAGCAGGGTATTGCCCCACAGCCAAACTGGATAAAAGCGTAACAACCCATACACTAGCTGGTATCCAGCGGCCCGCGCTGGAGCCGGGGCTACTCAAGGGCATGCTCAAGGGCTTCATGGATCTGGTGCTGTGCCACGCCGGGCGCTATTACGTGCTCGACTACAAATCGAACCACCTCGGCGACAGCCTCGCCGACTACGCCCCCGCGGCGCTGCAGCACGCGATTGCCGAACATCGCTACGAGCTGCAGTACACGCTGTACCTGCTGGCGCTGCATCGGCTGCTGCAGGTGCGCATTGCCGATTACGACTACGACACGCACATCGGCGGTGCGATCTACCTGTTTCTGCGCGGGCTGAACCCCGACGATGCGAGCGCCGGCCACGGCGTGCACGCCGACAAACCGCCGCGCGCGCTGATCGAAGAGCTGGACGGGCTGTTTGCGAGCGAGGTGAGTCATGCGTGACGCCATCCTCGCGGCCTTTCCCGTGCAGCCCTTTCCGGCCAACCAAGCACTGATAACCGACACCTATGACGACGAAGGCACTGGTGCGCTCTTTGCCCGCCGCAACTGGGATGAACTGGAAGCTGCCGAACTGCGCAACACCTCGCTGGTATTTCTGAGCCCTGCGGCATTTGCCTATTACCTGCCGGCGCTATTACTGGCTGCGCTTGAGTATCCCGACAGCAATCTGGCGGGCAATCTGTGCCAGTATCTGGCCCCACCCAAAGGTGACCGGCACCGGCCCTCTTTCGCAGCATGGTGGGATCGACTAAGCGCTGAACAACAATCCGTACTTGTCAACTTTTCGAAAGGAAATTCAATATGGTAGAACGGTCACCAACCCGTGCTTCAGCCACTATCAAATTGCAGCTGTTTGCCCTGGTACTCATCGCACCTGCTGTGCTCACCTCGATGGGAAGCGCTCAAGCGGCCACGCCAGTTCCACATGCTGAACATTCGGGAAAGAACCAGCTTTCACCTTCCTGCCTGCAAGCGGCGTTAACCGCTATTGCGCAGTATCCGCGTACTGACACTAGCACGATCAGGATTACTGAAGCCGGTCAGCGCTGTTACGTGGCCATTCCGGCAATCACAAAGACCGCGGCTAAACTGCATGCACATGAACTGCGCTGCTCGAGCCGCACAATGTCTCCTGCTGATTTGACCTGCGAGAGGGCCAGCGCCAGTAACCAGCCCTATGGTGATCCAATTCTGGCAGAAGCCGAGTTATCAATCGCCTGCCTGCATGCAGCCGGGGCATTCCAGCAACTGCAGCCGGAACGGACAACATCGATGGATACCAGCGAAGAGCAGGGTATCTGCACCATTAGCACGAGTTCGTTCTACCTCAGAATGGATGATGCAGCCCCGCCCAACCTAGCGTTTGTTGATGTATGGGGAGGGACACGCTGCACCAGCCCTACCAGCGCGCCCAAAACATTGAGCTGCGATTACTGGCGCTAATTCAAGATGGCCAGAGTAGCTATTCCTCAGATATTGCTAGAGCAAGATCTTGAACAGCTGGCTGAGCAACTCGTCCAGCGAGATCATCGTCAGCGTCAGTGGCGCAACCGGCAGCAAGGTTGCGCCGACCAGCTGCAGTACCGTGCGCTTCGAAAAAGGCACCAGTTTCATTTCGGTGATGACAGTGAAACTGTTGCCCAGATCGGCCAGGGACTGGATATCCCCCGAGCCCAGCAAGGGTTCATCGGCCGGTGCGCCGCCGCGCAGCCATTTCTGGTCGAAGTCCCGCGCATAACGCAAGGCCAGCATGCCGACTTCACGGCTACCCTGGCGCCGTGCCTGGCTGAGCTGCATGCTGAACAGCAGCATCGGCAACAGCACCACGGCCACGGCGAAAGCCACCAGTACGGTCAGCTCGAGCCGGAATTCCAGCAGCTTGGCTCCGGTGTGGAAGATGCGGTCGGCAATCATCCCGGCCATCACCACGCCCTGAGCCGCCAGCAAGGGGGTAAAGGCATAGCTGATCGAGCCGAGAAACCCCATCCCGCCACAGCGATCAGGGTGTAAAGGACAAAGTTGCAGGCGGATGCGGGACACCTGCCACAGAAAACGGATCCAGATGAAAATGCGGTAATACCAGCGCAGCAGCAAAAACTGGAATAGCGGCAGGCTGACGCAACCCAGCCACCAGCCGGCCAGCGTCGGGACAAAATGCCCCTCTGCCATGCCGGCATACCAGCTGCTGACCTCGAGTGCCGTCTGGGTACGCCAGATCACGCCGACACCGACCACATACACCAAGGCCAGCAGGATCACTTCGGCCGTCAGGGAATTGCGCCAGCGCAGCGCCGAGGCGATGGCATCGTCAAAGCGTTCCCGGTCTGCCTCGCTGACCAGACCGCGCAGCACGAACTGCCCGATCACCGGCAGCATGCGCTGATGCACGATCAGCTCGGCCACCACCAGCAGGGGCAAGGCAATCAGCAGGCGGACATGGATATCGATGCTGTACAGAAACGGCAGCGCCACCTGGCCGCCCCAGGCCGTACCGGCCTGCACGGTCAGCAGCAGCAGCGGCAGCCAGGCCACGCCGGTCAGCACCAGGATGCGCCGACTCAGCAATTGCAGGGTATCGCCGGACAGATGCGCCCGCAGCAGCAACTGATAGAGGGGACCACCGAGGACAAGTGAAAAATCCGCCTCCTGCGGCGTGAGGGAAGCAAGCGTGTTGTCTGAGCTCATGCTGGGCATCCTGCAGGTCAGTACGGCGAGGGTCGGCATTCATTGCTGCTTTGAGCATAGTTCTTTCGCACTGCAGCATTGCTGCCGTCTGGCAGGAATGCCGATTTGGTAATTCGCGGTGGCGGCATTACCATCTGACGCATCACTGACTGTTTAGCGCCCTCATGGATCGACTGCCCGAATCGCTGGCTGCCCTCACCTTTCTCGCCCCGCTCGATCGCGCGCTGGCGCAGCTGCTCGCCAGCGAGGCCAATGCCGGGCCACGGGTGCAGCTGCTCGCCGCACTGACCAGCCGCGCGCTCGCCAGCGGGCATGTCTGTCTGGAACTCGAGCGCCTGTTCAGCGACCCCGACAGCCTGTTCACCGGCGCGGATGACGCGAGCGATTCGCCCGAGAAGGCGCCGCAGCCACCTTCCGCGCAGCTAGCGCCCTGGTTCGCCGGCCAGACACCGGCCAGTTTAGCCGCCGCGCTGGCGGCGGAAACACTATGCGTCGGCGACGGCAACGCCACCACGCCACTGGTGCTCGATGGCTTGCGCCTCTATTTGCTGCGCAACTGGCGCATGGAGCAAGCCTTGGCACAGGCCGTGGCTGGCCGGCTGGCGGCGGGTACTGCCGACATCCCCGCGACACTGCCCGCGCAGCTGGCCACCCTGTTCGCCGGCAACACCCAGGACCCGGACTGGCAGCGCCTTGCGGTGGCGCTGGCCACGCGCGCGCCGCTGCAGGTGATCACCGGCGGGCCGGGTACCGGCAAGACGACGACGGTGCTGCGGCTGTTGGCCCTGTTGCAGGAGAACGCCCTGTACGCTGACGATGGCCGCGCGCTGCAGATCCGGCTGGCGGCGCCGACCGGCAAGGCTGCTGCGCGGCTCTCCGAATCAATTCGCAAGGGTATTGCCCAGTTACCCACCAGTGATCTGGTCAAGAGGCACATCCCCGACAGGGTATCCACCCTGCACCGCCTGCTGGGTGCGCAAGCCGGCACACGGCGCTTTCGGCACCACGCGCAAAACCCGCTTCCGGCAGACGTGGTGGTGGTCGATGAAGCCTCGATGATCGACCTCGACCTCGCGCATTCGCTGTTCATGGCGCTGGCACCGAACACCCGGCTGATTCTGCTGGGCGACAAGGATCAGCTGGCCTCGGTCGAAGCCGGCGCCGTGCTGGCCGAGCTGTGCCGCGAGGCCAGCACCGGTGCGTATTCGCCAGCAACGCTCGCCTGGCTGGCCCAAGCCACCGGCCAGCACATCCCGCAGCCCTACCACGGCCAGGGCTCGCCGCTAGCGCAGCAGACGGTGATGCTGCGCGAATCACGGCGCTTTGCCAGCGACAGCGGCATCGGCCAGCTGGCCACAGCGGTGAATGCCAATGATCCTGAAACGGCACTGCGACTACTGGAAGCGGGCAGCGAAGACATCGCGCAGCTGGCGCTGGCGCCCGGCGCCGGCGAGCTCGCCGGGCTGCTGACGGGGTCGCAAGGCAGCTACCGCGCCTTTTTGCTCACCCTGGCGCAACCACCGGCCACGGCCTGCTGGGCCGCAGGTGAACTGACTACCGAGTGGGCCGCATGGCTGAAAGCCCTGCTGCTCCGTTTTGACGACTGTCGCGTGCTGTGCGCGCTGCGCCAGGGGCCCTGGGGCGTGAGCGGGCTGAACACCCGCATTGCCGCATGGCTGCAGGACGCGGGCCTGCTGACGCTGCCCGCGCAGGCACACAACCAGTGGTATGCCGGACGGCCGGTGCTGGTGCTGGCCAATGATTACGGCTTGAACCTGATGAATGGCGACATCGGCATTACGGTGGCGCTGCCTGCGCCGGAGGGCAATGGCGTCGTGCTGCGCGTGGCCTTTCCGGAGGATTCGGACACCGGCGTGCGGCTGGTGTCGCCCGCGCGGCTCGCCAATGTCGATACGGCCTGGGCGATGACGGTGCACAAGTCGCAGGGCTCGGAATTCGGCCATGCGATCCTGCTGCTGCCCGATCGCGACAGCCCGGTGCTGACCCGCGAGCTGATCTACACCGGCATCACCCGCGCCAAATCGCGCTTCACCCTGGCCGGCCCGCAACTGGCCCTGCTGCCGCAGCTGATTGCACGGGCAACGCGCCGTAGCAGCGGGCTGGGCGCGCAACTTGACCGACTCTGGAAAACGCCATGACCCGCACGCTCCCGCTCCTGGTCACTACCTTGCTGGCACTGTGCAGCTGGCCCGCGCTTGCCAACCCCTTGCTTAATTGCCCCGAAGCGGAAAGCAGCGCCCTGCAGCAGGCATCTGCCAAAGTCAGCCGCGTGGCGCCACACACGCTGCAGATACGCTGGCGCAGGGGCGTAGCGCAATTCACCGACCAGCCGCCGCACGATGAGCCATTGTCCGGCCGGCACTGGTTTTATTGCGGGCAGGATGCCGCCAGCGGCCTGCACCTGATTCGACTTGAGGACGGATCACTGTTCAGTGGCGTACTGTTTGACCCGACCAGCGGCCGGCGTATTGCTGCTGGGCATACCGTGCTATTGGCGCCGGGGCGCCAGCATTTTCTGGCCATCCGCCAGCCCGACGGGCTGGATGGCGAAGCCTGGCTGCTGCGCAATCGCAAGAATCGCACGCTGTGGCAGGGGCCGAATCTGATCACCGCCGGCAGCCGCAGCCTGGCCGAACTCAGCGACCCGCACTGGAATCCGCAAGGCAAGCTCGCGGCGACGCTGCGCTGCCACAGCAGCCCGGAGCAAACCCACTCCGTCAGCCTGCAATCAGGCCAGTGGCAGCCCCTGCCCGAATGCGCCCGCCAACCCCGGTAAGCCCGCGCAACCCCGCGTAACAGTTCGCGCGAAGGCAATATTCTTTGACGCGATGCAAAGTGACAAGCCGGCCAACTGCGTATAAATTCCGCCACTTTTTAGTAAAACGACAAGGCAGGAATTACCGTATGGCCCCGACCTCGCAGGAAACCATCGTACGCGACCAGACCTCCAACCCCGCCCCGCTGGGCTTGCTGGGCTTTGGCATGACCACCATTCTGCTGAACCTGCACAATATCGGCCTGTTCGGTCTGTCCAGCATGATTCTGGCGATGGGGATTTTCTACGGCGGCATCGCGCAGGTGATTGCCGGCGTGATGGAATGGAAAAAGGGCAATACCTTCGGCACCGCTGCCTTTACTTCCTATGGCCTGTTCTGGCTGAGCCTGGTGGCGCTGATCCTGATGGGCCAGCACGGCGTGGGTGATGCAAATTCCGCGGCCGCCATGGGCAGCTACATGCTGATGTGGGGGTTGTTTACCGCTTGCCTGTTCATCTGCACCCTGCGCATGAATCGCGCGACCCAGGTCATTTTCGGCTCGCTGGTATTGCTGTTCCTGGTGCTGGCCGTGGAAAAATTCACCGGCAACGAAGCACTGCAAGCGCTTGCCGGCTGGATTGGCCTCTTCTGTGGCGGTTCAGCGTTCTATTCGGCGATTGCCCAGATCATGAACGAAGTTCATGGCCGCGACGTGCTGCCGCTGGGTCAGGGCGCGCACTAAGCCGCATGCTGAGGACAATAAAAACGGTGGCATCGCCACCGTTTTTTATTGCCTGCTCCAGCCTTTACTTGCCGGTCAGTTGCTGCGCCAGCACAGCCGGGCGCGCAATCGCTTCGCCCTGGCTGGCAAAGACTTGCTGCTTGCCGCCTTCCTGCATGCCGGCTTCAAGCTTGCGGTTTTTCGGGTCGATCAGCAACCAGCCCAGATCACCATTCTTGGCCGTGGCCAGCGAATACAGCACGCCGTCCGGGCTGGCCTGAATCGCGCCGGCATCCTTCATCAGCGCCAGATACGCCGGCAGCTGGTCGCCCAGCAGTTTTTGCAGCTCCGGCATCAGCGGGCTCACCGGCATGAAAAGGCCCAGCTGGGCGGGTGTCTGGCCAGCCATGCCAGCCAGCACCTGCCAGTCGCCATGGGCTTTCAGCACCTGATCGGCCAGCTCGGCGGCCTTGGCCTTCATCTGGCTGGCGACGGCGCTACTCTGGATGCCCAGTGGCGCCAGCACCTGATCCGCCTCGCTGGTGAACTGGCTGATCGCCTCATTGGTCTGGTTCTTGACCTCGCTGACCACCTGTCCGGCCACGGCCGAAGCGGCCTGTTTGGTCAATTCGCTGGCCTGCTCGCAGGCGCTCAGTCCGGCAATGGCCGCAGCGACCAGCAGCAATCGGGGTAGTCGGGAATTCATCAGTTTGCTCCTCACAGGGTTACCGGCGTTTCGACTGCCAGCGGCGTCGCCAGTTCCACCAGTATGGCAGGCGATCAGCACCGCGCTGATACACCAGCCCCCATACCCATGCATGCATTATCAGAAAAGGGCTGCATAAACATACCCTTCGCAACACTCACAAAAGCAGGAACCAGCGCAACACAAATACCACAGCGCCACAAAAAGAACGTTCGTTCTACTTTACTTTAACGCGGGCTTCGCTATCATACAGAACAATCGTTCTACAAACCGGAACTCACCATGACACCCTGCCCGCGTTTCCGTCTCAGCGATAGTGCCCGCGCCCAGCGTTTTGCGCTGAATGTCCCATTTACCATCCTCGAGTTGCTGGCGCAGCCGCGCCTCACGGGTGCCTCGCGCCTGCTGGATCAGGATGATCTGGCTGTGCTCTCGCCGCTGCAACGCGAGCAGGCTCGCGTCTGGCTGGGGCTGTATGTGGTGAGCGATGGCAAGGGAACCATTACCGGCATCTACCGCATGCCGCACCGCAAGGGCTGCGACGGGCAGGACAAGGAAATGCCGCAACTGGCCGCGCGCACCCGCTTTGGCTGGATGCAGCATCAGGCTCTGGCCAGCGTGGCCTGAGCCTGGTCGATCCAGCGGCGTGGGCTTATGACTGCGCGGCAGCTTCGCGCACCATCAGCCAGGCTCGCACGTCGAATTCCAGCTGCGCGTAGGCCGGCTCCATATGCAGGCACAACTGGTAGAAGGCCTTGTCGTGGTTTTTCTCTTTCAGGTGCGCCAGCTCGTGTACCGCAATCATGCGCAGGAAGGCTTCGGGCGCTTCGCGAAACACCGTTGCGATGCGGATTTCGTTCTTGGCCTTGAGCTTGCCCCCCTGCACGCGGCTCACATGGGTGTTGGTACCCAGCGCGTGCTGCACCACCCGGATCTTGCTGTCATACAGCACCTTGCTCACCGGCGGTGCATTGCGCAAATAGCGCTGCTTGAGTGCATTCACATAGTCATACAGCGCCGCATCGCTTTGCACGGCGTGGCGCTCGGGATACTTGCGCGCCAGATGCGCGGCCAGCTTGCCCGACTCCAGCAGCGCCAGCGCCTGCTGCTGGATCTCCGCCGGGTAGGCCGCCAGATAATTCGGCGCGCCCATCAGGCATGCGCCTGGGTTTGGGTAAGGCGCGGAAAGGCAATCACATGGTCGATTTCCATGCGGATGCCGATGGCTTCGCCAAGCTGATGATCATGGTGGCTGGGCACCAGCGACAGCAGCTTGTGGCCGGATGGCAAGCCCAGCGTATACAGGAACTGCGCGCCGCGGAACGCCTTGCCCAGCACGGTGGCACGCAGCGGGCTGGCATCGTCATGGAGAATGTCATCGGGGCGTACCAGCACATCGATTAGCCCGTCGCCCAGGCATTCCGGGCAGCAGCTGCGTGGCACAAGCGAGCAGATCTCGCCCAGCTCGAATTCCACACACTGCGGGCCGGTCACCTTCCCCGGCAACAGCACGCCTTCACCGATGAAATTGGCCACGAAACGGTCTGCCGGCTCATGGTAGAGCTCGTAGGGGGTGGCCCACTGCTTCATCACGCCCTGATGCATCACCCCCACCTTGTCAGCCACGGCAAAAGCCTCGTGCTGATCATGCGTCACCAGCAAGGCGGTGGTACCGGTTTGCTTGAGAATCGTGCGGACTTCCTGCCCCAACCGCTCGCGCAGTTCGACATCAAGATTGGAAAACGGCTCGTCCAGCAGCAACAGCCGCGGCCGGGGTGCCAGCGCACGCGCCAGCGCCACCCGCTGCTGCTGCCCGCCGGACAGTTCGTGCGGGTACTTCGCGCCCGAACCTGCCAGGCCAACCAGCTCCAGCAGCTCACCCACACGGGTTTCGCGGGCAGCAGCAGCCAGCCCTTTCAGGCCGAAACCGATATTGCCGGCAACCGTGAGGTGCGGAAACAAGGCATAGTCCTGGAACACCATGCCAATGCCACGCGCCTCGGCCGGAATATGGCGGTATAACGAGCTCAGCAACTGACCGTCCAGCGAAATCTCGCCGGCCAGGATGCGTTCCAGTCCGGCAATCGCGCGCAAGACGGTCGTCTTGCCGCAGCCGGAATGCCCGAGCAGGCAGCCGATTTCACCCTCGGCCACGCTGAAATCCAGCGCATCCACGACCATGGCTTTGCCAAATGCCAGCCGGATCCCGGCAACCTGCAATCCTGCGCCTGCCATGCTCACACTGCCACCGGCGCCTTGATGGCCGGATGCGGGTCGTAGCCTTCCAGCGTGAAATCGCTGTAATCAAAGGCAAACAGATCCGTCACGGCCGGATTGAGCTTCATCTGCGGCAGCGGCCGGAAATCCCGCGAGAGCTGTTCGCGCACCTGTTCGAAATGATTGGCGTAAATGTGGCAATCCCCGCCAGTCCAGACAAAATCACCGGGCTGCAGATCACATACCTGCGCCAGCATCAGCACCAGCAGGGAATACGATGCGATATTGAACGGCACCCCCAGGAACAGGTCGGCACTGCGCTGGTACAGCTGGCAGGAGAGTTTCCCGCGCTGATCGGCATCACCGGGCTGCGCCGGGGCAACATAGAACTGGAAGAAGGCATGGCATGGCGGCAGCGCCATGTTGTCGATTTCGCCGACATTCCACGCCGACACAATGATGCGCCGCGAATCCGGATTGGTTTTCAGTGTGCGGATGACCTCGCCGATCTGGTCGATGTGGCGGCCATCGCGCGTCGGCCAGTTGCGCCACTGATAGCCATAGATCGGCCCCAGTTCGCCATCTTCGGCGGCCCACTCGTCCCAGATGGAGACACCACGCGCTTTGAGCCAGTTGTTGTTGGTTTCACCGCGCAGGAACCATAGCAGTTCGTAGATTACCGATTTGAGGTGAACTTTCTTGGTGGTCACCAGCGGAAAGCCCTGCGAGAGATCGAAGCGCATCTGGTGACCGAATACCGACACGGTGCCGGTGCCGGTACGGTCTTCCTTTTTTACGCCGTGCTCGAGCACGTGGCGCAGGAGGTCGTGATATTGCTGCATGCAAAGCTCCGCAGAGGCTGGAATTCAGAAGGAGGTGATTGTAGCGAGCGCAGCGCGGGGGGGAAAGGCGCAAGGATTTACACTATCGGGTATCTGGCTAGAGTATTTATATCAAAAGCTCTGTAGCCATATACCCACTAGTCCTGCGCAAGCGGCAGGCGAACGATAAAGGCCGCACCATCACCGAGCTTGCTCTCGCACGCGATACTGCCGCCCATGGCCTCCGCCAGACGCTTGACGATGGACAGACCCAGACCGGTGGTGTGTTCACCGCCCGTCGGCACCGCAGAAAGCCGGCTGAACTTGCGGAACAGCAACGGCATTTCATGGGGGGCAATCCCGGGGCCTCGATCACGCACAGCGATTTCGACCTGAGGCCCGGTGGCACGTACTTCAATGCTGATCAGACTGTGCTGCGGCGCATATTTCACGGCATTGGAGAGCAGGTTTTCCATGATCTGCCACACGGCTTGCCGGTCAGCAAACACTTTCAGCCCGGAATGGCTGAATCGGCATTGCTGGCGCTTGGCATCCAGCCGCTCCTGCCAGCTGTCCAGAAGTTCACTGAGCAGCCTGTCCAGCAGCACCGGCTCCGACCTGAAACGCATATTGCCGGTTTCCAGTGCATGGTGATCCAGCAGGTTGCCCAGAATATTCAGTACGCGCCCGCCCAGCGTGGCGATGCCACGCAAACGGTCTCGCACCTTTTCCGGTGGCCATTCATCCAGTTTGCGCTCGAGCATCTGCGCCATGCCCAGCATGCTGCCCACCGGGTTTTTCAGGTCATGCGCGGCAATCGCCAGCAGTTCGTTCTTTTCCGTATTGAGCTGCTGCAGCTCCGTATTGGCATGCTCCAGTGCCGTATTGCGTTCGGCCAGCTCCAGGGTTCGCCGCTCGACCTGCTCTTCCAGTTCATGCTGTTTCTGGCTGACCACGCGCGCCATTGCGCGGAAATTGGCGGTAACCTCGCCAAGCTCGTCATCCCGCTCTGCGGCGAGACGCTCGGGGACTTCCCTGCCCTGCATCAGCTGACGCATGGCAGCCTGCAATTCGCGCAAGGGGCGCACCACATCGCGCCGCAGCACCATGGCCAGCAGACCCAGCTCGACCATCAGCGCAAACAAGCCCAGCAGCAAGACCAGGCTGGCTGTGACCGCAGCCTGCTTCTGCAGCAGGTATTTGGGGTAGACCGTAACAAATTGCCAGTCGGCGCCGGCGATCGGAACCACGCCCAGCCAGAACTTGCCATCCCGCGTCTCGACGAAGCGCGCACCGGGAGGCGCAGATTTCAGCGTGAGATAGGCTTCGCGCAGGAAGGCATCATCGCCTGATTCAATCGCATAACGCCCCGCTGCCGCCTTGATGTGCTCCATGTGCTCCGGATGGGCAATCAGGTAGCCTTCGCGCGTGGTGATGAAATTCCAGCTTCCCGGAATATTGATGGTATTGGTGCGGCGGATCAGCTGATCAAGCAGGACATCCTGACCGACTGCACCGATAAAGCGCCCGGAGAAATCGAGCGGGGTCACCACGGAAATCATCCATTCCTGTGCCTGACGATCAAAATAGATGCCTGTCCATGCCGGGCGGCGGGCAGGGTTGTGCTTCGGCATCCCGAGCCGCTCGGATTCGAGCTCCTCGCGAAAATCGGCCGCCGAGCCATTGCGGGCATAATTCAGATCCGGCAGATACATCAGGGATGCATCGGACACATTCAGATCAATGAAGGTATCGTAATAGCGGTTACGAAATGCCGGCCCGTACTGACTCAGCAGCTCATAGCCCAGCAGGACCTGGCGCTGGAAATCCGGGGTGAGACGGGCTTCCGGGAGAATGGCCACCGTCGCGCGGTGCTCGAAATCGTCCAGCTCAACGCGCACACGGCGCACGCCTTCGCGATCCGGCGCCAGCAAGCGCTCGAATTCTGCCGCCACCTCGTAGCTTGCCGGCTGGCCATAGCGCCGGCGGAACTCGTCACGGATCAGCCGGGTATTCGTTTCCGCCTGCAAGAAGAGATCACTTTCCAGCTGGCTGCGGGCTTCGAGGTATTTGGAAAGATTGGCCAGCGCTTCGTCTTGCAGCTTGTTGTAGCTGTAGTAGTAGCTGGCCACGGACAGCAGCACCGAGACCAGCGCAATGCGCATGCCCATATTGCGCAACACCCGGCGGAACAGGCTTTCCCTGGCAACGGGCGGGCAAGGCAGATCCGGGAGGGTGTCGCTGTTCATCGGGCCATCATTCAGTCAGTTGTCTGGCCGGCGCCGGTGTCCAGCGCAACATAACGCACTTCAAGAATTTCCAGCTCTTCGATGCCCTGCGGGGTTCGCAGAAGCACCACATCCCCCTCGCGCGCCTTGATCAGCGCGCGAGCGACAGGGGAAGTCCAGCTGACATAATTCTTGCGGGCATCAGTTTCGTCAAGACCGACGATGGCCACGGTTTCTTCCTGACCACTTTCACGCAGATAGGTCACCGTGGCCGAGAAAAACACCTGATCGGTCGCTTCCCGCAGCTCGGGATCAACGACTTCGGCATTTTCCAGGCGCTTTTGCAGGAAGCGGATTCGCCGGTCGATTTCACGAAGGCGCTTCTTGCCGTAGAGATAATCACCGTTTTCCGAGCGATCGCCATTGCTGGCAGCCCAGTTGATGATCTGAGTCAGCTCGGGACGCTCCTTGTGCACCAGCTGGTACAGTTCGTTTTTCAGCCGTTGCCAGCCGCCGGGGGTCATATAGTTACGGCTGCCAGCCGGTACTTTCAGCTCGGCAGGCAGCTCGTCATCATCATGCGGCTCGGATTCGCGGGTAAACGCTTTGCTCATCGGCGGGATTCGGTTCGCTGCTTGCGCCCAGGTTGGATCAATAGTCTTTTTCGGTGCCGTTAAAGCCCAAGCCGGCCCATTTCAGTGCCTTGAGGACTTCGGTTTCGTTCAACTCGTAGAACTGGCCGCGCTTGAGGCGTCCGGGCAGCGCGAACATACCAAAGCGCACGCGCATCAGGCGCGAGACCTGCAGCTCGAAATGCTCGAACATGCGCCGTACTTCGCGATTGCGCCCTTCGCGCAAAATGACGTGATACCAGGTGTTCTTGCCTTCGCCACCGCGCTCGACAATATGGTCGAAGTGCGCCAGACCATCTTCCAGCTCGATGCCATCGGCCAGCGCCTTCATCTGTGCGTCTTCCAGCTTGCCCAGTACCCGCACCGCGTATTCGCGCTCGACACCGAAACTCGGATGCATCATGCGGTTGGCCAGATCACCGGAAGTTGTAAACAGCAGAAGCCCCGAGGTGTTGAAGTCCAGACGCCCGATGGCAATCCATTTGCTCGAGCCCAGCTTGTGCAGGCGATCAAATACGGTCACGCGCCCTTCCGGATCGTCGCGGCTGACCAGCTCGCCTTCCTGCTTGTGATACATCACGATACGCGGCAGACGGTCTTCCCATTTCAGCTGCACGCGCTTGCCATCGACACGCACATCGTCGCCGGGTTTGACCTTGGCCCCCAGACCGACAATCTGGCCGTTGATGCTGACGCGGCCGCCCTCGATGACTTCTTCCATTTCACGGCGGGAACCCAGCCCGGTAAACGCCAGTGCTTTCTGCAGGCGCTCTTCGCCAAGATGCTTGGTCGGCAGGCGCTTTTCGCGCAGCTGCTTCTGGATGGCGACTTCTTTTTGCGAGCCCTTGCGCTGTTTCATGCGCTTGGCGCGGCCGACATCACCGCGGGCTGCCTTGCTGCGGCCCGCACCGCGCTCATTGGTGGCGGCACCAGCGGCGCCGGCTGCCGGTTTGTCGCCTGCGGCAGCGGGGCGAGGCTTGGCTGCGGTCTTGCTCTGGGCCAGCTCGGCACGAGCCTTGTTGCCCAGTGGCTGCCAGCCATCATCCCGGGTCGTCCGGCGACCCGCCGTGGCAGCAGTCTGCTGCTGCTTGGCATTGCGCTCGCGAATAGCCGGCTGCGGGCGGCGGGCACGTTGGTCTTTCATGGACAAACTCCGGAAAAAAACAGCTGATTATACCTGCAAGGGCTGGATTTTGTTGACAGATCTCGCTCGCTGCCACCCCAGAAAAGCGCAGGGCCGCCTGATGCGGCGGCCCTGCTGAACAAATTGCAGGCCAGCGGTCTATTTGCCAACGAAAAAGGCAATGCAGCCGATGCTGGTCAGACCGATGCAGAAATGCTCCTGCCGGATCTCGTCCGCCCCCTGCGTGCGGCGCAATTCAACCCGGCGCAGGATTTCGTGCAGCACCTCGATTTCCTTGAACCACTTGACCAGCCGCGATTCGGCTTGCAGAAACGATTCGATTTCGGCTTTCTGGGGGTGATCATTGTCCACCAGCACCCGGCTACCGTCTGCGGACATCGTCAGCTGCACGGCCGGCGGGATGCTGATCTGGCGCACGGCCAGATGGCTGCCCAGATCCTGGCCGTAGCGTTGCAGTTCGCCCGCAGCCTTGCTGCGCAATTCATCCAGCTCCAGTTTTGCGTCTGCACCGCCTTGCTGCAGGAAGCGCGCCAGATCGAGCAATGTACTGCCCTGGTCATCAACGTACGGGGTATCCGCGGCCGAAATGGTATTCACGATGGTGCCCTCACTAAAAGTAGCAAATGCTTATATTTGTTCTATCCAAACCATCCTAGCAAAGCAGCAGCATTATCCAAGGATGATTTCTGGGTGAAAATTGATAATGAGCAGCTTTTTACACTTTGTTACCCGCTACAGGGCGCGGTGCAGCGCATAGATCAGTTCCAGCGCCATTTTCGGCGTGAGCTCATCGGGATTGATGGCCTGCAGCTGTTCGACCACCGGATGGCTTTCCGGTTCCGCAAGCACGTCCTCGATCGCCGCAGCGGCAAACAGATCGGACTGCCCGTCACGCAGCACGCTGGACTGCTCCAGTTCAACCAGCTTGCGGCGCGCCTGGCGCACCACCTCGCGCGGGACCCCCGCGAGCTGCGCCACCGCCACCCCGTAGCTCTGCGAAGCCGGCCCCTCTTCGACGGCATGCAGAAAGACGATGCGGTCCTTGTGCTCGACCGCATCGAGGTGCACGTTGGCCACCATCGGGTAATCCTGCGCCAGCCGGGTCAGCTCGAAATAGTGCGTGGCAAATAAGGTGTACGCGCGATTTTTCTCGATCAGCGCCCGGGCAATGGCCCATGCCAGCGCCAGACCGTCAAAGGTCGAGGTACCCCGCCCGACTTCATCCATCAGCACCAGGCTTTCCGCGCTGGCATTGTTCAGGATATTGGCGGTTTCGCTCATCTCCACCATGAAGGTCGAACGCCCGCCCGCCAGATCATCCGAAGCACCGATGCGGGTAAAGATGCGGTCAACCCGGCCAATGACGGCGTGATCCGCCGGCACCAGGCTGCCGATATGCGCCAGCAGGACGATCAGCGCCGTCTGCCGCATGAAAGTCGATTTACCGCCCATGTTTGGCCCGGTGATCAGCAGCAATTTGCGGGTCGTGCCAAGCTGCGCACTATTGGGAATGAAATCGTCGATCTGCGCTTCGACCACCGGGTGGCGGCCGGCGCGAATATCCAGCACCACCTCATCCACGAATTCGGGCGCTACATAGCGGTAATCGCGCGCATGTCGCGCCAGCGAGGCCAGCACGTCGGCAGTGGCCACCGCCTGCGCTGCCAGCCGCAAGGCCGCGATCTGTGGCTGCAAGGTATCCAGCAGTGCTTCGAACAGCAGCTTTTCCAGCGCCAGTGCACGTTCCTGCGCCGAGAGCGCCTTGTCTTCGAATTCCTTCAGCTCGGGCGTGATGTAACGCTCGGCATTCTTCATCGTCTGGCGGCGGCGATAGTGCGCCGGTACCAGCGCGGTATTGGCATTGCTGATTTCGATAAAGAAACCGGCAACCCGGTTGTATTCGACACGCAGCGTGGCGATGCCGGTTGCTTCGCGCTCGCGAGCCTCCAGCGCGGCGAGAAAAGCTCCGCAATCGGACTGGATTGCGCGCAGCTCATCAAGCTCGCTGCTGTAGCCGCTCGCAATCACCCCGCCTTCGCGCAGCACCACCGACGGCTCGGGCAGAATTGCCGCCTGCAGCAATCCGGTCAACGCGTCATCCACTGCCAGTGCACTTTGCAGGGCAACGAACAACGGGCCATCGGGAAGGATGGCGGCCAGTTGCGGCAGCTGCGCCAGACTGTCACGCAGGCTGGACAGATCACGCGGACGGGCACTGCGCAGCGCGATGCGCCCGGCGATGCGCTCGATATCGGCGATTTCGCGCAGGACCTGCTGCACACGGTCCTCGCAGCCACACGCCAGCAGCTCGGTCACGCCCTGCTGGCGTTCAAGAATGCGGGCATGGTCGCGCAGCGGATGATGCAGCCAGTGCTGCAGCAGTCGCGCGCCCATGCTGGTCGCGGTGTGATCCAGCACCGAAAACAGCGTCGGCGCACGTTCGCCACGGATGGTCTCGGTGATTTCCAGATTGCGCCGCGTGGCGGCATCCAGTTCGATGTACTGGCTGGTGCGCTCGACGCGCAGCCCGGCCAGTAGCGGCAGCGAGCCGCCCTGGGTGAGCCGTACATAATCCAGCAGTGCGCCGGCAGCACCCACAGCCAGCATGTCCTCCGCCACACCGAAACCATCCAGATCCCGGGTGCCGAAGAGCTCGCACAACTTGCGCCGCGCCGTATCCGCATCGAATTGCCAGGGGGGCATCTGTCGTACCGGAATACCCAGGCTGGCCAGCACCGGCGGGGCGGATTCTTCGGGCAGCAGGATTTCAGCCGGGCGTAGCCGCTCGATTTCCGACATCAGCCGGTCAACGTCGCAGTCCAGCAAGGCGCAATCGCCCGACGCCAGCGACAGCCAGGCTAGGCCCAGACGGCCGCGATGCAGCAGCAGCGCCAGCAGGCGGTTCTCCTGCTTGTCGTCCAGCAGAGCCTGATCGGTCAGCGTCCCCGGCGTCACCACCTTCACCACTTTGCGCTCGACCGGGCCTTTGCTGGTGGCCGGATCGCCGATCTGCTCGCAGATCGCTACCGATTCGCCCAAGCGCACCAGCCGTGCCAGATATTGCTCGGCCGCGTGATAGGGCACACCGGCCATGCGGATGGGCTGGCCGGCACTCTGGCCGCGGGTCGTCAGTGTAATGTCGAGCAGACGCGCAGCCTTGACGGCATCCTCGTGAAACAGCTCGTAAAAATCACCCATGCGGTAGAAAAGCAGCTTGTCCGGATGCTCGGCCTTGAGTGCAAGATACTGCTGCATCATGGGGGTATGCTGTGGAACACTCGATTCCGTGCTGGCTACAGATTTACGGGCCATGGGGTATACCTTGATGACAGGCGCAACGGCCTGCGGTGAAGCAATGAAATGAAGCGCGGAATTCTACCGGAGAAGCCCCGCCTTGGGGTGGACACTCCCGCCAGCCCGGCAAGCCGCGAGCCGGCAAATTGCCTATACTTGAGCACAAACGAAAACAAAGTGAACAGCATGATCCTTAATCCCCGCCAGCAGGAACTGCTCGAATGGGTGCAGCGCGCCGGGCACGCCACGGTGGACGAACTGGCCCAGCATTTTGGCGTCACCCCCCAAACCATCCGCCGCGACATCAACCAGCTGGCCGACGAGCGCAAGCTGCAGCGCGTGCATGGCGGCGCCAGTGCCCATTCCAGCGTGGAAAACGTCGCCTACAGCACCCGCCAGGTGCTATGCAGCAATGAAAAGGAAGGCATTGCCCGGCTGGTGGCCGAGCACATTCCCAACCACGCCTCGGTGTTCATGAATCTGGGCACCACCAGCGAAGCCGTGGCGCGCGCCCTGGCGCACCACACCGGCTTGCGCATCATCACCAACAACACCCACATCGCCATGACCATGTGCCACTACCGCGACTGCGAGGTGATTCTGGCCGGCGGGGTAATGCGTCCCAAGGATCACGGCATCGTCGGTGAAGCCACCATCGAATTCATCCGTCAGTTCAAGGTCGACTACGCCGTGCTGGGCGTCGCCTGCATCGAAGCCGACGGCACACTGCGCGATTTCGAAATGCGCGAAGTGAAAACCTCTACCGCCATCATGGCGCAGGCACGGCATGTGTTTCTGGTCGCCGATCACAGCAAATTCGGCCGTCCCTCGCTGGTTGAAATGGGGCACCTGCGCCAGATCACCGCCCTGTTCACCGACCGCCATCCCGGCGAAGCCATGGCTACGGTACTGAACGACTGCAACACCGAGCTCTACGTCGCCAGCGACGCGCTGCCGAACGATGGCGACTGAAGCTCGCAGCTCAAACTGCCCCGCCAAGCCAGCGCCCACGCGCTGGCTTTTTTTCTTGCCCCGACCGCAACCGTTCGTCGCCAAGTCCGATTTGTGATTGTTTTCGAAAACAAACGAACACATAATGCGCATATGAACATTATTCGAACACACCATGTTCGTTTTGATCAGCAAGGATGCGCCATGAATCGCTTCTCCCTCGGCAGCCTACCCACCCAGTCCAGTCAGACGGCAGCACGACGCAAACTGGTCGTCGGGAACTGGAAAATGCACGGCTCGCTGGCACTGTGCCGCGAAGCCGTTCCGGCGCTCGCCACGGCCGGCAATGCCCAGGTGGAAATCATCCTCTGCCCGCCCGCCCCGTTTCTCGGTGAAGTGGCACGCCTGGCGGCCGGCACGGCACTGGCCAGCGGCGGACAGGATGTGGCGGAGCTGGCCAGCGGTGCCCGCACCGGTGAATGGTCGGCCGGCATGCTTGCTGAACTGGGCTGCCGCTACGCCCTGGTCGGGCATTCCGAACGCCGCCAGCATCATTACGAAAACGATGCGCTGATCGCCGGCAAGGCACGCGCCTGCGCCAGTGCCGGCATCACCCCCATCGTGTGCATCGGCGAAAGCCTGCATGAACGGGAAAGCGGCGAAACCCGCCAGGTACTGTGCAACCAGCTCGACTGGCTGCTGACCACACCGCACTGGCGCAATGCGATCATCGCCTACGAGCCGCTGTGGGCCATCGGCAGCAATCGCCCGGCGACCCCGGAGCTCGCCCAGGAAACACACGCCTTCATCCGCGCCTATCTGGCGTCCTGCGATCCGGCGGCCGCGCAGCAACTGCCACTGCTCTACGGTGGCAGTGTGAATGCCGCCAATGCCGCCGGCATTCTGGCCATGCCGGACATCGACGGCGTACTGGTCGGCGGCGCCTCATTGCAGATCCAGGCCATGCAGGCGATCAGCGCGACGGCCTGCGCACTCAGCGAACAGCCGGCACGGCTGCGGCTGGCCGCCTAGCAATACATGCCAATGTATACACGCAAACCATCCAACCAAACTTAACTGCAGCGACATACCCCATGCAAACCCTGAGCCAGTATCTGCATCAGCACGCAACCACGCCCGCCGTCACCGCCGTCATGCTCGCGCTGGCCGACGGCTGCCGCGCGATTGGCCAGGCGGTGCGCAACGCAGCCTTCACCGGCCAGACCGGGCTGGCGGGCAGCGGCAATATCCAGGGGGAAGCGCAGAAAAAACTCGATGTGCTGAGCAACGACCTGCTGGCCGAGCGTCTGCGGAGTCAGCCCGCGGTGTGTGCATTTGCCTCGGAAGAAAACGACAGCATCACGCTTACGCCGAATCCGCCTCACCCCGGCGGCGTGCTGGTCGCCTTTGACCCGCTGGATGGCTCCAGCAACCTGGACATCAATGCTCCGGTCGGCACCATCTTCAGCCTGCTGCCCGCCCCCGCTGCCGCCACGGTCAGCGAAGCCGACTTTCTGCAGCCCGGCCAGCAGCAGCTGGCGGCCGGCTACGCACTCTACGGGCCGGCCACCGTGCTGGTGCTCACGGTCGACGCAACAGTCAGCGCTTTTACGCTGGATGAAACGCACGGCGAATTCATCCTCACCCAGGACGCACTGACGCTGCCCGCCGAAACCGGCGAATTTGCCATCAACGCCGCCAACCTGCGCCACTGGGGCGACGCCATCGTGCGCTATGTCGCCGAATGCCAGGCGGGACGGGACGGCCCGCGTAGCAAGGATTTCAACATGCGCTGGGTTGCCGCCATGGTGGCCGACGTGCATCGCATCCTGTCGCGTGGCGGGGTGTTTCTCTACCCCGCCGACCGGCGTGCCAGCGCCGCCAGCGGCAAGCTGCGCCTGCTGTACGAAGCCAGCCCGATGGCGCTGCTAATCGAGCGCGCCGGCGGGCTCGCCAGCACCGGGCACGCACGCATTCTGGATATCCGCCCCGCCAGCCTGCACCAGCGCGTGCCGGTGCTGCTGGGAGCACGCCACGAAATCGAACGCCTGAACGATTACCACACGTCCTGACACCGGAGAAACACCATGCCCCTCGTTGCCATGCGCCAGTTGCTCGACCACGCCGCCGAATACCAGTACGCGCTGCCCGCGTTCAATGTGAACAATCTGGAACAGATGCGCGCCATCATGGAAGCGGCGGACCACACCAACAGCCCGGTGATCGTGCAGGCCTCGGCCGGCGCGCGCAACTACGCCGGCGCCCCCTTCCTGCGTCACCTGATGCTCGCCGCTGCCGAGGAATTCCCGCACATTCCCATCGTCATGCACCAGGATCATGGCACCAGCCCGGCCGTGTGCCAGCGCGCGATCCAGCTCGGCTTCACCTCGGTGATGATGGACGGCTCGCTCGCCAGCGACGGCAAAACCCCCACCGACTACGGCTACAACGTCGCCGTGACCCGCCAGGTCGTTGACATGGCGCATGCCTGCGGCGTGTCGGTCGAAGGCGAACTCGGCTGTCTGGGCAGCCTGGAAACCGGCGAAGCCGGCGAGGAAGACGGCATCGGCGCCGCCGGCAAGCTCGATCACACTCGGCTACTGACCGACCCGGATGAAGCGGCGGCCTTTGTCGCCGCCACCCAGGTCGACGCACTGGCGATTGCCATCGGCACCAGCCACGGCGCCTACAAATTCAAGCGCCCGCCCACCGGCGAAACCCTGGCCATCGAGCGCGTGCGCGAGATTCACGAGCGCCTGCCCAACACGCATCTGGTCATGCACGGCAGCTCGTCCGTGCCACAGGAATGGCTGGCCATCATCAACGACCACGGCGGCGCCATCCCCCCCACCTGGGGCGTGCCGGTCGAAGAAATCGTGCGCGCCATCAAGTTTGGCGTACGCAAGGTGAACATCGACACCGATCTGCGGCTGGCCGCCACCGGCGCCATCCGCCGCTACATGGCTGCGCATCCGGCGGAATTCGACCCGCGCAAATACCTGCAGGAATCGGTGATTGCCATGCGCGACATCTGCATCGCGCGCTTTGCCGCCTTCGGCTGCGTCGGTCAGGCCGGCCACATCCGCGCTCAGTCGCTGGAGCAGATGGCTGCGCGCTACGCCCGTGGCGAGCTGGCCAGCCAGACCCGCGCACCCGCCCCCCTGCCACTGAGCCCGCGCGGCGGCGTCAGCCACGCCGGCCAGCCGCAGGCGCTGCACATCCGCAATGAAAGCTGGCTGTTCCCGGATTGCTACTGAGCCCACAAGCAGACAACAGAGAATACAATGCAGGGTATACAGACGTAGGTCTTTTATGAAAATGACTACGGCCGTATACCCATATTTCAAAACACATAGTGATCTGTGCACCGTACTGGAAGATATCGAACCTGCGCCGCGGCCGGTGCATCTTGTTTGCCATCACTCGCGCCAGCAACCAACGCACACTCGCGTCTTTATTGACTTGATCAAGCACTCGCTGAATTCGAGCCTGAGCGCCAGTGCCAGCTCTTCACCCTGCCATACCGCATGACTGCAATGTCTTGACCAGCTTGCGGTAATCCTCCAGTTCGCGCGGCGCATACGGCAGTGCGGTAAGCCTTTGCGTTACGCTGATCAGCATGGCTCCTTGCGCTGGCGACAATAAGGGGGCTTTCTGTTTCAGGGCGCGGGCCAAATTGCTTTTGATCAGCTTGCCAAAAGGCAGCATTGCATCGGCAACCAGCAGCTGACAGGCCAGCCCGATGGCGATGGCATCCCCACCACGGATGCCACTGCGCAAGTGCTGGAATACGAGGCTAGTCCACAACGCCGGATGGGATTCATCCGGCTCAGGAAAATACGCACGGATCGCTTCACCCAACAGCGCGAGCAAGCCGGCTTCGAGCGCTTGCCGGCTGCCTTGTCGCAGATCAGCCTGTTGCCTCACTCGCCGATATCCTCGTTCCACAAGGCCGGCTGCGCGGCCATGAACTGCTGCATCAGGGCGATGCAGTCGGCATCATTCAGCACCTGCAGCGCCACGCCACGGCTTTGCAGCAAGGCCTCCTCGCCCAGAAAGCTGCGGTTTTCGCCGATCACCACGTGCGGAATGCCATAGAGCAGAATGGCGCCACTGCACATCGCGCACGGCGAGAGCGTGGTGTAGAGCACCGATTCGCGATATACCTGCGCGGGCAGGCGGCCGGCATTTTCCAGCGCGTCCATTTCGCCGTGCAAAATGGCGCTGCCCTGCTGCACGCGGCGGTTATGCCCGCGGCCGATGATGCGCCCCTGATGCACGAGCACGCTGCCGATCGGAATGCCGCCTTCTGCCAACCCCTGCCGCGCTTCGGCGATCGCGGCCTGCATGAATTCATCCATGGTGTGCCCTTCGTGTCAGAACCATACCGGCACTGTAGCCCGCAGCGGATCACAGAACCAGCCCGGCCCGGCCTGCCTTGTCCCAGTCCAGCGCGGCATCCAGCGCGTCGGCCAGCCGGTCGATTTCGCCTTCCAGCAGCGCCTCGGTGTCGCGAATCGCCGTCGCATCACCCCGCCAGCCTGCCCAGCACAGCAGCGCCTGCAGGGCTTCCGGCTCATCGAAGAGGCCATGCAGGTAGCTGCCGATGAGCTGGCCGTCCGGTGAAACGACGCCTTCGGGCTCAAAGCTCTGCCCGCCTTCGTCAGCTGTCGCCAGCCGGGCCAGCGACGGCCAGTCGGCGTTCACGCGACTGCGCCCCTGATGGATTTCATAGCCGCGCACCGCTGCGCCGCCGGCACACAGCACGCCGTGACGCTGGCGCAGAATTTTTCCGGACTCAAGCACCGTACACATGGGTATTAGCCCAAGCCCTTTTATTTCATTGGCTTGCGACTCGATACCCTGCGGATCGGCAATCATCTCGCCCAGCATCTGATAGCCACCGCAAATGCCGATGAGCTTGCCGCCATAGCGCAGGTGGCGGGCAATTTCCGCATCCCAGCCCCACTCGCGCAGCGCCAGCATATCGCCGATCGTGTTCTTGCTGCCCGGCAGGATCAGCAGATCGCACGGCGGCAACGGTTTGCCCGGTGTGGCATAGCGGCAGTCGATCCCGGCAATCCGCCGCAGCGGGTCGAAATCGGTGTGGTTGGAGATGTGTGGCAGCGTGGCGATCACAATGCGGAATGCCGCCGCGCCCCCCGCAGCCTGCGCTTGTGGCAGCGCATCCTCGGCCGCGATCTCCAGCCCGTGCAGATAGGGCACCACCGCCAGCACCGGCTTGCCGGTTTGCTGCTCCAGCCAGTCCAGCCCCGGTTGCAGCAGCGCAAGATCACCCCGGAAGCGGTTGATGAGGAAGCCGCGCACGCGGGCCTGTTCGCTGGCGGACAGACAGGCCAAGGTGCCGACGATGTGGGCGAACACGCCGCCGCGGTCGATGTCGGCGACCAGCCAGACCGGGCAGTCGGCCTCTTCGGCAAATCCCATGTTCGCAATATCGCCCTCGCGCAGATTCACTTCGGCCGGACTGCCCGCGCCTTCGACCAGTACCCAGTCATATTGCCGGGCCAGCCGCTGCCACGAGTCGAACACGGCGCTGCGCGCAGTGCGCTTGTAGTGGTGATAATCCACCGCATCCAGGTTGCCGATGCTGCGCCCCTGGATGATGACCTGCGCCCGGCAATCGCTGGAGGGCTTGAGCAGTACCGGGTTCATGTCCGAATGCGCGGGAAGGCCGCAGGCGACAGCCTGCACGGCCTGCGCACGGCCGATTTCGCCGCCATCTTCAGTTACCGCCGAATTGAGCGCCATGTTCTGCGGCTTGAACGGCGCCACACGGACGCCGCGGCGGACCAATAGGCGACACAGCGCGGCGGTGAGTGTGGATTTGCCGGCATCCGAGGTACACCCCTGGATCATCAAGGTAGGCATGGGCTTTCCGCTGGTGCAAAAGCGCGATTATCGCACTCCCCGCACGTGGGGCGCGGCCGGCGGTTGCACGAAGGCAACAGCCTGCTGCCCTGGCCCGCCCGGAGCCGCCGTCGGCCCGCCAGCCGGCCGCAGCCGGTGCCCGGGCCACGCCCCGGCGGCATTTAATACGGCAAAGCAGGCAGTTAGCCTGCCCGGATTGCAGCCCCGCAACACGGCACAAACACCGTGGCAAGGTAAAAATTAGGGATTTTCACAAGTGTTATGCACAGCAGAACCCGCTAAGGTTGCGATGCCGGACAACTGTTACGGCATAATTTGCGGCAATCTGATTCCCTCCTTTGAGGTTTTAACGTGGACCACCTCCTCCAACACCTGATCAATGGCCTGGTGATCGGCAGTGTGTATGCACTGATCGCGCTGGGCTACACGATGGTGTACGGCATCATGCAGCTGATCAATTTCGCCCACGGCGAAATCGTGATGATCGGCGCAATGGTGACCATCACCTGTATCAACCTGCTGCTGGGGGCCAATGTGGCTCTGCCGGGCATCCTGTTGCTGACCATCGGTCTGGCCATGGCCATTCCGGTGTCGATGGCGCTGGGCTACGGCATCGAGCGGGTGGCCTACCGGCCGCTGCGCAATGCGCCGCGGCTGGCACCGCTGATTACCGCAATCGGCCTGTCCATCGTGCTGCAGCAGCTCGCTACGCTGATCTGGGGCCGCAATTACCGCCCCTTCCCCGCCATTCTGGACATCAAGACCTTCGAAATCGGCGGCGCGGTCATCACCAACCTGCAAATTGCGATCATCGTGCTGGCCATCCTGATCATGGCGGCGTTGTTCTTCCTGATCGAGCGTTCCAAGCTGGGCCGCGCAATGCGTGCCACCGCACAGAATATCGACGTGGCACGCCTGATGGGGGTGAACACCAATACCATCATCTCGCTGACCTTCGTGATCGGCTCGGCACTGGGTGCCGTTGCCGGCGTGATGGTCGCCGCGAACTACGACCAGGCACATGCCTACATGGGCTTCCTGATCGGCCTGAAGGCCTTTACCGCTGCGGTCCTGGGTGGCATCGGCAACCTGGCCGGTGCGGTGGTCGGCGGTCTGGTACTGGGCATTGTCGAAAGTCTGGGGGCGGGCTACCTGTCCGATTTGACCGGCGGCGTGCTGACTTCCAGCTACAAGGACATCTTTGCCTTTGCCGTGCTGATCCTGGTGCTGCTGTTCCGTCCGAGCGGCCTGCTGGGCGAACGCGTAGCCGAGCGTGCTTAAGGAGAACAAGACCATGACCATGGCAAATACCATCGCCGGCTGGTTCGGCGCGGGCAAGGATGGCCAGCACGCCAAGTTGCAGCTGATCCTGCTGTCCGTCTTCATGCTGGCGCTGCCCTTCATCCTGTCCGGCTCTTTCGCCAGCGGCAATTCCTGGGTGCGCACGATCGACTTCGCGCTGCTCTACATCATGCTGGCGCTGGGTCTGAACATCGTGGTCGGCTACGCCGGCCTGCTCGATCTGGGCTATATCGCGTTCTACGCAGTGGGGGCCTACCTGTACGCCTTCCTGAATTCGCCGCAGATTGCCGCTTTCCTGCCGGTCTGGATGATGAATCCTCCCCTGCTGGTCATGCTGCTGATCGCAGCGGTGGTCGCCGGCTGCTTCGGCGTGATGCTGGGTGCACCGACGCTGAAACTGCGCGGTGATTATCTGGCCATCGTCACGCTGGGCTTCGGTGAAATCATCCGCATCTTCATGAACAACCTCGACCGTCCGGTGAACATCACCAACGGCCCGCAGGGCATCAACAACATCGAACGTGTGTCGCTGCTGGGCCACGAATTCGGCAAGCCGCTGGAATTCTTCGGTGTGCAGATCCCGATGGTGCACCAGTACTACTACCTGATCCTGGCGTTCTGCGTGCTGATCATCTTCGTATCGATCCGCCTGCAACGCTCGCGCATCGGCCGGGCCTGGGTGGCGATTCGCGAAGACGAAATCGCCGCCGCAGCCATGGGCATCAACACCCGCAACGTGAAACTGCTGGCCTTCGCCATGGGTGCGAGCTTCGGGGGTGTCTCCGGTTCGCTGTTTGCCAGCTTCCAGGGCTTCATCTCGCCGGAATCCTTTATCCTGATGGAATCGGTGCTGGTGCTGTGCATGGTGGTACTGGGCGGCATGGGGCATATCCCCGGCGTGATTCTGGGCGCGATCATCGTTTCGATCACCCCGGAAGCACTGCGCGAAGTGGTCAATCCGCTGCAGGATGCCCTGCTGGGCAAGCGCGTGGTCGATCCGGAAAACCTGCGCATGCTGATGTTCGGTCTGGCGATGATCATCATCATGCTGCTGCGCCCCGAAGGCCTGTGGCCGTCGCGCCGCCGCAAGGATGAACTGCATCCGGCGACCAAGCGCATTACCAAACAGGAAGACGCAACCCTGACCGAAGCGGAGCGCGAACATGAGTGAAGTACTGCTGGCCATTGAAGGCATTACCAAACGCTTTGGCGGGCTGGTTGCGCTCAACGACGTGGGCCTGACCATCCGCCGTGGCGAAATCTACGGCCTGATCGGCCCCAACGGCGCCGGCAAGACCACGCTGTTCAACGTGCTCACCGGGCTTTATCAGCCGGACGAAGGCAAATTCACCTTCGATGGACGCAATCTGTTCCGCGAAAAGCCGAACAAGGTGGTCGAAGCCGGCATCGCACGCACGTTCCAGAACATTCGCCTTTTCGCCAACATGACGGCGCTGGAAAACGTGATGGTCGGCCAGCATGTGCGCTCGAATACCGGGGTGCTGGGCGCGGTGCTGCGCACCCCCAAGGCGCGCGCCGAGGAGAAGGCCATCCGCGACCGTGCACAGGAGCTGCTCGATTACGTGGGCATCGGCCAGCGTGCCGGCGAACTGGCACGCAACCTGTCCTACGGCGATCAGCGCCGGCTGGAAATCGCCCGCGCACTGGGTACCCGCCCGACGCTGCTGGCTCTGGACGAGCCGGCTGCGGGCATGAACCCGAAGGAAACCGAAGACCTGCAGGCGCTGATGGAAAAAATCCGCGCCGACGGGGTAACCATTCTGCTGATCGAACACGACGTGAAACTGATGATGACGCTGTGCGACCGCATCGCGGTACTGGATTACGGCAAGAAAATTGCCGAAGGCCTGCCCAATGACGTGAAGCGCGACCCGCGCGTGATCGAAGCCTACCTGGGCGTAGCCCACGAATAAGGAAGCAGGACATGACGACTACGACTTCGCCGCTGCTTTCCGTAAAAGACCTGAAAGTGGCATATGGCGGCATTCATGCCGTCAAGGGCATCAATCTCGAAATCAAGCAGGGTGAACTGGTGGCGCTGATCGGCGCCAACGGAGCCGGCAAGACCACCACGCTGAAAACGCTGGTGGGCATGGTCAAGCCGGCAGCCGGCAGCATCAGCTTTGACGGGCAGGATACCAGCCGCCTTGCCGCGCATGACTTTGTCAGCCGCGGCCTGGTGCTGGTACCGGAAGGCCGGGGGATTTTCCCGCGTCTGACCGTTGAGGAAAACCTGCAGATGGGCGCGTACTACCGCAACGACAAGGCCGACATCGCGCACGACATGGCCCGCGTGTACGACCTGTTCCCGCGACTGAAGGAGCGCATGAAACAGCTGGCCGGCACACTGTCCGGCGGCGAGCAGCAGATGGTGGCCATCGGCCGCGCGCTGATGAGCCGCCCCAAGCTGCTGCTGCTCGACGAGCCCTCAATGGGCCTGGCACCGATCATCGTGCAGAAGATCTTCGAGATCATCCGCATGGTGGCGGCGGAAGGCGTGACGATGCTGCTGATCGAGCAGAATGCCAAGCTGGCACTGGAAACCGCCAACCGTGGCTACGTGATGGAATCGGGTGTGATCACTGTCGCCGACGATGCCAAGGCCCTGCTGGCCAACCCCGCCATCCAGAGCGCGTATCTGGGCGAATAAGCTTTGGCGCAATCAGGCAAAAAGGGCTGCCAAGGCAGCCCTTTTTGTTGGTCGACAATCAAATACCCCTCACCCTGTACACCTGAACAATTTTATATTCCTAGTCTACAGGCACATACCCCATCAAGCAGGCACGATAATCAGCCCGGCCCGCTGACCCGGCACCACATCGGGATTCGGGAAAATGATGCGGGCACTGGCCTCGGTCACGACGGTCTGGTGTTCGCCATCTTCGGCCAGCAGCATGCCCTGCGGCAGCGGGGTAAAGTTGTCGGTCTTGCCGTCGATCAGCAGGCGGAATTCGCGGCTGTGTTTGATGATTTCGCGTGACACGCGGAACACCGGGCAGCCGACCTGGGCGGCATAACTTTCGCCATGCAGGGGATGTTGCGGCAAGCCCTCGCCAATGAGCTGCGTGAGGTAGGCCTCCATCTTGCCGAGATCGACGCTGTCGTTCTGGCCAAAAGGCCGCGCACTGCCCAGCTCGACCGTGAAGGAGGTGGCATCACAATAGCGGTTGGAGAAAAACGAGAACGTCGTGGAGGTCGTCGATTGCAGCAGGATGGCCTCGACGCCGGCATGATGCAGCCGCGCCATTTCCTGTACCGAGAACTGCCGGCCCTGGCGTGGCAGTGGGTAGATGGCGAATTTCTCGATCAGCGAGCCATGAATCGCGGTGTGCAGATCGTAATGGTAGCGCGGCTTCTGGTCGGCGACCGCGCGCCCGAAAAAGCGCAGCAGATGCATTTCCAGCATGGTGGCACGGCGGCGCTCGGTATTGTCGTCGTTTTCCGGCGCACGGCAGAACAGCCGGTTCATGTCTTCCTCGACAAAGCGGGTACCCCGCCGCAGTGCTTCGACATTGCCGAACACGAACATGACCCGGTTGCGCAGCTTCAGCTCGCCGCTGAAGATGCGGGCAATCAGCCGCTCGACCAGTTCGACCGGCGCGGTTTCATTGCCGTGCACCCCGCAGGAGACCACCAGATCCAGCTCGCGCCCCGCACCATCCTGCGGGTCGAAACGGATGATGCCCTCATCCATCACCTGCCCGCTGGCGCCGCCCGGCAGCGGAAATGGCAGCGAAATGGCCGTATTGCCGGCCAGCGTCTCGGCAAGAAAGCTGCGTGCAGTCTGGGCGGTCATAAGAATGGTCTCCGTGAATACTGGGCGCGCTCAGGCATCACTGCCATGACGCTGAAAAGGGTAGATGCTACCGAGTTCCAGCAGCTGCGTCAGCTCATCCAGTGCGGTGCGCACCTCATCAAGCAGAGCCGGGTCCGCCAGATCCGCAACCGACAGCCGGTCGCGGTAATGCCGGGACACCCAGTTGCACAGCCGCTCGTAGAGCGCATCGTTCATCCAGACCGCCGGGCGTACGGCGGCCGCTTCGGCCTCGGTCAGCGCCACGCGCAAGCGCAGGCAGGCCGGCCCGCCGCCGTTCTGCATGCTTTGCTTCAGATCGAACACCAGCACTTCATCAATCGGCCCGCCACTGGCCTGCAACTCCTGCAGATAGGCCCAGACTGCCGGCGTGGCCCGGCATTCTTCGGGCACGACCAGCCGCTGCCGACCCAGCCCCTTGTCGAGCAACTGGCTGTTGAACAGGTAAGAGCGCACGGCCTCTTCGACCGAGACTTCACTGCCAGGCACTTCGATGATCTGCAAGCCGGGCTGGCTAGCCCGCAGAGCGGCATATACCGCATCAGCATCCAGAAAGGCCTGCTGGTGGCAGAACAGCAGGTCCAGATTGCCCACGGCAATCACATCGTTATGAAACACGCCAGCATCGATCACGGCCGGATGCTGCTGGGCGAACACCGTATGTGCCGGATCAAGGCCATGCCGGCGGGCAATCGCCTGGCTGGCCTCCAGCGTCTGGCGGGCCGGATAGCGCTGCGGCAGGCGGCTGCCGCCCCAGTATTGCGCGCCATAGACAAAGAACTCGGTGCCCAGCTCGGCATAGCTGCGGCAAAAGCGGGTGTGGTTGGCTGCGCCCTCGTCGCCCAGCGCGGCATGCTGTGGCAGCGCGGCATGCACCTCGAAGAAGGCCGGATTGGCAAAGATCGCCTGCAGCGTACGCCGTGTCTGTGGGGCTTCGATACTGCGGTGGAACTTGTTGGTCAGATTCGCCACGCTGAAGTGCACGCGCCCATCAGCCGTATCGGCCGACGGACTGACCGTCGCAGCATTGGCGGTCCACATGCTGGATGCCGAGCACAGGCTGGCGAAATACCCGCCACCCGTACTAACCGACAGATCAATGACTTCCTTATCCGTACCGGCATACCCCATATCGCGCAACACCCAAAGCGCCGGGCGTTCCTGCGGCGGCAACACGCCCTGCCGGTAACCGAGATCGGCCAGAGCCTTCATCTTCGCCAGCCCCTGCAAGGCCGCCGCGCGCGGGTTGGCAACATGGGCAGCGTTGCTGGTGGAGGCGACATTGCCGAAGGAATGCCCGCCGTAGTGATGGGTCGGGCCGACCAGCCCGTCAAAATTGGCTTCAAAGGCGAGTGTCATGCGGCGGTACTCACAGGGTCAGCCCGGGCGGCAGCTGCGCCGGCAGGGTCGGGGTGGGGGCTTCCAGCGAGGCAACCGGATACGCACAGTAATCGGCGGCATAGTAAGCACTGGGGCGGTGATTGCCGGATGCACCGATGCCACCGAAAGGCGCGGCGCTGGAGGCGCCAGTCAGCGGCTTGTTCCAGTTCACGATGCCGGCGCGCGCCGCTTTCCAGAACTGCCCGTAACTTTCTGCCGAATCCGAAAGCAGCCCGGCCGCCAGCCCGAAACGGGTGGCATTGGCGAGCTGCAGTGCCTCACCGAAGCTGCGATAACGCTGCACCTGCAGCAGCGGGCCAAAGTATTCCTCGTCCGGCAGATTGCGCACGCCGGTCACATCAAGTATGCCGGGCGACAGCAAGGCCGTGCCCTCTTCCAGCCGCTGCATCGGCAACAGGGTCTGTGCGCCCATACCCAGCAAGCGCTGCTGGGCCGCGAGCAGCATGTCCGCGGCGGCCAGTGACACCACCGCCCCCATGAAAGGCGGCGGCTCGGCATCCCAGGTCGCGACGCGCAGCGCCTGGCTGGCGTGGACCAGCTTGGCCAGAAAATCGTCACCCCATGCACCATACGGCACCAGCAAGCGGCGCGCACAGGTGCAGCGCTGCCCGGCCGAGATGAAGGCGGACTGGATCACATGGTGCAGCGCAGCCGGCACATCGGCCAGCGGCTCGACCACCAGCGGGTTGTTGCCGCCCATTTCCAGCGCCAGGATTTTCTGCGGGGCTCCGGCAAACTGGCGATGCAACGCATAACCGGTCGCGGCGCTCCCGGTGAAATACAAGCCATCCAGATCGGCATGCCCGGCCAGCGCCACGCCAGTATCGCGGGCGCCCTGCACCAGATTGAGGACGCCGCGCGGCAGACCGGCGGCCTGCCACAACTCGGCGGTTTTCTGCGCCGTCGCCGGAGCCAGCTCGGACGGCTTGAAAACCACGGTATTGCCGGCCAGCAGTGCCGGGACAATATGGCCATTGGGCAGATGGCCCGGGAAGTTGTACGGACCGAATACGGCCACCACCCCATGCGGACGATGGCGCAGCACGGCTTGCGCGTCGCCCATCGCGCTGTCCTTGCTCCCGGTCCGTTCTTCGAAGGCCTTCGCCGATATGTCGACCTTGTTGATCATGGTGGTGACTTCGGTCAGCGCCTCCCAGCGTGGCTTGCCCGTTTCACGACCGATCAGTTCGGCGAGTTCGCTTTGCGCGCTTTTCAGCAGCTCGGCAAAATTGCGCACCAGCGCCAGCCGGGCGGCGTAATCCAGATCGCGCCAGGCTGCAAAAGCGTGCCGTGCTGCCGCAACTGCGGCGTTGACTTCGGTAGCACTGGCTGCGGCTCCTTCCCAGACTACCTCCTGCGTTACCGGGTTGCGAGCGGCAAACAGCGAGCCACTTCCGGGCAGCCAGTTCCCATCGATCAGCAGCATGTTCATTCCTTGTGGATTACGGGTAATTCGGCAGGTGATGCCGGCGGGCGAGCGGAAAGCGGCACAGCACGCACTTCGTCGCCATCTGCAATATCGAGACGCGCCAGCACCTCGGCGGTCAAGGGCAAGGCGTCTTCCAGCGGACGGGTCAGCGCCAGCGTGGCGCGGAAAGCACCCAGCTTGCGATTGCTCACCAGCCAGAGTGTGCCCTGCCGCGGCTCGGCAGCCACTGCCAGCGCGTGATAACAGGCACTCTTGCGTACCGCCCGGATGTCTTTCAGCGAGCATTCCAGCGAAGGACCGGCATCAAAGATGTCAACATAACCCTGATAGCGGAAACCTTCGCTCTCCAGCATGCTGCGAGCGGGTCGTGTCGCCGGATGCACTTCACCGATCGATGCCCGCGCTTCTTCGGACAGCAAGCAGGTGTAGATGGCATATTTGGGCATCAGCTCGGCGATAAAGGATTTGCTGCCGACATAGGACAGAAAATCCGCGCGGGCGAAATCCATCTTGAAAAAATGCCGACCCAGGCTTTCCCAGAACGGCGAGCGGCCATTGTCGTCCGACACGCCGCGCATTTCGGCAATCACTCGCTCGGCAAAGCGCTGCGGGTACTCAGCCATGAAGAGAAAACGGCTTTTTGACAGCAGCGCCCCATTGCTGTCCCGCCGGTAATCCGGGTGCAGAAACAGCGTGCACAATTCGGAGGAACCGGTCAGATCGGAAGTCAGGAACAGGGTCTGCAATTGCTTGTAGATGCCCAGCTCGCGCGAGGCATGCACCGCCAGGCCCACGCGGTAGTTGTACCAGGTATCCTGTAACCCGATTGCCGCCTCGATCGCACAGATGCCCGCCAGGCGGGCATGCGTTTCGTCCTCAAGGACAAACAGATAACTGGCCTCGCCCCGCTCGGGCTCGCCCGCAAGGGATCGCTCGCTCGCGGCAATCCGGCTGGCCAGCCGCTCGGGATCGGGCTGCAGGGTGGTCACACCAACGCCGGCCACGGCAGCCAGCGCCAGCAATTCGCCAAGATCATCGGCACGAATGGTGCGGATCAGCATGGGTTCTCACACGAAAAGTCGTGATTCACTGTAGCAAAGCACTGTGACTGCACCTATCCGGATAAACCCGAGCAGATCACCAGCGGCAGCGACAGCAAAAAACCCGCGCAAGCGCGGGTTTTTTGCTGGGTAGGAGTGGCTTAGAAACCAGTCCAGGTACCGATCAGGATACGGGTGGCGTTATCCTGGCCGCCTGCCATGCCATCAGCATTCTGCCAGATGGAAGTGCCCGCGGTATTGGTGTTCCAGCCCTCACCAACCATATTGTGACGAACCTGCAGGAAGGCGCCGGTGTTCTTGGACAGCGCGTAATCCCACTGGAAACCAATGGTCTGGAAATCGTTGTTGGCGTGGCTGATGCCATCCTTTTCGGCTTCCTGATACATATAGCCCAGGCTCAGCGCATGCTTGCCCATGCTGTAGGTGCCGCCGACCAGATAACCGATGGCCGTCGTATCAACACCGGCTGTGGTGTCTTCCATGCCACGCACCGCGGCACGCAGACCGAAGTCACCGAACTGGGCACGACCACCAACGATCCAGTTGGCATAGCTGTCGCCGTTGGCTTCGGTCAGGCCGTTCGGACGAGTGGAGGACGCCGTGGCGCCGGACCAGTCACGCCCCGCCGGAACCGGCTTGCCGTTTTCGGAGCGGTAGTAACCGGCATCCAGATTGAAGTTGCCCCAGGCGCCTTGCAGGGTAGTTTCCCAAGCGTAGACATCCTGACCAACGTTATCGCCGAAGTCATAGGCCGCCGATACGTTCATGCCGGCAAACGTCGGCGAGGTATAGGAAATGCCCTGGCCAAAGCCGACGTTGGCAACTTCACCCATGGTGCCGGAGAAGCCCTTGGAGCCATACGGCCAGTCCTGGATCAGATAGGTATTGGAGAACTGGTTACCGAACTTCAGCGAACCCCAGTCACCGCTGTAACCGATCCATGCCTCGCGGATACCCCAGGCATCAAAACGATCCGGGGTAGCGACCTTTTGTGCCAGGCGCCAGGACAGCGTATTGCCGTTGTCCAGCTTGTCCTTGCCATCCACGTTGATCACGATGGCGATTTCCTGCAGGAACTTGCCATCACCATCCACGGTGTTGTTAGTGCGGTAGAAAAAGTCCATTTCGGCCGAGCCGCTGATGGACACTTCGGCCATGGCCGGAACCGCAAAGGCGGAAGCAATTGCGCTCGCCAGCAGAATACGTTTGAACATGTAATGCACTCCTCGTGTCAAAAAGCGAGTGCATTGCACCACGAGGCTGGGAATGGCTTCGCCGGAAAATTACCGCCTCACGATAGCAGCCCAATGTGGCCTAAAAGCATCACCCAGCCCAGAAAAATGCCGCAGTCATCAGCCCATGTCTGCTGCAATCCCCTTCACCGCATGAAAGAAAGCGAAAAACCATAAATAACCATTGAAAATCAATGCGCTAGAAACAAACACAACATACACAGTTCAGCGATTGTGGCAACGTGCAAATTTACGCCAGTTTCTGCGTAATTTTCACTAGGCGGGCAAAAACAAACGGGTATCCACCTATAACCATCATCAAATAACGGTTTAAGGTAGATACCCGTTGGCGTTTTACAGGCTGATCAACGTTTTTCGCTATGCAGCAGTGCCTCGTCGGCATCCGCGAAGCTCATCTCCTCGTAGCGCACGAAGCGGGTGCGATGCTTCAGGCGATAGCCCCACCAGATCAGCACGAACAGCGGAATGCCGACATAGGTCGCCACAATCCCCAGCCAGTCGATCCGGTCAGCCATGAAGGCCTGATAGTTTTGCCCCGTCATCACCAGCACACACAGGGCAAAGGCAAACAGCGGCCCCCAGGGGAAAAAGGGCGAGCGGTACGGCAGCTCGTCCAGACTGTGCCCCTGCGCAATAAAGCCCTTGCGGAAGCGGTAATGACTGATCGCAATCCCCAGCCAGGCAATGAAACCGGTCATCCCCGACAGGTTCAGCAACCAGAGATAGATGCTCTGGTCCTTGCCCAGCGCGGTCAGGAAACACAGCATGCCGACCACCGTGGTCGCATACAGTGCGTTGCGCGGCACGCCGTTGGCCGAGAGCTTCGCAAAGATCTTCGGCGCACGGCCCTCGGTTGCCATGGTGTAGAGCATGCGCGTGGACGCATACATCCCCGAGTTGCCAGCGGACAGAATGGCAGTGAGGATGACTGCGTTCATCAGCGCGGCGGCAAAGGCCAGACCGGCGTGCTCGAAGACCAGCGTGAACGGGCTCAGGCCAATATCCTCGATGCCGTTCTTCAGCAGCTTGGGGTCGGTATAGGGAATCAGGAGGCCGATCAGGAAGATCGCGATCACATAGAACAGCAGGATTCGCCAGAACACCTGCTTGATCGCTCGCGGAATGGTTTTGTGCGGATTTTCCGACTCACCGGCCGCAACCCCGATCAGCTCGGTACCCTGGAAGGAAAAGCCCGCCACCATCATCACGCCGATCATGGCCTGCAGGCCACCGACAAAAGGTGCTTCACCCATGGTCAGATTGTGCCAGCCAGCCTGCTCCCCTCCCTTGAGGATGCCGAAGATCATCGCCAGCCCGGTACCAATGAACACCAGCACGGTGACAACCTTGATCAGCGAACACCAGTACTCAGCCTCGCCAAAGCCTTTGACCGAGATGTAGTTCAGGCTGAACATGATCGCGAGGAACGCCGCACTCCAGTACATGCCGGGCACGTCGGGAAACCAGTAGGCCATGATCAGCTGCGCGGCCACCAGTTCGACAGCAATCGTCACCGCCCAGTTGTACCAGTAGTTCCAGCCCAGTGCGAAACCGAAGGCCGGATCGACAAAGCGGGCGCCATAGGTCGCAAACGAACCGGAAACCGGCATGTAGGCGGCCAGTTCGCCCAAACTCGTCATCAGGAAATACACCATCAGGCCGATGAGCATGTAGCCGAGGATGGCGCCGCCGGGGCCGGCATTGGCCACCGTCGCGCCGGACGCCACAAAGAGCCCGGTGCCGATCGAGCCACCGATCGCGATCATGGTGAGGTGGCGCGCCTTCAGGCTGCGCCGCAGGTGCGGCTGACCGGCCGCGTCGGTGGTTGTCGTCATGGTCACCTGTCCCCGGGCAATGGACGCATTGCCCGCATACTATCAAAGCAAAACCCAGATAGTGCCCGAAGACCCGCTGCAGCGCCTTGCGGGATTTCCGCAAGGGCGGCGCGATCAGCGCCGGTAATCGCAAAAATGAAAGACTGTGCCATCAGGCGCCGTTTGCGCTTCGCTGCGACCAAGCAACTGCCACTCGGCACCGATCTCGGGGAATGTCGTATCGCCCTCCGGCGCGGCGTCTACCTCGGTAATAAAAAGCAGATCGGCGCGTGGCAGCGCCAGCCGGTAGATTTCACCGCCACCAATAATGAACGCTGTCTCTGCTGCGCCACAGGCTGCGAGCGCCTCATCCAGCGAAGCAAACACTTCCGCCCCTTCGACCTGCCAACCGGTATTGCGGCTGATGACCAGATGACGGCGCCCCGGCAGCAGGCCGGGCAGCGATTCAAAGGTCTTGCGCCCCATGATCATGGGCGCACCCATGGTCAGCGCCTTGAAGCGCTTCAGATCCGCAGGCAGGCGGAACGGCAGGCGGTTTTCCACTCCGATGACCCCGTTACGGGCGACGGCGGCAATCATGGCCAGCTTCATCAAACAACTCCGAACAGCAAAAGCCACAGTGTACCCGCAGGGCATGCCCAGGGGGAAAGTCCGCCAGTCATCACGTTCGGCGGAAAATACCGAAAATCATGGGGATAAGCCCAAACTTGGCTTGTATAGAGGCTCTGCGCGTCATACCATACTTGGCATGGGTATATCACCATCACCTTCCGACACCAGCCGGCATCACACGCTGCCCATCAGCGGGATGACCTGCGCCGCATGCGCGGCACGGCTGGAAAAAGTACTCAAGCGGCAAGCCGGCATCGACGCGAGCGTCAGCTTTGCCAGCGAGTCCGCCGAGCTGACCCTCACGGGCACCGCCAGCCTTGGCGATGCGCTGGCGGCAATCGGCAAGGCCGGTTTTTCCGTTCCCCAAAGCACGCTGGAACTGGACATCCAGGGCATGACCTGCGCGGCCTGCGCCAGCCGCATCGAAGCCGCGCTGTCGCGACTGCCTGGTGCCAGCGCCAATGTGAATCTGGCCAGCAACACCGCCACCCTGAGCATCCCTGCGGGGACACTGAGTACCGCAGACGTCATCCGGGTAATCGAGAAAACCGGGTATACCGCCAAAGCCATTGAAAATGCTGGCCTAACGGGCCATACCCCGACAAACAATCGCGAGCTGCCACTATTCGCACTGGCGCTGGGCTGCACCCTGCCCTTCATGCTGGAAATGGCCGCGATGTTTGCAGGGCACGGCCACCTGCTGACCCGAGAATGGCAGCTGGTGCTGGCCAGCGTAGTGCAATTTATCGCCGGATGGCGCTTTTACCGCGGCGCCTGGCATGCGCTGCGCAGCGGCGGCGCCAATATGGATGTGCTGGTAGCGCTGGGCACCAGCGTCGCCTGGGGGCTGAGCGCCGCAATCACGCTGGCCGGACGGCATGACATGCCGATGTATTTCGAAGCCAGCGCCACCATCATCACGCTGGTACTGCTGGGCAAGCTGCTGGAGGCGCGCGCCAAGCGCCGCACCGCCGATGCCATGGGCGAGCTGCTGGCGCTGCAACCCCGCACCGCACGTACCGAGCGCGATGGCCAGCTCGTCGAACTACCGATCAGCCAGCTGCGCCACGGCGATGTCGTCATCGTCCGCCATGGCGAACAGGTCGCTGTCGACGGCACGGTGCTCGATGGCAGTGCCGCAATCGATGAAGCCCTGCTGACTGGCGAACCTCTGCCGGTGAGCAAAACCGCCGGCAATCGCGTGTTTGCCGGCACCCGCAATATTGAAGGCATGTTGCGCATCCGCGCCGAGGGGATTGCAGGCCAGACACAACTGGCGGAAATGCTGCAACTGGTGCGCAGCGCGCAGAATTCCAAAGCGCCGATCCAGGCGCTGGCCGACCGGATTGCCGCGATTTTTGTGCCCGCCGTACTGGGCATCGCCCTGCTTACATTCCTGCTGACCGGACTCATCACCCGCGACTGGCTGACCGCGACTTTGCATGCCGTTGCAGTGCTGGTCATCGCCTGCCCCTGTGCACTGGGGCTGGCCACGCCCACCGCCGTAATGGTCGGCATGGGGATAGGTGCCCGGCACGGCCTGCTGTTCCGCAACGCAACGGCTCTCGAGCACGCGGCCCGCCTCACCACGCTGGTGATGGACAAGACCGGCACACTGACCACCGGCAAGCCGGCCGTCGAAGCCATCCAGCCGCTGACAACGGCCAGTGCAGACAGCCTGCTGCAGCTAGCCGCCAGCGCCGAGGCCGGCTCGGAACATCCGCTTGCACATGCCCTGCTGGGAGAAGCGCAAGCTCGCGGCCTGCCGCTCCTGCCCACCGAGGCGCTGCAGGCCACACCCGGACAAGGCATCTTGGCACGTGTCGCCGGCCAGGAGTTGCGCATCGGCAAACCGGAATGGCTGGGCAGCTGGCCGCAAGCGGCGAGCGACTGGACTGCCGCTGCGGCGAGCCGCGGCTGCACCGTGATCGGCATGCAGTGCAATGGCGAGCTCGCCGCGCTGTTTGCGCTGCGCGACACTCCGCGCGCCAGCAGCAAGGCTGCAGTGGCCGAACTGGATTCACGCCATATCCACGTAGTGATGCTGACCGGCGACCTGCCCGCCACCGCACTGGCGATTGCCGGCGAGCTCGGCATCGCCGAAGTCCGCGCGGGAGTCCTGCCCGCAGGCAAAGCCGCCGTAGTACAGGAATTGCAACGCGCAGGCCGGATCGTCGGCATGGTCGGTGACGGGGTCAACGACGCCCCGGCGCTGGCGAGCGCCGACGTGAGCTTTGCCATGCGCAGCGGCGCCGACGCCGCACTCGAAACCGCCGATGTCACCCTGATGCACAGCGATCCCGCGCATCTGCCGCAGGCACTGGCACTCTCACGCGCCACATTGCGCAAAATCCGGCAGAACCTGTTTTTCGCCTTTTTCTACAATGTGCTGGGCATTCCGCTGGCGGCGCTGGGCTATCTCAGCCCCGTACTGGCGGGGGCCGCAATGGCACTGAGCTCGGTTTCGGTCGTCAGCAATGCGCTGCTGCTGCGGCGCTGGCGCCCCTCCCCATCCATCAAAGGAGAGTAGCGATGGAAATCCTGAACCTCACGATCGAGGGAATGAGTTGTGGCGGCTGCACCGCATCGGTCAGTCGCGCAGTCAGTGCGCTTGCCGGGGTCAGCAGTGTCGAAGTGACACTGCAGCCAGGTGGCGCAAGCATTTCGTACGACCCGGCCGCGATTGCGGCCGAAACCATCATCACCACCATCGAGGAAGCTGGCTATGACGTCATCCGCTAAAACCATCCGCCCCAACAAGGACGCTCTGATCAAGCGCGTCAACCGCATCAACGGCCAAGTCTCGGCTGTCGGCCGCATGATCGACGAAGAGCGCTATTCGATCGACATTCTGCACCAGGTCACTGCTGCCCGTAATGCGCTGGATGCCTTGTCGCTGCAACTGCTGGAAGAACACGCCCGCGTCAGCGTCGACGCCGCCATCGGCAGCAAGAAGGGCGATGCCGCTGTCGAGGAAGTACTGAAAGTGGTTCGCCAGCTGGTGAAATAATGCCGCAGCGCGATCGGGAAAAACCGCCGTCACACCGGCGGTTTTTCTTTGCCTGAGAGCCACACAGGCACGATCTCCGGCCACCAGCCCGCCAGCTCGCGGGCAGAGACGGCATCATCAACGGCCACCCCGGCAATTGCCAGCAACTGTCCGTCACATTCCAGTACCGGCAGACAATCCCGCAACCAGGACGGAATGCCGGCTTGCTGGCACAGTTGCTTGAACTCGCGCCGCATTCCCCGCACCCGAAGTTGATCACCGGGCCGGCGCACGCGCAAGCTCGTGCCAGGCGCCAGCCAGCAGGGGGCTATCCCACCGGGGCGCCAGTCCCAGCGCACGCCCAGTGACCAGCCGGGGGCAAACTGGCACACATCAGCCTGCGGCATGTCGAGCAGCGCAGGTGCGCCCGACCGGAGCTCCGCCGGCGTCACGCAAAGCCGGCCGCGATACGCCCGCACGCAATACCCGGCAACCGATACCGCCAGATCACTTTCGTAATCGAGGCTCTGAACCGATACCCACAGGCTTTCAAACACCGCGGCGTCGGCCTGCCAGCCCTCCTCGCGCAACCAGTAACGCAGCGCATTGCGCTGGCGGGCTGACGACACGTGCATCAGGGCCTGCGGCGCCAACCAGCCTTCAGTGACTGCCAGCCGCAGATCGTCTCGCGCCAGCTCGGCAAGCAAGCCATTGGCTTCGGCAGCATGCTGCGCCAGCCTGGCCAGCGCCCGCCCTGTGGCAGGAAAATGATGCTCGAGTTCAGGCAAAATACGCTGACGCAGGAGGTTGCGGGTATAACGCTGATCGGTATTGCTGGGGTCTTCCACCCAGGCCAGCCGGCGCTGCTGCGCCCAGGCCAGCAAGGTGCTGCGCGATTCGTCGAGCAAGGGTCGCCACAACTGCAAGCCCGGTTGCAACGCACGCTCGGCCGGCATGGCGGCCAGACCTGCCAGCCCATTGCCGCGCAGCGCGTGGTGCAACACCGTCTCCGCCTGATCGTTCCGGTGATGAGCCAGCAGGATCACATCGGCAGGCTGGCGGCAAAAAGCCTCGTAACGCGCAGCCCGCGCCGCGGCTTCGATGCCGGAAGGTGCCTCGCCAATCCTTGCGTATTCGATCTGCAACGCAATCGACCGTGCGGCACAGACCTCACGGACAAAGGCCACCCACTCATCGGCCTGTGCCTGCAGGCCGTGATGCACGTGTACTGCACAGAGGTGAACGGGAAAATCAGTGACCACGCACTGCAGCAGATCCAGCAGCACGATGGAATCCAGTCCACCGGACAAGGCGACGCAGAGGCGCAGTGGCTGACCGTGGGCGCCAGCGGAATCAGGCAGGCGGCGGCGCAACCAGTCGGCCAGCCGTCCCGCCAGGGCATCAGGCGATGGCTTCTTCCTTGAACTGGCCATAGCTCATCAGACGGTCAAAACGTGCTTCGAGCAGGTCGTCGATGGATTTTTCCTGCTGGGCACGCAGGGCATCGGCAATGGCTTTTTTCATCGATGCCATCATCTGCACCGGATTGCGGTGCGCTCCACCAACCGGCTCGTTGATGACCTTGTCGACCAGCCCCAGCGATTTGAGGCGGTTGGCGGTGATGCCCAGCATTTCAGCGGCATCCGGTGCACGCTCGGCGGTCTTGAACAGAATGGAGGCGCAGCCTTCCGGCGAAATCACCGAATAGGTCGAATACTGCAGCATCTGCACGGTATCGCCGACAGCAATCGCCAGCGCACCGCCGGAACCACCTTCGCCAATCACGGTGCAGATCACCGGCACGCGCAGCTTGGCCATTTCGTAAAGATTGCGGCCGATGGCTTCGGACTGGCCGCGTTCCTCGGCACCGATCCCGGGGTAAGCACCCGGGGTGTCGATAAAGGTAATCACCGGCAGATTGAATTTCTCGGCCAGCTTCATCAGGCGCAGCGCCTTGCGATAGCCTTCCGGACGCGGCATGCCGAAATTGCGGAAGATCTTTTCCTTGGTATCACGCCCCTTCTGGTGGCCGATAACCATGACAGACTGACCATTGAACCGCGCAATGCCGCCCACAATAGCGGGATCATCGGCAAACGCACGATCGCCATGCAGCTCTTCGAAATCGGTGAAGATGCCGCTGAGGTAGTCCAGCGTATAGGGGCGCTGCGGATGGCGCGATACCTGCGAAATCTGCCAGGGCGACAGCTTGGCGTAGATGGTTTTGGTCAGTTCCTGGCTTTTCTTTTCCAGGTGCGAGATCTCCACCGAAATGTCGACGGCAGAATCGTCCTGCACAAAGCGCAGTTCCTCGATCTTGTTTTCCAGCTCGGCAATCGGCTGCTCGAAGTCGAGAAAAGTGGTTTTCATAGCTAGCTCATCTCCAGGGCGCAAGCGACCAGATCTGCCCGCAGCGGGCAAACGCAAAATCCCGCCATAATACCGTAAGCCAGCAACTGATACCAATCCTCTCGACCGGCGCACTGACCTCGCAGCACCACAGACAGGATCTCACCCAGGGCGGCCGCAGCCTCCAAGGGAGCGTGCCGGCCCCACGATGGATCCGGCCCAGCCCGAGCAATCAATCATTGGTCAGCACGATCTGCGCACGTAACCCGGCCTTCTGCATGCCCTTGCGTGCTTGCAGATTCAGCACCAGAGGTGATTGGGTCAGTGCCTTGACCTTGTCGGATGCATCATCACGGGCGAGCATCAGCAGCAGTTGCGCCTGCGATGCATCATCGAGCGCGATCAGCGCGCACTCTTCGTCACTGAGCTTCACCTGATAGTTCAAGCCCAGCCGGTCAGCCTCGATCACGCTGAAGCAGACTTCGGCATCATCCAGCGACTGCAGCCAGTACACGGTGGGGGCATCGCGCTCTTCATGCAGCAGCTTGAAACGATGGCATTGTTCGAAACCGGGCAAGCCCAGCGGAAAATCGATCACGGTAGCAGGATCAACGTCGATAGTGCCAAACGGGGTACTGAATTGCTGCATGGGCTTACTCTCCGGATCAGAAAATGCGTGAAGCCCAGCATAGAGCAAACCGCCCGGCAGCCCAAGCACAAGCGCCCGGAACTGACTTACTCGTCACACTTCGAGCGGATCCACATCCAGCGACCAGCGTATCTGGCTATCGGGAAGCGCAGCGATCCGCGGCAATGCCTCGTCCATCGCCTGATGCAGCACGGCGCGGGTGTCGGCAACAAGCAGCAGTTGCATACGCTCATGGCCTGCCCGACGGGTCATGCTGGCCGCAACCGGCTCGTGCACGACCAGCCCGCGCAGATGAGGAAATGCCAGTCGCGCCGCATCGAGAAAAGCCTGTACCCGCGGCAGCTGCGGCGCTTCGGCACGCAGAATGGCCCACTGCGTGAAGGGTGGCAGTCGCAACTGCCGGCGCTCGGCCAGCAGCCGTTGCGCCAGCCGCGCATAATCACCATCCAGCAGCTGCGCATAGAAAGGGTGATCCTCGAACAGCGTCTGGATCAGCACCTCTCCGCCCTGCCCGTGCCGTCCGGCGCGACCGGCCACCTGGGTCAGCAGCGCAAACAGCCGCTCCTCGGCACGAAAATCCATGCTGTAGAGCCCCGTATCGGCATTGAGAATCACCACACAGGACAGACGCGGAAAATCGTGCCCCTTGGCCAGCATCTGCGTACCAATCAGTATATCGGCGTCCCCATCGTGCACCTGCTTGAGTGCTGCATCCAGCTCACCCTTGCGGCGGGTGCTGTCACGGTCAATGCGCAACACCCTCGCCCCCGGGAACTGCTTGGCGACGATGTCTTCCAGACGCTGCGTGCCGTGCCCCACCGGCTGCAGATCGTGATTGCCGCAATCCGGACAGGCGGGCGTCACCGCCTCTTCGAAGCCGCAATGATGGCAGCGCAGGCGTGATTCCCCCAGATGCAGCACCAACCGTGCGGCGCAGTGGCGACAACTGGCCATCCAGCCACACTCGGTACACGCCAGCACGGGCGCATAACCACGCCGGTTGATGAAGACCAGCGCCTGCCGCCCGGCCTGCAGGGCTCGCTCGACCGCCTCCCGCGCCAGCGGATGCAAGCCCTCGGCAGCACGGATCTTTTTGACGGGAAGCAGGCGTATTGCCGGGAGGGTGGCGTCCTTAACCGCGCGCCGAGTCAAGGGTAACAAGGTATAGCGCTTGGCTTGCGCATTCTGCCAGGTTTCCAGCGATGGCGTCGCCGAGCCAAGCACCACCGGCACGCGTGACTGCCGCGCCCGGTAAACGGCCACATCGCGCGCCGAGTAGCGCACACCGTCTTGTTGCTTGTAGGACGGATCATGTTCTTCGTCGACCACGATCAGTCCCAGCTGCGGCAACGGTGTGAATACGGATAGACGCGTTCCGAGCACGATTTTCGCCCGCCCTTGCGTCGCATCGAGCCAAGCCAGCGCGCGCTGACGGTCATTCAGCCCGCTGTGCAGGCTGGCAAGGAGCACGGCCGGGAAGCGCTGCCGGAACCGCTGTTCCAGCTGCGGGGTAAGATTGATTTCCGGCACCAGCACCAGCACTTGCCTGCCAGCAGCAAGCTGGCTGGCAATCGCCTGCAGATAAACTTCGGTCTTGCCGCTGCCGGTAATGCCATATAACAAAAAGGGCGCAAAGCCGGTAGCCGCAGCGATCGCCGCAACGGCAGCCTGCTGCTCGGCATTCAGCGGGGGCTGGGGGCCCAGCAACAAAGTCTCTCCGGCAGAATCCGCTTCTGCTGTGGTGGTTTGCACGAAACCTGCGGCCTGCCAGTCACGCACCCAGCGCATGGCAGCGGGATTGGCGCTGCGCAACTGGCCGGCCGTAACCGGTACAGCCAGCAATTCGGCCACCTTCAGTCGAGCAGGTGCACGCGAACCAATTGCGCTCAGCAAGGCCTGCAGATCACCAGCCTGATAGAGATACTCCGGGTCTGGTGGGCTGAAGCTGGCCGTTCCCCGGAACACCACCGGGACTGCAGCGGCCAGCACCGCCCCCAGGGGGTGATGGTAATAACTGGCAACAAAACGGCACAGCGCCAGCACCTGCTCAGGCAGCGGCGGCATATCGGCAGGACAGGCCAGAATCGAGCGCAACTTTCCGGCGTACTCTCCCGGATCTGCCCCGGTCGCCAGCACGATCCCCGACAGCCGGCGGGGACCGAATGGAACCAGAACCCGCTCACCGATCTGCGGATTGAACTCGCCCGCGCCATAGCTGAACAGTCGATCCAGCGGCACATCCAGCGCAACCTGCAGACATTTTTCTGTCATTTTTCTTTCATGCAATCGCGTTTGTTGCAACGTAACATCTTATTCACAGATTCTGTGGATAACTTTGTGGAGAGTCTGAGCAAAACGGTAAAAACGCCAAGCAGACCAGCACTTGCACTAGATTGCCCAAAAAATAATCGAAATAAAATTTTCTTTAAAATCAATTGCTTGCAAAAAAGCAACGCTTTACAAGTTTTTTTTCCACCCTATTGACAAGACTGTGCACCTTGCACCAACGGTGTGCATAACTTGGGATGCATTGCTGATGAATTTCCTCATCAAACCGGTGCATCCCAATGAAAAATAACAGGATTACGAATAATTCGATTATTTGTAAGTTTTTGAGTGTGCATGGACGGTCTGCACCAGTGCCGCGACATGCTCCGGATTGGTGAATTGCGAGATGCCATGCCCAAGATTGAACACATGGCCACTCCCGTTTCCGTAGTCAGCAAGCAAGCGTTTCACTTCCAGCTCGATCGCTGCGGGCTGGGCAAACAATGCATTGGGATCAAAGTTGCCCTGCAGCGCGACCTTGTCACCGACGCGGCGGCGTGCATCGGCAAGATTCACGGTCCAGTCCAGCCCCAGCGCATCACAACCGGTAGCTGCCAGATCTTCCAGCCACTGGCCACCGCCTTTGGTGAACAGAATCACGGGGATACGCTGCCCGTCATGCTCGCGCTTGAGGCCGGCGACAATCTTCGCCATATAAGCCAGCGAGAATTCCTGGTATTTGCCGTAGGCCAGCGCCCCGCCCCAGGTGTCGAAAATCTGGACGGCCTGGGCACCACATTCGATCTGGGTATTCAGATATTCGGTTACCGTACGGGCATTGATCTCGAGAATATGATGTAGCAAGTCGGGACGGTCATACATCATCGTTTTCACCCGCCTGAAGTCATCCGAACCGCCTCCCTCGATCATGTAGCAAGCCAGCGTAAAGGGGCTGCCAGAAAAGCCGATCAGCGGCACACGGTTATCCAGCGCAGTACGGATGCTCGACACCGCATCGAACACGTACCGCAGCTCGCGCATGTCCGGTACCACCAGCGCCTTGATCGCGGCCTCATCACGCAGGGGACGCTCGAACTTGGGGCCTTCGCCTTCGGCAAAATACAAGCCCAACCCCATCGCATCGGGTACGGTGAGGATGTCGGAAAACAGGATGGCCGCATCCAGCGGAAAACGCTCCAGCGGCTGCAGCGTGACTTCGGTCGCCAGCTCTTTCGATTTGCACAGCTGCAGGAAGGATCCGGCCTGCTTGCGCGTCGCACAGTATTCCGGCAGGTAGCGACCAGCCTGGCGCATCAGCCAGACCGGGGTGTAATCAACAGGCTGACGCAGCAGCGCGCGCAGGAATGTATCGTTCTTGAGCATGAAAACCTTCTTATTAAACAAAAGCCCGGGCACAGGCTCCGGGCCGGTCAATCAAACAGCGCCGCCATCGGCTCAGGCCGAACGGGGCTGCAAATCCAGGAATCGGTTGTGGTGCTCGGCCAGCGTACTACGGTGTCCCACGCTGATCACGATGCTCTGAGGCATGTGCTCAAGCAGCAACTGATACATCCTGCGCTCTGCCGGCTCATCCACGGCACTGGTTGCCTCGTCGAGTACCAGCAGGGCCGGTTTTACCAGCAAGGCACGGACAACCGCCACACGCTGCTGTTCGCCACCACTGAGTATCTGCGACCAGTTTTCCTCGTCGGACAAACGGTGGGCGAGATGCGAAAGCCCGACCGCGCGCAGCATTTCCAGTAACTCATCGTCCGAAACGGGCAATGTTGCCTGCGGATAACGCAGCGCGTCGCGCAGACTACCCAGCGGCAAATATGGCCGCTGTGACAGGAACAACACGCCCCCCGTCCGTGAATACCCGAACATGCCACTGCAATACGGCCAGATGCCCGCAAGGGCGCGCAGCAGTGTGCTCTTGCCCGTTCCCGAAGGGCCACGCACCAGCAGGCGTTCACCGGGTTGCAATTGCAGGCTCAGTTCCCGAACCAGAGGATAGCCGTCCGGCTGGCTGACCGACATTTCCGTCAGCGCCAGACCATGGGGAATGACTTCCGGCTGAGGAACCTGCAACTGCTCGGCAGCGGCAAGGCTGCGATTGAAGGTTGCCAGACGGTCGATGACGGCCTTCCAGACCGCCAGCACCTTGAAACTGTCGATGAAGAATTCCAGCGAATCGTAAACCTTGCCGAACGCGGAGGATATCTGCATGACATCGCCAAGACTGATCTGCTTGGCAAAAAACCGGGGGGCAGAAATGACCAGCGGGAAAATGATTGCCAATTGTGCCCAGAAGCTGGAAAACGCATTCACGCGTTTCTCGAAACGCATGATGGTCCAGAAATTGTCGACCACCATGCCGAAGCGGTTGCGCAGCGGAGCTTTCTCGTATTCTTCGCCGCCATACAGCGCGATCGACTCCGCATTGTCGCGAACCCGGATCAGTGAATAGCGGAAATCCGCCTCGCGCTTTTGCTGCAGGAAGTTCAGGCCAACCAGCTTGTGCCCCACCCAGGCCGCCAGCACGGAACCGAACAGCGCATAGACAATCGCGATCCAGAGCAAATAGCCAGGGACGTGCAGATTCATTCCAAACAGGAAGCCGAAATTGGCCCCACCCGATAGGCGCCAGAGAATCGGGGCAAAGGCGCAGAAGGTCACCACCGAGGTCAGCAGCCCCAGTCCCAGCTTGAGGGTGAGCTGCACGAATTGACCACAGTCTTCCGCAATCCGCTGGTCGGGGTTATCCGTCGACTTGTCAGTCAGCTGCATGCGATAGTAATTCTGCCCGCGCAACCAGCGCCAGGTCAGCTCCTGCGTGAGCCAGCGGCGCCATTTGATCTCCAGCATCTGCCGGAAATAGACCATGTGTACAAAGGAGACAATGTTGATCGCGGCCAGAATGCTGAAGCGGGTGATCGATTCCCAGAACTTCTTGCCATCGTAGGCCTGCATGGCGTCATACATGACCTTGTAGACGTCATTGAACTGGACATTGAGCCATACCAGAAACAGTGACAGGCCAATCACGACGGAGAGCAAGCCCCAAGCCTTCCATTTTTCCTCGGAACGCCAGAAAGGTCTGGCCAATTCCCAGAAATGCGGCAGCAACTCCCGCATCGGGGTGGTCTGGACTACCTGAGCTTGCTGCGTCATCCGTACCTCGCTATACCCAAACGCCTAATTCAAATGGAGACCACAATCAGAAAGGCCCCCAACAAGATACCCATTATTGACAGGGTCGTTGTGTCCAACCCTTGCCAGCACGCCGGCATTGCCAGTCCTGACGGGCAGCGGCGATCTGCCAAGCCTCAGCCACAAAATCGAGTCTGAGCTGATAGCGCTGGGTTTTCACCGCATCATCCGGCAAGCCGTCCATCACCACGGTCACGTCCACGCTGCGGATATCCTCGCCCTTGCCGGTCTGGGTCAGTACCAGCTTCGGGTAGCCAAAGAGGCCATTCTCGTCGGCAATCCGGTCGCTCAGCCAGCGGTAGACCACCGGCACGGGCGCCTCGCCGGGCTTGCCGACAAAAATGGGCTTCGCGGCTTGTGCCGGTGCCGAGGCCGTCTCGGCCTGGGCCAGCGGCGACAGCATTGCCATTAGCAAAGTCAGACCAGCAAGTGCGCGCATTATTTGCTCTCCTTCGCCCAGGAATCCTTGAGCGTGACAGTGCGGTTGAAGACGATCTTCTGGCCCGGTACATGATCACGGCGATCCGTCACGAAATAACCCAGGCGCTCGAACTGGTAGCGCGATTCCGGCGCCAGATCGTTCACCACCGGTTCGATATAACCTGTCACGACAGTGAGTGAGTCGGCGTTGATGAACTGCTTGAAATCCAGATACTGGCCATCTTCGCCGCGGATAGCGTCCGGGCGATCCTCGGTAAACAGCCGGTCATAGAGGCGGACCTCGGCTTCAACCGCATGCTCGGCGGATACCCAGTGAATCACGCCCTTGACCTTGCGGCCGACCGGGTTCTGCCCCAGCGTGTCCGGGTCGAGCGAACACTTCAGTTCGACGACGTTACCGGCTGCATCCTTGATCACTTCGTCGCACTTGATGACGTAGGAGTAGCGCAGGCGCACTTCACCGCCGGGGAACAGACGCTGCCAGCCCTTGGGCGGGTCTTCGGCAAAATCGTCACGCTCGATCCAGATTTCGCGCGCCAGCGGCACTTCACGCTCGCCAAATTCGGGATGATGCGGGTGGAATGGCGCACTGCGCGAACCGGTCACGCCCGGCTCGAAATTGGTGAGCGTGACCTTGATCGGATTCAGTACGGCCATCACGCGCGGGCTGCTGGCTTCCAGCTCTTCACGCACCGCACCTTCGAGCACGGAAAACTCGATGATGTTCTCCGACTTGGAAATACCGCAACGCTGCGCAAACAGGCGAATGCCTTCCGGAGAATAACCACGGCGACGCATGCCCGAAATGGTCGGCATGCGCGGATCGTCCCAGCCACTGACCAGACCTTCGGTCACCAGCTGGTTGAGCTTGCGCTTCGAGGTGACGGAGGACAGTAGCTCAAGGCGCGAAAATTCGATCTGTTGCGGATGACAGCCGATGGAAATATTGTCGAGCACCCAGTCATACAGCGGCCGGTGCGCTTCGAATTCCAGCGTACACAGACTGTGCGTGATGCCTTCGATCGCATCCGAGATGCAATGCGTGTAGTCGTACATCGGGTAGATGCACCACGCGTCACCGGTGCGGTGATGATGCGCACGGCGAATGCGGTAGATCACCGGATCACGCAGATTGAGGTTGGGCGAGGCCATGTCGATCTTCAGGCGCAGCGTCTTGCTGCCATCCGGAAATTCGCCGGCCTTCATGCGGCGGAACAGGTCGAGGTTTTCCTCGATGCTGCGTTCGCGGTACGGGCTGTTCTTGCCCGGCGTGGTGAAATCACCGCGGTGGGCGCGCATTTCTTCGGCATTGAGTTCGCACACAAACGCCTTGCCGGCCTGGATCAATTCTTCGGCGTAGTCGTAGAGCTGCTGGAAGTAATCCGAGGCATAGCGGACCTCGCCAGCCCAGTCAAAACCCAGCCAGCTGACATCTTCGCGAATCGCGTTGACGTACTCGTCTTCTTCCTTCTCGGGATTGGTATCGTCCATGCGCAGATTGCACAGACCGTTGTAGTCCCGAGCCAGACCAAAGTTCAGGCAAATGGACTTGGCATGCCCCACATGCAGATAGCCGTTGGGCTCCGGCGGGAAGCGCGTCTGGATGGCGCTGTGTTTGCCGCTGGCCAGATCATTGTCGATGATGGTGCGGATGAAATGATTGATTGCGGGAGTTGCTGCAGGCGCCTCGTTGCTCATCGGTCGCTCGTTAGGATGCATAACAAAGGCGTGATTGTAGCGAAAAAGCGCCGCAACCGCTGCCAGTACCCTACTTATGCTGCAGCAATTGCATCACCGCACCGGCAAAAAGAACAAGGGCGAACCGAAGTCCGCCCTCATCCTGCAATCGGCTTTTTCAGTCAGCCAGACTTATTTGGCCTTGATCGTGTAGAGCACGGACTTGCCGGCCTCCACCTGACCACTGGCCTGCTGGGCGATCCCGGCAAAATCGTCGGAATTGCTCAGCACTACCGGACTGATGATCGAAGCAGCATTGGCTGCCAGATAATCCAGATCCAGTTCCAGAACCGGATCACCGGCCTTCACGCGGCTTCCCTGCTCGGCCAGACGAGTAAAGCCCTGACCTCCCAGTTTGACCGTCTCAATGCCGATATGAACGATCAGTTCGGCACCGCTATCACACACCAGCGCGAACGCATGGTTGGTATTGAAGATTTTGGCCAGAACACCATCGGCAGGCGCTACCACGGTCTTGCCGGTCGGGCGGATGGCCACGCCATCCCCCACTGCCTTGCTGGCGAAGGCCGCATCGGGCACATCTTCCAGCGCGACAACCTCACCACTGACCGGAGCCAGCAGCACGATCCCGGCAGCAACTGCAGCAGAGCCACCGGCGGCCGGCGGTGTTGCCACCGGCGCCGATGATGCGGCCTCAATTACTTTTTTGCGGAGTTACCCACCAGATTGCGCATGGCGGCAGCAACCAGCTCGGCCTTCGGCCCGATGATGATCTGAACGTTGGTCGCATTCAGCTTCACCACACCGCTAGCACCGGCACGCTTGGCTGCAGCCTCGTCAACCTTGGCAGCATCACCCAGCGTCAGACGCAGACGGGTAATACACGCATCAATGTCAGTTACGTTGGCAGCACCACCGATTGCGGCCAGGTAGGCATGCGCCAGGTTCTCGGTTTCGTTGCCACCAGTGGCAACCGGAGCAGCAGCGACCGGAGCCACTTCGTCGTCTTCACGACCCGGAGTCTTCAGGTTCAGCATCTTGATGACGGCAGTGAACGAGAAGTAGTAGATCGCGAAGAACACCAGACCTTGCACCACCAGCATGATCATGTTCTGCGCCAGCGGATTGCGGCTGGAGAGCACGAAGTCAACCAGACCGGCGGAGAAGCCGAAGCCGGCAATCCACTGCATCTGTGCGGCGATGAACACGGAAACACCTGTCAGCAGCGCGTGCAGTACATACAGTACCGGTGCCACGAACATGAAGGCGAATTCCAGCGGCTCGGTTACACCGGTGAAGAAGGAAGTGATCGCAGCAGCCAGCATGATGGAACCGACGCGAGCGCGGTTTTCCGGCTTGGCAGCACGGTAAATCGCCAGCGCAGCACCCGGCAGACCGAACATCATGATCGGGAAGAAACCAGCCTGATACATACCGGTCACACCCTGAACAGCCTTGCCTTCAGCCAGAGCCTTGGCGCCACCCAGGAAGTTCGGGATGTCGTTGATGCCAGCCACGTCGAACCAGAATACGCTGTTCAGCGCATGGTGCAGACCAACCGGAATCAGCAGACGGTTGAAGAAGGCATAGATACCGGCACCGACAGCCTTCAGGCTGACGATGGATTCACCAAAGTGAACCAGGCCACCGTAGATGTGCGGCCATACAGCCATCAGGATGAAGGAAACAACAATCATCACCACGGAGGTCACGATCGGCACCAGACGGCGGCCAGAGAAGAACGCCAGTGCCTTGTGCAGTTCGACACCGCTGAAGCGGTTGTACAACTCGGCAGCGATAACACCGCAGAGAATACCGACGAACTGGTTGTTGATCTTCTTGAATGCAGCCGGAACCTGATCAACCGGGATGCCCTGAATCTGGGCAACAGTGCCCGGCTTCAGCAGCGTGGTTACAACCAGGAAGCCAACCAGACCAGCCAGTGCAGCTGCACCGTCCTTATCCTTCGACATGCCGTAGGCGACACCAACCGCAAACAGGATCGGCATCTGGTCAATAATCGCGGCACCAGCCTGAATCAGGAAAGCTGCCAGGGCATTGCTTGCCCCCCAGCCATCCGGATCAATCCAGTAACCGATACCCATCAGAATCGCTGCCGCCGGAAGAACTGCCACCGGCACCATCAGCGCGCGACCGATTTTCTGCAAATAGCCTAGTACGCTCACTTTGATTTCCTCATTAAGAATTACGAAACGAAGTTTCTGAGAAACTTGCCGGGCATCGTTCTGGCAAGCCAAGCTGCCCGAGACGCCCACAAACTAAACAGCTGTCATGTGGCAATTGTTTGCCGGCACAACCACGTCGTTCGCTTCCTCCTGTTTTCATAAGTAAAGACAAGTTGTCGGGCTCTGCTCAGAACCGTGCTTGGAGCACAAATCCTGACGCAATTATTCATTGCCAATCAATCCTAAACAACGAGACCACCCAAGTTTCCAGCTGCAGACTGACAAAATCCAACAGTCAGCAACCCCACGCCCCCCGAATACACCAGAAAAACGTAGCCGACACTCAGTGAACTACATCACACAGGCTTGATTTCCAGCCCGCCGACCTCACCTCGTTGATACCGGGTGACGCCGCAACCAGTGAGAGATTTACACCTCGCAGCCTTCATCTTCTTGAGGCAGCGCAAACACAGCAAGCCGCGAATCACTTTCTGACCATTTGCAACATTTGTTTACATTAGCACCCGCTAACGAAAGCAGAGCCTCCTGCCCCGTACCTGCCCCCCAAGTGACTACAGATTCCGAAAGCTTTTACGGACAGTCGAATGCTTTGCCGCACCTTCGTGCTCGGTTAGAATGCAGGTTTACTTCCTCACACGGTAGTCAGAGTCATGCTTACTGGTAGTCTGGTTGCACTGGTTTCGCCCATGCACAGTGATGGTTCTCTGGATTTCCCCGCCTTGCGCCAACTCGTTGACTGGCACATCGGACAGGGCACCAATGCGCTGGTCGCCGTAGGCACGACCGGCGAATCACCCACCGTATCGGTGGAAGAGCATATCGAGCTGATCCGAGTTGTCGTCGAACAAGCCGCAGGCCGCGTCCCGGTCATCGCCGGCACAGGCGCCAACTCCACCCGGGAAGCCATTCATCTGTCCAAGCAGGCCAAGGCTGTTGGCGCTGACTTTGGCCTCTCCGTTGTACCGTATTACAACAAGCCGACCCAGGAAGGGCTGTATCTGCACTTCAAGGCCATCGCTGAAGAAGGCGGCCTGCCGACACTGCTCTACAACGTTCCCGGTCGCACCATCACCGACATGAGCAACGACACGGTACTGCGCCTTGCCGCCATTGACGGCATCGTCGGGATCAAGGATGCCACCGGCAATCTTGATCGAGCAGCTGATCTGGCGGCTCGCCTGCCCGAGGGCTTTGCACTGCTGAGCGGTGATGATGCCACCACACTGGAATTCATCCGTCTGGGTGGGCACGGCACCATTTCCGTGACCGCCAATGTCGCCCCCAAGGCGATGAGCGAGATGTGTCGACTGGCTCTGGCCGGCGATATTGCCGCCGCCCGAACCATCGATGACACCCTGCAGGGGCTGCACAAGCATCTGTTCGTCGAAGCCAACCCGATTCCGGTGAAGTGGGCACTCGAACAGCTGGGCAGAATCGGCCCCGGCATCCGCCTGCCACTCACCCGCCTGTCCGAGCAGAACCAGCCAGTGGTTCACGCCGCCATGCAGCAAGCTGCCCTGGCGTGATAGGATGCCCCGCGACCACCCCGAACGGGTGGTTTTTTCGAGTTAGACAAGGCCTGAAAACTGATGCGTTCTCCTAGCAAAGCCCTGAAACTCCTGCCGGTCGCCGCCGCGATCGCACTGACTGCCTGCTCGTCCGATCAGCTGATGCTGCAAAGCAAGGTTGATTACCGCTCCGGCAGCGACAACATCAACAAAAACCCGCTGGAAGTACCGCCGGATCTGACCACTCCGGCTGGCAATGCGAATTACACGCTCAGCCGCAGCCAGACCAGCGCCAAGGATTATGTCCGCACCAGCCAGGCCAGCGGCCCGCAGCAAGTGATGCCGGATGCACCGAAAGCCAAGCTGGAGCGTGCCGGTGCACAGCGCTGGCTGGTGGTGAACAAATCTCCCGACAAAGTCTGGGCTGACCTGCGCGAATTCTGGATCGGCCAGGGCTTCCTGCTGGCTACGGATAATCCGACCCTGGGCGTGATGGAAACCGACTGGCTGGAAAACCGCGCCAATCTGCCGCCGGATTTTCTGACCAAGTTGCTGAACAAGGTGGCAGGCCGCTTCCTTTCCACCGGCGAAATGGATAGTTACCGCACCCGCGTCGAGCCGGGCCGTGAACCAGGCACCACCGAGGTCTACATCACGCACCACGGGCTGGTCGAAGTCTTCCGTGATGGCAGCACCGAGATGAAGGGCGGTGGTGACAGTAATGTGCAGGGTGAAACCTCCACCATCTGGACACCGCGGCCCGCCGACCCGGATCTGGAAGCCCAGATGCTGGCACTGGCACTGCAACAGCTCGGTTACGACAAGGATGCCGCACAGAAAGTCGTCGTGAATGGCGATGCCGCAGCCAAGGCACGCGAGCCCCAGGCGCGCGTTGACAGCAATGGCACGCTGCTGCTGGCCGACACCTTCGATCGCGCATGGCGCCGTGTCGGCCTTGCCGTCGAACGCAGCGGTTTCGTGGTCTACGACCGCAACCGTGCCGAGGGCAGCTACCTGATCCGTCAGGCTGAACTCGACATCGGCAAGGAAAAGGAGAGCAGCAACTGGATGTCTTCGCTGGCGTTCTGGAAGAGCACCAAGCAGGACACCAAGACTCCGCCGCCGGAATACACCATGACCCTGACTCAGGAAGGCAGCGGCACCCGCGTCAAGCTTAAGCCCAATGCCGGCACCCCAGCCAACCCGGCTCTGGAACAGAAGCTGCTGACGGCCCTGCAGATGCAACTCAAGTAGCTCGCATCTCAGCAAAGAAAAAGGACAGCAAACGCTGTCCTTTTTCTTTCTGCATACCACCACCGCTCAAGTCAGCGGAAAAAACTGCTGCACCGCCAGCAAAACCAGCACTGCAAAGCCAGCTGCCAGTATATCGTCGACCATCACCCCGAATCCGCCCTTGACGCGAGCATCCAGCCAGCGAATCGGCCAGGGCTTGGCAATATCGAAAATGCGGAACGCGACAAACGCGGCCAGCCAACCAGCCAGCGTCGCGGGCACCACCAGCAATACCAGCCAGATTGCGACAATCTCATCGATCACGATACTGCCGTGATCCGACACCCCCAGCGCCCGCCCGGCACGCTCGGCACAATGACAGCCCAGCAGGAAGACCAGCAAGGACAGCAGCAATACCCAGACCGGCAAGGGCAAGCCCATGGGTATCAGCCCATACAGCAAGACAATCAAGGGATACAGAGCAACACCCATCACTGTACCCCAGGTCCCAGGAGCAGGATAGATCAGCCCGCTACCCAAGCCCAGTGCAATGAAGTGTGCCGGACTCTGCCAAAGAAAACCGGCCGGTGGGCGCACCGACCGTGGCTTGCCTGCACTCATCAAGCAGCACCAAAATGATCGAAGCCACCGTGCTGCCAGCAGATATCCTCGCCGTGCAGCAGCACCTGCACACCACTCCCGGCAACCAACCTGCCGATGCGCGTCAGCGGCACACCCAGTTCTGCGGCCAGCGCAGCAAGATGTTCGCGCTGCACAGCCGGGGCACTGAAACACAGCTCGTAATCGTCCCCCCCTGACAGCAACGCCTCGCGACGCAGCGTCTCGGGCAGTACGGCCAGACAGTCACTGGCAGGCAATGCTTCCAGCCACAGCTCTGCACCGCAGGCAGATCGGGCGCAGATATGGCGCAAGTCCCCGGCGAGTCCATCCGAGATATCCAGCGCAGCATGCGCCACGCCGCGCAAGGCCAGCCCGAGTTCAACGCGAGGCGTCGGCCATTCAAGCCGTCGATAGGCTGCCCGGCATTCGGTGTCGGGAAGTCGGAACCGGCCGCAGCCATGCATGACTGCGGCTGCCGCGGCGCCCAGCTCGCCAGACACCCACAAATCATCGCCGGGCTGGCCAGCACTGCGCAGCAGCGCGCTACCGGCCGGCAACTCACCGGCAACCTGGATCGACAGCGTCAGCGGCCCCTTGGTCGTATCACCACCGACCAGCGAAATGCCATGCTGGTCCGCCAGTGCATGCAGGCCGGCACTGAAGCCGGCCAGCCAGCCCTCGTCGAGCTCCGGCAGCGCCAGCGAGAGCGTAAACCAGCGCGGCTCTGCCCCCATGGCAGCGAGGTCGGACAAATTCACGGCCAGCGCCTTGTGCCCAAGACTTTGCGGATCGACATCGGCAAAGAAATGGCGCCCGCTGACCAGCATGTCGACCGACACCGCCAGTTGCATGCCCTCGCGCACGCGCATCAGCGCGCAATCATCCCCCACCCCCAGATCGGCATTGGCCGCCGGGCGAGTGAAATAGCGCGCAATCAGACCGAATTCGTTCAAACCCGGCTCCGCTTACGCGCTGCGTGGCTTGCGCTGGCGCAGGCTGACGAACTCTTCTTCGCGCACATGGCTGGCCAGACGATCGAGCACGCCATTGACGAACTTGTGCCCGTCGACACCACCAAAGGTCTTCGCCAGCTCGATCGCTTCGTTGATGATGACCGGATACGGGGTCTCGGGCATGTGCACGATCTCGAAACCAGCGACCAGCAGTACGGCACACTCGACCGGGCTGACTTCATCCATCGGACGATCAACGTGCGGGCGCAGCGCGGTCTTCAGCGTTTCTGCCTCCTTGATCGCGCCAAACAGCGTGGTTTTCAGCAGCTCGGCATCGGCACGGCCATAGCTGGTGCTGCTGTCATGCAGAAAGCGATCGATGCTGTGCGCGGTTTCACCGGTCAGCAGCCATTGGTAAACGCCCTGCACGGCAAATTCGCGCGCGCGGCGGCGGGCGGATTTCGGCTTTGCAGGCTTCTGTTCGGGGGTCTGGTTCTCGCTCATGCTTGCAGCGCCTTTTGCAGATTGGCCATTTCCACGGCAACACGGGCCGCATCACGGCCTTTTTCCACCATGCGCACTTCGGCCTGCTCATCGGTTTCCGTGGTCAGCACGGCATTGGCCACCGGAATGGCACAATCCAGCGCAACACGGGTGATGCCGGAACCCGATTCATTGGCTACCAGCTCGAAGTGATAGGTTTCACCGCGAATCACCGCCCCCAGCGCGATCAGCGCGTCGTAGCGATCACTTTCTGCCAGCGATTGCAGTACCAGCGGTATTTCCAGCGCGCCAGGCACGGTCATCAGCAGCACATCCTGCATATCGACACCCAGCGCGGCCAGTTCGGCCAGGCAGGCATCGCGCAAGCCTTCGCAGACCGGCGTATTGAAGCGCGCCATCACGATGCCGATGCGCAAATCCTTGCCATCCAGATTCGGTGCGATATAGGGCACCTGTTGAGCCAGTGTCATGGTCATTATCCTTGTTGTTGAATCGGTGCAGGCGGCGCCGCCACCTGCCGGTTAATCAGTGAATCAGGCGTGATCCGGCGGAACGAAGCCGGTCACTTCCAGTCCGAAGCCGGCCATGCTGGGCATGCGCCGGGACGGGCTCATGATCTTCATTTTGCCTACCCCCAGGTGGCGCAGCATCTGCGCGCCAATTCCGTAGGTGCGCATATCCCATTTCTTCGGTGCAGCCAGCCCCAGCTCCGGCAGCGCCCGCGCCAACAGATCCTCGCCGGTTTCGGCCTTGTGCAGCAGCACCACCACACCACAACCGGCTGCGGCGATGGTTTCCAGCGCGGGTTTCACCCCCCAGGAGTGAGCGCTGCTACCCAGATCGATCCAGTCCATGGCCGACAGCGGCTCATGCACACGCACCAGGGTATCGGCCTGTGGATCAATGTTTCCCTTGACCAGCGCCAGATGGGTCGCATTGTTCATCTTGTCGCGGTAGGCCACCAGCTCGAACTCGCCCGCCACCGTCGTAATCATCCGCCGCCCCATGCATTCGATCAGGGTTTCGGTACGGCTGCGGTAGTGGATCAGGTCGGCAATCGTGCCGATCTTGAGCTGGTGTTCCGCGGCGAATTCCAGCAACTGTGGCAGACGCGACATCGTGCCATCGTCGTTCATGATCTCGCAGATAACCGACGCCGGCGTCAGCCCGGCCATCGCAGCCAGATCGCAACCTGCCTCGGTATGCCCTGCCCGCACCAGCACCCCGCCGGGCTGGGCCTGGATGGGGAACACATGCCCCGGCGATACCAGATCGCAGGCGCGGGCATCAATGGCCACCGCCTTGCGGATCGTCAGCGCGCGGTCGTGCGCGGAAATCCCGGTCGAAACCCCTTCTGCCGCCTCGATCGAGGCGGTGAAATTGGTACCAAAGGACGATGCATTCTGCTTGACCATCGGCGCCAGCCCCAGCTGACGGCAGCGATCAGCGGTCAGCGTCAGGCAAATCAGGCCGCGCCCGTACTTGGCCATGAAGTTGATCGCCTCCGGCGTAACAAAATCCGCCGCCAGAACCAGATCGCCTTCGTTTTCGCGGTCTTCTTCATCAACCAGCACCACCATGCGGCCGGCGCGCAGCTCGGCGACAATGTCCTGCACCGGGGAAATGGGTACGGTCATCGCGCGTGCTCCAGGCTTACCATGCGCTCGACATAGCGGGCGATCAGGTCGATTTCCAGATTGACCTGGTCACCAGCTTGAATGCCGCCCAGCGTGGTCACGCTCAGCGTATGCGGAATGAGGTTGATCGAGAATTCGCAAGCGTCTGCCACATCGCGCACGAAATTCGTCGTCAGCGAGACGCCATTGACCACCACAGAACCTTTCACCGCCAGGTATTTGGCCAGCGACTGCGGCGCATGCACCACCAGCTCGCGGTTGTCGCCCACCGGATCAAAACTCACCACCCTGCCCACCCCATCGACATGGCCGGAGACCAGATGGCCGCCCAGCATGTCGCCAAGACGCATGGCCTTTTCGAGATTCACGCGACGACCGGCCTGATCGAGGCCCACCGTGCAGCGCAGTGATTCATCAGACACATCGATCCGGTAGCCACCTTCAAACAGCTCGATCACCGTCATGCAGGCACCGTTATGCGCGATGCTGTCCCCGAGCTGCACATCGGAGAGATCAAGCCCGCCGGCCTGCAGCGTCAGACGGACACCACCGGCAAATGGCGCCACTTCGGCAATCGTTCCGACTGCCTGGACAATACCTGTAAACATTCAGCCTCCTTGGTTTGGGGTGGCATCCGGCGCAGCCGGCGTGTCTTGTTGCGGCGCCTGCGCGGCACGCACACGCTTGCCCGACTTCAGTTCATTGCAATGCGGGCAAAAATACTGGATTGCGCCGCAGGCTTTCATCACCTCCAGCGGCTTGCCACAGTCCGGGCAGGGAATCAGTCCATCACTCATGCAGCCTCCTTTGCCGATGCCAGCAGATGTTCATACGGGGTAAACAGCATGTGGGTGCGCAAATCATCCCCCAGCATGCGCCGCTCGATCACACGCGGTACCAGTTTGTCCTGCATGCTGGCCAGTTCCAGACTGGCAACACCCCGCCCAGGATCTCCCAGCAGCACTGGGGCCTGGTACAGCAGCAGTTCGTCAACCAGCCCGGCGCGCAGGGCACTCCCCGCCAGCGTGGCCCCGGCTTCGAGCATCACCTCATTACAGCCGCGCTGTGCCAGCGCAGCCAATACCATGGCCAGCGGCAGGCGATTACCGGCAACAGGCAGCATGACGATTTCCGCGCCGCGCTCGCGCAATGCTGCCTGACGAGTGGCATCCTGAGCGGCGGTAAACAGCAGCACACCCGGCATTGCCAACAGCTTCGCCGAAGGCGGTGTGCGCAACTCGCGATCCAGCACTACCCTGAGCGGCTGGCGCTCAACGGGAAAATCCCGCACCGTCAGCTGCGGATCATCTGCCAGCACCGTACCGATGCCGGTAAGCATGGCGCAGGACCGGGCGCGCCAGCGCTGCACATCGGCGCGCGCCGCTGCACCGGTAATCCATTTCGATTCGCCATTCGCCAGCGCGGTACGCCCGTCGAGGCTGCAAGCCGTCTTCAGGCGTAGCCACGGACGCTGTCGCACCATGCGCGAGATAAAGCCGGCATTCTGCGCCAGCGCCTGCGCTTGCAGCAGGCCGCTGGCCACCGCGACGCCAGCTGCAGCCAGGCGCGCCAGGCCACGCCCCGCCACCAGCGGGTTCGGATCGCGCATGGCCGCAATCACCCGCGCCACACCTGCCGCCAGCAGCGCATCGGCGCACGGCGGCGTGCGGCCATGATGGCTGCACGGCTCAAGCGTGACATAGGCCGTCGCACCGCGTGCGAGTTCACCTGCCTGCCGCAGCGCATGGACTTCGGCATGCGGCTCGCCGGCACGGGCGTGCCAGCCCTCACCGACGACGTGGCCATCGCGCACGATGACGCAGCCGACACGCGGATTGGGTGTGGTGGTATATAGCCCCAAGGCAGCTATATCAATAGCTCGCTGCATATACCCATGATCTTGCGCAGTAAACTCCGCTGCATTCACCGGCATGGGCAATCAGTCCTTCTTGCTGACTTCGCGGATCACATCGCGGAAATCATCCACATCGGAGAAGGAACGGTAGACCGAGGCAAAGCGGATATAGGCAACCTTGTCGAGCTTGGCCAGCTCGGTCATCACCATTTCGCCAAGCTGGCGGCTGGGAACTTCACGTTCGCCCAGCGCCAGCACTTTCTGATTGATGCGGGCAATGGCTTCGTCGACCAACTGGGTAGGAACGGGGCGCTTGTGCAGCGCGCGCTGGAAACTGACGCGGATTTTCTCGCGATCGAACTCGACCCGCTGGCCATTCTGTTTGACCACCTGCGGCGGACGCACCTCGGCGGTTTCGAAGGTGGTGAAGCGTTTGTCGCAGACATTGCAACGGCGCCGGCGGCGTACCGCATCGCCTTCATCGGACACGCGCGAATCGACGACCTGGGTATCAGGCGAACCGCAGAATGGGCACTTCATGGGATGCAGCTCCCGGGCAAAGATCAGTCAAAGAACAGTTGGGGTTTTACCGGCAATATGCAAGCAATGCAATGCAGAAAAACCAAAAGGGTGAGCCGGCAGGCCCACCCCTTGCAGCTGCGCCGGCTTGGCCGGCGCAAACCGGGTTACGCGCCGTAAACCGGGAAGCGTGCGGTCAGTGCCTTCACCTTCTCGGCAACGGCAGCCAGATTGGCTTCGTCTTCCGGATTGTCGAGCACATCAGCAATCAGGTGCGCCACCTGGATGGCTTCTTCTTCCTTGAAGCCGCGGGTGGTGATCGCCGGAGCGCCGATGCGGATACCGGAGGTCACGAACGGGCTTTCCGGATCGTTCGGGATGGCGTTCTTGTTCACAGTGATGTGCGCCTTGCCCAGATAGGCATCGGCCGCCTTACCGGTCAGGCCCTTCGGACGCAGGTCAACCAGGAACACGTGGCTCTCGGTGCGGCCGGAAATGATGCGCAGGCCACGCTCGGCCAGGGTCTTGGCCATGGCAGCGGCGTTCAGCAGCACCTGTTTCTGGTAAGCCTTGAATTCCTCAGTCGCAGCTTCCTTGAACGCCACCGCCTTGCCGGCGATCACGTGCATCAGCGGGCCGCCCTGCAGGGTCGGGAACACATTGGAGTTCAGCGACTTCTCGAACTCGGCCTTGGCCAGGATGATGCCGCCACGCGGACCACGCAGGGTCTTGTGGGTGGTCGAGGTCACGAAGTGCGCGTGCGGAACCGGGTTCGGATACACGCCGGCAGCGATCAGGCCGGCGTAGTGCGCCATGTCGACCATGAAGTAAGCGCCAACCTTGTCGGCGATTTCGCGCATGCGCGCCCAGTCAAAACGCAGGGCATAAGCGGAAGCGCCACCGATGATCAGCTTCGGCTTGGTTTCCAGCGCCACGCGCTCCATGTCGTCGTAGTCGATTTCTTCGTTTTCATCGAGGCCGTAAGCCACGATATTGAACAGCTTGCCCGACAGGTTGGCCGGCGAGCCGTGGGTCAGGTGACCGCCGTGGCCCAGGTTCATGCCCATCACGGTGTCGCCCGGCTTCAGGATCGAGAAGTACACGGCCTGATTGGCTTGCGAGCCGGAGTGCGGCTGCACGTTGGCATATTCCGCGCCGAACAGCGCCTTCACACGGTCAATCGCCAGCTGCTCGATCACGTCAACATGTTCACAGCCACCATAGAAACGCTTGCCCGGATAGCCTTCGGCATACTTGTTGGTCAGCTGGGAGCCTTGTGCTTCCATGACGGCCGGGCTGGTGTAGTTTTCCGAGGCGATCAGCTCGATGTGCTCGTGCTGGCGAACAACTTCGCCTGCCATGGCGGCGGCGAGTTCGGGATCGTAGTTTTCGATGGTGACAGATTTGGAGAACATGGCTGGGCTTTCCGCAGTCAAAAAAATCAAAGCCGGATTCTAACATGAGCGGAACCATTTCTTGTTTCGCTCTGTTCATCGCGGCATGACGCGCATTCAGCCGACCGCATACCACATACCCACAACCCTATAAGCCTTAAACCAAATCAAAAAGAGACAATCAAGAGCATACCCCGTTACCGCCGCAAACGACCAAACACCCTCCCCAGCAGCAGCAGCTTGGCCGGCCAGCGCAGCCGCTGATCGGCCATGCCGTCGAGAAACTCCGAGAGCTGGCGCGAGCGCACCACGGTCAGGAAGGTCAACAGCGTAATCGGCAGGAAGGCCAGCATGAAAATGCCGAATTTCACCGCGCCCGGCTGGCTGGCGTAGTCGAACAGATTCATGCCCAGGAAACCGGTCACCGTGGTTCCGATCATCCCCAGAATGGTCACCACCGTCAGGCGCACCACCGTATCGGCCTGGCGGCGCAGATCATCGTTTTCCAGATACTGATTCATGCCTTGCACCGAATCACGCACATCGACATACAGGCTTTCGGTGTCCAGATGCCGGCGCAGCATCTGGAACAGCTGATCGGTCAGCACCTGATTGGATACTTCGCGGAACCAGTAGCGCTGGTTGAAGCGCAGAAAACCCTCCAGACACTGGCGGATCTCGCGCTTGAAAAACCGCACCGAGATCTCGTTGCGGATATTCAGCTGCGACATCGCCACGGCCAGCCGGTCGCGCAGCAACAGCAACGAGGCCTTGTGGAAGTGCGCTACCATGGTCAGCAGGAAATGCTGGTGCCGGAACTGCCCCAGCGCACCGGTGCGCGGGTCGGAAAAAAAGGCATTGCCGTGCATGCCAACCAGCACAAAGGCATGCCCGTTGCACATCATGCGGGTCGAGGTTGCCGGATGCCGGCGCTCGGGCACCCAGAAGCGGTCATAACAGCACTGCCGCTCGAAATCGTCAAACACCTTGGGCGAATACGGCAAGGCATCACCGTCCCCGGGCTTGGTCACCATCCCCAGCCGGTAGAAATCCTCGTCACGCAGGGCAAAGGGGTCGTCAAACGACAGATAGGCCATCAGCGGCATGCGGTGATATTCAAGCTGGCGATAGCGGATCGCGCCCTCTTCGTCCGAATGGTGCGGCACGAGCGGATGCAGCAGATGATCCCAGTGCGCGGCCATGCGTGTGGAGCGGAATTCACCCACATGCGCCAGAAAGGCACGGCGATCCTGATAATCCGATTCGCACAAAACCTGCCCGTGCTGATCCAGCCATTCGACCAGCGTCGGGCAGTTGCTGGCATGCTCCTCCTCATCCCACTGCGCCGGAAAGGCCCGCCCCAGCCGGAACATCGCATCCTGCGCGCGGCGCAAGGGCATGTCGTCGGCCATGATCTCGAAGGCCAGAATGGCAACATCAATATCGAAAAAGAAATACAGATCGATGTGCGCCACGCGGAAATCCCAGCGGCAGCCATCCTTGTAAGTCATGCGCACGGTTTTGATGTCGGTGCGGCGGAATACGTGCAGCGGCGAACGCCCCCACGAGGCCGCATCCGCAGCCTCGGTCGTGCCTTCACCATAGAGAAAACGCTGCACATACGGCAGGAAGGTCACGAATTCGCGGTAATGGCGCTCCTGGAACTCCTCAGGCGGGCAGTCAAACTCCGTGCTGCGCGCCTCCCACGGCGAGCCGGGCTTCTGCACGGCAGCGTGCATCAGCTCCCAGTGCCGCCCCATCTGGCCGTGCCCCAGCGGCATCAATTGCAGCGGCCAGATCAGGATCTGACGGAAATGACGGACAACAGGCTCGGACATGGTGGCGCTCCGGTCAGGGATACCTTACAGCTTAGACCAAACAGCGCACATCACCAGCCGGAAACAAAAAGGGTATGCGACGCATACCCTTTGATTGCAATGCCATTAATGGCATACCCACCATTGTATATATGGAAAACTCAGCTTTTGCCGAAGACTTCGTTGATCTGTTGCGTCACACGAATGAAAGTGGTTCGCTTGGATAGCTCCTTGAGTTTTTTCGCGCCCACATAGGTGCACGCCGAACGGATGCCCCCCAGCATGTCCTGCAAGCTGTTCACCACCGGCCCGCGGTAGGGAATCAGCACCTCCTTGCCTTCGCTGGCCCGGTATTCGGCAACGCCACCGGCGTATTTTTCCATCGCCACGCGACTGGACATGCCGTAGAAGCGCTTGAACTGCGCGCCGTCCTTTTCAACCACATCCCCCTCGGTTTCGTCATGGCCGGCCAGCATGCCGCCCAGCATGACGAAATCCGCCCCGCCACCAAAGGCCTTGGCCAGATCCCCCGGCACGGTACACCCCCCGTCGGAGCAGATCAGCCCGCCCAGTCCGTGCGCCGCATCGGCACATTCGATCACGGCCGAAAGCTGCGGATAACCGACCCCGGTCATCTTGCGCGTGGTGCACACGCTCCCCGGGCCAATGCCAACCTTGACGATGTCCACACCGGCCAGGATCAGCTCCTCGGTCATGTCACCCGTCACCACATTGCCAGCCATGATGACCAGTTGCGGCCAGGCCGTACGCACCTTCTTCACAAAGGCAACAAACTGCTCGGAGTAACCATTGGCGACATCAATGCAGACATACTCAACCGCGCCAGGCGCCCGGGTCATGACGTCCTGGAATTTGGCGTAGTCGGAAGCCCCGATGCCCATGCTGTAAAAGGCATTGCTCTTGACCGGCAGCGCAGTAAAGAAGGACACCAGTTCGTCAACCGGATAATGTTTGTGCAGCGCGACGGACAGTTGCTGCTCGGCAAAGGCACGCGCCATCGCCATGGTGCCGACGGTGTCCATATTGGCAGCGATCAGCGGGATACCCTGATAGCGCTTGCCGGAATGCAGGAAGGTGTATTCGCGGGTGATATCGACTTCGCTGCGCGAGGCAAGCGTGCTGCGCTTGGGGCGAATCAGCACGTCCTTGAAGTCCAGTTTCACTTCCTGTTCGATATGCATGACGTATTCCTCTAAAACACTCGAAATTGCAGGCGTGCATACCGATGGATCACAAGGTATGCCGCCGCAGGCGGACGTGAAAACAGCCACCGGCAGCGAGGCAAGGTGGCTGTGTTCCTGCAAACAATACGCGCGTTTCCGGGTGCTGGCGAGGCACTATTCACGCTTTGCTGATCTGGCGCAAACGCCTGATTTACAGGCCTTTCACCGCGTAGATGGCCAGCGTGTTGCGCCAATAGCCCTGGTAATCCATGCCGCAACCGAACAGGAAGCGGTCCTCGACTTCCATGCCGACGAAATCGGCCTGCACGCCGTCGGCCTTGCGGTCGTGCTTCTTGTCGATCAGCACGGCCACATAGACGTGCGCCGCACCCTGCTTCTGGCAGTAATCGATGATCGCGGCCAGGGTGTGTCCCTCGTCGAGAATGTCATCGACGATCACGACGGTGCGTCCTTTCATGTCCTCGCGCGGCTTGACCTTCCAGTCGAGCTCGCCACCGCTGGTTTCGTGGCGGTAGCGGGTGGCATGCATGTAGGACATTTCCAGCGGAAAACGCAGTCGCGGCAGCAGGTGGCCGGAAACGATCAGGCCACCATTGAGCACCGTGTAGACAATCGGATTGCTGTCGGCCAGCTTCGCGGTCATTTCCTGGCCCATGGCATCCAGCGCGGCCAGCACTTCGGCTTCGTCGTGCAGACAGTCGGCGTTATCGAGAATCGTACGGGCTTCGGGGAGTTCCATGGTCATGGCCATATCCTTTCGTGGACGGTTGTATCAGTGGTTGATCGGCTGCCGCTCAATGGCCGGCAAAATCACAGACGGTAAACAATTTGATGCCCTGCTCGCGCACCAGTTTCGAGCCACCGAGCTCGGGCAGATCGACGATGGCGGCGGCTTCCACCACCTCGGCGCCGATGCGCTGCAGCAGTTTCGCCGCAGCAATCATGGTCCCCCCGGTAGCCACCAGGTCATCAATGAGCAACACGCGCTGTCCGGGCTGGCAGGCATCGGCGTGCAGCTCGACCGTGGCCGAGCCGTATTCCAGTTCATACTCTTCGGCAATCGTTGTAAAGGGTAATTTACCCTTCTTGCGCACCGGTACAAAACCGAGATTCAGCTCGTAGGCAATAACAGCCCCCAGGATGAAACCGCGGGCATCTACCCCGGCGACCAGATCCAGCTGCTGATCCATGTAGCGGTGCACGAAGATATCAACCAGCACGCGAAAGGTCTTTTTATCCTGCAGCAGCGGCGTAATGTCGCGAAACTGCACGCCGGGCAGCGGCCAGTCCGGCACGGTGCGAATCCGCGAGCGGATGTAGTCGGAATACGGCAGATCACTGCCTGGGGTGTCGGAACGCATTAGCGGAATTCCTGCTGAATCATGCTGCAAGCCGGAGCGGCCGGACATCCCCGCCACCCCGAACCAGCCTGTAGCGGCTTAATGGAAGAAGGCGAACTTGATCACCCACAACGCGGCAATGATCACCACCGCCGGGCTCAGATCACGGAAACGCCCCGCCAGCGCCTTGATCACCACGTAGCTGATGAAACCGAAGGCAATCCCGTCGGCGATCGAAAAGGTGAACGGCATGGCAAAGGCCGTCATGACTGCCGGCGCAGCTTCGGTCAGGTCATCCCATTCGATTTCAGCCAGACCGCGCGTCATCAGCACCGCCACATAGCACAGCGCCGGCGCGGTGGCATACGCCGGAACCGATCCAGCAAGCGGCGACAGGAACAGCGCCATCAGGAACAGGCCGGCAACCACCACGGCGGTCAGCCCGGTACGCCCACCCACTGCGGTACCCGCAGCGGATTCGATGTAGGCGGTGGTCGACGAAGTGCCCATTGCGGCACCGGCAGTAATTGCCACGGAATCGGCCAGCAGCGCCTTCTTCAGGCGCGGCAGTTTGCCGTCCTTGTCGAGCAGGCCGGCACGGTGCGATACGCCAACCAGCGTACCGGTCGTGTCGAACAGGTCAACAAAGAAAAAGACGAAAATCACCCCAAGCAGCGCGCCATTGAACACGCCGGACGGGCTCAGCAGGGTGGAAAAATCCATTTGCAGGAAAGTCGGGGCCATCGACGGAATCGGTGCAAATACGCCATTGAATTTCTGGAGCCCCAAGGCAATCGCCAATACGGTGACGGTCAGCACGCCGATGATGATCGAGCCGGTAATCTTGCGGTATTCCAGCGCCACAATCAGGAAGAAGCCGAAGATACCCAGCAGCACTTTCGGATCAGCCAGGTTGCCCAGCGTCACCAGGGTGGCAGGATGATCGACGACCACACCAGCACTCTTCAGGCCGATGATGGCCAGGAACATGCCCACACCGGCCGAAATGGCCAGCTTGAGCGAATGCGGAATGGCGTTAACCAGCGCCTCGCGCAGCTTGAAGAGGCTGACGATCAGGAACACGATACCGGAAATGAATACCGCTCCCAGCGCGGCCTGCCAGCTCATCCCCATACCCATCACCACAGTAAAGGTGAAGTAGGCATTCAGGCCCATGCCCGGAGCGAGCGCGATCGGGTAGTTGGCCACCAGACCCATGATGGCGGTACCCAGCGCAGCAGCCAGGCAGGTGGCGACGAACACGGCATTGAAATCCATGCCGGTCTTGGACAGGATGTCCGGGTTCACGAAGATGATGTAGGCCATCGTCAGGAACGTGGTGAAACCGGCCAGCACTTCGGTTCTCACCGTCGTGCCGTGCTCCTTCAGCTTGAAAAACGACTCGAGCATTGCTGCCCCTCCTAGGATTGATACGACTTTTGTTGTTGAAATCGTCAGCCGGTCAGCTGCCCCACGTTGAACAGCGCCAAAAGACCCAGTATGGCAAACAGCGCGGCAGCGGCAAACCGCACCAACCGCAGATAATGCATGCGGGTCGAAATCCAGTTCCCCAGCAACACAGCCGGCACATTGGCCAGCATCATGCCGATCGTGGTGCCGACCACCACTTGCCACAACGGGTGATATTTGACCGCGAGCGCGACCGTGGCGACTTGCGTTTTGTCACCCATCTCAGCCAGAAAGAAGGCGATCACGGTTGCAATAAAGGCGCCATAGGGCTTGACAACGGCTTCGCCCTCTTCCATTTCGTCGGGGATCAGTGCCCATGCAGCAATCGCCAGGAAGCTGATGCCGATCACCCAGCGCAGCACTTCGGGCGTGAAAAAACCTGCCACAAACTGGCCCAGCCAGCCAGCCATGAAATGATTGAGGATGGTCGCGACAAAAATGCCGAAGACAATCGGCAGCGGGCGACGGAAGCGTGCGGCAAGGATCAGCGACAGCAACTGGGTCTTGTCACCGATTTCGGCAATGGCCACCACGCTGGTGGAGACGAGAAGAGCGTCCATGAAGAGTATGACTCCGGGGGCGGGAAGACGACGAGGCACGACACCGCACCCCACCCCGGATCTGCGGCGACGCACCTCGGGTCTGGTCAGGCCGGCATTCCGGCTGGACGCGCCATGCTGCAAAGCAGCAAGTCTGTTGACGCGCCCCCCGCTATACACCGCGGGTGACTACTCCCCCGAAGGGCAAAAAGCGGATGTTACCTGCTTGTTAGGCAAAGCACCAACTTGTGGTTATCCCGCACCGGATCAGTGACTTGTAGCTGTCAACGGCTTTTCAGTGCCGTGTCGACATGCGCAAGCAGGCCGGCACAGGCATCCTCGACCATGTCCAGCACCTCTTCAAAACCGGCGGCACCGCCGTAATACGGATCGGGCACTTCGGCACCGCGACGCTGGCTGGCAAAGTCCATGAACATGAACAGACGATGCTGTTCATCGGCCGGGCAGCGCTGGCGCAGTACGTCCATGTGGCTGCCATCCATGGCCAGAATCAGGTCGAAGCGGGTGAAATCGTCTCGCCGGACCTGCCGGGCACGCAGTGGCGAAAGGTCGTAGCCCCGCTTTCTGGCATGCTGCTGCGCACGGGTATCGGGCTCCTCGCCGACGTGATAGCTGCTGGTACCTGCCGAATCGACTTCGACACGGCCAGCCAGCCCCGCTTGCTCGACCACATGGCGCATCACGCCATCGGCGGTCGGACTGCGGCAGATGTTGCCGGTGCAGACCATAAGGATGCGGAATTCAGGCTGGCTCATGCAAATACTCCAGAATCAGGGCAAAACATTCATTTTAGCGGCGGTGGACTGGGGCTGACCTGATGTATGCCAAAGCATGCGTGGCAATCAGTGACCATCGGTCTGGCGCACCAGCAGTATCACCGGCAAAAGCCCGGCCAGCACGATGAAAAGACTGGGCAGCGCGGCGCGATCCCACATCCCCTCCGAGGTCATCTCGAAGACGCGCACCGCCAGCGTGTTCCAGCCGAAGGGACGAGTCATCAGCGTGATCGGCATTTCCTTCATCACATCGACAAAGGCCATCAGCGCGGCAGTGAACAGGCCACCGCGCAGCAGCGGCACGTACAAGCGCAGCAGCAGGCCGCGCCCGTTGCAGCCCAGCGAGCGCGCGGCATCTTCCTGATTGCGCGTAATGCGCTGCATGGCGGCATCGACGGGCTGGAAAGCCACCGCCAGAAAGCGTGCGGCCAGCGCCAGCAGCATGACCAGAATGCTGCCCTTGAGCAACTCGCTGCCGCTGAAGCCCAGTGGCCTGATCCAGGCCAACAGGACATTGTCCAGCCAGGCCACCGGAATGAATACGCCAACGGCAAGCACGGTACCCGGCACCGCATAGCCCAGCACAGCCAGTTTTCCCATGAGCTGCACGCCCATACCCTTATAGCGGCGCTGCACAAAGCTCAGCCACAGCGCCAGCACGACCAGCAACCCTGCCGCCAGCAACCCCAGCAGCAGCGAGCGGCCGATGAAACCGGGATAGCGCTCGTCGAAATCGTCTGCCCAGACCCCTTTGGCCCACAGCAAGAGCTGGATGAAGGGGATCACGAAGGCAATCAGCAGGACCACGCTGGCAAATGCGCTGGCAAACCAGCCACGCCAGCCCCGCAAAGCAATGCGCTGCGGCGCGGCCATGCGGCTGCTGTACTGCCGACGGCCACGCTGCTGCTGTTCAAGCACAGCCAATACCAGCACGATCATGACCAGCAGCGATGCCAGCTGTGCCGCTGCCGGCAGATTGAACAGCGCAAACCACGCCTTGTAGATCGCGGTGGTGAAGGTGTCGTAATTGAACACCGAAACCGTGCCGAAGTCGGCCAGTGTTTCCATCAGTGCCAGCATGACACCACCGGCAATCCAGGGTCTGGCCAGTGGCAATGCGACGCGCCAGAAAGCTTGCCAGCGGGTCAGCCCGAGCATCTGCGCGGCCTCGATGGCGCGCGCGCCCTGCGTCATGAACGCATTGCGTGCCAGCAGATACACATACGGGTAAAAGGACAGCGTCAAAACCAGGATCACGCCACCGGTCGAGCGGATCGGCGGGAACCATGCCGACGTGCCGAACCACTGCCGCAGCAGCGACTGCAGCGGGCCGGTGAAATCGAGCAACCCTACCTGCACGAAGGCCAGTACATACGCCGGCATTGCCAGCGGCAGCATCAACGCCCAGCTCAGCCAGCGGCGCCCCGGAAACTCGCAGGCCGCCGTCAGCCACGCCAGTGGCACACCCAGCAGCAGCACTCCGCAGGATGCGCCGAGCACCAGCCATAGCGTATTGAGCAACACGCGCGGCAGCACGAATTCACGCAAATGCCCCCAGACTTCGGGTTGCGGGTTGAGAAACGACGCCAGCACCACCAGCAGCGGCACCAGTGTTAGCAGGACAATCGGCAGAAGATAGAGCGGCCCCTTCAGGGCAAAAGAACGGGTCATGCAGTAACTATGGAATCGCTAATGGAATTGAAGAAAATACCTGTCCAAGCGGCAGGCTGCGAAGCATCGCGCCACGAACTCGCCCTGATCGCCCATTAGGCCGCGCCCCCGGTTACAGAGGCTGCTTGCGCGCATCGGCCAGCCCGGCAAGCAGACTGCGCCCGTCCGGCGAGAGGCGCAGTATCGCATATCGGGCGGCAGCAAAATGCCCGCCCTCGCCTTCGGCAAAGAAAAAGGAATGACTCGGCAGACGCACCTGGGTTCCGTATTCCAGCCGGACCTGCAGCAGGTATTCGCCCGCCAGCAACTCCGGCTGAGCAGTACTGACCCGCTGCGCCCTTGCCACACCGGCCGCATCAGGGCGCAGCACGACAAAGAGTGTGCCACTTTCGGGCCAGGACTGGTCGGCATTGGCCTGCAGCGCATCGGCGACACGACGGGTCAGCTCGTAATCCAGAGCCATATAGTCACCCTGCAGCAAGGAGCGCGGATCAACCGGCGCCAGCGGCAGGTACACGGTTGCACCACTGGCCAGCAAGCGCTCATGCCGCCAGACCACGCTATTGAGGATCAACAGCGTGCCCACAATCGCGAGCAATGGAAGCAGATAACGTTTCATGCCTGACTCCCCCGGCGCAACACCCACGCCAACAGCAAAAGCACACTGCCCGCGCCCAGCAGCACCACCCCTTTGAGCAGCAGCGGCCAGTCCAGCAGGTAATAGAAACGGCTGAAGGCATACACCGCACCGGCGCCACCCAGGCCATTCAGCAGCCGGTGGCGGCCAGGCACCAGCATTGCCAGCCACAGAAAGAGCAGCGGGTAGAGAAACAGCGGGCTCATCAGCACCAGCGGCAACACGGCCAACCAGGGCGCCAGCCAGCGCAGCGGCAGTTGTTCGCGCCGAATGCCGTAGGCCATCACGCCCAGCAAGGCCAGCGCCGGCGGCATGCCGAATTGCAGCACTTGCAGCAAGGTTCCACCCACTGCACCGGCACCGCTACCTTCCGGGCGCAGAAAACTGTCAATCCCGCCCAGCGTCATGCCAAGCGCCACCAGCCCCAGCGCCCAGCGCAATGCCGCCAGTCGCTCTCCCCAGGAAGGTGGCAGCAGCCACCACCAGGCCAGCAGCACAACAACAAGGGTATCCCTCAAAACACCAGCATAAACAAGGCCTGCAGAGTCATACCCGTACCAGGGCTCACGACCACCCAACCAGTACCAGCCAATCATCGCCAGCACCAGTGCGGCCACAAACTGCAGCTGCCGGTTGCGGGCAAACCACCAGACCAGCAGCGACGGTCCGGCGTACACATAATCAAGACTGTCCCACCAGTCATGCTGCCGCACGCCCAGTTGCTCCAGCACCAGCGGCAGCAGCCCCAACCCCGCCATGCACAGCGGCACGCCCAGATCGGCAAGAAAACCGTCGTCATTGCGCGCGGCCAGCCAGTAGCCACCGGCGGCAAACAGAGGCGCCAGCACCAGCACGGAATGTTCACCGCTCATCATGACCGGCCCGACAGCAATCGCGACCATCAGCAAGATGGCGCAGATCCACGCCCCCACTCCCTGCAAGCCGCGCACGGCCAGCGGTAGCCCCTGTTTCATCGAGATCGTGCTCACGCCTCACCTCCGCTGCGCAATTGTGCCGCCCGGCGCAGCCCCACGCCGATTCCTGCAAAGCTGCCGACGGCAAACAGGGCCAGCAACATCAAACCACCCTCGCCATCAATGTGGCGGCCGATCAGCAGCAACAGGCCGATCCAGAAGGAATACGCCGGACATGCCAGCCAGAATAGTGAGCCTGCCCGGGCAAAACGGGCGATAAGAACGCCATTGACGAGCAGCCAGACCAGCACAGGCAAGGGTGCGGGCAGCAGCAGCCAGTGTTGCAGTTCATTCGCACGCCAGCTGAAATCCAGCAGGGCAGCCCAGGCCGGCCAGGCGATCACCAGTGATGCCGCCAGCACCACCACATAGGCAAACCAGCCTGTGGCAGGACGACGGAAGGTCACCCACCACCCAGCCACCAGCCACAGCAGATGCAAGGGCCAGAGCGCGGAGGTATGAGAAAACCAGCGCCAGCGCAGTGTGGCATCGCTGAAGAGCAGCAGGCTCACGCTAGCCAGCGCCAGCCACAGCATCCACAAGGCCTCCAGTCGAGCCCAGAGCGCCCAGGGCAGCGCCAGCAGCGTCCACACGGCAAACAGCTGCCAGGCATCGGCGCCAGTCTGGTAGGCCTGGCCGATCACGGCCAGCCACACGCCGGTGAGTGCGGCAGCCGCAAACGCCGCCCAGCGCCCCGCTGCCTGTTCGCGCCAGCGCCACCAGCAGGTCACCGCCAGCAGCCAGACCGCCTGGGCGCCCCCCACCTGCAGCAGTCTGGGCCAGAGCAGCCAGTTCGACGCAAACAGCATGATCAAGCCGGCAATCACACACAGCAGTCCGGCCAGAGCTGGCAACTGCCAGGCCCAGGCCTGCCAGCGGGCATGATCAGGCAGCAAGCCGTCCGCGCGCGCCTGCGCCAGGTAGGCGGCATGGCCGAGCTGACCGCCCAGCAATCGCTGCTCGGCCGTCGGAACGTCTGAATCATTCATTGCGGTTCTCCGTCGCACGCAACAGCCTGCAGGCTACGCGCATGTGCCGGCAACAAAAAGCCCGGTAGAACCGGGCTCAGTGTTTGCACGGAAAGCGTGCAGAAAATGCAACGTTACGGTCGCGTCAGCAATAGCCGATCAACGGTAACCAGCGCGATCCATCAATTTGGTTGCTTCGGCTTGCAACTGACCGGCCTTGGCCACATTGATCGTGTCCTGCTTGAACGGCCCCCAGGACTTGATCACCGAATCCGGCTGGATTTTCGGGTTGGCCGGATATTCCAGATCCTTGTCGGTATAAATGAACTGGGCCTTGTCGGACGACAGCCATTCGATCAGCTTCTGCGCCCCAGCTGCATTCTTGGCATGGCGGGTTACCCCGGCACCGGACACGTTCACGTGCGTGCCCTGCCCCTTTTGGTCAGCCCAGAATACAGTGACCGGGTAATCCTTTTCCTTGTCCAGGATACGGCCCAGATAATAGGTATTGGCAATGCCCACCTGGCACTGGCCGGCGGCAATCGCCTTGATCAGCGCGGTGTCATCGGCAAACACGTCGGTCGCCAGATTGGCCACCCAGCCACGCACGATGGCTTCGGTTTTCTTCTCGCCCAGCTCTTCGATCATGGTGGCAACCAGCGACTGGTTGTAGACCTTCTTGCTGGTGCGCAGGCACAGCTTGCCCTTCCATTTCGGATCGGCCAGATCGGCGTAGGTGGAGAGCTGATCCGCCTTCACCTGCGTCTTGTTGAACATGATGGTGCGCGCACGCACGGACAGGCCATACCACTCCCCCTTGGGATCACGCAGATGCGCCGGGATATTGCTCTCCAGCGCCGGTGATTTGATCGTACGCAGCAGCCCCATATTCGACGCCTGCCACAGATTGCCGGCATCCACGGTAATCAGCACATCGGCCGGGGTATTGCTGCCCTCGGCTTTCAGGCGCTCCAGCAGCGGCCCTTCCTTGTCGCTGTGCAGTTTGACTTCGACGCCGGTTTCTTTGGTAAAGGCATCAAACAGCGGCTTGATCAGTTGTTCGTTACGGGCGGAGTACACGGTAACGGATTCGGCGGAGGCGGTGCCGGCCAGCAGGGCCAGGACAATCAGTGCGGTCGTTTTCATGGTGCGCAGCTTCACTCGGTTTGGGTGTTGAAGGTGAATGATAATCTTAATGCTAATGCTTCTCAAGAAGTGAACAGTAAGAACCCACCCTTGCGCCGAAGTTCCCTGCTCCGTCGTCAGCCGCTACAATCAGCCCCCGACATTTCGAAGTACAAGGACTGACCGCATGCTGTGGTTCCGCAACCTGCAGATCTATCGCCTCAACCCCGATCACGGCATGACCGCCGATTCAGTTCGTGCCTGCCTGGAGAAAAAGCCTTTTGTTCCCTGTGGCAGCATGGATCTTGCCAGTGCCGGCTGGACCGCACCGGCCAAACATGCCCCGGATGAGCTGATTTATGCCCGTCAGGACGCCGTGCTGGTGCAACTGAAGACAGAAACCAAGCTGCTGCCGGGGATCGTGGTACGCCAGGAAGCCGAAGAACGCATCCGCCACATCGAGGAAGAAGAGGCCCGCAAGGTCGGCCGCAAGGAAGCCAAGGAAATCCGCGAGCGGGTCGCCGAAGAACTGCTGCCACGCGCCTTTACCAAACAGGGCGCGCAGCGCGCGATTATCGATCTGCAGCAGAATCTGGTACTGGTCGAAAGCGCCTCGGCCAGCCGCGCCGAAAACCTGCTGGCGGATCTGCGCGAAGCACTGGGCAGCCTGCCCACGCGCCTGCTGCAAACCAGCACCACACCACAAACGGCGATGACCATCTGGCTGGAGCAGGAAGCACCCGATGATTTCACGCTGGATGCCGATTGCGAGCTGCGCTTCCCGGGCGATGATGGCGCGGTCGCACGCTTCACTCGCCAGGACCTGAACGCCGACGAAGTCCGCAAACACCTGGAAAGCGGCAAGCTCGTCACCAGAATGGGCATGAGCTGGAATGAGCGCATCAGTTTCCAGCTCACCGAGAAGCTGGAAATCAAGCGGCTGGCCATGCTCGACGTGTTGCAGGATGACCTGAAAAACGCCGATGCCGACAGCCAGGAAGCGCTGTTTGATGGCAGCTTTGCGCTCACCATTGGTGAGTTGCGCCAGTTTATCCCGGCACTGATCGAAGCCTTGGGTGGCGAGCTGCCAGCCTGACCCATACACAACACAGTAATCGACTGCGGACTTTATTCAATAAGCTCCGCAGCAACATACCCCAGGATCAACCATGGAAATCTGGAGCAGTCTGACCGTGCTGGGCGCCATCGTGTTCAGCCTCGGTGGCGCGCTGGTACTGTTTGCCACCTTCGCCGCGATCATGATGCTGGCCGGACGCAAGGAAAAACGCTGGCTGACCGGCATAGGCGTCACCGGCATTCTGGTCGGCTTCGCACTGGCCTGGCCGGCACCCGCCGAACACGCCGACAAGGCCTGGTTGTCAGGGGTGGTACTCAGCTTTGCGGTGCTGGCGCCGTTTTATGCCTTTCGCCAGCGCGCAAGCGAAGGCTGGCTGTGGAAACTCTTCTGGCGCGGCTGGCTGCTGACGCTAACCAGCTTCCCGCTGATATTTGCCTGGCTGATCAAAATCATGAGCGCACAGGGCTGATCGGACCGACTCGGCGCTGACCTTTCAGCGCGCCTGTTGCAGCAAATCCTCCAGCCGCAGCAGTGCGTGCCTGACCGTAGCCTCGCGGATCTGCGCCCGGTCACCGCTGAACACCTGCCGCTCCGTGACAATGCCCTGCGGGGTGGCCCACGCCAGCCAGACCGTGCCCACCGGCTTGTCGGGCGAGCCGCCGCCGGGGCCGGCAACGCCGGAAACCGCAATACCCCATTGCGCCCCGGCCCGCTCGCACGCCCCCTGCACCATGGCCGCGACCACGGGCTCGCTGACCGCACCCAGACCTTCGATAAAGGCCGCCGGAACATCGAGCATCTCGCTCTTGGCAAGATTGGAATAGGTGACATAGCCACGCTCGAACCACCCCGAAGAGCCCCCCACGGCGGTCAGTGCGGCAGCAATCAGGCCGCCGGTGCAGGACTCTGCGGCAGTGACCGTTTCACCGCGCGCAAGTAAGAACTGGCCGATCTGGCCAGCCAGTTGCTCAAGATCCACCATCATCTTTGCCCCGACATAAAAAAACAATTTTAACGCAGCGACACTTGGCTCACCGGCTGAGTTCGTTGCATGGGGCTGGAGAATCACACCTTGCACGGTTACGCCGATGATTTATGAGCCTTCGCTTACATTGTCACCTAGTAATTGGATCAGGCAGGTGCGCTATAAATTCAGTCAGTCAGGCGATTTACCGGCTCCCCACCGAGTACCTTGTAGACCTGCACGCTGGCCAGTGCCAGCTGGTAGCGATCCTGCAGCCACTCCAGCTCGGCCGCCTTGCGGCGGGTCTGTGCGTTGAGTACCGACTCGAAGGATGCAGCGCCTGCCTGATAGCGCAGCAGCGTCTGGGCTTCGCTTTTACGATTGTCGGCATACAGCTGTTCACTGCGCGGCAACTGTTCGAGGAGTTGACTGCGCGTAGCCAGCGCGCTCTCCACCTCCTGCAACGCGCCGAGCAGTTTCTGGCGGTAACTGATTACAGCAAGCTCGTAATCTGCTTCGTTAACCTTGAGCGCAGTCTGCATTTCATTCCACTGGATGAATGGCAAAGCCAGGCCGGCTCCCAGCGACGCTGCCGGATTGGCCAGCAGATTGACCAGATCGGTACTGTTGCTGCCCAACGTGCCAGTCAGCGATAGCGTCGGATACCAGCTCTTGCGGCTCGCCTGCTGGTCACTGAATGCCGCGCGCAGGGTGGCTGTGGCTGCAGCCAGATCGGGGCGGCGATCCAGCAGCTCAACCGGCAGGCCGGCTGGCACAGTCGGGAAATGGGCAGGCAGCATGGCGCTCACAGTGCTGGTGCTTTCCGGCCGCTGGTTCAGCAGAATCCCCAGCGCCCAGCGACTCTTGGCCAGACTCAGACGTGTGCTGGCCAGGCGGTTCTGCTGCTGAATGACATTCGCCCTCGCCTGGGTGCGATCCAGCCCCGACACCACGCCGGCGGCATAGCGCTGCTCGACCTGTTGCTGCAATTGCCGGGCACGCTCCAGCTCTTCCTCGGCCTGCGCCACGGTCTCCTGATCACGGGCAATCGTCCAGTAGGCAATGGCCACTTCGCTGCGGATGCTGATCTGCAAAGCGTCCAGTTCGGCGCGGCTGGCGGTCTGCCGCCAGCGGGCGGCGGCCTGCTGGTCGGCGAGCCGCCCCCACAGATCAATTTCCCACGACACCCCCAAGCTGGTGCTGAAATTGTCACTAGCATGCCGAGTCGGATCGACCGTCCAGCTGCTGCCCGAAGAAGCACCCAGCGTCACATTGGGCAACCGATCCTGCCCGCGCTGGTCCACAGCAAGGCCTGCCTTGCGCAGGCGGACAGCCGCCGCCGCCAGATCATTGTTCTGCAGCATCGCCATTTGCAACAGCTGCTCAAGCTGCGCGTCGCCATACCCTTGCCAGAACGCGACATCGCTACCCGCCGCCGCATGGGTTCCGGGGCTTGCCGCGGCATCCCACTGCTGCGGCAACTCCAGCGGCGGTTGCTGCCAGTCGGGGTTGGCACAGGCACTCAGCAGCCCTGTGACCAGCAAAGCTGGCCACATACCCAAACCCCTATAAATCATTGAGCTTTTATTTTCGGAGCGTTGAATCATATACCCACCTACTCGCGCACCAGCGCTTCGATCGGCGCCAGCTGTGCAGCCCGTCGTGCCGGCAGGAAGCCGAACACAATGCCGATCCCGCTGGCACACAAGACGGCAGTCCCAATAGCACCAGTCGTAAGCAGCATCTGAAAATCCTGGAAAATGGCATTCACCGCTGCACCCAGCAGCGCCGACAAGCCGATACCAATCCCCGCCCCCAGCAGACACACGACCACAGCCTCGATCAGGAACTGGCTGCGGATATCGGACTGTCGCGCCCCCACGGCCATGCGGATGCCGATTTCGTGGGTACGCTCGGTGACGGACACCAGCATGATGTTCATCACGCCAATCCCCCCCACCACCAGCGAAATCACCCCGATCATCAGCAGGAAGAGCTTGATGCTGCTCGCCGTGCTCTCGAAGTTCTTCATCATGTCTTCCATGGTGTGGGTGAAGAAATCCCGTCGCCCGTGCAGGCTTTCCAAGCGTTTCTGCAGCGCGGCTTCCGCGGCTTTGACCGGCAGGCCATCGCGCACCTGCACAGTGAGGCTGGAGAAATGCAGCTGGCCAAACAGGCGGCTGCCCGCCGTGCTGTAGGGCAGCCAGATGTCGAGCGAATCACCGAATCCGAAGCCCGAGGACTTCGCCTCGGCCACGCCGATCACCTGAACCGGAATATTACCGACGAGAATGATCTGCCCGACACCGCCCATCTGCCCGAAGAGGCGCTCACGGGTCTTTTCGCCGATCACCGCCACCTGAGCCTGTCGCCGCACATCCTCGGCGGAAAAGGCCACGCCCTCCTTGATCCCCTGATTACGGATGCGGAAGTAGTCCGGCGCAACCCCCTGCACCGTGGCATTCACATCCACACTGCCGGCGCGCAACCGGGCCCCGCGCTGCGAAAAGGGCGTCACGCCATCAAGATAGGGTTCACGGGCCAGTTGCTGCAGGTCGTTTTCATTCAGCGTCTTGATGCTGGCCGCCTTGTCGTCACCGGGATAGGCGCCGGGATAGACCGAGATATTGTTGACTCCCAGCCCGGCAAAATTGTCGAGCACCTTGCGCTCCATCCCCTCCCCCAGCGCCATGATCGACACCACCGAGGCAATACCGATGATGATGCCCAGCATCGTGAGCAGGCTGCGCATGCGGTTGGCCAGCAGGGCGCGCAAGGCCATCGCGAATGCTTCGCGCCACTGGCCCAGCAGCGCCTGCGGTGCACTGGCGTGACAGGCGGGCGGTGGCGCATCGGGAGCCAGCCGCACCGGATCAGCGACGGGATTGGCCATGTCGGAGAGAATGCGTCCGTCGCGAATTTCGATGATGCGGTCGGCCTGCGCTGCCACCTTGCTGTCGTGCGTCACCAGAATCACGGTGTGGCCATGCTCGTGCAGCTCGCGCAGGATCTGCAGCACATCCTCGCCGCTTTTCGAATCCAGCGCACCGGTCGGCTCGTCGGCGAGAATCACCTCGCCGCCATTCATCAGCGCACGCGCGATCGAGACCCGCTGCTGCTGCCCTCCCGAGAGCTGACGCGGCTTGTACTCCAGCCGCTCGGCCAGCCCCAGCCGTGTCAGCAATTGGGCGGCACGCGCCTTGCGCTCGGACTGCGGCAGACCGGCATAGACAGCCGGCACGGCCACGTTTTCAGTCGCGCTTAGTGCGCCCAGCAGGTGGTAGCGCTGGAAGATGAAACCGAAATGATCGCGACGCAAAGCAGCCAGCTCGTCTGCCGCCAGCTCGCCGACCTCACGGCCGGCAAAGCGGTAGGAACCACTGGAGGGGCTATCCAGCCCGCCCAGAATATTCATCAGTGTCGACTTGCCCGAACCGGACTGGCCGATGATGGCCACCATCTCCCCGCGGGCAATGCTCAGATTAATGTCATCAAGGATGAGAATATCTTCATCACCCGCAGGGAAGCTGCGACACAGCCCGCGCAGCTCGATGAGCACGGCACTCATCAGTGCACCCCGGGCCCCGGCATCGGCCGGCCACTGCCCTGCGAACCGGTAGCAGCATCACCGCCACCAATCACCACCCGCTCGCCATCCCTGAGGCCGCTGCGGATTTCGGCTGTGACATTGCCACGCAGCCCAACCTCGACCTGACGACTGGCGAGTTTGCCGTCCGCCCCCAATACCGTGACCGTCGCCTTCGAACCCTTGGCTGGCGACAGCGCCCCCACCGGAACAGTCAGCACCTGCTTGGCCGCATCCAGCACAAAGGTCACTTGTGCCGTCATCTGCGGGCGGAGCAGACCCTGCTCGTTGGGCACCTGGAACAGGGCGTTGTAGAAAATGGCATTATTGATGGTCTGCGGCAGCGGCTCGATGCCGAGCACCCTGGCCTCGAAGCGTTTTTCCGGGGCGCCCAATACGCTGAAGTACAGTGGTGTACCGGCCTTGAGGCGCACGACATCGGCTTCGGCCACCTGGGCTTTCACCTTCATCATATCCAGATTGGCCAGTGTCAGGATCGTGGGCGCAGTCTGAATGGCATTGACCGTCTGACCTTCCCTGGTGGCAATCGAGACCACCACGCCATCCATTGGCGCGACAATCCGCGTGTAACCCAGATTGGCCTGCGCGGTGGCGCGCTTGAGCTCGGCCTGCCGCAACTGCGTGGCAAGCTGCCTGAGCTCGGCCTCGCGGGTTTTCAAGGCGGTCAGCGCCGAATCCACGTCTTTTTTCGGCGTGGCATCGCCACTCATCATCAGCTGCTGGCGCTCGTATTCCTGGCGCGCCTCCTCCACCGACAGCTGCTTGATCGTCTGCTGGATTTTCAGGCTGTCGATATTGGCCAGCGCCTCATCCAGCGCATTCTGTGACACTTCGGGATCAATTTCCGCCAGCAGGTCGCCCTTTTTCACCCGATCGCCCAGTTGTACAGCCAGACGCTTGATCTGGCCCGAGGCCTGCGCACCGACCTCGACGGTTTTCTCGGCTTCGACCACGCCGGTCGCCAGCACGCTGACTTCGACATTACCACGCGCCACCGGGCTGGTAATCACCTGGCTGGCCGGATCTTGCTTGCTGCGCCCGAACCCCCACCAGCCCGCCAGCAGAACCATAACCAGCAACACCCAGCGCCAGCGGCCAAGTTTCTGCCAGCCACGGCGGATTCGACTCAATACACCCATTTCACCCTCGCGAAGCAGGCCGGGAACTCCGGCCAAGACGGTCATACTGCAGCATGGTAAGCGCAAAGCCGCCCACCCACCGGGTGCGGCAGCACGCTTTACCGGAATTTACTCCGCCTGGCGCAGCATTTCCGTGTCATAGTCACACTCGGCGCGTGAACTGCGCTTCAGGCCAGCAGCCTGAGCCAGAGCAGGTACAGTGCAAAACTGGCCAGCATCGCCAATAACGTGCGGCCGGTGTAGCGGGCAATCAGCAGCGCGGCCAGCATCCCAGCCAGCGCCGGATTGCGCCAGTCGAGCATCAGGGCGCCAGCCGGAGCGAGCGCCATCGGCACGATCAGCGCCGTCAATACGGCCACCGGCACATAGCGCAGCGCGCGCTTGAAAAGCGGCGGCAGACGCAGCCGGTCGCCAGGCAGCACAAAGGATGCGCGCAGGGCAAAAGTGATCAGCCCCATCGCCAGCAGGATCAGCCAGATGGTCATGGCTGCACCTCCGTCACAGTGCGCGCAGGCAGACGCTCGGCCAGCAGACCGGCCACGATACCAGCCAGCGAAGCCAGAATCAGGTCGAGCTTGTAGGGCATGCCGCGCAGCAGCATCGCCCCCGCCCCGGCCGCCAGCGCTGCCGCCACCATGCTGTGCTGGGTGAGCTGGGTACCCACAATGGCGGCGAAGGTTGCCACCATCGCGAATTCCAGCCCCCAGTGCGACAGATCGGGGATCTGCTGGCCAAGCACGATGCCCAGCACGGTGGATGCCAGCCAGGTACCGTACATGGCGATGCTGTTCCCCAGCAGGAACCAGCGTGTATCAGCACCGCCACCGTGGTTTTGCAGACGCAGGTTGAATACGGCAAACAGTTCGTCGGTGAGCATGAAGCTCAACAGCCAGCGCCAGCGGCGCGGCCAGTGCTGTACCCCCGGCTGCACACTGGCGGAATACAGGACATGGCGCAAATTGATGACCAGCGTAGTGGCCAGCAGCACCGGCACACTCACGCCACTGGCAAGCAGGGTGACGCCGATGAATTGCGCCGATCCGGCAAACACAATTGCCGACATGCCAAAGCCCTGCCAGCCCGTCAGTCCGGCATTCACTGCCAGTGTGCCGAACAAAAGGCCAAAGGGCAGCACACCCACCATCAGCGGCAGCATTGCCAGCATGCCGGCAAACAGATGATGTCGATTGGTCACGGTCACTCCCCGAAAACAGGAGGACGACTGTAACAGGGCCAAGCGCGGCTGTCTTGGCCGCGATGGCAGCCGGGCTTACTGCAAACGGCGATTGCCCGGCTTGACGCCTTCCCCGGCAAACAGCTGGGCCACGTCGACCGCGTCGAAATGATAATGCTTGCCGCAGAAATCACAGACGATCTCGACATTGCCGCGCTCGGCCAGCACGCCATCGACTTCCTCGCGGCCGACCATTTCCATCATGCTGCCCACCCGTTCGCGCGAGCAGGTGCATTTGAAGGTTGGCGTGCTCGGATCGAACATGCGCACGGTTTCTTCGTGGAACAGTCGGTGCAGCATCTCGCGGGGCGCCAGCGTCAGCAATTCCTCGCTGGTAATGGTCTCGGCCAGACGCTGCACGCGCGGCCAGGCATCTTCGTCTTCAGCACCCGAACCGCCTTCCAGCGGCATTTTCTGCAGCATCAGCCCGCTGGCCGTCGTTCCGTCACAAGCCAGCCACACGCGGGTGTCGATCTGGGCCGAACGCTGCATGTAATGCTCGATGATGGTCGCCACCGATTCACCCTTATCAAAACCGACAATGCCCTGATACGGCTCGCCGTCCTTGGGATCGATGGTGATCACGAAACGCCCGCCCTGCCCCAGCAGCTCGGCCAGCGACACATCCGGAATTTCGCCATCCCAGCGGGCCGTGGCGCGCAGCGTTTTCTCGCCGGTCACCTCGACCACCGCCAGCTTCAGATGCCCCTTGCCGTGCAGTTGCAGAATCAGCGTACCGTCGAATTTCAGCGTGGCCACCAGCAATTCCCCGGCCGCCAGCAGTTCACCCAGCAAGCGAGCCAGTACTGGCGGATACGGGTGACGCGCCAGCACCTCGGCATAGGACTCGCGCAGCACCACGGTCTCACCGCGCACCGCGGCATGGTCGAACAGGAAACGCTCCAGAATGTCGTGCATTACAGCTCCATACAGCATGACGTATAGCCACGCAAATCAGTATTCAAAATAACTACAGCCTCATACCCCGTGTAAAACATGGCAGCTCATCGGCAGGCTCGAATTGATGTCGAACTCGCAGCCCGCCGTCACGCCGATTCGCGCAATGGCCTCGGCATCGAGCTGCGGGTTGTCATACACCGCGCTCATCGCACCGATGGCGAAATCGGCGCCCGACCCAATCGCCCAGAAGCGCTGGTATTCGTACACCTCGCGCATGCTGAACACGGCAAAAATGCCATGCGGGTTGGCCACCAGCACGGTCATCTGGCTGGATTCATACGGATCATCCTCATCCACGTCGGGCTTGAGGAAAAACTGGTCTTTGAGCTTGGGATGCAGCTTGCGGAATGATTCGAAGATGGCGGGCCGGCTGGAAAAATCAAGCTTCCGGCTCTTGGCCAGCAGCGATTTCAGCACCAGATCGTGCGCGGCACTGCCGGAAATCGCAAAAAAACCGCCCTGCGCGGCAAAAATCTTGTCCCAGTGGCAGTCATCTCCGGCTGACAAGCGCGTATCGCCAAACGTGGACTGGCTGTCGCCGGCAATCGCAATCTGGCCGGCCTTTCTGACGATAACAATGGTAGTCACGGCAATCCCCGAAACAGCCGGGCAGCATGCACCGGCACCTCCCATTTTATCCGCATCCGGTCTTCTCTGAACCACAAAGCATCGCTCAGTCCATCCCGGTGCTTGACCGACCAGAGCAGAACGGGCACTAATCCCCACGCACGACGTTCAGTTTAAGTACGTTATCCAGCGAGACTTTCCATGCAAACCCTGCCCCGAGCCCTGCTGCTCATCACCGCCCTTGGTGCAATGTCCCCCTCACTGGCCGCCGATTGTGCCCGTCTGGCCAAAGCGGCCAGCGAACATGAAGGCTACATCCGCCCGCCACTCAGCTTCGCCGTCACGGGTCAAGGCCGGCTGTATTTCCACACGGCACCGGATGCGCAGTGCCGCAGCAAGACCCTCTTTGTCATTCCGGGCGATGAACTCATCGCCTACTCCGCCGTACAAGGCTGGTTCTCGGTGATGTACGTCAACCCGAAAACCGGCGAGGATGCTTCAGGCTGGGTGCACGCAGAGCGCCTGAAAGCGCGCGGGCGGATCGGGCCAGAGGGCTGACACCAGGGTTCCTGAAGACGACTCCCGCATCCGGAACAAACGGCAGAAAAGCGCAAGAACGGTCATCACCGGCAGCGGCGATTGCTTTAGACTGTTTGCTTACCCCAATCCTTCGTGGAGCAAACCATGAGCGAACGCAGCGGTCGCTGCCTGTGTGGCGCAGTACACTTCACCCTGACGCGCGAGCCCCTTGCAACCCGGATTTGCTGGTGCCGCGATTGCCAGCATCTGGCCGCGAATGGCTCGGTCAACCTGATGGTCGACAGTGATGCCTTGCAGATCACCGGCGAGGTAAAGGGCTACGTCAAGACGGCCGACAGCGGCAACCAGATCACCCGCCAGTTCTGCCCGGCGTGCGGCACGCAGCTATTTGCCCGCTCCTCGGCCCGCCCGCAATTTGCCGTAGTGCGCGCAGGCAATCTGGATGACCCATCCAGCATCCGGCCAACCATGAATATCTGGGCCTCCAGCGCGCCTAAATGGGCCTGCCTTGATCCGCAGCTGGAACGGATCGAGCAGCAGCCGCAACCGCCGAAAGCACCGGCTGCGGCGACCTAAGCCCCAGTGCCCCGCCTATTCTCTTCCCGCCCCCTGATCCGGAGTGTTCATCATGAGCATCGTACGCATACTGTTGCGCGGGAGCGGTGCTGCGCTGCTGCTGCTGGTCGCCGCACTACTGCTGATCGCTTTTGCCTACCATCCCGCCGAAGAGGCCCCGCAAATCGCATACCTTCGCCAGCTCGGCGCGCAGTCGCTGACAGCCCCGCACTACATCTTCAATCAGGTGCAGACGGGCGGCGGCTCGCCCGTGCTGTTGATTCATGGCGCCGGCACCTGGCTCAACAGCTTCCGCGATACCATACCGGCGCTGGCACAGCAGCATGCGGTATATGCCTTCGACATGCCCGGGCATGGCTATACACAGGTGCAACAGCCACCGGAACGCTACGATTTGCCACTGATGGCCGAAGCAATCCGCGAATACCTTGACCAGCAGCATTTGGAGAAAGTCAGCCTGGTCGGGCATTCCTTCGGCGGCGGCTGGGCGCTGTATTTCGCCCAGCGCTACCCCGAACGGGTAGAGAAGCTGGTGCTGCTGGCCCCCCGGGCACTCGACACCCCCTACAAGACCGAATGGCAGCTGATGACCTACCCGGTGATCGGCGAGGTGTTCTCCAAGCTGTTGCGACAAAGCGATGTGCGCAAAGGCATCGAGGAAGCATATTCCCGGCCGGAGTACGTCAGCGACGCGCTGGTCGGGCAGACCCATGTGCCACTGACATTCCGGGAAAACCGGCGCGCACAATATCATCTGGTCCGTGATTCGGACTGGATGCTCACCATGGCCGCCATGCCCTCGACCCGCAGCGAAACGCTGATCATCTGGGGGCAGGATGATCGCTACCTGCCTGTCGCGCAGGCCGCCACCATCCAGCAGAAACTGCCCCGGGCACAACTGGCCGTATTCCCGGGCTGCGGTCATGCCGTGCATGAAGAATGTGCCGGGCAGGTCAACCGCTTGTTGCTGGACTTTCTGGCGGAGCGCCCGGGGCATTCAGCCCCCTAGTCCGGGTCCACCGCAATTTTCCGAGGTGAGCGCCGGCAATCTGGCCTAGCCATCCACCATCCGGCCGGCGATGAACATATGGGCCAGCCTTGATCTGGCTCTGCAGCGAATCGAGCGGCAGCGGTGCCACCGCAGGCCGCTGCCGTGATAGGTCGGTCCTGATCTGGTAAAAACGGGACATATGTACGCGATGGCGGTTTTCGTGCGTCAGCTCCTGAAGCGCTTGTGCTGACCGCACTAAGGCGCCCTCGGCGCCTCAGCGTTGACGGGGTCTCAGCAGCCTTGGCCGCTGCAGCTCATCCCGCCACCATGCACTTCATCCGCTCTGCAGGCAGCTTATCGCAAGCCCCGGACGGCTTTACCCGACCGGCATACAGTGGCCTCATTCCCCATCCGCGAGGCTCGCATGTCTTCCGTCATTCTCAAACAGGTCAGCAAGCATTACCGGCTGGATGCCGTCGAGGTTCCGGCGCTGTCCGAAATTACCCTCACCATCGCCAGCGGGCGCTTTACCGTGCTCTCGGGTCCCTCGGGCAGCGGCAAGACCACGCTGCTGAATCTGATCGGCTGCATCGACCAACCCGATTCCGGCACGCTGACGGTAGCCGGCGAGAATGTGCTGGCGCTGCAAGACGACGCGCTGGCCGATTTCCGCGCGCGCCACATCGGTTTCATTTTCCAGAATTTCAATCTGATTCCGGTGCTGAATGCCTATGAGAACATCGAATACCCGCTGCTGTTGACCGGTGTGGACACCCGCGAACGCCAGCGCCGCGTGCAGGATCTGCTGGATGCCGTGGGGCTGGCCGACCGCGCGAAGAATCTGCCCGGCCAGCTCTCCGGCGGGCAGCGCCAGCGCGTGGCGATTGCGCGGGCGCTGGCGACCAATCCGGCGCTGGTGATGGCCGATGAGCCGACCGCAAATCTCGATAGCCATACCGGCGCGGCGATTCTGGAGCTGATGCGCAATCTGCAGTGCGAGCGGCGGATGAGCTTCGTGTTTTCCTCGCATGACCCGAATGTGCTGGCGATGGCCGATGACGCGGTGTTCATCCGCGACGGGCGCATCACCGGCATCGAACAACGCACTCCGGAGCTTGCCGCATGAATGCCTTCTCGCTCGCGCTGCGCAATCTGCTGCGCAACCGTCGCCGCTCGCTCACCACCTTGCTGGCCATGATGATCGGTGTTTCGGCCATCCTGCTGTTCGGTGGCTATAGCCGCAATATCAATCTGGGGCTGCAGACCGACTTCGTGCGCGGCAGCGGCCATCTGCAGATCCAGCACACCGATTACTTCCTGTACGGCTCGGGCAACCCGGCCGCCTACGGCATTGCCGATTACCCGCGCATCATCGCCACCTTGCAGAACGACCCGGTGCTGGCGCCCATGCTCACGGTGGTTACGCCCCGGCTAAGCCTGGGCGGGATTGCCGGCAATTTTGATGCCGGTGTGTCGCGCACCGTGTTCGGCGCCGGTGTCGATATCGCTGGCCAGAACGCCATGCTGCAGTGGAACGATTACGACTTTCCCGGTGTCGCCAAGACCTCGCCACTGACCGGCAGCCGCAGCGATGCCGCCGTGATTGGCACCGGCGTTGCCCGCGTGCTGCAGCTGTGCGAGCCCCTGCAGGTGCAGAATTGCCCGGGCGCTCAACGCCGCGAAACAGACGGCGCTGCCGCCCCCGCGGACATTACGGCGCTATCGGCCCAGGAACAGCCGCAGGCCGAGCGCAGTGCCAGCCGCACGGCGATCGAATTGCTCGCGGCCAATGCGCACGGCGCGCCGAATGTGGCCAGGCTGAATGTCATCAAGGCCGAGGCCATGGGCGTGAAGGAATACGACGATATGGCCGTGCAGCTGCATCTGCAACAGGCACAGCGGCTGATCTACGGCCAGGACGCGCCCAAGGTCACCGCCATCGTGCTGCAGCTGAAACACACCGGGCAGATGCCGGCAGCACGCGCCCGGCTGACCGAGCTGCTGGCCGGCCCGCTCAAAGGCATGCCGCTGGAGGTGCATGACTTCGCCACGCTCAACCCGCAGTACGGCCAGATCACCGGCATGTTCGCGGCCATCCTCGGCTTTATCGCCATCCTGATTGGTGCAATCGTGCTGTTTACCGTCAGCAACACCATGAGCATGGCGGTGGTCGAGCGCACCGTGGAAATCGGCACCTTGCGCGCCCTGGGGCTGCGCCGCAGCGGCATCCGCCGGCTGTTTGTCTGCGAAGGTGCATTGCTGGGGGCCGTCGGTGCCCTGTGCGGGATCGTGCTGGCGCTGCTAGTGGCTTACGCGGTCAACCATTCCGGGCTGACCTGGCTGCCGCCGGGCAATGTCGATCCGGTGCCGCTGACCATCCGCGTGTGGGGCGAGCCGGCCATGATCGGCAGAACCGCACTCGGTCTGATGCTGGTCGCCACGCTCTCGGCCTGGTGGCCGGCCCGTCGCGCCGCAAAACTGAACATCGTCGACGCCCTGCGTCATGTCTAAACAAGGAGAACCATCATGCAACGCTTTCCCCTGCATAGCCTCATCCTGATCGCACTGGGCGTCTTTTTCCTCGGCGCCGAACTCGACTGGTGGACCACGGCGCTACTCGCCCGCGGCTGGCCACTGATCCTGATTGCAGTAGGCATCGCCAGCCTGTGGCGCCGCGGCCACTGCCGGCACTCGCACAAGGAGGAATGAGCGATGCGCCGCATTCTGACCCTGTGTGCCGGCTTGCTGCTCGCCGGCGGCGCGCTGGCCGCCCCCGATGCGCAGCAACTGCTGGCTGCCAGCGATGCCATCCGCAATCCGGACAAGCCCTTCGGCCTGACGACCACGCTGATCGAATACCGCAACGGCAAGCAGATCGACACCAGCGCACTGGCGATCTACTCGCGCGCCGACGACCGGAGTGGCCAGTTCCGCAGCCTGCTGCGCTTTGTCGCACCGGTTCGCGATACCGGCAAGCTGCTGCTGAAAAACGGCAACGAACTATGGTTCTACGACCCGTCCAGCAAAGGCACCATCCGCATTTCGCCGCAGCAGCGCCTGCTGGGCCAGGCGGCCAACGGCGACGTGGTAACGGTGAATCTGGCGCTGGACTATCGCGCCCAGTACGGCGGCGAGGAGAGCATCCAGGATGGCGATCGCCAGATCCGCGCGAGCCACAAACTCGATCTCACGGCCAGAACGGCGGATGTCACTTACCACCGCATCGAGATGTGGCTGGATGCGGGCAACCAGCGTCCGCTGAAGGCCAGGTTCTACGCCGAAAGCGGGCAACTGCTGAAAACGGCCTATTACCGCAAATACCAGTCCCAGCTCGGCCGCGAGCGCCCGACCGAAACAGTGATCATCGACGGACTGGACCCGAACTGGGTGACGGTGATGCGCTTTTCCGACTACGCCTGGCGGGAGGTACCGGAAAGCTGGCTGCAGCGTGACTACCTGCCACGTTTCAAACCGGACTAAACCAAAAAGCAGGGTATAAAGCCGAAAGCCATGCAAAATAAAAACCCCAAGCCCATACGCCACCACGTATCAAACATCGCACTGCTCTTGCTGGCACTGCTGCCCGGCAGGCCTGCGCTTGCCCAGGCCGCCGGCGAGCTTGATGCGCTGGCACTGGCGGACAACAGCACGGCCAGTGCCGCGCCGGCGCGTGACTGGCAGTTCTTCGCCGAGCTGATGGCGGGCGGACAGGATCAGCGCACCAGCGGCTGGGAGGCAGAGCAACGCCTGTCGCTGGATCTGAATGCCGACGTGCGCTTCGCGCCGGACTGGCGGGCCGTGCTGTCCGACCGGCTGGACCTGGGCTGGAGCGGCTGGCTGAACGAAGACAATCAGGTGAATACGCTGCGCGAAGCCTATCTGAGCTGGCAGCCCGACCCGGCGCAAATCTACGATCTGGGACGGATAAACCTGCGCAGCGGCGTGGCGACGGGCTTTAACCCGACCGATTTTTTCAAGGCTGGCGCATTACGCTCGGTCACCTCGATCGCGCCGGCCAGCCTGCGCGAAAACCGGCTCGGCAGCGGCATGCTGCGCGGGCAATGGCTGTGGGATGGCGGCAGCGTCAGCGCGCTGTATTCCCCCAGACTGGCCGACCAGCGCAGTACGGCGCCATTCAGCGCGGATTTCGGCGCCAGCAATGCCAGCGACCGCGGCTTGCTGGTGTTCAGCCAGGCCATCAATGACTGGCTGAATCCGCAAGGGCTGATTTACGCCGAATCGGGGGCGGCTCCGCAGCTTGGCATGAACCTGAGCCTCCTCGCCAGCGATGCCACGGTGCTCTACGTCGAATACGCCGGCGGGCGCGCTGCCAGCCAGATCGATCAGGCACTGGGCGTGGCTGGCCCGCAGCGCTTCCAGTCCCAGCTCGCCACCGGCCTGACACAGACGTTTGCCAACAAGCTCAGTGTCACCGTCGAATACCAGTACAGCAGCGCGGCGCCGGATGCCAAGGCATGGCAGGCGCTGCAGCACGACCGGCAGGCCTACGGCATGTACCGCGCATGGGCAGGCACCATGCAGGCACTCACCACCGAGCAGGCGCTGTTTACCTATGCCAGCTGGCAGGATTTCCCGGTCACGCAGAGCGAACTGGCGGCCATGATCCGCCACGACCTCACCGACCAGAGCAGCCTCGTCTGGCTGCAGGCGATGTATCATCTGGAACACGCCGACCTGATTGTCCAGTGGCAATACGGCACAGGGGATGCGTTCAGCGTTTACGGGGCGTCGCCGGCAAGCCAGACCATTCAGGCCATGTTGCGCTACTATTTCTGACCATGACGACCTCCTCTCCCCTCTCTGGCTTGCCCCCCTGCCCGCCGCATCACGACTGGCGCTACTGGTTGCGCAATTTCGGCATCCTGCTGGTGGTCAATACGCTGATCGGCGCGCTGGAAGTGCTGCTTGATCCGCACATCACGCTGCACGATGCCATGCTGCTGTCACACAGTATCGGCCTGTCGCTATGGGCGCTGAATATCGGCTTCAGCCGGCTGGTCGGTGAACGACCGCTGCTGCTGTGGCGTCTGCTGCTGATTGCCCCGCTCGGCGTGATCTGCGGGCTGCTGCTTTCACAGGCACTGGGGGCTCCGGATCTACTCTCGCTGCACAGCGCCCCCCCGGAGCGGCTGTGGCGCAATCTGGGCTCCTCGCTGCTGATCGGGCTGGCCGCTACCGCCTTTTTCGTGCTGCTGTACCGGCTGCATGCCTCGACGCTGGCACTGGCAATCGAACAGCAGCGTGCCGCCGAACTGAAACAGGCCGAAACGGCCGCGCAGCTGGCAATGCTGCAGGCGCAGATCGAGCCGCATTTCCTGTTCAATACGCTGGCGAATGTCCAAAGCCTGATCGACCGCGACCCCGCACTGGCGCGCATCATGCTCGAACACCTCAACGATTACCTGCGGGCCACACTGGGGCGCACGCGCAGCGCACGCACCACGCTGGGTGACGAGGTAGCACTGCTGGAAGCGCTGCTGGGGATTATCGGCATCCGGCTGGGCGAGCGACTGCGCTACCAGATTGACGTACCCGACCACCTGCGCGATGCCAGTCTGCCGCCACTGCTGCTGCAACCCCTGGTCGAGAATGCCATCGAGCACGGCATCGAGCCGGCACTGGCCGGTGGCACGATCACGGTGCAGGCGCGCGAGGACAACGGCCTGCTGCGGCTCAGCGTAACCGACACCGGCATAGGCTTAAGCCCAGCCCCTGGCCAGGGCGTGGGGCTGGCCAATATCCGCGAGCGATTGGCCAATCTGTACGGCACGGCCGGGCAACTGCAGCTCTTCGGCAACGCGCCCAGTGGCGTACGCGCCGAGCTGCAAGTCCCCTACCGGCGTGAAGTGATGCAGTAACACCCGCGAAGCCGCCGGCTTGCCGTGGCCGACGCCACGCGCGATGATGCCAATCCTGCATTCTTTCATTGTGATTCAGCCATGCCAACCGCCTTGCTTGCCGACGACGAACCCCACCTGTGCTGCCATCTGCAGCAACGCCTGCAACAGCTCTGGCCCGAGCTGCAGATTCTCGCAACAGCGGGAAATGGGGTCGCGGCACTGGCGGAACTGAACCGGCTACAGCCGGATTACGCCTTTCTGGACATCCGCATGCCGGGGCTCACCGGCCTGCAGGTGGCACAGGCCGCACAGCGTACGCGGGTGATATTCGTGACGGCCTACGATGATTACGCACTGGCAGCCTTTGAAGCCTCGGCCATCGATTACCTGCTCAAGCCGGTGAGCGATGCGCGACTGATCCAGTGCATCAGCAAGCTGCAGCAACAGCAACCGGCAAACAGCAACCTGCCCGCCGTGCTCGACCAGCTGCAGCAACATGCCCCGACGCCGCTGACCTGGCTGTCCGTGGGCCTTGCCGATACGACGCGGCTGGTGCACATCGATGAAGTGCTGTTTTTCCAGGCAACCGACAAATACACCGAAGTGGTCACCGCGCAGGAGCGCCACCTGATCCGCACGCCGCTCAAGCATCTGCTGCCGCAGCTTGATGCCAGCCGCTTTGCCCAGATCCACCGCGCCACCATTGTCAACCTTGCAGCCATCGCCCGCATCGAGCGCGATCTGCTCGGCCGGCAGCTGGTGTATCTGAAAAACCGCAACGACGCGCTACCACTCAGTCGCAGTTATGCAGCTCAGTTCCGGCAGATGTAAAAGCACAATCCCAGGATAAGCCTCCCGAGCTGCATTTTGCGCACTGCAAAATCGAAAGCAAGTGCGTGTTTACGGCGGCTGGTGTTCAATAGCGGCACAAAACCAAAACAGCATTGCTGGAGGATTGCCGATGAACACGATTACGCATCTGACGCCGGAGTGGGAATTCTGGCTCATGGAAAACATCGAGCGTGGCTGCAACTCGCAGACGCTGGTCGATGCGATGGTCGCCAAGCAGTTCGATCCGTTATTTGCCGGGGCGATCGTCTATCACTACTTGCAGTCAGCCGGCCGCATCGACGGCGCGCCGGTGGCGCCGCAGGCTGGTGCCCCGGCGGCGGCGCAGCGGGCGCAGGCCAGTGGCTACCGCTACGAAAAGCCGCGCATTCCCATGGATCAATCGGTGATCCGCGCCGGCGATCGCGATGTGCGCGTGGCCTTGCGCATGGACAAGCCGGTGGTGGTGGTGTTTGACAATGTGCTCAGCCATGAGGAATGCGACCAGCTGATCGCGCTGTCGCGCAGCAAGCTGACCCGCTCGGCGACGGTTGACCCGACCACCGGGCAGGACATGGTGATTGCTGACCGCAGCAGCCACGGCACCTTCTTTCGGCTGCGCGAAGATGACTTCATCGCCCGCATCGACGAGCGGCTGGCCGCGCTGATGCACTGGCCGATCACGCACGCCGAGGACATGCAGATCCTGAATTACCAGCCCGGTGCCGAATACAAGCCGCATTACGATTATTTCCCGCCGCAGGACGCGGGCAGCAATCAGCACCTGAGTACAGCCGGCCAGCGCGTGTCCACCCTGGTGATGTACCTGAACGACGTGGAGGAAGGCGGCGAGACGGTCTTCCCCGAGCTGGGGGTCGCTGTTCCGCCGCGCAAGGGCTCGGCGGTGTATTTCGAATACTGCAACAGTCGCAGCCAGGTAGACCCGCTGACGCTGCACGGTGGTGCACCGGTGCGCAAGGGCGAGAAATGGATCGCAACCAAGTGGCTACGCGAACGCCCCTTCCCGCACCTGCTGGAGCAGGAAGCCCAGCGCAACGGCGCCTGATCACCCATGGTTCGCATCGCGCTGGTTTCCGATATTCACGGTAATCTGCCGGCACTGCAGGCGGTGCTGGCAGATGCCCGTGCATGCGGGGCCAACCGCGTGGTCAATCTGGGCGACAGCGTATCCGGCCCGCTGCTGCCGGCGGAAACCGCGGATTTCCTGCTGCAGCAGGATTGGCTGCAGCTCGCCGGCAACCACGAGCGGCAACTGCTGAATTACGTGCCGAACGCGGACGGCGCATCCGATGAATACGCGCTGCGCGAACTGAGCGCGACACACTTGCGCTGGATGGCCTCGCTGAAACCCAGCCAGCGTGTCGGTGAAGTACTGTTCTGCCACGGCACCCCGACCAGTGACCATGACTACCTGCTGGAAAGCGTCGATCCGGATGGGGCGCGCACCGCCACTCCCGATGAAATTCGCCAGCGACTCGGGGGTATCAAGCTACAGCCATTGAAAGTCATAGCTTGCGGGCATACCCATACCCCCCGTATTGTCGAGCTGGATGGATTGCTGCTGGTCAATCCCGGCAGCGTGGGCCTGCCGGCCTACGACGATGCCCGCCCCTATTTTCACCGCATGGAAACCGGCAGCCCGGCGGCCCGCTACGCCATTCTGGAGCAATACGACGGCCTCTGGCGTGCCGAGCTTCGCGCCGTGGACTACGACCACGAGGCCATGTCCGATCTGGCAGCCATGAATGGTCGCAACGACTGGGCGGTGGCGCTGACCACCGGGCGAATGCCGCGCTGAAGCGCAATCCGCGTAAAATGAACCGGCAATTGCTCGGACTGGTCGCAGCACGAACCTGAAGCGGGGGGACAAGCCTGGATGCATAGCTCATCCTGCGCGGGAGGCCGCCGGCTTCCATTTTTCTTGCAGCAGGCCTGGGCCATCCCCAACCAAACTCCTGAAACCAAGATTTGCATCCAACATTAAGACAGTTGGCACCCAAGCAAACCCGCAAATCCCGGAAAAAATCCAATAGCAAACACTAATTTGCTTACTTAAATATTTCATTTAAGCAACATGTAACCAACGTCACTTTACTACATCACCAAGTCGGGTGATTCTGTGCGCTCCAAAACTACTACCTCGGAGATGAATTCATGGGTCTGCTCGACAAAGCCTTCGGTCTGGTTACCAAAACCAATGATGAAAGCGTTCAGGGCGCATTCGTCAACCTGTGTATCGCCGCTGCCGGTGCGGATGGCTGCGTATCCAATCAGGAAGGCCGCTCGATCATGACGTACATCGCACGTCTGAAAATGTTCGACGAAATCAATGATGGCAAGCTGGAAAAGCTGTTCGACAAAGCCTTCGCCACCCTGGAAAGCAAGGGTGCACTGGAGCTGGTAAAGCTTGGCGCTGGCGGCATCCCGAAAGAATTGCGTCCGACCGCCTTTGCCTGCGTGGCGGACATTGTGCTGGCCGATGGCGAGCTGGAAGATGACGAAAAAGAAGTGCTGGAGCGCATCGTGACCGCACTGGAACTTGATCAGGCCACAGCCGTATCGATCATCGAAGTCATGCTGATCAAGAACAAGATGTAAATTGCACCACATGTATCGCCCTTGAATCCTTATCTCATATGGGCTACGGGGCGATACACACCCCAGTATCAAAATGACAATCCCCAATACCACCCACATCTACCCCGCCCGCGGCAAGCGCATCCTGATTCTGGTCTGCGCCGTACTGCTGGGCAGTGCCATCCTCGCCATCGGCATCGGCAGCGACACCCCCAACCAGCTGGCCCGTCTGGCGGTCCTGCTGATGGGCGGCAGCTGCATTGCCTACCCGCTACTCACCATCTTGCCGCAACTGCTCGCCAGCACTCGCCCGATGCTCAGCCTGTCCGGGCAAGGCATTCAGCTGCGCGACGGGTCGCTGCTCAACTGGCACGCGGTCCACAGCAACCAGATCATTCCGGTCGAATCCGACGCCGGCATTGTTGTCGGCTACCGCATCGAAATTCGCGATCTCGACGGCAATGTGCATGCCTTTGGCCTGCCCGCGATCAAGCCGGACACCTACAGCTCGCTGTGCCTGCACTACCAGCGCGCAGCGCGCGCGTAAACCGAAGCACACCGGCAGATGGTGGTGATCAGCGTCGCCGACTGCGACAGGAGCAAAGCGCTGGATCTAGTTAAATGGGAGGGCCGGCAAACATCAACCGGTCATTGCCCTTATGCGGTTAAAGCCATCCTTGCGAGCGTGGCAGAAGGGCAAAACGCTGCACGCAGGGCGGGGAAACCCTGCGCTCCACTGCGGCGCCAGAATTCGCTGAGCCGCGCGGAGCAGTGTTAGCACGGATCGCATCGCCCCCCTTCTGCTGCGCCGCACACTGGGACTGCCGTAGCCAATTTGCGCCAGCCCAGGCAAGCCGGGGGAGATTTGTGGTAAAAAGCTCCTTTCGCGAAACGCCATACCGAGCTGTGCCATGTCCGACATTCTGAAAAAAATCTGGGCCACCAAGCGCGAGGAAGTTGCCGTCGCCAAGGCCAAAATCCCGCTGGCCGAAATCCGTGCCCAGGCGGAGGCCAACGGTGCCGATCTGCGTGATTTTGTCGGCGCACTGCGCGCCAAGCATGCCGCCGGCCTGCCGGGCATCATCGCCGAAATCAAGAAGGCCAGCCCGTCCAAGGGCGTGATCCGCGCTGATTTCCGCCCCGCCGAACATGCCGCAGACTACGCCGCGCATGGTGCGGCGTGTCTTTCGGTGCTGACCGACGCGCCCTACTTCCAGGGGCACGAGGATTATCTGAAGGCCGCCCGCGCCGCCTGCACGCTGCCGGCACTGCGCAAGGACTTCATGGTCGACGAATACCAGATCTTCGAAGCGCGCGCCTGGGGTGCCGACTGCATCCTGCTGATTGCCGCCGAACTCAGCCTCGCGGAAATGCGCGATTTCGAAGCCATCGCCCACAGTCTGGGCATGGCCGTGCTGGTGGAAGTGCACAACGGTGAAGAGCTGGATGCCGCGCTGCAGCTGAAAACGCCGCTCACCGGCATCAACAACCGCAATCTGCGCACCTTCGACGTCACCCTGCAAACGACGCTTGATCTGCTGGCGCGCATTCCGCCGGACCGCATCGTGGTCACCGAGTCCGGCATCCTGGCACCGGACGATGTGGCGCTGATGCGCGATAACGCCGTACACACCTTCCTGGTCGGCGAAGCCTTCATGAAACAACCGCAGCCGGGCGCGACGCTCAAGGCGCTATTCCAGCCGGCCTACCCCGCAATCTGACAATGTATACCCCTGTACGCCTTTAAAGCCATAGATTTGCGAGTCATACCCAAGATAAACACCTCCGCACGCGGAGGTGTTTTCTTGTCCGAAGCGCGATCAGCTTCACTATCCAGGCTTGGCTTGCTTGCGCGCCGCCAGCCACCTGAACACGGCACCGCGCGGCGGGGTTAGCCCGGTGCGCAGGTAATCGACCAGCTCGGGGCTTTCCAGTGCCCACTGCATCAGGCGGCGGGCTTTCGGGCTGCCGACAAACAGGATGCGCGCGCCAAGTTGCAGCTGCTGACTGGCCTGCGGCAACACGATGTCGTGCCCCTGATACTGGTACAACAGCGCCAGGCAATCCAGCGCTTGCTCGCGCCGGTCGGGGTGACGGCTCAGATCCCCCAGCCGCAGCGGCGGTAACGGCTGGGCCAGAAAGGCGTGCACAAAGCCCTTGTTCTGCGCCGTCAGCTCCAGCGCCCAGCGCTCGGGCACCTCGCCGTCGCAAAGCCCAAGCAACTGCTCTTCGAGTTTGCCGGCCCATTCGACGCTATAGCCTTGCATCAGCTCCAGAAATTGCGTCAGCAAGGGGGTCGTCATCGCAATCAGCGTCTGGCGAGCGACAATCTGGCTGCGCACCACTGTCAGATCGGGGTGAATGGCGGTAAACAGACTGCGGTTCTGCGCCAGATTCTGCCGGGCCACGATCATCAGCCCCGGATTCATCTCACGAGCCGTGGCAATCGCCGACAGGTTGTTGATGTCGTGATCGTGGCAGGCAATCAGCCCCACGGCTTCGCGCACTCCGGCCTCTCGCAGGTCACGCTCCTCGACCCCCAGCCCGGCAACCTGCACACCGATGGGCAAATCTGGATGGGATTCCTCGTCGATCACGCGCACGGCATACCCCTGATGCACCAGCGCCTCGTAGACCGCATGGCCGAAACGCCCGAAGCCGACCACCAGCCACAGCCCGGCACGCGGCTGGAACAAGGATGGTATCGGACGCCCCGGCAGCTGGGTCAGCGTCTGCCACAGCCGGTAGTGGCTGGGCGAGCGCAGCGCCATGCGGAATTCCATGCCCACTGTTTCGAACATGTTGACCACGTGATTGGCGCCAAACGAGGACATATTGCGCGAGACGTGCAGCGAGCGGGCCCGGCCGATACTGAGCAGCCTGGGGCGCAGTGCATGGCTGGCCATCATCGCGGCCAGATTGACGTTTTCGTCCCCGGTAACCGCCAGAATCCCGCGGCAGTTGCGGTGCAGAATACCGGCCAGCTGCAGCAGCTCGGGATTGGCGGCATTGCCGGCAATTGCCGGCACATCGGCGTGATAGCCAGCAAGCAGTACTTCGTTTACCCGCTCCTCGCGCTGCTCGACCACCACAAAACGCTCGCCACGTTCGTCCAGCGCCCGTGCCAGCAGCTGGCCGGTCTGCCCGTAACCCAGAATCAGATAGAAGCCCGTCGGCATGCGCCGCACTTTCAGCGTGAATTTGGCCAGCCGCAACGCATGCAGGAAGCTGCGATCCTGGAACAGCGCCAGCAGGCTACCCAGTGTGTAGGTCCAGCCGATCACCGACAGATAGATGCATACCAGCACCCAGGCTCGCTGGCCGGGGGAAAACGTGTAGGGAATCTCGCCAAAACCGATGGTCGTGGCGGTATAGCTGACAAAATAGAAGGCGTGAAAGAAATCGAGCGCCGGCTGCCCGGGCGGTGCCGGCATCAGCACCAGGCCGAACATCGACACGGCATAGATCAGGATCAGCGTGATCAGCGGCACCCGCAGCCGGCGCAGGGCCAGAAAGAAAATGTTGTACATGATGGGGCGATTCTGCCGGCTAGCGGCGCTGGGTCAGCGTTTCACCGATCAGCAACACCACCGAGACGATATTGGCCATCATCGCCCCGCCGGCGAGCGATACGATGGTCGCCATCAGCTTGGGTGTCATGCCGTCCGGGCTGCCAAACGAGGCATACCCCCACACGCAGGCAGCCACGAGCAACTGCAGATCAGCCACAAGGCTGGTCGAGAGATGCACGGCCCCCAGCTGGGTACGGTCGCCGACCTTGAGCACCGTGGCAATCAGATTGACCACAATCGCGGCAAACAGCTCGAAGGAATCGTGCTGATGGATGGCATCGAGCTCACCGACAAAAAAACCGAAATTGAGCGTGAAGGCAAGGATGATGAAAAACCCGAAGATGACCTTTTCCAGATTCATGGCGCTGAGCCTGTGGCGATGAGGAACAGCTTTCAGTGTACTGCATCTGCCGCCACATTTCGCCAGACTGACTAGGCATTCCCGCAACTAGGCAGTCCGCGCCAGCGGTGGTACAAGGTCACTCCGATACCCTGTGGAGCGCCGATGAATCGCGGCATCCTGTATGCGACCGGCGCCTACCTGATCTGGGGCCTGCTGCCGCTGTACCTGAAAAGCCTGCATGGCCTGCCGGCCATGGAAATCCTGCTGCATCGCATGGTGTGGTCACTGGTCTTTCTGGGGGCCATCCTGTTACTGCGCCGGCAATGGCAGTGGTTGCAACAGCTGCGCAATCCGCGCCTGCTGGCCGGCTTTGCACTCTCCGCCCTGTTGCTCTCGGTGAACTGGTTCATCTATATCTGGGCCGTGCAGGCCGGACGGGTCGTCGACGCGAGCCTGGGTTATTTCATCAACCCGCTGGTGAATGTGCTGCTGGGCGTACTGGTATTGCATGAACGGCTGCGCCGTGGTCAGTGGCTGGCAATTGCCCTGGCTGCCGCTGGTGTACTCTGGCTGACCGTCAGCATCGGGCAACTGCCGTGGATTGCGCTGATCCTGGCGCTGACCTTTGGCACGTATGGCCTGCTTCGCAAGACAGCCAGCCTTGGCGCACTGGAAGGGCTGGCACTGGAAACCGCCCTCTTGTTCCCGCTCGCCGCCACGGCACTGGCCTTGCTGCTTATCCAGGGGCAAAGCGGTTTCATCAGCGCATCTCCCCGGATTCAGCTGCTGGCACTGTTGGCCGGGCCAGTTACCGCCATCCCCCTGTTGCTGTTTGCCGCCGGCGCACGCCGCATCACCCTGACCCAGCTCGGCCTACTGCAGTACATCGGCCCGACCGTGCAACTGCTGCTGGGTGTTCTCGTCTGGCACGAGCCGTTTGGCGCCGCCAAAGCGGCAGGCTTTGCCCTGATCTGGGGAGCGCTGCTGCTCTTTACCTTCGAAAGCGTATGGCAACAACGCCAATCGGGCTGTAAGCTGTAAGCATCACCCTCGGAAATGCCCGCATGCGCCATCTGCTTCTATGCTGCCTGACCATTCTGCTCGTGGCCTGCGGCCAGCCCGAGCTGCCCCGGCTGGCACAAGGGGCCACCATTCTGGCCTTTGGTGACAGTCTCACCTACGGCATCGGCGCCGAGAATGGTGCCGATTATCCCAGCCGGCTTGCGGCACAGCTTGGTCATCCGGTCATCAACGCCGGGATTCCTGGCGAAACCACGGCCGAAGGTCTGGCGAGACTGCCAACGACACTGAACGAAACCCGGCCGGCACTGGTGCTGCTGTGCCTGGGCGGCAACGACTTCCTGCAGCGCAAACCCGAAGCAGAAACGCAGCGAAATCTGGACGCCATGCTGGCGCTGCTGGCTAGCCGTAAAGTTCCGGTTTTGCTGATAGGCGTCCCCAAACTGGGGTTCGGCCTTGATACCCCACCCCTGTATCAAGCGCTAGCCGAGCAGCATCAAGTCCCCCTGAACGATACGGCACTGGCATCCATTCTCGGGCGCCAGCAACTCAAGAGTGATCTGGTGCATCCGAATGCGCAGGGCTACCAGATTCTGGCCGATGAGCTCGCCAGCCAGCTGCGCGAACTGGGTGCCGTTCGCTAAGCACTCGTACTTGCAATTAACCTGCTTGCTTATTGCAGCTTGAAATGCGCCCGGCTGGGCGGGCCATCCTTGGCATCGGCGGCGGAGGCATCAATGCGCGATTTGACCACGAACAGGCGGCTATCCTCGACCCCTGCCTCCTTGAGTGCACTCTTGGTTGCCTGGGCTCGCCTGAGCGCAAGTTCCGCAAGATCGTCATCCCTGACGACGGTATTCGCCAGAATCAGGCTCTCCATCTCCGCGGGCGGAAGGCTCTTGCTCAACCCCAGCAGATTCTTGGGCTTCTTGAATTTGCCCGCCTTGTAGACCTGTTCCAGCAAGCGCGGGTAATCCGCTTTGCTGATCACCAGGGTTGTCGCATCCAGTGACTCGGCCTGCTCACCCAACTCGGCCACCCGCAAGGCACGAATCTGCTCATCCAGTTTGTTGCGGCGGATGCCCTGTGCGTCTTCGGCAGGAGCAGCCCAGCCGGAAATATCCAGCCTGAGCGCCGGCCTGTCCTGCAATACATCGGCAAGGCGGCGGATGCTCTCCCGGCCAGCATCGTCAATACTGCTGCTGCCCGGTGAAAAAGCCACATGCGAGAATTGCGGCCCATCGCCAAAAGCACTGGCGAGCGCATCAAAGGGCGCGGTGACGACCTTTTCCAGCAGATTGCCGATCACCTGCCAGATCAGCCCGCCCATGCTGAATTGGGGATCATCCAGCGAACCCTCCACAGGGATATTGAGATTGATCTGTCCCTTGCGATCGGTGAGCAGCGACAGGGCAAACTTGACCGGCAGCTTGGTGGCATCCGGGCTGTCGACCTGCTCGCCCAGCGTCAGCTGATCCAGAAACACCTTGTTGCTGGCCTTGAGTTTGCCTTGGTCGATAAAATAGGCGACATCCATCGAGAGCTTGCCCTTCTCGATCCCGTAGCCGGCATACTTGGCCGAATACGTCGATGCGGCAGTCAGGTCATAGCCCTTGACACTGCCCTTGACATCGATAAACAGATTTTTAGCCAGCGGATTCAGGGAGCCTGAGATGGTCACCGGTGCAATTCTGTCCACGCTGCCATTGAGCTCCAGCGAGGCCCGTGCAGACAGATCCGTCGAGAGCCCAACCACCTGGCCGGTCATGTCTGTCATGTTGGCGGTGTAATTCGGCTTGATGAAGAGATCGCTGTAGTTGATATTGCCGCGCTTGAAGACCAGCCGCCCCACACTCACGGGCACCACACGTGCGCTGGCACTGCTGGCGACGGCAGCCTGACTGGCCGCAGTCTGCGCCACCACTTTGCCCGCGGTATTCTCGCTGGTTACCGAAACGGCCTGCCCGTCCTGCACGACGATATCCTGCAGATTCAATCGGCCATCGGCGGAGAGAATCAGCCGTGAATAGAAATCCCCCAGCAGGATTTCGCCCACCTTGAGTGCTGGCGGATCGAGCTGGGCATCAATTCCGCTCAGACGCAACTGCTTCCAGCGCAGAAAATCATCGCCGCTCACTTTATCCAGCGCATAAAAATCGGAAACTTGCGCCATGCCACGGTAACTGCCCCGTAAGGACGGATGAGTCACCAGTTGCAGCTCGCCTTTGGCAGAAACGAAACCGCTGGCCAGCGACACATTCAGCCAGCGGGTGAAATAGGGTTGGGCATAGGCAAGATCCAGCCCGTTGAGATCCAGCTGGAAGCGCCCGGAGAATGGGAAGGGCACCACGGTACCAGCGAGCTTGTAGCTGCCCCGGCGACTTCCCAGTGCAGAGAAAGTCATGCTGGCTGGCTTGCCGGAGTGCAGATCGAAATCCTGTACGCCAAGGCGAATCTCACGCAGCAACAAGGGCGGGGTTTTTCCCAGCCGCTCATCCGCCAGTTGGACGCGCCAGCCAGTCAGGTCCAGCGCGGCAAGGCCAAACTGCCAGGGCTTGGCTGCCGCCCCCTTCCGCTCGGTTGCCACCAGCAAGCCATCAAGCCTGGGCTGTCCATCCACCCCCATCTGCATGGCAAGACCACCGCCCTGCCCGGTTACAGCGGCCACCCGGACAAGCTGCTGCTGCAGATCGACCTCGCCGCCCTGCAAGGCCAGCTGGCCACTTTCAAATAACGGCGCACGGGTATGTGGCAGTCGCAGCGCAACCCCATCCAGCTCAACTGCCAGATCACCAACCTTCTCAGGCATGGCATTTCTGAGCATCAGCTTCGCCTCTGCCGCTACCCTGCCCTGCAATTCGGCACGGGAAAACCCGGCCAGATAGGGCTGCAAGCGGGCCAACTGAAGTCCGCCAATGCTTACCTTCAGCTCTCCATCCAGCGATTCGGGCCGGAGCTGTCCCTCGATACGGTAATCATCACTGGCATCGCTGCGTCCTGTCAGCAATACCCGGGCAGGCTTGCCGGAGCCCAACTCGACACCGGCAATACTGGCCTGAAGATTTGCCAGCAGCAGCTTAAACGGCTGCGTAGTGGTTTCATCACGCCAGCTCACCTCGCCCTTGTTCAGCACCAGCTCGCCCAGCTTGAAGTTCAAAGCGGAAGACGGCGAGGAGGGAGCCCGGGCTTGGTGCTCACCGACAGGCTGGCCGCCAATCTGGCCATTTCTGCCGCGCAGCAAATTCAATCGCCAGTCATCCAGCTGGATGCGTCCGATGGCATAACGCTGCCGCAGAGGCTCCAGCTCGTCCAGTCTGACCCCGAGCTTGCCAAACTGAAGCAGGGGTTGCCCCTGCCAGCCAACACTGAATCGCTCCAGCTGCAAAGAGCCTCGCAGCAACACCGCTGGCGCCTCCGTCTGCCGAAATACCACTTGCACCTTGGAGCTCAATAATCCTGCGAGCTGGCCGTAGCCTTCCGGCAGGGGCATGTAGCCGGAATACTTGGTGAGATCCAGCTGCCGTACCTCCAGCTCGAGTTCGGTCTCATGCCCTTGCGCGAAAGGCTTGCTTTTTCCAGTCAAGGCAAATGCGGTGCCGTCGATGCTGCCACTCACCGAAGGGGTAATGTACTCATCCAGACGGTATGGCAGCGAAGAAATGAAGGGTAGCGCGATCTGCAGCTTGGTCAGCGCATGACGCTGTCCCGCCACCCTGTCATCGAGTGCTACGCTAGCATCGGCAATGCGGATATTGTTCAGCGAAAAACGCGGCGGGCCGGCATCCTGACGGGATGATGGTGTCGTGTCCGGGGCAAGCAAATCCGAGAAATTGAACTTACCCTGCCCAAGCCGGATGATATTCACCTGCAAACCATCCACACTCAGCTCGCTGATCACCGGGGCTTGATGCCAGAGGCTGCTGAGCTGGGCATTGATGCCCAGGCCTCTGATGGCCACAAAGGGCTTGCCATCGCGATCCAGTACACGGACATCACTTGCCTGCACCCTCAGCAGATAAGGATTGAACGAAAGTTCGGCAATGCTGACCTGGCGGCGCAATGTGCTGGACAACTCCCTCTCCAGCCAAGGCCGTACCAGCCAAGGCAGCAACCCACCACCCACGATCCCAAGCAGCAACACAAAGCTTACACAGATCAGCAGTAGACGCCGCAAGCGACGTGCATTAAAGCGGGAGAACAAGCTGAATTTCATGATGGACCAAGGCGATAGAGGCTTTGTTTCAATCTACCCGATGAATGCCAAGGTGTCATGCAGACAGCCGTAAATACGCTGATTTTCAGCCCCTCTGGATAATGCTGTACTGTCATTAGGCGGGGCCTGAGGCTACAATGCACACTTGTATTCGATACGCCGATCAGGCGGCAGGGATGTAGCGTGGTGTTCTCGTTTTTCCGCAAGAAAGATCAGGATGATGCCAAGGGCCCGGCAACGAGCATGCGTTCCGGCCAGACCGTCATGCCCGATGCGGGGCGTACTGGGCCCCAGGGGAATGCTGCGCAGGACAAGGCGGACACAGCCGCTCACTTTGACCATGCTGCCATGGCCATCGAGGTGGGGGTAGGCTCCGAGATGCTCAGCCCCTGCGAAGAGCAGGCGGTGATGTTGCATGCCAACAATCAGCCGGATGCCGCCATCGCGGTGCTGGAACCGGAAATCGCCCAGGTCAAGGGCAAACGTCGCCTGGAAACCTGGCTGATGCTGTTCGAGCTGTACCAGCAGACCGGCCGCCGTCAGCAATTCGACGCACTTGGGCTCAACTATGTGGTCGAGTTCGAAACATCGCCGCCCATCTGGCAGAACGCCACACCGCAAGCCGGTACCGGCAGCAAAGGGCCGGGGAGCAATTATTTCGCCTTCGGCGAAAAACTGGCAGCAGACACAATCTCAGCTGAAATCAGCCGCTTTAGCGCCAGTTTTGACAAATCGCCGATTCTGCGCGTGGACTTTGCCAAAGTTCGCCAGATTGACACGCTCGGCGCAGCAGAACTGCTGGTGAGCTGGCAGCAGGCCCAAAAACGCAAGCTCAGCCTGCAGGTACTGGGCTCCAAGGAAATGGCCAGCCTGCTGTCGGAAAAGATCGAAGTAGGTCGCCCGATGCCGGCAGAAGCCCCCTTCTGGCTGCTGCTGATCGAGCTTTACCAGGCCCTTGGGCTGCAGGAAGAATTCGAAAACCTTGCCGTGGATTATGCGATCACTTACGAGGTTTCTCCGCCCTCCTGGGATTCGCGCCACGCACCGCGAACGGCTAGCCAGGTCGCGGCAGACGAGGCCAAGGCCAAGGCCGAAATCCAGGATGCAGCACCGGCAGGCAGCGACGGAGAACTGAGCCTGAGCGGCGAAATCACTGCCAAGCAGTGTGAAGCGCTGGATACAATCCGCAAACACGCGGAAGGCCGGGATCATCTGAGCATCAACCTGGCCAGGGTCAAACGGATCGATTTCGAATCCGCCGGCATGCTGCTCAACCTTTTCATGGGCATGCCCGGCAAGACGGTTTCACTGCAACAGAGCAATGAAATGGTCTACGGCCTGCTGCGACTGATGGGCATCACCGAACTGGTCAGCGTCAGCCGCAAGAAGCGCTAATTCGCTACCGCGCCTTGAGATCTGGCCGGACGAACCCATCTCTGCCCGTAAGACCAACGACACAGGACAAGTCATGCAGCAATTCGACGGCACCACCATCGTATCGGTTCGCCGTGGCAATCAGGTTGCCGTAGGCGGAGATGGTCAGGTCACGCTGGGCAATGTGGTGATCAAGGGGACGGCGCGCAAAGTACGCAAACTCTACAACGACCGTGTGATTGTCGGTTTTGCCGGCGGCACGGCAGATGCCTTTACCCTGTTCGAGCGTTTCGAGGCCAAACTCGAAAAACATCAGGGACAACTCACCCGTGCCGCGGTCGAACTAGCCAAGGACTGGCGCACGGATCGCGCCCTGCGGCGACTGGAAGCGATGCTGATCGTCGCCGACCCGACGGCCACGCTGGTAATCACCGGCAATGGCGACGTTCTTGAACCGGAACAGGGTATTGCGGCGATCGGCTCTGGCGGCTCGTTTGCCCAGGCTGCCGCACGCGCGCTCTACGAGAATACCGAATTGCCCGCAGATGTAGTGGTCAAGAAAGCGCTCGAAATTGCCGGCGACATCTGCATCTACACCAACCAGAACCACGTTATCGAAACCCTGTAACGATGGCCGACACGCTCAGCATCCTGCAGGCCCTCAGCACCGAACACTTCACCTCTGGCGCGGCGCTTGCCGAGCGCTTCCAGTGTTCCCGCGCCACGATTTCCGGGGCACTCGCCCTGAGCGAAACCTACGGTATAGCCCTGGAACGCAAACATGGCGTTGGTTACAGGCTGATACCCAAAGTAGACTGGCTCGACCAGCGCCAGTTGCAAGCACAGCTCGCGACAAATTCACAGCTGCAGATCCGCTGCACCGGCATCACGGATTCCACCAACCGCCAGTTACTGCAAAACCCGGGCCATGGCTTGGCATTAGCCGCAGAGTGGCAAACCGCAGGACGCGGCCGCCGCGGCCGCAACTGGCAGGGGCAGATCGGCAGCTCGCTGCTGTTCTCACTGTGCTGGCAATTCGATGGCGGGCCAAGCCAACTGGCCGGCCTCCCCCTGGTGGTCGGGCTGTCGGTTGCGCAAACACTGGCCCGGCTTGGGGTTCAGGATATCGCCCTGAAATGGCCCAACGATCTGTTGCTACCGATGGGCCATGGCTGGGGAAAAGTCGGCGGTATCCTGATCGAGATGCAGGGTGATGCGCTAGGCCCCTCGCTGGTCGTCATTGGCATCGGGCTGAACGTACTTGCTCCGCCTGCTGACGTCGACCAGCAGGCAAGCAGCCTCAGCGGCGCCGGGCTTGGCTGCACGCGCAATGCCCTGCTGGCCAATCTGCTGCAGGGGCTCGAGCAACAGTTGCTTCAGTTTGCCCAAGATGGCTTTACCGACGCGCTGATCCGCCAATGGGAAAGCCGGCATGCATGGCAGGGCTGTGAAGTGGAGGCTCTGCTGGCCAACGGCAGCAGGCAGCGCGGCAAAGCGGTCGGCCTCAGTGCTGATGGCAATCTGCGGCTGGCCACTGGCGCAGAAGAAATTCTGCTGGGCAGCGGCGATGTCAGCCTCAGGCAGAGCGCCTGACATGGAGTTGCTGATCGATCTGGGAAACACCCGGACCAAGTGGGCCCTGCTGGACACTGATTATCAGGCTGGGGCCCAGTGGCAAACCAGTGGCAATGCGACAGATCTTGCAGGCTTACTGCAGCACTGGCTGCGGCTACCGCCCCCCCGCAGCATCAGCGGCTGTGCAGTCGGGTGCCCGGATTTGCAGCAGCAGATCTCGGACTGGACACGCCAGCACTGGCACCGATCACCCGGCTGGCTGCGCCCTGCTGCGGGTTGCCTGGGGCTCAGCAGTGACTATGACCTCACCCAACTGGGCAGCGACCGTTGGGCAACACTGGCCGGAGCTCGCAGTCTTTACCCCGACACCCCCTTGCTGATCGTCTCTGCCGGAACGGCTTGCGTGCTCGACAGCATGAGTGTGGATGGCCGTTTTCTCGGCGGCATGATCCTTCCAGGCTACCGGCTGCAGCGCCAGGCTCTGCATCAGCACACCGCCCGCCTGCCTTTGCGGGAAGGTGAGTATCGCGAGTTTCCGCATAATACTGCAGATGCGATTGCGACAGGCTGTGTCAGCGCCCTCACCGCCTGCGTCGAAACCGCATTTTCCCGCCTCGCCCGGAACAGCACCGTAATCCCGTTGCTGCTGCTGACCGGTGGCGATGCACCTTTGCTGGCGGACAAACTTAACAAGCCCGCACTGCTGGTAGATAATCTCGCCCTGCACGGTCTGGCTGCACTACGCACCAGCGGGGAAGGAGAGTTTCTGCCATGAAATGGCTGTTTTTCGTATTGCTGGTCGCCAACCTCGCGATTTTTGCGGTTGCCAGGCTGTTGCCACCCGCGGTTACTGCAAGCAACCCGGCCAATCGGGAAATCAACGCCAGCGCCATCCAGATTGTCAGTGAAGGTCATGTCCCCGCTGCCAGCACCCCGAGCAGTGATGCCGATGCAACGACACAAGACAACGCGGCCACAAGCCAGGCAGCTTCTGGCTCATCTGCAACGAATGCAGGCAGCGAGGGTAAGCTCTGTCTGCGCTGGCATGGCCTGGTCGGCGAGCAGATCGCTGCGGCACGACAGGATCTCGCCGCACTCTCGCTGAATGCGCAGGAAAAAGGCAGCAGTGGCAACAACCGCGTCTGGGTGTATATCCCGCCGCTGGACACCATGGAGCAGGCCAAGGCCAAGGCCGAACAGCTTAAAGGCCTTGGGGTTGACGATTACTTCATCGTCAATGATGGGCGGCGCTGGCAGAACGCGATTTCACTGGGGATTTACTCCACTCGCGAAGCCGGTGAACGGGCACTGGAAGAATTCCGCGCCAAGGGGGTGAAATCGGCCGTATTACGCGATCGTGATGACACCCTGCGCCGCACCGACTTCCTGATCCGGTCTGCCACCACCGAGCAGTACAATGCACTCAAGCGCGCCAGTACCCGCTACCGCGGCGCGGAGTTGCAGGAACTCGCCTCCTGCAACTGATTGTGCCCGCTCAGGGATAGCTGTACTGCTGCCAGCGCAGCTCCGGGTTGTTCACGATATAAAACTCGTTGGTCGGCCGTTTGGCTGCCGGAGGAGCACCTTCAGCCTTGCCGGCTGCTGCAGCACCAGCAGCCGCCCCGAAAATCGGAGCGGGCTTGGCAGCGGTTGCGGCAGGCGCATGGCTACTGCTGACCGAATACCCACGTGCAGGCGGCAGAACGGCATTGGCTGGCAACTCGGTACCCGGCAACACACGAACAACCCCCGGGCCGGTATACACGGGCTCAGCAGAACGCGCCGAACCATGCCCCTTGGCGGCAGGGGGCTTGCGATGCACGGATGAGCTGGCAACGGCTCCGGCGGCCAAGCCGCCAAGCAGCACCAGCACCACACTGCGCAACCACAATGATGTCACGACATTCATCGGCGGGACTCCTTGCCACTGTCAACACGTACATAATCGCCGGCCTGCACACTCCCCTCCACCGTTCCTACGGCAAACAGGGGCTGAACGGCGGCGACCAGGAATGTCCCACTGCGCAGCTCGGGCAGTCCCAAGGCGCTATCAGCCGGCGTGGATAGTGTGTCCACCGGCAAGCCCCCCGGCTGCAAGCGATACAGCCGCAACTGATCCCCGGGGCGCAGACCGCTCTGCCCCCCCGCATCGACATACACCTGCTTGCCCTCCACACGCACGACCCGTGCGGTCATCGGCAAACAGCGCAGGGACAGATCAATTTGCCCCAGCACCTGCTGCAACTGCTGCTCAACCATGCGGCCATAATCGGTAGCAAAGAAACGCGGACCCGCAAACTCGGTTCCCTCGGCCTGCGCCACTTCCCCGGAAACCTGCCCGGGGAACAATTGCCTGCTCAGCAATGTTCCGGAGATACCATCGTAAACAAAGGTCTCGATATCGAAACGGCGATCCTTGGGCGAAGTCTTGATCCCGAGCCGCAAAAAATGGGCGCCAGGCACATTCAGCACCTGTTTGCGCTCGCCTTCGCGAAGCTCGCCATCGGCCGCCACGCCAACCCGCTGCCCGCTACTGCCGGCATCGCGGATGATGCCTCCGACAACAAACTGGGTGTTGTAGCGGACCGCCAACTCATGCACCCGTGCAGGCAACTGCTGCGGCTCGACAAAGCGGGGATTGAACTGGAATGCGGCCTGATAGGCGGCCTGCTGGGGAAGGTAGCGCCCGGAGTCCTGCAGCTGACGAGCCAGATAGGCCTGCAGGTTTTCCGGCACGCGCATCAGGTCAACCACCTGCCCCGGCTGCTGCACATAAAAATGCGTAAGCAGCACCTTGCGGCGGTAGCGGTCGGCGGCACACCCGGAAAGTGACTGTCCTGCGCCGGATGGAACCACGGCCACTGCAGCGGACTGAACATCGAGTTTTACATGCCAGAAGCCATTGGCTTCCCATTCACTCAGCAGCCGATATTCACCAACGGGTGCAGTACGGACCTCCAGTTGCTCCCCACCCTGTGCTGTGGTGTTGCTGCGTACCGATGCCCCCGCAGCCAGACCGGCATTGAGCAGCGCATCGCGAATCGCCTCGCTGCGCGCAGCCTCGACCCCCGCAGAGCCCAGTGGCGCGACACCCTCAAACTGCGCCGCCGACAGCGGCAGCGCGAGACTTGTCAGGATGGCTAGAAGCAGTTTTTGCATTACTCGGCGAGGTAGAAATTGTTGCTGCCATTTGCCGTACGGGTCGCGGGCAGTGCAACGGTACGTGATTCGGCAGTAGCGGACGACGAACCGGATTCGCTCACTACGGCAGCCTGCTGTGCCTCACGCTGAAAGTCAGGAGACAACGACAGTTCCAGCACCGTTTCGTAGCCATTACCCGGCAGCGGCGTCACACTCACTACCCGGGCACCACGCAGATAAGCCTCGACATACACGCGAAAACTGTCGCTGGTCAGCGTGGCGGCATTCACCGTGCTCTGGCCTGTCAGTTTGAGCCCTGCAACCGTCTCCGCCAGCGAGCGATAGGCATCCAGCTTGGAGGCCCGGATTGCCATCATGCGGCGCTGATCCGGCGAGAGCCCTTCGATGGTCGGTGTCGTGCCATACCCTACAGCCGTAACGCGAGCTGGCAGGTGGGCTGCGGGCGTATCGGCACTTGCCTTGCTGCCAGACTGCATGCTGCTGCAACCACTCAGCAGCAACAGCCCCGTGATTACCACCAGACTTTGCCATGCCTTCATCTGCCTGCTCCTTAAGCGTTCATTCAGCCGGATTCCAGTCTAGAGCACGCCCAGCCCGGAGGCCAGCTGCATACCGCGTTGGCAACGGCTATGCTGCAACAAAGCCCCAGGAGACACATCATGACTCGCAATCAGGTTCTGCAAGGCATTCTCGATCTGCTCGACAAGCTCTCCGATGAGGAGCTGGAGGCACTCTACAACCGTCTGCATCAGGATGACCACATTCTGGCAACCGGCAAGGGTCGCTTCGAACATCAGGACATGGTCGACTGATACACCGCATGGTATCGGCCTGAACCGGGCAATCTTGAATGCCTGCAGTCCGGTACTTGCTTAGCGCTTGCGAAAAACCAGATCCCAAACACCGTGGCCGAGCTTGATGCCGCGGTTTTCGAACTTGGTCAGCGGACGATAATCCGGGCGCGGAGCATAACCGTCAGCGGTATTTAGCAGATCGGCGTTGCCAGAGAGCACCTCCAGCATCTGGATTGCATAGTCTTCCCAGTCGGTCGCCAGATGGATATAGCCACCGGACTTCAGGCGTGAAACCAGCAACTCGACAAAGGCTGGCTGGATCAGGCGGCGCTTGTTGTGCCGCTTCTTGTGCCAGGGGTCGGGAAAATAGACGTGCACGCCATCCAGCCCCGCAGGGGCGATCATCTGTTGCAGCACATCAACGGCATCGTGCTGCACGATTCGCACATTGCCGATGTCCCCTTCACCCAGCAACTTGAGCAGACTGCCCACCCCCGGCGTATGCACTTCCACACCGATAAAATCGGTATCGCTGCGACCAGCGGCAATCTGCGCTGTCGCCTGCCCCATGCCAAAGCCGATTTCCAGCACGCGCGGCGCGCTGCGCCCGAATGCGGCATCCAGATCCAGCAGCTGATCACGGTAGGGAATGCAGTATTTCGGTCCGAAATCATGCAGCGCCTTTTCCTGGCCTTTCGACAAATGCCCCTGGCGCAAGACGAAGGATTTGATGCGGCGATGCTTGCTGGTATCCGGGCCATGATAATCGGCCTGCGGCCACACACTGCGGATTTCCTCGGCCTGCTGCTCGGCGGTGAAGTGTTCCCAGACAAGCCCATTGACATCCGGGGAGGCCGTCATGGCCTCGGCCTGCGGATCTTCCCAGCCCAGATGGCGCAGGCCGGGCGCCCCTTCCACCGTGCGGATCGACACATTCAGCGTTTTGGTACGCCACAGTGCGTATTCCCCGTCGATGACCAGCACGGGCTCGGCACCTAGCCGGGTCGTGTAATCGGCCACGCTTGCGGCCAGGTCGGTCACACCCAGCGCGAGATGCAGTTTTTTGTCGCTCATCGTTTTGTCCAGCCAAAGAAAAACGCCGCCAGCGGCGGCGTGGTAATAAGCGGATTATAAACGAATACAGCTCGGCACTGTGCAGCAGGGCGACAGTCGCGGCCACGACAGTCAGCGACAGCGCCACAACCTCACAAGGGTATTGCCATGCAAACCCTGAATGAAAAGGGCTGCATGACAATACATGACACGGTTTACTTGCTTGCTGCAATCAGCCCCGACACCGGGCTGGACGGGTCAGCCGAGTACAGCTTTTTCGGCATACGGCCGGCCAGGAAGGATTCGCGCCCGGCTTCGACCGCCAGCTTCATCGCGCGGGCCATGCGCACCGGATCTTTCGCATGGGCAATCGCGGTGTTCATCAGGATGCCATCGCAACCCAGTTCCAGCGCAATCGTCGCATCCGATGCCGTACCAACACCCGCATCAACCAGCACCGGCACGGACAGCTGCTCGATGATCAGGCGCAGGTTCCACGGATTCAGGATACCCATGCCGGAACCGATCAGCGAAGCCAGCGGCATCACCGCGCAGCAACCGATTTCCTGCAACTCCTTGGCGATAATCGGGTCATCCGAGGTATATACCATCACGTCAAAGCCATCCTTGACCAGCACCTCAGCCGCTTTCAGCGTTTCCCGCACGTTCGGGAACAGGGTGTGCTGGTCACCCAGCACTTCGAGCTTGACCAGCTTGTGACCATCCAGCAGTTCGCGCGCCAGGCGCAATGTACGAATGGCGTCCTCGGCGGTGTAACACCCTGCCGTGTTGGGCAGGTAGGTGAATTCGGATGGCGGCAGATAATCCAGCAGGCTGGCTTCGCCGGCATTCTGGCCGATGTTCACGCGGCGGATCGCCACAGTCACGATCTCGGCGCCGGACGCCTTTACCGCCTCGCGGGTCTGCGCGAAATCCTGGTATTTGCCGGTCCCCACGATCAGGCGCGAGTTATAGGTTTTGCCGGCAATCTGGAAAATATCGTCACTCATGGATTAACCCCTTGTTGTTGAACCTGCTGGCGCCCGCTGAACGGGTCATTGATATCGATTGAAGGTGATGTACTAACGCCGACGATCAGCCCCCGCCAACCGCGACCACCATTTCCAGCACGTCGCCGTCCTGCAGGACAGTCTCGCCATGCTGGCTGCGCGGCACGATCTCGCCATTGCGCTCCAGCGCAATGCGTTTGCCGGTCAAGCCCAGTGCTTCGACCATGCCGGCCACGGTAATGCCATCATTGAATTCGCGGCGTTCGCCATTGAGAGAAAGCTGCATCCCAAGCCCCTGTCATTGCAATACTGAACCGGCGCGATTCTAGCATGCACTCGGGATGCCGCATTGATGCGACTCAGGGTTTGCAATCAGTAAAAACAAGAAGCCTTGTCATACCAATCCGGGTTATTAGTGAGCGTGTGGTTTAATCGTAAAGAAATTGCATCACCCGGGATCGTGCTCTCGTACGCTTGGCAGCACCTTTTGGTATTGCATCGCGAACCACAGCGTCAAACAGATCCAAAGTCCCAACGGGACATAGATCAGAGCTTCGCTCTGAACCGTTTTGCCGAACTGCATCAACGCAAAGACTATAAGAATACCCAAAAGAACCCACGTCAAAACAACGGCCACACCCAGTTTGAGATAAACCCAAGCTGCTTCAGAAGGTAGTCGGCGCCACATAAACAAACGCCAAGCACAAGCAGTTACAAGTGCGCCGTTACAGAGAAAGAGCAGTACAACCCAAGCTTGCACTTAGCCCCGCACCCGCTGCAGGCGGTGAACGAGTTGCAGGCCACGCAGGCTCTTGAGCACCTGCGCCAGATGCACACGGTTGTGCACCTGCAGAGTGAACTGCACCTGGATAAAGCGTTCGTCGCTTTCGGTTTGGTCATTCATGCTGACTGCTGCGATGTTCGCATCGGCCTCGGCAATCGCGGCCGCGAGGCAGGCCAGCGTGCCACGCTCGTTGCTGGCCAGCACCTTGACCGGCACATCGAACATGCGCGAGACCTCGGGATCCCATTCGACATAGATGAGCTTGTCAGCATCGACACGACCACGCGCCACCAGGGGGCAATCATGGGTATGAATCAGCAAACCCTGGTCTTTCTTGACCATTCCGAGGATAGGGTCCCCGGGTATCGGATTGCAGCAATGCGCGAACTGGATGGCCATGCCCTCGGTGCCACGCACGGTCACCGCCAGCGGTTTGCGCCCGGCGACTGTGTCTTCTTCCCAGTTGCCGGCCAGTTGCAACAGGCGCTTGGCGACGACCACTCCCAGGCGCTTGCCCAGCCCCAGCTCGGCCAGCACCTCATCGCGGGCTTTGTCGCCATGCTCGCGCAGATAGCGTTCCCATACCTCGTCGCCAATCGGCTGGCTCTGGTTGAGCGCGGTCAGGGATTGCTGCAGCAGCCGCTCGCCCAGATGCACCGACTCCTCGAAACGCATGGTCTTGAGGAAATGCCGGATATGGCTGCGCGCCTTGCCGGTAGTGACGAAGGTCAGCCAGGAGGGGTTGGGGTGGGCATGCGCCGCCATGACGATCTCGACCGAATCGCCATTCTTCAACCGGGTTCTCAGTGGCACCAGTTCATGATTGACCTTGGCGGCGATGCAGCGATTGCCGACATCGGTATGAACCGCGTACGCAAAGTCGACACAGGTCGCACTCGCCGGCAGCGACAGGATCTTGCCCTTCGGGGTGAATACGTAGACCTGGTCAGGGAAAAGGTCGACCTTGATGTGTTCGAGGAACTCGACCGCATCCCCGGAATCGGCCTGCAGCTCCAGCAGGCTCTGCAGCCACTGGTGCGTTTTCTTCTGCACTTCGGAAAAGCCTTCGTCACCGGACTTGTACATCCAGTGACTGGCCACACCCGCGTCAGCGATGCGGTGCATGTCGCCAGTACGGATCTGGATCTCGATCGGCGTGCCATAGGGGCCGAACAGTGTGGTATGCAGCGACTGATAGCCATTCTGCTTCGGAATCGCGATGTAATCCTTGAACTTGCCGGCGATTGGCTTGTAGAGCGAATGCAAAGCTCCCAGCGCCAGATAGCAGGACGGCACATCCTTGACCTGCACGCGGAAACCGTAGATATCCAGCACCTCGGAAAAACTGAGGTGTTTTTCCTGCATCTTGCGATAGATGCTGAAGAGGTTTTTTTCGCGCCCACTGACCGTCGCCTCGATGCTGGCACCTGCGAGCTTGTTGCGGATGCCATCCAGAATCTTGCCAACGACTTCGCGACGGTTGCCCCGCGCCGCCTTCAGCGCCTTGGACAGCACGTCATAGCGATGCGGATGCAGGTATTTGAACGCCAGATCGTCCAGCTCGACATACACGGCATTCAGGCCGATGCGGTTGGCAATCGGCGCATAGATTTCCAGCGTTTCGCGGGCAATGCGCTTTTGCTTGTCGGCGCGCATCGCATCCATGGTGCGCATATTGTGCAAGCGGTCGGCCAGCTTGATGAGAATGACGCGCAGATCATGCGCCATCGCCAGCAGCATCTTGCGGAAGTTTTCCGCCTGCGCCTCTTCCTTGCTCTGGAATTCCAGCTTGTCGATCTTCGACATGCCATCGACCAGCTCGGCAACGGTCTTGCCGAATTTTTCGGTCAACTCCAGCTTGGTGACGCCGCTGTCTTCCATGACATCGTGCAGCAAGGCACCAGCCAGCGCCTGGGCATCGAGCTTCCACTGGGTGAGGATGGTCGCCACCGCGAGCGGGTGGGAAATATACGGCTCGCCCGACTTGCGCTGCTGTTCGCGATGCGCAGCTTCGGCAAACAGGAAGGCGCGCCGCAGATAATCGCGGTCTTCGGCCTTCAGATAGGCGGAGTGCTCGGAAAGGAAGCGGTTGGCATCATCGATGACGTGGGGAGAACCCTGCAGGGCCGGCACGTCCGCGAGGCCGATCACCGCTTCCATCGGTGACCGCCTTAACCGCGGTTGCGGGTCAGGATTTCCGGGCCAACAAGGCCGGCAGCCATTTCACGCAGGGCCAGCACGGTGGGCTTGTCCTTGCCATGGTTATCGACTTGCGGGGTGGAGCCGTTTTCGATCTGGCGTGCGCGGTAGGCAGCAGCCAGCGTCAGGTCAAAGCGGTTCGGGATGCGGTTCAGACAATCATCAACGGTAATGCGGGCCATGCGGCAATCTCCGGAAAAACGTGCAGTGTGATCGATGCGGATCACACCAGAAGAAGTCGATTATACCAGAAGCGGCGCGTTTACCCCTTCAGTGCGCTGATCAGTGCCGTATGGCGCGCAGACTGCGCGACCAGACGCAGGCGCTCGGCGCGCACGACCGCGATGATGTCGCGCACGGCTTCATCGATGTGCTCGTTGACGATGACGAAATCAGCCTCGTCGACATGGCTCATTTCCTCACGAGCCACCTTCATGCGGCGCGCGATCACCTCGTCGCTGTCCTTGCCGCGGCCACGCAGGCGCTGCTCCAGCACGTCCAGTGATGGCGGCAGCACGAAGATGCCGATCGCCTCGCGAAACAGGCGGCGCACCTGCTGGGCGCCCTGCCAGTCGATTTCCAGGAGGATATCGCTGCCGCTCTCGATCACGCTGTTGATCCAGGTTTGCGAGGTGCCGTAATAGTTGCCGTAAACCTCGGCATGCTCGAGGAATTCGCCATTATTGATCATCCGTTCGAATTCGGTGCGCTCGACAAAATGGTAATCCCGGCCATTCACCTCCCCTTCCCGTGGCGCTCGCGTCGTGAACGACACGGAGAGCTGGATCAGCGGATCCGCCGCCAGCAGCGCCTTCACCAGCGTGGTTTTGCCTGCACCGGACGGCGCGGTAACGATGTACAGATTGCCTTTTGCCATGAACGGATAAATCGAATGTGTTGCGGGTGAGCGAAGAGTAGCACAAAGCTGCCGGAACATGGCGCAGGCATCCACCGCGTCCTTTCGTCGCTCGGCTTTGCAGAGCCACGCCAAAAGCTTGACAACATCGCAGTAAAATCATGATGTTAGACAGGAGTCAATGCCATGAGCCCGAACGTGGGCAGCGCAATGACTGCCCTTATCGACCGTGTCTCACAATTGGTGCGCCGCAGTGACACCGCACCGGGTGCCCTGCTGCCTGGCACAGCCCGCAGCACAGTCGCCAGCGATGCCCGCGGGAATGCCTGGACGCCGCGGGGTTCGGACGGCAAACCGCTGAGCAACGAGCAGCAGGCCGAAGTTGCCGATCTGCAGCAGACCGACCGCCGCGTCCGCAGCCACGAGCAGATGCACATCAATGCCGCGCAGGGCATTCAGGTGAGCGGCCCGCATTTTGATCTGCAGGATGGGCCGGATGGGCGCCGCTACGCCGTGGCCGGTGAAGTCGAAATCGATACCTCACCAGGTCGCGACCATCACGAAACCCTGTGGAAAGCGCGGGCGATCCAGGTGGCCGCGCTCGCCCCACCCGATCCATCGGCGCAGGATCGCGCGGTCGCGGCACAAGCGGCGCGGATGGAAGAACAGGCATCCAGCGCGCTTGCCGAGCAGCAAGCGCGGCAGGCCAGAGTTTCCCGCCACTACCGCAGCAGCAGTGCCCCGACGCTGCTTTCAACATACGCCTGACTGTATGCCAACACAGAACATGAAATCAGAAGCCTAGCTTCGCATACCCCTATACCACCAGTACACACGCCCCCCCAGCAGCACTGCCAGCAGCAATCCATACACCAGCGGTTGCGTAAGATCGCGCTTCACCAGCCACAGATAATGCAGCACCACCAGTATGGCCGCCGGATACACCAGCCGATGCAGCCGCCCCCAGTTGCGCTTCAAGCGACGCATCCAGCCGTCGGTCGACGTGACCGCCAGCGGCAGCAGCAGCACGAACGCGACAAAGCCCAGCGTGACAAACGGACGCTTGAGCACATCCCGCCACAACAACTGCAGATCGAAAGACTGATCCAGTACGAAATACGTCAGCACATGCAGGCAGGCATAGAAAAACGCGAACAGGCCGGCCATCCTCCGCAAACGCAGCAGCGGGGCATACCCGCTCAGCCGCCGCAGCGGGGTCAGCGCCAGCGTGACCAGCAAGCCGATCAGCGCCCAGGTGCCGGTCGAATGCGTGATGAACTCGACCGGATTCACCGCCCCTCCCGTCAGCACCAGCACCACCAGGCGCAGCAGTGGCAGCAAGGCCAGCAGGAAATACAGCGGTTTGACCCAGCGCGGCAGCATCAGAAGAACCTGCGCAGATCCATGCCGCGATACAGGCCGGCCACCTGTTCGGCATAACCATTGAATGGCAAAGTCTTGCGCCTGAAGAACTCACCGATGCGCCGCTCGGTCGCCTGGCTCCAGCGTGGATGATCGACGTCGGGATTCACATTCGAATAGAAACCGTATTCGGATGGATTTGCCGTGCTCCAGCTGGTCACCGGCTGCGCCTCCTGGAGACGGATACGCACGATGGACTTGATGCTCTTGAAGCCGTATTTCCACGGCACTACCAGCCGGATCGGCGCGCCATTCTGCCTAGGCAGAACATCGCCATACAATCCGACCGCCAGAATGGTCAGCGGATGCATGGCCTCGTCGATGCGCAAGCCCTCGCGATACGGCCAGTCCAGCACCCGGCTTTTCACTCCGGGCATCTGCTGCGGATCAGCCAGCGACTCGAAGGCGACAAACTTGGCCCGCGAATTGGGCTCGACCAGCCTGAGCAGGCTCGCCAGCGGAAAACCGACCCAGGGAATCACCATCGACCAGCCTTCCACACAGCGCAGCCGATAGACGCGTTCCTCCAGTGGCGCGATTTTCAACAGCTCCTCGATCGCAAAGCGGCGCGGCTTGCCCGCTTCGCCCTCCACGACCACGCTCCACGGAGCAGTTCTGAGGGTCTGCGCAGAGTCAGCCGGATCGGATTTGCTGGTGCCGAATTCGTAGAAATTGTTGTAACTGGTAATGTCCTTGCGACTGTTCGGTGCTTCACCGGTAGACCAGGGGGATGGTTTTGCCAGCAAACCGGCGGCGGCATTGCCCCCCAGCAGTGCCAGTGTCGCCGCAGCGCCAGCCTGCATGAAACGGCGACGATCCAGATAAACCTCGCGCGGCGTAATCTCGCTGGGCGGTACATCGACAGGGGAACGAATCAGCATGGCTCTCTCCTTTTCGCTTGGTCGCAGCATCACTCATTTTCTGACAAACCGAAGCACGGATGGGTTCTCATCGTCGACAGTCGCAAAAAAGCGCCCCGCAGGGCGCCTGGTGGCCGGTGAAGCCGCTTATTTCTGGGCCAGCACCCACTCGGCCAACTGCTTGGCCTCGGCATCCGTCACCGCATTGGCCGGCATCGCCATCGAGCCCCACACACCGGAGCCGCCCTTCTGGATCTTGGTCGCCAGCTTGGCCACTGCTCCCTTGTCGCCCTTGTATTTGGCAGCCACATCCTTATAGGCAGGACCGACCAGCTTCTTGTCGATCGCGTGGCAGGCCATACAGGCCTTGGACTTGGCCAGATCGGCCGGGTTGGCGGCCATCGCACTGCCAGCCAGCAGGACGCCAGCCGCAGCCAGCAGACTCATCATCACTTTCATCAGGGCTCTCCTGGGTAAAAGGTATTCTGTTTTTTATGGAAGGCCGGGGCGAAATTGCCAATCCGACCACATCAGACCGGTTCAGACATGCGAAAATGCAGTGTATCTCCGGACAGGCTACATCGTGCATGGACTATTTCCCGCTTTTCCTTGATCTGCAACAACAACCCTGCCTGATTGTCGGCGGAGGAGACATCGCGCTGCGCAAAGCGCGCCTGCTGCTTGCCGCCGGCGCGGCGCTGGAGCTGGTCGCTCCCACGCTCAATGCAGAACTGCAAGCCCTGCACGAGAGCGGCAAACTGGTCTGGCACGCAGGCGTCTACACGCCGGACCAATTGGCCCGCAACTGGCGGCTGATCATCAGCGCCACCGATGACGCGGCAGTGAATGCCGCCGTATTCCGCGATGCCGAAGCAGCCGGCATTCTGGTCAATAGCGTGGACGATCCGCAGCACAGCCGCTTCATCACCCCGGCCATCATTGATCGCTCGCCCCTGATGGTGGCCCTGTCCACCGGAGGTGGTGTTCCGGTACTGGCCCGCCAGCTCCGGGCGCAGCTGGAGGCGCTGATTCCGCACGGTTATGGCGATCTGGCACGACTGGCCAGCGAACTGCGGCCGCTGGCCAAGGAAAAACTGCCGGACCCCGCGGCGCGGCGGCATTTCTGGGAGCACATTCTGTCCGGCCCCTTGCCGGACCGCGTGTTCGCCGGCGAAGTCACGGCAGTCCGCGAGGAAATCACCACGGCACTGCGGCAAGCTGACAGCAGCACGCTCAAGCGCGGCGCGGTGTATCTGGTCGGCAGCGGCCCGGGGAACCCCGACCTGCTGACCTTCCGCGCCCTGCGCCTGATGCAGCAGGCTGATGTGGTGCTCTATGACAACCTGGTCAGCGCCGACATCATGGAGCTGGTGCGCCGCGACGCCGAGCGCATCTACGTGGGCAAGAAATCCAACAACCATGCGCTACCGCAGGACGAAATCAACCAGCTACTGGTGAAACTGGCGCAACAGGGCCAGAAGGTACTGCGGCTCAAGGGCGGCGACCCCTTCATTTTCGGCAGGGGCGGCGAAGAAATTGCCGAACTGGCGGCCGCCGGCATCGACTTCGAAGTCGTTCCGGGCATTACCTCCGCGGCCGGCGCCTCCTGCTATGCCGGCATCCCACTCACCCATCGCGATTTCGCCCAATCGGTCACCTTTGTCACCGGCCACCGTCGCGATGGCGAAATCGAGCTGGACTGGCCACGGCTGGTCAACCCTTCCGAAACGGTGGTCGTCTACATGGGCGTAGCACAAGCGCCAACGATCTGTGCGAAGCTGATCGAGCACGGCCGAGCGGTGGATACCCCCACGGCAATCGTCGCCAACGCGACACGCGCCGACCAGCAGGTGGTCATCAGCACGCTGGGTAGTCTGCCTGACGATCTGGCGCAAGCCGGCATCAAACCGCCGGCCCTCATCATCATCGGTGATGTGGTCAAGCTGCACGCCACACTGAACTGGCGACATACCCAATAACCTATAAGCACACAATCTTTTTATATTATTGCCTCGAAAGCAATACCCATTCACTTCGCAAGAATTCGCGCGATAACTTCAGCCAGCCGGTCAAACTGCACCGGCTTGCTGATGTAATCATCCATACCGGCAGCGCGGCAATCGGCCTCATCGCCGAGCATGGCATTGGCTGTCATGGCGATCACCGGGATGTTTGGATTTCGCACCTTTTTTTCCCCCTTGCGCAGCACGCGCGTCGCGGTCAACCCATCCATCTCGGGCATCTGCACATCCATGAGCACCGCGCTGTAATCCTTTCGGGCCAGCATCTGCAGGGCCTCCAGCCCATTGCCGGCCTCATCGGCACTCAAGCCCAGCCGGGCCAGCATCGCCAGCGCCACCTTGCGGTTGACGGGATTATCCTCAACCAGCAGCAAGGGCAGCTCAACTTGCGGCAAGACCGGCAAGACTTTCGGCGGCTCGGCCACCGGCAGACGGCCATGGATCACCCGCGACAGCACCACGGGCAGCAAACTCTGTCGCACCGGCTTGTCGAGCGTGTCGGCGAACCCTGCCTCCTGCCAGAAGCGTGAAGTCAATGGCCGCTCGCGCCCCTGCAACAGAATCATCGGCAAGCCGGGCTGAGCCTGCTTGAGCTGGGACGCCAGCAGGAAGCCGTCACCATCATCCAGCTCTCTGGTAAGCAGTGCCAGTGTCAGGAGCGTCCCCTCGGCTTGAGCGCGCGCCAGCAGATCAAGGGCTTCGGCTAGCGTTCCCGCCAGCAGCGGCTGTCCACCGCAGCGCCCGATCTGCAGTGCCAGCAAGGCACGGGCATAAGGATTGCGCTCGACCAGCAGCACCTGGCTTCCCTCGGGCAGGCTCCAGGCCGCTGCAGCCGGTGGCGCGGCAATCTGGAAGGGCAGGAGACAACTGAACCAGGATCCCACGCCTTCGGCACTATTGGCGGTCAGCTCACCGCCCATCAGCGCCACCAGACGACGCGAGATGGAAAGCCCCAGCCCCGTGCCGCCGAACTGGCGCGATACAGAAGCATCACCCTGGCGAAAAGCTTCAAAGATCGACTCGACTTGATGGGCGGCGATACCGATGCCACTGTCACGCACACTGATTTCCACCCGGACCAGCTGTTCACCGGCCTCGATGACGCGCACCAGCAAGGCCACTTCGCCGCCCTGTGTAAACTTGATGGCATTTCCCAGCAGATTGAGCACAACCTGGCGCAAGCGGTTCGGATCACCAAGCAGCTTTGCCGGCAGTAACGGATCAATATCGCAAAGCAACTCCAGCCCCTTCTCCTGCGCGCGCAAGCCCAGCAGATCGCATACATCTTCCAGCAGGGGCGCCGGGGCAAACTCGATGTGCTCGATTTCCAGCTTGCCGGCCTCGATCTTCGAGTAATCCAGGATATCGTTCAGCACGGTAAGCAAAGCCTCCGAGCTGTTGCGCATGGTCTGGGCATAATCGCGCTGCTGCGGACTAAGCGGCGTATCCAGCAGCAGCTGGCTCATGCCGATGACGCCATTCATGGGTGTTCTGATTTCATGGCTCATATTGGCCAGAAAGACACTTTTGGCGCGACTGGCGGCTTCTGCCGCATCTTTGGCTTTTGACAGTGCCGCCACGCGCTGGCGATCACGCTGCACGGCCAGCACCAGCAGTAGCTGCGCCACAATCAGCAGGCACGTAATGATGCCCCCCGCCACCCAGACGACGTTCGCAGCACTTCGCTCCCCGCCGGGAAGCTGTACGGCGTAGTCCAGCTGCCAGCTGCCCCCGGGCACACGGATCGGCAGGCTGACCGTATGGCCACTCAAAGGCACCGTCTGACCCCATACCACCCCCCCATGCGCGCCCTGCGCATCCGCACCGATAATTCTCAGGCGTCCCTGATGGGCGGATTCGCGGATACCCACCCTGTTCCAGAATGTTTCCAATTGGACCACGGAACTGATCAAGCCCCAGTAGCGCCCATCCGTGGTAAAAACCGGAATACGGAAAATCAGCCCCTGCCCCCCCTGAACCAGGGCGATGGGGCCGGCAAGAAAAGGCTGGCGCGATTCGATGACCTGACGAACTGCCGGCCACTGCTTGGGGTTGTCCGGGTAGTACAGGCCGATGGCTTTTTCATTGCCCGTGAGCGGAAATACCCAGCGAATCCGATTGTCGGGCGCAATGCCGATATTGCGCAGATTGCGGGCTTGGCCATACAGCAGTGCCATCATCGCCGGTAGTTGCCGCTCCAGCTGGGCGGGTTCGGCGGTTCGGATAAAGGCCGTCAGGCCCCCTGCGACAAACAGCGTCGAGTTCAGTTCGGACTCGACAGCCGAGCGCAACTGGCCAGCCTCGTTGAGCGCAATTTCCTCAGCCTGTTGCCAGGCTCGTGCCTCCTCCTGCGAGGCCAGATGGCTGGTCAGGAGCCCTGCCCCAGTCAGCAAGAAGAACGCGGGAAGGAGCAGCTCGCCAAGATTGCGCCAGTTCATGCATCACCCAGTTGGTATCAGCTGAACTATAGGTAGCAAGCAGATTTGGTACAGCAGAAAAATGGTCTCAGGCAGGCCAGAATGCCAGCAATAGCGCCAGTGTCAGCGAGGTGAGCACACCATTGAGCCCCATCGCCAGCCCCGCGAATGCCCCGGCCGTCGGCGAAATCTGCATGGCCCTTGCTGTACCTACGCCATGTGCTGCAATCCCAAGTGCAAATCCCTGGGCGATGTCACTGCGCACCCCAAACAGCGACAATAACGGCACGGCAATCATGGCACCGAAAATGCCGGTAAGGATGACGACATTTGCAGTCAATGCCGGCAGTCCTCCCGCGTGCTGGGACAAAGCCATGGCGATCGGCGTCGTCACGGATTTCGGCACAAAGGAAACCAGCACCGCCGGCGACAAGCCGAACAGCTTGCCCAGTGCCAGTGCGCTCAGCATGCCGGCCAGCCCGCCGATGAGCAAGGCGATCAGGAGTGGCCACAGCAAGGCTCGAACCCGCTGAAGATTATCAAACAAGGGCACCGCCAGCGCGACCGTCGCGGTTCCCAGCAGCCAGTGAAACAACTGGGCCCCGCTGAAATAGGACTGGTAGGGCACACCGCAGAGACGCAAAATCGCCACGATCAGCACGATGCTCACCAGCACCGGGTGCAGCAGCGGGAAATGCCGTGTCCGGGCATAGAGCCGCTCCGCCAGCAGGAAACAGCCGGCCGTTACTCCCAGCCACAGGAAAGGCGCGGTCTGCAAAGCCAGCAGCATGGCTTGTGAGTCAAGCGGATTGGCAAAGCTCATGAGAACTCGTCAGCCGATGGATGCCGTCGGCGCAACAACCGGTGCAAAGTCAGCCCGGCCACCAGCAGCGTGATGATGGTCGACAATACCAGCACAGCCAACATGGCCCAGCCTTCATCACGAAGCAAGGGCCCCAGCAGCATCAAGCCGACTCCGGCAGGAACAAACAGCAGCGCCATATAGCGCAGGAGGCCGGAGCACACCCGGCCAACCCGGTCATCCACGCCCCGCTTGATCACCGCCCAGGCGACCAGCAGGAGCATGCCCAGCACAGGCCCGGGCACCGGCAGATGCAGCCCCCGGCTGAGTACCTCACCCAGCAGCTGGAATATCACCAGAAAGGTAAATCCGTACAGCATCAGAGGCTGACCAGATCCAGACGGTTGAGACTGCGCCCGAGAAAACGCTCACCGATGGTCTGGAATTTCACCGGGAGATCGGTCACGTAATACTGATAATCGGGCAATTCGTGCTGCGGATTGGCGAGCCCGCTGTCCTGCAGCAATTGCGCGGCCTGATCCGCAATCGATAGCGCAGAGTCGACCAATTGCAAACGCTGGCCGGTAATGTCACTGAGCAGCGGCTTGATCAGCGGATAATGGGTGCAACCCAGCACCAGCGTATCGATACTCTCGACAAAGACCGGTTTGAGGTATTCCTGCGCAGTCAGACGGGTGACCGGATGATCGAGCCAGCCTTCTTCCACCAGCGGTACAAACAGCGGGCAAGCCTGCGAGTACACGCGGCTATCGGGATTCAGGCGGTGAATTGCGCGGGCATAGGCGTTGGAATTGATGGTCGTCGGCGTACCGATGACTCCGATGCCGCCACTGGCCGAACGGGCGACCGCGTTGCGCGCACCGGCTTCGATAACGTCCAGCACCGGGACCGGTGAAGCCGCACGCACCTTGTCGGCAGCAACTGCAGCCATGGTATTGCAGGCGATGATCAGGATCTTGACTTGCTGTCTGAGCAGGAAGTCGGCGATCTGCTGGGTGTAGTGTTCGATGGTGGCAACCGATTTCACGCCATAGGGAACACGGGCCGTATCGCCGAAATAGATGATGTTTTCAAAAGGCAGGCGATCCATCAGTGCGCGCACCACGGTCAGGCCGCCGACGCCGGAATCGAACACACCAATCGGATGCTGGGGAAGCGATGTTTGCATGACATCCTCGTAGAAAAGGCGATTTTACCCCCGCCCTCCCCATCATGCGAGCACGTCGCAGTGCAACAAATTACGTTACCGAGCAGTTCCTCATCCCGGACCGCCAAGGCGTACACTGAAACGAGGAGGAGCTCCCCATGATTGCATTGCGTGAAGCCTGGCTAGCCGGATTATTTACCCGCAGCAACTGGCTGCCCAATGTGATCGCGGGCGTGATCGTTGGCGTCGTCGCACTGCCGCTGGCAATGGCCTTCGCGATTGCCAGCGGCGCGAAACCCGAGCAGGGGCTGTACACCGCCATCATCGCCGGTTTTGCGGTTGCAGCCTTTGGTGGCTCGCGACTGCAGATCGCCGGGCCCACCGGTGCCTTTGTCGTCATCCTGGCCGACATCACTGCCCGCTATGGAATCGCGGGGCTGGAAACTGCAACCCTGCTAGCGGGGATCATGCTGGTGCTACTGGGGCTGGCGCGCATGGGCGCCGTCATCCGCTTCATCCCGGCACCTGTCATACTCGGTTTCACCAGTGGTATCGGCATGGTGATCTGGGTCGGTCAGTGGCCCTATTTTTTCGGGCTGGCCAACCCGCCCGGCACCCACTTCCATGAAAAAGTCTGGGGGCTGCTGCACGAGATCCCCGGTCTGCATGGCCCGACCACTCTACTGGCAAGCCTTGCCCTGCTGCTGACGCTGCGGGGCAACCGCTTGCCCGGCCTGCGCCGCGTACCCGGTCCGCTGATTGCCCTGGTCGGCATTACACTAGTGCAGTATTTCGCCAGTTTTGAGGGCGTCCGCACCATCCAGAGCGCTTTTGGTGGAATTCCGCAGCAGCTGCCCGAACTGGTCATGCCGGACTTGTCCTTCAGTCGCATTCTGCAACTGATCGGACCCGCTTTCACCATCGCCATGCTCGGTGCCATCGAATCCCTGCTCTCCGCCGTCGTTGCCGACGGCATGGCAGGCACACGGCATGATGCCAATCAGGAACTGATCGGTCAGGGCATTGCCAACCTGCTCACCCCCCTGGTTGGCGGATTCGCGGCCACCGGCGCGATTGCCCGCACCGCCACCAACGTACGCAATGGCGGCACGGGGCCACTGGCTGGCATCGTGCACAGCATGACGCTGCTGGCCATCCTGCTGCTACTGGCGCCGCTGGCCGGGCACATACCGCTGGCGGTACTGGCTGCCATCTTGTTTGTCGTTGCCTGGAACATGAGCGAAGCACACCGTTTCGTGCATATGCTGTTTCACGCGCCGCGTGCGGATGTGGCGATCCTGCTGATTACCTTCGTGCTGACCGTATTTACCGATCTGGTGGTCGCCGTGCAGATTGGCGTAATTTTGGCCATCCTGCAGTTCCTGCGCCGCATGGCCAGCACGGTGAGCGTCACCAGCCAGGGCGAACCGGACCTCAAACATGAACTGGCCATCATGGGGCGCTCGTCACTCCCGAACGGGACGCTGGTTTACAGCATCGACGGCCCCTTCTTCTTCGCGGCTGCCGAACAATGTGAACGGGCACTGATCGCTACACACACCGAAGCTCGCACACAGATCATCCGCCTGCATCACGTGCCCTTCATGGATATGACAGGCTTGCAAACACTTGAGAAAATTATTCTCCAGCTGCAGCAGCGACACATCCGTGTGATTGCCTGCGAAGCCAATCCGAATGTGCTCGGCAAACTGGAGCGAGCCGGCTTGCTAGCTTTACTCGGAACAGAGGGCTATCGCACAACCCTTCAGGCTGCACTTGAACTCAACGATCAGTACGCCACCAATCAGGCTACGGGGGATCAAAGTGCCTGAGGTCACGCCCTTACGGGTGCCTGATTGCAAGCTGCCGTACATACCAGGTACGGCATATGGATGAAGCATGGTAACTAACCAAGTCTCCATCACACGCGACTACTTGCACATACTGCATCAGCGATCATATTTGCCACAACGTTGAACCGATCCACGCTTGATGCTGATCAGCGCCGACAGCAAGAACCCCCGAGTAATTACATTGCCAGGTATATGGTTGAACTTGTTTGTTGTTAATGAGCTACGCAATATACCCACAGGCAACCAGCAGAAGTCAGCACAAACGGCCATGCCTTCCATCCGGCAGACGGCGAACCGCTATCGCCATCCTCGGCCTGTGGCGGCTCCAGGTAGCCCGCAATAAACACAAAGCCCGTCACATGGACGGGCTTTGCCTGGTTAGCGGGGTATATGCTTACAGCAATTATTCTGAAATGACTGCCGGTCAATACACTCGAATCAACCTGATTTAGCGGCGGCGGAACAGCGGTTGCGGCTGGCCGACGGCGCTCTGATAGAACTCGGTGAAGTCGTCGATCCCCTTGACCGCATCCTCGATGTCCTTGTCAGCCCGCACGACAAAGGCGTTGAAGCCGCAGCGGGCGAGGTAGTTCAGCGTGTCCTTGAACACATCGCCAAACGCGCGCAACTGGCCGGTAAAGCCATATCTTTCACGCAACAGCCGCCCGATCGAGAAACCGCGGCCATCGGTAAAGGCCGGGAATTCAACCGCGATATAGGCGAGCCCAGCCGCCTCATCGCCCAGCACCTCCGGCTCATCCGCCGGCGCAAACCACACGCCAACATCGCCGCGGGCGGTCAGTTCGGCTTTCTGTGCCAGATACTGCGGCAGCGACACGAACACCAGGCCACTGGCCGGAACAGCCGGGAAGCTGCCGTCTTCACCCACGCGCAGGATGGGAGCGTCGCACTCGACAATGGCTTTATCTACGATGATGCGGCTCATGCTTCCACCTCCTTCTTGGCCTTGCCGGCAGGTTTACCTTCGTACACCTTGTTCTTGAACGGGTCTGCGCCAATACGATCAAACGTATCGATGAAACGCTCGTCAGCTTCGCGGTTTTCCACGAAGACCTGGATGATCTTGCTCATCACGTCGGCCATTTCTTCCTGCGCGAACGAGGGGCCAATCACCTTGCCGATCTGGGCATCGGCGCCCTGACGACCTCCCAGCGTGATCTGGTAGAACTCGGCGTTGTTCTTGTCCACGCCCAGAATGCCGATGTTGCCAATGTGGTGGTGACCACAGGCATTGATACAGCCCGAGATGTTGACGTCGATTTCGCCCAGATCGAACAGGTAATCCAGCTCGTCGAAGCGCTCCTGGATCGCCTTGGCGACCGGAATCGACTTGGCGTTGGCCAGCGAACAGAAATCGCCGCCCGGGCAGCAGATCAGGTCAGTCAAGAGGCCGATGTTCGGGGTGGCAAAGCCGATGCGCTTGGCTTCTTCCCACAACGCGAACAGCTCGCTTTCCTTCACATCGGCCAGAATCAGGTTCTGCCCGTGCGAGACACGCAGCTCGCCGAAGCTGAAACGGTCAGCCAGCTCGGCCACGGCCTCCAGCTGCTCGACAGTGGCATCGCCCGGCGGCACGCCGTGCTTTTTCAGGCTGAGGGTCACCGCGGCATAGCCCGGCACCTTGTGCGCGAACACGTTGCGGTCCACCCAGCGCGAGAAGGCCGGGCTGGCCTCGATGGCTGCCAGGAAGGACGGATCGTCGCCTTGCAGGGTTTCGTAGGCCGGGGCCGTGAAGAAGCGGTGATTGCGCGCGATTTCTTCATCGGTGAGCGTCTGCGGGCCGCTCTTCAGATGCGCCCACTCCTGCTCGACCTTGGCGGCAAATGCTTCCGGGGTCATGGCCTTCACCAGAATCTTGATGCGCGCCTTGTACTTGTTGTCGCGACGGCCGTAGCGGTTGTAAACGCGCAGCACGGCATCGAGGTAGGTCAGCAGGTGCTCCGGCTCCAGCCACGGCTTGATCAGATCACCGATCATCGGCGTGCGGCCCAGACCACCGCCGACGTAGATTTCAAAGCCGACCTGGCCCGCGGCATTCAGCTTCACGGTGATGCCGATGTCGTGCACCATGATCGCTGCGCGGTCTTCCTTGGCGCCATTCACGGCGATCTTGAATTTGCGCGGCAGGTGGGCGAATTCGGGGTGGAAGGTCGACCACTGGCGGATGATTTCGCACCACGGCCGCGGATCGACAATCTCGTCGTAGGCCACACCTGCGAACTGGTCGGACGTGGTATTGCGGATACAGTTGCCGGAAGTCTGGATCGCGTGCATCTGGACAGAAGCCAGCTCGGCAAGCATTTCGGGCACATTTTCCAGTGCCGGCCAGTTGTACTGCACGTTCTGGCGGGTGGTGAAATGCACATAGCCCTTGTCGTACTTCGCGGCCAGCTCGGCCAGCTTGCGCACCTGGCGGCTGGTGAGGTTGCCGTAGGGAATGGCGACGCGCAGCATCGGTGCGTGGCGCTGGATATACAGCCCGTTCTGCAGGCGCAGCGGGCGGAATTCGTCATCGGTGAGTTCGCCAGCGAGGTAGCGGCGGGTCTGGTCGCGGTACTGCGCTACGCGCTGGTCCACGATTTTCTGGTCGTATTCGTCGTAGATGTACATCGGATCTGCGCTCTTGGGGCTAGGTTTGGGCTTAGGGTGGCAACTATACCGAGGTTTGCATATAGGTAAAACGAATATTTGCGTCTAAGACGCTCTAAAAAAGCTATATAGAAACGCAAGACTCCCCCTGCTGCTTTGCGGGATCGCAAGCAATGGCACATTCACTGATTGTTACATCCCGATACAGAGGTTAAGCTACGCGGGTTTTGCTTATCGCCAGCTTATCCGGACATGACCGACCGCACCGCCATCCGCCGCCTCGACTACACCGCTCCCGCCTATCTGATTGACCGCACCGATCTGACCTTCGAGCTCAATGAAACCGATACCCGGGTAACCAACCGGCTGGTCATCAAGCGGAATCAAGGGGTCGCGGCTGATACCCCCCTTATTCTTGATGGTGAATCACTGACACTCGAGCTGATCAAGCTCGATGGTGCGCCGCTGCCGGCCAGCGATTATCAGCGCGACGAACAGTGCCTGATCATTCCGGCCATGCCGGAAGAGGCGATTCTGGAAATCGTCACCCGCATCAATCCGGCCAGCAACACCAGCCTGATGGGTCTGTATGTGTCCAGCGGCAATTTCTTTACCCAGTGCGAGGCGGAAGGCTTCCGCAAGATCACCTATTACCTCGATCGCCCTGATGTGATGGCGAAATTCACCACTACGCTGATCGCCGACAAGCAGAAATACCCGGTATTGCTGTCCAACGGCAACCGCGTGGGCAGCGGCGCCATGGACAAGGGGCGCCACTGGGTCAAATGGGTCGACCCCTTCCGCAAACCCGCCTATCTGTTCGCGCTGGTCGCCGGCAAGCTGGTCGTGCAGGCCGATACCCACGTCACCGCCTCGGGGCGCACCGTCGCGGTCGAGGTGTATGTCGAGCCGGGCAATCTGGACAAGTGCGCGCACGCCGTCGCGGCCGCCAAAAAAGCCATGCAGTGGGATGAAGCGCGCTTCGGCCTGGAATATGATCTGGACACCTACATGATCGTCGCGGTCAGCGACTTCAATATGGGTGCGATGGAAAACAAGGGCCTGAATATTTTCAACACGAAGTATGTGCTGGCCAAGCCTGACACCGCGACCGATGCCGATTTCGACGGCATCGATTCGGTGGTCGCGCACGAATACTTCCACAACTGGACGGGAAACCGCGTGACCTGCCGCGACTGGTTCCAGCTGTCGCTGAAAGAAGGCCTCACCGTCTACCGCGACCAGGAATTTTCCAGTGACATCGGCTCGCGTGCAGTGCAGCGCATCCAGAATGTACGTGCCCTGCGCGAGTACCAGTTTGCCGAAGACGCCGGCCCGCAGGCACACCCGGTGCGGCCTGACGAATACCTGGAAATCAACAATTTCTACACCTGGACCGTCTACGAAAAAGGCAGCGAGGTGGTGCGGATGTACGCCACATTGCTGGGTCGCGAGGGCTTCCGCCGCGGCATGGACCTGTATTTCAAGCGCCACGATGGGCAAGCGGTGACCTGCGACGATTTTCGCGCCGCGATGGCGGACGCCAACCACGCCGATCTGGAGCAATTCGCATTGTGGTACAGCCAGGCCGGCACACCGCATCTGGACGTGCATGGCGAGTGGAACGAAGCCGCGCGCAGTTTTACCCTGACCGTGCGCCAGAGCCTGGCTCCGACTCCGGGACAGACCGGTCAGTCGGAGAGGCAACCGATGCACATCCCGCTCGCCATCGCACTGATCGACCGCCGCGGCCAGCCCCTCCCCCTGCAACTGGACGGCGAGGCGCACGGCGGAGAAACAAGCCGCGTACTGGAATTGCGCGCGGAGAAACAGCGCTATACCTTCGTCAACCTGCCCTGCCCGCCGGTACCGTCGCTGTTGCGCGACTTCTCGGCACCGGTCACCTTGGCCTACCCTTACAGCGACGAAGAGCTGGTCTTCCTGATGGCGCATGACGACGACGCGTTTGCGCGCTGGGAGGCCGCCAACACCTACGCGGTGCGCCTGCTGTGCGCACAGTACGCCGCAGTGGCCAGCGGCGGCGCGGTCAGTGTGCCGGCGCAGTTCTGCGAGGCCTTCCGTTCCCTGCTGGCTCACCCGGAGCTGGATCCGGCGCTGGTCGCACTGATGCTGGAGCTGCCGCGCGAAAACTATCTGCTGGAGCAGCTTGCCGATGTGGATCCGGTGCTGCTGGCGCAGACCTGCCAGCAGGTCAAACTGCAACTGGCGCGCGCGCTGCGCCCGCAACTGCTGTTGCGCTACCAGCAGCTCAACGACGGCACGCCCTACCGCTACGATGGCGAACAGGTGGCGCGGCGCAGTCTCAAGAACGTGTGCCTCGATTATCTCGCCGAGCTGGACGAAGGCATGATCGGCGATCTGCTGGCCCAGCAGTATCGCAAGGCCGACAACATGACCGACCGTCTCGCCAGCCTGCGCGCGCTGGTCAACCGCGATGGTGGCGAAGCACAGCTGGCGGATTTCGCCACGCACTGGCAGGCCGATGCCCTGGTCATGGACAAGTGGTTTGCCCTGCAGGCCACCTGCCGCCGTCCGGGCACCCTCTCACGCGTGCAACACCTGCTGGAACACCCGGCCTTTTCGCTGAAAAACCCCAACAAGGTCCGCGCGCTCATCAATGCCTTCTGCCTGCAGAACCTCGCGCACTTCCATTCTGCCGACGGCTACGGCTACGCCTTTGCAGCTGATCGCGTTCTGGAGCTGGATGCCCTCAACCCGCAGATCGCAGCCCGGCTGGCGACGTGCTTCAACCGCTGGACCAAGGTCGACGCCCATCGCCGCCAGCTGATGCGCACCGAACTGGAACGCATCGCCGCGCATGAAGGACTGTCTGGAGACACCTTCGAGATTGTCAGCAAGGCACTGGCCGCATGAGCGGAACGAGAACAGCTATCAATCCTTAAAACACCAATCAAATCAAGGTTGTAATTAACCGCGCAAGGCATACACTTTCCGGCAACGGGCTGCACAGAACGGCCCTGCCACAACCAAGGAGAACCGCATGCAAGGCGACAAGACCGTCCTCGCGCAGCTCAACACCGTCCTCGGCAACGAGCTCACCGCCATCAACCAGTACTTTCTGCATGCCCGCATGTACAAGAACTGGGGCTACAAAGGCCTGAACGACAAGGATTATCACGAGTCCATCGACGCCATGAAGCGCGCCGACAAGCTGATCGAACGCATCCTGTTCCTTGAAGGGCTGCCCAACCTGCAGCAACTGGGAAAGCTCTTCATCGGCGAAAACCCGGTGGAAATGCTGGAGTGCGACCAGCGCCTGGTCAGCGCCCACATTGCCGCCCTGCGCGCGGCGATCACGGCCTGCGAAGCCGCGCAGGATTATGTGAGCCGCGAAGAGCTGACCGAAATGCTGGAGGATGAGGAAGAATTTCTCGACTGGCTGGAAACCCAGCAGACGCTGATCAGGGATATTGGCCTGGCCAACTACCTGCAGTCGCAGATGGGCGAATAAGGAACAAGGAGAGACACCATGCAAGGCAGCAGCAAAGTCATCGAGGCACTCAACGGGCTCCTCGCCGCCGAACTTACCTCGGTCGACCAGTATTTCGTCCACAGCGAGATGTACCGCAACTGGGGGTTTGAGAAACTCTACGAGCGCATTCATCACGAACGCGACGATGAACTCGGCCACGCCACCAGGCTGATCGAGCGCATCCTGTTTCTGGATGGCACCCCCAACGTTGCCGCGCGCACGGCACTGCGCATCGGCGGCGATGTCGAAACCATGCTGAAAAACGATCTGCAGACCGAATACGACGTCGCCGCCGCGCTGAAAGCCGCGATTGCACTGTGCGAAACGGAACGCGATTACGTCACCCGCGAGATGCTGACCACACTGCTGGACGATACCGAGGTCGACCACGCACACTGGCTGGAGCAGCAACTCACCCTGATCAAGCACGTCGGCCTGCCGAATTATCTGCAGTCGCAGATGAGCTGAACGCACTCGCGGCGATCAACAAAAACGGGAAGCCAGGCTTCCCGTTTTTCATTGCGGCGGCCAACCTGCCGCTTGAACAAATTGGATACTGTCAGGCGGCCTGCAAGGCCCGCGCCGGGCTGGGGAACCAGGCCACACTGCTGCTCTTGGCGCAGAGGGCTTCGCTCATCACCTCCCGCGCACAGCTTTCACACTTGCCGCAACAGCTTGCCACGCCGGTCTCGAACTGCAATTCGAGAAAGGAGTCGACCCCGCCTGCGACAGCCTGACGGATCTGTTTGTCGGTGACATTGTTGCAAAGGCAGACGTACATGCGGGGCAATCCATGTGATAACTGTTCTCAATTATTCCTTAACCGGCAGCTTATTAGCAAGCATTCTCATTCGCCATTCATCGGTACTTTGCACACCCCAGCATACATGCGCACCTATGCGTTTACAGGCCATGAATAATCTAGCGAATCAATGCATACCCATACAACCCCAGCAACACCGGCTGCCGTGCCCGGGAACGACAGGCCCTCCGCACACAGGAGCGTGGCCACAACTGCATGCACAACATGCTCCCATGCTGCAGCCCGGGTGGAAGTGCTATCCGCGCACGCCCGAATTCCCGTAAAATTGCCGCCTTTGTTCTCTTTACCATTCAGGTCCGCTTGCCATGAAAGCAGCAGAGATTCGTTCCAAGTTTCTTGAGTTTTTCGCCTCCAAAGGCCACCAGATCGTCAGCTCGTCGAGCCTGATCCCGCACAACGACCCGACGCTGCTGTTCACCAACGCCGGCATGAACCAGTTCAAGGACGTGTTCCTCGGCTTTGACAAGCGCCCGTACAGCCGCGCCACCACTTCGCAGAAATGCGTGCGCGCCGGCGGCAAGCACAACGATCTGGAAAACGTCGGCTACACCGCACGTCACCACACTTTTTTTGAAATGCTGGGCAACTTCAGCTTTGGCGACTACTTCAAGCGCGACGCCATCCTGTACGCGTGGGAGTTCCTGACCAGCCCAGAATGGCTGGGCATTCCGAAGGAAAAGCTGATGGTCACGGTGTATGCGACCGACGACGAAGCCTTTGACATCTGGAACAAGGAAGTCGGCGTACCGGCGGACAAGATCGTGCGCATCGGCGACAACAAGGGCGCGCCATACGCCTCGGACAATTTCTGGCAGATGGGCGACACCGGCCCCTGCGGCCCGTGTACCGAGATTTTCTACGACCACGGCGACCACATCGCCGGCGGCCCTCCGGGCAGCCCGGATGAAGACGGCGACCGCTTCATCGAAATCTGGAACAACGTGTTCATGCAGTTCAACCGTGACGAGTCCGGCACGCTGCATCCGCTGCCCAAGCCCTCGGTCGACACCGGCATGGGCCTGGAGCGCATTTCGGCGGTGATGCAAAAGGTGCACGCCAACTACGAAATCGACCTGTTCCAGCACCTGCTGGCCGCGGCCCAGAAAGCCACCGGCGCGGCGGATGCCGACAGCCCGTCGCTGCGTGTGATCGCGGACCACATCCGCTCCTGCGCCTTCCTGATTGCCGATGGCGCGCTGCCGTCCAACGATGGCCGCGGCTATGTCCTGCGCCGCATCATCCGCCGCGCGGTACGCCACGGCTACAAGCTGGGCCAGAAGGGTTATTTCTTCCACAAACTGGTCGCGCCGCTGGCCGAAGTCATGGGCGATGCCTACCCGGAACTGCGCCAGAAACAGGCGCATATCGAAGATGCGTTGCGTCAGGAAGAGGAAGTCTTCGGCAAGACGCTGGAAAACGGCATGACGCTGCTCGACACCGTACTGGGTGGCGGCCGCCATGTCCTGGATGGTGAAGTGGCGTTCAAGCTGCACGACACCTACGGCTTCCCGATCGACCTGACCGCGGACGTGTGCCGCGAACGCAATGTCACCGTCGACATCGCCGTGTTTGAACAAATGCTGGAAGCCCAGCGCCAGCAATCGAAGGCCGCCGGCAGCTTCAAGATGAGCGCGGGTCTGGCCTACGAGGGCGACGCTTCCTGCTTCCATGGCTATGAGCTGACCAGCCGCGAAGCAAAGGTCATCGCCCTCTACAAAGGCAACGAGCCAGTCAAGGAACTGGCGGCCGGTGACGAAGGCGTGGTCGTACTCGATCACACCCCGTTCTATGCCGAATCCGGTGGCCAGGTCGGCGACCGCGGCGAGATCTTTACCGTCGGTGGCGTGGGCGCACTGTTCGATGTGCTCGATACCCAGAAGATCAAGGCCGACGTCTTCGGCCATCAGGGCAAGCTGGCGCGCGGCAGCCTGAAGGTCGGTGACGACGTCACCGCCACCATCGATCTGCACGCCCGTCGCAACACCGAACGCAACCACAGCGCGACCCACTTGCTGCATGCCGCCTTGCGCGAAGTGCTGGGCAAGCACGTCGAGCAGAAGGGCTCGCTGGTCAATGCCGAGCGCACCCGCTTCGACTTCAGCCACCCCAAGGCTGTCACCGCGGAAGAAATCAGCAAGCTCGAAGCGGTGGTCAATCACGTCATCATGCAGAACTACGCGGTAGACGTGGCCAGCATGAGCTACGACGACGCGATCAAGGCCGGCGCCATGGCGCTGTTTGGCGAGAAGTATGGCGATGAAGTGCGCGTACTGAAGATGGGCGATTTCTCGACCGAACTGTGTGGTGGCACCCACGTGCATCGCACCGGTGACATCGGCTTCTTCAAGATCGTCGCCGAAGGTGGTGTGGCCGCGGGCGTACGCCGCGTGGAAGCGATGACCGGCGAAGGCGCGCTGAGCTTTGTGCAGGGCCTGGATAGCGAGCTGAAGACCGCAACCGGCGTTGCCGGCGCCCAGGCTGGCGAACTGGTCAGCAAGCTGGAACGCCTGCAGGCCGAACTGAAGGCCGCGCAGAAGGAAGTCACCGCACTGAAGGGCCAGATGGCCTTCTCGCAGCTCGACAACCTGATCGGTGTCGGCATGCGCACCATCAATGGCGTGAAGTGCATCGGCAGCAATGTCGAGGGCGTGGATGCCGGCACGCTGCGCGAGATGAGCGATAAATTGATGGATCGCCTGGAAAGCGGTATTGCGCTGCTGGCCGCCACCAGTGACGGCAAGGTCAGCCTGATTGCCCGTGTATCCAAGGATCTGACCGGCAAGGTAAAAGCCGGCGAACTGGTCAATGTCGCCGCGCAGGTTGTCGGCGGCAAGGGCGGTGGCCGCCCGGACATGGCCCAGGCTGGCGGCACCGACACCAGCAAGGTCGCCGAGGCCCTGAAGGCAGCGGCCACCTGGCTGGAAGGCAAGCTGTAATCTTTGCGCCAGCAGCGACAAAAGGCCTCCGCAAGGAGGCCTTTTTCCATACACCACCGCCTATACCACCAAGGGACTTGAAAATAATGGCCGCCAGCCCGATACCCGAAGAAAAACTACCAGCCCGTCCGCCACTGACACTCGGGCGCTACCGGCATTACAAGGGCAATGAGTACGACGTGATTGACCTGGCCCGTCACAGCGAAACACTGGAATGGCTGGTTGTCTACCGCCCGCGGTATGGTGAAGGCGCACTGTGGGTGCGTCCGTATGCGATGTTCATCGAGACCGTTGAGGTTGCCGGCCAGACTGTTGCGCGCTTCGCGCCAGTGGACACTGCCGCATAGTTCCCCAGTCGCGCTGTAAATAGTGCCGAGCCAACCCTGCCGCAAGCGCGCATGATGACGCCCTGTCCCAAGGAACCGTCATGCATTACGGCGAGCGCTTCAACTTCTTCAGCCACCTCGGTGGCACCCTGCTGGCCCTGAGCGGCCTGACCGCACTGGTGGTCAGCGCCAGCCTTGCGGGAGACATCTGGCAACTGGTCAGTTTCAGCATCTACGGCAGCACACTGGTTCTGCTGTACTTGTGCTCGACGCTGTACCACGGTGCCTCCGGGCGCCACAAGGCATTCTTCCAGCGCCTGGATCACTGCGCGATCTACCTGCTAATCGCCGGCAGCTACACGCCATTTACGCTGGTCACGCTGCACGGTGTCTGGGGCTGGACACTGTTCGGCATCAACTGGGGACTGGCGCTCATCGGCATCGCCCAGGAATTGCTGATCGGGCAACGCACCCGGCTATGGTCAATGCTGATCTATGTCACGATGGGCTGGCTGATCGTGCTGGCTGCCGGCCCACTGATCAGCAACCTGGCCACACCTGGCCTGATCTGGTTGCTGGCAGGGGGCCTGATCTACAGCGCGGGCATCTTTTTTTTCCTGAACGACGAGCACATCCGCCACGGGCATGGCATCTGGCACCTCTTCGTGCTCGCCGGCAGCATCTGCCAGTTTGTCAGCGTGCTGTTCTATGTGAACTAGCAAGAAATCAGGGCGTGTGATTATTGCAGTAACCAAGGTGAGCCGCTACTGAGCCTGCTGATTGATCTGGCGCCGGGTTTCATCCAGCATGCGGGCAAATTCACCGCTCTGCTTGAGCTTGGCCAGTCCCGTATTGAACTGCTGCACCAGTTGCCCTCCATCCTGCCGCTGCCGGCTGATCACCACATGCAATGGCGCCGTCCAGTAGGCTTTGTCCTGGCAGCTCAACTGTGTGGTTTCTTCGGGCGCGAGATTGGTCGCCATCAGATAGGGGCCGACCTCGGCATCAATCGGAAAAAGGTCGATGCGCTTGCCCAGCAACTTGCGCAGATTAGCCACATCGCTGCCGGCAAAATCCACCTGCAACACACCACTTTTCTGCAGATTGGTGAAATCGTCCGAGTAATAATTGCCGCTGGTCGCCCCGATGCGATAAGGCGCAAGCTCCTCGAGTGTCTGCCAGGGGTAGCTCTCCCCTTTGCGCTGGCAGAACACCATGCGCAACGCCATGACGGATTCGGTGTAGAACAGATCCTTTTCCCGCTCGGGTGAACGAGCCCAGCCGAAACTGCCATCGTAGAGACCCCGTCGTGGTGCCTCGATCGCACGGTTATTCGGTACGGATTCCAGTTTCACGGCAATATGCTGCTGGGCAAACGCCGCCACCACGACCCGGGTCAGCAAACCCTGATACGGCAGATCCTTACCCATGAAAGGCGGGTACTCCTGCAGAGTCAGGGTAATGCTCTGGGCCGCCCAGACCGGCAGGATCACCAGCCAGGCCAGCAACCCTGCCATGCACCGGAATAAATGCGCAGTATTCATCCTCAGCCCTCCTCCTGCCGGCAAGCTACCTTTCATTGAATCAGATCGGCCGCAGAAAGCCAGCTTTGTCTAGCGGTCGGGAGGCGGCTCGGTGCTGACCGGGTGGAGCGGGTCACTGCACCACTCGCTCCAGGAGCCGGCATACAGCCGGCCTTGCGGCAGGCCGGCAACGGCCAGCGCCAGCTGGTTATGACAGGCGGTCACCCCCGAGCCACACTGATGCACCACGGTCTCCGGCGCGCATTCCCCCAGCACTCCCAGCCACTCGGCAAGCAGTTCGGCGCCCGGTTTGAAGCGGCCGTCCGCCTGCAGGTTATGCATGAAGAAGCGGTTTCGGGCTCCCGGAATATGGCCACCCACCGGATCCAGCGTTTCACCGATGCCGACAAAGCGTTCGGGGCTGCGGGCATCAACCAGCGTGAATTGAGGCACAGCCAGATTGGCTTCGACTTCATCTGCAGTCACAACGCGCGACCAATCGGCCTCCGCACGCAGATCAGTCTGCTGTGCCGGTGGCAATGCCGTACTGACCGGTGCGCCGGCGGCCAGCCAGGCCGGCCAGCCTCCATCCAGCACCTGAACATCGCCCAGTCCCAACCACCGCAGCAACCACCATAGCCGGGCGGCAAACGGGCCGCCAGCTGCATCATAGGCAACCACGTGACTGTCCCTGCCGATGCCGGCTGCGGCCAGTTTCTGCACCAGAGTACGCACATCGGGCAAGGGATGACGGCCATTGCGACCGTTCATCGGGCCAGACAGATCCTCATCGAGGTGCAGGAAAATCGCGCCGGGAATATGCCCCGAAAGGTAGGCCGCACGCCCGGCGGCCGGATTGGCCAGCTCATGCCGGCAGTCAACGATCACCAGTTCCGGCGCACCCAGACGGGTTTGCAGTTCGGACACACTGCTTAGTGGGTACATAACAGCTCCTGCAAAAAGTCATGTAAGCCGCAAGCGTACAAGAAGTCGAAGCCGCTGTCAGGCAAGGCGCGGACGATTGCAGAACCATGCTGCAGAGCAGCGCTGGCACGCCTCTTCACCAGTGCCAAAGCCAAACGGGCTCCCGAAGAAGCCCGTCTGATGGGTGAAGACAATCGCAATTACTTGGTATTGTCCACGGTCACCTGACCATTGAAGAGAACCTTGCCGCGGAAGAAGTAATCCACACAGGACTGATAATCACCCGGCTGGGCAATCGAGAAGGGGGTCTGATAAGCCACCAGACTGCAGGCGTAGCTGGCACCATTCGGATTGGCGGCGTTATAGCCCCAGTTCTTGTCGAGATAGGTCTTGGTCGCTGCCGCGGAGCCTTCCGAGAACGGCCGCATGTTGGCACAGGACAGCTGCTCGCCGCTGATGTCGACATTCAGCACCTTGGCGTATTCCTTGTATGCCGCGATACGGTTCTTGGCCTGCTGTACATCGCTGCCTCCACCACACTCGATGCCACCATTGATGATGTTGATGGTCGCGCCAAAGCCCGGCAGCAAGCCTTGCGACACATCATAGGCATTGGGCTTCCACGTACCATCGACCACCCAGGTCATCGGCGGTTTGGGCGATTGCGGGTAGACGGCAAACCAGATTGCCGAGGCGAAGTTGAGCCAGGTATCGGCAACCTTGCCCGGATTGTCGAGCAGGACGTTCACATCGCCATACAGCGATTTGCTGAACGGGCCGTAGTTGTAGTTGTACGACAGTTGCTTGGAACCACGGCCGAAGTAGTCGAGGTTTTTACCTTGGGCATTCTGCCCGCAGGGATAGAAAATGCCCCAGATCGAGCTGCCTGCGCCCTTGTAGCAATCCTGATAGGCACCGATTGCCGAGCCCTCGTTGTAACCCATTTCGCGCAGATACCACAGCGCCTGGTTCCAGGTCGGAATTGGCGTGTCCTGCGGCATGGTCGCCAGCACCGCGTTGTAATTGTCCGGATAGGCCTTCACGCCAGCCGGGGTCAGTGTTGACCAGCTGGCGCCGGTTTCCTGGGTGAAGTGCGCCAGCGACGTCGCGAGCAGTTTGGCACAGATGGCATCGGCGTTGCGCCCATCGGTGTAGTTGTCGCAATACGCCGGGAATTTGGCGACACCCCGCAGCAGATTGGTGTAGGTATAAGCAACGTTGCGCACCGGCAACAGCTGGTCAAACTTGGCCTGCGGCAGCACCCGCTCGACGCGCAGCACATTATCCGGATTGGCGGCACGCCCCGGTAGAACCGCCTCGACCTCGCTATCCGGGCGCACGCGCAAGGCGGCGCGGATACGTTCAAGCGTACCGGCATCACTGCCCACACCGGTCGCCAGCGCTTGTTCGGCTGCGGCAAACTGGCTGCTGCTCGGGTAGCCTGAGGGCTGCGGAACATACGTAATCTGCGGCTTGTAGGAGGCAACGGGCGAGGGGCTCGGGGTGGCCGTCGGCACCGGAGTTGCTGTCACAGCCGGTGTGGGCGTTACTGTGGATGTGGGTGTTGCCGTAGGCGTGGGTGTTGCCGTAGGCGTGGGTGTTGCCGTAGGCGTGGGTGTTGCCGTAGGCGTGGGTGTTGCCGTAGGCGTTGCGGTACTGCCTGTGCAGGAGCCCAGATCCTTCCACGGGCCCCATTCGGAATTGCTCGGCGTGTCAGTCGTCCACCACTTGGCTTCATAGTTGCGGCCATTGTAGGTCACACGGTTTGGCGACACGTAGGCGGTACCGGATTTCCAGGCCGCATAGCACGTTGCTGCTGGTGCAGGAGTAGCCGTTACCGTCGGAGCAGGGGTTGCCGTCGGAGTAGGACTAGGAGTTGCTGTCGGGGTAGGAGTTGCTGTTGGGGTAGGAGTTGCCGTCGGGGTCGGAGTTGCACTGCTCGGCCCGATCAACCCCCAAAGCGTAGGTGATGCTTCCGGATTCCAGTTGGTACCAACATAGGCGGTGTGAGTCACGAGCGCCTTGTAGTCATTGGACTTGTAGGTCACCACGGTGCCTGCGGTGTAGGTCACGCCTTCCTGCCAGGCGCTGGCGGCCTGGGCAACGCCGGCCAGATATGGCAACGGGGCGAGTGACCCAAGGGCAACCAGGCAGGCAGCTGCAGTGGTTCGCATGCGAATTTTCATAATAGTGCTCCATCAATAGTCGTCAGGCGACGGCGGATGCTGGCCGCTATGCCAGCCGGCGGAGTCAAATCCGAACCAGGCAATCAGCCCCCTGAACAGCGACGGGGTGCTGACAGGCCGGCAGATCGCCAGCCGGCCGCGGCGGGGAAGATTGCACCGCGTCAGCCGATCATGGAAATGGAATGCTGCTGCGCAACTCGCGTCAGCGAGTCACGCTGCAGCCGTTCATCAGCGGCAGATACCCAGGTCTTTCCAGACGCCCCAGGCGCCGGAATCGGTCGGCACGTCACCCTTGGTCCACCACTTGGCGCTGTAATTGCGGCCACCATAGCTGGCCGTCTGATTGGCCAGATAGGTGCCAGATGCACTCCAAGCGGCATAGCAAGCTGCCACCGTCCCTGTCGGAGTAACGCTTGGACTCGGAGTCGCCGTCGGTGTCGGTGTCGGTGTCGGTGTCGGCGTCGGCGTCGCACTTGGTGTAGGTGTAGCCGTTGGAGTTGGAGTCGGGGTGGGGGTCGCGCTCGGTTTGGGCGTGGGCGTTGCGGTTGGGGTAGGCGTGGGTGTTGCCGTCGGGGTCGGGGTCGGGGTCGGCGAAGCCGCAGACAGGATCAGCCACACTTTACCGTCATACTGTCCACCGGAATTGCTCGCCGGATTGTCGCCCTGCGTATACCACTGCGCCTTGTAATTGACGCCGTTGTAGGTCACACAATCGTTGGCGTTGTATACCACCGTGCTCTGCCAGGCCGTGCAGTTGCTTCCGGGCACCGGGGTCGGCGTGGGGGCAGGCGTCGGAATCGCCGCGCTGCTACCAGTGCCGTTATTGAGCCCGAGCGCCTTGATGCGGGCAAACAGCCAACCACCGTCATCCTTGACGTTTGCGGTGCCGGCAATCGATGTGGTCGAACCACCGCCCCACAGCACCGAGAACACATTGGCATCCTTCAGCTTGTTGAGGTGTCCGGTCTGCCAGCAGGTCGGCTCGGAGGCCGGGCAGGTCAGATGCGCTTTTACCGTCTTGGCCCCACCCTGGTAGTAGACATTGGTACTGGTGGTCGGGTCCGGCATCGCGGTGTTGGCGATATAGGGCAGCACATTCGACAGATACTGGTCGACCGCCGGATTACCGAGAATCCAGTCCGGCTCAGCCGAGCCGTGGTCGCCACGGGTATCGACATCACCCGTTGTCTGCAGATGCCCACCGGGGATCTGCCACAGCATCGCAGGACGCGCGACCGAAGCCGAAACGCCCTTCACGTAATCGAGATAGGCATTCATCACCGGCGCGTTGTACAGATAGCCGCCGCGCACAGGCAGGCCGCTCTGGCTCGCATCAAATGCATCACGTTCCCATTTGTCGAAAGCGATGAAATCCGGTAGCCAGGCGGTGTTGGTATTGCCATACACCTTCATCTGCGTGAGGAAGTTGCTCACGGCAGTCACATGCTCCGGCACCATCGACGGCGTGGTACTGGCCAGTTGCAGCCAGCCGTGACCGCGCTTGTCCCCTGCCCACACGTTCACGTGCCAGCCGAAGGGAATATCCGGACCGAACTGGCGCACCAGCCAGCTGACCGACTGGTTGTATTCGGCAATGGTCGTGTTGCCCGCCATGAACTGCGCGGGGATCTGCGACTTGTCCAGCCCCAGATAATCGAAGGCCTCGGTCAGGCCGGATGCTACCGGCACGGCCATGTCAAAGGGAATGTCGCAGTAGGTCGGCTCGCACTGCTTCTGCAGTTCGCCGAGATAATCCGGGTTCAGCAGCAGCGTCGCCGGTACCGGATGCTTGGCATCCTTGTAGGACTGCAGCTGCTTGGCCATGCTGATCAGGTTGATGTAGTGATTGCGCAGGTAGTGATTGGTGCTGTCATTGCTCAGATCCAGCTTGGCCGTGTAGGTGCTGGAGCTGGCGTCGACCGTGTAGAACACGATGGTCGGCATGAAGGTTTCCCCGGCGAGGTTGCTCTCCATCGCCCGGATCTGCTTCATGATCTTGTCGATCTTGGTGTCCAGCGTAATGATGCGGGTGCGGTCGCCATCACCGCCGATGCCGGCATAGGTGAAGAGTGCATCCACCGGGCGCTGCTGCAGCAGCACTGCTTCGTCACCGCCGTTGATCACCCCGCCCATGGCGATCTTGCTGCCCGACCATCCGGGCACCGCTGCATTCAGCAGGCTGGCACCACCGGCCATAAACGCGGCCAAAGCGATACCGCGCACGGCAAGACTCATCTTGCGTACTTTCATTGCTCTCATCCTCCACCCTCCCGCCACTCCCGGGCGTTGCGGGTTTGTCACACAACGATTATTGGAATTGTTGCTGCAGCAAGGCCTGTCTCCTGTATCCGGAAACTGGGTCTGGCCGGCCTGCAAGCTGTAAGCTTACAGGCTCGGACGAGTATAGGCGGCTGATTTCGCGGCGTAAATCAGAATCTGCTGCCAAGGCGCAGGAAGAGACAAGCGGTTTTGTCAGCTTTGCCGGTCAGGCATCATCACGCTCAGTCAATCACCTGCATCGCGGGCAAGGCCAGCGCGTGCAGTGCCGGATTGCACGCTGCCAGCACGCGGCCAGTGTCGGCGCTGGCGATGGTCAGTGGCCGCCCCTGCCAGTCGGTCATCTTGCCCCCGGCGGCATTCACCACCGGCGCCAGCGCGGCAAAGTCATGCAGCTTCAGGCCTTCCTCCACCACCACTTCCAGCCAGCCGCTGGCGACCTGCGCATAAAGATAACCATCACCGCCCCATAGTTTGTAGCGACAGGTATTGGCCAGCGCTTCAAATGCTGCAAGGCCTGTAGAGAGATACTCCGGCCCCGTACTACCAATGCGGGCACAGGCAAGCTCGCGGGTTTCATTCAGCGTCACCGCTTCACCATTGAGCGTGGTCGGCACGCCCTCCCCGCCCAGCCAGCGCTCGCCGGTGATCGGCTGATTGATCACCCCGAGCACCGGCACACCGCGATGCAGCAGCCCAATCAGCGTCACAAACAGCGGACGGCCCACGGTGAAGGACTTGGTGCCATCAACCGGATCGAGTACCCATACCCATTCGGCATCCGCGCGCTCCGCGCCAAACTCCTCGCCGATGATGCCATCCTGCGGACGCAACGCATTGATCAGCGCACGCATGACCCGCTCGGCCTCGCGATCAGCCACGGTTACCGGGCTGTCATCCGACTTGTCATCAATGGCAAAGGCACTGCGAAACAGCGGGCGAATGGCGGCGGCACTGGCGTCGGCTAGCTGGCCTGCCAGCGTGATCAGCTCGGCGGGGATGGCAAGGGTCATGATGAGGGCTTCCTTTCGGTCGTCTTTGGCAGGGTGCGACGCTATCACAGCACGGGGATCAGCGTCATGGCCGCGGGCAGAAAATGCGGCAGAATTTCCTGCAACTTGCTAGGTATCCGCGCGCGACAACCCGCCCCTGGCAATGGCTGCATAGGGGGCGGCGGCCAGGCACCGTGGGGGCAGAACACCCGCAGGAACATTCGCGCTGGCAGAGGGAAAGCGAGCCCGCCACACCTCATACCCAACTGGATATGGCCGCACATCCCCTGATATGAATCAGCTTTGGCAACATACCCATAGGGCAGCGAAAAGTCACGCCTGATACGCACCTGCCGAATAAGTCAGCTCGTAGCTGTGGCTGTAAATTTCCACGATGTTGCCGAACGGATCTTCCATGTAGACCATGCGGTACGGCTTTTCCCCGGGATAGTACTCGCGCACCGGCATGCGCTGCTTGCCACCGGCCGCGACAATCTTGGCGGCCAGCCCTTCCACATCCGGATCCTGCACGCTGAAATGGAACACACCCGTCTTCCAGAATTCGAAATTGTTCTCGCGGCGCTCGCTGTGGGGAAACTCGAATAGCTCTACGCCGATCTTGTCACCGGTGGACAGGTGGGCGATGCGGAATGATCCCCAGCCCGGCCCGAATACGTCGTTGCACATGATGCCGATGGCCGAATCGTCTTCGGTAATGGTGGTCGGCGGCATGATCAGGTACCAGCCCATCACTTCGGTATAGAAACGTACGGCGGCGTCCAGATCGGTGACGGTAAGGCCGATGTGCGAGAAATTGCGTGGATAAGTCTGGGTCTGCATTGCTGGCTCCTGTTCAAATCGGTAGCACCAGTTTATTCTGGGCAATGAATAACAAGAACCGAGATCAAGTAATGGAAAACATAAAAATTCATTATGGTTAACCCACTCTGGCTGCGCTCTTTTCTCGCTGTGGTCAACGCAGGCACCTACACGCAGGCGGCAGAGCAGCTCAATCTGACCCAGGCCGCAGTCAGCCAGCATATCGCCAGGCTCGAGGCGCAGACCGGCCGGCTGTTTGTGCGCAACGGGCGCCGGCAGGAGTTGACGCCGCGCGGGCTGGCCGTACTACACTATGCCGAGCAAATCGGGATTGCCGAAAGCCGCCTGCGCGATGCACTGCAGGCCGAAGGGCCGGTGCGTGGCCCGATTCGGCTGGCCACTCCGGGCAGCGTTGGTCTGATACTCTATCCCCGCTTGCTGGCCTGGTTGCGCGAGCACCCGGACATCACGCTGGAGATGCGCTTCGCCCCCGAGCCCAGCGTGACTCAAGCACTGCTGGCGCAGGACGTCGAGCTGGGCATTGTCACCCTGCCACCTGCTGCACCCAATCTGCTTTGCGAGGCGCTGGGCAAGGAAGAGCTGTGCCTGGCCTTGCCGGCAGCAAAGCCGGCGGCCAGCTGGGAAAACCTCCGCGAACTGGGCTGGATTGGCCATCCGGACGGGGAGGCCATGGCCACGCGCTGGCTGGCCCGGGCATTCCCCGGCCGCCGGCTGGCCGAGTTGCCGCAGCGCGGTTTCATCAATCAGATCGGCATGATCCTGCAGCCGGTTGCAGCAGGCATGGGGTTTGCCATTCTGCCCCGCCTGGCCATCGACGCATTTCATGATCAGCAAGCCATCACGCTGTGGCCACAAAGCCACCCTGTATCCGACACGCTCTGGTTAGTACGCAGAAAGGAATGGCCGCTCAGCCGCCAGGCCGAACTCGCATCCCGCCAGATTCATGAGCTGCTTGCACAGCATTTATCCCCCACTCATTCTCCGCTACCGACATGACGACACTCGCCCCCGACCACCTCCCCCGCTGCCGCTGGTGCGGCGCGGCACCAGACTACCTCGCCTACCACGACCATGAATGGGGCTATCCGGTGGCGGACGACGTGCGGCTGTTCGAGAAGTTGTGTCTGGAGGGTTTCCAGTCGGGCTTGAGCTGGCTCACCATTCTCAGGAAGCGCGATAACTTCCGCCGGGCCTTTGACGGTTTCGATTTCCGCATCGTTGCAAGCTATACGGAAGCCGACGTGGCGCGGCTGCTGGCGGATGCCGGCATCGTGCGCCATCGCGGCAAGATCGAGGCGACGATCAATAATGCGCAGCGTGCGCTGGAGCTGGTTGACGAAGCCGGCTCGCTGGCAACGTTTTTCTGGCGCTACGAGCCGCAGGCCGCCCCCGGCCCGCAAGTTGCTGCGCAAACGCCCGAATCATTGGCGCTGTCCAAGGCCCTGAAAAAACGGGGCTGGAAATTCGTCGGGCCAACGACGATGTATGCGCTGATGCAGGCAATGGGGCTGGTCAACGATCACGCTGCCGACTGCGTGATCCGCGCGCGGGTGACTGCCGCGCGACAGACGTTTGCCCGGCCATAAACCTGCTCTGCGATGGCACGGGCCCAGAGCTGGGTACGGGTGCTGACTTATACCGCCAGCGCCCTAGCCGGCGAGCCGGTCTGCTGCATGAGATCCATGACCTGGGTGATCAGCACTTCATCCTGAAAGGGCTTCACCAGATAGCGCGAAACACCTGAAAGCTCTGCCTGACGGCGGTGTTTCTCGGTCGAGCGCGAGGTAATCATGATGATCGGGATCTGCCGCAGATGCTCCTGCGTGCGGAAATACGCGGCCAGCTCCAGGCCATTCATCCGTGGCATCTCCATGTCGACCAGTACGATATCGGGCTGCCAGTTTTCCAGCTGCTCGATCGCATCCAGACCATCCAGTGCCGAACGAACTTCAAAGCCTGAGTCGCGCATGAATTGCGTAGTCGCTCGGCGTGCAGAGATCGAATCATCAACCACCAACGCCCGTGGCAGCTGCGGCGCATCGGCATCCGGACCTGCGGCTGCCAGCGCGTTCAGCGCAATCAATTCACTATCGAGCAATTCGCGCAGATCAACCACCGTTGCGACGCTACCATCGCCCAGTACGGTTGCGCCCAGTACACCGGGGATGCGCGGCACAAACTGGCCGAGATCCTTCAGCACGATATCGCGCGAATCGATGACACGCTGCACCTGCACGGCCTTCAATGCCCCCGAATCCAGCTGCAACACGATCGCTGGCAAGCCAGCCTTTTGGGCGCTGATTGCCGGCACCGGCAAGCCGAAGAGTTTTTCCAGCTCGATCAGCGGCACGCGCTGCTCGCCGACACTGATCGCGCGTCCTCCATCATTCTCGCTGTGGACATCAGCCAGATCGTAATAGATCAAGTCAAGAATGCCGCTGGTTGAAATCGCCATCCGGTGTTGCTGGGACTCAACCAGCAGGGCATGGCTGGCAACCAGTGAAACTGGGAAGCGCATTTCGACCAGCAAGCCCTGCTCCTGCTCGGAATGCAGAATCAGGTTACCCTTGAGCGCATTGACCGTCGACAGCACGATATCCATCCCGATGCCGCGCCCGGAAACCTGGCTGGCTTCGTCGCGGATCGAAAAACCGTGCCGCAGGATCAGGCGCGCGGTTTCAGTGCGACTGAGAACTGCATCATGCCCGACCAGCCCCAGCCTCTCGGCCTTCTGCCGGATTGCCGGCAGATCCAGGCCGCCGCCATCATCCTTGCAGCGCACCACAATTGCATTACCCTCACGGGCAAAGGACAAGCAGATCCGGCCCTGTTCATCCTTGCCTGCGTGCAGGCGGATTGCGGGATTCTCGATGCCATGATCGACGGCATTGCGCAGCACATGCATGAGTGGATCAACAATCGTGTTGAGCAGATGACTATCGATCAGGGTTTGTTCGCCCTGTACGATCAGGGCCACATCCTTGTCCAGCAGACGCGAAGTCTGTCGCACGGCGCGCTGCAGGCGGGCCTCGATGGTGCTAACCGGCACCATGCGCGTACGCATTACCACCTCCTGGTTGCTGACCTGCAGCTTGTGCTGCATTTCGATGGCTTCGCCCAGACGCTGATAGAGACTTTCCGTTTCCAGCCCCAGTTCACGCGAATCCGTGCTGGCCTCGGTGAGCCGCCGCGAAATCGAGTGCAATTCGTTGTAGCTTTCAAATTCCAGCGCATCGAATTCCTGGTTCGCAGCCAGCAAGGCACTACCCTGGCCGCGTACCTCGAGCCGCTGTTCGAAATCAGCCACCAGCTGCTGAACATTCTGGTTCTGCATGCGCATGCGCCGGTTGACTTCCCTGGCTTGTGTCAGCAGTTCACGCATTTGTGCCACCGAGACAATCGATTCGCCCAGCAGGCCAAGAATTTCGTCAACCAGTGCGGCCGGAATGCGCAGCATGGCTTCTGCCTGCTCCTGAGGGGGCTCGGCCGCAACCACGGCGGCAGACTCTGGTGTTGCCCGGCTATCGGCAAGTGGCAGAGCAGCGGGAATACCGTCACAGTCAATCGCGTTGGCCAGATCCAGAACTCGCTGCAAAACGGCCAGACCGTCGGCTGGTGCAGGCGCAATGCCCATCAATGCCTCGGCCATGTTCTCGAGACAATCACCCGCCTCGGTCAGGAGCATGGCCATTTCCTGCCCCGGCATTCGCCCGTGCTCCGAGAGGGCAATCAGTACATCCTCAAGATGGTGAGTCAGATTGGCAACGCCGGCGACCCCCACCGTATTGGCGGCCCCCTTGAGAGTGTGTGCAGCACGCTTGGCGAGCTCGATATCGGCTGCAGCACCCTGCCCGGCTGCCAGTTTCTGCATGGCCTGGGCAAAAGCGGCGGCCTGCACGGGCAACTCCTGCAGCAAGCCTTCCATCAGCTCCGGATTCACATCTTCAGGAATAGCCAGTGATACATCGGCTGCTTGCGCCACTTTCTGCCGCAGCGGGAGATCAGCCAGCTGGGCCGCCATCAGCGGCTGCGCCAGCAGACGGTGCTTCAATGCATCCAATATTGCGGAGTTGGGTGCTGCGGTGAGTGGCAGCCCGCCCAGCAGTGCGTCAACAATCTGCTCGTCCTGCAGATTCCTGCAATACTGGCCCAGGCGGAATGGCAGCAGTAACAGGCTCTCGCCAAGATCGCGGCTTGCCACATCGCTACTGTGCAGCGATTGCGCGATCAGCGCCAGCAATTCCGCCAGCGGCTGCATGCCTATACCACGGCAGACTTCCTCAAGACGGCCAAGCAAACCGCGCATTTCCGCGAGCAACTCCTGGCCACTGTCGCCCCCCTGCAGGGCCGGCAACTGGCTATTAATGTCATCCAGTTCGGCAATCAGAATCGCGAGCATGTCTTCCGCTACAGCGGGATCGTCAGCATCGGTCGCAACGACCATGCTCGCAGCAGTATCCTGCGGCGCGACTGGAGCCATGCAGTTGGCGACGTCAACCAGGCAATCGGCATCAGACTGCTCGGCAAAAAGGGCGTCCGCCCGCTGCCAAAGCCCCGCAACGCAACCTGCGTCGCCAAGCACGGCATCCAGCAACAGCAGGGGCAACTGTTCGGACAGTTGCTCGCGACAGCGGCAGGCCCGAACTTCCAAGAGCTTGTCCAGATGCTGGCACAGTGAATCCAGAGCCAATTGCTGCTGATGGCGGGCAGCTAGTGACAAGGCCTGTAGCGCTTTTGCAAGGCTCTGGCGATGCCAGTCCTGACGCAGCAATGCCGCAATGTCATCAATCAATCCGAAGGAATCGAACAATTCATGCGCGGCAGTGGCCGCCTCGGCTTCGAGCTCTGCCAACGAGGCCAGCAATTCGGCCTCACCGCCGTCATCAGGCGTTTGCGGAACATCGCCAAGCAGAACAGTGTCCAGTATGGCATCTTCCACTGCGCCAGACACACCTGCCCCAGCATCCTCAGCCAGGGACATATCCAGCGTCAGCAGTTGAGCCATCAGCAGGAGGTCATCGTGCCCCAGCGGGCTGCTCCAGCATGGATCAGCCAGCACCGCCAGCAAATCCGCGCGGGTTTGCTCCGATGGACTGCCCAGATAAGCCCCCATGACCGACACCATGGCGGCAGAAACTCGGCTGCCCCCCTGACTGGCAACAAGCCCGAGCTGCTCACCCAGCATGCTGCAGTAACTGCAGAAACCAATCTGGCCAACATCTTCAGCCAGCGATCCCAGCTGGTTCACCACACGGACGGCATCGCGCAGCGCTAGCGCAGCATCTTCGGCCGTGGCAGCCTGGTGATAATGATCAATGGCAGTAGCTAGTGCTGCCAAAATTGCAGCAGACGATTCAGCGAGCACTGGGCCCCCTTGTGGAATACGCGGATTACTCGCACCGGCCTGGCACCGGTGACGGTAGAGAACAAATGCAGTCGCCCGAGCCGGCTCGCCCTATTGGGCAGCACCTACCTCAGGCATTTCGCAAACGACGCTCGGGGCATTTCTGCATCGAGAACGGTTGAAGGGCAGTACGGGAGCCAAGCCGCCCCCCGCGCCTCTGCGCATCAGCCCGGCAGCTTGAATACGCGAACGGCAGACAGCAGGCCGCGGGCGTACTCAACGAGGCTATAGGTATGCTGTGCCTGTTCTTTCAGCTTTTCGTTCGTGTATTGCGTGGAGGCATTAATGGCCTCGGTACGCACCACCAGATCACGGTTCACCCGAACCTGAGCTTCGGACGCCGCAGCAATCTGCTGTACCGCCCTCACCAGCTGCGCCGTGTTCTGTTCGGTTACTTCCATCTGCTGGCCGGCTTGTTCCGCCAGACGCGAGCCCGCCACCACCTGCTCGATGGCCTGGTTCATGGCACTGACCGTTTCAGCGGTATCTGCCTGGATGTTATGCACCAGCGATGAAATCTGCTGGGTCGCCTGACGGGCATTTTCCGCCAGACGCTGAACCTCATCGGCAACCACAGCAAAGCCGCGCCCCGCTTCACCCGCGGACGCGGCGTGCATCGAAGCGTTCAGCGCCAGGATGTGGGTACGTTCCGAGATCGAGTTGATCAGGTTTACTGCCAGCGAAATTTCCTGCGAACGCTCACCCAAGCGCTTGATGCGCTTTTCGGTTTCACGGATGGTTTCGCGGGTATTGTTAATGCCGCTAACCGTGGTGTTTACCGTTTCCAGCGCCTGTCGTGTCGTTTTCATTGCCTGCTCGGCCGACTGGTTGGCACTGCGGGCGACGGCGGCAATCTTGGTCATCGACTCCGCAGCCAGCGTCAGCGCCTTGGCGGCCTTTTCGACTTCCTCGCGTTCCTTCTCGGCGACTTCCACCACCTCGTCACTGTGTTCCTTCACCAGCAGCGATGCCTGGCTCACATCGGCGGACAGATCGGAAACGCGCTGCAATACTTTCGCCGTTTCGGACGCCAGTAGGTTCAACGCATCGGCAACCGGGCCGGTTACATCTTCGGTTACCGGCACCTTGTGGGTCAGATCCTTGCGGGCCAATACTGCCACGGCCTGCAGCAGATTCAACACGGCATCGTTGAGCTGTTCGTTTTCCTCAACGATCGCGCGCTGTACGGCATTACGATCTTCAATCATGCGGTCAAACGAGCGGCCCAGTTCACCGAATTCATCCGGATGATCCATATCGGCACGGACATCCTCACCCTTGGCCAGCGCCTCCACGGTATTGTGCAGATGCTCCACCGGCAGGCGAATCCCCTTGGCAATCAGTGTAACCATCAGCGTCAGCATCGCTGCAATGATGGCCAGAACAACGGTAAATACCGACAGCGAAATGGTCGACAGCAGGTTACCTGTCGCCTTTTGCGAGGCAATCGCAGATTGCGCCACCTTGGTCAGATTTTCCAGTACTTCCTCCGGAATATCCGACGCCTTGTTAGCCTCTTTTTCTGCAGCTCGCGCGGCCAACTGAGCCTCAACGTAGGCATCAAATGCAACTACATACTGGTTGAACAACTGGCCAATTTCTTCCTTGTTGGGCTGAGCTGAGCGCGCCAGTGCTGCCATGAAAACAGCACGCTCGGCAACGTGTTGTTCCTTGTACTTCAGTTCGTCACGCTGGATAAAGTCCTTTTCGTGACGGCGCAGTTGCAGCTTGGAAATGGTCAGCTCAGCAGAATTGTCACCGAGCTTGTCTTCCAGCGTATTGATCGCTTCACGCATCTGCTTGTGCAGACCGGTCTCCGGGGAGTAACCCGCTTCGATCATCTTGCGTGCGGAAATATCAAATTTATCCTTGTACAGCTTTACCGCCTGCAACATTTCACGGGCTTTTTCGGCGCTGGCCTCGTCAGGCGACATGGCGAGCACCTGCTCGATGGACTTGCGCAACTTGGCGGTCTGCTCATCATGCTGCTTCAGATAGCGCGGCTTGTCAGTCTTGAACGGCAGATAGAAGTTTTTTTCATTACGCCGTGTCAATACGTATTCGGTTTCGGCGGATTTCAGCGACAACTCGAAGCGGTTCACCTGCTCCAGACGATGCTCGGCATATTGGCCCAGAGCAAAGGTGCCTACGTAAATGGCACCCAGTGCGGCAAAGCCACCCACGATTCCACGGGACAGGGTCTGGGTACGCCAGGCAACCGAGCGCTCATTCAGTGCAGCATCAAGGCGCTGCACCAGTTTTTTGTACAAATTCATCACTTGAGTCCTTTACTCTTTGTGCGCGGCATGTCTTGCCAGATCACGGAACAGTTGCAGCAGATCGATTTCGAGCCACTGCACCCGGTCAAGCAGCCAGGCGCCTTGCAGGTAAGGCTGTAACAGCGGGGGTACGACCGGATCAACGCAGCGCTGCAATCCTGTCAGTGCATGCGGGAAATCATGAACAAACAATCCCAAGGCATCGGGAAGTTTGCCCAGCATCAGAATCTTGTCTGCGCTGGAATCGGGAATGGCCAGCAGCCGGGCAAGGTCGAACACCGGCAACAGGGCACCACGGACATTGGTGACCCCGCGCAAGGCAGGCTGAGCCAGCAAGATGCGGTTGACCGCCTGCTCATGCAGCAACTCCGAAGGCACTTCCTGCGGCAGTAACAGGTGCAGCCCCCCGGTAATCACGCCGTAGCGGCGCACGACGGACTCCGGTGCAGGCTGGGGAGCCTTTCCGGTCAGGAGCGTAGCTGGCATTCCCATGATTGCTTACGCCAGCGCTTTCAGCTGATCAATCAGCTGATCAGCGGAATACGGCTTGACCACATAGCCCTTGGCCCCCTGCATCTGCCCCCACACACGATCGGCCTTCTGCCCCTTGCTGGTGACAAACACCACGGGGATATCCTTGGTTGCCGGCTCTTCACTGAGCAGGCGACACGCTTCATAGCCATCCATGTCCGGCATCACGATGTCCAGAAAAATGATGTTCGGCTTGTCGGCGCGCGCTTTCTTGACCGCTTCGCTGCCGGTGGATGCGGTGGAAACCAGGCAGCCGACGTCGGTAAAAATGGTACGCAGATTGGCCAGATCAGCCGGGGAATCATCAACAACAAGTACTTTTTTCATGGTTTGACCCTCAGGTATAAATTCACTTTGTGCTCACTAGGCCGGCAGGAAGGCATCGTTATTGACGGCCAGTGGCAGGTATTTCTGCACTACCTCCTTGAAGAGGGTGCTGTCGACCGGTTTGGTCAGGTAGGTGCTGCAGCCGGCCAGCGTGCCCCGCACACGATCAAAGGGCGAACTCTTGCTGGTGAGCATGATGATGGGCGTCTCACGAGTTGCGCGGTTCTTGCGGATGGTCTTGCAGACCTGATACCCATCGACATTCGGCAGGACGACATCGAGAAAAATCATGTCGTAATCGTTGTTGCAGGCAAGGTAGATGCCTGCCTCACCGGTTTCGGCGCAGTCGATCTCGCCACCCAGCAGCTTGAGGAAGAGCTCAAGCTGCTTGCGCACCGTCGGACTGTCATCAATGATCAGCGCGCGGAAAAATTGCTTGGCCGAATTGCTGGACAACACCTGATTGATCAGCTGGTTGCTCTCCGGATCGTTGCCCTGCAACTCTGCAGCACCAATGCGATCCAGCTCCGGCGTGAAGTTGTGTGCGGCGATCGTTACCGTTTCCAGCATTTTCAGCAGTGCCGTAGGCAGCATTGGCCGCTTGAGCTGGTAGTCGCCCAGATCGATTTCGTTGCGCGCAACATAAATGACCGGAACGCGGTTATGGCGGTTGAGCCTGCGCAGGATATCCAGCACGGCCGCGGATTCGGCATTCGCGATAAAGATGTCCGCCCTCTTCTGCAGATCATCCAGAACCCGGAAGCTGCGCTGGCGGCTTGCCGTCAAGGCACAGATGCTCCGCACAAGGCGCACTTCCGCCTCGCCAAGACCAAGTAAGGTTATTGCAAATGATCGACGCTGATGCATTCTGTTCAATGGCCACCCTGCGCACAGCATGTTGCAGCCGTCAGCTTCACGCTGTCAGTTCGCCAACCGGCCTTAAAGTCGACCAGCAATAACACCAGAACTCAGCATGAAAATATCGGCCAAGAAAACCGATGCAGGACACCGCAACAAAGCCAAGTTATTTTTGTTTTTATTTCAACAACTTGACAACAACATCCCGCTTGCGCACAGGGCTTTTGCCCAAATATTCATATTGAATGCGAGATTATTACAGAGTCATATCGGCCTGCAATTCAAGACCAGCCGCCTGTCATTGCGCCTTCCTGACATAGCAAAGCGAGTAATCAGAGAACAAATATGCCCAACATAATGCTTACTCAAAATTTCTATATTTCGTATGGTTATATACATATACCAATCGAGATACCACTTTGTGCCAGCCTTAACAACCCAGGCGCGCCAGTACATTGCCATATGCTTATGTAATAATTACCCGAGCAGTTATTTAACTGAATTGTCACAATATGTATTCAGGAAACAACAAAACAGCTGTGTAAGGTTTTACCCCTACCTGGCCGCTAGCGCGAAGTGGCCAGTGGCCAGTGGCCAGTGGCCAGTGGCCAGCCACGGCAGAATAAAACTGCCAGCAGCTGGATTCACGGTACGAGATGCGCCGCGACCGACCGAAGAGGGAGTCTTCATTCCTTTGCAGGCATTGCTTCGTACAGGCGCCATGGCAACATCCACACTTACAGCGCCCCCACTTACCCCGCATACATATGTACCTATAGCCATGTAAACCAGGCAATTCAAAATATACAAGGCAATACATTCACACCTTCAAAGTTCAAGCCACTGGTGACGCTGCGAGCAAGCGAAAGAATTTGCGCGAGATCAAACTTCAGGTTTAGTATTTTCAAAAATTCTTGAAATTACAAAAACACTGGAAAGCCATGAATCTCACACCACTGAATGAACGCTTTGTGCTGCACTTTGGCGAGATGGGCAGCCGCTGGGGGGTCAACCGCACGGTGGGCCAGATTTACGCCCTGCTGTTCATCAGCCCGCAGCCGCTGAACGCCGACGACATCGTCGAGCAGCTGGGCATGTCGCGCTCCAACGTCAGCATCGGTCTGAAGGAATTGCAGAGCTGGCGGCTGGTGCGCCTGGTACACCTGCCGGGCGACCGCCGCGACTATTTCACGACGCCGGACGACGTGTGGGAAATCTTCCGCACGCTGGCCGAGGAAAAACGCAAGCGCGAGGTCGACCCGACGCTGTCGCTGCTGCGCGAAGCACTGCTGCAGGAGCCGCAGGACGCGGCCGAGGAACACGCGCAGCGCCGCATGCGCGAGATGCACGAGCTCATCGAGCTGCTGACGACCTGGTTTGGCGAGGTGCAGCGACTCGACCCGGCGATGCTGGAGCGCCTGCTGAAGCTGGGTACGCAGGTCACCCGTTTTGTCGATGCAGCCAGCCGGCTTGGCCGCAGCAAGGAGGACTGACATGGATTTCGATGTCCTGACGCTCTCGCGCATCCAGTTCGGTGCAAACATCACCTTCCACATCCTGTTTCCCACCATCAGCATCGCACTGGGCTGGGTGCTGCTGTGGTTCAAGACAGCCTACCGCCGCAGCGGCGATACAGGCTGGCTCGATGCCTATTATTTCTGGGTAAAAGTGTTTGCGCTGACTTTTGCCCTCGGCGTGGTCAGCGGCATCACCATGAGCTTCCAGTTCGGCACCAACTGGCCTGGCTTCATGCAGACGGTCGGCGACATTGCCGGCCCGCTGCTGGCGTATGAAGTACTCACCGCTTTTTTCCTGGAGGCAACCTTCCTCGGCATCATGCTGTTCGGCCGGCAGAAGGTCGGAGAGCGCATGCATACCTTCGCCACCTTCCTGGTCGCCGCCGGCACCACGGCATCCGCATTCTGGATCATCGTACTGAACTCCTGGATGCAGACGCCGGCCGGTTTCGAGATGATCCACGGCCGCGCGGTAGTGACCGACTGGCTGGCGGTGATCTTCAATCCGTCCATGCCCTATCGCTTGAGCCACATGCTGCTGGCCTCGGCGCTCACCGTAGCCTTTCTGGTTGCCGGCATCTCGGCCTGGCGCTGGGGCAAGGGTGACCAGTCCGCGGGGGTGAAGGCGGCACTGAAAACGGCGCTGATCATTGCCGCCGTGCTGGCGCCGCTGCAGGCTTTTCTCGGCGACCTGCACGGGTTGAATACGCTCAAACACCAGCCAGCCAAGATCGCTGCCATCGAAGGCGTCTGGCACACCGAGCGTGGCGCGCCGCTGCAGCTGTTTGCGCTGCCCAACGGCGAAACCCGCAGTAACGATTACAGCATCGCCATCCCGAAGCTGGCCAGCCTCATCCTCACGCACGAGCTGAATGGTGAAATCCGTGGCTTGAATGAATTTGGCAACGATCACCCGCCGGTCGCCAAGGTGTTCTGGAGCTTCCGGATCATGGTCGGTGTCGGGCTCGCAATGATGCTGGTCGGCATACTGGGCGCGTGGCAATTCTGCCGCCGTCGCGTGCTTCCCCCCCTGCTGGCTCGGGCACTGGTCTGGATGACCTTCAGCGGCTGGATCGCCACGGTGGCCGGCTGGTATGTCGCCGAAATCGGCCGCCAGCCCTGGCTGGTACAGGGTGTGCTGCGCACGGCCGACGCGGTGACGAAGGTGCCCGGCGGCATGGTCGCCAGCACACTGCTCATGTATCTGCTGCTCTACGCATTGCTGCTGGCAGCGTATGTGAGCGTCGTGTTCCACATGGCCGGCAAGGCCATTACTGCCAGCACACAGGGAGAGTGACATGGAATTCTGGTTACCCGTGATTTTTGCCGCGCTGATGGCGCTGGCGATGCTGGTGTATGTGATTCTGGACGGCTATGACCTTGGCGTCGGCCTCTTGCTGCCGCTGGGTGATGCGGCGGAAAAGGACACGATGATCGCCAGCATCGGCCCGTTCTGGGATGCCAACGAAACCTGGCTGGTGCTGGGTGTGGGCCTCCTGCTGGTCGCCTTTCCAACAGCGCACGGCATCATTCTGGGCGAGCTGTATCTGCCGGTGGCAATCATGCTGCTGGGGTTGATCCTGCGCGGCGTGGCCTTCGACTTCCGCGTGAAGGCGCGCGACGAACACCAGTCCGCATGGAACAAGGCCTTTGCCGCCGGATCGCTGCTGGCCGCGCTGGCACAGGGCGTGATGCTGGGCCGCTTTGTCACCGGTTTTGCACCCGGTGCGATGGCATGGGGTATGGCGCTAATTGCAGGATTGGCACTGGCTGGTGGCTATATACTCCTTGGGGCATGCTGGCTAATCCTGAAAACCGAAGGCCAGCTACAGCTGCGCGCCATCGCCTGGGCTCGCCGCAGCCTCTACGCAGCCGGCGCGGCGGTCATCCTGGTGTCCATCGCCACGCCGCTCGCAAGCGCACGCATCGCCGAGCGCTGGTTTGCGCTACCGACAGTCTTTCTGCTGGCGCTGGTGCCGCTCGCAACCGCGGCGCTGTTTGCCACACTGTGGCTGCTGCTGCCGCGACTGGCCAGACGTGAAGCCGCTGCACGCGAGCGCCTGAGCCACCTGCCGCTGCTGCTGGTCGTCGGCATCGTGCTGCTCGCCTTCTATGGCCTGAGCTACAGCGTCTTCCCCTATCTGGTGATCGACCGGCTCACGCTGTGGCAGGCCGCCGCAAGCACCGCGGCACTCAAGGTGATTTTCTACGGCGCAGTGCTGGTGCTGCCCGTGATTGCGACCTACACGATCTTTGCCTACCGCGTGTTCCGCGGCAAGGCCAGCGAGCTGCACTATGGTTAGCCATCAGGCGACCGCTTCAGACTCCAGCTCCAGCAAGCGCGCCAGCGCCGGATGCATGATTTTGCGGGCACTGAAAATGACGTGATAGTGCCCGATCACGCCGGGCAGGTGCCCCAATGACACCAGCCCGGCCGTGGTCGCCGGTTCGGCAGCGAGCACCGGGCTGGGGAAAAAGCCGGCTCCGCTCTGCGCGAATGCGCTCATCAGGGCACTGTCGGAAAACTCACCCACAATATCCGGAACGATGCGATTTTCTGCCATCCACACATCGATCTGCGCGCGCAGCGCCGCATTGCGGGTAGGCAGCAACAAGGGCGCACCCGACAGATTGTGCGGAAAGCCATCGCGGTATTGCGCGACCAGTTCAGCAGTGCCCAGCAGCATGATGGGCGCAAACACCAGTAGCTTGCTCTGCAATTTCAAGGCTTCGGTGGTGCTGCCCGCACGATCGCACAGCACCAGATCCAGCTGATGCAGCGCCAGCCGGGCGATCAGTTCATCCCTGTCCCCATCGACACACACCAGCCGGGTAGCCACCGACCCCAACGGAGCGAGCAGTTGCTGGGCGATCGTTTTCGGAATCGCATCCGACACCCCCACATTCAACCGCGAGCGGCTGGCCCCGCCCTGCTCCAGCGCATGCTGCAACTCCTCGCCCAGCTGGAAAATCCGCTCGGCATAATGCAGCGCGGTGCGTCCTGCCTCGGTCAGCTCCAGCTTGCGCCCAACCTGGGTAAACAGCACCTGCCCCACCTGTTGTTCCAGCGTACTGATCTGGCTGCTGATGGCCTGCGGTGTCATGCCCAGCTTGCGCGCGGCGGCACTGATGCCCCCTTCCATTGCGACCATCCAGAAATAATGCAGATGCCGGTAATTCATCGCCGACCATTCCAGAAAACTTTATAATCAATCACAGTAAGCTTTATGTTTGCTGCTGTAAAGCTCGGCTAGCATGACTCCTGTTACACATCCTTTGCATTGAGGAAACATACATGGCCGAATTGTTAGGCAAACACACTGCCGCATGGCGGCTTGGGAACGCATTTCACTGCGCGCTGCTGGCGCTCGGCCTGCTGCTGTCTAGCAGCAACGCCAGCGCTGCGGACACAGATCAGAGCCTGCGCGAAGGTACACTCGCCAATGGCCTGCATTACGTCATCAAGCGCGTTGAGGCCGACCCCGGCATTACCGAATTCCGCCTTCTCGTCAAAGCCGGTTCGCTCGACGAGCAACCAAACGAGCGCGGGCTGGCACATTTTCTCGAACACATGGCGTTTCGCAATAGCCGGCACTTCCCGGACGGCCTGGTGATCGACTACCTGAACAATCAGGGCATGCGCTGGGGTCAGGACAGCAATGCCTTCACCTCGCAGTTCGAAACGCTGTATCACTTCCGCGCCAGAACGGCTGATCTGGATCGCTCGCTGTTACTGCTGGCCGACTGGGCTGGGGGCATCGGCATTACCCAGGCTGGCGTCGATGCCGAGCGCAAGATCGTGATCGACGAGTGGCGCATGCGGCAGCAAGCCATGCATTACTGGGACACGTATCTCGACAGCCTGTTTGCCAGACGGGTCATGAGCGAACACAATCCCGCGGGACAGATCGGCATTCTGGAAACGGCCAAAGCCGAGGATATTCAGGGCTTTTACCAGCGCAACTACCTGGCCCCGCGCATGACGGTGATCGTCGTCGGTGATGTTGACCCGGAATTGGTCAGCCAGCAGATTAGCACGCAGTTTGCTGCCATCCCTGCCGGCCCGGCTGCAGCGCCCCGCCCCGCCTTGCGGGATCTTCAGGAACAGGCGCTATTTGCGAACTATCACGAGATCAGTCGCATGAATCTCCCTGTGGTCAGCTGGAGCTGGCTGGAGCGCTGGGATGGCGTCAGCACCGAACAGGGTCGATTGCGTGACATGCAACGCACCGCGGCTCTCGCCATCGTGCAGCGCCGACTGGAAGCGGCCAATACCGAGCTACGCAGCTATGAGCAGATATTCAGCGGCCAGGATACCGCAGCACGCCCCGTGCAACGCTGGACTCTGATGGCCACACCGAAATCACGGCAGGCCGAGAATACGCTGCAGGCTATCCTGACCGAAGCGGAGCGGGCACGCCGTTTCGGCTTTACCCAGTCCGAAGTCGACGAACAGCTGCGCATCATGACGGCCAATCAGCAGGCCTTCGCACGCAAACCGCAAGGTCGGGAAGAATGGGCCACCATCCTGGTCAACGAGGCGATGCTGGGCGCAATGCGCTGGACGCCGCAGCAGTGGCTGGCGCACTGGGAAGAAAACCAGCCCAAACTGACCCCGGCCAGCCTGCAGCAGGCGCTGGACGAGCTGATGACGACGCCCGGCCAGCTGGCTGAAGTGGACAGCAAGGGTACAGCCAACTTCGGCTACATCAACGACAACGATGTCCGGCGTATCAGCAAGGTAGTCAAAGAGGCCAAGCTTGAACCGCAGCAACTGGCCAGCACGAAAGCCATCCTGCTACCCACGCTGCCGGAGCCAGGCCACATCGTGGCCAGCACAGACGTCGCCAATGGCGGCATCTGGACACTGGACAACGGCGTGCAGGTGCTCTGGCAAAAGCCCGTCAAACCCGCTGAAGACATCGGGATCGCGCTGCGCGAACCCGGCAGCCTGCTGGCTTTGCCAGAGCGCCTGCGCGTGGCAGGAATGGCTCTGGGGCACTATTACTGGGAAAATTCGCCCGGAGCGATGCCGCTCAACCAGTTCCGCGACGCGATGACCGGCCACGATGTGCAACTGCAATACACGGTCTGGCCCGATAGCTCGGGCTTTTTCGGCCGCGCCAACCCAGCCGATCTGGAAACCGCGCTGCAGATGTTGTACCTGAACCTGCAACCACTGGCGCAGGACTGGGCGCCTTACGCAAAGCCAATTGCAGCACTAGGGCAATATAATTGCGGCAGTGCTGCACTAGGCTCAAGACTGGCATCACTGGCGCAACCAATCTGGCCGTGGCGTTGTCTGCGCGGCGAAGAAAACACCCTGTGGATGGGGGAGGTGCAGCAGGCTCAACAGGCATTGTTTGGCGATCCGTCGCGGCTACGGCTGGTGTTGACCGGCGTGGCAGATCCGCAAGCGACCCGGCCACTGGTCGAACGCTACCTGGGGGGGCTAAAGCTGCAGGCACACCGTCCGGTTCTACAGACCATTCAGCCGATGCCGCTGAATACCAACGCTGATGAGCGACTGCTGTTCTCACGTGGAACAGAAGCCAATGTGAACTGGCGCATCGTGACCCCGCAATCCGTCGATTCCAGCGACGCCTATTTGCTGGAGGCGCTCTCGGGCATCGTGCGCGAGCGGCTGCTCAAGGTACTGCGCTTTGAAAACGGGCAGAGCTACAGTGTGGACAGCAGCTACGATCTGGGGTCGGGTCAGGGCGCGGTGCTGATGTTCTCCTATAACGGTCCGCCAAACCAGTGCCCGAAAATGGCCCGGGAAACAGCACAAGCGCTGAACCAGCTGCGCAGCGAGGGCGTCACTGAAGCTGAAGTCGAAGCCAGCGTGCAGCTGAGCCGCAAACTGGTCGATGAGCGTGGCAACAGGCCATTGGAATACGCCCGCGCGCTGTCCTTTCACTGGTTATATGGCAAAAACAATCACAGTCTGCCCCCGCATCCCGAACGGATTCTGAACAAGCCGGCACTGGATCAGGCCGCAGCGCGCTGGTTGCAAACCGAGTCGGCGTTCATTGCACTGTATGGTTGCAATACGGACGTGCCCATCGACTTCGCCACGCTGTGGAGTGCTGGCGCGAGCTAGTATTCGCCACCGTATGACCTGCTGCACGGCGTCATTGCCGTGCAGCACTTGCTCCGGGATAGCCGCCATAGAAGTCAAACCTTGCCTCTGCCAAACATCAGCGCACCGTTGCGGCGCGGCTCCGTTAAAATAGCTGTTTTGCAAGCCCCGCTTCCGTCATGCTCAGCTACCGCCACGCCTTTCACGCCGGCAATCACGCCGATGTCCTCAAGCACTGCATTGAGCTGCTGCTGCTCGACTACCTGAACCAGAAGGACAAGCCCTGGTGGTATATCGACAGCCATGCTGGTGCCGGACTGTACGCGCTGACCGAAGGCTTCGCGGCAAAAAACGCCGAATTCAATACCGGCATCGGCAGGCTGTGGCAGGCCGAAAATCTATCCGAGCCGCTGCAGCGCTATGTCTCCGCCGTGCGCGCAATGAATCCGGGCAGCGAGCTGCGCCACTACCCGGGCTCACCGTGGTTTGCTCTGCAATGCGCACGCGAAGATGACCGGCTCAAGCTGTTCGAACTGCACCCGAGTGACCATGAGCTGCTCGCCGGCAATTTCGAGCATGTGGGACGCCGGGCGCAGATGGCCAAGGCTGACGGTTTCAACAGCCTGAAAAGCGTGCTGCCGCCGCAACCACGCCGTGCATTGACCCTGATCGATCCGCCGTACGAGGTCAAGGATGACTATCGGCGCGTTCCGGCGGCACTGGACGACGCCCTCAAGCGCTTTGCCACCGGCATCTACGCCGTGTGGTACCCCCTGCTGGGGCGCACAGAAACCCGCGAAATGCCGGAAAAGCTGAAAAAGCTGCCGGCCAACGGCTGGCTGCGCGCCGAGTTGCAGGTACGCACGCCGGCGCGGGACGGTTTCGGCATGCACGGCAGCGGCATGTTCATCCTGAACCCGCCCTGGACACTGGCCGGCACGCTGCAAAGCCTGCTGCCCGAGCTGGTCGAGTTGCTGGGCGAAGACGCCGGGGCCAGGTTCGTACTGGAACATCACAGTAACTGACCTGCATCGTGCGCTGATTTCTCGCAGCCGCTTAAGCCAGCGTCATGCCCCTGCAACAGCAACAGGGCATACTGACAGGATTACAGTTGCCGCTCCCGGAGATCGCTGCCATGCAATCCAGTTCCAGCTCAGTTGCCCCACAGGCAGCGGGAAAGATCATCCGGCTGACATTGGCCAATCCGGTGCGCAGAGATCTGGTGTCATGGCCTGCGCATCGACGGCATCGATCTGGGGCAACTGCGCTTTGTGCAGTCGCAGACGGTTGCCGAACTGCTTGGCCTGCCTGATCCAAGGCAGCTGCCCGAAGCCGAACTGCATGCGCGGATCACGCAACTGCTGCGACATATCGAGCTGGTGTTTTCTCCGGATCAGCTGCACATCGATACGGCCGGGCAGGTATGGCTCGCCAGGGCATTCGGCCGCTTTGCCGAGTCGCTGCGCTTTCAGTTGCTACTGAGCTGAACCTGATCGCAAGCATGGCGGAGCCTCCTCACCTCGCCCAAGCAAGACAGACTTTGCTGTGCCGCACATCAACAATAACTTGGGTATACCAAGAAAAAGCCTTAAATTAAAATAACCCAGCAATATACCCGCAGTGGTATCAGCAACACTAACGGCCGGACTGCCCGGCTGCACGGTAAGCCGGGACACCCAGCAGCTCGTCCACCGTCACCAGCTCATAACCGCCAGCGCGCAGCCAGGGAATCAGCGCATCCACGGCTTCGACGGTCTTGCCGCGCTTGCCGCCGCCGTCGTGCATCAGCACGATGGCTTCCTCGTGCACATAATCCTGCAGGCCACGCTCGATAGCGTGCGCGCCGAACAGCATGCGGTTGCGATTCCAGTCCTGCGTGTCGAGTGACCAGAGAATCACTTTCATGCCGCGAGCCTGCAGGCGGGTAATCTGCGCATCACTGATACGACCGTAGGGCGGACGCATCAGCAACGGCTCGATACCCAGCATGCGCTGGTACACCACCTGGGTGCGGGCCAGTTCCTCGTCCCACCAGTAACTCTCGGCGGTATCGACCATGTCCGGATGACTCCAGGTATGGTTGCCCAGCGTGTGGCCCGCCCGCAAGGCACGCTGCGCGATCTCCTTGCGTCCGTCCAGGTTCTGTCCCAGCCAGAAAAAGGTCGCCCGGGCGTGGTGCTTGTCCAGCACGTCGAGCAGGCTACTGGTGTATTCACTGGGGCCATCATCGAAAGTCAGTGCAATCAGGCGCCGATGCGTCGGGCCTTCCAGCCAGACCTGCCCGGGAAAGTGCGCACCCTGCTGCTCCATGCGTGCCTGCTCGACCTGATCCCAATTCGGCAGATAGGGAGTGTAGACCCGTGGTGCGCCCTTGGCGGTAGTGGCGACCACGCCGCTGGCAGTCGGTGGCTGGCGTGGCCACCATTCCCAGCTGATCCAGGCCAGAAGCAGCAGCAGCAGCCCGCCAAGCAGCAGTGCTCGTCCCGGGGTTCGGTTCTTCGCAGGCATTGTCTTTCTCCAGCAACAGGCCACCGGCGCACGCGGCTGGTACCCTGCTACCAGCATCGCCCAGGACTGAAGACGACGTTTGTCCTCACTTGCGCTTTGCAACCGAGTGCAGATTCGCAAGCAATGACAAACGCAGCGCAAACGCAGCTTCCAGAATGAAACATCACTCGCCACGGAGATTGCATCATGGCTCGCCCCGGCGTTCATGCCAGCACGGCCTGGCTATTCATGCTGCCCTTCCTGTTGCTGTTTGCCCTGTTTACGCTGTGGCCGCTGCTCTTTAACGGCTGGCTGGCGTTTCACGACTACTTTATCGCCAGCGGCGCGACGGCATGGAATGGGCTGGCCAACTTCGTGTTTCTGGCTGAAGACGAGCAGTATTTTCATCCTGCCCTGCTGCACACGCTGGTCTTTCTGCTGGTCGTGCCCGTGTTGCAGCTGGTTGCACTCGGAATGGCACTGCTGCTGCGAGTCAACCGCCCCGGCATCGGCATGTTCCGAGCGCTGTTCTATTCACCGGTGATTCTGTCTGTCACCATCGGTGCGGTAGTCTGGCAGCAGCTATTGCAGCCGGACGGACTGGTCAACTGGCTGCTTGCCAGCCTGGCCGGATTGCCGCAACACACGCTACCCGACTGGCTGAACGATCCGCGCTATGCGCTGGCTGCGACGCTGGTGTTCTACTGCTGGAAATACGCCGGGTATTACATGGTGCTGTATCTGGCCGGCCTCCAGAATGTGCCTCGCGCACAGCTGGAAGCCGCCATGCTCGATGGCGCCGGTGCCTGGGCTCGCTTGCGTCACATCACCCTGCCCGCTCTGCAGCCGGTGATCCTGCTGGCGACGCTGCTGGCGACCATTGCGGCGCTGAAGGCGTTTCAGGAAATCGTCGTGCTGACTGGCGGCGGTGCCGGCACCAGTACACTGCTGGTGTATGCGTATTACGTCGGTTTTTACGGACAGAATTTCGGTGCCGCCGGTGCCGTTGCCTTTTTGCTGACGCTATTCTGCCTGCTGCTGGCACGCGTACAGCTACGCTGGCTGGGTGAGAACGGCCTGCTACGCCACGGCGGTGTGCGATGAAACGCCGGGACTGGCTTCCCGCTCTCGGGCAGTACGCTGCCCTGCTGCCGTTTGTACTGGTCGCAGCCTTCCCCTTGCTGTGGACCTTCTCGGTAGCGATCTCCGAAGATCCGTCGCACATGTGGCATTTTCCGCAATCCCTCTGGCCACATGAGCCGGGACTGATGTGGTTCAGCCGCGTCCAAGCAGAAATCCCGATTGGCCGCTATTTGTTCAATTCATTGGGTATATCGCTGGGAATCACAATTTTCAGCACCTTGCTGGCCATACCCTGTGGGTATGCACTGTCACAAATTCCGTTTCGCGGCAGCAATGCGCTCTTCATGCTGCTCTTGCTGACGCTGATGCTGCCCAGCGAGCTGGCCATCATTCCGAACTTCCTGACCTTCTCCCGCCTGGGGCTGGTCGACAGTTATGTCGCTGTGGTGCTGCCAGGACTCGCCAGCGCGTTTGGCGCATTCCTGATGCGCCAGGCCTTTCAGGATCTGCCGCAGGATATTCTCGATGCTGCGCGCGTTGACGGTGCCAGCGAATGGCAACTGCTCTGGCGGGTCGCGCTGCCCCAGTGCCGGGCCATGGTCAGCGCACTGGCCATCTTTTCCTTCGTGCAGAGCTGGAATGACTACCTGTGGCCGGCAGTGATCCTGAAAGACCGGCTGAAAGTACCGTTGTCGGTCGGCATCTTCAACGACTTGACCGGCCCTTTCTCGACCTCAACCAGCATGGTCATGGCCGCCATTATCGTCGCGGCGCTGCCGGTACTGATCGCGTTTGCCTGCACTCAGCGCTATTTTCTGGGTGGTGACGAAAGCGCCGCCGCGCAGCGCTCCGCCATCGGCGACAACTAGACGCTCCGGGCTGTTTTACTGCAGGCTCACTACCAATACAGCCTCGTGCTTGTGCCAGCGCAGCGGCAGGATATAGGCCTTGACCGTGCGCGGCATCTGGATGCTGTCGGGGCAACCGGCAACCACCACCGGCACGGAAATCAGGAAATCACCGCCAAAATGCTTGCGGGCATTGCCGGAAATGGTATTGGCGATTTCACCGGCCATATCCGACAGATTGTCGTCACTGACATCCATTTCGCCCCCCTGCAGCAGCAGGTTGCGCAGCATGTCCTTGGGCGCGGTAAAGTAGACACAGCCCTTGCGCACGCCGGAAATGCCAATCACCCCGGTCAGATCATGCACGGGCAAGGCAGCCGGCTCACCCAGATACGGCGTGCCGATCTCCGGTTCGCGCCCGGTCTGCCGCGAAAAATACTGGCTGACGATGTCGATAAAGACATGCAGTTCGTGTTCGTCCATGATGTCACCCCCGCAGCAGCTCATCGATTGAATCAGTCAGCTCATCCTCGGTGAAGGGCTTGCACAGAAAGCCCTGCGCACCCTCCATCAGTGCCTGAATGGCCGTACTCTTGTCGGCCAGCGCCGACACCACCAGGATCCGCACCTTGTCATTGAGCCGACGCAGTGCGCGGATGCATTCCAGGCCATCCATCATCGGCATGGTCAGATCCATGGTCACCACATCGGGGCGGGTCGACATGAACAGGCTGACCGCTTCCTCGCCATTGCAGGCAGTCGCCACCACTTCCAGATCATGCCGGGACAAGGTGCGGCTGATCTTGCTGCGGATGATGTTCGAATCATCCACGATCATCAGCTTGGTACTCATTTGCTGGCCTCCATGCGTGAAAGATCGGTGTGTTCCGCCGGGCTGGCCACCAGCTGCAGCGGCAGCCTCACGCGAAAATGACAGTACTCGCCGGCCGTCGTGCCGACGCGGATACGACCGCCCAGCCGGACAATCATGTCCTTGACGGCATCGAGACCGACGCCGCGGCCGGCATCCTCATCGGCTTTCTTGCGAGTGGAAAAGCCGGATTCAAAAATCAGCATGGTCAGCTGGCGGGAATCGAGTGCGGCAGCCTCTTCGGCAGCAAGTCGCCCGGCGCGGATGGCCGCCTGGCGCAGCTCATCCAGCAGGATGCCACGTCCGTCATCACGAAAACTCAGCTCGACCGTGCCATCACCAAGATCGGACAGATAGACCGACAGATGTGCCGTCTCATCCTTGCCGCGCACACGTCGCTCGGCCGGCATCTCCACGCCATGCACCAGCGCGTTGCGGATAAACTGGTTCACCATGCTGTTCACCGCCTCGCGCAGTGGGGCTGCCAGCGCATCCGGGCTCATGCCGCGATAACTCAGATCTGCAAATTTGTGCTGCTTCTGCGCGAGTTGCTGGGTGAATGCCCGCCATTGCCGTACCAGCGGATGCAGCCCCGAGCGGGGATCGCCCTCGTGACGGGACGGTTCTACCGCCACCGCCGCCCCATACTGACTGAGCTGGGCGCAAATCTCGCGAATGCTGCCCAGATCGACGAAGAGCTGCTTCATCCGGACGGTCACCGGCAGCAGGGATTCGCCCTTGCGTTCAGGCTGCTCCTGCAGGCACTGAAAGGCTGACTCGATCTCGTGAATGTCCTTCACCACCTCGTCCAGCTGCAGGGATGCAGCATCCCCCTTGAGGCGGTGCAGACCTTTGAGCATGTCGACAATCTGCTGATTGCTCAGCCCCACCCGGGCCTGCGTGGTACGCATCGATTCGTTCATGCCCTCCAGTTGCTGCAGGGCGCGGTTGATGAAGTCCTGCAGCAAGGATGCATCCGCCTGCAAAATCTTGATCAGCATCGCCATCTGCCCCTGCACGCGCCGTTCGCTATCCTGCAGTGCGCGCTCCAGCCGCACCTGGCGGGTAATGTCCTTGGCGGTCACCAGCAGATGGGTCACTTCGCTGCCTTTGACGACCCGGTTGAAACGCACATTCAGATAGCGGACCTCCATTTCGCCATTCGGCCGCATGGTGCTAATCTCGATGCAATCAAGCGGATTGAGGCTGGTGACCAGCTTTTCCTTCACATCGTGGCGCAGCAGCAGCTCAATGTAATCCTTGGCGGTCGCAAAGGTTTTCGGCGAAACAAAAGGCTTGAGCAAATCGAGAAAGTAGGCGCCTGGCTGCACGGCAAACCCCAGAATTTCCGACAATGCCTGCGTGGTCTGCCGCCCCACCCGCAGTTCGCCATCCAGCAGGAACAGGCCTTCCTGCATGGTGCGCATGATGTCTTCAATTTCACGGCTATTCTGCTCGACCCGCATTGCGAAGCCGAAACCCAGCACCAGCAGGAGTACACAAGTGCCACCGACCCCCAGCACCATCCAGTCCATCTGCCTGGACAGTGCCACCATCGGGTCTGCTGACTGGTAATCCACGCCGATATACACCGAACCTTTGACGCCATTGGCAAACTGTACCGGCAGATAGGTAGCCATGTGCGGCCTGCCGAAGAGCTCGATCGGGCCAACATAAGTCTTGCCGGCTTTCAGCGCCTGAGCAGCCGGAGATTCCGGCTTGAGAATGGTGCCCACCGCCCGCGTACCATCTTCCTTGAGCAGCGTCGTCGACATCCGGGTGTATTCACCGTTCTTGAACAGGAACAGCGTGGCCGTTCCCTTGCCTTCGTTACTGTAACCATCCAGCAAGCCGTTCTGCTGGGACAGATTGGCTTCGGTCCATTGCTCAGGGCTTGAAAAAGCATTTTTGAGCGAATAGGCCAGTGCATAAGTCTGATTTTTCAGTGCTTGCTCGGTCAGTTGCGGAATCAGTGCGAGTTTGACGAACAAGACAATCGTGGTCACAACCAGTACCGCGACCACACAGGAGGCCAGCAGCAAACGGGTTGCTGTGGAATGCAAGCTGAAGCGTTTCATCGCGATCTCCAGAACAGATTCAGGCAGCGCTACCGGCCAAAATACCGAAGCCATACTCCTGCCTTAATCGCATAAGAGATCACTAATGAACAACTGACAAGCTAGTTTGCACAACCACTCGTCTGGCTGACAGCAATGCGCAAGCAAATCGCGTCCGAGCCCATATAAACAGGAGCCACCTCATGGATCTGCGTCGGGCAGCCAGCTAGCGTGAAAGCGACCAGCGGTCGTCAGTCACCACGCAAGGACACGAAAGTACACGGTGCTCGTGCAAAAGCAGCTCGACTATTAAAGGCCGAGTCCAGAAGTAACTGGCTGCCAAATCATTCTCGCCAGGATTGATCCGCAAATCTGCACCAACCCGGCCGAATGTTCCTGCAGGCAAAAGACACTCGTATGGCCTGTTTTTGCCCGGTAACCACCCGATAGTCTGCCAGGCGGCATCAGCGATCCCTTCGGACCGGAGTGATCACAGATTGCGATGAATGCCGCCACCAATTTCAGGCACAGATAGACCGCCAAGCCGCCGCCAAACGAGGCGGCCCTGCGCACCTGCATTCGGCGGCAGAGGAGGCGGCTCAGTGTCGGCCGGAAGCACTGTCGTCGGGCGGGGGCTGAATACGCCGATACAGGTAGCCACGCACCAGCGTGTTATAGACCAACAGGTAGGGCAGGAAACTGAACACGAAGCCTCCTAGCCCGAGCCAGAATACGGGCCGCCAGATCAGGCAGCCCCATGCCACCAGCAAGGGAAGGTGCATCGTGCAGCGGCAAAGGCGTTCGATCCGCTGGTAGCCGGCGGCGGTCATCATCGCGGCGAGCTACTGACCGGCCGGTTTGGCGGAGTCATCCACTGGCAACACAGCGACCTCATCCTTGTTATCCGCCAGGATATTGAGCGTTACCCTTCGGTTTCGCGCACGGCTCTCAGGGCTGTCATTCGAATCCATCGGCCGGTATTCGCCGTAGCCGATCGCGACCATGCGTTGCGGCGCGACCCCTGCAGCGGCAAACACCCGTACCACGCTGGCCGCCCGCGCGCCCGAGAGCTCCCAGTTCGACGGGAACTGCGGGGAATTGATCGGAGCATTGTCGGTATGCCCCTCGATCTGGATCAGATTGTCGGTATCCTTCACCAGCAGCGCCAGTTTGGTCAGCGCATCAATTGATGGCGCCTGCAACTCGGCGCGGCCAGTATCAAACAGGATCGAATCACTGATTTCTACGGCAATGCCGCGCTTGGACTGGGTGACCTTTACCTTGCCTTGGTCAATCAGCGTATCCAGCGAGGATTTCACCTTGCTGGCCATCTCCTGCATCTTGCGCGCCTGCTCGGCCGTCGCCTGATTTGGCACGGGTGGCGCTGGTAATGCCACTGCCTTCGGAGGGGCCCCCATCACGGTCTGATTGCCCAGCTGGATGACCTTGGTCGAAGTGGGTGGCTGCTTGAACGCGGTAACCAGCGAATCGGACAGCACGCGATATTTGCCCTCGTTCACCGAGGAAATGGCATACATCACCACAAAAAAGGCAAACAGCAGGGTAATGAAGTCGGCATAAGACACCAGCCAGCGCTCGTGGTTGTCATGATCATCATGACGCAGATGCTTGCGACGGGACATGCTCGCCTCCCCTGCTGTACCGGATCAACGCAATTGCGGTTGCAGATGGGTAGAAAGCTGGGTAGCCGCACTGACCCCGATCTGGCGGGCCAGCCGGTCTGCCAGACTGTCCTGTGGAGTGAAATCCACCAGTTTCTCCACCTTGATCACATCACGAGCCACGCTATCAACCGAACCCAGCTCGTCCACCAGCCCGAGCTGCTTGCCCGTCGCACCACTCCAGACCATCCCGGAGAAGAGATCCGGATTGCCATCCTGCAGGCGTTTGCCACGCCCCTGCTTCACAGCCGTGATGAATTGCTGGTGGATTTCATCCAGCATCACCTGCGCCTTGGCCTTCTGTCCTTCGTCCAGCGGTGAAAACGGGTCCAGAAACCCCTTGTTGCTGCCAGCTGTCAGCAGGCGGCGCTGCACCCCCAGCTTGTCCATGGCCCCCGTAAAACCGAAACCGTCCATGAGCACGCCGATCGAACCGACGATCGAAGCCTTGTCCGCATAAATCTTGTCGGCAGCCGCCGCAATGTAATAGCAGCCCGAAGCGCAGACATCCTCGACCACTACATAGAGGGGCACCTTGGGATGCGCCTTGCGCAGCCGCTGGATCTCGTCATAGACAATTCCGGACTGCACGGGACTGCCACCGGGGCTATTGGCCTGCAGAATCACCGCGCGGGTATTCTTGTCATCAAAGGCTGCTTTCAGTCCGTCAACCAGCATGCTGCTGTCGGTACCTTCCCGCCCCGGGGCAATCACGCCCTGCAGCCGGACCAGGGCAGTATGCGGCTCGGTGCTGATGACTTCGCTTTGGCTGGCATGGATCAGGCCGAACACCATCAGGATAAAACCGGTGGCATAGGCAAAGGTTAGCAGCTTGAAGAAAATCCCCCAGCGCCGCGCACGACGCTGCTCTTTCAGCGATGCCGTCAGCAGATCCTGCAGCGCATCGCGTTCCCAAGATTCACTCATTGATAATGTCCTTCCTGCAGCCAGAGCTGCCCATCATGTTCGACTACCGGCAAGGCCACCAGCCTGCGCCCCGGACAGGGGCCGCCAAGGCATTCGCCAGTCTGCGGTCGATAGTAAGCGCCATGGGTGGAACACACAAGGTATTCACGGCTGATGTCCAGCACATCCCCGGGGTTGAAATCCAGCTCGATGGGAATATGTGCGCATTCGTTCAGGTAAGCATAGACCCTGCCACCAAAGCGCAGCGCAAAGGCATTGCGTGTCAGCCCATGCGTATCGGTTACGGTAAAGCGTAGCGCCAGCCCGCGCTCGGCCAGCTGCGCGGTCTCGCCCAGACAGCGTTCAGCCATGCGCCAGGATCCACTCGGTCAGCGCCGGAAAATCATCGAAAATGCCCAATGGCTGCAGTGCCGCCAGCGCATCCGTATCGTGTGCACCGTAGGTGAGCGCCGCGCTGTGAGTGCCGGCATTGATCGCCAGTTGCAGGTCGTGAGTGGTGTCACCGATCATCAGCGTGCGCTCCGGCTCGACACCGGCAAAGTCGATCAGGTACTCCAGCATCGCCGGATGCGGTTTGGAAAACGCTTCGTCCGCCGTGCGCGTCGCCAGAAAATGCGCCCCGAGACCAGTGGCCTCCAGCACGCGATCCAGACCGGCACGGGATTTACCGGTGGCGACGCAGAGTGTGAATCCCGCCTCGGCAAATTGCACCAGTGCCTCGCGCACACCGTCGAACAGCACCAGTTGCTGGTCTCGGGCGAGGTAATAATGCCGGTAGGCATCAACCACCTTCCGGATCTGGCCGTCATCCGCCCGAGGGGCCAGATGCTGCATTGCCTCCGTCAGGCCGTAGCCGATAACGTAACGCGCTTCGCGCTCGGTGGGCACCGGCAAGCCAATATCCTCGAAGGCCTGGCGGATGGCGTAGGTAATCGTTGCGGTGGAGTCCATCAGGGTGCCATCCCAGTCGAACACCAGCAGGTCAAAGCGTTTGCTCATTGAAGCGAATCCGTTTGCTTTGCCGCAAGGGCAAGGTTCAAGCAGGCATACATCAGACCCCATATGCCTGTACTTGTTTGATTGAAATGATTGCAGGGCAATACCCGTGTATTTACCGCACCAAGGGCTCACCCAGCGCAGCGACATACGCCTGCAATTCATCAGGCAGCGGTGCCTCAATGGCCAGCGGCACATCGGTGAGCGGATGCTTGAATGCCAGCTTCCAGGCATGCAGGAACATGCGCTTCAGACCATCACGCTGCAGCGCCTTGTTCAGCGCAAAGTCGCCGTACTTCTCGTCTCCCAGAATAGGGTGACCACTGGAGGCCAGATGCACGCGGATCTGGTGCGTGCGGCCGGTTTTCAGCTCGCACTCCAGCAAGGAGCAATCCTGCCACTGCTTCAGGCGATTGACTACCGTGTGCGCATCGGTGCCGTCTGCGGTCACTCGCACGCGCCGCTCGCCATCCGGGGTCGTGTACTTGAAGAGCTTGAGGCGCACATGGCTGCGCGGCTCGGGCCACACATCCTGCACCAGCGCCAGATAGCGCTTGTCCAGCCGGTGGTGATCACGGAACATCTCGTGCAGCTTGACCAGCGCGCTGCGCTTTTTAGCCACCAGCAGAATGCCCGAGGTTTCGCGATCCAGCCGGTGCACCAGCTCCAGATATCTGGCCTGCGGACGCTGCGCTCGCAAGAGCTCGATCACACCAAAAGACACCCCGGAGCCACCATGCACGGCGATCCCTGCCGGCTTGTTGACGATCAGCAGCGCATCATCTTCGAACAGCACCTCCAGCTCGATGCGCTGGCTTGCCGCCTGCGCCGGAGCCTGCGACGGCACAGCGGCCACCCGCACCGGCGGCACACGAACCACGTCCCCGGCTTCCAGGCGGCGGGTAACATCGGCCCTGCCCTTGTTTACCCGCACCTCCCCGGCCCGCACGATGCGGTATACGTGGCTTTTGGGCACCCCTTTGAGGCGCTTGAGCAGGAAATTGTCCAGGCGCTGCCCGGCGTCTTCCTCTCCGACTGTCACCCATTCCACGGATGCTTTGCTTGTTTGCGACATCTTGACATATACTCGCTGTTGCACTGCAGCCAGATGCTGCAGTCAATGAATGCCGGCCTGCATCGATTTACGCAGGCTCGCGCGGACCACATGCTGCATGCCAAACGGGCACACCGCAGCGGTTCGCCGTGACAGGCCTGACCGGCCTGTCCCATTTTCCCGCTCTTTGTCTGCCAGGCCGTTCAGGTGATGAACAACCCGCCGTGACCATCGGGTCACTGTCCGCTCGTTTTGCGGATGCAGCGCGCGGGACTCACCCCACAGACCTGATCGACACAGACGCCGGGAAGCGGTTAATGACGCTCACCGCAGCGCAAGGCGCGAAAGCAGCGATGGTAATTGATTTACTTTGTTAGCGCACTTCCCGGATTTCCGCGCCAGCCCCGCCCGACAAGCCTTGCGGGGGTGGTTAGTACACCGCAAACCTCATCATCTGACACAAGGACACTGGAGCCGTAACGTATTTCGCTAAGCCGGACTGACATCGCCTGAATTGATCCACCGCCGCGCCCTGCGTGGTGCGCGGTCGTGCCCAGCCCCGATCACCGGAACTGGCGGAAGCCCCAGTGGTTTGCCGCGGAGACCCTGCAATGCGTTCGCAGGAGCCCCTTTAAACATGAAACGCATGTTGTTCAATGCAACGCAGGCCGAAGAGCTGCGCGTTGCCATCGTTGACGGCCAGAAACTTATCGACCTCGACATCGAGACTGTCGGCAAGGAACAGCGCAAGTCCAACATCTACAAGGGTGTCATCACCCGCATCGAACCCTCGCTGGAAGCCTGTTTTGTCGATTACGGCTGTGATCGCCATGGCTTCCTGCCGTTCAAGGAAATCTCCCGCGCCTACCTGGGCGACGGCGAAGGCGGCGGCCGCGGCCGCGTGCTCGACTCGCTGAAGGAAGGCCAGGAATTGATCGTCCAGGTCGAAAAGGACGAGCGCGGCAACAAGGGCGCGGCACTAACCACCTACATCAGCCTTGCCGGACGCTATCTGGTGCTGATGCCGAACAACCCGCGCGGCGGCGGCGTCTCCCGTCGCATCGAAGGCGAAGAGCGCAACGAGTTGCGCGCTGCCATGGATCAGCTGGACACTCCGTCCGGCATGAGCCTGATCGCCCGCACCGCAGCCATCGGCCGCGCCGTTGAAGAGCTGCAATGGGACTTCCAGTACCTGCTGCAACTGTGGCGCGCCATTGAAGGTGCCGCCACTTCGCAGACCGGTGCATTCCTGATCTACCAGGAATCCAGCCTGGTCATTCGCGCCATCCGCGATTATTTCCAGCCGGAAATCGGCGAAATCCTGATCGACAAGTCCGACATTTTCGAACAGGCCCGCCAGTTCATGAGCCACGTCATGCCGGGCAACGTGAACCGCGTCAAGCTGTATCAGGATGACGTTCCGCTGTTCTCGCGCTTCCAGATCGAACACCAGATCGAAACCGCCTTTGCCCGCGAAGTCTCCCTGCCGTCAGGCGGCGCCATCGTGATCGACAAGACCGAAGCGCTCTACTCGATCGACGTGAACTCGGCGCGCGCCACCAAGGGCAGCGACATCGAGGAAACCGCGCTGCGCACCAACCTCGAAGCAGCCGACGAAATCGCCCGCCAGATGCGCCTGCGCGACGTCGGCGGCCTGATCGTCATCGACTTCATCGACATGGAGAATCCCAAGAGCCAGCGCGATGTCGAGAACCGCCTGCGTGAAGCGCTGCACCATGACCGCGCCCGCGTACAGACCGGCAAGATCAGCCGCTTCGGCCTGATGGAGCTTTCCCGCCAGCGCCTGCAGCCCTCGCTGGAAGAAACCACCCACATCGCCTGCCCGCGCTGCCACGGGACCGGCTTCATTCGCGGCACCGAATCGTCCGCCCTGCACATCCTGCGCATCATTCAGGAAGATGCCATGAAGGACAATACCGGCGCCATTCACGCGCAAGTGCCGGTCGACGTTGCCACCTTCCTGCTGAACGAAAAGCGCCACGAACTGTTCGCGCTCGAAGCACGGCTCAAGGTCAGCATCGTGCTGATCCCGAACATGCACATGGAAACGCCGGATTACAGCGTCTCCCGCCTGCGCCATGACGAACTGAACCAGTTCGACGACGGCCGCCCGTCCTACCGCATGGTCGAAACCCCGCCGGAACAGGGCTACCAGCCGCTGAAGGCCAAGGAAGAACAGGCCAAACGCCAGGAAGCCGCCGTCAAAGGCATCACTCCGGCACAACCGGCCCCGGTCTCCGCCGAACCACGCCCGGCGAAAAAGCCGGCAGCCGCACAGGAACAATCCGGCACATCGCTGTGGAGCCGTATTGTCAGCTGGTTCAAGGGCGAGCCTGCTGTCGAAGAAACCAAACCGGCTGCGCGCAACAGTGGCCGCCGCAACGACAGCCGCCGTCGTGGCGAGCGCAATGGTGAGCGCAACGAGCGCAATGAGCGTGGCGAGCGCAACGAGCAGCGCGCCGAACGCGGCAATCGCGGCAACGACGAGAATCGCCGCAGCGGCAAGCCGCGCATCGAAGAAGACCAGAAACCGGCACGCGAAGGCCGTGGCGAGCGTAACCGCGAACGCAACAATGGCAATGACAGCCGTGAAACGGCTGCGCTGGCCAGCACGGCAACCGCACCAGCAGAAGCCCCAGCCAAGCAGGAAGGGCGTCGCGAGCGCCAGCCGCGCAGTGAACGCCAGCCGCGTGGCGAGCGCAACACGGCTCCGAAGCAGGAAGAACTGCTGGAAACCAGCAGCACAGCCACCGGCAACGACAATACCAGCGAACAGATCGATGCGAATAGCGCCGCTCCTGCTGGTGAAGCCAGCGAAGGCCGCAGCCGCCGCCGTCGCGGCCGTCGTGGCGGTGAGCGCCGTGGCGAACGCAATGCAGCAGCGGAAGTCACCACTGAAGCAGCAGATGCCGTTACATCCGAAGAAGCCAGCACCATTCCGGTAACAGCCATCAGCGATGCAGCGCAGGCCAACGCGGCTCCAGTCATCGCAGTGGTTAGCGAGGTAGCAAGCGCACCTGCAGCAGAAGCAGCTGATACTTCGGCGGCAACTGCCGATCAACCCGCCACCGCCAGCGAAACAGCCCCTGATGCAACAGCAGAAGCCGCGCCCGCAGTGGCGACTGAAGCCAGCACACCGATCCCGCAAACTGAATCCGTTCCGGCGCAAGCCAGCCTGGTATTCAATGCGGAAGCGCCGGCCGCCGCAGCAGCCCCTGCAGAAAAGGCTGCAGCAGCACCCGGCGCCGAGGCAACCATCGACAGCGAACCGCAGGTCGATGCCGCCGAGCTGGCAGCACAAGCAGGCCTGGTTCTTGTCAGCACCAGCGCCGCTAGCAGCGATCACGCCAGCGAAGCGGCCGCACCGACTCGCCGCCGCCGCAGCGACATCCGCAAGGAAGGTCAGGCGGCAGCGGCAAGCGAGCAAGTCGAGCTGCAACTGGTTCAGACCAGCGCCAGCAACCCGGCCGCGGAAGAAATCATCGTCGAGGCGCCCAAGCGCCGCCGCCGAAGCGACCAGCGCAGTCAGCCTCAAGCTGCGCCGAGTGCTGCCCCCGAAACACTGGCCCAGGTCAGCACGGGCGGCAACAGCGAATCCGGGCAGTAAGCCCCCCCCCCAGAGAACTCCGCCCCAGGGCGGAGTTCTTTTTATTTGCTCCGGACTGGTGACAGTCCGCCCCCTACTCTAAGATAAAACGACAAGAAACATCGGGAGTGCGCAATGAAACTGGAAGAGGTGTTCGAGCAAACGCACCGCCTGCCCACCATCCCCAAAGTGGTTCAGGAACTGATCGACAGCTTTAACGACGATTCGATCGATATCGGGCGCATTGCCCAGAAGATTTCACTGGATCAGGTCATCACCGCCAAGGTGTTGCGCCTGGCCAATTCAGTCCACTTCGGCGCAACCCGGCGTATCGGCACAGTCAATGAGGCCATGGTGGTACTGGGCTTCAACACGGTACGCACCCTGGTAATTGCCTCCGGCATCACCGGTGCGTTCATCGCAACACCCGGCTTCGATCGCAAGCACTTCTGGCATAAAAGCCTCACGGTTTCATCGGATGCCCGCTGGCTGGCCACCCAGGCGCGCGTCTCTCCGGAAATGGCCTTTACCTGTGGCATCCTGCACAACATCGGCGAGATGCTGGTTCACGTGGTTTCTCCCGAGACAGCCACCCAAATCGAAAAGCATCACGCCGACCCCGCCAAGTCCGGCGATTCAGCCCCGGAATTCGATTTTGTCGATGCCAGCGTTGAGCTGGTTCGACGCTGGAATTTCCCTGCCCTGATCGTGGACGCCTTGCGGCACCAGGATGATCCATCTGGGCAGGTACCCCCGGACGCCCTCAGCGCCATCCTCAATTTGGCCATCCGTCTGCAGCAGCAGGCACACGACCAGGACTCCCTTGCTGCCGCCCTGACTGAAACCAGCGACGATCTGCTTGCACAGGCTGGACTAGACCGGGAAAAACTAACCGAGAAACTACCGGAACTGCTGGACCTGCGTGGCGGACTTGACGAACTGGTTGGCTGACACCGCAAGCTTACGGGATATCCCTGATTAATCACCAAACGATCTACGTTTAAGATCGCACGTGCGGGTTTTATGCCCACCCATAAAAATGACGAGGAGCGCAAAATGAAAGCAGCATGGATGGTTGCCACACTGATGAGTGGCCTGATGTTGAGCACCGGCGCAAGCGCCGCCAAGGTCTATCAGGTGGGCACCGATGCCGCCTACGCCCCGTTCGAATCCGTGAACGAAAAGAAAGAAATCGTGGGCTTTGACATGGACGTGCTGAATGCGGTTGCTGCCAAGGCCGGCATCCAGGTGAAGTTCGTGAACACCCCGTGGGAAGGCATTTTCGCCACGCTGGCCAATGGCGAACGCGATATCGTGATTTCAGCGGTGACCATCACCCCTGAGCGCAAACAGACCATGGATTTCTCCGATCCGTATTTTGAAGCCAAGCAGCTGATTGCTGTCGGCGCCAACAGCAAGCTGACCAAGTTCAGCGAACTGAAGACCAAGAAGGTCGGCGTACAGACTGGCACCACTGGCGACGAAGTTGTGCAGAAACTGCTGGGCAAGACCAACCCGAACATCAAGCGCTTTGAATCCACCCCGCTGGCTCTGAAGGAACTACTCAGCGGAGGCGTCGATGCCGTGGTTGCCGACAACGGCGTGGTGATCAACTTCATCGCCAACAACAAGGACAGCAAGCTCAAGACCATCGACGACAATTCCTTTGCCAAGGAGTACTACGGCATCGCCGTGAAGAAGGGCAACAAGGAACTGCTCGACAAGCTGAACAAGGGTCTGGCGGCCATCAAGGCCGATGGCTCCTACGACAAGATTCACCAGAAGTACTTCGGCAAGTAAGCCGGAGCTGCTGACTCGGGCGCAAACGGCTAGCCGTTTGCGCTTTATTTTGCCCTGTCCGAGCCTAGTCCATGGATTTCAACGCATTCTGGCAATCCGCACAGCAAGCGGTGCCGCTTCTCGAAAATTTCCAGCTGCAGATTGTCTGGGAATATCGTGACCTGTTCATCTCCGGCATGAAGATGACCGTCGGCATCACCCTGATCGCGGTGGTGCTGGGCACGCTGATTGGCCTGTTTGGTGGCATGGCGCGACTGGCCGAAGTCAAGCACGGCCCGTGGAAATATCCGGTGATGCTACTGGTACGCTGGCCGGTCACCGCCTATGTCACCTTCTTCCGCGGCACGCCGTTGTTCGTGCAAATTCTGCTCACCCACTTTGCCGTGATGCCGCTGCTGGTACACCCGGAAGGCGGCTGGTTGATCAGCGGTGACTACGCCGGCGAACTGCGCTCGGAATATGGCGCCTTCATGTCCGGGCTAGTGGCACTGACACTCAATGCCGGTGCCTACATCACCGAAATTTTCCGGGCCGGCATCCAGTCCATCCACAAGGGGCAATTCGAGGCATCGCGCTCGCTGGGGATGACCTACGGCCAGACCATGCGCTTTATCGTGGTGCCGCAAGCCTTCCGTCGCATGTTGCCGCCCCTGGGCAATGAAGCCATCATGCTGGTGAAGGACAGTTCGCTGGTGTCCGCCATCGGCCTGGCAGAAATTGCCTACGCCGCACGCACCGTGGCCGGCGCCTATTCGCGCTACTGGGAGCCCTACCTGACGATCTCGCTGATCTATCTGGTACTGACCCTGGTGCTGGCAGCCGGCGTCAACCACCTGGAAAAACGCTTCAAAGCCAGCGGCGGCATTCATTAAAACCCAAGGGTATTGCCGTGAAACGATCTTTCCTCAGATTACATCCGGCAATACCCAGCATGGTTTAAAGCACGAACGCCCAGTAGCCGTCAAACCACAACAGCACGAAATCCCGGCTAGCCCCACTCTGCTGCTCCAGCCTCACTCGCAGCACCGCAGGCACATGCTTGGCCCGATCCTTGACCTTGCCGGTAATATCCACCACATAAGCCAGCCCGTCGGCCAGATCGTAGCGCCGCAATTCAGCCTGAGGCTGGTAGTCCGCCAGAAACGCCAGCGGATACTGTGCGCGAAAGCTCTCCTGCAGCGCAATATGGCAGTAGCTCATCAATTTCTGGTCGTAATAGGCCTTGTAATCGCAAAGCTGCTGGTAGAGCTCACGTCCCTTGAGCGGATTCGCCCCCTCGGGCGTCTGCACATAATTCCAGATGCTGGCCATCTGCCGCTCGCTGATGACCACATTGCGCTTGCGCAGTTCGGCCTTGAACCTGACCTCATCCGGGTCGGCGGCCTGCGCCACCAGTGGCAGCAGCAACACCGTACTCAGAAACCAGTACTTCACAGCATATCTCCCTGCCGGGGGCTGGACCGGCGCGCCATTATGGCGCTTTCACCGTGCTTGCGCATGCGCAAGCGCGGAACGGTGAGCACCCCGAGCATCACGTAGAATCCGGGCTCTGGAGGAATACATGTCAGCCACCCTGCGCGGCCACCTGCTGGCCCTGTTTGCCGTTTCTGTCTGGGGAACGACTTTTGTCTCGACCAAGCTGCTGTTGCAGCACCTCAGCCCGGTACAGATCCTGTTCGACCGCTTTCTGCTGGCCTGGCTGGTATTGTGGCTGCTGCATCCGGTCTGGCGCGGCTGGGAAGGCTGGAAGCAGGAGCTACACTATGCGGCCATGGGCGCCACTGGCGTCACGCTGTATTTCCTGACCGAAAACTATGCGCTGCAGTTTACCCAGGCCAGCAATGTCGGCTTGCTGGTATCGTCTGCGCCATTGTTGACCGCGTTGCTCGCACACTTCTTCAGCACCGACGAGGGGCTGTCGCGCCCGCTGGTCATCGGCAGCCTGATCGCCTTTGCCGGGGTGGCGCTGGTAATGTTCAACGGCAGCGTGGTACTGCAGCTCAATCCGCTGGGCGACCTGCTGGCGCTCAGCGCCGGCGGGATGTGGGCGCTCTATTCGACGCTACTCAAGCGGGTCAGCAAGCCGCATGGCCTGCTGCATCTAACGCGGCGGATTTTCGGCTACGGACTGCTGACCATGCTGCCGGCACTCTGGCTGACCGGCTACACCGCCGCGCTGCCGACCATCCTGCTCCATCAGGTCTGGCCGCAACTGCTGTTCCTCGGACTGATCGCCTCGGCATTGTGTTATGTAGTCTGGAATAATGCCGTCCAACTGATCGGCGCGGTCAAGGCCAGCAATTACATTTACCTGATTCCGGCGATCACCATGCTCACCGCGGCCATCATCCTGCGCGAGCAGATCACGCCACTGGCACTGCTTGGTGCGGCGCTGATTGTCGCCGGCGTCTGGTTTGCCGAGCATGGCAGCCCGTTGCTGCGGCGCACCTCCAGCAGCACTCGGCAGGCAAAATACCAAGCCCCCTATGCAAGTGACAACCAGATAGAAAAATAGATAGCGACATATACCCGGTATCAACGCTCACATCGTGCAGCAGCTTGATGCAGATCGACCCGCCCTGCATGCAGACACGGCACACTGTGTTCATGAGTGATCCCTTCTCCCTCCTTGGACTTAGCTGTCACGCCCGCAAAAGCTGCGCCCCCTGCGTCTGCAGCGATGCCGAAATCGGCGTGCGGCATTACGCCAGCCCCCTGCACGCACTCGCACCGATGGATACCGCCCAGCGTGACTGGTGCATCAGCGAAATCCGTCGCTACCAGCCGGAGCAGGAAGCGGACACCCTGGTCTGCTACAGCGATGACCGGCTGGCACGAGCCGTACTGAAGGCCTGGACCCGCTCGGTCCGCTTCTGAGCCGCCCACCGGCGGGGCAAGCCTGCTATGCTTGCAGCAGGATTCTTATGCCATCGCCATGTCCGATAATGCTCCCCTTCCTTCGCTGCGCGATCAGATCGACCAGATCAGCGAGCTCGCCCACCAGCAGCGGGGGCTTGCCTACGAGCACTGCCTGGCCGCACTGGAACAGGCCCGGGGCAGTGGCGACGATGCGGCTTTTATTGCACTAACCGTGCTGTATGCCCGCCTGATCGATCAGCGCGGCTACCCCGACAGCGATATTGACCTGCTGCATGAAGGACTGCAGCTCGCCCAGGAACGCCTGCAGCTGCACGAGCAGGCTGCACTGCTGCATGTGATCGGCCGCGCCTATTACACCCGCGCCGAGTACCGCAATGCCCTGCAGTCCTGGATTCTGGCACGTGAATGCGCGATCCAGTGCGGTGATCGCCTCAGCTGGGCGCACATCGATGCGGGGATCGCCCAGATTTACGACGGCCTCGGCGACCACGCCACCGCCTGCACCCTGCATGAGGAAGCCAGCCGGCGCGCCGCCGATCTGGCCGACCCCGAGCTGCAGCTGAACATGCAGCTCAACCTCGGCTACAGCCAGTACCGCCTCGGGCGGCTCGGGGAGGCGCGCAGCAATTACCAGCAGGCCCTGCTGCTGAGCAGGCAGCTGGAGCATCGCGATGACGAAGGTGAAGCACTCTTCCGGCTGGCCGAAGTCGATCTGCAGGAAGGACTGCTGGATGCTGCGCGGCAAGGTCTGGCCGATGCGCAGCGGCTGTGCCACAGTGCGGCGCACTGGTGGGGGCTGGCCAATGTGCACATCAATCAGGCCCGCATGGCCAAGCACTGCGGAGACAGCAGTGCCGCACGGCGACACGCCGAAGAAGGCCTGGCCAGCGCACTGCGCGCGGGAGCGCGCCATGTGGAGCTGGCCTGTCACCGCCTGATTGCCGAACTGGCCGAAGCCGACGGGCAATATGCGCAGGCTCTGGCCAGCGAACGGCAGGCGACACAACTCGAACAGGCCATCAGTCACCACAGCGGCAATCCCTGGGATCTGCGCGCGCTGGAAGACCTGGCAGGCATTCGCATCAGCCCCGAACGGCGCCTGCTGCAGCTGGCGGCGGAACCGATGCTGTTCCAGGGTGAAATGACCGACATTGCCCAGCTGCTGTGCCGGCGCGCCCGCGAAATTGTCCCCTGCAACGCGGTATCGCTCTGGCTCAATGACCCGCATCGCGAGCAAATGAGTTGCCAGCTGCGCAGTCCGCCAGCGCGCTTCCGGCTGCCGGACTGGGATATCAGATCAAGCGCCGAGCTCAATACCCTGCTGGCCAGTGGCAGTGCACTCGTCGCGCATACTGCGGCGCATCATCTCGCGCTGCAGCCGGTCTATGCCGAGCACCTGGCGCCACTGGGCATCAAATCGCTGCTGATCATCCCCTTGCAGCAGAACGGGGCACGCCTGGGGATGTTGCTGTTCGAACACGTCCAGCGCCAGCACAACTGGTTGCTGGAAGAAGTACAGTACGCCAATCAGGTCGGCATCATCACGCTGCGCGCGCTGGGCATTCTGGAACAGCGCCGCCTGCAGGCCGCGCTGAACCAGAAAACCCGTGAACTGGAAGAAGCCCGCGACCATGCCGAAGCGGCCAATCAGGCCAAGACCCAGTTCATTTCCCGCGTTTCGCACGAACTGCGCACGCCGATGCACGCGATTCTCAGCTTTGCCCGGCTGGGACAGGACAAACTGGCATTTGCCAGCCAGGAACAACTCAACCGCTACTTCAGCAATATTGTCGAATCCGGCCAGCGCATGCTGGAGCAGGTCAACGACCTGCTCGACATCACCAAGGTCAGCGCCGGCAAAATGAGCTTCAGTTTTTCCCGACACGATCTGGCACAACTCTGCGAAGTCGTCTGCAGCGAAATCACTGCACTGGCGCGCAACCGGCAGATCAGCATCGACCTTCTCAACCGTTGTTCTGACAGCCTGCTTGATTGCGATGGCGGACGAATCGAGCAGATCATCCGCAACCTGCTGTCCAATGCCATCAAGTTCAGCCAGAAAAATGGCGCCATCCAGGTTCAATTGCAGGATAGCGATGTGACCCTGACCCTCAGCGTCATTGACCACGGCACCGGCATTCCGGAAGCCGATCTGCCGAAGATTTTCGAACCCTTCTACCAGTCCGACCAACACCACTACGGCGGCACAGGGCTGGGACTGGCGATCTGCCGCGAAATCGCCGCAGCACACAGCGGCTCGCTACTGGCACACAATCTGGCCGGTGGCGGGGCCTGCTTCACACTGACCCTGCCCCGACATCAACCCGGCACTCAGACCGTTTCGACCGCCAGCGCCGCGCGATAGCGGCGCACCGTTTCTTCCAGACCCAGATACAGTGCATCGGCAATCAGCGCGTGCCCGATCGACACCTCCTTCAGCCCAGGCACTTGTTGCGCGAAATAGGCAAGGTTTTCCAGGCTCAGGTCATGGCCGGCGTTGAGCGCCAGCCCCACTTCCTGCGCAGCGCGCGCGGCGGCAACAAAGGGCGCGATGGCCGCGACGCGATCTTCCGCGTAATGCGCGGCATACGGCTCGGTGTATAGCTCGATACGATCCGTACCTGTTTGCCTGGCTGCGTATACCTGCACCACCTCTGCATTCAGAAAGATCGAGGTGCGAATGCCGGCCGCCTTGAAGCGCGCAATCACCTGCTGCAGATAGGCCTGATGCGTCACGCAATCCCAGCCGGTATTGCTGGTCAGCGCCTCGGGCGGATCGGGCACCAGCGTCACCTGCTCCGGCCGCACCTCCAGCACCAGCGCGATGAACTCCTCGTTTGGATAACCCTCGATATTGAACTCGGTATTCACCACCGGGCGCAGTTCGCGCACGTCGGCGTACTTGATGTGGCGCTCGTCCGGGCGCGGATGCACAGTGATGCCCTGCGCGCCGAATTGCTGGATGCGGATGGCCGCCTCGACCACATTCGGATTGTCCCCACCACGCGCATTGCGCAACGTGGCGATCTTGTTGATGTTCACCGACAGCTTGCAATCGCTCATGCCAGGATCTCCTTCAGCGCAGTGACCAGTGCCGCGCACTCTTCCGGCGTGCCGATGGTGATGCGCAGGAATTGTGCGATACGCTCGGGGCGCTTGAAATGGCGCACGATGATGCTGCGCTCGCGCAAGGCGGTGGCCAGCTCGGCGGCGGCGTGCTGCGGGTGGCGGGTAAACACGAAATTGGCCTGCGACGGCAAGGTTTCGAAGCCCAGTTGCGCCAGCTCAGCGGTGAACCACTCGCGCGTGGCGATCACCTTGCTACGGGTGTCGTCAAAGTAAGCCACGTCCTCGAAGGCCGCCACCGCACCGGCCTGCGCCACACGATCCAGCGGATAGGAGTTGAAGCTGTCCTTCACGCGCACCAGCGCCTCGATGAGGTGCGGTTGACCGATGGCCAGACCGACACGCAGGCCGGCCAGCGAGCGCGACTTGGACAGCGTCTGCACCACCAGCAGGTTCGGGTACTGCGCTACCAGGCTGACGGCCGTCTCGCCACCGAAGTCGATATAGGCTTCGTCCACCACCACCACGCAATCGGCATGGCGCTTGAGAAATTCCTCGATGGTGGCCAGCGGCAAGCCAACGCCGGTCGGTGCGTTCGGATTCGGGAAGATGATGCCACCGCAGGGCCGGTCATAATCGGCCACATCAATTTCGAAGCGTGCATTCAGTGGCACGGTCTGGTAATTGATCTCATACAGCCCGCAATACACCGGGTAGAAGCTGTAGGTAATGTCGGGGAACAGCAGCGGTGCATCGTGTTTCAAGAGCGCCGGGAACAGCAAGGCCAGGACTTCATCCGAGCCATTGCCCACGAACACATGATCCACCGGCACCCCGTAATGCTGCGCAATGGTCTGCAGCAGCGGCGTGCTGGCGGCATCCGGATACAATTTGAGTGTGTCCGCAATCTGCGCCTGCATGGCGGCCAGCGCTTTCGGCGACGGGCCGTAGGGGTTTTCGTTGGTGTTCAGCTTGATCAGATTGGTCAGCTTGGGCTGTTCGCCAGGCACATACGGTGTCAGCGTGTGTACGATCTTGCTCCAGAACTGGCTCATGGGCGGCTCTCGCGGCTTGGGGTTAGAATCAGCCCCAATCTTAACAAGAAAGCCCACCCCGCCGGCATCCCCGGCACATACGCTTACATATGATCGAATCCCCGCCCCCACTGCCCGCAGGTTTCCTGGCATTGATCGACACCACGCTGCTGCCGGCCTGGCGACTGCACAGCCTCGACGAGCACGAACCGGTGCAGGTGACTGCGCTACCGGCACCATGGCAGCTGCTGGGTTGCGGCAACTACGCGGCGGTTGTCACCCACCCGGATTACCCGGATTTCGTCGTCAAGCGCTACGCCCCGGGTCGCCCCGGCCTGGCGGAAGAAGCCGGTGTCTACGCCCGGCTGGGCGAGCATCCGGCATATTCGCGGGCCTATCATGTCGGTGCGGACTATCTGGTACTGCGCCGCATTTACGGCAAAACGCTGTGGCAGTGCTGCCTGGATGGCACCCCGATCACCCGCCAGTGTGTCGCCGACATCGATGCAGCACTGACCTGGGCGAGCGAGCGCCAACTCAACCCGCACGACGTGCATGCCAAGAACGTAATGCAGCGTGATGGCCGCGGTTACATCGTCGATATCTCGGACTTCTACAAGAACGGTGAATGCCAGCGCTGGAGCGACTTCCGCAAGGTTTACGACTGGTTGTACGCCCCACTGCTGCTCGATGACCCGGTGCCGCTACCGCTCTGGCTGCTCAACACCCTGCGTCGGGGCTACCGCAAGCTCCGCAAGCTATTTGGCCACCAGCGCTAGCCGATCAACGCATGGGTATACACTCAGGAATAATTCGTAAAAAGGGCTATAGCGACATACCTGCCAATGTATACAGACCGATCATTGAGCAGGCCGCGCAAACCGCCTGCCTGCGCCTATAATCGCCGCATTCACTGACCTGGAGTTACCCATGCGCCCATCCGGCCGCCAGCCTGCGCAATTGCGCCCCGTCCGCCTTACCCGCCATTACACCCGTCATGCCGAAGGCAGTGTGCTGGTCGAATTCGGTGATACCAAGGTCATCTGCACCGCCAGTGTCGAAGAAAACGTACCGGGCTTTCTCAAGGGCAAGGGTCAGGGCTGGGTAACCGCCGAATACGGCATGCTGCCGCGCTCGACCGGCAGCCGCATGAAGCGCGAAGCCGCCAGCGGCAAGCAATCCGGCCGCACACAGGAAATCCAGCGCCTGATCGGCCGTTCGCTGCGTGCCGTGGTCGACCTGGAAAAACTCGGCGAACGCCAGATCGTCATTGATTGCGATGTCATCCAGGCCGACGGCGGAACCCGCACCGCCAGCATTACCGGCGCCTTTGTCGCACTTTGCGATGCGATCAGCGGCCTGATCGCCGCCGGCAAACTGACCGAATCGCCAATCCGCGAAGCCGTTGCCGCCATTTCGGTGGGCGTGTTCGAAGGCACCCCGGTGCTGGATCTGGACTACCCGGAAGACTCGGCCTGCGACACCGACATGAACGTGGTGATGACCGCGTCAGGCGGCATCGTCGAAGTCCAGGGCACCGCCGAAGGCGCCCCGTTCTCGCGGCAGGAGCTCAACGCCCTGCTCGATCTGGCCGAGGCGGGTATCCGCGAGCTGCTCGCCCAGCAGCAGGCGGCTCTCGCCAGCTAAATCAGCCTTCTCTAAATCATTCATTTTCAATGACAATTGCTTGAATTCGCTGCGCTGGCAATGCTACATTCGCCAGCGCAGCGAAGACTGCAGCAGCCCGCCCCAGGCGGGTGCGAACCGGCCAAGACCGGGATGGTGCGCAGCCACGGCCAACACCACAACGACTGGAGTGAATGATGAGGAGCAATCCGATCCGCACCGCCCTGCTGGGTGGCGCACTTGCCTTGACCTGGTCCGGCGCCGCACTGGCGCACGGCACCATGGCTGACCCGATCAGCCGTATCTTGCAATGCTTCAACGAAGGCCCCGAAGCCCCCAAATCCGCCGCCTGCCAAGCAGCAGTGGCCCAATCCGGCCCGCAGATGCTGTATGACTGGTCGGGGGTCAACCAGCTACCCAACGGTGACCATCAGGCCTTTGTTCCCGATGGCCAGCTTTGCGCCGGCGGCAAATCGAACTATGCCGGCCTGAATCAGGCCCGTACCGACTGGCCGACTACGCCAATTGCGCCCAACGCCAACGGCCAGTACGACTTCATCTTCAAGGCACCAGCGCCCCACCAGACCAAGGAATGGGCACTGTATGTGACCCGTGATGGCTGGAATCCGACCCAGCCACTGAAATGGTCCGACCTGGAACGCTTCTGCACACTGGGCAATATCCCGGTCAATGCCGACAAGACCTACAAGCTGACCTGCCCGCTGCCGAAGAAATCCGGCCAGCACATCATCTATGCCACCTGGCAGCGTAGCGACAGTGCCGAAGCCTTCTATTCCTGTTCGGACGTGAACTTCTCCGGTGCGGTATCCACCTTCAAGGATCTGGGGCAAATTCGTGCCTTCCAGGATCTCACCGAGAACAGCAAAGTGATTTTCCGCCTGTTCGATGCCCAGGGGGTCGACCTGGAAAGCACCGAGCTGACCGTCGGCTTTGACAACCAGACCGGCCAGAACACCGCTCTGGCAGTCAACTGGCCGTATTTCCTCGCACAGAAAATCAATGGCACATCACGCTACGTCAGCATCGGCCTGCTGCAAGGCAATGGCAGCGTGATCGCCGTGCAAAATGCACAGGACAATCACGTTTACAGCCGCAATGGGGCAAGCTACACCTTCCGGGTCGACATTCAGGGCCCGGTTGCCAGCACACCAACACCGACTACCAAGCCCAGCACCACACCGACCGTCACGCCGACGCCAGCCATTACCCCGACGCCCACACCGGTCGTTACCGGCACCCCAACTCCGCTGGTAACACCAACTCCCGCCGGCAGCTGCCCGGCCGCCTGGGATGCCGGCAAGGATTACACTGGTGGCAGCCAGGCCAGCTATAACGGCAAGATCTGGCAGGCCAGCTGGTGGGTGCGCGGGGAAGTTCCGGGCAGCCAGCAATGGGGGGCCTGGAAACAAGTCGGAACCTGCGCGAGCTCACCGACCGTGACACCGGCCCCGAGCAGCACGCCACAGCCGACGGCCACCCTGCAGCCGAGCGCGATGCCGACCGTCAAACCCAGCGCCACACCAACGCCCGCGGTGACTGCAACGCCAGTTGTAACGGCAACACCGGTAGTAACACCAACACCGGCTAGCAGCAGCTGCGCCGCCGCCTGGGATGCCAAAACGGTGTATGCCAGCGCGGGCACTACCGTGTCCTACAACGGTCGCAACTACCAGAACAAGTGGTGGATCACTGGCGACAACCCCGCCGACTCCGGTCAGTGGGGACCGTGGAAAGACCTGGGCAGCTGCAAGTAATCCGCATAACAACCAGATCCAGCCCGGTGCATTGCACCGGGCTTTCAGTCTGGATCCGGCTACGCCGGTTTAGAAGGGAGTGTCCATACCATTAACAAAGCCATTGCAACAGGCAAAGAACAAGCGCGTGAGGCCAATTCCGCTTGTTGCATTTGTTGCCCATGTCATAGTTCCGTATCATGCGGCCGGTTTTCACTAATTGCCGCTCCATGCTTCGTCCATCACCCACCTTGCTGCGCCCGCGTGCCTGGCTGGCCATGCTGGCCATGCTGCTGCACGTGCTGCTGCCGTTTGCGCATGCCGCAGCAATGGCGCGTCCGGTATCACCGGCGTGGTGTACGACGGCAAAGTCGGGGGACGATACCGGCAGCCTAGCGGCGCCCGCTCAACCGTCTCCCGCAAAGGGAATGCTGCCGTGCCCGCTCTGCGCGATATTGGCCAGCCACGCTACGGCGCCCCCTCCAGCCTCTCTGCTGCCTGTCTGTCTGTCCTGCAGCACGGTGGATATTGCGCTTGCCCCGCAGGTATCCGCAGCGGCAGGCTTGCCGCATGTGCGGCCACCTCCGCGTGGCCCGCCAGCCCTGATTCCGGCCTGACCCATCCGGCGCAACGTTAGCGCCACTGCCTTTGCCTGCCATACAGCAGGCTAGCCGCGCTTATTCGCGGCCAGAACCGGAATCCCCGTCACCATGACTTGCACTACTCTTTTCCGCCGCCCCCATCGCCCGGCAATCCTTGGCCTGCGCCCGTTGTATGGCGCATTTCTCGCAGCTCTACCCCTGCTGGCGCAAGCAGACCCCACCACCGTTCTGGATGAAGTAGTCGTCACCGCTACCCGTGAAGCTGGTCCGCTGGCGACCGCCCCCATCTCGATCGGTTTGATCAGCGAAAAAACCATCATAGAAATCAAGCCAACCTTTATCGGCCAGGTGCTCGACAAAATCCCCGGGGTGCACATGCCCGATCTGGGGAACGAGCAGCACAACATGTCCATCCGCCAGCCGATGAGTTATTCGGCGGTCTACCAGTATCTGGAAGATGGCATTCCGATCCGGCCGGTGGGTATCTTCAATCACAACGCGCTTTATGAAATCAATCTGCCCTCAGCTGGCGGCATCGAGGTGCTGCGCGGGCCGGCATCCAGCCTTTACGGCAGCAACGCGGTTGGTGGTGCAGTCAACTTCACCAGTGCGGCTCCCACCACCACACCGCTGTTCGAGTCCAGCTTCCAGGGCAGCAATCAGGGATACCGCCGGCTGGATGTCACGGCGAGCAATAGTCGGGATGACAGCGGCCTGCGGATTGCCGGCTACGTCGCCCATCGCGGCAACAGCTGGCAGGACTACAGCAGCATGGACAAATCCGCACTGACCTTGCGCGCCGATCACTGGATCAGCGACACCATCCTCTGGAAAAACCTGCTGAGCTATTCGGCGCTGGATACCGATATGCCGGGCAGCCTAAACGAAACGGATTACAACAGCCGCCCGGGCTATTCCTACCAGAGCTTTACCTATCGCGATGTCGCGGCACTGCGCGCCAGCACGACACTGGAGGGTGAATTCAATCCTCAGGGATACAGCAGTGCGACGCTGTATGTGCGTAACAACCGCACCGACCAGCTGCCGAGCTATCTGATCTTCAACACCGGGCCGGACAGCGCGCGCGGGCGCACCACGGAAAACCGCTTCCAGTCGCTGGGCCTGTCGGCCTTTCATCGCCAGCAGTGGGGGAATTTCAGAGCCACGCTCGGCACGCTGCTTGAACGCAGCCCCAACGATCAGAGCGAAACCAATCTGAACATCCGGCGTGACCCGTTGACCGGCAAATACCTGGATTATCAGACCGGCGCCGTGCGCCGTGACTACCACGTCGATCTGGGTAACGCGGCCCTGTATGCCGATTTCGGCTACCAGATCAGTCCGGATTTCGGCATCAATGCCGGTGCGCGCTACGATCGTGTCAGCTACGACTACACCAACGCATTGCCAGCGTCGGCCACTACCGGCGCGCCCTCGCAAACCCAGTCCTTCGCGCAGACCTCGCCCAAGTTCGGCTTCACCTGGGCCGCCAGCAAGGCCGCGTTTGTCTACGGAGGCTACAGCCGCGGCTTTACCCCACCCGAAATCAGCAGCCTGTTTGGCAGTGCCGTTCGACCCGATCTGCAATCAGCCACCTTTGACCAGCTGGAATTGGGTTTACGCCTGCAGCCGCTGGCAGGCCTGAAGCTGGATGCGGCCATTTACCGCCTCGAGGGCCAGGATGAACTGGTGAACTATTCATTGGCACCGGGGCGCTCCGAACCGCGAAACGCCGGTCGCACCCGCCACGAGGGGCTCGAGCTGGGCGTGAACTGGCAGTTTGCCGAATCCTTCAGCGCGGCACTGGCTGGTCAGTACGCCCGCCACATCTACCTTGAGTACCAGCCTTCCGCAGTGGAAAACTATGCCGGCAAGGATATTCCGGCGGCACCGCGCTGGCAGGGAACATTCGAACTGGCCTACCGCCCGAGCGCGCAGCTGAGGATCGCGCTGGAAACTGCATACCTTGGCAAGTACTGGATGGACAACCGCAATATGGTTAGCTATGCAGGGCATACCCTCTTGAATCTGCGCAGCGAATTTCAGTGGCACAACTGGACCCTCTGGGCGCAGGCACTCAATCTCGGCAACGTGCATTACGCCGAGATGGCAGCCAGCAGCTACAAGGGCATGGGTGCACATGACGGGGATACACAGGACAGCTACACGCCGGGCGCTCCGCGCAGTGTCTTTATCGGCCTTGCCTACCGCTTTGCCGGTCCGAAGGGGGCGCAATGAAACGCGAACCCGAAATCCTGCTGAGCCCGCAGCGCAGCCGAGCCAGCGCACTGGGCTGGCTGCAGCGCTGGCATCGCCGGCTGGCCTGGCCGGCCGCAGCAGCAGTTCTGCTTTGGGGCCTGAGTGGCATGCTGCATCCCTTGATGAGTGCGCTCAGCCCGACGGCACAGCCACTGCCGCCAGCGCCTGCTCTGCCTGCCGGGCTCACCCCCGTACTACCGGCCGCCGCCGGCATTGCCGCCTCCGAGGGAAAACTGCAATCGTTGCGCCTGCGCATGCTGGGCGACACACCCGCCTGGCGACTCGGGTTGCGTGGCAGTCCCGAAGGACAGTGGTTCGACGCGCGCAGCGGCAGCGCGCTACCTGCCACCGACCGGCAGGAAGCCGAGCGGCTGGCGCGCGCACTCGCGGGCGATGCCAGCTCGCCTGTCCGGCACATCACACCGGTCACGCAATTCAGCCGCGGCTACCCAGCCATCAACAAGATCCTGCCGGTCTGGCGCGTGGAGTTTGCCCGTGAAGACGGGCTGGTCGCCTTTGTTGATACCGAAGGTGCCCGCCTGGCCAGCCTGTCGGACTCGCGCAAGCGCCTGCTGATGCCGATGTTTGCCAGCTTGCACACCTGGAGCTGGGCCAGCGATCCGGTCAAGCAGCTCGGGATGACGGCACTGCTGTTGCTGGTGCTGGCCAGCAGTGCCGGTGGCATCGCGCAGTACGTGCTGCGCGCCCGCCGGGGCACGCTGAAGCCAGGCCAGGCTCCGCTGCGACGCTGGCATCGCACGCTGGGGATCACGATCGGCGCTGCCGGCATCGTGTTGGCGACTTCCGGGCTTGCGCATCTGTGGCTGCAGCACCCGCCCTATGCCGCTGCGGCGCCGGCCGCTCTGCCTGCGGCGCCGGCACTGGCAGCCATTCCGGCCGGCAGCCGCGAACTGATTGCCGTGAAGGTGCAGGATAGTCTCTACTGGCTGCAGCTAGCCGAGCCAGCCGCGCCGGGTGGCGAACATCAGCACCACGCACCGCCATCCGCCGCAGGACAGCTGCCGCAGTACCTCGACAGCCGAGGTATCCCGCAGGCCGGCGTGGCCGAACGACACGCTACCGCACTTCTGCAGCAGGTCAGTCACGGCACGGTAAGACAAGCGCCGGCAAACGTGGTGCTGGTGCGCCAGTTTGCAGGCGAATACGGCTTTTTCCAGAAACGGCTACCGGTCTACCGGATTGATCTGGGCGATGAAGCGGCCAGCAGCTGGTATATCGAGCCGGCCACCGGCGCCTTCTCGACCCGGATCGATCGCGGCGACCGGCTGGAGGGCTGGGTGTTTGCCTACCTGCACAAGTGGCACTGGCTTGACCCGCTGGGCAGGCCGGTGCGCGACATCCTGCTGGCCAGTGCGGCGGGAGCCAATGTGCTGCTGGCCATGCTGGGATTGCTGCTGTGGCGACGCAAGCAGCGCACAGCACCCCACGGAAACCAGCCAGCCGTCTAATACTCAACAGGGTATAGCCACAAGTAACCTTCTAAAAGTGAACTTGATGGCTATACCCCAGAAATTCGCAACAGCACCCCGGCAAGTGCCGCCCCGGCAATCACCCTGGGCACACTGATCCGCCAGCGAAACAGCGCCAGCGCGGCAGCACCGGCAATCAGCAGCGCCGGATAATCCGGCGCCCCAGCCCAGCCCTGCGGCCAGAACACGTGGTAGCCGAAAAACAGCGCCAGATTGACGATCACCCCGACGACCGCAGCGGTAATGGCAGTCAGTGGCGCAGTCAGGCGCAGCTCGTCCCGCGTGGCCTCGACCAGCGGCCCGCCAGCCAGAATGAAGACAAACGACGGCAGAAAGGTAAACCAGGTGACCAGAGCCGCGGCCAGCGCACCCGCGGTAAAACGCCATTCAGCCCCGAATAACGCCGGTACATAGGCACCAACAAAACCGACAAACGCTACCACCATGATCAGTGGCCCGGGCGTGGTTTCACCCAGCGCCAGCCCATCGATCATTTGTGTGGGCGACAACCAGCCATAATGCGTCACCGCCCCCTGATACACATACGGCAGTACCGCGTAGGCCCCGCCGAAGGTCAAGAGCGCGGCCTTGGTAAAGAACCAGCCCATTTGCGTTAGCGTGTGCGACCAGCCCAGACTGAGTGTCAGTACCAACATCGGCGCGGCCCAGAGCAGCGCGCCAATCACCAGCAGCAAGGCCAGCCGGCCGACACGAAAACGCGCGTGCTCAGGCAGCGGCGTGGCATCGTCAATCAGCGCAGCCCCATAATCCTTGCCGGCTTTGCCGTGCCCCCCACCGGCGGCAAACAGCTGCGGCCAGCGCCGGCCGGCCAGATAGCCGATCATTGCCGCCGCCAGCACAATCAGCGGAAAGGGCACATTGCCGGCAAAGATCGCAACAAAAGCCGCCGCAGCAAGTGCCCACAGCCAGCCATTTTTCAGCGCGCGACTGCCGATGCGGTGCGCGGCCTGCAGCACGATGGCCGTCACCGCGGGCTTGATGCCATAAAAAATCCCGGCCAGAAGCGGTTGCTGCCCCCAGGCCAGATACAGCCAGGAAAGCACGATGAGTATCAACAGCGAAGGCAATACAAACAGCACGCCAGCAACAATACCCCCAAGGGTACGATGCATCAGCCAGCCAATGTAGGTCGCCAGCTGCTGCGCCTCGGGGCCGGGCAAGACCATGCAGTAATTGAGTGCATGCAGGAAACGGCGCTCGGAAATCCAGCGCCGGCGCTCGACCAGCTCTTCATGCATGATGGCAATCTGCCCGGCCGGCCCGCCAAAGCTGATAAAACCGAGCTTCAGCCAGAAGCAGAAGGCCTGCCAGAACGAAACCGGCGCCGGTGGCGCCTCGCGGTGCTGCTCCATGGTGATCTCTCCCGGAATGACGGCCGGCTTATGCTGCCGGCTCGGTATTGCTTGCGTATCTATAGCAAGGGTTGCAGACGCCGCAGTGCCTCCTGCAGCAACTCGGTTGCGCAGCCAAAATTCAGCCGCACAAAACCCGGCATGCCGAAATCGCGCCCGTCCGACAACCCGATACCCAGCGCCTCGAACTTTGGCAGCGGATTTGTTGCATCAACGCTGCGTGCGTCAATCCATGCCAGATAGGTTGCCTGCGGGACGGTCAGCTTTAGCCGGCTACCGGCAAAGGCTTCGGCCAGCAAGGCACGATTGGTCCGCAGTACCGCCAGCAGGCCGGCATGCCAGTCTCCCGTGTCACGGTAGGCGGCCTCGGCACCGGCGTAGCCCAGCACATTCACCGCCGGAACCAGCCCCGCCATTTCGCGACGAAACCGGGCACGCAGCGCCGGGTCGGGAATGACCGCCAGGGCACAGCCCAGACCCGGGATATTCCAGGTTTTCGACGGCGCCAGCAGGGTGATGGTGTTGCGGGCGAACGCCGCATCCAGCCGGGCAAACGGGGTATGCCGCAGACCTTCATCCAGCAGCAAATCGCAGTGGATTTCATCCGAACACACCAGCAAATCGTGCCGCTTCGCAATACCCAATAGGGTATCAAGCTCTGAACGACTCCATGCGCGCCCTACCGGATTATGGGGGTGGCACAGCAGCAGCAGTCGCGTGCGCGGGGTAATGGCACTTTCCAGCGCGGCAAAATCCCAGCCCCACTGGCTACCCTCATCAATCAGCGCCACACTCTGCAGCTCACGCCCGGCCAGTCCCGGCGCCTGCAGAAATGGCGGATAGACAGGCGTAGCGGTCAGCACCGCATCACCGGGTTCTCCCGCTGCACGACAGGCCAGATTCAAGCCCTGCACCAGACCGGGCAACCAGACGATCCAGCTTGCGTCGATGTCCCAGTCGTAATGCACATGCGCATAGTCCTGCACAGCCCGGGTCAGCGATTCCGGCGCATGACTGTAGCCCAGCACGCCATGCTGCAGGCGTGCCGAGATCGCGGCCAACACCGCAGGCGGGGCGGCAAAATCCATGTCGGCCACCCACAGCGGAATGATGTCGCGGCCACGATACTTGTCCCATTTCAGGCTGGCGGTATCACGGCGGTCAGGGTAGGCAAAGGCAGCATCAGTCATCAGTGGCACCTGCAGGGAAACCGGCGGAGCTTAGCACGCGGACTCAGGCCTGAGGGGTGTAGACCTGCACCGTACGCGGCGTCAGGAACACCGTTTCCCCCACCTGCCAGCCCCCTTCGCTGTAACGCTCGCGGCTCAGCTCGACTTCCACCGCATCATGCCCTTCGACGTCCACTTCCAGCCGGATGGTCGCCCCCAGAATGCGAATGTGGTTGATTTCCCCGTGCAGCGCGTCACCAGAGGCCACACGCGACAGGTCGATTTCGTGCGGGCGCACGTAGATGATCGCCGGCGCATCGGGCGCGCCCGGTGCGGCAATCCGTCCCTTGCCCACTTCTGCCCAGCCTTGATGCACGCGGCTGTGGAACAGGTTCACGTCGCCAAGGAACTGGTACACAAAGGGGCTCGCCGGGGTATCGTACACCTGCTCCGGAGTACCCACCTGTTCGATGTGACCTTTGTTCAGCACCACGACGCGGTCGGCCACTTCCAGCGCTTCTTCCTGATCGTGCGTCACAAAAATGCTGGTCAGGTGTACTTCGTCATGCAGGCGGCGCAGCCAGCGGCGCAGTTCCTTGCGCACCTTGGTGTCCAGCGCGCCGAACGGTTCGTCCAGCAGCAGCACCTTCGGTTCGACCGCCAGCGCGCGCGCCAGGGCAATGCGCTGCCGCTGGCCACCGGAGAGTTGTGCCGGGTAGCGATCAGCCAGCCAGTCCAGTTGTACCAGTTCCAGCAGTTCATGCACCTTGCGTTTGATCTCGCTCTCGCTGGGACGGGTTTGTTTGGGGCGCACGCGCAGGCCGAAGGCCACGTTCTCGAATACGGTCATGTGGCGGAACAGCGCGTAATGCTGGAACACAAAGCCCACTTGGCGTTCGCTGACATGCTTGTCGGTGGTATCTTCACCGTGAAACAGGATCTGGCCGGCATCGGCGGTTTCCAGCCCGGCGATGATGCGCAACAGGGTGGTCTTGCCGCAGCCGGACGGGCCCAGCAGGGCCAGCAGTTCGCCCGAGGCGATGTCGAGGTTGATGTTGTCCAGCGCCACGAAGTTGCCGAAGCGCTTGGAAATGTTGCGGATATCGATGCTCATGGTGCGTTTCCTTATTCTTCGGTGGCGTGGCGGCGGTCTTCTTCGGCGAGGCGGGCCGAGCGCCATTCGATAAAGCTCTTCACCGCCAGCGTCACCAGGGCCAGCAGCGCCAGCAGCGAGGCGCAGGCGAAGGCGCCGACGAAGTTGTACTCGTTGTAGAGAATCTCGACGTGCAGCGGGATGGTGTTGGTCATGCCGCGGATGTGGCCGGAGACCACCGATACCGCGCCGAACTCGCCCATCGCACGGGCATTGGCCAGGATCACGCCATACAGCAGCCCCCATTTGATGTTGGGCAGCGTCACGCGCCAGAAGGTCTGCCAGCCCGAGGCGCCCAGCACCAGCGCGGCCTGCTCTTCGTCGCTGCCCTGTGCTTCCATCAGCGGAATCAGCTCGCGAGCAACAAAGGGAAAGGTGACGAACACGGTTGCCAGCACGATGCCCGGAATGGCAAAGATGATCTTGATGTCGTGTTCTGCCAGCCAGGGGCCGAACCAGCCCTGTGCCCCGAACAGCAGCACGTAGATCAGGCCGGCGACCACCGGTGACACGGCAAACGGCAAGCCGATCAGCGTGATCAGTACGCTACGCCCACGGAACTGGAAGCGGGCAATCGCCCAGGCTGCAGCGACGCCGAAGACCAGATTCAGCGGTACGGCAATCGCGGCCGTGATCAGGGTCAGCTTGATCGCGGAGAGCGCATCCGGGTCGGTGAAGGAGGCGGCAAACAGGCCCCAGCCCTGCCGCAGTGCCTCGAAAAACACCGAGATCAGCGGCACGATCAGGAATAGTCCGATAAATGTCAGCGCCAGCCCGGTGAGCAGCCAGCGTACCCAGCGTGCTTCGGTGGTTGCCGCACTGCGGCTGGCGGTCATGGATGCGGCCATATCAGTTTCTCCTACCCAGACGGCGGGCACTCCACCACTGCAGGCCATTGATCGCCAGCAGCAGTGCGAAGGACACCACCAGCATCACCACAGCAATCGCGGTGGCGCCGAGATAATCGTATTGTTCAAGCTTGCTGATGATCATCAGCGGGGTGATTTCCGACTTGAACGGCATGTTGCCGGCGATGAAGATCACCGAACCGTATTCGCCAATGGCGCGGGCAAAGGCCAGCGAGAAGCCGGTCAGCAGTGCGGGCCACAGGGTCGGCAGGATCACCAGCCGGAAAATCTGCCAGCGTGTGGCGCCCAGGCTGGAGGCGGCTTCTTCGAGCTCCTGCTCGATGTCGGCCAGCACCGGCTGCACCGTGCGCACCACAAAGGGCAGCGTCACGAAGGTCAGCGCGATGACGATGCCGATGGGCTGGAATGCCAGCGGCAACCCTTCCGGCCCGAACAGGTTACCCAAGGGGGTACCGGCGGCAAACCATTGGCCGATCCAGCCATTGGGTGCATACAGGGTGGCCAGTGCAATGCCGGCGACGGCGGTGGGCAGGGCAAAGGGGAGATCGACCAGGGCGTCGATCAGGCGCTTGCCCGGGAAGGGATAGCGCACCAGCACCCAGGCCACCAGGAGGCCGGTAAAGAGATTGATAACCGCGGCCAGCAGGGATGCACCAAAGGTGACCTTGTAGGTCGCGACGACGCGCGGGTCGGAGACGGTTGACCAGAAATGCGCCCAGTCCAGTCCGGTGGTTTTGACCACCAGCGCGGTGAGCGGCAAGATCACGATCAGAGACAGCCAGAAGATCGTGTAGCCGAACGACAAATTGAAGCCCGGCAACACGCTTGCTTGTTTGAAAGCCATGGGTAGATCCGATTCTCAGGCAAAAAAACGGGGGGCAAGCCCCCCCTCGCAGAGGTGCAGCGGTGTTACTTTTTGGCGATGCTCGCGGCGATCTGGTCATACACGCCGCCATCGTTGAAATGGCGCTTCTGGATCACTTGCCAGCCGCCCAGTTCCTCGACGCCGAAGAGCTTCACGGCCGGGAACTGTTTCGCGTACTTGGCGGCAACGCCCTTGTCACGCGGACGCAGGTAGTTCTGCGCAGCGATTTCCTGGCCTTCCGGGCTCCACAGGTACTTCAGGTATTCTTCCGCGGCCTTGCGGGTGCCCTTCTTGTCGACCACCTTGTCGACCACTGCCACCGGCAGGTCGGCATCGATGGAAATGCTCGGGTAGACCACCTCGAACTCGCCCCGGCCAAACTCGCGGGCAATCATTTCGGCTTCGTTCTCGAAGGTCACCAGCACGTCACCGATCTTGCGCTGCATGAAGGTCGTCGTCGCGGCCCGCCCCCCCGCATCCAGCACCGGCACATTGCGGAATACGCCGGCCACAAATTCCTGCGCCTTCTGGTCATTGCCGCCGGGCTGTTTCAGCGCATAGCCCCAGGCTGCCAGATAGGTATAGCGACCATTGCCGCTCGTCTTGGGATTGGGAACGATGACTTGCACACCGGGCTTCACCAGATCATTCCAGTCCTTGATCCCCTTGGGATTGCCCTTGCGCACGATCAGTACCTGCAGCGAAGAGAACGGCGCGGAACTGTCAGGCAGGCGTTTGGCCCAGTCGGCGGGCAACAGCTTGCCCTTCTCGGCAATCGCGTCGATATCGGTCGACTGGTTCATCGTCACCACATCGGCTTCCAGCCCGCTGATCACTGACAGCGCCTGCTTGCTCGAGCCGCCGTGCGATTGCTGGACGGTAAGGTTATCCTTGAATTTGGCGTCGTAATACTTCTTGAAGGCCGGGTTGTAGTCTTTGTAGAAGTCGCGCATGACGTCATACGACACATTCAGCAGGGTGGTGTCGGCATGGGCGCCCAGACTGATGGCGGCCAGCAGTGCGGCCAGATAACGGGGGATAGACATGATGCGAACGATCTCCAGATCAGTGGTTCTGCAGAAACTGTACCCGAAAGCACATAGCTCGCAAAATAATTACAAGTGCTTTTAGTCGCACTTTTACATATATAAAAACAACGCCGCGCCACCGGCATTACACCGATGGCGCGGCGTCGGACGTCGGCCGCCAGGCTTAGAAGAAGGTGTAGGACACCCCGACACGCAGGCGCCAATCGGCGACCGTGTCGTAGTTCTTGCTGCGCTTGTCGTCCGGATCCTTGGTCTTGCCGAGATACCCCAGCTCGGTATAGGCACGGACTTCCTTGGTGAACTTGTAGCCCAGCCCGATATTGTTCTCGAAGTAGTTGCTGCTGGCTTCGCTGCTGCTCGCGTTGTATTCGTAATCGTTCAGCTTGTGATCCCAGCGGAAGTTGTAATACGCATCCAGCTGGTTCTCGAAGGATTTGCGCAACCACAGATCGGTACGGGTGGTGTTGTCATTGTCCAGACGCCCCTTCAGATCCTTGCTCTCGGCCAGCTTGGCCTCATAGCGGAACCGGCCATCCAGGCGCCAGCCCGGTGCCAGTGCCCAGTTGAGCTGCACACCCGGCTTGATGATGTCATCCTTGCCTTCATTCTTGTCATGGGCAACGTCGTAGTAGAACAGCGGGATGATGGTCAGGCTGTCATTCAGCTTGTACTTGTACCAGAGCCCGTATTCGGTGTCATTCCAGTGCCAGGCATCAAAGCCCTCACCTGGAGCAGAGCTGTTGCGTACGGTGTATTCGACACTGCCACCGATGCCATTGGCAAAATCATGCGCCAGCAGCACCCGGTTCTGATATTGCTCCGCGCCGGAGCGGTACTGCAGGCGATAGTCGATACTGGCCGCACTGGCGCCGGTAGCGGCCGCAACAAGCAGCAGGGATGTGATGAGGCGAAGCTTCATGGTTTTTCCTTTGTGGTGTTGATGTGATTGGAGAAATCGGTATCTTGGTGCCAACACTGCCGAACGGGCCGCTGGCACAGTGAAGGTGTTACAGCGCCAGCTGAGCGTGACGACAATCCGGCATGGGGCGTGCCAGCAAGTCTCCTGCCAGACCTAGCCCATACGGCCAGTCACCCAGCCCGGAATCGGCGTTGATATGCCCGACACTGGACAGCAGCACAAACGCAGATCCCCACTCCTGCGCCATGGTGTGCGCCACCTGTGACGTACAGGCATAATCGTTGTCGCTAGCGACCAGTAGCGAAGGAAACGGCAGGCGTTCACGGCGGCGAGGCGCAAAGCCCTGCCCCTCCCAAGGCACCTGACTGCGCTCGCTATCTGCAGGCGCTACCAGCAAGGCAGCCCTGACCCGCGAACGGCTGAAGCGGTAGCGATTGGCCCAATACGCAACAGTCAGACAGCCAAGACTGTGGGCAACCAGTAGTATTGGCCTGGAGCTCTTGCGTATCGTCTCATCCAGCCGCATACCCCACTGCGTAACATCCGGATGAAGCCAGTCATCCTGCTCGACACGTTCAATGTCGGGATAGCGTTGTTGCCAGCGGCTTTGCCAGTGATTCGGCCCAGAGCCCTGCCAGCCCGGCACCAGCAACACACGATTACCAGCGGCCAGCCAGTGCGTGATCTGACTCATGCGGCTACCTCGACCGGCGGAGCGGGCAACGGCTGCGGAGCGGGACGCCCCAGCCAGTAGCCCTGCAACAGATTGGCACCGGCATCCAGTGCCATACGATATTGCAAGGGATTTTCGATACCCTCGATGACCACGCGACTACCCAGTTCGTGCATCAGGGCTACCACTCTGGGTAGAGCACGGCGAGTACGTTCATCCTGCTCGGCACGGGCAATGAATTGCCGATCAAGCTTCACATAGTCCGGTTCCAGTTGCCAGATCCGGTCGATATTGGCGGAGCCGGCACCAAAGTCATCGACCGCGATCTGGAAACCCTGCTCACGATAATTGCGAATGGCATTGCGCAATACGGCAGACTGGTTGCTGCTGATGTTCTCCTCGGTAACTTCCAGAGTGATCGGCAAGCGGGCCGCCCCCAGGCGCTCGCGGACATGTCCAAAGAAAGCGCCATGCCGTTCATTGATCTCCAGCAGATGCGTCGGATGCACATTCAGCGACAGCGGCAAGCTGGGACCATCAAGCTGCAGATAATTCACCAGGTGCAGAACCCGGCACAGGCGGTCAAAGGTCACCAGTTCGCCTTGGAGTGCGGCGATCGAGAATGCCCGTAGTGGTGCCACAGGCCTGCCACGCGCACTGGTGCGCAGCAAAGCTTCGTGACCGGACAGCTGTCCATTGCGATCAAACAGGGGCTGGAACACACTGCCCAACGTCAGCCCCAGCGTCCGTGCGATCAAACTGCGCGCCTCGGCACGAACCCACTCCACCCGGGACCAGCCGCCATCAAGGGGGTCCCCCCGTTCAGTGATCCACAGCTGCAGCAACTCTGGAAAAGATGGACTGTTCATACTGATCCCCTCTTTCCGTGCCGTGCTTACTTCGAGACCTTGTAGATCTGATCGAATACGCCACCATCGCTGAAGTGCGTCTTCTGCGCTTTTTGCCAGCCACCAAACACATCGTCGATGTCGAACAGTTGTACCTTGGGGAACTGGCTCGCGTACTTGGCAGCGATGTCCTTGTCCAGCGGACGGTAGTAGTTCTGCGCGATGATCTCCTGGCCTTCCTTCGAGTACAGGTATTTCAGATACGCCTCGGCCACCTTGCGGGTACCCTTCTTGTCGACATTCTTGTCAACGACAGCCACCGGCGGCTCGGCCTTGATCGTGTAGGGAGGCGCAACGATTTCGAACTTGTCGCGCCCCAGCTCACGGAACACCAGCTCGGCTTCGTTTTCCCAGGTAATCAGCACATCACCAATACCCCGCTGGGTAAATGTCACGGTCGAGCCGCGTGCACCGGTATCCAGCACCGGCACGTTCTGATACAGCTTCTGCACGAATTCCCGGGCCTTGTCGTCCGAACCGTAGGTCTTCTTCGCCCAGCCCCAGGCCGCGAGGTAGTTCCAGCGCGCACCACCGGAGGTTTTCGGATTCGGGGTGATCACTTTTACATCAGAGCGCACCAGATCGTTCCAGTCACGGATGTTTTTCGGGTTGCCCTTTTTCACCAGAAACAGGATGGTCGAGGTATACGGCGAGGCGTTGTCCGGCAGCTTTTTCTGCCAGTCGGGCTTGAGTAGCTGACCCTTGTCAGCCAGCTCGTCGATGTCATAGGCCAGCGCCAGTGTCACCACGTCGGCGTCCAGCCCGTCGAGGACCGCACGCGCCTGCTTGCCCGAACCGCCATGCGACTGCTTGATGGTCACGTCATCGCCAGTGGTTTTTTTCCAGTGCGCGGCAAAGGCCTTGTTGTAGTCCTGATAGAGCTCACGGGTCGGGTCGTACGAAACGTTCAGCAGCTCGACACTGGCAGCAAACGATGAGCCGGCCAGCAGAGCCAGAGCGATTGCGGAAAGGCGGGTTTTGATCGACATGATGACACTCCGTGTAGTTGATGGAGTGCATCATGACAGCCAGATCAATATCACCGGAAATACTTATATGTAATTTTTTTATATCACAACGGAATATAAAGCCATGCAGTGACGACAGCCGTCTGAACATCACCACAAATCTAGCACTGCACCAAAACTGCACGCACAATAAGATCCCAAACTACAGTCAGATCCCCCCACTCGATTGCGTGGCTCGTCGTGGCGGCCTTCAAAAAAAAACCACAGCATCTCTGCTGTGGTCTTTTCCCGGAATCAGGACGTTCAGGTTTCCGAGTTGCTATTGCTTTCGACAAAGCTCTTCAGGCGTTCCGAACGGGTCGGGTGGCGCAGCTTGCGCAGCGCCTTGGCTTCGATCTGACGGATCCGCTCGCGGGTTACGTCGAACTGCTTGCCGACTTCTTCCAGGGTATGGTCGGTATTCATGTCGATACCGAAGCGCATGCGCAGCACCTTGGCTTCCCTCGGCGTGAGGGTATCCAGGACTTCCTTGGTGGCTTCACGCAGACCGGCATAGACGGCAGCATCGGCCGGCGCCATGTTGTTCTGGTCTTCGATGAAGTCACCCAGGTGTGAATCGTCGTCATCCCCGATCGGCGTTTCCATCGAGATCGGCTCCTTGGCGATCTTGAGGATCTTGCGGATCTTGTCTTCCGGCATTTCCATCTTTTCTGCCAGGATATCCGGAGTCGGTTCATTACCGGTTTCCTGCAGGATCTGGCGCTGGATGCGGTTCATCTTGTTGATGGTTTCGATCATGTGCACCGGAATACGGATGGTGCGGGCCTGATCGGCAATCGAGCGGGTGATGGCCTGACGGATCCACCAGGTGGCGTAGGTCGAGAACTTGTAGCCGCGGCGGTATTCGAACTTATCCACCGCCTTCATCAGGCCGATATTGCCTTCCTGAATCAGGTCGAGGAACTGCAGACCACGGTTGGTGTATTTCTTGGCAATCGAGATCACCAGACGCAGGTTGGCCTCGATCATTTCGCGCTTGGCGCGACGAGCTTTGGCCTCACCGGTCGACATCTGGCGGTTGATTTCCTTGAGCTCCTTGATCGGAAGCATCGCGGTTTCCTGCAGGATGCCGAGCTTTTCCTGCTTTTCCATCAGCGCGTGCTGGTAACGACCGAGAATCTCGGAATAACCCTTGCCAGAGGCGATCTCTTCCTGCACCCAGCTGGTATCGCATTCGCGGCCCGGAAAGGTCTTGATGAAGTGATCGCGCGGCATACGGACTTTCTGCAGGCAGATGTCCATGATCTCGCGCTCGTGGCTGCGAATGTCGTCGACCATGCTGCGCAGCTGGTCACACAGGTTTTCCACCTGACGCGCCGAGAAACGGATCTTCTGGAATTCTTCGGCAATGGCGGCCTGCTGGGCGAGGTAAGTCTTGCCTTGATGGCCTTCCTTGGCCAGCGCCTTGACCATCTTGTCGAAGAGCTTGCGGATCACGTCGAAATGCTGCGCCGCCTCTTCCTTCAGCAAGGCCAGATTGGCGGCAGCGGCAGCAGCACCACCTCCGTCACCATCTTCGTCCTCTTCGTCCTCGGCATCGTCCTCTTCGAGCTCTTCGTCGGAGAGCTCCGGAGCCGGCGCCTCCTCTTCTTCAGGAGCATTCGGATCAATGAAGCCATCAATGACTTCGTCGATGCGGATTTCGTCGTTCAGGCCCTTGTCCACCAGATCGAGAATGGTCTGGATGGTAGTCGGGCAGGCCGAAATGGCCAGGATCATGTGCTTGAGGCCTTCCTCGATCCGCTTGGCGATTTCGATTTCGCCTTCACGGGTCAGGAGCTCCACAGTTCCCATTTCACGCATGTACATGCGCACTGGGTCAGTGGTGCGGCCAAATTCGGAATCCACCGATGACAGCGCAGCTTCGGCCTCTTCAACCGCATCCTCGTCCGCTACCGCAGGGGTGGCGTCGGACATCAGCAGATCTTCAGCGTCCGGTGCTTCGTCATACACCTGGATGCCCATATTGCTGATCATGCTGATCACGCCCTCGATCTGCTCGGCGTCGAGCATGTCTTCGGGGAGGTGGTCGTTGATTTCCGCGTAGGTCAGGTAACCGCGTTCCTTACCCTGCACAATCAGCAGCTTGAACTTCGCCTTGCGGACCTCGGGATCGAGGCTAGCCTCTTCACCCTGGGCGCGAGGATTGACATCTTGTTTATCGAAATCTTTATCAGTCGCCATGTCGGTACAACGCTCAGCGTATCGTGCAAAACGTGAAATTATAACAGAAAATTCAGCGCCCTTCCCGCCCAAGCGGCATTACTAACAGGGCGTAACAGTTCACTTGCCAGCCGCAGCCTGCAACAGCTGCAGGTATTCCTGCTTTTCCAACTCGGTCAGCCCGCCGTTTTCGCGGCGCACGTCCAGCTCCTGGCGGCGACGCACACGTTGCGGCGCAATGATCAGACGCTCCAGCAACAGGCAGGTATCGCGCAATTCCTGCTCGCGATCCTCGCGAGGAAAGCGCCCATAAAGCTGGAGCCCCTCCCGCAAACATTGCTCGAGATAACTGAACTCGGGGCGCTCCCGCCAGAATTCAAGCAGCAGGCTACCAGGCTGCTGAGGCTGGCTGCGCGCCAGAGTCAGCAATTCGGCCAGCAACGCCAGCCGCCCCTCCTGTGGCCAGCGCGATTCGACCGGATCCAGCCCGGCAACCGCCCCGGGATCGCACAGCACCAGCTGGAACAGCATGAGCATTGGATCAAGCTGGGCCCGCTGCGCCGGCGGCGGCGCCACCAACCCCTTGGCCTCGCGTTCTTCCTGCTCACGCTGCGCCCGCCAGTCGCCGCTGCGGCGCACAGCACCCGCTCCGGCAGCCGAGCGAGCCGCACGCCCGGATTTCCTGCCGCCCCCCCGGAAGGAACCAGCCGCCTCCTGCAGCGAAGAATACTCATCCTCGTAATGACGCACTTGTTCGCCATCATCGTAATGCGACTGCGCAGACACAACACTGCCGCCGCGCGGCGCCTGCAGTTGCGACATGTCGGCCTGGGAGAGCTGGCACAACTCACCGAGCCGCTTCTGGACCAGCAGGCGCAACACGGGCGCCTCCTGCAACTGATCGAGATAGGGGTGCGCAATATGCCAGAGCTTGGCACGCCCCTCCTCCGCAGTCAGATCAACCTGCAGCGACAACTCTCGCAGCAGGTATTGCGACAGCGGCAATGCCTCTTCATCAATCAGGCGCTCGAATGCTTCGCGGCCAAATTCCTGTACATAGGAATCCGGATCATGCTCGGGCGGCAGGAAGAGAAAGCGCACTTCCTTGCCGTCTCGCACCAGCGGCATGGCATTTTCCAGCGCGCGCCAGGCTGCGCGGCGACCCGCCTTGTCGCCATCAAAGCCGAACACGACCTCATCGGCGAGTTTGAGCAACTTTTTGACATGTTCCGGGGTGCACGCGGTCCCCAGGCTGGCGACAGCATACTCGACGCCATGCTGGTGCAGCATGACGACATCCATATAGCCCTCGGTCACCAGCACACGGTTGCGCTCGCGGATCACCGCGCGCGCCTGCGTCAGCCCGTAGAGCTCCCGCCCCTTCTCGAATACGGGGGTTTCCGGCGAGTTGAGGTACTTCGGCTCGCCCTGCCCCAGCACACGGCCACCAAAACCGATCACCGCGCCGCGCTGATTGAAGATCGGGAACATGACCCGGTCACGGAAACGGTCATAGCGGCGCTTGGTGTCCTCCTTCTCGATGACCAAGCCGGCCTCGGTAAGCAGCTTGTTCCAGTCGTAATCAGGGTATATAACCTTGAGCGCCTGCCAGTCATCACCTCCAGGCGCATACCCAAGACCAAAACGAGCTGCAGTCTTTCCCTCGACCCCACGCTTGCGAAAATAGGCAATCGCCTCGGGGGATTTCTTGAGCGCCGCACGATAGAAGTCGAAGGCCGCCTTCAGCACCTCGAAAATGCCGGGCGCCGCTTTCTCGGCCGGAGCTGCCCCGGCCTCTTCGACCGGCACGACCATGCCCAGTCCTTCGGCGAGCTTGCGGATTGCCTCGGGATAGTTCAGACCCTCGTATTCCATGACAAAGCCGATGGCCGAGCCGTGCGCACCACAACCGAAGCAGTGGTAAAACTGCTTGGATGGACTAACGGTAAACGAGGGGGATTTTTCCTTGTGGAAAGGGCAACACGCCTGATAGTTCTGCCCTGCCTTTTTCAGCGGCAGATATTTCTCAACCACGTCGACGATATCGACACGATTGAGTACGTCCTGGATAAAGGACTCGGGAATGCGCGCCAAGCTACCGCCCTGTCGCTACGGATCAGCCCAGACGGGCCTTCACCAGCTTGTTCACTTCGGCCATATCGGCACGACCGGTCAGCTTCGCCTTCAGCTCGCCCATGATTTTGCCCATGGCGGCCGGCGTGGCACCGTGCGTTGCCAGCGCGGCATCCACTGCTGCGGCAATCTCCTCGACAGACAGCTGCTGCGGCATGTAATCCTGCAGGATGACGATCTCAGCCTGTTCCTTATCCGCCAGATCCTGACGCTGTGCTGCCTGATACTGGGCAATGCTGTCACGACGCTGCTTGACCATTTTCTCGATAACAGCACTGACGGCTACGTCATCCAGCTCGATGCGCTCGTCGACTTCCTTCTGTTTGATCGCTGCCTGCAGCAGGCGGATGGTGGCCAGACGATCGGTTTCGCGCGCTTTCATGGCGGCTTTCATGTCTTCGGTGATGCGGGCTTTCAGCGACATGGTCATTCCTGGAGCGGTAAAAGGGATAAGCATAAACGACAAAAGGCCGCCATCGGCGACCTTTTCATGCGACGCAGCTGATTAGTACAGCTTCGGCGGCAGTTGCTGGCTGCGCAGGCGCTTGTAGTGGCGCTTTACGGCAGCTGCGAGCTTGCGCTTGCGTTCAGCAGTCGGCTTTTCGTAGAACTCGCGAGCGCGAAGTTCGGTCAGCAGACCAGTCTTTTCTACGGAACGCTTGAAGCGGCGCATCGCTACTTCAAACGGTTCGTTCTCTTTTACGCGTACAGAAGGCATGGATCGAATCCTGTTGTCTTTGCAGATGAGCCGCGGACGGCTGCATGGATGAAAGCAGCGGATTATCCACGAAAGATTCACCCCTGTCAAAGGGCTCTCTTCCCCTGTTGCAATCCTGCAGCTACCATTCGGTTTTGGCTTGAGCCACACGAAGAACACAACGCCATGCTGGTACTGGGCATCGAATCCTCCTGCGACGAAACCGGCGTCGCATTATACGACACTTCCGCCGGGCTGCTCGCGCATCAGCTGCACTCGCAAATCGCCATGCATGCCGAATACGGAGGAGTCGTGCCGGAACTCGCCTCGCGCGATCACATCCGCCGCGTGCTGCCGCTGACGGAAGCTTGCCTGGCAGACGCAGGTCGCAGCCTCACCGACATCGACGCCATAGCCTACACCGCCGGCCCCGGGCTTTCCGGCGCACTGCTGGTTGGCGCCAGCGTCGCCAATGCGATGGCCTTTGCCCTGAACAAGCCGACCGTTGCCGTGCATCACCTGGAAGGGCACCTGCTCTCCCCGCTGCTGGCCGATCCGGCGCCCGTATTCCCCTTTATCGCACTGCTTGTATCCGGAGGACATACGCAGCTGATGGCTGTGCATGGCGTTGGGCGCTACGAGCTGCTAGGCGAAACGGTGGATGATGCCGCAGGCGAAGCCTTCGACAAATCAGCCAAACTGCTCGGCCTTGGCTACCCTGGCGGCCCGGCCCTCTCCAAACTGGCCGATCAGGGCGACCCGGCCCGTTTTACGCTGCCACGGCCGATGCTCAACTCGGGCGATCTGGATTTCAGCTTCTCGGGACTGAAAACCGCGGTACTGAATCTGGTCAAGGCAGAACAACCACTCAACGAGCAGACTCGCGCCGACATTTGCGCGGCTTTTCAGGAGGCCATCGTCGAGGTGCTCAGCAAGAAATGCATCAAGGCCATGAAGCAGACCGGCATGCAGCGGCTGGTGATTGCCGGCGGCGTGGGAGCCAACCGCCAGCTGCGCGCCGGACTTGATGAAGTCTGTCGCCGCCGTAACTGGCAGGTCTTCTATCCGCCCCTGCACCTGTGTACCGACAACGGTGCGATGATCGCATTTGCCGGGGCGCAGCGCCTGCAACACGCCAGCAGCGCTGGCAGCTTCGCCGTGCAGCCACGCTGGGATCTGTCAACGCTGCCCGCGGCATGACACCCACCACCCTATCAAGCCCAATGCACGCCATTCAAAATGGCTACAGCGCAATACCCAATAAAAAAGACCGGCTCTGCCGGTCTTTTTTTGCCCGCCACAAGAACTCAGGCGACCCGGAAAGTCTTTTGGATCAGGCCGGGCAGGCTCAGTTCCAGCACATCGCCACTGACAATCGGGCCGACCCCTTCGGGCGTACCGGTGAAGATCAGATCCCCCTCCTGCAAGCCAAAGCGTGCCGATATCCAGGCAATCAGGGTAGCAATGCCAAACGCCATGTCGGCCGTCTGCGCATGCTGCTTCAGCTCACCGTTGCGCTGCAGCGTGAATTCCAGCGCCTGCGGGTCGCGGATCGTATCCGCAGCAATGAAGTCCGATACTGGCGCTGCACCGGCAAAGCCCTTCGCCAGCGTCCAGGGATTGCCAGCCTTTTTTGCCGCGGCCTGAACATCGCGGGCAGTCAGATCCAGACCGAGCGCATACCCGGCCACATGGCTCAAGGCCTCCTCGACCGGAATATCACGCCCGCCACGACCGATTGCCACAACCAGCTCGGTCTCGTGATGGACTTCGCTCGACCACTGGGGCAAGACCAGCGGCGCCTCACCTTGCACCAACGCCGAACTGGGTTTGAGAAACACCATCGGCTCGGCGCCGATGCTCGAGCCCATTTCTTTGGCATGCTCAAGGTAATTCCGGCCAACACAGAAAATATTGGCAACGCGCAGCTCGCGATCAGCAATGCGGATATCGGGCATCACCACACCTTACGCCAGCCACTGGCCGAGTGAGTACAGCAGCACCACCGCCACCCACAATAAAATGGTGCGCCACACCAGCCCGACGGCGCTGGGCAGATAGTCGACACTGGCCGGCTCGCCGACACCGATTTCAGGCCGCAGCTTGATGGTGTGGTCCTGATGCAGTGCCTCACCCAGCTTCACGCCCAGCGCACCACCGGCGGCGGCCAGCAGAATGCCACTGCTGTAATGCGCCCAGTGGCGAGCCTGCGTGCGCCAGCAGTACACGGCATCTTCGAAATTGCCCATGATGGCGTAGCCCACTGCCGTCAGGCGCACCGGGATATAGTCCAGCACCTCGAGCACGCCGTTGGCAAAATAACCGAATCCGTCGTCACGGCGCCCCCAGCGCTGCTGCAGGAGGCTAGCGGCACGGTAAAGTACCGCCCCGGCCGGGCCGGCAATCCAGGAAAGCGCCAGAAACCAGAATACCGTAGCAAACACAAAGCGGAAGGAATCCAGCACCCCCTGCTCGATTGCCACGCGCGCCACCTCATCCGGCGTCATTTCGGAGGCTGGCTGGCCAGTCCAGTCAGCCAGCAGGGCACGCGCTTCAGCAAGATCATCTTCCTGCAGTGCCTTGGAAATCCCGGTAAAGGCGTGGCTGAACTGGCGGAAACCCATGTTCACATACAGCACCAGCACACTCCAGCCCACCGCCATCGCAGTACTGACCATGGACAACAGCCAATAACCCAGCGTGGTCACCAGCAAGAGCGGCAATACGGCAATCAGCCAGGCATACACGCCATTACGGTATTCACCGGCATTCAGATTGCGCTCAAGGCCGTTGGCACCGCGCACGAAAGCCAGATAGAGCGGGTTGCGACTACTGATCGGGCGCACTTGCTCCAGCGCCAGGGCAAGAATCAGGATGAGAAGACTCATGGGACTTTCCGGAAAAACGGGGCATCCGCTGCGGGACACATGCCTGCACGATACCATACGCCGCCGCCACCCCCAAACCGCAGCCCGCCTGCACGCCAAAGATATGCGGCAGATTTCCGACGCCTCTTGAAAAAGCCCGCCCCGCCCCCTATCTTCGTGCTGTTCTGCACAACCCACCCCCGGAGATACCAAGAATGGAACACAAGCTGCCCGAACTGCCGTACGCCCAGGACGCACTGGCCCCCTACATGAGCGCCGAAACCCTGTCCTATCACTACGGCAAGCATCACCAGACCTACATCACCAACCTGAACAACCTGATCAAGGGCACCGACAACGAGTCGAAGAGCCTGGAAGAGATCGTGAAGACCGCTCCGGCCGGTGGCCTGTACAACAACGCTGCACAAACCTGGAACCACACCTTCTTCTGGCTGGGCTTTGCGCCTAACGCCGAAGGTGCCGATCGTGCTCCGGCTGGCAGCCTGGCTGACGCCATCAACGCCAAGTGGGGCTCCTTCGACGAATTCAAGAAAGCGTTCAACACCTCCGCCGCCGGCAACTTCGGCTCTGGCTGGACCTGGCTGGTGAAAAAGGCTGACGGCTCGCTCGACATCGTCAACACCGGCGCCGCCGGCACCCCGCTGACCACCAGCGACGTGGCGCTGCTGACCTGTGACGTCTGGGAACACGCCTACTACATCGACTACCGCAACAGCCGCCCGAACTACCTCGAAGGCTTCTGGAAGCTGGTTGACTGGAATGTGGTTGCCACACGCTTCGCTGCGTAAACGCAAAAACCCGGCAAAAAGGACGGCAACAGCCGTCCTTTTTTCATGCCCGCAGCCAAAGCCGGCTATAACGCAAATGAGATCTTCACCAGCAGCTTCGTTATGACTCTGCAATCCTCCCGGCACAATGAACGCGGCAACAGCTTCAGCGTCAGCCTGTTTGACATGACCAGTGCGCTTTCGACGGCGCTGGACCTGCTTGATCCGGCACTGGGGTCGCACCAGAAGCGCACTTGCCTGATTGCTGCACAGATCGCCCGCTGCCTGAACATCGCGGGAAGGGACTATCAGGAGCTGTTCGGCGCTGCCATTTTCCATGACATCGGCGCCATCGGCCTGCAGCAGCGGCTGGCCATGCTCGAATTCGAAGAACACGATGCCCATCAGCACGCACAGCTTGGAGCACTGCTGTTGTCGCGTTTTCCGGGCTTTGAAAGCTACGCCAGTTTGGTGCGCCACCATCATGTGCAATGGCAGCACGGGGAAGGTGCCACCCACGAAGGCGAAGCCGTACCCCTACTCAGCCATCTGCTCTATCTGGCAGACCGCATCGAGATTCTGGCCCAGCAGCACCAGGACAACCTGCTTGCCGAAATCGGGCATATCGAGCAGCAAATCGCCGGGGCTGCGGGCCATAAGTTCCATCCGCTTTTCGTCGAGGCCTTTCTCACCCTCTCGCCCAAGGAAAGTTTCTGGCTGGACCTGTTTTCCAGCAATCTCGACCGCACCCTGATGGCCATTGCCCCGTTCGAAAACATCAACCTCGATCTCGAACACATGCTGCGCTTCGCCCGCTTTTTTGCCCTGGTCATCGACTCGCGCAGCCACTTCACGGCGACGCATTCGGCCGGTGTTGCCTGCACCGCCGAGGCCATCGCCATGCATCTGGGCATGAGCGAACTGGAATGCACCAAAATCCGCATGGCCGGCTATCTGCACGACCTGGGCAAACTGGCCATTCCCAGCGAGTACATCGAGCGCCACGGCGGACTGGAGCCCGTCGAACGGGCACGGATCCGCAGCCACAGCTACATCACCTACGACATCCTCGGCCACATCCGGGGAATGGAAGACGTCGCCCAGTGGGCCGCATTCCATCACGAACGACTGGATGGCTCTGGGTACCCCTACCACCTGGGAGCCGCGGATTTGCCGCTGGGCGCACGAATCATGGCCGTCGCCGATGTGTATACCGCACTGAGCGAAGATCGGCCGTATCGTGACGGAATGAGCCGCGAAACTGCACTGGCCACCCTTGCCGATGAAGTTCAGCGCGGCAAACTGGACGATCTGGTGTACACCACGCTAAGCAGACACATCGAGGAAATCGAGCAAAAACGCGCGCAAGCCCAGATCGAAGAAGGACTGGAACTCGAGCATTTCTGGCAGCTGGCACTGCATCCCCACAGCGCGAACCATCCGGACACAGCACCATGAAAAACCGCATCCAGCCGATTGCGCGGGAAAAACTGATGCGCGAGAACGATTTCATCGTTTCCAAAACCGACACCAGGGGTCGCATCACCTACGGGAACCGCATCTTCATCGAGTTTTCCGGCTACAGCGAGCAGGAACTGCTAGGAGCCCAGCACAACATCATCCGCCACCCCGACATGCCACGCGGAGTGTTCAAGTTTCTGTGGGACACCATTGCCGGCGGCAATGAGGTGTTTGCCTATGTGAAGAACATGGCCAAGGACGGCAGTTTTTACTGGGTATTTGCCAATGTCACACCGGACTACGATGCAAGCGGCAACATCATCGGGTATCTCTCGGTACGCCGCTACCCAAAAAGATCTGCGGTAGATACTTGTGAGGGTTTATATCAGCTCATGCTGACGGAAGAACAACGGGCCGGCCCCAGGGATGCCTGTGAGGCCTCGCTGGCCCTGCTGGGCTCCGTCCTGAAACAGCACGGTAAATCCTATGAAGAACTTGTCTTTTCACTCTAGGGTGACCCTGGTTGTCCTGCTGCTGTGCAGCCTGATCGGCTGCGCATTCCTGTGGGTATGGTGGAACTACCGTTTCGATGGGGTGCTGCTGGGCATGCTGCTGGCTGCGATGCTGGGCGGCCATTTTTACGTACTGCGCAGCCGTTCCGACTTGCGCCTGCTGCAGCAGATCGAACACCGCTCAAGCGAGGTTGCCGCCGGCAAGCTGACCGGGCGAATCGTCAACATTGCGCATGAGGATGAATTCGGCCGCATCAGCTGGGCCATCAACGACATGCTCGACCAGCTGGAAGCGTGCTTTCGCGAACAGCAGACCACCCTGCAAATGGCTGGGGCGGGGAAATTCTTCCGCCCGGCGCAGGGGGTCGGGCTGCACGGCGAGTTCCGGGCCGCACTGGATCGAACCAATGCCTCGCTCGCGGTGCTGCAGCGCAATGCCGAGCAGGAAAAACGCAACGCTCTGCTTTCGCAACTGGGCGAACTGAATACCCGCAGCCTGCTGGATAATCTGGCCACCATGCAAACCGACATGCAGGGCATCGCCAGCGCCACGGACGAGCTGACCCGCCTGTCGCAACAGACCGCCGACGATGCAGGCCACAGCCGCGAACAGGTCGGGCAGATCATCGCCTCGCTGCTCGCCATCATCCGGCACATCGACAGCACCACCAGCAAGGTCGACAGCTTCAGCGGGCTGGCCGAACGCGTCAGCAGCTCGGTCACCATGATTGCCGAACTGTCGGATCAGACCAATCTGCTGGCACTGAACGCGGCGATCGAAGCCGCGCGCGCCGGCGAGCAGGGCCGCGGGTTTGCCGTCGTCGCCGACGAAGTACGCAAACTCGCCGAACGCAGCAAGAATGCGTCCGCCGACATTGCGGCCATCCTGCATGAACTGCATGACAACGCAGGCAACATCCGCCATGTTTCGGCCAGCATGCGCGATATGGCCCACGAGTCAGGCGAGCACATTGCAGGGATCGAGCAGCGCTTCATGACCAGCGAACAGCGCGCGCAGCAGGCCCTGCAGCGGATCGCTTTCGTGCGCGACGTCTGCCACAGCTCGGAGGCCAAGGCGGAGATCCTGTTCTGCAAGCAAAATGGCTACATCTGCATCAGCGACAGCAAGACGTCCGCCAGCGCGCTACCGGCCAGCGCCGGCGACACCCGCTTTGGCCAGTGGCAGCATACGCTGGGCGAAGATAACCAGTACCGCACACTCGATGCACTGCGCCAGCTCGGGCACAGCCACCCGCAGGTTTTCCAGCGACTGCAGCAGGCCCTCGCCCTCGCCGCACAGCCCTGGCAGGATAATCCGGCACTACAACAACAGATCATCGGTGAATTCCGCCAGATGGAAGCAGCCAGCGCCGAGACGTTTGCGCTGCTGGACAAGCTGGTCGCGCAGCGCCACCACGGCAAGGACTGACCGGCGGCAGCCAGTCTGGCTCAAGCAGGGCCGGCGGCTGCCGATAGCGTCCTCATACCCGGAGAAGCGCCATGACCAACCTGCCTGCACTCGGCTTAGCCACTACCCCCTGGCAAGCGAACCCAACCCCGGCCGCCCCGAGCGGAGCCAGGGAATCCGCTGCAGCCCAGCCGTCCACCAAAGCGGCTCAGGCCAGCAGCCCGCTCGCCCAGCGCGTGAGCCAGCTCGGACGCAACACCGTCGATCTGGCGCAGAACCTGCTCGGCAAGTTCGCTGAAAGCCTGTTTGGGGACGCGGCCAAGGGGATGAAAGTCGAATTCGACAGCTTTTCCCTTTCGGCCGAATCGACTGCCAGCGCTGCCGCCTACCAGTCACGCAGCAGCCACGGCAGCACCTCGGCCGCCGCGTTCAGGCTCGAAGACGCCAGCAGCTTTAGCGGGCGCGGCAAGTTGACCACGGCGGATGGCAAGGTATTCGAATTTGAGATCGAAGTCCGCTATCAATCCGTGCAGGAAGCCGCGTTCACCAGCAGCCAGCAGCAGCTCCTGAAGAACGACGGGGCCGAAGACCGCAAACCACCCGCCGAATCCGGCACCGCCACACCCGCAGCGCTCAATGACCTGCGCAGCCAGTTTGCCGGCATCGCCAGTGACCTGCTGGCGGCGCTCAGCGCCGAGCCGGCACGCCAGCCCTTCAGCATGAGCATGCCGCAGGACAATTCCGAGCCCTTGCAACTGCTGGGCGACCTTGCCCTGAAACTGCTGGACCTGCCCGGCGGGCCGCGCTATGTCGATCTGGCCAAGGCCGACAACACCGAACCAGGTAATCCAGGCCTGACCGTGCGAGCCTGAATACCCACAACCCTATACAGACAAATGCATTGACTACAATGATTGCCAGACTGATACCCAACCCAAAAATACGCTTCTGGCTTTCCCAGCTGTTGCCACCCGCTTTGCTGCTACTGCTACCCCTGAATGAACTTTTCAATCAGGACGGCAATAATGGGCCAGGCGCCAATTTTTTGTGGCTCGGAATAGCCGGCCTTCTGTTCATCCCCGCCAGCTTCCTGCTCCTGATCCGGCTGTTTCGCTGGCGCAGCCAGCCGCTGCGCTGGATCAGGCCGCTACTGACACTCACACTGCTGGCGCTGCTGTTTGCACTACTGCAGACCAGTTGGGAGCGCGCGCGACAGGATGCGCTCGCGATCGCCGGAAACATCGATCTGCAATGCAAACAGCAAGGCCGCTGCCCGCAACAGCTCAGCGGGGAAAGGCCCGGGATCAGGCCGCACGTCGGCAGCTATCTGCGCTATCCCTTGCTGTACAAGGCAAGCCATACCGAATTCCGGCTGATGCTGGTCATTTCGCTGGATATGAGCGAAGTCTTCATGGGAGGCAGCACGGTCGCGCTGCTGCATGGCAGGGGGGAAGGGCATGCACTGCCCGAATGGCCACGCACCCCTGCAGCGTCCACACCACATTCCGCACCGTAAGGCGACCTGGCATGCTATGAAACAGACATGCACATAGCACCATGAGGACGCCCCCGATGATCTACGCCGTGGTCTATACCAGTCAGGCCGACGAGTTCTGGACGGAAGAAATGCGCATGCAATTGATGCGTGACTGCCAGCTCTCCAATGCGGCACTGGGCATCACCGGCTTGCTCACCTACCAGAACCGCTTGTTCAGGCAGTATCTGGAAGGGCCCGAGCCGGTAGTGCGCGCGCTGTTCCAGCGCATCCAGCGCGACCGGCGCCATCATGACGTCAAATTGCTCTGGGACGAACTGATTTCCGAGCGCCGTTTTCCCGACTGGATGATGTTCTATCGCGATTATGACTTCCTGTACCCGCACCTGCTGCCCAGCCACGGCGAGCTGATCACGCTGGGCCACAACCTCGAGGCGCTGGAAAACAATCCGGAGCTGGCGCGAGTCTTCATCGCTGCCATCCATGACTGGCAGCACACGGCACACCCCTAACGCAGCTTCATCCGGGCAGGTGATAGTGCACGCCGGGCAAACTGGCAGAGCGCGTTTCCGGCACGGGCAGATTGCTGGTGGCGTGATAACTGAACACCAAGGAGTACTTGGTCTGGGCCGTGCGGTTGCGACTGGCCGCGTGGAAGGTGCGCGCATCGAACAGCACAACATCGCCGGGCTGCAGGCTGGGGAACGCGGCGCTGGCCACCAGCGGCGCCGCGGCAGGATGGCGGGCATCGAGAAACTCCAGTGCATCGAAAGCCGCCTCGGGCAAATCAGCCCGGTGCGAGCCCGGGATAAACCCCAGCGCGCCGTTATCCGGATATTCCTCGCCCAGCGCCAGCCACACCGACACCAGTTCTGGACGACTGAAACGCCAGTAGCGCAGATCGCGATGCCAGCGCGTATCACTGGAAAAACTGGGTTGTTTGGTCATCAGGCTATTGTGGTGCGCCTGGGTCAGCGTGACTTCCTGCGTGGCCAGCATGGCGCCGATCAACGCCAGCAACCGGGAATCGCCTGCCCAGCTCGCAAACACCTCGCCCCGCGCCGCCATATTGCGCAGACGGCGGATGGTTGCTGCGCCCTCCTCTCCGGCTCCGGGGGCGCCGGGATAGCCAAGCTCGGCTTCCAGCTCGAAGGGGGCAATGCGCAGTTCCAGCTCGCGCATGGCCGCGTCGCGGATTGCCAGCAGGCGTTGTGGCGGAGCAAAGCCGCGCAGGATAACGACACCATCACGGGCAAACGCCGCCGTAATGGCCGTCAGATCGGAATGCGGGGGAAGAAATTCGGCAAGCATGCCGGATTGTAACGCATCACCCTTCGCGAAGCGTCGTAAAAAAGGCGAGCAGATGCCCGAACAAGCCCCCGATTCCCAAGAGGGGAAGCACTAGGCCAGCAAACAACAAAGCGCCGCCCATACCGGGGAAATCGGCTCGAAACCAGCCAAGCAGTTCAGCCACCAGGTATGCCGTCACCAGCACAGCCCAGTAGGCTACGGTGAGCATCGGCAAACAGAAGCGCAAGCGCAGAACCTGCTTACGGGTTAATACGAAAGCGGCAACGATTAATGGCTCACAGAGCACCGCGGAATTGCATGCCAGGCAAAGCAAGGTTGTCGCGCCAAGCAGCAGTCCGATGTCACGCAGCACACCGCTTGATGGCCACTTCATGCCTAGACACTCACGCCGCGAATGTATTGCACTGCCCCGGATCACCCGAATCAAAGCCGCGCTTGAACCAGTATTTCCGTTGCTCGGAGGACCCGTGCGTGAATGAATCGGGCACAACCGCGCCCCCGGCATGTTTCTGCAAGGTGTCGTCGCCGATAGCGTGCGCCGCCTTGAGGGCCTCCTCGAGATCACCGGCATCCAGCAGCCCGCGCTGTTGCGCGCTATGGCCCCAGACACCGGCGTAACAATCCGCCTGCAGCTCCAGCTTCACCGACAGGGCATTGGCCTGCGCCTTGGGGAGTTGCTGCTGGCGTTCATGCACTTTGCCGGAGGTGCCCAGCAGATTCTGCACATGATGACCGACCTCATGCGCAATCACATAGGCTTGCGCAAAATCACCCGGCGCACCGAAACGGCGATGCAGTTCATCAAAAAAGCTCAGATCCAGATAAACCTTGTTGTCCGCCGGGCAGTAGAAGGGGCCGACCGCCGAACTGGCACCGCCGCAACCGGAGCGTACCTGATCACGGAACAATACCAGCGAGGGCTGCTGGTAGGTCTTGCCGTTCTGCTGAAAGAGACGCCCCCACGCATCCTCGGTATCACCCAGCACATGCGCGGTCATCTTCTTGTACTGCTCATTGTCCGTCGCGCCGCGCGGGCCGGCCTGGTATTCCGCGGGACGGTGTCCGGCGGGCCCTACCAGCCCGAGCATGCGAAGCATGTCGATCGGACTTTTACCCATCAGCATCCCGATACCAACCACGGCGACGATCAGTACGATCACTTTCCTGAAACCCAGAAAATTCAACAGCAGGAAAATGCCACCACCGAGGCCTCCGCCGCCACCGCCAATCTCGTTGCGACGATCGTCAACATTGCTGCTTTCGCGCATTTCATCCCAACGCATGGCCTACCTCTCCCGATTGATCCGGACTGAAGCTTAATCGATCAGACAGCAAAAAGGCCAGCCGGATGGCTGGCCTGCGGCACTCCGCTCAGAAGCGCCCGGACAAGCTCAGTCCCATGATCGGCATGGCACTGTGCTGCTCGGTCACCTGATCATCGCCATTGCTGTTCTGGATGACAAATTCTCCCCCCAGCCCGACCCCGGCATATGCATCCAGCCGCAGGGACGGATTGAAGGCATATCCGGCACGCACGAACACCGGAACACTGCTGTCCTTGAGAACGCCTCCCGCAGCCACGCTGTTATCCTTGGCCAGCCGGTATTCATAACTGCGCCAGGTTCCCCCCAGGCCCAGCTCGAAACGCTGATCCGGCGCCCACACCAGTTCCAGCCCTGCCGGGCCCACCGGGCTGACGGCAAATGGATTGGCGATGCGCCACTGCTCGCCGAGCTGCCAGTTCACCACCAGGAAGGGGAAAGCCTGCACGTCTTCCAGGCGCTGCCAGACCGCCACCCCCAGCCCGATCATCTTGTTGGGCGCAAAATAGTGCGCCACAAACGCGCTGGCACCATAACTCAGTGCATCGCCCTGATCTGCCCCTTGCTCGGCCGCATATTCAATGCCCGGGGCCAGCGAATACAACCAGCCATCCTGCGAAGCATAGCTGTAGGGCAGGCTGAAGCTGGCGCGTCCAAGCGTACCCCAGGGCTCGCTGCCCCCCCAGGCCTGAGCCTGGTCGAACGACCACGATTGTTGGCCAAAACTGATGGCCACACCCAGACGCTGGCTGGCATCCAGCTGCTTGCTACCGCTGACGGAAGCCTGCCACAGCGTCGCGGAGGCCTTGCCCCCGGAATCCAGATTGAAATCCGGAATCCAGCCGCCGGTCAACGCAGCATTCATGGTGGTATCGGCAGCTTGCGCACTGGCACAGGCCAGCACCAGGCTGGCAGCGATCATCTGCAGTTTCATTGTTTGTTTCCCTGAATATTCCAAGCAGCCGCAGCATACGCGCCTGCGGCGTCGCGCATTTGTCCAGCCCTGCTCCGGGCAAAAAAGAACCCCGCCGCTGGCGGGGTTCGCGGGCGGTCAATCCGCTCAGGCGCCCAGCGCCTTGAGCACATCGTCACGCACCACATCCACGGCACGGGTACCGTCGATCTTCACGTATTTCGGAGCCTTGGCATCGCCGCTCGCAGCACGCTGGCCGTAGAAGCCAACCAGCACTTCAGTTTGCTCGTGATACACGGCCAGACGCTTGAGTACGGTAGCCTCTTCGTCATCAGCGCGCTGAATCAGCTCTTCGCCGGTTTCATCATCACGCCCCTCGACCTTGGGCGGGTTGAACTTGATGTGGTAGGTACGCCCCGAAGCAACGTGCACGCGACGACCAGCCATGCGCTCGACGATTGCGGCATCCGGAACGTCGATTTCCACGACGTAATCGATGTCCACGCCAGCGGCGATCATCGCTTCAGCTTGCGGAATGGTGCGCGGGAAACCATCAAACAGGAAACCGTTGGCACAGTCGGCTTCAGCGATGCGCTCCTTCACCAGACCGATGATGATGTCGTCGCGAACCAGACCGCCCGCATCCATGATGGCCTTGGCTTCCAGCCCCAGCGGGGTGCCAGCCTTGACGGCCGCACGCAGCATGTCGCCAGTGGAAATCTGCGGAATGTTGAACTTTTCCTTGATGAAGTTGGCCTGGGTGCCCTTGCCGGCGCCCGGAGCGCCAAGAAGAATCAAACGCATCGTCTCTTTCCTGTGGGTTAGGTGTTAGGTATTCCAGCCCCTGCCGCATGGCAGGTCTTTGTTACTGGCCCGCTGCTCGCGCAGCGAAGGTGGCACGCGCCTTTTCCAGATCTTCCGGCGTATCGACGCCGGGTGCCGGTATCTGTTCGCTGCGATGCACGCCGATGGCATAGCCGTGCCACAGCACACGCAGCTGTTCGAGTTTTTCGATGTCTTCCAGTTTCGATGGTGCCAGCTGCGAATAGGCTCGCAGAAAACCGGCCCGGTAGGCGTACAGACCGATGTGGCGCTGCGCATCCAGCGCTTCGGCCAGCACCCAGTCGCGGTCTTCGTTGTCATCGGCAAAGCCGTCGCGGTCCCAGGGAATCGGCGCACGGCTGAAATACAGCGCGCGACCATCGGCCGCCGTGACCACTTTGACCACATTGGGACTGAAGAAGTCAGCCACATCGTCAATCACGTGGCTGGCCGTGGCCATCGCCCACTCCGGATGGGCTTCCAGCAGCCCCGCGACAGCGTCAATCAGCATCGGATCAATCAGTGGCTCGTCACCCTGCACATTCACCACGATGGCCTCGTCAGGCAGCTGCAGACGATCCACCGCCTCAGCCAGCCGGTCGGTACCGGAGGGATGCCCCTTGCTGGTCAGGATGCAGGCGTAATCGTGTGCCACGACCGCATCCTGGATCAGCAGATCATCACAGGCCACCACCACCATGTCCGCCGATGATTCCAGCGCGCGCTCGACCACCCGCACCACCATGGGTTTGCCGTGGATGTCGGCCAGCGGCTTGTTGGGCAGGCGCGTCGATTGCAGGCGCGCGGGGATGATGGCTGTGAATCCCATGCTTACACCTCTTCGTCAGCTGCCAGTTGGCGAGCCTCGCCTTCCAGCATGACCGGGATGCCATCCTTGATCGGGTAAGCCAGCCGATCCGCCTTGCAGATCAACTCCTGTTTGGCCTTGTCATAGGCCAGCGGCCCCTTGCAGACCGGGCAGACCAGAATTTCCAGCAATTTGGCGTCCATGCAATTCCTCACAAACAGGCAGCTTCAAGCAGCCTGTGATTCGTTTTCAGCGGCAACACCGCTAAAAAAGTACGAAAACCGACACAACGCATTGATTCAGCAGGCCTTCGCCGGCAACGGGCTTTACCCGTTGCGTGTTGACGGGAGAAAGCCCTGTTCTTTCAAATGTGCATCGCACCATGCAGCCAGATCCGGCGCAAGCTCGGCGCGGACTGGCAAAACCCAGATTCTAGCACCGGCCGCCCCCAAATCGGGCAGTGCAGCCAGCTTCACTGCATCCTTTTCGGTCACGATCACCGTTCCTGCCGCTGGCAGATCCGCGCGCGCAAACGCATGATGATCGGGAAAGACCCGCTCGGCGAACTCGGCCTGCAAGCTCTCTAGCGTCGCAAAAAAACGCTGCGGATTACCGATGCCGCACAAGGCGATCAGTGGCTGCGGCAGGCTGGCTGGCTGACAGCGCTGTTGCGGATCATCCAGCCGGTAGCACAGCCCAGGCTGCAGCGTCATGGCGTACTGGCGGGCATGCCAGTCAGTCGCCCCGCCGCCATTGACCACCACCGCCGAACACGCGGCCAATCTGACGCGCGGCTCGCGCAGCGGGCCCGCCGGCAGCAAACAGCCATTGCCCAGTCCACGTGCACCGTCAATCACGGCGATTTCGACATCGCGCGCCAGCCGGTAATGCTGCAGGCCGTCATCGCACAAAATCACATTCACATCGGGATGCGCCGCCAGCAAGGCGCGGCCGGCTGCGGCACGGTCGCGGCAGACAAACACCGGCACGGAACTGGCGCGCGCCAGCAATACTGGCTCATCGCCCACATACCCAGGGTCAGTATCTGGCCGAACACTAACAGGAAAAGTTGCTGAACCGCCATACCCCCTGGAAACAATCCCCGGGTGCCAGCCACGAGTGAGTAGCGATTGCGCCAGATAAACGGTGAGCGGCGTCTTGCCGGTGCCGCCGACGCTGATGTTGCCGACGACGACGACCGGCACAGGCAAACGCACAGCCTTGCGTAACTGGGCACGCTTGCGCCGCAGCGCCAGCACGGCGAACAACCAGGCCAGAGGGCGCAAGACCGCAGCAAAAACACCGCGGCGGCCATACCAGCGTGACTCTACCCAGGCCTGCACACTCACCAGTCAACCCCTTCCAAGGGTATATATTCCAAGAGCCGTATTTCAAAAGCTTGCAGACCAATACTCACATCATCACCCATCGCATCTGGCCAGTAATTTACAACCAGGTCTTACCACCATGCCGAGCGGAACCAGGCCTTGCGCCAACTGATTGCCAGTGCTGGCAGAAGAATCAACGTGACCGTCAGGACGATCAGCAGCCAGTATGCCCAGCCCGGCAGGGCAAAACCCAGCAGACGTTCCAGCATTGGGCCGCCATCTGACAGATCATCACCCATCGGAATCAGCCAGGCCGCGACGTGCAGCGCGAACAGCACGCTGATGCAGGAAACCAGAAATCGCCCCCACGCCACGCGGCGCAGCAACCCCAGCACCATCAGCAGGCACAACAACGGAACCCAGCTACTTGCAGCAGACTCGACGCCGGAGGCCACTCGCCATAAGGCAGGCACTGCCAGCCACAGCAAGGCCAGCGCCATCAGGTAACACAGCAAGCGGATCGCGAGAGGCATCACATCTGTCCAAGAAATCGCAAAAGAAACGGGGCTTGCGCCCCGTGTTCCCTGATCAGCCTTACTTCGCCTGCGTCTGCGTGGCGAAGGTTAGCTTGCTGTAGTTGGCGATGCGCGCCGCCTCCATCACATTGACCACGCTCTGATGCGTCGCCTGTGCATCAGCGTTGACGACCACCATCGGGTCAGCGTCGTCGCTGCCTGCCGCGTTGCGCAATTCGACGGCAAAGGCTTCGGCACTGACGAAGGCCGCCGGCTTGCCGTTGATGACATATTGGCCATTGGCCGTCACTGCGACCTGAATGGTCTTGGGCTGATCCGCAGCCGCTTCGGCATCGGCGTTGGGCAGGTTGATCTTCAGCTCGGCGAACTTGGAATACGTCGTCGTCGCCATCACGAAGATCAGAATGACGAGAATCACGTCGATGAGCGGGATGAAATTGATTTCCGGCTCTTCGCGGTCACGCCCCTTGCGAAAATTCATGGCAGGCTCCCGCTCAGTGGTGGCGATCGCCGTGAACAACCTCGACCAGCTTCACGGCCTGCTGCTCCATCTCGACAATGAAGCCATCCACCTTGCCGCGGAAGTAGCGGTAGAACAACAGCGCCGGAGCGGCCACGATAATGCCGCCGGCGGTGTTGTACAGTGCCACGGAAATACCGTGCGCCAGTTGCGCCGGATTGGTGCCGCTGGCGGGCGTTTGTGCGCCGAAGATTTCGATCATCCCGATCACGGTACCCAGCAGGCCCAGCAGCGGGGTAATCGAAGCCAGCGTACCCAGCGTATTCAGATAGCGATTCAGATCATGAGCGACCGCGCTGCCGACTTCCTCGATCGACTCCTTCATCACTTCGCGCGAGCTCTTGACGTTTTTCAGGCCAGCGGCAAACACGCGGCCCAGCGGGCTGCTGTTGGCGAGCTTCTGCAGCGACTCGCCCGACACGCCGTTGGCACGGTAATCTTGCACGACCTGAGCAAGCAGGCCGTGCGGCAGCACCAGCTTCTTGCGCAGGCTGAGCAGACGCTCGATGACGATGGTCACGGTAGCAATCGACGAGAAGATGATCAGCCAGATCGGCCAGCCAGCAGCCTCGATAATGTCAAGCAACAACATGGGGTACGTTTCCTGGGAAAAGGGATCGTTTAGAATCCCGTAACTTTAAACGGAATGCCCTGACGGTGGAAGCGCTGGCACGCACAGAAGGCAACACCGTGTTGCAAAAGGGCTTTTTCTGCTTACCCACAATTCCTGTGGATAACTTTGTGAAGAAGTACCACCGATGGGCGCTAAACCCGCATCCCGACTGCATTTTTCTAGGTTGCCGCAAAAAAGACCAGCAAACCGCTAATCTTTAAAAATCAACAACTTGTGCATCATTCATCAACTACAACTTTCTGATCCGCCGCCAGAGCGCAATAAATCTGGCTTGTGTGGATTAGTCACCGGAAAATTGCCGTGTTCGCGCATTTGTCAAGCCCTTCACAAGCTGTAGTGTCTGTAACCGAACTGAATAAAACCGTGCGCCAGACACTGGAAGCCAGCCTGCCCATCCTGTGGGTCGCAGGCGAAATTTCCAACTTCAAGCGCTACGATTCCGGACACTGCTATTTCTCGCTGAAAGATGCCGGCGCACAGGTGCGCTGTGTGATGTTCCGCAATCGCGCAGCGCTGCTCGACTTCCGCCCGCTCGACGGCCTGCAGGTCGAAGTGCGTGCTGTGGTCAGCCTGTATGAAGCACGCGGCGACTATCAGCTCACCATCGAAGCAATGCGCCCGGCTGGCGCTGGCGCGCTGTTTGCGGCTTTCGAGGCGCTGAAGAAAAAGCTCGACGCCGAAGGCTTGTTCGACCCCGCCAGAAAACGCCCGCTGCCAGCCTTCGCGCAGCGCATCGGCATCGTCACCTCGGCGTCGGGCGCCGCGCTGCGCGACATGCTCACCACGCTGCGTCGCCGCTGGCCTGGCATCGAGGTCATTCTCTACCCCAGCGCCGTACAGGGGGTTCAGGCTCCGGCAGAATTGCTCGCTGCCGTGCGCGCGGCCAGCACCCGCAATGAGGTCGACGTGCTGATCGTCGGGCGCGGCGGCGGCAGCCTGGAAGACCTGTGGGCCTTCAACGACGAGATGCTGGCTCGCGCCATTGCCGCAGCCCCCATGCCCGTCATCAGCGCAGTCGGCCACGAAACCGATTTCACCATCGCCGACTTTGTCGCGGATGTGCGCGCCCCCACCCCGACCGCCGCCGCCGAACTCGCCAGCCCGGATCGCAGCAGCTACCTGCGCCGGCTTGATTCGCTGGCACAGCAACTGCAGCGCAGCATGCAGCGCCAGCTGCAGCAACGCATGCTTGCTGTTGACGCCCTCGCCCGCCGCCTGCGCCATCCCGGCGAAACGCTGCGCATGCAGTGTATGCAGCTGCAATCACTGAATATGCGAATGAATAGGGCAATACATGGCAATGTATCAAGCCAGCAGCAAGGTCTTGCCCAGCTGGAGCGGCGCCTGACTCGCCAACTGCCCGATCTGACACCGGTACAGCATCAGCTGGAACGCCTGCAGGGGCGGCTGCTACAGGCAGGGCAGCGGCAATTCGCCAGCCAGCAGCAACGCCTCGACTACGCGCGCATCCGGCTGGACACGCTCAATCCCCGGGCCGTGCTGGCACGCGGTTATGGCTATGTGACACTGGCCGACGGCCAGCTTGCCAGCAGCGTCGATCAATTGCCGCCACGCACCGCCGCGACGTTGCATCTGGCCGACGGCGAGGTCGGCATCACCGTCGACCCGGCAGCCCCTAACCAGGGGGTGTTGTTCTGATTCGGGGTCGCTGATTTACGCCGGCCGCAGCTGGCCGGCAGCATACAAGCCTTTGATGCCAGCAATCCTAGAAAGAATCGAGGCATCAAACGACCCAACAGGATGAATGCAACCATGCCAACGGCATAACAAAGACTGAGCCGCAGTTCTGTACAGCATAACGCGCACACGTAACGACAGATGGAAAAATATCGGGAATTGGTAGAACGACAATCAGTTCTGATCCGACTCCAGCCACACAAGGAGGTCTTCCAGCTCATGCCGGATTTCCTGGAGACTGACTCCCTCGCCGGCAAATTCAGCAACTTCGCCGCCATGTGAGGCCAGCTGGTTACGGGCACCGCTGATGGTGAAGCCCTGCTCGTACAACAAGGCCCTGATACGACGAACCAGTAGCACTTCGTGGTGCTGGTAATAGCGACGATTACCGCGGCGCTTGACCGGTTTGAGCTGAGTGAACTCCTGCTCCCAGTATCGCAGAACATGGGGTTTCACCCCGCACAATTCGCTAACCTCACCGATGGTGAAGTAACGTTTGGCGGGGATGGGAGGCAATTCACTACTGGGAATGACGCTGGCTGTGCTTTGCATATTGGTCTTCAACCATGCCCTTCAGCTTCTGACTAGCATGGAAAGTTACCACACGGCGTGCGGAAATGGGAATTTCCTCGCCGGTTTTCGGGTTGCGACCCGGACGTTGTGGCTTGTCGCGCAACTGAAAGTTGCCGAAACCGGACAATTTAACGGCGTCGCCATCAGCCAGCGAAGCGCGGATCTCGTCAAAAAACGCTTCAACCATGTCCTTGGCTTCGCGTTTGTTCAAACCGACCTTGTCGAACAACAAGTCGGCAAGGTCAGCTTTGGTCAGGGTAAGAGTGGTAGTTCCGTACTGCATGATCTTCTATCAAACTCGCAATTGGGCGCCGGATTGTTCGGCGATCTTGATCAAACCAGCCATAACGGCCTCGACTTCCTCGTCGGTCAAGGTCTTGGCAGTATCTTGCATTAACACCTTGAATGCAAGGCTCTTTTTTCCTTCCGGCAAGCCCTTGCCACGATATACATCAAAGATTTCGATGTTGGTGACCAGCGGATTTTTCATGCCGGCAAAGGCCGTTAGCAAGTCGGCAGTTGCGGCAGCCTCATCCACCAGCAAGGCCAGGTCTCGGCGCACCGGCTGGAACTTGGCATGCGGCTTCGCCTCGATGCGGGCCACGTTGAGCAGCGCCTCAACGTCCAACTCGAAGAGCACCGGCGCCGAGCCAAGCTCGTAGCTTTGCACCCAGCGCGGATGCAGTTCACCCAGCACTCCGATGCTGCGGCCATCGAGCCACACCTCGGCTGAGCGGCCCGGGTGCAGCGCGGGATGGCTGGCACGCTTGAAGTCGGCCGAGCGCGGCGCCAGCAGCGCCTCGACGTCGGCTTTGACATCAAAGAAATCAACGGCATCCTTGCCGCCCCCCCATTGCTCGGCGTGGCGGCCACCCCAGGCGAGTGCGGCCAGCTTCTCGGGCTGTGTATCGGCCGTGGTGCCATTGAACACGCGCGCCAGCTCGAAGAGGCGCACGCGATCCTGGCGGCGGTTCTGGTTGGCCTTCAGTGCGTTCACCAGACCACCGATCAGGCTGGAGCGCATCACGTTCCACTGGCTGGCGATCGGGTTGATCAGACGAACGGGCTGGTCATTGCCGGCCAATTCTTTTTCCCAGCGTTCTTCAACGAAAGCGTAATTGATCGCCTCGAAATAGTCGCGGGCAACCAGCAGGTTTTTCAGCAGGGACTTGCCGCGCAGATTGCCTGGCTGCGGCAGCATGGCCAGCCTGGCGGCAGACGGCGCCACCGGCACATTGTCGTAGCCGTAAACGCGGGCGATTTCTTCGATCAGGTCTTCCTCGATTTCGATATCGAAGCGGAAGGACGGCGGCGTGACCGCCAGCACCTCGCCCTGATCGGCCACGCCCAGCCCCAGGCTTTCGAGGATAGTGATGATACGCTCGCGCGGCAGATCGACACCCAGAACACGCGCGACGCGCGCCAAACGCAGATTCACTGCCGGACGAGCCGGCAGCTCCGCGATCTGCTCGACCACCGGGCCAGCTTCACCGCCGCAGATTTCCAGCACCAGCTGCGTGGCGCGTTCCAGCGCAATACGGGTCGCGGTGAAATCGACACCGCGCTCGAAGCGGTAGCTCGAATCCGAACCAAAGCCGATGCGGCGGGACTTGCCAGCGATCACGTTTGGCGCAAAGAAGGCGGATTCGAGGAAAATTTCGGTCGTGTCATCATCAACCGCGGTCGCAGCGCCACCCATGATGCCGGCCAGCGCGACGGGCTTGTGCGCGTCGGCAATCACCAGCATGTCGGCGTCCAGCGCCAACTCCTTGTCGTTGAGCAGCACGATTTTTTCGCCGGCCTGCGCCATGCGTGCCGTGATCGTGCCGGACAGCTTGGCGTTGTCGAACGCGTGCATCGGCTGACCCTGTTCGAGCAGCACGTAGTTGGTCACATCAACCAGCGCCGAAATGCTGCGCACGCCGGAACGCTCGAGGCGCTGCTTCATCCACATCGGCGTTGCCGCCCTGGCGTTCACGCCACGGATCACGCGGCCGGCGTAACGAGGGCAGGCCGCGGCATCGCCCAGCACCACAGCGCGGGTCACGTCCGTGCTCACGGCCGCTTCGGATACAGCAACGGGTGTCTGCTCGCAAGCCACAAGGGCAGCGACTTCACGGGCAATACCCTTGATGGACAGGCAGTCGGTACGGTTGGGCGTGAGCTTGAGCGTCAGCAGGCGATCATCCAGCTGCAGATAGTCGCGCAGCGGCGTGCCCACCGGCGCATCCGCCGGCAGGATCAGCAGGCCATCGACGCCATCGGGAATGCCCAGCTCGTCACCCGAGCACAGCATGCCGAAGGATTCGACGCCGCGCACCTTGGCGCGCTTGATCTTGAAATCGCCTGGCAGATTAGCGCCAATGCGCGCGCACGGCACTTTCAGCCCCGGCGCTACATTGGGTGCGCCGCAGACGATGGTCAGCGGCTCGGCTTCGCCGACGTTCACCTGACAGACGTTCAGGCGATCCGCATCCGGGTGTTTGGCAATCGATAGTACTTCGGCAACAAACACGTCGTTGAAGGCCGGTGCGGCGGGTTCGTTTTCTTCGACTTCCAGCCCGGCCATGGTCAGCAGGTGAGCCAGCTCGTCAGAATTCAGCGCAGGGTTGACCCAGGTGCGCAGCCACTGTTCAGAAAATTGCATGGTTTTGCCCTTTGATCGATTAACGGAATTGCTGCAGGAAGGACTGGTCGTTCTCGAAGAACAGACGCAGGTCATTCACGCCGTAATACAGCATCGCAAAGCGGTCCAGACCGATGCCGAAGGCAAAGCCGGTGTACTTCTCCGGATCGATATTCACATTGCGCAGCACATTCGGGTGGACCATGCCGCAGCCTCCGACCTCCAGCCAGCCTCGCGCGCCCAGCACATCGATTTCGGCTGACGGCTCGGTAAACGGAAAGAAGGACGGACGGAAGCGCACTTGCAGGTCGTCACGCTCGAAAAAGCGGCGCAGAAAATCAACAATCACGCTCTTCAAATCGGCGAAGGACACGCCCTCCTCCACCCACAGGCCTTCCATCTGGTGGAACATCGGCGAATGCGTGGCATCGGAATCGACGCGAAACACGCGGCCGGGGGCGACGATCTTGATTGGCGGCTCGTTGTTGAGCATGTAGCGCACCTGGATCGGGCTGGTGTGGGTGCGCAGCACCAGCGGCTCGCCATCGGATTCGACGTAGAAAGTATCCTGCATCGCCCGTGCGGGGTGATTCTTCGGAATGTTCAGCGCTTCGAAGTTATGGAAGTCGTTTTCGATTTCCGGGCCATCGGCCACGGCAAAACCGATCGAACGGAACAGCGATTCGATGCGTTGCTGCACCAATGTCACCGGATGCAGACCACCGCCGCGGTGTCCACGACCGGGAAGGGTAATATCCAGCGCTTCGGCGGCCAGCTGCTTCGCCAGTTTTTCGGCGGCCAGCGCTTCACGGCGGGCATTGAGCGCGCCCTCAAAGGCCTGCTTGGCCTGATTGACCGTGGCACCAAAGGTTTTCTTTTCTTCCGGAGGCAGGCTGCCCAGTTGCTTCAGCAGCGCGGTAATGGCGCCTTCCTTGCCGACATATCGTGCCTTGGTGTTTTCCAGTTCCTGACTGTCGGCCGCGGCGTTCAGCGCCGCAATGCCTTCAGCCAGCAGTTCGTTCACATTGGCTACCATGATCTTCTATCGCCTATAGGCTGGATAAGGAGGAAACTGACTTTCCGGATCATCCACCGCAATACCACTATGTGTATTGCCTCGTAGACCATAAAGAAAGCAAGCTTCACGCAAATACCCCACACCAATATTGGCGGAGTGAATAAAAAAGGGAGGCTTGCGCCTCCCTTTCATGCAGCGATTCCGCTTAGGCGAGGCTAGCCTTGGCCTTTTCAACGAAGGCGGCGAATGCCGGCTTGTCGAATACAGCCAGGTCAGCCAGTACCTTGCGGTCCACTTCGATGCCAGCCTTCTTCAGGCCGTTCATGAAGCGGCTGTAGGCCAGACCCAGTTCACGCGCAGCGGCGTTGATACGGGTGATCCACAGCTGGCGGAATTGACGCTTGCGCTGACGACGGTCACGGTAGGCATATTGACCAGCCTTCATGACAGCTTGCTTGGCTACACGGTAGACGTTTTTACGACGACCGCGATAGCCCTTGGCCAGAGCGAGAACTTTTTTGTGACGAGCACGGGCGGTTACACCACGTTTAACGCGAGGCATGACTTATCTCCTTGAATTAAGCGTAGGGCAACATGGCACGTACGTGACCCATGTTGGTCGCATCGACCATGCATGTGCCGCGCAGTTGGCGCTTGTTCTTGGTGGTCTTCTTGGTCAGGATGTGGCGCTTGAACGCTTTGCTGCGCTTAACACCACCGCCACCAAGCACTTTCAGGCGCTTGGCTGCGCCGCTCTTGGTCTTCATCTTGGGCATTGAAATGCTCTCCAAGTTTGCTTTTTGATTCGGCAACAGGCGGCTGCAGTTGCCTGCAGCACTTAAGCCCGCCACCCCACTTGTGCAACCGGTGCAGGAAAACCCTGCCAGGGAGCCGGTTGCCACTCCCTTAAACCCTGAGACCGGTCAGATCTTCTTTTTCGGCGCCAGCATCATGATCATCTGGCGACCTTCCAGCTTGGGGAACTGTTCGACCACGGCCAACTCGGCCAGATCGGCTTCAATCCGTTTCAGCTGAGCCATGCCGATATCCTGGTGAGCCATTTCGCGACCGCGGAAACGCAATGTCACTTTGGCCTTGTCACCATCCTCGAGGAAGCGGATCAGATTACGCAGCTTGACCTGGTAGTCATTCTCGTCCGTCCCCGGACGCAGCTTCACTTCCTTGACCTGGATCTGCTTCTGCTTCAGCTTGGCGGCGTGCTCTTTCTTGGACTTCTGGTACTTGAACTTGCCATAGTCCATCAGGCGGCATACTGGGGGTTGCGCATTGGGCGCAATCTCGACCAGATCCACTTCCAGCTCTTCGGCCTTTTCCAGCGCTTCACGCAGGCTGACTACGCCGAGCTGTTCACCTTCCTCGCCCTGCAGACGAACTTCGCGCGCGGTAATCTCACCATTGATCCGCGGCTCTTTTTCCTGAGCAGCTATTGTCTTATCTCCGTCAATAAAAGAAAAACCGCGCGTCCTGTCGCATCAGACCTGCGGGAGCTCCGCCTTGAGGCGTTCAATCAGCGCATCCACGCTGAGCTGCCCCAGATCTTCACCACTGCGGCTACGCACGGCTACCAGGCCCGCATCGCGCTCCTTATCGCCCACGATGAGCTGGTAAGGAACCTTTTGCAAGCTATGTTCGCGGATTTTATAGGTAATCTTCTCGTTTCTCAAGTCGGCGTGCACACGGAAGCCGGCAGCTGTCAGTTTTGCCGCCACGCTTTCCACATATTCACGCTGCGCGTCGGAAATATTCGCAATAACCAACTGCACCGGCGCTAGCCACAACGGGAATGCGCCAGCGTGGTGTTCGATCAGAATCCCGATGAAGCGCTCCATGGAACCCAGGACGGCACGGTGCAGCATGATCGGGCGATGCTTGCTGTTATCCTCACCGACATACTCGGCACCTAGGCGCTCCGGCAGGTTCGGGTCAATCTGCAGCGTACCGCACTGCCACACGCGCCCCAGACAATCCTTGAGCGAAAATTCGATCTTTGGGCCATAGAAGGCCCCCTCGCCCGGCTGGTATTCAAATGCCAGCGACTTGGAATCGAGCGCCGCAGCCAGACTGCCTTCCGCCTTATCCCAACTCTCCTCGGTACCTACACGCTTGGCGGGACGGGTGGACAGCTTGACCTGAATATCGTCAAAGCCGAAGTCCTTGTACACCGCCTGCAGCAGATCAATGAACTCGGCCGCTTCGGCCTGCACCTGATCTTCGGTACAGAAAATATGCGCATCATCCTGGGTAAAGCCACGCACACGCATCATGCCGTGCAACGAACCGGATGGCTCATTACGGTGACAGGAACCGAATTCGGCATAGCGCAGCGGCAGGTCGCGATACGAACGCAAACCCTGATTGAATACCTGGATATGCCCCGGACAGTTCATCGGCTTGACTGCATAGTCGCGCTTTTCCGACTGGGTGGTAAACATATTGTCGTGGTAATTATCCCAGTGACCGGACTTTTCCCACAGACTGCGATCCATCACGGTCGGGGTACGAATCTCCTGGTAACCATGCTTGGACAGCTGGCGACGCATGTACTGCTCGATGGTTTGCCAGATCGACCACCCTTTCGGATGCCAGAACACCATGCCCGGCGCTTCTTCCTGCATGTGAAAGAGATCAAGCTGCTTGCCAATCTTGCGGTGATCGCGCTTTTCGGCCTCTTCGAGCATATGGAGGTATTGCTCCATATCCTCCTTCTTCGCCCACGCAGTGCCATATACCCGGGTGAGCATCTCGTTATTGCTATCACCACGCCAGTAGGCGCCAGCCACCTTCATCAGCTTGAACACTTTCAGCTTGCCGGTGGACGGTACGTGCGGGCCGCGACACAGATCAGTGAACTCGCCCTCGCGGTACAGCGACAGCGGCTCGTTACTCGGAATACTGGCGATGATCTCGGCCTTGTAGTGCTCGCCAATGCCCTTGAAGTAGGCCACCGCTTCGTCGCGCTCGAGCTCGTAGCGTTCGACGGGAATATCGGCCTTGGCCAGTTCCTGCATTTTCTTTTCAATCAGCTGTAGATCTTCCGGGGTAAACGGACGCTCGAAGCTGAAGTCGTAGTAGAAGCCGTTGTCGATCACCGGCCCGATTGTCACCTGCGCAGACGGGAACAGCTGCTTGACTGCATACGCCAGCAAGTGGGCGGTGGAGTGGCGGATTACCTCCAGCCCATCTGCATCCTTGTCGGTAACGATAGCCAGCTGAGCATCGCGGTCAATCAGATAACTGGTATCGACCAGCTTGCCATCCACCTTGCCGGCCAGAGCAGCCCGTGCAAGGCCTGCACCGATACTGGCAGCAACACCCGCCACCGTTACCGCGGCATCAAATTGTCGTTGAGAACCATCCGGAAGGGTAATGACTGGCATGGTATGCGCCCTTTGCAATATTTGAATTCGATGACCCGGCTGCGCCGGACAAAAAAAAAGTGCGGCAATTGCCGCACTTTTTCTGATCAAGCCCAATGCACGGCTACCGGTTGCTTAACACCAGGTAGTTGTGCAAGTTCGAAACATGGGCTTGACTCCATTTGTTTGGTAGGCACGATTGGACTCGAACCAACGACCCCCACCATGTCAAGGTGGTGCTCTAACCAGCTGAGCTACGTGCCTGAAGAGCTGCGAATATTACCTACATCCGCAGCAGCTGACAAGTGCTTTTGTTCAGATTCCCGGTTTACGCCAGAAATAGCGCCACACAAAGCCCGGCCAGGCAAAAACCAGAAACAGGCAAAGCGTCGTGACATAAAACGGCCATTGCTGCGGATGCACCGGCGAAGTACGCCCTTCCAGCCAGTAGGCAATGCCGCCCAACACTACATACAGCAGCAACCACTCCAGCAAGCGGCAATAAAATGGCTTCCTGCCGTTGGCTGAGGAATAAAAACCGGCAATCCGGTCGGTCATAAATGGCAAATTGGCGGCTACCGCCGCCAATCCGCCAAACACCAATACTTCGGCATTCATTACTGGAGCATCATCCCGGCCGCACTGGCCATTGACAGTTTCACCGCATACGACAGCGCAGTGAGCAATTGGTTCGGGAATACACCAAGCGCCAGCAGCAAGAGGCAATTTGCCGACAGGATAAGCTGTGCATCCAGATTGCCAACCGCAACCGGGGCGTCCGCCTCAGGCTCGTCGAAATACATGACCTTGACCACTCGCAGGTAGTAGAACGCACCGATCAACGAGAAAACCACCGCCACGATGGCCAACCACGTGAAGCCAGAGCCAACCAGCGCCCGCAGAACCGAGAGCTTGGCAAAGAAGCCAACGAAGGCAGGAATGCCGGCCATCGAGAACATCACCATCAGCATCATCAGCGCATACCAAGGATTACGCTTGTTCAGCCCCTTGAAGTCATCGATGTTTTCGCATTCGAAACCGCTGCGGGACATCAGCATCAGCAGACCGAAGGAAGCTGCAGCCGTGATCACGTAGGTCATTACATAGAAGAACGACGCGGCATAACCCACTGCGTTATAAACCAGAAAGCCCAGCAGCACGAAGCCCATGTGCGAAATGGTGGAATACGCCAGCATCCGCTTGATGTTTTTCTGGGCAATCGCAGCGAGATTGCCAATCACCAGCGACAGCACCGCCATGATGATCAGCATTGCCCCCCAATCCGGACCCAGCGCAGCCAGACCATGACCGAGCAAGCGCAGAACGAAGACAAACGCCGCCAGTTTGGGAGCAGAACCGATCAGCTGGGCCAGCAGAGTCGGCGCGCCCTCGTAGACGTCCGGCACCCACATGTGGAAAGGCACAGCACCCAGCTTGAAGCCGATACCGGTCACGACGAACACCGTACCGAAAGTCACCAGCATCGGATTGGCTTCACCACGGATGATGCGGCTGGCCACTTCGTAGATATCCAGCGAACCGGTTGCACCATAGAGCATCGACAGACCGTAGAGCAGCATGCCGGACGCCAGCGCGCCAAGTACGAAGTACTTCATCGCGGCTTCAGTGGAGCGAACATTGTTGCGCGGCATGGCAACCAGCGCATAGATCGCCAGCGACAACAGCTCCAGACCCACATACAGTGTGAGGAAGTTGGTCGCCGAAGCCATCACCATCATGCCCAGCAAGGAGAACAGCGTCAGGGTAAATAGTTCGCCCTTGAAGATGCCACGCTCCTGCGCATAGCCGCGACCATAAATCAGCACCAGCGCAACACCAAGCACCATGCCGATCTTGGCAAAATCAGCGACCGGATCTGCGACATACATATTGCTGAAAGCATAGCGAGCCGGCGAAGCACCATTCGCGGCCAGCATCAGCCCCTGCTGCAGGCTCTGAATGGTCAGCACGGCAGTCAGTGCCAGCACCAGCAGCGTCAGCAGATAGGTAACCTGCTTTCTCGATTCCGAGACAAACAGATCGAAAAGAAGAACGATACACGCGGAGCAAAGCAGGAAGATTTCCGGCGTCGCGACCCATGCATTGAGACTGGTTGGAATCATGATGAAACCTATGTCAGATATTCGCGAGAAGTCTTACTGCAGCTTGGTCTGCGCAGCCAGTTCGATCAGGTGGTTCACCGATTGCAGCGTCACATCGGTCAACGGCTTCGGATACAGACCCATGCCGAGCACCGCAACCGCCAGAATGGCCAGCACCAGAAATTCGCGCTTGTTCACATCCTGCAGCTCGGCCACATTCTCGTTGGCCACTTCACCGAAGATCACGCGCTTGTACATCCACAGGGTGTAGGCGGCGCCAAAGATCAGCGTTGACGCAGCAGCAAAGGCAACCCAGAAATTCACCTGCACGGCCCCCAGCACCACGAAAAACTCGCCCACGAAACCGGCAGTACCCGGCAGGCCGGCATTGGCCATCGCAAACAGCATGAAGAAGCTCGCAAAAATCGGCATCTTGTTTGCCACGCCACCGTAATCGGCGATCTTGCGGCTATGTACACGGTCATACATCACACCGATACAGAAGAACATCGCGGCGGACACGAAACCGTGACTGACCATGAGGGCAATCGCACCGACAACGGCGTACTGATTCAGATAGCCATTGGCGAACATGAAGAAGCCCAGCGTTACGAAGCCCATGTGGGAGATGGACGAGTACGCCACCAGTTTCTTCATGTCGCTCTGTACCAGCGCCACCGCACCAATGTAGACCACCGCAACCAGCGACAGCAGCACGAATACCCACGCATATTCACGCGATGCATCCGGCGCGATCGGCAAGGCAAATCGCAGGAAACCGTAGGCACCCAGCTTTAGCGTGATCGCAGCCAGTACCATCGAACCACCGGTCGGCGCCTCAACGTGCGCATCCGGCAACCAGGTATGCACCGGCCACATTGGCACCTTCACCGCAAAGGCGAAGAAGAAAGCCACCAGCAGCAGCACTTGTGCGGACATGCCCAGCGGTACGCGGTAGAAGGCCAGAATTTCGAAACTGCCGGTCTGCATGAACAGGTAGATGAACGCAATCAGCGTCAGCAGCGAACCCATCAGCGTATACAGGAAGAACTTGATCGACGCATACACGCGGCGCGGCCCCCCCCAGACACCGATGATCAGATACATCGGGATCAGCATCGCTTCGAAGAATACGTAAAACAGAATCGCATCCAGCGCGGCAAAGGCACCATTGATCAGGCCGGACATGATCAGGAATGCAGCCATGTATTGCGCAACACGCTCCTTGATCACTTCCCAGCCGGCAATTACCACCAGCAGCGTGGTGAAGCTGTTCAGGATCACGAACAGCACCGACAGTCCATCAACTCCCAGGTGGTAATTGATGTTGTAGCTCTCGATCCAGGGAGCAAGCACTTCGAACTGCATGCCAGCCGATGTCAAATCGAACTGGGTATACAGCGGAATGGTCACGAGGAAGCCGGCCAGTGAGCCGGCAAGAGCCAGCCATCGGGCCAGACCGGCACGCTGATCGCCGCCGGTGGCCAGCACGATCAGGCCTGCCAGAATCGGCACCCAGATCGCGAGGTTCAGAAGATTACCCGTCATAGTCAACCTACTTGTAATGTATTGGATTCGGTTATCCGATGAGCATCAGGTTCAGAGCACACCGTGCAAATTCAGGAAGTAGATCCAGATGCTCAGCATGAGGATTGCGCCCAGAATCATCGCAAACGCGTAGTGATAGATGTAACCGGTCTGGATCTTGCGCACGAGGCCGGAGACGAAACCGACTACCCGCGCAGCACCATTGACGATCAGCCCATCGATCAGCAGGGTGTCACCCACCTTCCACAACAGCGTTCCGATTGCACGACCGGCAGCAGCAAAACCGTTGATGTAGAGATGATCCATGTAGTACTTCTCTTCCATCACCTTCTTCACGCGGATGGCAGTGAAGAAGCGGTCGCAGGCATCAGCCAGTTGCGGCTTGACCATGTAGAACAGATAAGCAGTGGCAACACCGGCTGCTGCCAGCCAGAACGGCAGGGTCGCGAAGGCATGCAGGCCCATGGCCACGGCATCGTGGGCGTGGTGCTTCACGGCTTCCAGGGCGGGGTGAGCTTCCAGATTGGTGAAGATCACCTTGTCGAAGAAGCTGCCTGCAATCATCGGACCGATGGCGATGAAGCCGATCACGACCGACGGAATGGCCAGCAGTACCAGCGGCAGGGTGACTACCCACGGCGACTCGTGCGGCTTGTCGTTCGGGCCCAGGCCATGATGGTGATCATGGGACTCTTCTTCATCATGATGATCACCGTGATGATCGCCATGACCTGCCTCCATCCAGCGCTCCTTGCCGTGGAAGACCAGGAAGTACATGCGGAAGGAGTAGAAGGCTGTTACAAACACACCAGCCAGCACCGCGAAGGTCGCAAAGCCGGCACCCGGCAGATTGCTGTGCTCGACCGCCAGAATGATCGAGTCCTTGGAATAGAAACCGGACAGGAACGGGGTGCCGATCAAAGCCAGCGAACCGATCAGGGACGTAATCCAGGTAATCGGCATGTATTTCTTCAGGCCGCCCATGTTGCGGATGTCCTGATCGTGATGCATGCCGATGATGACCGAACCTGCAGCCAGGAACAGCAGCGCCTTGAAGAAGGCGTGGGTCATCAGGTGGAAGACAGCAACCGAGTAGGCCGAAGCACCGAGCGCCACGGTCATGTACCCCAGCTGCGACAGCGTGGAATAGGCGACCACGCGCTTGATGTCGTTCTGGATGATGCCGAGGAAACCCATGAACAGCGCGGTAATCGCACCGATCACCATCACGAAGTTCAGCGCAGTATCCGACAGCTCGAACATCGGGCTCATGCGCGACACCATGAAGATACCGGCGGTCACCATGGTTGCGGCGTGAATCAGTGCGGAAATCGGCGTCGGGCCTTCCATGGAATCCGGCAGCCACACATGCAGCGGGAACTGCGCGGACTTACCCATCGCACCAACAAACAGCAAAATGCAGGTAACAGCGAGCAAGTTCCACTCGGTACCGGCAAACAAGCTGATGGTCTTGGCTTGCCAGGCAGCCGTATCGGCATTGAGCTTGGCAAAGACGGTCGCGTAATCCAGCGAACCGAAGTGATACAGCACCAGACCGATACCCAGCAGGAAGCCGAAGTCACCGACGCGGTTCACCAGAAAGGCCTTCAGGTTGGCAAATGTCGCTGTCGGACGCTTGAACCAGAAGCCGATCAGCAGGTAGGAAACCAGACCCACCGCTTCCCAGCCGAAGAACAGCTGCACGAAGTTGTTGCTCATCACGAGCATCAGCATCGAGAAGGTGAACAGCGAGATGTAGCTGAAGAAGCGCTGGTAACCCGGGTCTTCCTGCATGTAGCCGATGGTGTAGATGTGCACCATCAGCGACACGAAGGTCACTACGCACATCATCATCGCGGTCAGGGTATCGACCAGGAAGCCGACGTTGAAATCAACGCCATTGATAGAAATGAAGGTATAGACGTTCCCGTTATACGCTTCGCCGCCTCCAAGCAGATACTGCAGCACGTATGCAGACAGCAGGAAGGAAGCTGCCACGCCACCAATGGTGACGGTATGCGCGGCCTTGCGGCCGATCGCCCAGCCAAACAGGCCGGCCACCAGCGCCCCGAACAAGGGCGCCAGTGGAATCAGCAGATAGATTGTTTTCATGTCCATTGCGAATATCCGTATCTCTGTCGATTCTGTGTTTGGTCCCTTAGCCCTTCATTGTGCCGAGGTCTTCGACGGCAATGGAGCGCAGGTTACGGAACAGCACCACGAGGATCGCCAGACCAATCGCCGATTCGGCGGCTGCGACCGTCAGGATGAAGAACACGAAAATCTGCCCAGCCGAGTCCCCGAGGAACTGCGAGAAGGCGATGAAGTTCATGTTCACGGCAAGCAACATCAGCTCGATCGCCATCAGCATGACGATGAGGTTCTTGCGGTTCATGAAGATGCCGAATACGGACAGTGCGAACAGGATCGCGCCCAGCACCAGAAAATGAGTCAGTGTAATCACGTCGTATCTCTCCCCTGCCCTTAGCCTTGAGCCTGCTGATCATCCGCCGGCTTGGGCTGCGGCGCTTCCAGACGTGCCTCGGCATCCATCTTCAGCACGCGCACACGATCTGCGGCCTTGACGGCAATCTGCTCGCCCGGCTGCTGGTACTTGGTGTTCTTGCGCTTGCGGATGGTCAGACCGATGGCGGCTATCATGCCCACCAGCAGCAGAACCGCCGACAGCTGGAACGGCAGGAAGTAAGTGGTATAGATCTGCAAGCCCAGTTCACGCACGGTCGGACCGGTTTCAACCAGCTGCGCGCCGGGAATCTGCGCATAGCGATTGGTCAGCACCAGGATCATTTCGACCAGCATGATGGCTGCCACCACGGCGGCCACCGGGAAGAACTTCCAGAACCCCTTGCGGAGCTCTTCGAAGTTCAGATCCAGCATCATGACCACGAACAGGAACAGCACCATCACCGCCCCGACGTAGATGACGACGAGCGATACCGCCAGGAATTCTGCCTTCAGCAGAATCCACAGACAGGCACTGGTAAAGAACGACAGGATCAGCCAGAGCACGGCGTGAACCGGGTTCTTGGCGGTGATCACACGCAGCGCACCAAACACCAGTACCGCCGCGAAGATGTAGAACAAAGCCAGAGTCATGTGGCCCCCTTAGCGATACTTGGCGTCAGCCGCCTTGCGCTTGGCAATTTCGGCTTCGTATTTGTCACCCACAGCCAGCAGCATCGGCTTGGTGTAGTACAGGTCGCCACGCTTTTCGCCGTGATACTCGAAAATGTGGGTTTCCACGATGGCGTCGACCGGACAGGCTTCTTCGCAGAAACCGCAGAAGATGCACTTGGTCAGATCGATGTCATAGCGGGTAGTACGACGCGTACCGTCATCGCGCTGCTCGGATTCGATGGTGATGGCCATCGCCGGGCACACGGCTTCACACAGTTTGCAGGCAATGCAGCGTTCTTCGCCATTGGCGTAACGGCGCTGTGCATGCAAACCGCGGAAACGCGGGCTGAGCGGGGTCTTTTCTTCCGGGAACTGCACGGTAATCTTCGGTGCGAAGAAATACCGTCCAGTCAGCATCAAGCCCTTAACCAGCTCGACGAGCAGGAAGGTCTTGAAGAATTGCGAGATTTTCTCCATGGTCTTTATTCCTTGTCGCTCTTAGTTCCAGAGGGAGAACGGGGTCTGCATCCAGGCAGCCACGACGATGATCCACACCAGGGTAACCGGGATGAAGATCTTCCAGCCCAGACGCATCAGCTGGTCATAGCGATAGCGCGGGAAGGTGGCGCGGAACCACAGGAAACAGAACATCATGAAGGCAACCTTGGCCACCCACCACAGGAAGGAGGGCGCGCCGAGGATCGGCCAGGTTTCCGGGAACGGCGACAGCCAGCCCCCCAGGAACATGACCGAGGCCATGGCAGCGATCAGCCACATGTTGGCGTATTCGGCCAAGAAGAACAGCGCGAAGCTCATGCCCGAGTATTCAATCATGTGACCGGCAACGATTTCCGATTCGCCCTCGACCACGTCGAACGGGGCACGGTTGGTTTCGGCCACACCCGAGATGAAGTACACGACAAACAACGGCAGCAGCGGCAGCAGGTTCCAGCTCGCCAGACCGTAAGCACCTGCCTGTTTGGCAACGATCTCGGTCATGTTCAGGCTGGAAGACACCATCATCACGCCAACCAGCGCAAAACCCATCGCCAGTTCGTAGGACACGACCTGGGCAGCGGCACGCATGGCACCGAGGAACGCGTACTTGGAGTTCGACGCCCAGCCAGCCAGGATCACGCCATAAACGCCAATCGAGGTAATTGCCATCACATACAGCAGGCCGACGTTCAGATCCGCCAGCACGAAGCCTGGGTAGAACGGAACCACAGCCCATGCGGCCAAGGCCGGCACTAACACCCAGATCGGCGCCAGGAAGAACAGGCCCTTGCTGGATGCGGAGGGGGTAATGATTTCCTTCAGCAGCAGCTTCACGCCGTCGGCAACCGGCTGCAACAGACCGAACGGACCAACACGGTTGGGGCCGATACGGATCTGCATGTAACCAATCACCTTACGCTCGGCGAGCGTGGCGTAGGCAACGGCACCCATGATCGGTGCGACAATGCAGACGATCTTCAGCAAGGTCCAGGCAACGAATCCGATTTCATTGCCCAGCAGGCCATTGAGGAAATCCGGGATCATCTGGATAGTTTCATTGGTAGCCATCTCTCTCCCCTCCCCTTATGCCTTGACCACGCTGATGGCACCCACATGGGCAGCCAGCGCGCGAGTCAGCGGGTGGTTGGCGGATACACGGATTACTTCATCCAGCAACGCCGCATCCACAGCCACTTCCAGTTCAGCTACGCCATTGCCCTGAGTGACGCGGGCACGATCACCGACAGCCAGACCCAGCTTGGCCAGCGTTGCCGCGCTGGCACGCAACTGCGCAGCCACTGCCGCATCGGCGGTCTTTTGCAGGCTCGGAGCACGGCGGCTGAGCATATCAGCCTGATAGAGCGATACCTCACCCAAGCGAACCAAACCGCTCGCAGCTTGCGCCTTGACGGCAACCGGAGCAGCAAGGACGTTCGACAGGCGCGGAGCGATGTCGCCAGCTAGTGCTTCGTCGCGGATTTCTTCGGACGAGGTGTAGTCAAAACCGACAAAGCCCAGCAGATTGCCTAATACACGCAATACCTTCCAGGCCGGACGAGTGTCGCCCAACGGACGCACGACGCCGTTGAAGCTCTGAGCACGGCCTTCCATATTGACGAAGGTACCGGACGTTTCGCTGAACGGTGCAACTGGCAGGATGACATCGGCATGCTCCAGCGCGCAGGACGAGAAGCTCGACAGCGCCACCACCAGCTTGGCGTTTTGCACCGCCGCCAGCGCCTGGGCCCCGTTCTGCACATCAAACTCGGCTTCGGTATTCAGCATGAAGTAGGCCTGACGCGGCTTGGCAAACACGTCGCCACCGGCATCAGTTCCGATCAGTTGCGCACCAACACTGTTGGCCGCCTCGGCGAGCACACCCAGCTTGGCCCCGGTCGCCTCCGCAATTGCGGCAGCAGCAGCATACACTTCGGCATAACGCGGATGCTGCTGAGCCAGATTACCCAGCAGGATTGCAGCCTTTGCCTTGCCATCCAGCACGGCAGCAACAGCACGAGCCTCAGCAGGTATATCAATAGAAGCAGCATCCACATTGGTCGGCAGAGCAATACCCTTGATCTCGGCGACAGCCTTGAGTACTTGCAGTACACCTTCGACCAGTTGATCCGGACGAACGACCAGTTCGGCGGCCTTGGTGGTCAGCAGATCATCCGCATGCGGATTGATCGCGGCCAGCTTGAGACCCTTCTTGACACCCTGACGCAGGCGTTGCGCCAGCAGCGGCTGCTCTTTGCGCAGTGTCGAGCCGATCAGCAGTACGGCTTCATTGCTGGCCAGTTCGGCGATCGGCTGACCCAGCCAGGTCGCACCTGCGGTCTTCAGCGAGAAGTCAGCAGCACGCAGGCGGGTTTCAACGGCATCAACACCCAGACCGGACATCAGCTTGCGCAGCAGGAACAGTTCTTCCACAGTGCTGTGGGCAGTTGCGACAGCAGCAACGCTATCACGACCATGCTCGGCGATCACACCCTTGAGACCATTGGCAACGAATTCCAGCGCAGTCTGCCAGTCGGCTTCCTGCCAGACGCCACCCTGCTTGATCATCGGCTTGGTGATGCGCTCTTCGCTGTTCAGCGCTTCGTAGGAGAAGCGATCGCGGTCAGCCAGCCAGCATTCGTTGATGGCTTCGTTTTCCAGCGGCAGCACGCGCATGACCTTGTGGTTCTTGACCTGCACCACCAGATTGGCGCCCAGACCATCGTGCGGGCTCACGCTCTTGCGGCGGGACAGCTCCCAGGTACGGGCGCTGTAGCGGAACGGCTTAGACGTCAGCGCGCCAACCGGACACAGATCAATCACATTACCGGAGATTTCCGAATTCACCGTCTTGCCGATAAACGGCAGTACTTCAGTGAATTCACCGCGGTTGGCCATACCCAGTTCCTGGTAGCCAGCGATTTCTTCGGTAAAGCGCACGCAACGACTGCAGTGAATGCAGCGCGTCATGTCGGTGGAGATCAGCGGCCCCAGATCCTTGTTGGCCACCACGCGCTTCTCTTCCTGATAGCGCGAGCCGGACTGGCCATAACCAACAGCCAGATCCTGCAGCTGGCATTCGCCACCCTGATCGCAGATCGGGCAGTCCAGCGGGTGGTTGATCAACAGGAATTCCATGACGCCCTTCTGGGCAGTCACGGCCTGATCGGAGTGGGTAAATACCTTCATCCCGTCAGTAACGGGCGTGGCACAGGCCGGCAGCGGCTTGGGAGCCTTTTCGACCTGAACGAGGCACATACGGCAGTTTGCGGCAATGGACAGCTTCTTGTGATAGCAGAAGTGCGGGATGTGCACGCCAATCGAATTGGCTGCGTCCATCACGGTGCTACCGGAAGGCACTGTCAGTTTTTTGCCGTCGATTTCGATTTCCAGCATGATCGACTCGATTCAATGTATTAATTCTTGGGATCCAACACTCAGGACAGCGCAGCGAACTGGCTCTTCTTGTGTTCGATCATGTATTCGAATTCGCTACGGAAGTGCTTGAGCATTCCGCGCACCGGGAACACGGCAGCATCACCCAGCGCACAGATGGTGCGGCCGGCAATGTTGTCGCCGATGCTGGCAAGCAGCTCCAGATCTTCCGGGCGGCCTTCGCCGTGTGCGATCCGATGCACGATGCGATACAACCAGCCCGTACCTTCACGGCACGGCGTACACTGGCCACAGGACTCTTCGTGATAGAAATAGGAAAGGCGCTCGAGCGCACTGACCATGCACACGGTTTCGTCCATCACGATCACGGCGCCGGAACCGAGCATCGAGCCCGCCTTGGCGATCGAGTCATAGTCCATCGTGCACTGCATCATGATCTCGGCCGGCAGCACCGGAGCGGACGAACCACCGGGGATCACTGCCTTCAGTTTCTTGCCGCCACGCATGCCGCCGCACATTTCCAGCAGGTCTGCGAACGGGGTGCCCAGCGGGATTTCATAGTTGCCAGGACGATTGACGTGACCGGAGACCGAGAAGAGCTTGGTGCCACCGTTATTGGGTTTACCCAGCTCAAGGAATTTCTGCCCGCCTTCACGGATGATGTACGGTACGGAGGCAAACGTCTCGGTATTGTTGATGGTTGTGGGCTTGCCATACAGACCGAAGGAGGCCGGGAACGGCGGCTTGAAGCGCGGCTGGCCTTTCTTGCCTTCCAGCGACTCAAGCAGTGCAGTTTCTTCACCACAGATGTACGCGCCATAACCATGGTGGGCGTGCAGCTGGAAACAGAAATCGGTACCGAGGATGTTGTCACCCAGGAAGCCAGCCTTGCGGGCCTCTTCCAGAGCCTCTTCAAAGCGCTCGTAGGCTTCGAAGACTTCCCCGTGGATGTAGTTGTAGCCAACAGTGATGCCCATGGCGTAACCGCCGATGATCATCCCTTCGATCAGCGCATGCGGATTGGATACGATGATATCCAGATCCTTGAAGGTGCCCGGCTCGCCTTCGTCGGTATTGCAGACGAGGTACTTCTGGCCCGGAAAATTACGCGGCATGAAAGACCACTTCAGACCAGTGGGGAAGCCTGCGCCGCCACGACCCCGCAGCGACGAGGTTTTCACCTCGGCAATGACTTCATCCTGGGTGATCTTCTCGTTCAGGATTTTCTTCAGCGCAGCATAGCCGCCACGCTTGACGTACTCTTCGAGCCGCCAGTGATTCGGATTGTCGAAATCGACGCCCTCGAACACGACGCCTTTTGCATAAATCGTCATCTTATTCGAGCTCCGCCAGTTTCTTGTCGATCGCGTCCGGGGTCATGTGATTGCACATGCTGTGGTTGTTCACCAGCATCACCGGTGCATAGCCACAGGCGCCCATGCACTCCCCTTCCGCCAGGGTAAACTTGCCATCAGCAGTTGTTTCACCAAAGCCGATTCCGAGCTTCTGCTTCAGATAATCAGCCGTGGTATAACCACCGGAAAGTGCACAGGGCAGATTGGTACAGACGGTCAGTTTGTACTTGCCCACCGGCTTGCGGTCATACATGTTGTAGAAGGTTGCCACTTCATAAGCAGCCACCGGCGGAATGCGCACATAGCTGGCAACAAACTCAATCAGTTCATTGGTCAGATAGCGCTTCTCGGTTTGCGCAATGCGCAGTGCGCCCATGATCGCCGAACGACGCTGGTCAGCGGGATACTTGGCCAGTTCGCGGTCAATCTGCGCGAGGGATTCTTGCGACAGCATTAGCGGTCCACCTCACCAAATACAATATCCTGGGTACCGATGATCGCGACAACGTCGGAGATCATGTGGCCACGCGACATTTCGTCGAGCGAAGACAGATGCGCATAACCCGGCGCACGAATCTTCAGGCGATACGGCTTGTTAGCACCGTCGCTCACCAGATAGATGCCGAATTCGCCCTTCGGGTGCTCGACAGCAGCATAAGCCTCGCTGGCCGGCACGTGCATGCCTTCGGTAAAGAGCTTGAAGTGGTGAATCAGCTCTTCCATATTCGACTTCATCGCTTCGCGCGAAGGCGGAGCAACCTTGTGATTGTCGACAATCACCGGGCCCTTGTTGCCCTTCAGCCACGCCACGCACTGCTTGATGATGCGGTTGGACTGGCGCATTTCCTCGATACGAACCAGATAACGGTCGTAACAGTCACCATTCACGCCAACCGGAATATCGAAATCCAGCTTGTCATAGACTTCGTAAGGCTGCTTCTTGCGCAGATCCCAGGCGATACCCGAGCCACGCAGCATTGCACCGGTCATGCCCAGCTGCAGCGCGCGCTCCGGGGACACCACACCAATACCGACAGTACGCTGCTTCCAGACACGGTTGTCGGTCAGCAGGGTTTCGTATTCATCGACATAGGTCGGGAAACGGTTGGTAAAGTCCTCGATGAAGTCCAGCAGCGAGCCTTCGCGGTTGTAGTTCATCTTCTTGATGGCTTCGGCATTGCGCAGCTTCGATGCCTCGTACTTCGGCATTGCATCCGGCAAATCGCGATAGACGCCACCCGGACGGTAATACGCGGCATGCAGGCGGGCGCCGGATACAGCCTCGTAACAATCCATCAGGTCTTCACGTTCACGGAAGCAGTACAGAAACATGGTCATCGCACCGCAATCCAACGCGTGCGCGCCCAGCCACAGCAAGTGGTTCAGGATACGGGTGATTTCATCGAACATGACACGGATGTACTGGGCGCGCAGCGGCACTTCCAGACCCAACATCTTTTCGATCGCCATGCAGTATGCGTGCTCGTTGGCCATCATCGACACATAGTCGAGACGATCCATGTACGGCAGCGACTGGATGAAGGTTTTGCTCTCGGCCAGCTTTTCGGTGCCGCGATGCAGCAGGCCGATGTGCGGGTCGGCACGCTCGACGACTTCACCATCCAGCTCCAGTACCAGACGAAGTACGCCGTGAGCTGCCGGGTGTTGCGGACCAAAGTTAAGGGTGTAGTTGCGAATTTCAGCAGCCACCGTAATTCTCCTCGCGGATGATGCGCGGAGTGATTTCGCGCGGCTCGATGGTGACAGGTTGATAGATCACACGCTTTTGCTCGGCGTCGTAACGCATTTCGACGTAGCCCGACAGCGGGAAATCCTTGCGGAAGGGATGACCGACAAAACCGTAGTCAGTCAGAATACGGCGAAGATCCGGGTGCCCCTGGAACAGAATGCCATACAGGTCGAACGCCTCACGCTCGAACCAGTTGATGCCATTCCAGACATCCACTACGGAATCAAGCAGCGGGAAATCGTCGTCAGCGCAGAACACGCGTACGCGCAAACGGATATTGTGCTTGTACGAGGTCAGGTGATAAACCGCCGCAAAGCGCAGGCCTTGCCAGGCGCCATCGCCGTAGGCACTGTAGTCCATGCCACAGCAATCGATACAGGATTCGAAATGCAGGGCGGGAGTATCACGTAGCAGCAGCGCGGTTTCATGCCACTTTGCTGCCGGGACTTCGATGGTTACTTCGTTGAGCTCGCACTTCATGCTGGCGATGCGCTCATCGCCCAGCGCGACGCGCAGGCTATCCATCAGGGTTTCAAGCTTGTTTGCCATGACTCACCTCAACCGCGCGCAATCGTATTGGTGCGCTTGATCTTGTTCTGTAGCTGGATGATGCCGTAAAGCAGCGCTTCAGCTGTCGGTGGACAGCCCGGAACATAGACATCCACCGGAACAATGCGGTCACAGCCACGCACTACCGAATAGGAGTAGTGATAATAACCACCACCGTTGGCACAGGAACCCATCGAGATAACCCAGCGCGGCTCGGGCATCTGGTCATAGACCTTGCGCAAGGCGGGAGCCATCTTGTTGCACAGGGTACCGGCAACAATCATCAGATCGGACTGACGGGGACTCGGACGAAAGACCACACCAAAGCGGTCGAGGTCATAACGCGCGGCACCTGCCTGCATCATTTCCACCGCACAACAGGCCAGACCAAAGGTCATCGGCCAAAGCGAACCGGTACGGGTCCAGTTCACCACCGTATCGATCGAGGTGGTGATGAAACCTTTTTCAAGGGATTGCGCTTCCATTCCTTACTCCCACTCCAGCGCGCCCTTCATCCACTCATAGACAAAACCCACAACCAGAATGGCGAGGAAAATCATCATGGAGATGAAGCCGAAAAGACCAATTTCCTTGAGCACAACAGCCCAGGGAACCAGGAAGGCAACTTCCAGGTCGAACAGGATGAACAGGATGGCCACCAGATAGTAGCGAACATCGAACTGCATCCGGGAATCCCCGGAAGGCTCGAAGCCACACTCATATGGCGAGAGTTTTTCAGGATCAGGACGAACGGTTCCCAGTACTTTCCCCACCCCCCAGCCGAGCACCAGCGGGGCAACACCCACCAGCACACCAACCACAAGGAACAGAAGTACGGGGAAATAGCTTTCCAACATGCGATTCCCCAGTTCAGTGCGTTATCAAAAAGTCAAAACAGAATTCTGTAAGCTTTTGTTTATTATTATTTTTTTATTTTTCCCATTTTCAATAGCACACAAAGCGGCATTGCCGCTTTGTGTGCTATTGAACCCGCGACAAATGCGGATCAAAACCGGTGGTGCCGACAGTGAGACTCGAACTCACACAGCCTAAGGCCACTACCCCCTCAAGATAGCGTGTCTACCAATTTCACCATGTCGGCACAAGCTGACAGTTAAGCAACTGTCAACACGATCAGTTCGAAATTTCGCCCTTTGGGGCGCTGGCCGGCGCAGCCGGTACCGTAATCGAGCCTTGCTTCAGATCTTTCATGACACCCAGCTCGCTTTTCGCGGGCGAGGTCAGCATCACCAGCGCGAGGGCACTGGCAAAGAAAACGGTTGCAGAAACAGCGGTCATGCGGCTCAGGAAGTTGGCCGAACCAGCGGAGCCAAAAAGGCTGCCTGCAGAGCCGCTACCAAACGCAGCCCCCATGTCGGCACCCTTGCCGTGCTGCAGCAGCACAAGCACGATCACGGACGCAGCAGCCAGCACATTGATGACGAGAGCAAATACGGTAAGCGGTGAAAGTTCCATGGTTATCCCATCCAAACAGCGGCCAACATTTTAGCATCAGCGCGCTGCTTTGCATATCTCGATAAATTCAAAACTGGAGAGCGCCGCACCTCCAACCAGTACACCATCCACATGCTCGACCGCCAAAATTGACGCGGCATTGTTGGCCTTGACGCTACCGCCATAAAGCACACGAACGCGAGGATCCAGCTCATTCTTGATCAGAGCATGTATTGGCGCGATCTGCTCTTCCGACGCCACCATGCCACTACCCACTGCCCAGGACGGCTCGTAGGCCACCGCAAACAAGCCCAACGGCAAGCCCTTGAGCACCTGCAACTGCTCGATCACCACCTGCTCAGCGCGCCCCTCCCGACGCTCATCGGCAGATTCGCCAACGCAATAGATCCCCATCAACCCGGCATCCAGTGCTGCACGCATTTTGATGCCTGCACTTTCCGTCGTTTCGCCAAACAGCCTGCGCCGCTCGGAATGGCCAATAATGACCAGCTCACAGCCCACATCGGCCAGCATGCCGGCAGACACCTCGCCTGTGTAGGCGCCGATATGATACTGACTGACATTCTGTGCACCGCACTGGATACGGGTGGGGTGTAATATCTGCTTGGCCAGCATCAGATAAGGGAAAGGAACGCATACCCCCACATTCGCACCCAGATCCGCCTTGGCCACCTCGCCCAGCACCGATTTCACCTGCCCAATACTGCCGTGCAGTTTCCAGTTCGCAATCACCAGCTGTCTTGGCATGCCCACACTCTATGGCTCTTCAAGGGTAAAGGCGGATACTAGCAACCACCTCCAGCAGGGTCAAACCGGCAAGCCGACCTGGTGCAGCATTGCGACGGAGTTGTAATATTTCGGAAATACTCGCCCGCTATGATGGCCTCCGATCGAAAAACCGCACCGCACCAGGTGCATTCAATCTGCAAACGGAGAAAACCATGACCCTGGGTCACAAACTGCTTGTTACTGTCGGTCTGTCTGCCGGCCTGTTCACCAACGTATTCGCAGCCGACATCACCGGCGCAGGCGCCACCTTCCCGTTCCCTCTGTATGCGAAGTGGGCGGAACAGTACAAGGCAGCCTCCAAGGTTGGTCTGAACTACCAATCCATCGGCTCCGGCGGCGGCATCAAGCAGATCCAGGCCAAGACCGTTGATTTCGGCGCCTCCGACAAGCCGCTGAAGAAGGACGAACTGGACAAGTCCGGTCTGGTGCAATTCCCGACCGTCATGGGCGGCGTGGTACCGGTTGTAAATCTGGATGTGGTCAAGGGCGGTGAACTGAAGCTGAACCCGGCGGTACTGGCTGACATCTACCTCGGCAAGATCAAGAAGTGGAATGACCCGGCTATCGCCGCCCTGAACCCGAGCATCAAGCTGCCGGATCAGGCGATTACCGTTGTCTACCGTGCAGATGGCTCCGGCACTACCTGGATTTTCACCAACTATCTGTCGAAAGTATCGACCGAATGGAAGGACAAGGTTGGCAACGAAGCTTCCGTACAATGGCCGACTGGCGTAGGCGGCAAGGGCAACGAAGGCGTATCGCAGTACGTTGGCCGCATTAAGGGCTCCATCGGTTACGTGGAATACGCGTACGCCAAGCAGAACAAGATGGACTTCACCCAGCTGCAGAACAAGGCTGGCAGTTTTGTACTCCCGGACGACACCAGCTTCAAGGCGGCCGCTGCTTCGGCTGACTGGAAGGGAACTCCTGGCTACGGTGTGGTTCTGACCGACCAAGCCGGCAAGGATGCCTGGCCGATCACGGGGGCCACCTTCATCTTGATGCAGGCCAAACAGGACAAGCCGGAACAGGGCAGCGAAGTATTGAAGTTCTTCGACTGGGCCTACAAGAACGGCGACAAGACGGCCCTGGATATGGATTACGTTCCGATGCCGGATAACGTGAAGAACGAAATCCGCAGCAGCTGGAAGCAGATCACCGGCACCAACAATTCGCCGATCTGGAAGTAATTCGCCAAGCCGGGCGGGAAACTTTACAATCCTGCCCGCCTCTGGCGGCAACAGCAACAGAAGCGAAGCTTCTGTTGCTGAACTTTTTTCACCCTGAGTATTTTCCATGACTGCGCAAGAACTACGCCTGAAAAAGCAGAAACAGCAGGATGCATTGTTTCGCGGCTCGACCCGCATGTTTGCCGTGCTGGTTTTAGCCTTGCTGGCCGGGATCATCGGCTCGCTGATCTATGGCGCATGGCCTGCCATTACGACCTACGGCCTGCCATTCATCACTACCGTTGAATGGAACCCCGTAACCAGCTCCTATGGCGGCTGGGATTCCATTTTCGGCACGCTGCTTACGTCGTTCATTGCGCTAATCATTGCGGTGCCGGTCAGCTTCGGCATCGCGGTTTTTCTGACCGAACTGGCCCCGACCTGGCTGCGCCGCCCCTTCGGCATTGCCATCGAATTGCTGGCCGGCGTTCCCTCCATCATCTACGGGATGTGGGGCTTGTTCGTATTTGCCCCTTGGTTTGCCGATAACATCCAGTTCCTGTTCATGATGCCCATCGAGCAAATTCCGGAAACCGTCGCGAGCAATATTCTCGGCAGTGAAGCCCTGTGGGCCCCGCTAGCGCTGGTACTGTCCAAGATCGGCTACGCCATCGCATGGCTCTTCACGCTGCCCGTTCCTTCCAGCCTGATGGGGAGCCAAGTTGTCGAGCTGCCCTATATCGGCTGGATTTTCAATGCTCCCCCGATGGGCATCGGCCTCTTCACCGCCAGCCTGATTCTGTCGGTCATGATCATTCCCTACATTTCTTCCGTGATGCGTGACGTGTTCGAGGTCACCCCGGCCATGCTGAAAGAATCGGCCTACGGACTGGGTGCCACCACCTGGGAAGTGGTATGGAACGTGGTACTGCCCTACACCAAGAACGGGATCATTGGCGGCGTCATGCTTGGCCTCGGTCGCGCACTGGGCGAAACCATGGCGGTCACCTTCGTCATCGGCAATGCCCACCGTATCCCGGGCAGCCTGTTCGATCCGACCACCTCGATTGCCGCCACCCTGGCGAACGAGTTTGCCGAAGCAGCCAATCCGATGCACATCGCGTCGCTGATCTATCTGGGTCTGCTGCTGTTTGTCATCACTTTCTTCGTGCTCGTCGCCTCCAAGATCATGCTGCTGCGCCTGCAGCGCAATGAAGGCGCCCACTCCTGATCGGCATAGGATTTCCCACATGATTTCGCTTTATACCCGCCGCCGCATCATCAACAAGGCCAGCCTGACACTCTCGCTCCTTGCCATGGGGTTCGGCTTGTTCTGGCTATGCTGGATTCTGTACACCCTGCTGCATGAAGGTGCACCGGCCATCTCCCTGGACCTGTTCACCAAGACCACCCCGGCCCCTGGTAGCCAGGGCGGCCTGTCCAACGCCATCATCGGCAGCCTGACCATGGCTCTGGGCGGCACACTGATTGGCACACCCATCGGCATTCTGGCCGGCGTGTATCTGGCTGAATTCGGCAGCAAGGGCTGGGTTGCTCCGGCCACTCGATTCATCAACGACATCCTGCTGTCAGCGCCGTCGATCGTGATCGGCCTGTTCGTCTATGGAGCAGTGGTCGTTCATATGGGGCACTTTTCCGGCTGGGCCGGCATCGCGGCACTGGCGCTGCTGGTGATTCCGGTCGTGCTGCGCACGACCGAGAACATGCTAAAGCTGATCCCCACTGCCATGCGTGAGGCCGCCTACGCACTGGGCTGCCCGCAATGGAAAATGACCCTGTTCATCACGCTGCGTGCCGCCAAAGCGGGCGTGATTACCGGCGTACTGCTCGCTGTGGCGCGGATTCTGGGCGAAACGGCACCACTCCTGTTTACTGCGCTGAACAACCAGTTCTACTCGAACCTCAACCAGCCGATGGCCAACCTGCCGATGGTGATTTTCCAGTATGCAATGAGCCCCTTCGAGGACTGGCATGCACTGGCCTGGGCCGGCTCCCTGCTGATCGGCCTGATCGTACTCGGCCTGAATGTCCTGGCGCGTATCCTGACCCGCCAGCAAGGCTCGAACTAACCGAATACTGCTATCCGAGACACTGCAATGACCACCGAACTGAAGCCCAAACTTGCCGTCAAGAATCTGAACTTTTACTACGGCAATTTCCACGCCCTGAAAAACATCAATCTTGAGATCCCGGAAGGCCATGTTACTGCCTTCATCGGCCCGTCCGGTTGCGGCAAATCGACCCTGCTGCGCACGTTCAACCGCATGTACGACCTGTACCCGAAACTGCGTGCCGAAGGTGAAATTCTGCTCAATGGCCAGAACATCCTGGCAGGCAGCGTCGACCTGAACATGCTGCGCGCCAAGGTGGGCATGGTATTCCAGAAGCCGACCCCGTTTCCGATGTCGATCTACGACAACATTGCATTCGGTGTGAAGCTGTACGAAAGCCTGAGCAAATCCGAGATGGATGATCGTGTCGAATGGGCTCTTAAAAAGGCGGCACTGTGGAACGAAGTGAAAGACAAGCTGCGCCAGTCTGGCCTGGGCCTCTCCGGTGGCCAGCAGCAACGCCTGTGCATCGCGCGCGCCGTTGCCGTAAAGCCCGAAGTCCTGCTGCTGGACGAACCGACCTCCGCGCTCGACCCGATCTCGACCGCGCATGTCGAGGAGCTGGTGCATGAACTCAAGCAGGACTACACCATCGCCATCGTGACCCACAACATGCAGCAGGCCGCGCGTGTATCGGATTTCACGGCTTATATGTATCTGGGCGAGCTGATCGAAGTGGGCGAAACCGACACCATCTTCACAACACCGCGCCAGAAAGCGACTGAAGACTACATCACCGGCAAGTTCGGCTAGGCAGCCCCCTCCCCCCCAAAAAAGACGGCCCGAAAGGCCGTCTTTTTCTTGGCTGAAAGGCCGGAGTTGCAACAAATCCGTCATCCGCGGTGGGTATGCTGCCAAGTCATCAGCATTTTCTGAAATACCCGCCAATGCGCATTGCCCGCCAATTACAGCTCGTCACCATCACCAGCATTCTCGCCCTCGGTACTGCCCTGCTCCTGGGTGGCTGGAAGCTCTATCAGCTCGAACACGATTTTTCCGACTATCGGGCCAGCCAGCAAAGCGCCCGACTGCTGCTGGCGATGAAGGCCGAGATGCTGGACGTATCCCGTGCGGATCCGATTCTGGCTGAAACGGCTCAGCGACTCGATCGGACCGCCCAACTGGTCAGCAGCAATGCACAACAGCTGCAGCAATTGCTGCCCGCGGCACAATTTGCCCCTATGCAGCAATTGCTGACTGGCCGCTGGAGCAACTATCTCAAGCAGTTCCACTCTGCGGTCAGCATCGCCGAAACCAGCCCGCAGGATGCACTGGCGATTCCCGAGCAGATTTACGGCAGCGAATTGCGCCCCTTGCTGGCTGAATTCGACCAGATCATCAGCAGTGAAACCCGCCGTGCACAGAGCCTGGATCAGGAAATTGACCGCCGCATCACGCACGTCATGCTCGGCGTGCTGATCCCGCTCAGTGGCGCCGCAGTCCTGATCATCCTGTCCCAGCTGGGCTTTGCCCGCCGCCTGCGACGCCAGCTTGGCGAGATGGCCGCTGTCGTCGAAGGGCTGCGCGAAGGCAATCTGACCCGCCGCATGCCGACACCGGCGGATGAACTGGGCGCGCTGGGCGAGGCCATCAACACCTTCATCGGACGACTCGAGAGTATTCTCGCCAGCACCAGCGAGGCCAGCCGAGCCATGCGCGACGATGCCGGCAGTGTCAATCGACTGGCGGGGGAAGTCTCCGAATACGCCCACCGCCAGCAGATCCAGATCGACGATATTCGCGCCGCCTGCGGCACATTGCGTGAAGCGATCGCCCATGTCGGCACCCAGGCTGAACAGACCTCCCAGGCCTCGAACGAGGCCAATCACGCCGCTGGAGCGGCCCTTTCTGCCGGACAGGCTACAACAGGTAACCTTGGCGTCCTGTCGCAGGAATTCCGGCATGTCGAAGCCAGCATGCAGCAACTCGGTGCAGCCTTCCAGCGAATTGTCGCGGTCAGCGACAGCATCAAGGACATCACTGACCAGACCAATCTGCTGGCTCTGAATGCCGCCATCGAGGCTGCCCGTGCCGGTGAAGCCGGGCGTGGCTTTGCAGTCGTGGCCGATGAAGTCCGCAAGCTCTCGCAGACCACGGCCGAATCGGCCCAGAACATTCAGCGGATTCTGGCCGAAACCCATTCGATTACCCGCGACACCACCACTCGCATCAGCACGGTCGGCGAGCTGCTGGCCACCTGCAATCGCGATGGTGAAACGGTCAGTCGGGCGATCGGCAGCATTCACAGCATGATCAGCGTCGTCAGCGAACGCATGGCCGCCATCGCCAGCACCGTCGATGAACAGACCGCCGCCGCAACCGGTATTGCCGAACAGGTCAGCAGCATGGCTGACGGCATCCACATCACGGCCAGCGACAGTGAGGCCATGCGCAGTGAAATGGGCGGCCTGCTGCAACTGGCCGACCAGCTTGAGCACGGGATGCGAGCCTTCCGGCTCAGCCACTAATCATGATGTATCAACCCACATCCCATATATGCAATGAGTCTGAACAACATACCCAGCAATGTATTTAGCACTGCTGCAGGTACGGTGTTCTGACAATGGCATTAATTGCGCAGGCAGGCGAGACTGGAGGCAGTACAATTTGCCATTCCAGCCATCCAAATCGGAGTTTGCCTTCATGCTGCACGCCATCGCCACCGATCTGGACGGCACCCTGCTCGGTGCCGACCACAGCCTGTCCGAACCGACCAAGCAAACGCTGCGCGAACTGAGCTCACAGGGCGTCAAGTTCATCATCGCTACCGGGCGACATTTTCTGGATGTACGCGGCATCCGTGAAGTCATCGGCGTGGATGCCTATCTGATTACATCCAACGGCGCACGGGTACATGACGGCGCTGACGTGGAGATTTTCGCCGAAAATGTCGAGCCAGACATCGTGCGCGCCTTGCTGCAACCCGAATTCACTGCCGGTACGCTTGCCAACCTGTATATCGATGAGGGCTGGCTCGTCGAACGCGAATGCCCTGAATTGATCGGTGTTTACTACCAGGATTCCGGCTTCAGCTATCAGGTCGCCGACCTGCAGAATCACTCCGGCGAAGGTGTCGCCAAGGTGCTCTATATTGCCGAGCATGAGACCCTGCTCAGGACCGAGGCGCTGATCCTGGAGCGTTTTGGCGATGAGGTATACGTGACCTTCTCGGCGGCCGATTGTTTGGAAGTGATGGCCCCCACCGTCTCCAAGGGACATGCCTTGACCGAAGTGCTAGCACGGCTGCGCGTCGACCGCGAACATTGCGTGGCTTTTGGCGACGGCCAGAATGACATCACCTTGCTGGAAGTCGCCGGCCAGGGCTACATCATGGCCAATGCCAGCCCCAAACTGAAAGCCGCTCACCCGGAAATGCCCGTCATTGGCAGCAATGCCGAACATGGTGTAGCCGTGCAGCTGCGCAAACTGTTTGGCTTGCCCGCAATGTAATACGGGTATCGCCCTGCAGGCTTTGACGTATCAGATCCACCGGCACATACCTGCATGCGTTTACACGTACAGCACGCCCACTCCCGACAGCATGGATCCGCGACAGCTCAACAAGGCGTGCAAAACGGGAGCCGGGGCTCCCGCTCTTTGACCGAACCGTACGCAATTTACAGCGCGGTCACCAGTGGCTGAAAGGCATTGCTGTCCTGTTTGAAGTCGTAGAGCGCCCCCTTCTGGATATCGAAATACCAGCCAATCAGGCTGAGCTTGCCAGCCTCGACGCGCTGGGCAATGAAGGGGAAGGACATCAGATTGTCCAGCGAGACAATGATGGATGCCATTTCACAGGCGCGCAGTTGCTGCGCTTCGCTCTTGTGCGCCAGTTCGGCCTTGATCTGGTCACGGGCACTCTGGGCAATCTGCACCCAGCGGCCGACGAAGTTGGCTGCGGTCTTGGGCTCGTAGCCTTTCATCAGCGCGCCGATACCGCCACAACCGGAGTGCCCCAGGATGACGATATGTCGAACCTGCAGTTCGCACACGGCATATTCGATTGCGGACGAAACCCCGTGGTAGGCACCATCCACTTCGTACGGCGGCACCAGATTGGCCACATTGCGTACAACGAAAAGGTCACCCGGATCGGAGTCGGTCAGCAAGGCCGGATCAACGCGGGAATCCGAGCAGCCGATTACCAGCGTTTTCGGATGCTGGCCTCGCTTGAGCTCGTCAAACAGGTCGGATGAATGCTCGCCAAAATACTTGTGCTGGAACCGACGGAAACCGCCGATGAATTTTTCGATTTCTTGCACTGCTCACTCCCTGCCGTGCTGGACTGCGCCAGCGTGATGTGCGACGCAACTTCTGCGGCTTCATGCCGTCTGTAGTCGAGTCGGGATTTTACCGTTTTCTTGGGATAGCGGGGACTTTGGTCAAAAATACAGCGGGGGTGTTCATTTGCAGATCACCGCACGTTCATTTTTTTTGAATGATCCAGGCAAATAATTCCGATTTTTTGCTGGCAAACTCCCTCATAAAATACCCACCATATTCAGTAATTTTGGACAAGGAGTTGCGCATGAGCCGTACCCGCCCGGAACACTACGATGGCCTGCAGATCCTCTTGCACTGGGGCGTAGCCCTGCTCATTGCCGGCGTATTCAGCCTGGCGCTGATCTTTGACGACATGCCACTGTCACCGGCGAAGTTCGGCCTGATCAGCTGGCACAAATGGCTCGGCATCACCGTACTGGCACTGGCTGTGCTGCGACTGGCATGGCGCGGCATCCGGGGCGCGCCGGCCGCTGACACCAGCCTGCCGGCCTGGCAACGCGGACTGGCCACCGGCGTGCATCACCTGCTCTACCTGCTGATGATCGCGCTGCCACTGGCGGGCTGGCTGATGAGCTCGGCCAAGGGTTACAGCGTGGTGCTCTTCGGCAAGATCCCGCTGCCGGATCTGGTCGGCAAGGACGAGGCACTGGGACACCTGCTCAAGGAAGCGCATGAACTGATGGCCTGGACACTGCTGGTGCTGGTTGCACTGCACGCCGCCGCGGCCATCAAGCATCACGTCATCGACAAAGACACGACGCTGGCGCGCATGCTGCCCTTCCTGCGCCGCAAGACATCCTGAGCAAAACCGAAAACAGCGAGCTCACCGGTCAGTCCGGTGAAGCGCACAAACACTGGAGAATCACCATGATCAAACCACTTGTTCTGGCCACGCTATTGCTGGGTGCGGCCGGTACGTCCGCCGCGGCACAGACACTTGCCCCCGGAAAGAGCAGCCTTGAATTCACGTTCAGTCAGATGGGCGGCAAGGTCGACGGCAATTTCAAGGGCTACACCGGCAAGATCAACTTTGACCCGGCCAAACCGGAGAAAGCGCAGGCACAGCTCGAGGTTGACCTCAATACGATCGATGTTGGCGGAGCTGACGGCAATGCCGAGGCCAAGAAGAAAGCCTGGTTCAACGTCGCGGCCTTTCCAAAGGCCACCTTTACCGCCACCAGCGTGAAGGCACTGGGCAGCGGCAAATTCGACGTGAAAGGCAAGCTCACCATTAAGGGTATCAGCCGCGACGTTGGTGGCCCGTTGACGGCGACCCAAAGCGGCGACCAGCTCGAACTCAAGGGCAGCGTAGCCGTCAAACGCCTGGCCTTCCAGCTCGGCGAAGGGGCCTGGGCAGACACGGACACAGTCGGTGACGACGTCACCATCCGCTACAAGCTGGTACTCATCGGCAAGGCCGATTAATTATTTCGATGGCAGCGGGCAGACTGCGCAGCCCGTTGTGACTGACAGGCGCAGACTCATACCCGGAGACACTCTCATGAAGCACACCCTGCTGATCGCAGCCCTGCTGGGCGCAAGCGCATTCGCCACCGCCGCACCGATGAGCTACACCATCGACCAGTCGCATACCTTCCCGCAATTCGAAGTGGACCACCTGGGTTTCTCAACCCAGCACGGCCGTTTCGACAAGACCACCGGCAGCATCGTGCTCGATCTGGCGGCCAAAAGCGGGAATATTGACATCAGCATCGACACCGGCAGCATCGATACCGGCTGGGAAAAGCGCGATGCCCACCTGAAGAGTGAAGACTTCTTCAACGTCGCCAAGTACCCGGCCATGACCTTCAAGAGCAAAAATCTGAAGTTCGATGGCGACAAGCTGGTCGCTGTTTCCGGTGACTTCACCCTGCTGGGCGTGACCAAGCCGCTCACGCTGACCGTGAACAACTTCAAGTGCGTGGACTCCCACCCGATGGCCAAGAAGCCATGGTGCGGCGCCGACGCCACAGCCACCATCAAGCGCAGCGAGTTCGGCATGAAGACCTACGTACCGGCGGTGGGCGACGAGGTGAAGCTGACCATCCAGATCGAAGCGATGGGTGGCAAATAAGCCGCACCGACCCTCATTAGAAAGCCGGCGCAAGCCGGCTTTCTAATGGGGTATATGCACGGGATATCGATTTATTCAGTGCTTTTGGCAGATACCCGGCAGTATCAGAACCCGAGCTGCGGACAGGCGGCCACATCGGGACAGCGGCGAATCATTGCCGGGCGCACGCCGGGCTCGACGTCGTACTGCACGTCCAGCTGCCAGTCCGCATCCGGCCGCCACGGATCCAGCTGAATGGTGCGCAGGCAGGCCGCCGCTTCACCATACCTCAGGCCGCGGACTGCCCCCGCAGCGGCAGCGGAGCATCCCGCAATCCCCTCGGCACGCCAGCCATGGAACTGCCCGCGTTCATCCGTTCTCCCCAGGGTAAGCGTCACGATGCGTGCCGTGCCTCCCAGCGGCGCCAGGTCGATGACGGCACCGTGATCGCCCGGCAGCCAGCGCAACTCGATGCCGGCGGGCTCCTGCACCGGCGTTTCTGCCGGATGGCAGGCGCTCAACTGCGTCACCAGCAGCAATCCCCAGGTTCGCATCAGCTCACCATCCAGCAGCGGTAGCCTTCGAACTGTTCCAGCCGCCGGATCCACCACTGCAAGGCCTGCCCGGCGCCATCATTGCGCCAGGCCAGACAGCTGCGGGCGGGGCCCAGCGGGGATTCAAGCTGCTTTTGCACCAGCTGGCCGGATTGCAGCGCCGCCCGTGCCAGCGGCAACGGCAAATTGCCGCAGCCCAGCCCGGCAATCTGCGCGGCGAGTTTGGCCGGCATGTCGGGCACATTCAGCTTTTCCTGCCCATCAAGCAAACCGACCGTACGTGGCAACAGGCTGCGCGAACTGTCGCTGACCACGACCGCCCGGTACTGCTGCACCACGGATGCCGGGATCGGCTCGGCATGCGCCGCCAGCGGATGGCGCGGTGCCACGGCAAACACCATCGGTATCTCACCAAGTGGCCGGCTGATGTAGCCGCCGCTGGCGGCACCGTCCTGTGTGGCACCGATCAGCAGATCGGCGCGCCGCTCGTGCAGCGCATCCCAGCTGCCACCCAGCGATTCGCGACTGAGTCGCAGCCGCGTACCACTCCCCAGTGCATCGAATTCGGCAATCAGGGGATACAGGGGTTCCAGTGGCAGGATGACATCCACGGCAATCAGCAGCTCGGTTTCCCAGCCGGTCGCGACCCGCTTCACCCGGCATTCCAGTTCACCGGCCGCCCGCAGCAGCCGGCGGCCGTCTTCCAGCAGCGCGGCACCGGCCGGGGTCAGCCTGGCGCGGTGTCCGCTGCGATCGAAGAGCTGCACACCAAGGTCATCCTCAAGCTTGCGCACCAGATAGGTCACAGCCGAAGGCACGCGATGCACTTCTTCGGCGGCTGCCGCAAAACTGCCGCGGCGCGCGATGGCATCGATCACTTCCAGTGAATCAAGATTGAGGCGCAGCATCAAGGTAGCCTGCAATTTTTTTGACGATGAAGATCAATATATTTCGCTGGCTAGCGGCTTGGCAACCCTTATGATTTGTCCATCAGTTCAATTTTTTGCAAGGAGACCGCCATGCTGATCCGCCGCCCTGCCAACGAACGCGGCCACGCCAACCACGGCTGGCTCGATAGTCGCTTCAGCTTTTCCTTTGCCGAATACTACGATCCGGCACACATGCATTTCGGCGCATTGCGCGTCATCAACGACGACCGCATCGCCGCAGGTGCCGGCTTCCCGATGCACCCGCACCGCGACATGGAAATCATCACCTACGTGCTCGACGGTGCGATCGCGCATCAGGACAGCATGGGCAATGGCTCAACCATCCGCCCCGGCAATGTACAGAGAATGAGCGCCGGCACCGGCATTCTGCATAGCGAATTCAATCCGCAGAACGATGCAGATACCCACCTGCTGCAGATCTGGATCATGCCGAACGTGAAAAACGTGACGCCGAGCTACGAGGAAGCCGAATTTCCGGAAAGCGAAAAGCGCGGTCGACTACGGCTCGCCGCCAGCCCGGATGGCGCCGATGGCAGTGTCACCATCCATCAGGATGCCCGCCTGTATCTGGGCTTGTTCGACGGTTCGGAAACCGTTGAGCACGCGTTCGCGGCGGGCCGGAAAATCTACGTCCACCTCGCGCGCGGCGAGCTCACCGTCAACGGTGAAAGGCTTGCCGGGGGCGATGCGCTGATGCTGAAGGACGAAGCCTTGCTCCAGTTGGCCAATGGGGTGAATGCGGAAGTACTGGTATTTGATTTGGCGTGAGCGTTTATCGAGTCACGCTGACCCGTTTGCCAATACTGGCCGTGCCGCTACTGCCGCAGCACCAGGCCAAAATTGTCGTGGAGGTGTTGGGTTGCGCTGA
>NZ_JADFUA010000024.1 GCF_015223195.1 Chitinilyticum piscinae | reverse complement strand
CTCCTGAAGACGCGAAGCCCACGCTTCTAGTGCTTGTTTCCTCTCCTTGAAATAGCTATGCCGGTTGTAAATACCATGAACGCCCTTGATGTGATGGTTAAGGGTCAATTCGGCAGTAATCGGATCAATGCCCAAATCCGACAGATGTGTTCTTCCTGTTCGGCGCAGATCGTGAATGACGAAGGGAGCAACGTTGGGCATTTCTCGCTTTACCTTGCTTAATGCAACGTTTAGCGTGTTCACGCAGATGTATGGAATCCCGGATGTCTGCATCTTTCTGGCGGGAAGTACATATTCGCTGTCTCCCGCAAGGGTTTTCAATTCAAGAAGATATGTCACGGCCAACTTTGGGAGGGGTACGTCGATTCCTCTTTTGGTTTTTGTGTCATCGGTCATGTACCAGACTGCTGCTTCCAAATCAAAGTTTTCCCACCGAGCAGAGCAGAGTTCCATTTTTCGACAGCACAGGAGCAGTAGCAGCCGGATAGTCAGTTCGTTCTGCCGACTGAAACCACGTGCACGGCGCATGGCGACGAACAGTAGTTGAATTTCATCGGCAGTGAGGAAGCGGCTACGTGCAACTTCAGAGCCACCGGCATCTGCAATGGTCATCAGTGCAATCCGGTTGTTCTCGATGTATCCCTTGCGCTGAGCGTAGTTCCACATGTTTTGCAGAAGACGCAGCACTTTGTTTGCGACAGTGGGAGCGCCACGTTGCCTTATCCGATCCAGGAGCCGATCAATGTCCTCTGGAATGATGGACTTAATTTTCCGGCTGCCAATGTAGGGCAGCACATCCTTTGCAAGTTGGCGACGCTGGATGTAATCGGTGCGGATGCGAGGGGAGATGATCCGCAGCAGGTATTCTTGTGCCAACTGTCCTACTGTGCGTTCGAGGCGTTTCTCGATGACTTCTGTGACCTGTCGTTCAACAAGCTTCTCTTTCTGAAGCTTGGGGACGACTCCGCCCAGTAGTTGAACTTTTTTCTTGAGCGCTTCTTTTCGTGCGCTCGTCACAGTCATTTCAGGGTAGTAACCAATCACCATTTTCTGGGTGATGTTGCCCACTGTGTAGCGGTAATACCACGATGCTCGGTGCGCACCATTCTTCCTACTCAGGTACAAGCCATCACCGATGCTGAAGTTGAAGGCGGTGTCCTGGCGGATCAATTCATCCAGTTTGGCTTTGGTCGCACGATC
>NZ_JADFUA010000023.1 GCF_015223195.1 Chitinilyticum piscinae | reverse complement strand
ATGTTTTGTACTTGAACTTCGAGTAGTCCAGTTTTTGCCCTTCAAACCCGCATGAAATCTACATTCTGCTCAATCCTGACATGTCCCCCCTAGCTCATGGGTACAAAAAAAGTACAAGCCAGAGCAAGTGTGTCTGATGCGATGACAAACTTCGCCAGTCTTTCGCTTACAGAAGTGTAACGCACATCCCACCACCCTTGACCCTTTCCTCACCTTCTCCATCCACGCCTGAGACTTTCAGTGTCGTGAGGGTTCCACGATGGTTTGATCCTATGCGGCCAAGGCTTGTGAAATGGTAGCGCTCCGGTTCGAGATGCTTGGGTGTGCTCTCCTTGAATGATCGGGAGGCTGCTGCACACTCCTTCTGACTCAACTGCTAACCCGAATGTCCTGCTGCACTCCAGACACTAAGGCTGATTTGATTTCAATTACTCAAGGCGCTCTGGAAATCTTATTACGATGCAGCCTGATGAAGCATAGTTTGGTAGGTGTCATGAATCGAGTGACCTAGATTCAGGTCGATATTATTGATCTGAGGTCGAATTCGATATGCCTAGGTGCTGAATGACACTGCACATCAAAATATAGCGGCCACTTATATTGAAATGGTCGCCCGAAGGCGACCATTAATCAACTAAACTTTCGAGATGAAGCTGTTTCCATATGCCCAACGAATCGCACCTTCTTGAGGTAGTTGTTGATTTTTTGTGCTGGAAATACCTTTTTTCCATATCCATCTATGCGAACTGGCGCGGGGAATTCTCCTGATGCTATTTTTTCGCCAAGTGTTTCTTTGGAGAAGCCGAACGCTTTGATAACAGAATCATAATCAATGTACTCGTGCTGCTTACACTGACGACCAGGAATTTCGAAATGCACAAGTTTTTTGTTTTTGGTTTGGTTGTCGTTGCGATTAGTTCCGGATGATTAACATAAAACCCTCTCTATCAGAATGTGTAATTAGTGGTCAAGTAAAGCTCACTCGACTTGAATAATTATACCGCGCATAAAAAATGCCGGGGGAAATTTTTTGAAATTTACTCTGTAGACCTCCATGCTTGGAATGTTTATAAACAATTGATGCTCCTACCTTTCTCTGTGAGGATTCGCAACTTAATGCGTGAATCGTATATCTGGAGCTGCAGAATTTAGAATCAGCTTAAATGCAATTTTCATGGCGTCTTCTAGGTGGTGTTGTTCTGTTTTTTTGACAACAAAAGAATCGTGCCAAGGAAGAACGACAACATCTTTTTTCATTAACTCTGTCATCACAACCTCTGCCACCATTGAATCAAGATATTGAAGAAGAAGCCCAATCTCTTTTTCCGTGGTGTGATCAGCCAGAAATTTCTCAATGAGTGGGTGTGTTTTTTTAAATTCTTGCAACATCGAACGTGCCTGTTTGCAATACTCACCCAAGCCTTCTTCTTGAAGGCGTTTACGTACAGCCATAACACACCCACCATTTAGCGCAACTAGTGCAACGCACTTCATCGCGTCTCGATTGAACAAGTCCCCTGTCTTAGGGTTTGTTATCAAATAGGGGTCTTGGCTACAACATTTTCCGGTGTAGTGAGCGTATATCATATTAATGTGTATTGCTTTGTAATCAAGCTCAATCGTATCTTCCCAATCAATCCGTATGTTTGATCTGAATGCATTATCCTTGTTCGGAATTGACTGAATGTCGTGATAAAATCGACCACCAAGATAGTCAGCTCCATTGAATACACGGTAAAGCTGGATTCCTTGTATCTCGACCCCCATTACAGACACTGAATGCTGCGAGATCAAACTATTGATTGCAAGTACGTTACGCTCAATCAGATCCACTGAATCTCGATAGTCGTTTGCATTATCTTTGCGGTCTTTTCTAATAATCAAGTCTTCACGTGTTTTTACTTTAATATAAGGAGGTGTTTTTCGCTGAAATTCACTGTATTTCTGCTGTCGTAACTCGTCTTCAATGGTGTCAATAAGGCGATCAGTTGGCACGTAACATCCTGATATTGAGCGTCCTTTCGCATTGTTGCCAACATATGAATCCATATAGCCATCCTTCTCTAGCTTTTCAATTATTTTCGATTTCAACAACTCGTCTCCGCTATTGCATTTTCGCGAATGAAGAACGGCGTCCATCTTTAATGACTTGCATAGATAAGCAGAGCCAATGACGCTTGAAGTCAATTTGGCAATGTGCGCTAGTTTATTTCTTGACTTGGTTAGTCTTTTGAATTTTAGGCTGAACCCATAGCAAAATATATTAAGCCCTAAACTTGCTTCGTCCACTGCTTTTAGCGGACGAGGGATGTCTTTCATTATTCGCTTCTTTGAGCGTTGATTTTTACCATCACAAATCTCGCAATAAACAATATTTCCTTTTATTGGCATTTACGCCCCATCCTTGGCTTATCTAATAAAAATAGAATACCATGGCTTTATATTTCCGGTGAGGGGGTTTTGAAATTTGGAGGGGGTGTGTGAATTTTTACAATACTGTATCGAGCTGTCTTCTTGGAAAGCAAAACTTTGATTAGATATAGAGTGAGGTTGCCTAAAAAAATACATAAGACAACGGAACGAGGCTGTACGTGAAGCATCAGAAGTCTATCCAAGTAGGACAGGACTACACTAGGCGGAACAGATATCGATCCAGAGGTACAGGACTACACTAGACGGAACAGATATCGATCCAGAGGTACAGGACTACACTAGACGGAACAGATATCGATCCAGAGGTACAGGACTACACTAGACGGAACAGATATCTATCAAGTAGGACAGGACTACACTAGACGGAACAGATATTCAAATGCCAAAGCGCGTACCCAAATCTGCAATCAAGGAAGCCGCCAAGAACTCCGGTATGACGGAGGAGTTTATGGAGGACTTTCTCAATAAAGTACCCGACTTGAAACCAGTGCCTGAGAAGTCGTTCATGTTTAACGCTGATGACCCTCATGATCCTATGGCGTTCTTCGAGGCAGCGATGATGCTCACCAGTACAGCCGAGAATCCCTGGACGGAAGAGGAAATCACTGAGGTGAGGGCGGAATATCTCGATCTGTTGGCGAGGGGTTTTCCTGAAGAAGAATGAAGACCTGCGTGGTAAGTTAACCCTGCAAGTAGTACGCGTTTGCTGCTGGTTCAATACCCATGAGACTTAATCAGGATATGCCCGACTTGGAGCAACCGAGACAGCCACCTGCGGACTGTCTTGCGTTCGCAATCATCCGCACTCAAGCGATCTACATCGGCTCAGGGCTTGATCAGGGGCACTCTATCGAGAGCAAGATGGTTCGTGCGTATGGAACACTGCACCACGCCAAGGATGGGCTTGGAGCGCTGCTGCTGCGCTACCAGGGCAAAGTAGATGGCCTGTGGATCAGCCGGAACCAAATGAGCTTCAGTTTTAACCGGCATATGCTGGGCATGTCATCCCTGCTGCAAACCGTACAGTATCAGGTGCTACCTGTACCGGTCGTT
>NZ_JADFUA010000022.1 GCF_015223195.1 Chitinilyticum piscinae | reverse complement strand
CGTATAGTTCGGCCTCTCTGCTGCTGACGCAGCGAAACAAACGAAGCGAAACGACGAGTTTAGCGAGTTTGGCGGCGTCAGGGCAACGATCTTTAACAAATTACAGCCGATGAGTGTGAGTGCTTGGTTTGACCAGCACTCGCACTTAAGACAGAAGTAACAAGTACACACTTGTTGATTCTGAGTTTTAAGCAAGCGAGCGCAATTAAGTAATACAGGAATTAAACGAAAGAGTTTGATCCTGGCTCAGATTGAACGCTGGCGGCATGCTTTACACATGCAAGTCGAACGGAGGTAAGGAGCTTGCTCCTTACTTTAGTGGCGAACGGGTGAGTAATACATCGGAACGTACCGCGTAGTGGGGGATAACGAGTCGAAAGATTCGCTAATACCGCATATTCTCTACGGAGGAAAGCAGGGGATCTTCGGACCTTGTGCTATGCGAGCGGCTGATGGCTGATTAGCTAGTTGGTGAGGTAAAGGCTCACCAAGGCGACGATCAGTAGCGGGTCTTAGAGGACGATCCGCCACACTGGGACTGAGACACGGCCCAGACTCCTACGGGAGGCAGCAGTGGGGAATCTTGGACAATGGGCGCAAGCCTGATCCAGCAATGCCGCGTGCGTGAAGAAGGCCTTCGGGTTGTAAAGCGCTTTTGTCAGGGAGCAAAAGGTACTGGCTAATATCCAGTGCTGTTGAGAGTACCTGAAGAATAAGGACCGGCTAACTACGTGCCAGCAGCCGCGGTAATACGTAGGGTCCAAGCGTTAATCGGAATTACTGGGCGTAAAGCGTGCGCAGGTGGTTCGTTAAGAGTGATGTGAAATCCCCGGGCTCAACCTGGGAATTGCATTGCTAACTGGCGAACTAGAGTACGGGAGAGGGGGGTGGAATTCCACGTGTAGCAGTGAAATGCGTAGAGATGTGGAGGAACACCGATGGCGAAGGCAGCCCCCTGGCCTGCTACTGACACTCATGCACGAAAGCGTGGGGAGCAAACAGGATTAGATACCCTGGTAGTCCACGCCCTAAACGATGTCTACTAGTTGTTGGGCTTTTCGGAGCTTAGTAACGCAGCTAACGCGTGAAGTAGACCGCCTGGGGAGTACGGTCGCAAGATTAAAACTCAAAGGAATTGACGGGGGCCCGCACAAGCGGTGGATGATGTGGATTAATTCGATGCAACGCGAAAAACCTTACCTGGTCTTGACATGTACGGAATCCTCCAGAGACGGAGGAGTGCCTTCGGGAGCCGTAACACAGGTGCTGCATGGCTGTCGTCAGCTCGTGTCGTGAGATGTTGGGTTAAGTCCCGCAACGAGCGCAACCCTTGCCATTAGTTGCCAGCATTCAGTTGGGCACTTTAATGGGACTGCCGGTGACAAACCGGAGGAAGGTGGGGATGACGTCAAGTCCTCATGGCCCTTATGACCAGGGCTTCACACGTCATACAATGGTCGGTACAGAGGGTTGCCAAGCCGCGAGGTGGAGCTAATCTCAGAAAACCGATCGTAGTCCGGATTGCACTCTGCAACTCGAGTGCATGAAGTCGGAATCGCTAGTAATCGCGGATCAGCATGTCGCGGTGAATACGTTCCCGGGCCTTGTACACACCGCCCGTCACACCATGGGAGTGGGTTCTACCAGAAGTAGCTAGGCTAACCGCAAGGAGGCCGGTTACCACGGTAGGATTCATGACTGGGGTGAAGTCGTAACAAGGTAGCCGTAGGGGAACCTGCGGCTGGATCACCTCCTTTCAGAGAAAAGGTTGGATCAAGTACTCACACTCATCGGCTGTAGGTTAGAGATACGGAGAACTGGGTCAGCGATGGCTCAGGAAATGAACTGGGTCAGTAGCTCAGTCGGTTAGAGCACCGTCTTGATAAGGCGGGGGTCATAGGTTCGATTCCTATCTGACCCACCACTGCTTTGCAGTGGAAAAGAAGTTCATCGATGGGGGTTTAGCTCAGTTGGGAGAGCACCTGCTTTGCAAGCAGGGGGTCGTCGGTTCGATCCCGTCAACCTCCACCATTTCGATGGTGTGTTTAGAGTTCTCAGAAACAAGGGATTTGCATCGGCTGAAGTAGAGGCCGAGGTAGATTGTTTATTTCTGATTGCTTGAATCAGACAGAATTACTCTGTATCGCTCTTTAACAAGATAGAAGAAGTTAGACCGATTTAAATCGAAGTAAAGTTTTAAATTGGGTTGATTGTATCGAGAACACTCTCAATGTCTTAGAACATTGAAGTAGTAGTAAGTCGAGCGCGATCAGATGACTGAGAATGCGATTACGTGTTTGAGGTTATAGGATCAAGCGACTAAGTGCATCTGGTGGATGCCTTGGCGATCACAGGCGATGAAGGACGCGCAAGCCTGCGAAAAGCGACGGGGAGCTGGCAATGGAGCTTTGATCCGTCGATGTCCGAATGGGGAAACCCACCTCTTTTGAGGTATCAGCAGCTGAATACATAGGCTGTTTGAAGCGAACCGGGAGAACTGAAACATCTAAGTACCCCGAGGAAAAGAAATCAACCGAGATTCCCCAAGTAGTGGCGAGCGAACGGGGAAGAGCCTGCTAGTGATAGTCGATGATGTAACAGAACGGAATGGAAAGTCCGGCCATAGAGGGTGATAGCCCCGTATGTGAAACGTCATTGGTGGTACTGAGCTAGCGAAAAGTAGGGCGGGACACGTGAAATCCTGTTTGAAGATGGGGGGACCATCCTCCAAGGCTAAATACTCGTGATCGACCGATAGTGAACCAGTACCGTGAGGGAAAGGCGAAAAGAACCCCGGGAGGGGAGTGAAATAGAACCTGAAACCGGATGCATACAAACAGTGGGAGCCTCCTTGTGGGGTGACTGCGTACCTTTTGTATAATGGGTCAGCGACTTACGTTCAGTAGCGAGCTTAACCGAATAGGGGAGGCGTAGGGAAACCGAGTCCGAATAGGGCGCTGAGTTGCTGGGCGTAGACCCGAAACCAAGTGATCTATCCATGGCCAGGTTGAAGGTGCGGTAACACGCACTGGAGGACCGAACCCACTAGTGTTGCAAAACTAGGGGATGAGCTGTGGATAGGGGTGAAAGGCTAAACAAACTTGGAAATAGCTGGTTCTCTCCGAAAACTATTTAGGTAGTGCCTCAAGTATCACCTTCGGGGGTAGAGCACTGTTATGGCTAGGGGGTCATCGCGACTTACCAAACCATGGCAAACTCCGAATACCGAAGAGTGCGAGCTTGGGAGACAGACATCGGGTGCTAACGTCCGGTGTCAAGAGGGAAACAACCCAGACCGCCGTCTAAGGTCCCAAATGCATAGTTAAGTGGAAAACGAGGTGGGAAGGCATAGACAGCCAGGATGTTGGCTTAGAAGCAGCCATCATTTAAAGAAAGCGTAATAGCTCACTGGTCGAGTCGTCCTGCGCGGAAGATGTAACGGGGCTCAAACTATGAACCGAAGACGCGGATATGTGTTTACACATATGGTAGGAGAGCGTTCTGTAGGCCTGTGAAGGTGTGTTGTAAAGCATGCTGGAGGTATCAGAAGTGCGAATGCTGACATGAGTAGCGATAAAGGGGGTGAAAAGCCCCCTCGCCGAAAGCCCAAGGTTTCCTGCGCAACGTTCATCGGCGCAGGGTGAGTCGGCCCCTAAGGCGAGGCAGAAATGCGTAGTCGATGGGAAACGGGTTAATATTCCCGTACTTGCAATAAGTGCGATGTGGGGACGGAGAAGGGTAGGTCAGCCGGGTGTTGGATGTCCCGGTTTAAGCGTGTAGGTGGGGGATTTAGGCAAATCCGGATCCCTGTTAACACTGAGGCGTGATGACGAGGAGTCTTTGACTCTGAAGTGATTGATCCCATGCTTCCAGGAAAAGCCACTAAGCTTCAGCTTATTGTGAACCGTACCGCAAACCGACACAGGTGGGCAGGTTGAGAATACTAAGGCGCTTGAGAGAACTCGGGAGAAGGAACTCGGCAAATTGACACCGTAACTTCGGGAGAAGGTGTGCCCCGGTAGCGTGAAGTCCCTGCGGATGGAGCGTGATGGGGTTGCAGTGAACTGGTGGCTGCGACTGTTTATCAAAAACACAGCTCTGTGCCAACACGAAAGTGGACGTATACGGAGTGACGCCTGCCCGGTGCTGGAAGATTAAATGATGGGGTGCAAGCTCTTGATTGAAGTCCCAGTAAACGGCGGCCGTAACTATAACGGTCCTAAGGTAGCGAAATTCCTTGTCGGGTAAGTTCCGACCCGCACGAATGGCGTAACGATGGCCACACTGTCTCCTCCCGAGACTCAGCGAAGTTGAAGTGTTTGTGAAGATGCAATCTCCCCGCTGCTAGACGGAAAGACCCCGTGAACCTTTACTGTAGCTTTGCATTGGACTTTGAACAGACTTGTGTAGGATAGGTGGGAGGCTATGAAGTGGCGACGCTAGTTGTCATGGAGCCGTCCTTGAAATACCACCCTGGTGTGTTTGAGGTTCTAACCTGGGCCCCTTAGCGGGGTCGGGGACCGTGCATGGTAGGCAGTTTGACTGGGGCGGTCTCCTCCCAAAGTGTAACGGAGGAGCTCGAAGGTCACCTAGGTACGGTCGGACATCGTACTGATAGTGTAATGGCAAAAGGTGGCTTAACTGCGAGACCGACAAGTCGAGCAGGTGCGAAAGCAGGACATAGTGATCCGGTGGTTCTGAATGGAAGGGCCATCGCTCAACGGATAAAAGGTACTCCGGGGATAACAGGCTGATTCCGCCCAAGAGTTCACATCGACGGCGGAGTTTGGCACCTCGATGTCGGCTCATCACATCCTGGGGCTGTAGCCGGTCCCAAGGGTATGGCTGTTCGCCATTTAAAGTGGTACGTGAGCTGGGTTCAAAACGTCGTGAGACAGTTTGGTCCCTATCTGCAGTGGGCGTTGGAAGTTTGAGGGGGGCTGCTCCTAGTACGAGAGGACCGGAGTGGACAGACCTCTGGTGTACCGGTTGTCACGCCAGTGGCATTGCCGGGTAGCTAAGTCTGGAATAGATAAGCGCTGAAAGCATCTAAGTGCGAAACTAGCCTCAAGATAAGACTTCCCTGGGTCTTTAAGACCCCTGAAGGATCGTTCGAGACCAGGACGTTGATAGGTCGGGTGTGGAAGCGCAGTAATGCGTTAAGCTAACCGATACTAATAGCCCGTGAGGCTTGATCCTATAACCTGAAACGCGTGAACGACGCGGTACAATCGACAAAAACTAGCTTCTTCTATCGAATTCAGCGTGGCGCGAACCGAGATGGGTGAGCGACATGCAAACAGTTAAAGTCTGGTGACCTTAGCGAGGTGGTCCCACCCCTTCCCATCCCGAACAGGACGGTGAAACGCCTCAGCGCCGATGATAGTGCAGATTGCCTGTGTGAAAGTAGGACATCGCCAGACTCCCCAAAGAGAAAGCCCCGATCAGCAATGGTCGGGGCTTTTGCTTT
>NZ_JADFUA010000021.1 GCF_015223195.1 Chitinilyticum piscinae | reverse complement strand
TCGGGCACATGAAGAACGACGGGCGACTACGGCGGAACTGGCTAAAAGGCGCGGAAGGCGATGCCTTTCACGCCCTGTTGTGTGGTTGTGGTCACAACCTGCGGCTGATTCTGAAGAAGCTGCGGCTACTTTACGCCTTGATCTGGCTGGTGTGTTACCGGCGGTTGATTGGCAGCGGAGCCCGTCAGCCGCAGTTTGCGATAGGGGCCATGTGAAAATCGAATTGTTCAGGGCCGACTACTTCACATCCACATGCACAAACCCGGGTTCATAAGCTTTGAACGGCTTCCCCTTGTCCAGGCATGCCGGTGGCTCAAGGCCCCGCAGACGACTGACGCCATGGCGGGCCAGGCAACGGCCAAGGCCGGCTCGCGAGACCGAGGGATTAAGGACTTCGCGCACGACAACCAACAAGTCATCCAGGGCCAGATGCTGCAGCTTGCTGAGTTCGACGACGACGCACTCTTGGGCGGGTGTCAGTGTGGTTTGCAGATGATGCGCGGTGTGTGATTGATCGCTACTGGAATTAGAGGTCGCAGCGGAGCAAATCGCCGCGCTATGGGAGGCCAGGATACCGGGCTAGCGGGAGCTTGCGTATACATTGGTGTATACGTTCAACATCAAGATAGCGTAAAAAGCATCAAGGGGTTACAGATCCAAACCTGTAACCCCTTGATTTGTTTGGTGCCGGCGGCAGGAATCGAACTCGCGACCCCCTGATTACAAGTCAGGTGCTCTACCAACTGAGCTACACCGGCGAAGAGGTGCGAACTATACCAGTGCCCCTATGGACATGCAAGTATTTGTGCGGGTTTGGTCAGCTTTTTTTCTAGGAAAATGCATAATTCGCTGATCGGTAAGCTATTTCAGAAAGCGCTCCAGCAGGGTGTTCAGAAAGCGTCTGCCTGTTGGTGTCGGCGCGAGCCAGTTGCCGTTGCGCTCGAGCAGGCCGTCCCGGATGCCGCGCTCGATTTCGGGCAGCACGCTGGCGAGCGGCTGGCCGGTGCGTTCTTCGAAAATCGCGAGGTCGAAGCCGCCGGTAAGCCGCAGCGCATTGAGCATGAATTCAAAGGGCAGGTGCTCGATACCCACCACCTCTTCATTATGCAGCGTCGAGCCAGACTGGCTTTGCGCCAGATACTCCCCGGGTTGCTTGTAGCGCAGCTGACGGACGATCCTGTCGGGGAAGCTGATCTTGGCGTGCGCGCCAGCGCCGATGCCGAGGTAGTCGCCGAAGGTCCAGTAATTCAGATTGTGAAAGGCTCTCCGCCCCGGACGGGCAAACGCGCTGGTTTCGTAATGCTCGAAGCCGGCGGCGGCGAGTCTGGCTTCGATGGCGTCCTGCATGTCGGCGGCAAGGTCATCGTCGGGCAGCGCCGGCGGGTAGCGGTGGAACAGCGTGTTGGGTTCCAGCGTAAGATGGTAGGCCGACAGGTGCGTCGGCCCGCAGGCAAGCGCCGTGTCGATGTCGGCCAGCGCTTCGTCCAGCGTCTGCTCGGGCAGCGCGTACATGATGTCGAGGTTGAAGTTGTCGAAATGCTGTTTGGCGATGGCAATGGCGGCCAGCGCCTCCTCGCGGCCGTGGATGCGGCCCAGTGCCTTGAGCTTGGTATCGTCAAAGCTTTGGATGCCGATGGACAGCCGGTTGACGCCTGCGGCACGGTAGCCGGCGAATTTCTCGGCCTCGAACGTGCCGGGGTTGGCCTCCAGCGTGATTTCGGCGTCCGGAAGCAGCTTGACGCGGGCGCGGATGCCTTCGAGCAGGGTGTTGATGGCGGATGCGGAAAACAGGCTGGGCGTGCCGCCGCCCATGAAGATAGAAACGACCGGCCGCCCCCAAATCAGTGGTAGACAGGATTCCAGGTCAAGCAGAAGCGCGTCGATGTATTCGGACTCGGGCAGGCCATCTTTCTGTGCATGCGAGTTGAAATCGCAATAGGGGCACTTTTTGACGCACCAGGGAAAGTGAATGTACAGCGCCAGTGGCGGCAGTGCAGTGAGCTGCAGGCTGCCTGCGGGTTGGCTACGGCGTATGCTGGAGAGCGGAATGGTGTGCATGGCAGACGGTGGGGAGTGACAGCCGCGCATTATCGCAAAAAAACGGGCCCGCCATGTGGCGGGCCGTTTGCCGGTTACAGGCGCAGGAAGCCTGCACGCTCCGGTTGCCAAGTGACTTCCTGGAGGCGGACGGTCACCTGCCTCCCTCCGGGTGCAGGCCAGGAAATGCTCTGGCCAACTGAAAGGCCCAGCAGCGCGCTGCCCACGGGGGCTGTTACCGAAACTTTGCCCGGACTGCCATCCAGTTCGTCGGGGTAGCACAGGGTCAGCTCGAATTCCTTGCCGCCCGGTTGCATTACAAAGCGCGCGGTCGAGCGCATGGTCACAACATCCGGCGGCATGTCCTGCGGCTCGAGTACGGCCGCACGGGCAAGCTCTGTTTCGAGTGCCTCGGCTTCGGCAAAGGCGCTGGCAGGCAGGAGCTCCAGCAGGGCATGCAGACGGGCGCTGTCCAGGCTGGACACGGTAATCGGCGGCAGAGTAGTCATCGCGAACTCCGGATTCGGGAACCAAACAAACAGGGCGGCATACTCTGCCGCCCTGCACGTGTTCGGATTGGACATGCGTTTACTATCCAGGTTCACACAGCGTGGAGTTCCTATTTGCCTTTGATGAGCGCATGTATCAGCCCTCCCAAGACTTTATCTGCAAGCTCTGCAGCAGGATAGGGGGTTATGTATATGCTCTGCGTGATCGCTCAGCGGGCATCCCATGGGTCATACAGACCATCGACCAGCTTGTGCAGCACATCTTTCATTTGTTCCGGGGTGACCTCCATCAGCAGGCCATCTTCAAAGGCATCCTGCAGCATCTGGCTCAGCTCATCCAGATTCTCGTTCATCACTTTGACCTTTTCGGTGCAGGACACCACGGAGCCATCCGCACGGGTCCAGATCGCATAGCGAGCTTCATTGCCACAGGCACTCATAGTCCCGCCTCCTGCAGCTTGGCGACGAGTGCCCGGATGGCCTTGCCACGGTGCGAAATGGCGGATTTGTCCTCGGTACTGATCTCGGCAACGGTTTTACCAAACGCGGGCAGCCAGAAATGCGGGTCATAGCCAAAGCCACCATCGCCCCGTGGCTCGTCAACGATTTCGCCAGCGCAGATGCCGTCAGCGATCAGTGGCTGGGGGTCATCGGCATGGCGAACCAGCACCAGCGCGGCATAGTAGTAAGCGCGACGATCAGGCTGGCCGGCCAGCTCGGCGATCAGCTTTTGATTGTTGCCTGCATCTGATTTGGGCTCACCGGCAAAGCGCGCCGACAAGACCCCGGGTTTGCCGCCAAGGGCATGCACGCAAATTCCGGAGTCATCGGCCAGCGCCGGCAAGCCGGTGGCCAGCGCTGCGTGGCGGGCCTTGGCAAGGGCATTTTCGATAAAGGTGCCGTGTGGCTCCTCGGCTTCGCTTACCCCCAGCTCACCCTGCGGGATGACAATCCAGCCCAGCGGCTCAAGCAGACGGTTGAATTCCTTCACTTTGCCTGCATTGTTGCTGGCGAGAACGATCTTGTGCATCAGTAAGGTTTCTTGGTCAGAATCATCAGGCCGTTTTCCTGTTTGGTGGTAAAACGGTTCAGTACGGACATGCCGATCAGCGGATAGGGGGGGTCGTTGCTCTCATTGATGGCGGCCTGAACATCGTACAGGGTGATGTTACCGATGCGTATCTGCGGGATGCGGATGACACTGGCTTTGACTTTACCTCCTGCTGTCTGAGCGGTGGCCGCTTGACCTCCTGCACTGGATAACCCCATCTGGGTGGCCTGTGCGGTGCTCAATACCAGTAGGCTGGCTCCGGTGTCGATCATGCCGCGCAAGGTACGACCATTGATGGTGATCTCCGAAGCAAAATGACCTGACTCGTCCTGGCTTAGCGTAAGTGAGTTACTGCCAATACCTGAGTCTTTCTCGGCGGTGCTGGAAACGTAGCCACGGCCAAGTTGTAAAGTACTGCTCTTGCCGTCAATCACGACCACTGCCGAGTCGCTGCTGATGCTGGATACCCGAATCCCGTCTGCACTTTGGCCGACAGCCATTGTCTTTCGCTGGCCGTTGATGCTGAAAATGGCCTTGTTGCCCATAACGGCAATCAGGGTGACTTCCGCGGCTGTCGCCGACATGGCGACGAGCAGCAGGGTGGTGCAGAGCAGAAAACGTTTCATGGCAACTCCCGGTCGATTTCGGCCAGCGCTGCTTCGATCAGCTGCCAGCCGGCGTTTTTCAGTAGTGTGGCATCGGACAACATCCGTCGCCACTGCCGCCCGCCGCGTACACCGTGAAACAGCCCCAGGACATGTCGGGCGATCAGGCGCAGTGGCAAGCCATCGCTCAGTTCGGCTTCGATGAATTCGCGCATGGCCAGCATTACATCATGACGGTTGGCAGGTGCTGCACCTTCACCATAGTAACGGGTGTCCACTTCACTCAGGAACCACGGGTTGTGGTACGCCTCGCGCCCGACCATCACCCCGTCAACATGCTGCAGCTGTTCGCTACATAGTTCGTGCGTGGTCAGGCCGCCATTGATGATGATCTCCAGTTGCGGGAAATCCTGCTTCAGCTGATGCACGTAATGGTATTTGAGTGGCGGGATCTCCCGGTTTTCCTTGGGCGAGAGACCCTTCAAAATGGCGTTGCGGGCATGAACAATGAAGGTCTCGCAGCCGGCTTCAGCGATCCTGGCGATGAAATCACGAACAAATGCATAGTTCTCGACCTGATCAATGCCGATGCGATGCTTGATTGTGACATCGATCTGGCAGGCATCGCGCATCGCGCGTACGCAATCAGCGACCAGATCCGGTTCCAGCATCAGGCAGGCGCCGAACGAACCTGATTGCACCCGTTCGGACGGGCAGCCAACGTTCAGGTTAACCTCGTCATAGCCCCACCCCTCGGCAATTTTCGCGCAGCGCGCCAGATCCCCCGGGTGGGAGCCGCCTAGTTGTAACGCTAGCGGGTGTTCAACATCATCGAAGCGTAAATGCCGCTGTTGGTCGCCATGCAGGATTGCGCCGGTGTTGACCATTTCCGTGTAAAGGAAAGCATGTCGGGACAGCTCGCGGGCGAAGCGACGGTAAAAACGGTCGGTCCAGTCGAGCATCGGCGCGACGCAGAAGCGGCGGCGGTTGGGCGTCATGGCGGATTCGGTCATGCGGTAACGATTTACTTTGCAATAGCCAGAACCCGATTGTGGCATAAGTGCGAAGTGCTTGCCTTGCGCTGGGCGACAAGAAATGAATCGCACCAACTTCTCGAGGCACTCTTAAGACCAGTTCCCTGTCGATCCGTGATTGCATCGACCAACCAATCACCTGCCGAGAGAAAAAATCCAGCACCACTGCCAAGTACAGCCATCCCTCATGCGTGCGGATGTAGGCATCTGGTCTCGGATCATAATTTACCTCTCCGCAGTTGGCGACTCTATCTGGCACGTTCGGCTTTGGGTACGCTCTCCACGTCGATATCCAGGTCAGGCCAATGAATCTCCGTCTGCACGGGCGCGCCCGTACCACTCTGGCTGTTCGTGCCGAAATCCAGGCCGCGCCGGCCGCCATCACCGATGCCGAACTGGCACGCCGCTATGGTGTCAGCAAGCCCACCATTGCCAAATGGCGCCGACGCAGCTCGGTGCACGATGAATCA
>NZ_JADFUA010000020.1 GCF_015223195.1 Chitinilyticum piscinae | reverse complement strand
ACTGCTCAGTGAGTGAACGAGTGGTTTATCTTGTTGGTGGTCTTGCGTGATAAAGCGGTCATCAATGCATGACCCATGGTAGAAGCAGCCCAAGCGGATCAACACACCATGTAGTACTGGTACGTGCCGTGATCACATCATGGAATTTCGTTTCTACTCGGGCAACATCATGGACTAATCAGTTTCGCAACCTTTCTCCGGATAGTGCCCATCTAGGTCTATGACTTCAAAAATGCCCTCTGCGCCAAGAATGGGAAATGCAAGAAGTTTTGTGGGAGCCTTTGGAAAATAGCCCCCCCAAATCATGTTCTCTACATCGGGGGGGAGCGCCTCGAGCTCATCCACAACAAACTGAAGTGCATCGTCATACTTCTTGCCGGTGAGGTTGCTGACCCACCAGTCAAAGGGTCGATATTCAAGCAGTGGGATCATAACAACACCTTTTCAGCAAGATCGGCTAGTTCACGGAGAAAGCTTGATTAAGTTCATTTCTGGGTGCAGGACAGGCTCCAAATTTTATCAAGGGGGGAACCAGTCATGATGGTGTAGACTTTCCGCGTAGTAACATGATCGAGAAGTGCGGTACTCGGGTACTCGAAGATGAACTCTTCTTCAGCAATCGCCGTCCTGTTGCTACAAACCATTACACCCCGAACAAATCGGTGACTAATCAGATAGGTATCTTCACCAACCACAATCCGATCCGGAACCAAATAATCCACACGAAGCATAACCCGCTGATCATAGCGGAGCGGAGTAGTTCGATCAGTGTCCAGACTGCGATAAATGATCATCCTGTCGTTTCGGTCAATCTCTTCCCAGCGATGATCACCTGCATTCATCGGTGCCGCATTACACAGAAGACCCACCAACAGCAGCAGACTAATAAGGAATCGCATGACTATTCCCTTGCCGGACCTAACCAAAAAAATTGTGAAGAAACGCAACAGGCATGAATCATTTTCCTGGTAAAGAATCACTCTCCAAGAACACGATCAATCCAGCGTAGACCTTCGTTATAGTCGTACACGCCACTACCGTTTTTGTTGACCGGACGCACTTTCCAAGGGAAGCCCCAGAGTCCGCCATCTTTACGGTAAACTTTATTACCTGCGCCATGCATCAAGTCGTAACATGCGATCTTAGAAATTCGATATACAGCACTTCTTTTATCTGTTACCGGCTTGGGTTGGTCACGCACAGAGAACAACCCAATTGAATTCCCGTTTGTATCGAACTCATTGACCCAATCCAATTGATACTTATATTCACCTCGGTCGGCTTTGCTGCAATCGATGACATAACTAACAGTGATCATACCAAGCATCACTTTTTCATTACGAATATGCTGTGATTGAACCGGTTTGCGGTACACAATTACTGCTTCAACCGCAGTCCACGCATCATAGCTGGTAGTGAACTGCGTATGAAAAAGCTCAGGGGAAACCCATGTGCTGATCTCAGGCGTTTCCACCATGTTGTAGAAATAACCAAACATCTTCGAGGGTTGAAGGCCACGTTCAAATTCTTCGGGCGTTGTTGCAAATGATGGGGTGCGCAGCACTGAAAAAAACACGAGAACAAAAATTCTGTGTCTGAGCAAAATCATTAGCGATTGAATCATGGCTATTCGAAGTTCAATTTCCTGATGATTTCAATATCCTCCTTGGAGGTTGCTATCCTCCAGTCGCACTCGCTAAGTCCATTTGTATTGCTTGACCACCAATCTCCGTTTTCTTTGTAGATCGCAACAAAATAACATCCTCTAAGTGCTGCTCCAAAGCTATTATTTGCATCGAAAACAACTCTTACGATGGCGGCTTTGTTGCCCTTTTCGTTTTTCCCTTCCCAAACGGTTTCGCTAGAAACGGACTTAAAGCTGTCAGGCGACTTTAAACGTTTTTTTATGAATGCCTCCGCGTTATGGCTTTCAGTGGAGCTAAAAATGGCAGCAGCGACAATTAGAACAAGGGTCGGAATTGCTAACCATGCAAAAAGCTCACCGCAGCCAGAGGCTCTCCGCTGTGCTCTATGTTTTTCAAGCATGGACTTTATTTTTTCGCCTCTCGCAAGTTCAGCAAAACCTCTCCCTTTGAAATCTACGGCATTTACGTCTGACTTACTTCTCATCAAGAAGTCAACTATTTCCACGTTGTCATGTATTAACGCAAATAACAACGGGGTTCTGTTTGCACTATCTCTCAGGAAAACTGATTGGGGAGATTTGCTTACATGCTCAACCACTTCGTTTAGCAAACCTTGCTCGATTAATCGGAATATTTGTGACTGCGATGATCCTGTTGTTTTTGAGTCATCAATAATTTCATCTTGCTCAGGAGCCTGGCCGTTAAAGTCTTGATCCGTTGTACTCGATGAATCCTCAAGCCCCCCCATCTGGCCGTTTGTATTACAAAAATTCCCAGCAGAGGACGCCCCATACTTTGCCAAAACTTTTCTTATAGACGCACCTGCATAAACTTCGAGACCAGCCCCAGATGAATCTTTGTCATTGATGTTCGCACCATTTTGCAGAAGAAAATCAACCATTTCAGGCTTGTCGCACATTGCAGCAAAGAGCAACAAACTCCTGCCACTATCATCCTTCGTATGTACTAATACTGGATTTTCTTGCACTACAGAAACGAATGTTTTGACGCTACCTCTTTGAATGATATCAAAAATGCTGCTGAACTCATTCAGTTTTGGCTCATTATCAACACTAGTGTCATCCTTCTGCCATGGGTCTTCATGGGCTTTCTTTACATCATTGTCATTTTTCACATCACTGTCGAAGATAAAACCCGATTCCTCGATAATCAAGTCGATTTCGTTCTTAACAGCAACCCCCATCTGGGCAAGTGCCTCGCAGTATCTAACGGCTTCAGGCAGCGAGAGGGATGCTTTCAACTTAACGACGCGATTAGAAAGAAGGTTATCTGCCGCGTTCGCACTAATTTTGAATTTCTCTTGGAGACTGGACAGAACCGAATTTCTGTCGAAGCCGTTCAACACATATCCAAGTGAATAAACAGAGTATTTTTCAGTGCTCACGGAGTTATCCCAATCAATTATTGACAAGCCAAGCCGAGACATTGAGCGCTTAGCGTCGAACAAACAGATCAATCAGAGAAATATGCGATCCATTGATCATCAGTATTCAAACTGTACTTTCCTGCAACTTGTTTGCATCAACACTGCATTATGAAAGCACAGCATCAACGTAATGTGTTGATAACAATAAATTACAACGTTACCAGCAATGAGTAAGTTAGGCAACTTAAAGCACTGACTAATTGATGTAAGGTTTGGCGATGGCAAATAAGTTGATGCAGCGGCTGGGTGGGAACGTTGCCAGGCTGCGACAAGTGAAGGGACTCACTCAAAGTCAGGTTGCAGGATCGCTGGACGTGAATACCGAGACCATCTCCCGCTTTGAGCACGGGGTGTTGGCACCATCACTGCCGACATTGGATCGATTGGCTGCAATATTGGGGGTTGAGTTGCCAGTGCTTGGTGATGGTGTTTCGACCAATCCGGACGGTTTGGCGCGAGAAATGGCCAACTTGGTACGCCCATTGCAGGAGTCGGATCGCGTGTTGCTACTTGGTGTGCTGAAACAGTTATGCCATCTACTGTATTGAAAATCGGAGCCCCTGAAGAAGGCTCTTAGCGCTGTTTTCCTGCCCTTGGCGGCGATCCCAAATCATCAATAGAGGTTAGGTATACCCTGGGTTTGCCAAGCGCATATAGGACGCGCATACGGGCTCCAAACAGCACTGCATCAGCCACCTGCCGGTAGTTGAAGGAGCTCCGGCTAAATTTAGCCAGAGTATCCAGTTCCTGCATGAACTGGTCGAAACGCAGATCGGCTGCAGCCTGTTCCTGGCCGGTTGGCAGATGTTTTGACATGGATACCTCCCTGATTCATCGGACTGGCAACACGCTATGCAAATCATTGTGGCGACCGACAAAACTCATAACCTGCCGCTATTGAGAATGTCGGCCAAGTCTTCAATTTCAGCTTCATCCTCTCCGTCTACTATGTCCAGCAGAATGCCTTCTGTGTCGTACAGAAGGGTGCTTTTCTTCATCATCCAGCGGATATCAGAGCGGCGGATCAGCATTTCTCCGCCGCAGCCAGGGTGACGAAAACCAATCGGCAATGCTTCCGCATCATCGGACAAGTGCGACTCGATTGACTTTATGAGTAGCAGGTACTCGATTTGGGTCGAGGCACAAGCCAGGCAGCGCGGTGGTGATCGGTGATGCGTCATCAGCCCAAGCACCGCCTGTGCACGATCAATCTGCCACTGCAGGGATTGCACTTCAAATTCCAGGTCATAGCGCTGGTCGCTTGGGCGGGTATTCAGATTCAGCACCCGAGCAAGAAAAGGGCGTTGCAATTTTTCAGTTTCAATCAGTCTGCCCAGCTGCAACTGCCTAGCCTCCTTCGTGTGCAGCAAAACGGCCAGTTCTTGCTCAGTGGGCAGCGCCTCAATCGGCTTCATGGTTTCGCAGTCATGGCACCAGCCAATTTTGCTGATCACTCCGGCCTTGCTTGTCGGCGTGACATACGTGCGCTGCGCATACAGGCTGAGCACTTCCGATGTGTAGTCACATGCACTGCAGATATAGCGAGACGTTTGAAATGACATGGCAGACTCCCTTACTAGCCACGTTAGCATGAAGGCACAGCAAGGCTCTCGCTACCACTGCCGTAAAGGCTGCCGCTGTGTCAGTCCAGCAACTTTCGTTCTCTAACTTCGGTGATGTAGTCCGAGAGCACAGTCAGATTGAAGAGAGTCGATTTGTTCAATGCCGCATTTGTGAGTGAAATTGACCGGTAACGGAACCGGCTTTTCGATCAAGTGCTCGTGCAGCTGATGCTCGATGAACTGACCTCCCCCGCAGAAGGGGCAGCGAAAATCAGCGTGATCCGGTCTGGGCGAAGTCAGATAGCACTTGTCACATCGCGCACCTTTGCCGCCAAGCTCTCGAAACAGGCGCAGCTCTGAGGCCACGCAGAACAACTTACGCTAGTCACTTAATTCCTGCTGTTTCTGCAACTGCATTTGCTGCTGCAAAATGTCGCTCCTCAGCGATGCGCTGTTCTTCTTGCTGATGCTTCTGAGCGGCACCTGCCGTGATGTTGTATTTCTCAACCTCAAGCTTCAGCGCAATAGCTTCTCTGCAGCCTTTTGAGCTCCCTTCGGATTATGAATCCACTGCTTGTTGGCGGTGTCATGGAACAGCCGGTGACTGAAATGCGCCTTGTCGAGCAGGTCGTCATCGCTGAGGTCGGAAAGGTCAATTTCCTGCATCGCCCGATTGGTCTTAGCTGCCCATGCCGCCTTTTCTGCCGTCACGGCATGTGTCACACGGATTTCGACCAGCAGGATCTGCCCTTGTGGCAGATACAACGCCAGATCAGGGCGCAGGTGTTCAACGGTCACCTCGGCTTCTGCCGAGTCGAAGTGTAGCAATTTGGATGGAATGCGAACTTCATCTTCAAAGCTGTAGCGGCCAACCGCGTAGAGCACCACGTCCGGGTGATACTTCGGCGTGGTCAGCACCCTAGTTTCAAGTAGTAGTTGCTTCGCCATCAGGTGAAAGGCAGCCCCGTAGCGGCCATTTCAATCGGTGGCCACCGCATGGGCAACGCAGTGTGCCTTGATCTTACGGCGATTTCGCGCTTCAAGCGGGAGACCGCAATTGGGGTAGGAGCACCTGCAGGACGAGGCATTACTAACTTCGGTCGATGAAGCGAAGTGCATCGCCCTTCAAATACAGAAGAATGCGATATCTACTGATGATGATGCTGCATTCTGCACGAACGTTCGCAGCCTGACATGTTATTGGATCACACCAAATCAAGGCATGAACGCATGGATCTAACCCTGCTGTCTGACAAGGGTTGCACTAACTGCACACAAACTTGCGCAGAAATTACCTGAATACAATAATTGCCCGGTCAAAGCTGACTTTGCGCGAGGGGGTGGAATATGGAAGTTGAGAGCGTTAGTCTCCAAGACATTAGTTTCAGGCAGTTGGCAGACTGGAACGTGATTCCTGGGGCGGAAGCAAGTGACCACAAAGGTCGACTGGTTGTGTTCGTTGGCAACCCAACTGATGTTGGATTTATTGCAAAGTCACTGTATACCTATATCGCCGATTCGAAAGAAAAGGATCTTTGCATACGCAAGATCATCATCGTCGTTCTCATAGCGAAGACTAAGTGGGATGCTGCTTGGAGGCCTTACGCTGAATCTGTTTCTGCAAAAATTGACGAATCGATAATTAGCACATTTTACGGGTGATGTTATGAATAAATTAACCTTTCATCATGCCGGAAACGCCAGTCTCTGCTTCGAATCATTCGAGGATGCCATAACCTATTATGCGGCAAACAGAGATGATCCGCAGTGCGAAATTAGCGAGATTTTGTTTCACCCAAAAAGTGTGTCGATTATTCACGGAGAGTTCAATTGCAGTGATTTCGAAATTGCGAAAGTAACTCTAGTTGACACTGGCTGCATAATTGATCTCCGCAAGTGTGAAATTCAATGGACTTCAATTGAAGGCGTTTGCATTGAAGTAATCAATGAGCTTTTCGGGAAGAAGATTGAGTGCGTCGAGGTGTTTTTTGACATTTCTTGCTCAGATGAATCTGTTGAAATGGACATGAATTGCAATCTGCCGCACCTCTGGCATGTCTGCGCCAGCGCAGAATGGAATGGCACTCTGCATATCAAACAGTCAGACGTGGATAAGCAGCACTTTATGCTCGAATCAAGCGTAGCTGAAGTTGAATTTTCCAATGTAAATGACGTAAGAAATATTAAGACATTTGCAAACAATAACTCTAGAAAGTGCCTAAGGATCCATATACACGTGAATGATTATTTTGGCAAGAGCAAGTGTGCAAATGTGAAATACAGCAATTTCTTATTCGCAGAGACTTTGAGCATGTATTTTGGTGAGAACTACATCGCCAAGGTTTATGACACGCTCCGTAAAACCTGCAAAAACTCACCTGAAGGCATCGCCATTGGCCGGGAGGTGAACAAATCAATTGTTGAAGGGCTTGATCCGGGTCTGATCACCCCTGATATTCATTTTTTTGACAAGCGAATGCCGTCAAAAGAAATCGCAATAATCCCAGGCAATTACAAACACAAAAATCTAATGGCAATCGCAAAAGCGGTGAAAAGCTTCCAAAAAATGCACCATTCTCCGGAGATATCAACTATCTAACTTGCTAACCCATTGTTGGTGGGTATGGGCGTCAAGAGCTGCATACTAGAAGTTGTTGTTTGCAAGTTAAATATGTGTTCTCTTGTCAAAATATGTTCTACCCTAGGTCGTTTGGAACAATTAGCAGTTGGTGTGCCATCACAGATGGCCGTCAACAATAGACGCATCAAGGTTTTGTTGTCATACTCCTCTCCTGCTACTTTAAAGA
>NZ_JADFUA010000001.1 GCF_015223195.1 Chitinilyticum piscinae | reverse complement strand
CCAAGCACTCACACTCATCGGCTGTAATTTGTTAAAGATCGTTGCCCTGACGCCGCCAAACTCGCTAAACTCGTCGTTTCGCTTCGTTTGTTTCGCTGCGTCAGCAGCAGAGAGGCCGAACTATACGACCCAACCCTCGAAGCGTCAACACCCCGCCCGACAATTTTGCACACCAAGTCGATAAGTCGTTGTTTTGCAAGACCCCCAAACTACAGACATCGCCCCGCCCTGAGTAACCCATCCAACCGAAACCCAATAGGGCGCCACCTATTCGCGGGAGCCGCGCTGCATGCAAGGGGTTTCCGGCTATACCCCTCGTCGATTTGCCATACGCAGTCCAATTTGCACCAGTTCAGCTTCTGGTAACAAGCGCGTTGCGTGGGGATAGATCTCCATGTCCTCTCGTGCTGCATGCTCCGGATAGCGGCGCGCAAACTCGCCGGCGAGCGAAACATCCAGCTGCACACCCCCATCGCGCACGTTCACCAACTGGCAGCGCAAGCTCTGCCAGAGCTCACCCAATGCTGCATGCTCCGCCTCGATATCTCGGATGACCCGGTTGAGTTGAGCATCCGCGACAGCCAAAAGCGCAGGAAACAAATCCTCTTCCTCATCCTGATGATGCAAGGGCGCCGCTATATCGAAGTAACGCAGGATCGAACTGGCCGCTTCCCGCGCCATGGCATCGTTGCCATTTTGCTGTACATGCAGCGCAAGCTTCTCGGCGAGGAGCGCGTAGTGGCGCACCCGGTCGTGACAGGCTGCCAGCAATGCCATCGGCTCATCGAATCCCGGCCCTGCCGTTGCCCCAATCGTAATTACCATGCCTCAGCCCTCCTGATCTTAATCCGAGTATTTTACTCGGATTAATTCCTTCCGCGCTCTGCGCCGTCACGCCCTCTGTCGCAGCGATGCAGTATCCTGCAGCTCATGAACGCGATCTATGCCGTATTCCTCACCCTGCTCTGGACTACCACCCCGTTGGCAATCAAATGGAGTGTTAATGGACTACCCCCAACGCTGGCTGTGACGCTGCGCTTTGCTTTGGCTGCGCTCGTCGTTGGCGTATGGTTGCGCTGGGGTAGCACCGCCGCCGCACAACGTACTGGGCTGCGGCGCAACCAGTTGATTGCCGGCGGCGCATCAGCCTGCTCGATGCTCTGCACGTACTGGGCCGCGCAACATGTTTCTTCCGGGCTGATCGCTGTCCTCTTCGGTCTGATTCCGCTGATGACAGCGCTGTTTGCCCGACTCTGGCTTGATGAAGCATTAAGTGCAGGTGAATTGCTGGCGATGATCTGCGGGATGACCGGGCTGGGGCTGATCTTTGCGGAACACCTGCATCCAGGCCCGGGAGGCTGGCTGGCCGTGCTGGTTATTCTGCTGGCGGTAGCACTGCAATCGGGAGCCGCCGTCTGGCTCAAGCGCAGCAGTGTCGGATTGCCGGCGGCCGCCATCAACGGCGGCGCATTGGTCGTATGCTCGACCATCACTTTGCTGACTTGGCTCGGAACTGGCGCCCAGCTACCGGCAGCAACTCCACCTGCCACGACACTGGGCGCCGTGTTATATCTGGCAGTGATTGGTTCAGCACTGGGATTCAGTATCTATTACCGACTGATCCAGTCGTGCCGACCGCTATCGGTGGCGCTGATATCGCTAATCACCCCGGCAACCGCGTTGTGGCTGGGCCACATTGCCAATAACGAAACCATCACACCGCGTCTGGGACAAGGCAGCGCCCTGATTCTGGGTGGTGTACTGCTGCACCTGCTGGCGCAACACGCCCGACGCTCACTTCGCCAATGGTAATCCCGCCAGAAGCCGCGCCGTTGCCCCCCGATGCGAGGCGGTAAATACAATCCCGGCGGCAGCCATCGCCTGACGCTCATCCGCGGCATCCAGCAACTGCAGCGCCGCCTGTACGGCCCCTGTGGCATCACCATATTGCCGGGCGGCACCGGCGGCACATGCCGCCTCGGCGACTGCGGCAAAATTGAACGTCGAAGGCCCCAGCACGACCGGCACGCCCTGTGCGCAAGGCTCGATCAGATTCTGACTGCCAAACGGCAGCAGCGACCCCCCCATCAACACGGGCTCCGCATGCACCCCCATGGCGGCATACCAGGCCCCCATCTCGCCCATCGAGTCACCCAGCAGCACCTGTACAGCCGGACTCAGTACGGTAAGGCCATCCCATTCACTGCGGCGCTGGATTCGCAGGCCATGCGCTCGCAGCAGCTCCGCCACCTCATCGAAACGCTGCGGATGCCGGGGGACGATAATCAGCAGCAAATCCTGCGGCCAAACTGGCAGCCACTGCTGCAACAAAAGAGACTCTTCCCCTTCACGACTTGACGCCAGCAGCAGCACCGGACGCACACCACAATGCTCACGCCACTGCCGCCCCAGTGCCTGCTGCTCGGACTGTGGCGTAACGTCAAATTTCACGCTTCCCATGATCTGCACGTTCTGAGCGCCGATCTGTGCCAGCCGGCGAGCGTCCTCTCTATCTTGCGCCCACACCCCGGCGAGCCGCGCCAATGCAGGCGCAACCAGGGCAGATACCCGTCGGTAGCCTCGGGCAGAACGCTCCGAAAGACGGGCATTGCCCAGCAATAGCGGAATATCGCGATCGGCACAGGCATGAATCAGATTGGGCCAGATCTCGGTTTCCATGATCAAGCCAAAGCGGGGCTGCCAATGTCGCAGGAAACGCAATACCGCCCCGGGGTAATCATAGGGAAGGTAGGCGACTCGACCATTCCCGCCCAATACCTCGCAAGCCGCTTCGCGCCCGGTCGGCGTCATGCACGTCAGCAGAATTTCGGCTTCCGGGTCACGCTCGCGCAAAGCCCGGATCACCGGCGCGGCAGCGCGTGTTTCACCCACCGACACCGCATGAATCCAGTAGCGTTTCGCCTGCGGGGCCACTGGATAGAAACCCAAGCGCTCCGCCCAATGCTCACGATAAGCAGGCTGCTTGCGGGCCCGTTTCAGCAGATACAGCCAGATCAGCGGGAAGGCACACCACAACAGCAGTCGATAGATGAGGCGTGCCATCATGAACGCACACCCAGTGCCCTGCGGGTCTGTTCGAGCACCGAGTCGACCGGAATCAGCGCCATTGCCCGAGGATCATGCACACGCTGATGCCAGTCCGCGATCGCAGGGTTCTTACCCAGCAGGGTCTGTAGCGCTTGCGCATAAGCATCAACACAATACTCCGTAGCCTGCCAGGGTCCGGATAGCCCCAATCGGGCGACCGCATAGAGGCCAACCACCGGCACCGCATATGCACGGGCGATATGGATTGGCCCGCTATCGGGCGACACCAGCAGTGCCGCGCCAGCCAGCAAGGCAAACAGTTGCGGTAGCGTGGTCTGGCCGGCGACGCTAAGCCCGTTCCCATTGGGAACACAGGCCGCCAGTCTTGCCGACTGCTCAGGATTGCTCCCGGTAATCACCACCCGCCCCTGCCAGCCAGTTTCCGGCAGACGGCGCAGGAACTCCTCCTGCTGCGGCAACGGCCAGTCCCGCTCGGCCTTGCTGGCGGATGGGTTGATAACTAGATATGGCTCATCACCCAGCAGCCGGGCGCGCCACACCAGCGCCTCGGAGGTCAAAGGCGGAGCCCAGTTCCGGGGGACGGCCATGACGCCGATCTGGCGCATAAAGGCCAGAAAACCATCAGCCAGATGCTCATCGGCGCGGGCAATGCGCTCGTCAACAAACCAGCCGTGGCCATCGCGGGCTCGACGATCGTCAAAGCCGATCTTGCGACTTGCCGGAATCAGAGGATAGATCAGATTACTGCGCAACTTGGCCTGCATGGCCAGCAGTACATCGAAATGCCGCCCGGCAAAATCCCGACGAATACGCCGGTATTCTGCCAGCGTACGCGGGCCATCGACCGGATAGAGCTCGATGCGCCCGGCCAGATGCTGCACCACGGGCAGAAAACGTCGCTCGATCAGCCAGGTAATCCGCGCCTCCGGCAAGGCATCACAAAGAGCCTGAACCGCCGGCAGCAGCAGAAAAAGGTCGCCCAGTGCCGACAAGCGAACCAGACAGATGGAAGCAGGTGCAGAAGCAGTCATGGGCGCATTCTAGCAGGCAAGGGGAATACGGTCTGCGCATCGCCAAACCTTCAGATTCTTGCCGTCGGGAAGGGTTCAGCCTGCACGCGCCGCTGCGGCTGCTATGCTCAAAACAGCCACTCGGGAGTTTCCCCATGCCACTGTTTTCCATCCTGCTCGCCCTGCTGGTGCTGGCGATCATTTTTCTCTGGCTCAAGTTGCGCGATGCACGCCACGAACTGGCCAAAGAGCGGGTTCGCGACCCGCTGACCGCCTTGCTCAATCGTCAGGAGTTCCTGGAACTGGCCCAGCGCGAAGTCAACCGTTCGCAACGCGCCCAGCGGCCGATCTCGATGCTGCTGATGGACATCGACCGGCTGCGGGACATCAATCGCCAGTTCGGGCAGAGCGGGGGCGACCTGGCGCTGCAATATGTTGCCAGCCAGATCCGCCTGTCAATCCGCGACTTCGATCTGGCCGGGCGCTACGCCGGCGAAGAGCTTGCGCTGCTGCTGCCCGATACCAGCCTGGGGGGCGCAGCCATCGTCGCCGAGCGGATCCGCAAACGGGTTGCCGAATCCGGCTGCATGGTCGGTACCCACCCGGCACCGGTGTCGGTAAGTATTGCTGCCTGCGAAATCACCGAAGAAACCATGACCCTGGAAGATTTGCTGCTGGCGGCCGAAGCCACCCTCGAACACGCACACAAGAAAGGCGACAATCTGGTGATGCTGTATGGCGAACAGGCTGATACCTAAGCAGCCATGCCGCCAGACATATTCAAATCATTGAGATCCGTGGCAATACCCTGATCAATCGCGATTTCCGCCCTTGACCATTACGAACTCGAACAGACGGCAATCCAGCGCACCGTTGAACAAGGGGGTGCGCTTGCTGGCTTTCAGCCGGATCACCTTGGCCAGTTGCATATCGCCAGTGAAAAAGTAGGCGCGCCAGCCGGCAAAGTACTGCTTCAGCACATTGCCCCATTGCGGATACAGCGACATCAGGTGCTGCTGCTCTTCCAGCCGCACACCATATGGCGGGTTGGTTACCAGCACGCCATGGTCAGCAGGTGCTGCCGCATCCAGATAATCGCCCTGCTGCAGGGTAATGGCATCCGCCACGCCGGCAGCCTGCATATTCGCTTCGGCATGGCGCAAGGCGCGGGCATCGATGTCACGCCCGAATAGCGCCAGCGGCTGGCCGGTTTGTGCCGCAATCGCTTCATCCTTGATGCGCTGCCAGATGGCCGGCGCAAAATCGCGGAATTGCTGGAAGGCAAACGAACGCTTCAGACCCGGCGCGATCTTGCGAGCAAGCATGGCGGCCTCGATCAGGATCGTTCCCGAGCCGCACATCGGATCGAGCAAGGGCTCATCCGGATTCCACCCGCTCAGCTGCACGATGCCGGCCGCCAGATTTTCCCGCAGCGGGGCGGCACCAGTTTCACGGCGATAGCCGCGCTTGAACAGTGGCTCACCCGAGGTATCCAGATACACCACGGCCATGCGGTCAGTCAGAAACAGCTGGATGCGCATGTCCGGTTCTTGCGTATCCACACTGGGGCGCGCACCGGTCTTGGCCCGGAACGCATCGCAGACGGCGTCCTTGACCTTCAGGCCGGCAAACTCCGGGCTGCGCAGCGGCGATTTCACCGCGGTGACACTGACCTTGATGGTGTTTTCCAAGGCAAACAGCGCCGGCCATTCAACACCGCGAGCGAGCTGATAGATGTCCTCTTCCGTGCGGTAGGGGCGCTCCGCCAGCTTCCACAACACCCGGCTGGCCAGCCGCGACTGCAGATTCACCTTGTACATCAGCATCGGCGCGCCGGCAAAGGCAACCCCGCCATCACTGGGCCGCACATCCCGCGCGCCAAGCTGGCTGAGTTCCTGCGCCAGCAGCGCTTCAAGACCACGGGGACAGGGGGCAAAAAACTGGAAGGTCTGCAGCAAGGTCATACTCCGGAAAACACGCCCGCGACCAGAGCCGGCCACGGCAAAACGCTAGTGTAGCCGAAGCCGCAACGGCCTCTTGTTGCCGGGTGTATCGAGCTGCCGGACGGAAGGCGTGGCAAATTGCCAACATTGCCGCCATCCCGTACCGCGTAGTCGGCACAAGCTCACTACACTGAGGCTTTTGCCAAGATCGAGGTACACATGATGAAGTCCCTGTTGATCAGTCTGCTGGGCATCAGCGCACTGGGCACGGTTGGCAGCAACGCCCTGGCCGCTGACGAAGCCACTGTGGCATCGCACGACAAGCAGGTTGTCGCCTATATCCGCACCTGGCCGATCGGCTCCACCCCGGCCGACATGGACGCGGGCAAACGCTGGACCGCCGAACAGATCCGCTGCGACCAGCTGACCAAACTCAATCTGAGCTTCGGGCTGATCCGCAACGGCACCGATGTCTATATCCCCGACCTGGAAGACCGCCCGAACTCGACCAAAACCGGCACGATTCCGGCCTTCAAGACGCTGTGGGGCGAAGTGGCCAAGCTGCAGCAGAATTGCCCGAAGATGAAGATCAATCTGTCCGTTGGCGGTTGGGGTGCCGATGGCTTCTCGCAGCTGGCCATGGAAAAGTCCACCCGCGCCAAGTTCATCAAGAGCGTGCTGGCCATCGTGGAGAAACAGAAGCTGGACGGCGTCGATATCGACTGGGAATACCCGGTCGGCCCGGACTGGGAACTGCCGATCCGCACCCATCCGCGCGACCGTGCCAACTACCCGGCGCTGCTGGAAGAAACCCGTGCGGCACTGGACAAGCTGGGCAAGAAAACCAAGAAACGCTACGAACTATCGGTTGCCGTGCCGGCCACACCGTGGTTCGGCCAGAAGAACGACATCATCCGCATCGTGAAGGCGGTCGATTTCCTCAAAGTGATGGCCTACGACCTGGCCGGCACCTGGAGCAAGCAGACCGGTCACCACGCCAACCTCTACCAGCGCCCGGACGATCCGGCCTGGGGCGGCTGGAGCGCCGACCAGGGCATGAAGATTTACCTGAACTACGGCATCAAGCCCGAGAAGCTGCTGCTGGGCACCGCGTTCTACGGCCGTGCCTGGAAGGGCGTGGAAAACAAGGACAATGGCCTGTTCCAGAAATTTGCCAGCGGCGCGTATGAGGACGGCATCAGCTGGCCAGATATCAAAAAACTGATGGAAGCCGGCTACACTCGTTACTGGGATGATGTCGCCAAAGCGCCCTGGCTGTACAACGGCGACGAAATGATCACCTATGAAGACGCCGAAAGCCTGGCCGCCAAGGCCGCGTATGCCAAGGAGCACAAGCTGGGCGGCATCATGATCTGGGAATACGCCCATGACATGGATGCCGAACTGCTGAAGCCGCTGAACGCCGCACTGGCCCAGTAATATACACAAGACCGTATAGTCACCAACGCATTCACCAACAAACACTTAAAGGATATACCCATGAAGAAAATCCTCGTGTGCGCACTCATCGCTGGCGGCATGCTGGCACCGCTGATGCCTTCGGCCCAGGCCGCCGATCCCGACTACAAGATCGTGGGTTACGCGATTTCCTGGGGCGCCTACGGACGCGGCTACACCCCGAACGACATCGATGCGAACAAGCTCACCCACATCAACTTCGCCTTTGCCAATATCGAAGGCGGCCGGGTCGTGGTGGGCGATGCCAATGTCGACACCAGCGGGCGCAACAATTTCCGTCAGCTGCGCAGCCTGAAAAAGGACAATCCGAACCTGAAAACACTGATCTCGGTCGGTGGCTGGACCTGGTCGAAGAATTTCTCGGATGTGGCGCTGACCCCGCAAAGCCGCAAGGCCTTTGCCGACAGCGCAGTTGAGTTTATCCGTGAGCACAAGTTTGACGGCGTCGATATCGACTGGGAATTCCCGGTAACCGGTGGCAATGCCGGCAATATCGAACGTCCGGAGGACAAGCAGAACTACACCCTGCTGATGACGGCACTGCGCGAAGCTCTGGATGTGGCCGGCAAGGCAGACCAGAAATCCTACCTGCTCACCACCGCCATCGGCCCGGGCGAGCGCTGGATCAAAAACACCGAAATGGGCAAGGTGGCCAAGGTCGTCGATTTCATGAACCTGATGGCCTACGACTATAACGGCGGCTGGAACAAGCATTCCGGGCATGTCGCGCCGCTCTATCACGATCCGGCCTACACCCGCGAAGCCAACAACCCCAACAACAACATCAGCAAGGTGGTCGACATGCTGATCGCCGAAGGCGTGCCATCGCAGAAAATTGTCCTTGGCGTTCCGTTCTACGGCTACAGCTGGAAAGGCTGCAAGCCCGACAACAACGGCGAGTATCAGGATTGTGCCGGCAAGGGACGGGGCAGCTGGGAAGACGGCAACCTGGATTACAGCCAGATCGAGAAGAAGATGGTCGACAAGGATGGCTTTACCCGCTACTGGAATGACAAGAGTAAGGTCCCCTATCTGTTCAACCCGAAAACCGGCGAGTTCGTCACCTATGAAGACAGCCAGTCGCTCGCGATCAAGCTGGACTACCTGAAGGAAAAGAAACTCGGTGGCGCGATGATCTGGGAACTGTCCGGCGACCGCAAGGAAACGCTGCTCAAGCAGATCAACCAGTCGCTGCGCCCGACCGGCAAGTAATTGCTTCGGGAAGCCAAACAAAAACGGGAGCCGAGGCTCCCGTTTTTGTTGTGGCCTGACACCCTTACTTGGCCAGTTCGTTACCGATCAGGGTGGTAAGTTCACCGGTCTTGTCACCGGACAACTCCCACACCATCACGCCAGCCAGCTTGTTCTTCTTAACGAAATCAACCTTGGCTTTCATGGTGTCGGCATCATCAAACGTCCAGACTTCCTTGCCATCAAACTTCCAGGCCGACTGGGTTGCTTCGTCACGGAACAGCTTGCCCGGCTTGGTCTTGACCACGTCATACTTGTCCTGGCCTTCTTCGAGCCTGCCCTTGGCCTTGGCGGACACGGCCTGATACATGCCGTTGTTGTCCGTCTTGCTCACCTTCCAGCCGTAGCCATAGAACGGCACCCCCACGACGATCTTGTTGGCCGGCACCCCCGCCTCGAGATAGTCCTTCACGGATCCATCCACCGAACCCGAGTCCTTCTTGGTGCCCAGCAGATTTGCATTATGCCCGGTGACACTCGACCAGCCGCCCGAGAAGTCATAGGTCATGATGTTGATCCAGTTCAGCGGGGCGTGGATCTTGTTCAGTTCGATGGTGGCAGTCTTGCTCGACGGCGCCGGAGCGGCAATGGTCAGCAGCAAGTTCTTGTCGACCGCATTGAGCTGCTTGCGGAACTCCTGCAGCAGTGCCGTGTAGTTCTCGGTATCCTCGGCGCGCACTATATTGCCGGCATTACCCGAGCTGCCCGGGTACTCCCAGTCAATGTCGATACCGTCAAACACCCCCTTGGCCAGCCCCGGCACGATCTTGCCGCCCTTCTCGACATCACCCTTCACAAACTGGTCGACGCAGGATTTGACGAAGGCTTCCCGATTGGCCGGCAATGCCGCATCCGAGAAATACTTCGACCAGGTCCAGCCGCCCAGACTGATGACCACCTTCAGATTGGGATTGGCTTTCTTGAGCTGCTTGAGCTGGTTCCAGTGACCAAACAACCCGTTGTCACCCTTGTCTTCCTTGCCATCCAGCGTATATTCGGAGGGGATCGGCTTGAGGTAGTCGTCATCCGGTTGGCCGATCACGCACTTGTTGTTCACCACATTGGCAAACGCGTAATTGATCACGGTGAGCTTCTTGGCCTGCCCGCTGGTTTCGATGTTTTTCACGTAGAAACCATCGCCATGCCCCCAGGCGGTGAAATACCCCACCCATTGCGGCTTGGCGGGTGCCGCCACGGCATTGGCCACCACAGCCGCAGCCGCCGGCTTGGCTTCAGCAGCCGGCTTGCCGTCATCGGTCAGGATCTGGATATTGTCGAAGTAGATATCCTTGCCTTCGCCATTCGATTGCACCCACTGCTCGATAGCCAGGTGCATCGGTTCGCGCAACTTGAAATCAAACTCGTAGCTTTCCCATTTCTTGGAATCCTTGATGCGATTCGGGAAGCCCGACTTGGCCGTACCGGCAATCCACTTGTCACGACCGGGAAAATCCGTGGTGGTCCCCACCGTGCCGCCGCAATCATTGCCGCACATGCCCAGATAATCGAATTTGATGATGTACTTGCCTTCCGGCAGCGTCACCTTGCTGAAAATATCGCCACCGAATACCGGCTTGTCGAAACGGGCCACCTTGTTGCCTGGGCGCAGTGGATCATCAACGATGCTCACATGCATCGGTACCGAGCCATCGCCATTCTGGCCGACCCACTTGGCATTCAGGTCACCACTTTCGAAATCTTCGGTAAATACCGGCTCGCCCGCCTGGGCAAAGGCCGCAGCCAGCAAAGCTGGCAGGAGCAGCAATTTCATCGATCTATCCTCGTCCTTGTTGTGGAATTGCCAATAACTGGCATGTCTTGTTATGCAGAACGAGCCTAGGCCTGTCTTGCCCGGCGCGCAAGCATGACCCTGCCTGATGTAGGGATTCTGATTACTGCTCGCGCAGGATCGCGCGCACGGCCGGATGATCGCGTTTGCGCGGAGTGGTGATGGCGTACAGATTTTCCTCGACCCCTTCCAGCAAGCCCACTCCAAGCAGACTGCCATCCCCAGCCAGATCGTCCGGCGCAAATGCTGGTGCGGCAAACAGCCCCAGACCGCGGCGTCCGAAGGCCTGCAGCAGCGCAATATCGTCGAATTCGCCGGCCACGTTTACGCGCAAGCCTTCGGTGGCAAACCACTGATCCAGCCGGCTGCGCAACATGTTGCCGCGCGAGGGCAGCAGAAAGGGGGCGCCATCCAGGCCATTATCCGCCCAGCGCTCCGCCAGCAGCGGCGCGGCGAAGACCCAGACCGGGCAGCGGGCCAGTTCGACACAGTGAAATTGCTGGGCGCTGGCAGAGCCCAGCGGGCGATCACTGAGCACCAGATCGAGCTGGTGCAGTGCCAGCTCGGCCAGCAATTCGTCCGAGCTGCCCTCGTGACACGTCAGGCGCAAAGGCTGGGGCAGCGCCAGCGCGGGCCCGAGCAGCTGGCAGGCGATATTCTTCGGCACCACGTCGGTGACTCCGACACTGAGGCGCAAGCCCGGATGGGCACTGTCCCCCTCCAGACTGTCGAGCAGCTCCTCACCCAGCAGGAAAATCTGGTCGGCATAGCGCAATACCTCGCGCCCGGTATCGGTCAGCGTCAGGCCGCGCCCCTGCGGCGCAAAAAGCGCCCGGCCGAGTTGCTGCTCCAGCTGGCTGATCTGATGGCTGAGGGTCTGCGCCCGCAGGCCGAGTTTGCCCGCTGCACCGGTAATGCTGCCCTCGCGGGCCACATGCCAGAAGTAACGGAGGTGGTGGAAGTTGAGGCGGAAGTTCACAAAATCAATCCAATAAAAATGGAGGATAACTCCAACTTTATTCGATTTATTCGACTACAGCACCTAGGTAGGATGAAACCGTCTCTTGCAGAAGGAGCAAACACCATGAAGCCGAAAATCATTGTTCGCAATCTCAAGCTTGACCAGAACACCCTCAACTATGTGATGAACCGGCTCCGCTATGCGCTGGATCGCCTGCAACAGCGTGTTGGCAGCGTGACCGTGCGCCTGAATGACCTCAATGGCCGCAAGGGCGGCATCGACAAGGCCTGCCAGATCCATCTGCAGGTACCCGGCCACAAGCCCATCGTCGTCACCGAACATGGCATTGACCTGCTCGCCGCCATCGACCGCGCCGCACACATTGCCGCGCACAGTCTGGACCGAATGTTCAAGCGCGAAACCCGCGCGCATCGGCGCCAGAAACCCGAACTGCTGCTGACTGAGGCCGAGCCGGCCTGAGCATGCCGCGCGGCCGGAGCGCTGCGCATCACCGAACCGTAACACCAAGGAGGCTTTATTTGTCGACGTTCAACCTGGTACTCGAACTAGCCGGAGCCATCTCCTTACTCTATGCGTTTTATCGTTTCGATAAATACTACCGCGGGCAGAGAGCCCGGGCCGTGCAGATCCACCGGCGCTAGAGTGCCAGCCCTTCCAGACTGCGGGCCACCTTCGGGTGGCCCGTTTTCATTGCTCGCGCAGCAAACGGCAGTGCGCGTCGATGCGCAAGCTCTGGCGTCCTTCGGCTGTGCCGCTGAAGACATACCGCGCACCAAGCCGTTGCGCCTTGCCGTAGAGCACCGCGCTGCGATCATGCAGCCGGCAATGGAGCAGGTCATACACCTCCACGCGCTGCTGGCTGCCGGAATAGGACACCAGAAACAGATAACGTCCGTTCCCCAGCGCCAGCGGCCCGCTGAACAGCGGCGGGCTCAACTCGCATCGGCCTGCACGAACCGGCCCCAGCCAGGACGGATTCTGCGCATCCCCATCGCGCCCCTCTAGGCCAAGCGGACCGGCTTGCGTCGACACCGTATCATCGGACGGCAGATCACTCAGTTTGCAGGCAGCGCCCACGCCCTGAGCCATGAGCATCCCCAACGCCACCCACATACACTGGAATGTATTTAACCATAGACCTTGCAAAGAGACGCCCCTACGCATATACCCTAAAATCGAATTACTACCCCGGAATTCGGAAGCTGCATTACAAACCACCCAGACAGAGGTATTTCAACTCGACGTACTCATCGATGCCGAAACGCGATCCCTCCCGCCCGAGACCTGACTGCTTGATGCCGCCAAACGGTCCGACCTCATTGGAAATCAGCCCGGTATTGACGCCGACCATGCCACTTTCCAGCGCTTCCGCCACCCGGAATATGCGCGCGAAATCGCGGCTGTAAAAATACGCGGCAAGGCCGAATTCGCTGGCATTGGCCTGCCGGATGACTTCCGTTTCATCCTGGAAGCGGAACAAGGGCGCAACCGGGCCGAAGGTCTCCTCGCGGGCAATCAGCATGCCCGCATTCACCCCGGTCAGCAGTGTCGGCTGGAAAAACGTACCTCCCAGCGCGTGCCGCTGCCCCCCTACCCGCAACTGCGCGCCCTGAGCCAGTGCATCGGCGATGTGCTCTTCCACCTTTCGCACCGCAGCCTCATCGATCAGCGGTCCCTGCGTTATACCAGCGTCCATCCCGTTACCCAGCTGCAGCGCCTGCATGGCACGAGCCAGCTCTTCCGCAAAGCGCTCGTAGACGGCATCCTGCACATAGATGCGGTTGGCGCAGACGCAGGTCTGCCCGGCATTGCGGAACTTGGCTTGCATGAGCCCGGCGACCGCGGCATCCAGATCGGCGTCGTCGAAAACGATAAAAGGAGCATTGCCGCCCAACTCCAGCGACAGCTTCTTGATGGTTCCAGCGCACTTCGCCATCAGTGTCCGGCCTACTGCGGTGCTGCCCGTGAAGCTGAGCTTGCGCACAACCGGGTTATTCGCCAGTTCGTCACCGATTTCGGCGGCACTGCCGGTTACCACATTCAGCACTCCGTCGGGGATACCGGCACGGCTAGCCAGCTCGGCCAGCGCCAGCGCGGTCAGCGGTGTCTGGCTGGCGGGCTTGAGCACCATGGTGCACCCAGCAGCCAGTGCGGGCGCGACCTTGCGGGTGATCATCGCCGCCGGAAAATTCCAGGGCGTGATGGCTGCCGTGACCCCGACCGGCTGGCGCAATACCAGAATGCGCTGGTCCGGCTGTGGATGCTGCAGCACCTGTCCATCGAGCCGTTTGCCCTCTTCGGCAAACCATTCGATGAAACTGGCCGCGTAGGCAATCTCGCCACGCGCCTCCGCCAGTGGCTTGCCCTGTTCGGCGGTGAGTATGCGCGCCAGATCTTCCTGCGTGGCGATCACCAGCTCATACCAGCGGTGCAATAGCACGGAACGCTGCTTGGCCGAACGGGCGCGCCAATCCGGCAGAGCCACCTCGGCAGCCACGACGGCATCCCTGGTCGCTGCAGCCCCAAGCCGGGGAACACTGGCAATGCAGGCGCCAGTAGCCGGATTACGAACCGGGATGCCCAGTGCATCGCTCGCCATGATTCGCCTGGAACCGATACGGCAAGACGTCTGCAACAAAGTAGCATCGGCAAGATCCAGCATGGCTAACCCCAGAATGAGCACTGATGCTGCGCACCCTAACACATCCAGACCCTGGCGGCAGTGCTTACACCGACCATACAGACCTTTCCACAACCGTCAGTCGGAATCCTGCCAGCACCAGCCATCCACCACTTTCAATCCGCCGCTGAGCACCTAGAGTAGGGGGATGAAACCCGTCCCGTATCCTGGCGCCGGCTTATGGCTGTGCGGCCTGCTGCTTGTTGCACTGGCGGCCTCTGCCACGGCCGCGGAACGCTTGCGGGTGCGCTTCGCTCCGGAACAGAACTACGGCCCCTTCATTTATGCCAGCGAAAGCGGGCAAGTTCAGGGGCTTTCCTATGAATTGCTGCTCGCCCTCTTGCCCGATGCCGAACTGGAACTGGAGCTGCAGCCCCCAGCGCCACTGGATACCATTCTGCAGCGCGCCGAAGCCGGGCAGGTCGACCTGATCTCGTCGCTGCGCCCGACACCGGAGCGCGCCCGCTTTCTCGGTTTTACCCGTCCGTATGTAAGCATCCCCGCCGTGCTGCTCATGCCGGAGCAGACCAGCAGTACCCTGGACAAACTGGCCCGGCAACCCGTCGCAGTCGGCAGAGGCTACGCCGTGGAAGCATTTGTCCGGGAACGCTATCCGGCCGTGCAGTGGCAAGCTGTCAGCGATGACCGTGCAGGCATGCGGCTACTGCAAGAAGGAAAAGTCCGTGGTGTAGTCATTGATCTGGCCAGCGCCATCTTTACCGGCGACACCATTGCCTATCGTGACTGGCGGGTAGCTCAGCAGATTGGCTTTGACTACCAGCTCAGCTTTGCCTATCCGCTCTCCCGCCCGGATATCGGCGAACGCCTTGACCGGGCGCTGCGGCAATTTGACGATACCCGCCGGCAAGCCATTCTGGCACGCTGGCTGAGCCGCTCCGGTGCACCTGCGCAAAACATGCAGCGCCAGATCCTGACGGGGGCAGGGCTCGGCTTGCTCGCGGGCGCGATCGTGCTGCTACTACGCCAGCATTTCCGCCGCCGGGGGCGTTCATGAACGAGCGCGCTCACCACACGGCACGGCTGTCCCTATACGCCAATATCACCATGGCACTGGCGTATCTGTTGCTGGCCATGCTCTCCATCTGGCTATTCCGGGCAGGCGGAATTGCCATCATCTGGTTTGCCAATGCGGTCGGGATTGCCACACTGAGCCGGCTGCCCTACCGGTTCTGGGGCTGGCCGGTGGCCTGGCTGGCCGGAGCAATCCTGCTGGCGAATCTGCTGGGTGGTACGGATGTCATACAGGCCATGCGCTTTATTCCCGGCAATCTCGGCGAGATGCTGGCTGGCGCGTGGCTGCTGCGACGCACCGGGCTAAGTTCGGGTTTTTTCTTCAGCCTGCGCAACACCATCCGCCTGATCTGGCTGGGCGTCTGCCTGCCTGTGCTCCTGGGCACGGCCCTCACCGCCATCCTGCTGGGCTCAGGCGGTATTCCGCTATCGTTGCACCTACTGCTGCACTGGCTCGAAGGCAGCATGATCGGCGGCGTTTCGCTACTCCCTCTAGCGGTCTGGATCACGAATCAGGGTTTATCCAACTACCTGCGCAGCGTTGCCCGGCTTGAACTGCTGGCACACCTGCTGCTGGCCATCGCCGTTACGGTACTGGCGATGCAGCTGCTGCCGTTTCCCTTCATCTATGCCAGCCTGCCACTCTTTTACATCGCCTACCGGCTGGGCTTGTCCGGCGTACTGATCGCCAACGCGCTTGTGTCCTTTACCATCTGTCTGCTGATCAGCCTCGGAACCCTGGCGCCCCCGCCGACCCTGTATTCCTGGGGGACTGCGCTGTTCTATCTGCCGATTCTGGCCACCTTGCTGCCGCCACTGTTGCTGGCCGTCGCACTGGAGATGAATCGCTCGGCGAGTCTGGCACTGCAACTGAGCGAGCGGCGCTACCGTGCGCTCTATCAGCAGACCCCTGCCCTGCTGTTTTCCTGTGATGCGGCCGGCGTCATCAGCAGTGTCAACCAACTCTGGCTGCAAACCATGGGTTACGCACAGCACGAGGTACTCGGCACGGTGGCAACGGAGTTCATGGATCAGGACTCTGCCAGCCGTTTTCGCAATCAGGTGCTGCCTCAGCTCGCCCAGGAGGGGCGCAGCCAGGGGCTGGTACTGGGACTGCAGCGCAAGCAGGGCGGGCAAGTGTCTGCACTGCTGACCGCCACCTGCGAACACGACGAGTTCAATCCGTCGGGGCGGATACTGGTGGTACTGCTGGATGTGAGCGAGAAACTGCGCGCCGAATATCTGGCCTACCACGATCCGCTGACCCAGCTGCCCAACCGACTGCTGTTCACCGACCGCATCACGCATGCCTGCCAGCAAGGCGAGCGGAATGGCGGGCAGTTTGCCGTTGCCTTTCTGGATCTGGATCACTTCAAGGCCATCAATGACGGGTTGGGGCACCGCATCGGCGATCTGCTGCTGATCGAAGTGGCACGCCGCCTGGAACGCACCTTGCGCGGCAGCGATACCATCAGCCGCTTGGGCGGCGACGAATTTGTCATGCTGCTTGATGAACTGGGCCCGGGCGGCGAAGCGCAACTGACCGGGGAGAAAATCCTGGCGGCACTGGCCGAACCCTGTGAGCTGGAGGGCGTTGCCGTGCGCATCTCCGGCAGCATCGGCATGGCATTCTATCCGCGCGATGGCGGGGATGCCGCAACGCTGCTCCGCCACGCCGATGAAGCCATGTATAGCGCCAAAAATGGCGGCAGAAGCCGCTTTGCGACCTATACCCCCGGGGGAAACACTCAGCCCAGCGGCATTTCCTCGTAAGCCACACACAACAGCACCTGCCAGCCCTGTGCCGTTCTCAGCAAATGATAGGCCGTGCAGAAATTCCACGGCGATCGCTCACCACTGCGGCTGACCCGCCAGAACACATCAAGTAGTGCATTCATCTCGCCCAGCATTCGGCAATGCCGGATTTCTGCATGCGCTTGCTGATACCCCTGGCCGCGGTACTGCGCACACAAGGCACGCATATTCGCCGCCACTGCGGCGCGATCCGGCCAGTGCGCGACACGCCCACCCTGCACGATCTGGCAGGGCTCGACGTACAGCTCGGCGACAGCATCGCCATCGAGCGCGTTGAAGGCGGCGCTGTACTCTTCCAGCCAGTCGGCCAGATCCTGCGGAACCGTCACGCCGCCACGCGCCGGCGTGTCTGCATGATCACCGGCGCCCAGGTTTCGCCCGGCTGTTTCTTGCGCGTGGTCAGCGTCAGCTCGGAAGGCCCGTAGACATTGGTGTTGTGCGTCAGCGGCGTAGTGATCAGGTATTGCGCCTCGGTGGCTTTCAGGAAGCCGCCCACGCGGTCGATGTTGAAGATGTCGAGGTGGGCAAAGGGTTCGTCGATGAACACGAAGCCGGACGGATTGCTCTCGTCCATCATCAGGCCAATCAACAAGATCAACGACTTCATCACCTGCTGGCCGCCGGACGCCTCGCCGTCGTTCAGGCCCATCATGCCCTTCTGGTCGAAGTTGAAGCGCACGGTGAGGCCGGCCTGCGCCAGCGTCAGGTCGTCGTTGTCCAGATGCGGCAGTTCGGTTTCGACATGGATACCGGAGAGTTCGCCGAGCTTGGCGAGATTCTTTCCATAGGCGCGCACGGTCGCGCGCAGCTTGTTGATGTAGGCGCCGCGCGCTTCGTCGGTCAGCTGACCGGTGCGCTCGGCATCCTGCCGGTGCTGCAGCGCGTCGCGCTCCAGCAGCGCGTAGTCGTTGGCCAGCTTGTCACGGCGTGCGAGGATGGCGGGATCAGTTTCCCAGTCGCCGCCGTCCAGCCGCTGCCTTTCCTGCTCGATCAGGTAGCGCACGGCCTGCACGCTGTTGAACTTGTCCTTCAGCTCGCGCAACGCACTGGCGCTCGCCAGCGACTCGGGCAGCTCCTTCTTGGCGGCGCGCAGATTGCGCATCAGCCGGCTCTGTTCGTCACGCTGGCGCGCCAGTTGTTCGAGCTGCTGCGCCACCGCTTTCGCCAGCCGTTCGCGCTGGTCGGCCAGCCGGCCGTGCTGCACGCGTTCGTCGGCCTGCTGCGCGCGCGCGGTTTCCCACGCGGCCTGCGCGGCGGCGAAGGCCGCGCCGGCCTGCTGGGCTCGCGCCTCGTCGTCCGGCCAGCGCGCGGCGGCCAGTGCGAATTCTTCCTGCCGTGCGGCCAGCTGCACCACGGCCTGCATGCCCATCAGCTGCTTCTGCAGCGTGCTGATTTCGCCGGCGATGCCCTGCAGGCGGGTTTCTTCGTCGAGGATTTCCTCGTTCAGCTCTTTCAGACGACGGCTGGTCGCGGTCAGGCGCGACAGGCGTGCGGCTTCGCCGAAGGCATGGTCGCCGGGGCGCACGCTGATGTCGCGCGCACCGCGCCGCTCCTTGTGGAATCCCTCGCGGGTGATCCAGTCGCCATCGACATGCGCGCCAGCCTCGACCGAGCGCACGCGCTGCGTGCGGTTGAGCAGACCGGTCAGCCAGGCCGGCACCGGGCCGCGGAAGTCGACGATTTCCAGCACCGAGCCGGCATTGGCGCGCGGCGCAGGCTCGACATCCGGGACGATGAAGTGGCGGTAGCGCAGCTGCTGGCCGATTTCCCACGCGCGGCGCTTGTCCGTGTCACGGCTGAGCAGCACGATGTGGCGGTACGGCGCCAGCAGCGCCTCGATGGCCTCCTGCCAGCTGGAATCGCGCACCTCGACCAGCTCGGTCAGCATGTGGTGGCCGATGCCGGCCTCGTCCAGCGCGGCGCGCAAACTGCGCACGAAATCCGGCGACGGCGCACGACCCTGCTGCAGGGCGAACTGGGTTTCGGACAATTGCTCGCGCTCGGTCTTCATGTCGCGCAGCGCCTGCTTGAGCTGGGACTCCTGCTCCTTCAGTGCCGCCAGCTGGTCGGCGAGTGCAACGGCGTCGCTGCCGTGTTCACTGGCCGCCAGGGCGCGCAGGCGCTCCGCTTCCTTGAGCAGCTTTTCGGTATCGCGCGCCACATCGCGCGCAACCTGGAACGCCGTGAAGGCCTCATCGTATTGCGCCTTGGCGGCCTGCTCGCCACCGTGCGCGCTGGAGAGCAGTGCATCCAGCGCGTGGAACTGCCGATCCAGCTCGTCCAGCTCGTTCTGCTTTTCGCGCAAGGACCGGCGCGCGCCGCGGAACTGGTTGATGTAGCCGCGCAGGCTGTCCCACTGCTCGACGTAGCGCAGCGCCGGAATCACATCCTGCTCCAGCCGGATCACGTCGGCGTGCAGGCTCTGCCATTCGACAAAGCTGTTGGCGCGCAGCCGCAGGCGTTCGGCTTCCAGCCCCAGCGTGGTGAGCTGCTGCTCCATCTTGCCCAGCTCATCTTCGGCTTCCTTCAGGCGCAGTTTGGCTTCCTGGTAGTAATCGAGCACCTGCTTGTCGCCGAACACCTGGAACACCAGATCGAGCAAGGCTTTCGGCGAGTATTCGCACAGCTTGTCGGTATCGCCCTGCTCCAGCGCCAGCACCTCGGCAATCGCCGGCGTGAGCCCGGCGGCTTCCAGGCGGCGGCGGTATTCGTTCACGCCCAGCCAGGAGAGCTGGCTTTCCACGCCGTCGACCAGCTGCACGTCGCCCTCGGCGATCGCGTACTGACGTACCCAGTCACCGCCCTGCTTCTTGATGCGGCAGAACAGCGTGACCACGTCGCTGGTGGCCGGGAAAAACAGATAGGGAAACAGCCCGCCACCGGCGCGCTGCGGATTGTTCACCACGCCGCGCAGCCAGGCGTACTGCGCACGGTTGTTGCGCACATAGCGCTTGTAATCGCGCCGCCCCGAGCACTTCAGCGCCAACAGCGTGCGCAAGGCATCGAGCAGCGTGGTCTTGCCGGAGCCGTTCGGGCCGACGATGGTGACGATCTGCGAATCCAGCGGCACCTTGATGGCCTGCCAGAAATCCCAGTGGATCATTTCGAGTTCGCGGATCTGGAACATCTCAGTCCTCCCCCTCGGTATCAAGCGCCAGTTGCGTTCCGGACAATTGCAGCACCTCGGCCAAGGCACCATTGATGATGCGTGGTGCGAGCTTCGAGTAATCAAGCATCAAATCAAGCAAGGGCCCCTCGTAAATCATCTTGTTGCGGCGAACCACAAAGCCCAGCTTGGCCAGTTGCCCAAGGTTCATCGCAAAACGCGCCTTGCCGCCGAGCTTCTTGCCGAAATCGGCGTAGATCGCGTCTTCCGGCACACCACTGGAGACTTCCTCCCCATGCGTGATCGGCTTGTCCGCGCCGAACAGGTCCGATTGCGTATCGCCCACCTGCGCCGCGCGCGCAATCTGGCGCTCGCGCTTGGGCAGGATAATCAGCGCCCACACCACCACCAGCAGTGCAATCGCATCGCGCGGCAGGCCCATATTGTTCGACAGCCAGTTCTCGCCCTCGCCGAACACCCAGTCTTCCATTTCGGGCTTCAGGCCGATGGCGATGTATTGCGCGTAAGGGTTCTCCAGCAACTGCATGCCGCAGTCGTCCAGCCGGCGCTCAAGCCCTTCACGGAAGGTCTCGTCGACCAGCGCGCGCCGCGCCAGCGGGTCGCTGCGCGGGATAAAGCGTTGCGCCAGCAATTTGGCCAGCAGGATATTCAATGCCTGATCCATGGGGGTCTCAAAACGGTCGCAGCCGCCCGCGGGTCATCGCGGCGACGGCGGGGTGATCGAGGGTTTCGACGCTGGCATCGAGCTCCAGCGCGAAGGGCAGGCGCACGATGTCGGCGACCACCGAATTTTCCAGCGCCACTTCGGCGTCGCCTAAGAGCGACAGCAGCGAGAGGCGGTAAACGGTTTCTTCGTAGGTATCAGCCAGTACAGCCTTTGAAATAGTTACCTCTGAGGCAATACCCTGCAAGTCAGTATAAAAGGCATCGGCGGCGAGCAGCTGTTCGGCTTCGACTTCGCCGACCTCCAGGGCCGCCTGCGAGGCCGGCAGTGCCATGAGCTCGTGGCTGTCGCGCTCGCGTTCCAGCAGCTCGAATTCGGTGATGTCGAGCAGTACGTCGGACACCACGCAGCTGGGCTCGGGGTGGAAGCTCAGCAGATCACGCCCCAGATTGGCCAGCGTGTCCTGGCTCTGGTTGCGCAGCCAGTCGGCGATATTGCTAGACGTCAGCCCCGATTCGCCCAGATGCACGCGCTGCGCAGCCAGTTCGTTCAGGCGCCGGTGGAACACGCTGGTGAGGCGCAGCATGCGCGCCTGCGCCAGCGCGATCGCCTGCGCCACCTGATGCTCGGCGTAGCCGGTATGTTCGTCTTCGAGCACGCTGCGGATGATTTCGGTGCCCTTTTCGACCCAGCGCCAGACGCTATCAAGCTGCTTGCGCGCGGCCTTGATCTGGAATTCGGATTGCGATTCGAGCGCAGCCTCGAAATCGGAGTGCAATTCGTTGAGGCGCGCCAGCAGGTGCTGCAGCGCGTCGGGCGCCACATCGCCGACAGACTGACCGGCCGCCACCTGCGCGGTGAGGTAACCGAGCTCGGCATCCTCCTCGGCAAACTGGGTCAGGCTGGAAATGGCGGCCAGCACGACGCGGCCGGTGGTCGACAGGCTGTAAAGCTGGTCGTCACTGTCCCACACCAGGAGGCCGTCCTTGCTGAAACGCTTGAGCACGGTTTCGAGCTTGGTCGCGTTCAGATAGGCGAAATGGTTGAGCAACTCCTGGCTGGACCAGCGCGGCGCAGCGGCGCGCAGACCGATTTCGCGCAGCACTAGAATGCGCAGCAGCACCTCGTCCTCGCCACCACGAAACAGCGTGATGAAGGCCGACAACAGGCCGCGCGCGCCCAGCAGGGCGCTGAGCGCGGGAATGTCGGCGGGCGCGAGGCCGGGCGCGAGCAGATCGGCAAGGTCGTGGGAATCGGACATGACTGGCAGTACTACAGACGGAGCGCGATTCTAACCTGTCGCAGCGCTGAACGACTATGGCCGCAGAGCAGCGCGCCGAAATGACAACGGCCGGGCAAGCCCGGCCGCTGGTCTGCTCAGTTATGCGCTTACTTGCCCGATGCGATGCGGGTTTCGACGTTCTTGGCACGATCTGCCGAGGCCGGATGCGAGCTCATCAGGCTGTGATCGTTGCCGCTGAGCTTTTCCAGCTTGCGAAACGCACTGGCCAGCGCTTCGCGATTGAGGTTTTTCTTGGTCAGCAGATCGAAGCTGAAGTTGTCGGCATCCAGTTCCTGCGATTGGGAGAACTGTGCGTTGATCAGATTCTCGGTCAGCAAGCCCAGATCGGATTTGCTCAGTTCCTGGATGTTCTTGTTGCCGAAAGTACCCGCAGCACTGCGAGCGGCGGCAGTGGCATACGCCATCTGATAGGCCTTCTTGGTGTGGCCCAGCGCCACGTGGCCCATTTCATGCCCCAGTACACCGATCACTTCGTCATCGGTCATCATATCCATCAAGCCGCTGTATACCCGGATGCAGCCGTTGGCCATTGCCCAGGCGTTCACTTCATTGGTCTCGTACACCTTGTAATTCACAGGAATACCGTTGATCTCATTGCCCATTTTCTTGCTGATAACAGCCAGACGCTTGCCATATTTGCTCTTGTCGCTGGCGATCCGGTTACCCAGATCGCTTTCCTGGCACGCCGCATCCGCCATGGCGCGGGCGTCAGCATCACTGAACGTGGCCGCCTTGACTGCAGAATCAACGGTGTCCTTGGAGCCGACCAGCTTGTTCAGGTCGAGCGCCGAAGCAGAGCCGGCGACGAGAACCACGGACAGCAGCATTGCTTGAAGCTTGGATTGCACGGTTTTTCCTTTGTACATGTTATTGGCGGACGCAAAATACCACACCCGCAATTTTTGAGTAAGCATTTCAAAGCGAATTGCAAGCCTTGCCGTGATCGATTTCACACTATCGCCGACAAGGTGTCAGCCTCAGGGCCAGCCAAGCGGCAGCCCGCCCCGATCATCCCCAGGCAGGCCGGAAATATCCGCATGGCGCCAAGAAAAGTCGTCGCCTTTCAGCCGTAACGCCACACATTGCACCCGCTGCAAGGTAGAATGATGGCGAATTGCATTACACACCCGCCCATGAGTTACCTTTCCCCCGAATTCGCACTGGCCTTTACCGCTTTTCTCTTGCTCTACTGGGGATTGCAACGCTGGGTTCAGCCACAGAAATGGCTGCTACTGGCGGCCAGTTATCTCTTTTATGGCTTGCTCGACTGGCGTTTCGCGCTGATCCTGTTTCTCTACAGCGGCGTGGTCATGCTGTGCGTACAAGGCATGGCCAGGTCACAGACTTATCGCCGGCACTGGACTGCCGGCGGCATCGCGGCCTCGGTCGTCAATCTGGCCGTATTCAAGTACTACGATTTTTTCCGCGATCAGATGCAGACCCTGATGGATGGCTTGCATCTTGGCTGGGTACTGCCACCGCTTGATATCCTGATGCCGGTCGGCATTTCCTTTTACACCTTCCAGGCCATTGCCTATCTCGTCAGTGTGGCCAAAGGCAAATACGTGCCGGCCAAGCCCCTGGACACCCTGCTGTATCTGTCATTCTTTCCTTCCTTGCTGGCCGGTCCGATCTGCCGTCCGGAAGGCCTGCTCAAGCAATTGCAAAGCACCGAAACCCGTCACGTCCGCGAAGCCGATCTGGCGCTGGTGCTGCTCATTTCCGCGCTGACCAAGAAAATCTGGCTGGCCAGCTGGCTGGCCGATGCCTGGGTTACCCCGCTGTTCGCCAATCCGGATGCCTATCACGGGCTGGAACTGCTGCTGGGCATGTATGCCTACGCGCTGCAGATCTATTTTGATTTCAGCGGCTACACCGAACTGGTGATCGCACTGGCACTGCTGCTGGGTTACCAGCTGCCGCAGAATTTCAACCAGCCCTATCTGGCGACCAGCCTGCGCGATTTCTGGCGGCGCTGGCATATCACGCTGTCGAGCTGGATCCGTGATTTCGTCTATATCCCGCTGGGTGGCAGCCGGGCCGGCTGGGGGCGCACGCAGCTCAATCTGTTCAGTGCCATGGTGATCAGCGGTCTCTGGCATGGCGCAAGCATCAAGTATCTGTTCTGGGGCGCCCTGCACGGTGGCGGCATGGTGGTGCAGAATGCCTGGGACGAACTGCAGCGCCGCCGCGCAACGCCGTGGCACATGCCGGAGTGGCTGGCCATGGTCATCACCTTTCATTTTGTCTGCATCGCCTGGGTCTATTTCCGCGCCGACAGCGCCTGGGATGCGACCCACTATCTGGCGAGTCTGGGCCATTTTTCGCCGCGCCTGCAACTGAACGTCCTGGGTGGATTTGCCTTTGTTGCCGCCTGCTTCGTCTTCTGGCGCTACAGCAGCCGCTTGCGCGACCGGCTGCTGGCCGGCCTTCGCCGCCTGCCCTGGTACATCAAGCCACTGCCGCTGGCCGGGCTGGTGCAGGGCATCATCATGCTCGCCCCCAGCGGGGTGCCCGCCTTTATCTACTATCAGTATTGATCGAACCGGTTTCTCGCGATGCAAGCCACTACCGCCCCCTCCAACGTGCCCCCCTTCCAGATCGTGCTCACCCTGATCGGCACGCTGCTGCTGATCGTGTGGCTGCGGCATACGGCGCTGGATACCTACTGGCAGCAGACCCGCCACCGCGAAAGCGGGCTGGCCCCCTTCTCGCAAAGCCCGCTCGGCCAGATGGGCAGCGAAATCAATCAGGAAATGGAAGAGCCCTTCCTCAGCCTTGCCGGCTGGCTGGATTCCGCCAGCACCCGCATGGTCACCGCCGCGAATATCCTGCTGCATGGTCCGGTCAGTACCCCATCGACCCTGCCATCTCTTGCCATGAGCTCGGCTCTGCCCGCGAGCGTCTCATCCGTCGGCCGCAGCGCGCTGGCCATCAATATGGCGCAGTACGCCCATGGCCAGCCCGTCTCGCCTGCACTGGTCGGCGGACGTCGCAGCAACGACGGCAAGATCGTTCTCACACAGAAAGACAAGGTCCTGTTCATCGGCGATTCGATGATGCAGGGCGTGGCGCCGCTGGCCATCCGCACCTTGCAGCGCGAATACGGCATCGCCAGCGTTGACGCCAGCAAGCAGAGTACCGGCCTGACCTATCCCGGCTATTTCGACTGGCCCAAGACAGTCAAAACACTGGTGCCGCAGCACGGCATTACGACCCTGGTGGTCTTCCTTGGCGCCAACGATACCTGGGACATGATTCTGGACGGCAAGTACGAGCGCTTCGGCACGGCCCGCTGGCAAAGTGAATACGAAGCACGCATTGCCGACATCCTGCAGTACGCGCAGAACAACAAGGTCGAGGTGGTCTGGCTGGGCGCCCCCGCCATGGGCAAGGACAAGATCAATGCCGGTGTGCCGACTCTGAACCAGCTTTTCGAGCGGGAAACACTGGAGCGGCACGCGCGTTTCGTACCGACCCAGGACATCGTCGGCAGCGGACCGGCCTACAACAAATACCGCATGGAAGGTGAGCGCAAGGTCGCCATGCGTACCGACGACGGCGTGCACTTCACCCGCGCCGGCCAGCAAAAACTCGCCGACGCCATTCTCGCGCAGTTCCAGCTGCCAGCCGCTGCGGAGGCGCAATGATCCGGCACTGGCTGCTGGCAGCCACCTTCCTCGCCGGGCCGCTGCACGCGGCCGAAATCATCGATTATGGCGACCTGAATGCCCAGCGCGTCTGGCGCCAGTTTGCCGCGCTGGAATCCGGCAACGGCAGCGACACGGTACGCATTCTGCAACTGGGGGATTCGCACACCGCCGGCGAATACTTCACCCATGCAATCCGCGAACGCCTGCAGGCTCGCTTCGGCGATGCCGGCTACGGCTGGCTGACACCGGGTTATGTGACCAACCAGCGCTCGGCGCTGGTCTTCCAGCGCATGAAGGGCGACTGGCAGACGCAGATCAGCCGCAGCACATACAGCCCCGGTGATTTTCCGGTCGGCGGGATCATCAACCGCCCGGCTCCCGGTGCGGAAATCGAAATCGCCCCGAAGACGCCGCTGGCAGACGGCCTGTGGCGCCTGTCGGTCTGGACACGCAGCAGTCCGGCAGCAGGTGGCTGGACCGTGACACTGCCCAATGGCGAAACGCGGGATCTGCCTCCGCGCAGCAAGGCGGGCTGGGATGAATACAATGTGATGTTCAGCCCGTGGGCCGCTACCCCGATCCGGCTGCGCAATGATGGCAACGGCAGCGAGTTGGGCGGACTGGTGCTCGACCGGCTCAACCCCGGTGTCAGCTACGACAGCCTGGGCATTGTCGGTGCGCAGGTGCGCGTGCTGCAAAACTGGAATCCGGAGCTGCTGCAGGAACAGCTGCGCTGGCGCAAACCCGATCTGATCGTGCTGGCCTACGGCACCAACGAAGCCTTCGACCCCAAATTCGTCGATGTCACTTACCGAGCCGAGTTGCGCTCGGCGGTGCGCATGCTCAAGCGCGGCGCTCCGGAAGCGGCCATCCTGCTGGTCGGTGCCCCCAGCTCGGCCAAGAAGGGGGGCGGTGTCGCCGCAGGCTGCGAGCAGTACGGTCTGGCGCCCAATCTCTTGCGCGTGCAACAGATCCAGCGCGAAATCGCCAATCAGGAACACCTGCTGTACTGGGACTGGGCTGACGCCATGGGCGGCAATTGCGCCATCCAGAACTGGGCCAGCCGCAATCCGCCACTGGCGCGCCCGGATCTGGTTCACCTCTCGCCGGAAGGCTACGAGCAGAGCGGTGTTGCGCTGTATGACGCCATGATGCGGCTGTATGGCCAGAAGAAGCTGGCAGCCACCACTAATACCGGCAAGCGTATGTAGCTCAAAGCCATACAAATTCCAGCCTACCGGAGCATACACAAATGCAGGCACACCCAATTCTGAGCATCTATCTCTACGGCTGGCTGCTGGTGTGTGCTCTGGCACTGATTCTGGCATGTAGCCAGCGGAGGGCGCTGGCCCGGCGCCATGCCGGTTACATGCGGTTTATCCTGCAGCGCTGGAAGTGGCTGAGCGCGGCACTGGCCACGACCAGCTTCGTACTGATCGCCCCCTACACCGGCGATCCGACCTGGGATTACGCCGATGCACTGTTCATGTCGGTGCTTACCTTCCTTTCCGCACCATGGGCCGTCGGCATACTTTGGCGAGCCTGCCGGCGCCAGGCTGTGGCAATGGACGTCTTTCTCGCAGTGGTGTGCTGGCTGTTCAGCGCCTCGTGGAGCTATGACGGCTATCTGGTACTGCGTGATGGCGACTACCCGGAAACCTGGCTATCCAACCTCTACCTGTCCTCACTGCTGTATTGCTCGGCCGGAATACTGTGGAATCTGTGCCATGACGCCGGTCGCGGCCTGCATTTCGCCTTTGTCCGTCCGGACTGGCTGGCCAGCCCTGCCGCACCGTTTTCCCGTTTGCTGTGGCTGGCCTTGCCACTGATGCTGCTGGCCGGTGCGATGATTGCCTACTTTCCGCTCACTTATCTCTAATTTGAATATACAAATTCGATTAAAGTATTTATTTGCATATAAGGTGGCGCGTTAGCATTCCGGCTGTACTCCAATAGCACCGCAGCCACTCATGAAAATCCGCCCCATCCAGCACAGCGACAACGCCGTCAACCGCGAACACGCCGCACTCGGCATCCCGCCCAGCGACGCCGACCGCATTGCCACGCCGCGCTGGCGCAGCATGCCGGTGCTGCTACTGGGGACCCTGGTACTGCTGGCCGGGCTGGTCTACACGATCGGGCACCTGGATACCGCGAGCCAGTCGCAGTTTGCCGGCGTGGCGCAGCGTGTTCTGACCTCGCCGGAATTCTGGGCCGCCGTGGCCGTCGGGTTTGCCGCGCAGGCCATCGACGGCGCACTGGGCATGGCCTACGGCATCAGCTCGACCACCTTCCTGATCGGCACCGGCGCAAGTCCGGCCGCCGCCTCGGCCGCCGTGCACATTGCCGAAGTCTTCACCACCGGCTTTTCCGGTGCCTCGCATTTCAAGCTCGGCAACGTCGACAAAAAGCTGTTCCGCCGCCTGGTCATCCCCGGTGTGATCGGCGGGGTGGCTGGCGCATATCTGTTGACCAGCATCGACGGCAAGCTGCTCAAGCCCTTTATTGCCGCCTACCTGCTGATCCTGGGTCTGGTCATCCTGCGCAAGGCCTTTCTGGGCAGTCGCCCGCGCCCGCAGGGCGAGCTCAAGCATGTCAGCAAGCTGGCGCTCACCGGCGGTTTTGTCGATGCCGTCGGCGGCGGTGGCTGGGGGCCGGTTGTGACCTCCACGCTCGTTGGCCGCGGCAATGACCCGCGCACCACCATCGGCTCGGTCAACGCCGCTGAATTCTTCATCGCGCTGGCCACCGGCGGTGCCTTCCTGCTGTGGGCCGAAGTCGACCACTGGATTCTGATCGCGGGCCTGATTTTCGGCGGGCTGTTTGCCGCCCCCTTCGCCGCCGTCCTGGTGAAAAAGCTCTCGACCCGCACGCTGCTGTGGCTGGTCGGCAGCCTGATCAGCCTCCTGAGCTGCTACAACCTCTACAAGGCACTGGCCTGACCGGCTCGCCTTAAAGGGCTATAATTGCGCCAAGGCAGGCTGGTGTGCACCAGCCTGTTTTGCATTCTCCCTCCGCTTTGCAAGGCAGCCCGCATGGACCACGAAACCCTCCGTCTTTCCAAATACATGGCCGAACTGGGCCTGTGTTCCCGCAGCGAGGCCGACCGCCTGATCGAGACCGGCCGCGTCATGGTCGACGGCAAGGTCGTCGACACGCTGGGCAGCCGCGTCAAGCGCGGGCAGAAAGTCACCCTCTCGGAAGAAGTGCGGCAGAATCAGCCCGACAGTGTCACACTGATTCTGAACAAGCCTGCCGGCATCGATATGGCCGGAGAAAAATGGCTGGACGAAGCGCGTCCGCTGCTGGGCAAATCGCGCCAGTCACCCTCGGACCAGAGCGGTATCTACCCGCTGCGTCGCCACCTGGACCAGCAGCACCTGCCGGCCGCACTGGCCGAAGCAGCCACCGGGCTTGTGGTGCTCACACAGGACAAGCATCTGGCGGATCGCATCCGCAAGGATTGCGAGCTGGAATACCTGCTCTGGGTCGAGGAAGCGGTCACCCCCGAGCAGATCAGCAAGCTGGAAAAGACCGCCCGCTTTCGTGAGGTCCCGCTCAAGGGCTTCAAGGCCTCGCGCCAGAGCGAACAGCAGATCCGTATCGTGCTGCGCAATCCGCCTGCGCTGTGGCTGGGCGAACTCGCCGAAGCAGCGGGGCTGACGCTGACTGCCGTCAAACGCATCCGCATCGGCCGCCTGGCACTGGGCCCGCTGGAATCGGGCAAGTGGCGGTATGTGGGCTCCAGCGAGCGCATCTGAAATCCGCGATTTTTCGGCTTGTCAGTCATGGCAAGTCGCCATCCGCTTGCTACGATGCAATACCGCTACCCGAGGGATTGCACCGATGAAGATCCGCTACGATTTCGAGGTAAACGCCTCTGCCGAAGCACTGTTTGCCCTCACTCAGGACTATGCGTTAAGAGCCAGGTGGGATCCGCTCACCAAAGAGGCCTATCTGGTCGATGCCAGTGAACCATGCGCAGGCGCACTGGTTCGCTGCACGGCACACAACGGACTGTCGATGGATACGGTTTATGTATCCTACAAACCCAACGCCGTGGCAGCCGTGAAGCTGGTCAAGGGGCCTTACGTATTTGACCAGTTTGCCGGCGGCTGGCAATTCCGGGAGATTTCGCCGAATCGAACCATGGTTCGGTTCAGTTACCATCTCACCACCAAACCGAAATGGTTGTCCTGGCTGCTGACGCCGGTACTCGGCTATCAGTTCAAGCGCGAAACCAGAAAGCGCATCCGTGCGCTGACCGACTATGCCGAGCAGCATTATGCGGCGAAGGCGTGACCCACGCGGCATGACCAGCCTGGAAATGCGCGGGGCACCAGCGCGAAGGAACATCCGATGCAATCGCTGTATTCAAGAATGGGAAATTGATTAATGAAGGGCTATTGGATCGTCCGTGCCGATGTCACCGACATGGCGCGTTTTCGCGAGTACGCTGCGCAAACCCCGGAGATTCTCGCCAGCTTCGGCGGCCGCTTTCTGGCGCGCGCCGGGCAGTTCGAATGCGTCGAAGGCAGTACGCGCAGCCGCAATTCCATTATCGAGTTTCCGAGCTACGCGCAGGCGCAGGCCTGCTGGGCCTCTCCGGCGTATCAGGCCGCACGCGAATTGCGGCTCGGCGCAGGGGAGCTGGATATCGTGATTGTCGAAGGGCTGGGTGACAACTGATATACCCAACACCCTATCAGCTTAAATAAGCCGTTCGATATAGCCCTTACGATCATACCCATGAAACAACTGGAAACTGCGGTTTCCCCCGATCTGCACGGCAGCATGCTCTCCCTATAATGCGCAGTGATATTCATTCGGACAGTTTGGTCCCGGGAGCAGCGCATGCGTTACGACTTTGCCAGTGACAACACCGCCGGCATCTGCCCCGAGGCGCTCGAGGCGCTGCTGGCCGCGGATCGCGGTTGCCAGGCCTCCTATGGCATGGATGACTGGACCGCCCAGGCCAGCGACGCAATCCGCCAGGCGTTCGCCTGCCCGCAGGCCGAGGTGTTTTTTGTCTTCAACGGCACGGCGGCCAATTCGCTGGCACTGGCGTCGCTGTGCCAGAGTTATCACAGCGTGATCTGCCACGAGCAGGCGCACGTCGAGACCGACGAGTGCGGCGGGCCGGAGTTCTTCTCCAACGGCACCAAGCTGCTGCTGGGGCGCGGCGCCAACGGCAAGCTCGACGCCAATGAAATCGACCGGCTGGTCGCACGGCGCAGCGATATCCACTACCCCAAACCCAAGGTGGTGACGCTGACGCAATCCACCGAAAGCGGCACCGTCTACACGCCAGCCGAGCTGCGCGAAGTCTGCGCGCATGCCAAACGGCTGGGGCTGCACACGCACATGGATGGCGCTCGCTTTGCCAATGCTCTGGCCAGCCTGGGCTGCAGCCCAGCCGAGCTGAGCTGGCGAGCCGGCATCGAGGTGATGTCGCTGGGCGGCACCAAACAGGGCATGCCGGTGGGCGAAGCGATTGTCTTTTTCGAACCGACACTGGCCGAGGATTTCGCCTACCGCTGCAAACAGGCCGGGCAACTGGCCTCCAAAATGCGCTACCTGTCCGCCCCATGGGTCGGCATGCTGCAAGAGGGAGTGTGGCTCAGGCATGCGGCACATGCCAACGCGATGGCGACGCGACTGGCCGAGGGCTTGCGCCAGATCCCCGGCATCGAACTGCTGTTCCCGGTCGAGGCCAACGCGGTGTTCGCCAGAATCGACGGCCGCGTACAGGAACGCCTGAAGGCCAGGGGCTGGGTGTTCTATGGCTTCATCAATGAGAGCGGCGCACGCTTCGTCAGCTCATGGGCCACGCAGCCCGACGATGTCGACGCCTTGTTGCAGGCGCTGCGCGAGGCCATCATCGAAACCATGGCGGCACCGAGCGTGCGCTGATCTGAGGCACTGGCCTCTGCAGCCTTTCGGCCACCAAAGGCAAAACCGCATCGCCTATTGCTGACTTAGTGCGTAATATATGCTTTTCCCGTGCGGTAAAGCCATGCTTCGTTTCTGCCTCGCCTTTTTTTCCTGCTGTCTGGCCACGCTGGCCAGTGCCGATGAAATCGAAACGCTGAATATCATCCGTCGCGAAACCGGCATTCCCGTTCTGCAAGCGGATCCCGCGCTCACCAAGGCCGCTCAGGCTCATGCCGATTATCTGGCTGCCCTCCCCGGTGCGGGGCATGGCGAAAGTGCCGGACAAACCGGCTTTACCGGCACCACGCCCACGGCGCGCTGCAAGGCACAGGGAGACAGCGGGGGCTGCTGGGAGGTGCTGTATGAATCGGCCAGTGCCAACCCGCTTGCGGCGCTGCGTGCCCTGCTGAAAGGTCCGCTGCATCGCAACGTACTGCTCGACCCCGGCATGCAGCGCATCGGGCTGGGCTCTGCCCGACTGGCAGATGGCTCGCGGACCGTTGTGATCACAACCGGCAAGACCAGCCTCCCACGCAAAGAGGCACTGCTGGCACACTGGCCACTTGCGGCCGGTCCCTTGCAGGCCTTCAGCCCGCAGTTTGCCAGCCACGAAGAAAACCCGAGCCCGTTGCCCGATGGCGTCGCGAAAAGCGGTTATATTCTCTCGCTGCACGCTAACGCCGTACTGGAAATCGGCGAATGGCTGCTGCTGGATCAACAGGGCAAACCGGTCAGCAGTCGCCAGCTACCCACCCAGGAAAACAACTGGGCCATGCTGATGCCCAATCAGCCGCTGCATCCCGGGACGCGCTACGATGTCCGCTTCAGCGGAACACTGGCAGGCCAGCCAGTCACACGCAACTGGTCGTTCCAGACACTGGCGCGGGTTGCTGCCACGCTTGGCAGCGCAACACCAGGGCAAAGTGCACAACGCCTGCCCGGCATCGGCGACCAGCTGACCATCGATCTGGATTCGCTTTCTGGCAAAATCAGCTACGCGGCCAACTGTTTCCACATCGAGCGTGTTGATGGTGCACGACTCTCCATGACCTATACTGGCGAACTGAAATACGGGCCGGAATGCTGGGTGAGAATCGATGACGACGAATATGGCAATGCACGTCAGCTGATCCAGCTTGGTCCGCCGGGCAGCTAGGCAACCAGTGACCAAACACAGACGCATGTCTGTGACACCCCGAGCGGATATCATCGGGTTATTCGCATCCACGGCCTTGCCGCGACCCTCTGCTACACCGTATTGAAGAGGCTCATATGATTCTAGTAACCGGCGGTGCCGGCTTTATTGGCGGGAATTTTGTGCTGGACTGGCTTGCCGGCAGCAATGAACCCGTCATCAATCTGGACAAGCTGACCTACGCCGGCAATCTGGACACCCTCAAGTCCGTACAGGGCGACGCGCGCCATCACTTTATCCAGGGTGATATCGGTGATCGCACACTGGTCGACGCATTGCTAAGCCAGCACAGGCCGCGTGCAGTGATCAACTTTGCGGCGGAATCCCATGTAGACCGCTCGATCCATGGCCCCGGCGAATTTATCCAGACGAATGTGCTCGGGATATTCAACCTGCTTGAGAGCGTACGCGGCTACTGGAGTAACTTATCCGCTACCGAACAGGCCGCCTTCCGCTTCCTGCATGTTTCCACGGATGAAGTCTATGGCACCCTGAGGGCAAGTGATCCTGCGTTTGCCGAAACCAACCGCTACGAACCGAACAGCCCGTACTCGGCATCCAAAGCAGCAAGCGACCACCTGGTGCGCGCATGGCATCACACCTACGGTCTGCCGGTACTCACGACCAACTGCTCGAACAACTACGGACCCTATCATTTCCCGGAAAAACTGATCCCGCTGATCATCCTGAATGCGCTGGCCGGCAAGACACTCCCCATCTACGGCGATGGCCAGCAGATCCGCGACTGGCTGTTCGTGAAGGATCATTGCTCTGCCATCCGGCGCGTGCTGGAAGCAGGCTGCTGCGGCGAAACCTACAATGTCGGCGGCTGGAACGAAAAGACCAATCTGGAAGTGGTACAGACCATCTGTGCCCTGCTTGATGAATTGCGCCCGCGCCAGGACGGCAGGGCCTATGCCGCACAGATCTCGTTTGTGGCCGACCGGCCCGGACACGATCGCCGCTATGCCATCGATGCCGGCAAGCTGCAACGCGAGCTCGGCTGGAAACCGGCCGAGACCTTCGAGTCCGGTATCCGCAAGACAGTGCAATGGTATCTGGACAATCACGACTGGATCGCCAACGTTACCTCCGGAGCCTATCGCGACTGGATCAACACCCAGTACGGAGCCTGAGCATGCAGAACGCGACCATCCTGCTAACCGGAAGCAGCGGACAAGTCGGTTTCGAGCTGCAGCGCAGCCTCTCCGTGCTTGGCCGAATTGAAGCACCGGACCGCAAGACCTTCGACCTTGGGTGCCCCGACTCCTTGCGGGCAATACTGGACCAGATCCGGCCAGACATTATCGTCAATCCGGCGGCGTATACTGCGGTGGACAAGGCGGAAACCGACATTGCAACCGCAATTGCCGTCAACACCACAGCTCCAGCGGTACTGGCTGAATGGGCAGCAGAGCATGACGCCCTACTGGTACATTTCTCAACCGATTATGTCTTCGATGGCGGCAAAACAGGCTGCTATGTAGAGCATGATTCCTGTAACCCCCTGTCGGTGTATGGCCGCAGCAAGCTGGGCGGAGAAGCAGCAATCAGCGCCAGCGGCTGCCGCCAGCTGATTTTCCGCACCAGCTGGGTGTATGGTGCTCATGGCAACAATTTTCTCAAGACCATGCTGCGACTAATGCGCGAACGCGACGAGCTTCGCGTTGTCGCCGACCAGTTCGGTGCGCCAACATCTGCTGCACTGCTGGCTGACGTCACGGCACAGATTCTCGGACACTATCTGCGCGAAGGCCGTCCTGAGCTTTTCCCGTATGGCCTGTATCATCTGGCCGCCAGCGGCGAGACCAGTTGGCATGGGTATGCGCACACAATCAACCGTTTATGCAAGATTCACGCTTATATATTGCAATGTATGCCGGATTCAATCATTCCCATACCGAGCAGTGCCTATCCACTCCCCGCACCCCGACCAAGCAACTCCCGGCTGGATACAAGCAAGCTCCGCACCACCTTCGGCCTGCAACTCCCCCACTGGGAGCTGGGCGTCACCCAGGTGATTGCTTTGCTCACCAACAGATAGAACAAGGACTACCGGATGACACAGCGCAAAGGCATCATTCTGGCAGGGGGCTCAGGCACCCGCCTGTACCCCGCTACAATCGCAGTCAGCAAACAGCTGCTGCCGATTTATGACAAGCCGATGATCTACTACCCGCTCTGCACGCTGATGCTGGCGGGGATTCGCGAGATTCTGGTCATCTCAACCCCGCAGGATACGCCCCGCTTTGAACAGTTGCTGGGTGACGGCAGCCAGTGGGGCATTTCCCTGAGTTACGCCATCCAGCCCAGCCCGGATGGACTGGCACAGGCCTTCCTGATCGGCGAATCGTTTATTGGCAACGACAATGTCGCCCTGGTACTTGGGGACAATATTTTCTACGGTCACGACTTCGCGCAATTGCTGCAGCATGCGGCCGGCAAGGCAAGAGGCGCCACGGTTTTCGCCTACCACGTCAATGATCCGGAACGTTACGGTGTTGTCGAATTCGACCGGCAGGGGCGGGCCCTGTCCATCGAAGAGAAGCCCGCCATCCCGAAGTCGAACTACGCCATAACCGGGCTGTATTTCTACGACAACACGGTCATTGATGTTGCCAGAAGCATCAAGCCATCAAGCCGTGGTGAACTGGAAATTACCGATGTGAATGTGGCCTATCTGCAGAGCGGTCAACTGGATGTCCAGACCATGGGGCGTGGCTACGCTTGGCTGGATACCGGCACCCATGAATCCATGCTGGAAGCCAGCCTTTTCATCCAGACCATCGAACAACGCCAAGGGCTCAAGGTTGCCTCCCCAGAAGAGGTTGCCTACCGCCAACAATGGATTACTTCCCCACAGTTGGAGTCTCTTGCACAGCCCCTGAAAAAGACCAGCTACGGCCGCTATCTACTGCAACTGGCTAGCGAGAGCTAGCATATAAACCATGATCGTTACTCCCACCAGCATTCCTGACGTCCTGATTATCGAACCGCGTGTTTTTGGTGATGATCGAGGGTTTTTCTTCGAGAGTTTCAATCAGCAGCGCTTTGACGAAGCCATCAGCCGCAGAGTCCACTTCGTGCAGGATAACCATTCCCGCTCCAACCGGAATGTTTTGCGCGGTCTGCATTATCAGTTGCCGCCACACCCGCAGGGAAAGCTGGTACGTTGCGTGCAGGGAGAGGTCTTTGATGTGGCGGTGGATTTGCGTCGGAATTCATCCACCTTCGGGAAATGGGTTGGCACCCTGCTGTCCGCCGAAAACAAACGACAGCTATGGATCCCGGAAGGATTTGCGCATGGTTTTCAGGTCGTCAGCGAGACGGCAGAGTTTCTTTATAAGACGACCGACTTCTGGCACCCCGAACTCGAACGTTCGCTGCGCTGGAACGACCCCGAACTCGCCATCGCCTGGCCCTTGGCAGAGCAACCGATTCTGGCCACCAAAGACGCGCAGGCCCCGCTACTGGCGAACGCCGAATTCTGAGGCGCCATTGACAGCAAAAAGGCCTGCAAATGCAGGCCTTTTTGCTGTCAGGCAAAGCTATCAGGCTTCGCCGATCTCGCCTTCTTCGTCGTCTTCGACTTCGTCCTCGAACACCACCTTGCGGCGGGCAGCCAGTTCGGCATCTTCAGCGGCCTTGCGGGCGTCTTCCAGTTCGCGCAGTTTGGCGCGCGCGGCATCCAGATAATCGGCAATCGCGTAGGTCAGCTCGCGGCAGCCCTCGCCCGTCATGCCGGAAATCGTGAACAGGCGTGGGCGGTTGGGATCAAACTCAGCGAATTCGCTGTCATCCCCCGCCTGCCAGCCATAGCTCTCCAGGAAAGCCGCCACACGCGCAGCGCGCTCGTCGTCCGGAATCATGTCCAGCTTGTTGAGCACCAGCCAGCGCGGCTTGTTGTAGAGCTCTTCGTCGTACTTGCGCAGTTCTTCGACAATTGCACGCGCCTCGGCAACCGGGTCAACGCCTTCATCAAAGGGGGCCAGATCTACCAGATGCAACAAAATGCCAGTACGCTGCAGGTGCTTCAGGAAACGGTGGCCAAGGCCTGCGCCTTCGGAAGCGCCTTCGATCAGCCCCGGAATGTCGGCGATCACAAAGCTGCGCGAATCATCGATGCGCACCACGCCCAGATTGGGGTGCAGCGTGGTGAAGGGATAATCGGCAACCTTGGGTTTGGCGGCCGACACAGCGCGAATGAAGGTGGACTTGCCCGCATTTGGCATGCCCAGCAGGCCGATATCGGCCAGTACCTTCAACTCCAGCTTCAGCTCGCGGCGTTCGCCCTCCAGCCCCGGCGTGGTCTGGCGCGGTGCACGGTTGGTCGAAGACTTGAAGTGCAGGTTGCCAAAGCCGCCATTGCCGCCCTTGGCGATGCAAATGCGTTCGCCATTCTTGGTCAGATCAGCGACCAGCTCGCCGGTTTCGTTATCAGTGATGACGGTGCCCACCGGCATGCGCAGCTCGATGTCTTCACCACCCGCACCGTAACGATCGGATCCCTTGCCCGATTCACCGTCGGCCGCCTTGTACTTCTTGACGAAGCGGTATTCAACCAGCGTATTGATGCCCTCGTCAGCCACGGCCCAGACCGAGCCCCCCTTGCCGCCGTCTCCGCCATCGGGGCCGCCGCGGGGAATGTATTTTTCACGGCGCATGCTGGCCGAACCATTGCCGCCCTTGCCGGCGATCACTTCGATGCGTGCTTCGTCGATGAATTTCATGCTGTCGCCTCACTTGCCCAGCCGGTTTACCCCATGCTGCCGCGCAGAACGGCATCGGGTAACACGGCTATGCGTTTGCCTGGTCATTTGCCTGATAAGGATTGCCAGATCAGAAACTAAAAAAGCCCCATCTCGAAAGACAGGGCTTTTCGACATCGGGAAAAGCGCGATTTACGCTTCTTCGCCGGTGTACGGAGTTACGGTCACGGTGCGACGCTTTTGCGCGCCCTTGACGGCGTAGCTCACATAACCATCAACCAGTGCAAACAGGGTGTGGTCCTTGCCCATGCCGACGTTGTCGCCAGCGTGGAATTCGGTACCGCGCTGACGCACGATGATGGAACCTGCCGGAATCAGCTCGCCGCCGTATACCTTGATACCCAGGCGTTTGGCTTCCGAATCACGGCCGTTGCGGGAACTACCGCCAGCTTTCTTGTGTGCCATGTTTTAGCTCCTGAAGATTACTTTACGATCGCGTCGATGCGGATTTCGGTGTAGTTCTGGCGATGGCCCTGACGCTTCATGTAGTGCTTGCGGCGACGCATCTTGAAGATGCGAACCTTTTCACCACGACCGTGGGAAACCACAGTTGCCTTGATGGCGGCGCCGGCTACTACCGGGGTACCAATCACTACTGCGTCACCGTCTGCCACCATCAAAACTTCATTCAGTTCGATCTGGCTGTCGATGTCTGCAGCAATCTGTTCTACTTTAAGTTTTTCGCCGACAGCAACTTTGTACTGCTTGCCACCGGTTTTTACGACTGCATACATAACAAGCTCCGTTAAGAGTCACCTTTAAACGCCATCCGGCAAGCGGATAGCGGTCTCCCAGAAAGCGGGAAGCCCGCAAATTTACGCCTCTCCTCCAATCACGTCAAGCACTTATGTTGCATCACCGTCGGCAAGACGTGCGCGCCGCGGGCGGCAAACGCCCCTTTCTGGTAGAATCGCGCGCTTTAGCAACCGCATTTCAGGCTGCCCCTGTTTGCCGCCTGCGAGGAAACACCCTGTGACGATGGAGTTCGTAAAATCCGTTCTGGCGAGTGAAATGCCGGAGGTTGACCAGCTGATCCGCACGCGCCTGCATTCCGATGTCGTGCTGGTGCGCCAGGTTGCCGAATACATCGTCAGTTCCGGCGGCAAGCGCCTGCGCCCGGTACTGGTGCTGCTGGCCGCGCGGGCACTGGGCTACCAGGGTGAGCAGCATCGCGAACTGGCCGCCGTCATCGAATTCATCCACACCGCCACCCTGCTGCACGATGACGTGGTCGACGAATCCAGCCTGCGCCGCGGCCGCGATACTGCAAATGCACTGTTCGGCAATGCGGCCAGCGTACTGGTCGGTGATTTTCTCTACAGCCGCGCCTTCCAGATGATGGTCGGATGCGACTCGATGCGCATCCTGTCGGTTGTGGCCGACGCCACCAACATCATCGCTGAAGGCGAAGTCCTGCAACTGATGAATATCGGCAATACCGACATCGATGAAGATGGCTACCTGCAGGTCATCCGCTACAAGACCGCCAAGCTGTTCGAGGCCGCCGCCCGGCTGGGCGCCATCATCAGTGGCGCCGACGAAACCACCGAAGCCGCTCTGGCAGCCTACGGCATGCATCTGGGGACCGCGTTCCAGATCATTGACGATGTACTGGATTACAGCGGGGATGCCGCGGAGATCGGCAAAAACCTGGGGGACGACCTTTCGGAGGGCAAACCAACTCTCCCGCTGATTCACGTGATGCGCCACGGGGAAGTGGCGGCCGCCGAAACCGTACGCACGGCCCTGCGCGAAGCCAGTCGCGACCATTTCGATGCCGTGCTGGCAGCCGTTCAGCGCAGCGGCGCGCTGGACTATGCCCGCGACGTCGCCACGGCCGAATCGGCACGCGCCACCGCAGCGCTTGCCGGCCTGCCGGACAACGATTTCACCCGCGCGCTGCACGCCCTGGCCAAAATCGCCGTCGATCGTCAGCATTGATTTTTCAGGGGAAAGCACCGGCCGTCATAAATCTTCAAAAAAGATGCTTGACACCATGGGCAGTCCTTACCATAATGCAGCCCTCAAGTCGCAAGACGAGAGAAACGGAGTGTAGCTTAGCCTGGTAGAGCGCTACGTTCGGGACGTAGAGGCCGGAGGTTCGAATCCTCTCACTCCGACCAGATTCAAAAGCCAAGGATCACTGATCCTTGGCTTTTTTGCTTTTCAGGCTGCCCATCCGGCAAAGACACCCCAACTCCAGAGTGCCCCTGCCGGCCATCGCCAGCTGAATTCGTCTTATTCGGCCGCCACGGCAGAAGCCTCTTCCGCCGCCTGTGCGGCTTCCGCAGCGCGCTGCGCAGCCTCCTCTTCCTGAGCGGCTTTTTCCGCAGCTGCATCACGGCGGGCGTCCGCCTCGGCCAGCGAAATACACCCCTGCGGCAATTTGCCGTCCTCGTAACCCGAGGCCTCGCACTGCCAGGTCACCACCCCCTTGTCACTCTGTGACGGCACATATTCGAGCTTCTTGTCCTGCAAGGCCCGCTGCGTAAAAATCACCTCCAGAATGCCATTCTCCGGATTGACCGTGATCTGAAAGTCCTTGCCATGCGCGGAAACAAAACCGGCTTCGGCCAGCGTTTGCGGCACGCTTTGATGCTGCTGGTAGTACGCTTCGATCGCCTGCGCAGCACTGCGCATCTCGTTCAGCGCCGCATGCGTCACCGCCTTGTTGCGGTACTCGGAATAGGCGGGAATCGCGATAGCCGCGAGAATACCCACCACTGCAACCAGCACGAAGCCGATCACCACCACGGCGATGGCAATCACGGCACCGTTGCTGCCCTCCCGTCTGCGCACGACGATCGCGTCGGCCATCAGATCATGCAGCGCCTGTTTGCGTTGCGTGAATGGCTGCATCAAAAAACCCACCAAGAGCAAAGCTGCCGATAGCAGCTTGCCAAAATAGCGGCCAGAGGCCCGGGCAAAACTCAACGATTCGCCATCCGGACGCTGCACGGCCAGTCCAAGCCAGCGCTTGCCCAGCGTCGCCTGCTGCGGGCCGGACTCCAGCTTGGCATAGTAGAGCCAGGGCACGATCAGCCCGATGACAAAGCCCAGCACGCCCCCCACCATCGATGCCGCCTCGCCAGCCCCGCCGAGCCCCATGGCAACCCCGACGGCAAAGCCCATTACCAGTGAGATGGCCATGGCAACAACCGTCGTGATCAGATTATCGATGAAATGCGCTGCAAAGCGTTCCCAGAAACCGGCATAACCAAAGTGCTCAGTTTCCTGCGCTGGAGGTAGATCTTGCGCGATCGCTGTCGCTGGCGAAACCCCATAGGGATTGTGCTCGTTCACCCCCGGCGCTACGGACGCCTCGGGCAGCTTCCCGCCACAGCGGGAACAGAAGCGCGCCTGATTATCGTTTTGCTGACCACACTGCGGACAGAACATGAAGAAACCTCGAATTTGCTGACAAATAATGCAGCTATTTTGCCAGCAAATATCGGACCACTGTCATTTCTATGCAGGAAAACTTACGCAAGCGCAGACTAGCGGGGTATGCGCTGCAAACCTTTTCCTATCAATGATTACGAGGCTATACATGCTTGCGCATAATCGGGATGGCCAGTGTTCCACCCGCCGAACCCTGCGCACTGAAGCGATGGAACTCCAGATGCGGGCGACGGCTATCCATGGTCCAGTCCGGGTGGCGATCCAGCCAGTCCTCATACATCCAGCGCATCCACGGCATCTCACCCTCCCAGTCCAGACAGGCGTAGCGTCCGCCCGGCAGCAGGTATTCGTGGGTCATGGCCGGGGCTGCCACTGGCTGCGGCTCCACCAGCCCGAATTCATAGATGAAATCGGCGCGCCCGGTAAAACCGGGGTCGTCGAGAAAACTGCCGACAAACAAGGCCCCGTCATCCAGCCCACCTGCCTGCTGGCACTCGGCGGTATATTCTTCACAGGCCTGCACCAGCTCATAGCCCAGCCGCCCCACCATCTGCCGCGACAGCGTTCGCATCATCGGCAACTGGCGCACCGTGATCCGGCTGGCCAGCGTGGCACGCAAGCCCGGCTGACGCTCCAGCTGCGCCTCGAAATCGGCATGCTGCTCGCGGATATCCGGGGTGTAGCTGGCCACCTGGCGCAGCATGTAATCATGCCAGCCGCCCTTGCGCCACGTCCGCGGGCTCATGCCGAAATGCTGCTGGAAAGCGCGCGAGAAATTGGCCTGATTGCTGTAGCCGCAATCATGGGCAATCTCGCCGATCGGGCACTCCGGCTCATGCCGCAGGCGGTGAGCGGCCCGCATCAGCCGGCGCCGGCGCACGTGCTCAGCCGGGGAAATGCCACGGTAGCGCAGAAAAATCCGGTCGAAATGATAAGGCGAATAGCAGGCCACGCCGGCCAGCTCGTCCAGCGACATGGACTCGCCCAGCCGGCCATCAATGTGCGTGAGTACCCGGAACAGGCGGGTCAGGCGGTAGCGTGAGGCATCATTCATGCCGCACAGTTTACCGTAGCCGTGTGCCGCCGCGCAGCCTCACGGCAGCTGCAAGCCTGCCCGCGCCGCGCTCCGGCACACGCTGCCGAAAAACCAGTGCAATGCATGGCATCACGGATGCGCCATAAACGATGGCGATACCCTGTTAGCTCGCGAGCGGCGCAACCATGACACCGACCAGAATCAGGGCAAAATACAACAGGGAGCACACGAGTCCGATATAGCCGAGAATCAGCCCCGCCATGGCCATGCCATCACCCAGCACCTGCCCGTCGCCCTTGCGGATTTCGCTGCGGGCCAGATGCCCGCAGACCACCGCAACGATGCTGCCAAGACAGCAGCAGAACAGCTGCAGAATCCCCGCAACCAGGCTGATGATGGCCAGCGTCGAATTGCGTGCGCCCTGCAGTTGCCCGCTGCGCACATGCTGCGTTGCGTGCGATACGGCATACGGGTTGGCCTCGGCAGCCACATCATGCAGCTTGCTGCCACAACTGGCACAGAACAGCGCTTCGGGTGCGTTGGCCGCCCCGCATCGCGGACAATACGTCATAGGAAATCCTGGACAAAGGCATGTCAGCCGGCCTCACACGGCCGGCACGAACAATTACAGGCCGGAGGCGGCAATTGCCCCGAACTGGGCGATCACGGCAAGAATATTCACCGCAATACCGACACCAAAGCCCCACCAGGCCCACATTTTTGCCTTGCGCGATGATTCCAGCGCACCGTCGAGATCGCCGGCGGCGAGCTTGCTGTTCACCTGACTGGCAAACACGATGGAGGCAATACCAAAAGGCAGGCAGCAGCACAAGGTCACCAGAATCGACTGCACCAGATAGCTGGGCACCTCCGGTTGACCGGCGGACGGGCGCGCCGCAGCCGGTGCGGCACGGCTCACCGCAGCAGGCGCTGTCGGGGCCGGTGTCAGCGTCGCGCCACAGGTCGAACAGAACTGCGCTTCATCCGGATTATTGGCACCACACTTGGTACAGAACGGCATACATCTCTCCCTATCCAATCAGATCATAATCAAGTCATGCACTACAGCTGCATACCCCGTCTTAGTGCGGGGCGAGCAGATTGAAGGGTGCCAGCGGCAGATTGCGCAGTACCGTAAACAGAATGGCCAGACTAAAAAACACGGCGTAGATCTGCCCTTCCATGCGCAAAGTCAGGAACCGGCGCGGACCGAAATGATTGACCAGTGCCACTGCCAGCAGTGGAAAGCCGATCAGCACCAGAAACGCGTTCTTGCGCAGTGCGCGCGCCGGATCCAGATGCAGCAAGGCATACACCGCGCGCGTGGCTCCGCAGCCGGGGCAATAGAAGCCGGTCAACTCGTAGAAAATGCACGGCAGGAAAGGTCCGCCGTAGATTTCCGGGTCGTGGTGATAGACGTGGTAGGTTGCCAGCGCGAGAAAAATCGCTGCCGGAACCAGCAAAAACCAGCGCCAGTGTTGTGTCAGAAGCCGCATCGCCAGAAAAAACAAAGCCGTCGCATGACGGCAGACTGAATTTACAGGATGCAATCAACTGCAGCAAGGAAGCCGATCACAGACTGTCACCTAAAGAAAGTGACCCTGCACTCCGGGCTGTGCAAAAAACAAAACCGGCCCCTGGGGGCCGGTTTTGTTTGTCGCCGCACCAAGGGTACGGCAGCACATTGATGCTTAGTTCTTGGACTGGTCAACGATCTTGTTGGCCTGAATCCAGGGCATCATGGCACGCAGCTTGGCGCCAGTGACTTCGATACCGTGCGCAGCGTTATTGCGACGGTAAGCGGTCATGGACGGGTAGTTGGTCGCGCCTTCCAGGATGAACTTCTTGGCGTATTCGCCATCCTGGATGTCCTTCAGCGCCTGGCGCATGGCCTTGCGGGATTCTTCGTTGATCACCTTCGGGCCGGTCACGTATTCACCGTATTCGGCGTTGTTGGAGATCGAGTAGTTCATGTTGGCGATACCGCCTTCGAACATCAGGTCAACGATCAGCTTCAGTTCGTGCAGGCATTCGAAGTAGGCCATTTCAGGTGCGTAGCCAGCTTCAACCAGGGTTTCGAAGCCCATCTTCACCAGTTCAACGGCGCCACCACACAGTACGGCCTGCTCGCCGAACAGATCGGTTTCGGTCTCGTCCTTGAAGGTGGTTTCGATGATGCCGGTGCGGCCGCCACCCACGCCGGAGGCATAGGACAGTGCGGTCTGCTTGGCAGTGCCGGAAGCATCCTGGAATACCGCGATCAGATCCGGAACGCCACCACCGCGAACGAATTCGGAACGAACGGTGTGGCCCGGCGCCTTCGGGGCAACCATGATCACGTCCAGATCCTTGCGCGGAACAACCTGGTTGTAATGGATGGCGAAGCCGTGTGCGAAGGCCAGCGTGGCGCCCTGCTTGATGTTCGGCTCGATTTCGTCCTTGTACAGCTTGGACTGGAATTCGTCCGGGGTCAGGATCATCACCACGTCGGCGCCGGCAACGGCGGTCTTCACGTCGGTCACCTTCAGGCCGTGAGCTTCAGCCTTCTTCACGGTGGCGGAGCCGAGGCGCAGGCCAACGGTCACATCAACACCGGAATCCTTCAGGTTGCAGGCGTGGGCGTGGCCTTGCGAGCCGTAGCCGATGATGGCGACTTTCTTGCCCTTGATGATGGAGAGATCACAATCTTTGTCGTAGTAAACGTTCAGTGCCATGGTACTTAACTCCTGTTGGTGTGAGGCGTGAGGCGAGGGGGATTCCCTCACACCTCACTTAGATTTTCAGAATGCGTTCGCCGCGACCGATGCCCGATGCGCCGGTACGGACAGTTTCGAGAATGACGGCCGGATCCAGTGCCTTGATGAAGGCATCCAGTTTTTCGCCCGGGCCGGTCAGCTCGATGGTGTAGCTCTTTTCGGTGACATCGATGATGCGCCCGCGGAAGATATCCGCCATGCGCTTCATTTCATCGCGTTCCTTGCCGGTAGCGCGCACCTTGATCAGCATGAGTTCGCGCTCGATGTGGTCGGCCTCGTTGAGGTCGATCACCTTCACCACTTCCACCAGCTTGTTCAGCTGCTTGGTGATCTGCTCGATGATGTCATCCGAGCCGTGCGTGACAATGGTCATGCGGCTCATGGTGACGTCTTCGGTGGTTTGCACGGTCAGCGAATCAATATTGTAACCGCGCGCCGAAAACAGGCCGGTAACGCGCGACAGCGCGCCGGCTTCGTTTTCGATCAGGATGGAAAGAATGTGTCGCATGTTCGTTTCCCCCTCAGCACAGGTTGCCGTAGTCGCGATTGTTTTCGAACGGCACTTGCTGCATGCCGCGCATGTGGTCCGGCAGATCCATCTGGTTCAGGCCCTTGCCATTCTGCACCATCGGGAAGACATTGGCCTTCTGGTCGGTGATGAAGTCGAGGAACACCAGGCGGTCTTTCAGCTTCTCGCTGAAGGCTTCGCGCAGCGCGGGCTCGACGTCGGCCGGTTTCTCGATGCGCATACCGACATGACCGTATGCCTCCGCAAGCTTTACGAAATCAGGCAAAGCGTCCATATAGGATTCGGAGTATCGGTTACCGTAGAAGAATTCCTGCCACTGGCGAACCATGCCGAGGTAGCGGTTGTTGAGGTTAATGATCTTCACCGGAATGTGATACTGCTTGCAGGTCGACAATTCCTGGATGTTCATCTGGATGGACGCTTCACCGGTGACGCAGGCAACCTGCGCATACGGATTGGCCATCTGCGCGCCCATCGCGGCTGGCAGACCAAAGCCCATGGTGCCCAGACCGCCAGAGTTGATCCACTGGCGCGGACGGCGGAACTTGTAGTACTGCGCGGTGAACATCTGGTGCTGACCCACGTCGGAGGTCACGATGGCCTGGCCGTCGGTGACTTCCCACAGCTTCTGCACGACAAACTGCGGCTTGATGATCTCGGTATCCTGCGTGTACAGCAGCGAATTGGGCTTGCGCCATTCGTTGATCTGCTCCCACCAGCCAGCCAGGGCCTTGTCGTTCGGGCGCTGGCCGGTTTCCTTCAGCAGCGCGACCAGGTCGCCAACAACGCTCTTCACGTCGCCGACGATGGGCACGTCCACCTTCACGCGCTTGGCGATCGAGGATGGGTCGATGTCGATGTGAACGATCTTCTTGGCCTGCGACAGAAACTGGTTCGGTACCGAGATCACGCGGTCGTCAAAGCGCGCACCGATCGCGATCAGCAGATCGCAGTACTGCATCGACAGGTTGGCTTCATAGGTGCCGTGCATGCCGAGCATGCCGACAAAATTCGGATCGGTGCCGTCCAGCGCGCCCAGCCCCATCAGGGTGTTGGTGCAGGGCAGGTTCAGCATCTTGACCAGCTCGGTCACTTCCGGGCCGGCATTGCCCAGCACCGCACCGCCGCCGACATAGACGAAGGGGCGCTTGGCATCGGCCAGCAACTGGGCCGCCTTCTTGATCTGGCCCGGATGGCCCTTGACCGGCGGGTTGTAGCTGCGGATCGATACCGACTGCGGGTACTCGAACTTGGTCTTGTGGATGGTGACATCCTTCGGGATGTCAATCACCACAGGACCCGGGCGGCCGGTCGTGGCGATGTGGAAGGCTTTCTTGAAGGTCGCGGCGATGTCGCGCACATCCTTCACCAGGAAGTTGTGCTTCACGATCGGGCGCGAACAGCCGACCATGTCGACTTCCTGGAACGCATCCGAGCCGATCATCGGCGTGCCAACCTGGCCCGAGATCACGATCATCGGGATCGAATCCATGTAGGCGGTGGCAATGCCGGTCAGGCCATTGGTCGCACCGGGACCGGAGGTCAAGAGTGCGACGCCGACCTTGTTGCTGGAACGCGAATATGCGTCAGCGGCATGCACCGCGGCCTGTTCGTGGCGCACCAGCACATGCTTGAATTTGTCCTGCTTGAAAATCGCGTCGTAAATTTCGAGTACCGCACCGCCAGGATAACCGAAGACGAATTCAACGCCTTCTTCCTGCAGACAGCGCGTGACGATTTCTGCACCTGATATTTCCATCGAGGTCACCTCACCAGAAGGTTTCGGGTCCGCCGAACCGTGCGCATGCCGATCTGCCTGCGGCAGATCAGGTCATTGAGGGCAGTGGTTCTGCGGTTTCCCATGACAAAAGAAAACCGAGCTCCTGCCATCCAGAGCTTTGAACTTGACGAGCCTGCGTAGCCGGTCGACCGGTGATCATCCCGATGGCGTTCGGGCTGACCGGTGCACTGCGCGGTAACGCAGCCACTGAGTGGTCTATGGCAATCGGCAGAGCCGCAAATCCGAATAATTTACCGGGCTGGCCGCCTTGGCCCAGGCTTGTGGCCTGATAAAGGACGACTGCGGTGTAATGCGCGGGCGGTGCCTTCCGGTGCGTGACGCGTCCTGATCGGATGCGCTACGCTCATCTGGAATGGATGTTGAACCTCGGAAGTTAACGGATGCGGGCGCGCTTGGCAAGTTTTTACTCGCCCCGGCAATAGGGGTTTGCTAGTATCCAGCCCATTGAAACAGCAGGATTATCGGCTATGCCGGCAAGCACCCCCGCTGCGCTGGCCACATTCCTGGCCGAAGTCGAACAGCGCGCGTTCCGGCAGGCGCGTTTTGCCACGCAGGATAACGACGCCGCACTCGATCTGGTCCAGGACGCCATGCTGCGTCTGACCGAACATTACGCCAGCCGCCCTGCCGCAGAATGGCCGCTGCTGTTCCAGCGCATCCTGCAAAATGCCATCCGCGACCATTACCGCCGGCAGAAAACCCGCTCACTATGGCTTACGCTGTTTTCCGCCTTCCGCAAGCAGGATGATGAAGACGAAGACAGTGACCCGCTGGAATGGCTGCCGTACAGCGGCGAACTATCACCGTCACCGGACACCGAAACCGAACAGGCGCGCACCATGGCGCTGATCGAAGCCGGGCTGGCACAATTGCCACCGCGTCAACGCGAAGCATTCATCCTGCGTTACTGGGAGGAGCTCGATACGGCAGAAACCGCTGCCGTAATGGGCTGCTCCGAAGGCAGCGTGAAAACACACTGCTCCCGGGCCTGCAGCGCGCTGTCGGCCTGGCTGGCGCGTCATGGAGTCACCTTATGAAAACACCGACACCGCACCACTCCGCAAGCCCGCAGGCACTGGCCGAGGCCGCGCAACAGCTGGCCGCGCAGCCATTGCCGCCGGATGTACGCAACCGCCTCGCCCAGGCGCGCCAGCAAGCCATCGCCGCCATTCCCGCGCAGACACAGCGCCAGGGGAATGTGTTGCTGCGCCAGTGGCACGACCACCCCTGGCGCTGGGCTGCGGCCGTGGCGCTGGCCGTCGTGATTCTGGGCGGCTGGCAATGGCAACAGCAGCAGGCGCAACGCCAGCAGAACAATCTGGATGTCGAGCTGCTGCTGGGCGATGCCGGGCCCGACCTGCTGCTCTCGGATGCGCTGGAGCAGCGCCTGCGGCAGGCCAAGCGATGAAACGTATTGTCATCAGCATCGCCCTGCTTGTGCTTGGCAGCAGCGCCAGCGCCGCCACCAGCTGGGACAGCCTGACACCGCAACAGAAAGAGCTGCTGGCACCACTGGCCAGCCAGTGGCAGACGCTACCCGAACCTCGCCAGGATCGCCTGGCCGACGCCGCGCAGCGTTTTCCGCAAATGCCCCCGGAAAAACAGGCCCGCTTTCGCGAGCGCATCCGCAGCTGGGCTGCGCTAACTCCGGAACAGCGCGACCGGGCACGGCGCAACTACGAACGCCTGATGGCCTTGCCACCGGAAGAGCGCGAGCGCATCCTGCGCGAAATCCGCCAGGAACACCGGATGGGCAGCGGCGCAGAAAGCGCCGGCCCGCGCCACCGTTATCGCAATCAAAACACCGAACAATGACCACGAACACGACTGCCAATGCCGCACTACCCGCAGCCAGCTGGGGCAAGCGCCTGCTGGCCCTGATTTATGACACCCTGCTCACCAGCGCACTGGTGATGGTGCTCGGATTTGCTTTTCACCTGAACTACAAGCTGTTCACCGGGATGGATGCAGCGGCTATCGGCAAATCCGCCGTGGCTCTGCAGCTGCAATTCATCTGGGTCAGCGCCTTCACCGCTGCGTACTTTGTATTTTGCTGGTCACGCAGTGGCCAGACCCTGGCTCTGCGCACCTGGCGCTGCCGGATTGTCGGCCGCAATGACGGCACGGCAAGCATTCTGCAATGCCTGCTGCGCTTCGGACTGGCGAGTCTCTTCTACCTGCCGCCGCTGCCGCTGTGGTTCATGGCGCGGCATGATGCCTCACTGCAACCACTGGCCTGGCTGGCGTGCGGACTTGCGGCATTGCCCTGGATCTGGGCATGGGTACGGCGTGACCGCCAGCTGCTGCATGACACGCTGGCCGGCACGCGCATCGTGCAGCTGCCGCAAAAGCAGAAACAGCCAGCCTGATCAGACTGGCCAGTGATAGAGGGAAGCGGGAGCTAGATCTGCCAGACTTCGCGGCTCTGCCGCTCGATTTCCTCGCGCTCGGTGAAGTCGCGGCGGCGTTCGCGCAGCGCGTTGAGGCGATCCTTGTTGGCGATCAGTACGGCCTTGTCGTTGGCGGAAGCTGCCTTTTCCTGTTCGACGGCCAGAAAGCTGCTGGGGCTGTTGCTGCGTTGCATCATCAGTATCCTCATGCCGGGTGCTGCCGGTCTGTGCCAGCTGATCCTGACGCCCGCTTGCCGGGTCGTCGGCTACGCACACCCATTTTCTTTCAATCCCAGCCAGTTTACGTCAGAAACAATAAAGGCCGCAATCAATGCGGCCTTTCTACAGCAAAACTGTTTCCGATTTACTGCAATGCAGCAACCTGGCCGCCTGTTCCCAGCTTGGCCAGCGCAGCACGCGCCAGAATATCGCCCCCGCGCGGAGCCAGATGCACGCCATCCTTGGCGCGCAGCGACACCGCCTTGCCCTGCTCGGAAATGCTGGCGGCGTATTCGCCCTTGTCATTGACCAGCAGGCTGGCGCTATCGACAAAAGGAATGCCGGCTTCGCGCGCGACCTGGGCGTAGATACGGTTCTGCATCTGGATCTGCGCGTTGTAGTCAGCCTTGGCCATCTGCGGCAGGCCGATCCAGATCACGCGTGCGCCGCCGGAGCGGGCCAGTTCGATCATGGTCTGGGCGCGCTGGCGATACACCTCGGTCCAGCCTGCCGAACCATAGGCATAGGTTTTACCGTTGTCACGGATGCCCATTGAGGCATCATTGGCCCCCAGCATGATCAGCACGACATCCGGCTGCGCAGTCTTGACCAAACCGGCCAGCTGCACCGGCCAGTCGTAAAAGCGGGTATTCACCAGACCGGTGCTGAGCTTGTGCCGGTCGGTCAGTTGCAACGGGCGGCCATCCTTCTTGATCCGCCACGCCAGCATCTGCGCCACCCCCCCCATCAGCGAATCGCCGACAGCCAGCACCTGCTGACGCTCCTCGCTGGCCACCTGCTGCGCCGCGGCTGGTGGCGCCGCGGTTTTGGTTTCGGCCGACGTCTTGCGGGCCTGGGCATGCTGCTCGACAGCCTGCACCGGCACGGACAGACCCAATGCCAGCAACAGCGCCAATCCAATACCCTTAAATGTATTAGTCTTCATGCTTTGTTTTTCGGAATCCAAAACAAGATACCCCAATAAACACTGCTAACAACCCCCAGATCGCCGCATCGCCCCAGCGCTGGTAAGGCGTGGCGCCAGTGTAATGCCAAACACGGCTCTCGAGTACGCCGCGCGTCTGCAGCGGCAGGCGGTCACGGATACGTCCATCAATGCCGATCACCGCCGTCGCGCCAGTATTGGTCGCCCGCACCAGCTCCCGACCATTTTCCAGCACCCGCGCCTGCGCCATCTGCAACTGCTGCTCGGCTGCCCATGAGCCATCGAACCACGCCAGATTGGAGACATTCGCCAGCAGCGTCGCATTGGCGGCATTCACCCGGAATTCGTGGCCAAATATGTCCTCGTAACAGACATTCGCCGCCACAGATCCGCCGGCCAGCGCAAAAGGCGCTTGCGGGTCGAGCCCCGCCGTGAAGCCATCCAGCGGAATCGACATGAAACGATACATCCAGCCGAACAGCGCCGGCATCGGTACATACTCGCCAAACGGCACCAGATGCGATTTGCGGTACGGTGTCAGCTGCGGCTGATCCAGGCGCACCACACCGTTGTAATACTCGCCAGGCTGGCTGCCGGATATCGCGATGCCAAACAGCACCTGCGTCTGCTTGCTGCGGGCCATGCGGCGCAGTTCATCCAGATACTCTGGCGGGGTCTGTTCGAGAAAGGCCGGAAACGCCGTTTCCGGCAGCACGATCAGCTGCCCCTGTGCACGCCCGAGTTGCTCGTGATAGACGCGCAGGCTCTGTACATAGTTCTCGCGCACCCACTTGATATCCTGGGGAATATTACCCTGCAGCAGACTCACCGAAACCGGCCCGCCGACTGGCTGCGTGAAGCGCAGCTGCTGCAAACCCAGACCAGCCAGCAGCAGCGCCCCGGCCAGCAGCGCCCCGGCTCGCCAACGCCACAGCGTCACAGCGACCGCCAGCGCCAGCAGCAGCGTCAGGCCATGACTCCCGAGAATGGGCAGCCAGCCCCCCAAGACCGGCAGCTGGCTATAGCCGATGGCCGCCCAGGGAAAGCCGGTAAACAGCCAGCCGCGCAGAACGTCGGCCAGCACAAACAAGGCCGGCATTCCCAGCAGCAGCGATGCCGCACCGGGACGGCGCGCCAGCAGGCTGGTGCTCAGCCAGCCTGCCAGTGCGGGAAACAGCGCCAGATAGGCCGCAAACAGTCCTGTGCACAGCAACGCCAGCCACGCCGGCATACCACCATATGTATGTAGACTGATATAAACCCAGTGAATGCTTGCAAGGAAATACCCCAGGCCCCAGGCAAAACCCTGCAGTGCGGCGCGCCAGCACCCGGGGTGCTGCCGCCAGGCGGCAAACAGCGCAGCCAGCGCCAGCCAGGCCAGCGGAAAGAGCTGCAAGGGCGCCAGGGCAAACACGCCCAGCGCCCCGACCAGAAACAGCAATACAGCCTGGAGCAGCGGGCGGGCCATCAGCCCGCCGGCGACAGCCTTCAATCCGCCACCTCGTCCGGCTCGCGCGCGGATCGCTCGGGCAGGCGCTCTACCTGCAGGCTGTGCACGCGCCGGCTGTCGGCGCGCAACACCTGGAACTGATAGCCGTCGAACGCGACGGTTTCGCCGCGCTTGGGCACTCGGCCAAACTGGCCGATCACCAGCCCGGCCACCGTGTCGAATTCGTCATCGGCAAAGCGGGCTTCCAGCGCCTCGTTCAGATCGGCGATTTCGGTTTCACCCTTCACACGCCAGCGGCCACGCCGGTCAGCGATGATGTTGTCTTCCTCATCATCATCGTATTCATCCTCGATGTCGCCGACGATCTGCTCCATGACGTCCTCGATGGTCACCAGGCCGGACACGCCACCGTATTCATCCACCACAATCGCCATGTGATTGCGGTTGTTGCGGAAATCCTTCAGCAGCACGTTCAGGCGCTTGGCCTCGGGAATGAACACCACCGGGCGCAGCATGTCGCGCATGTTGAAATCCACATCGACCGCGTAGTAACGCAGCAGATCTTTGGCCAGCAGGATGCCGATCACATTGTCCTTGTCGCCGTCCACGACGGGAAAACGCGAGTGCGCGGTTTCGATGACAAAGGGTATGAATTCGGAAGGCGGGGTGTCGATGTCGATCACGTCCATCTGGGCGCGCGGCACCATCACATCGCGTACCTGCATGTCGCCGACATTGAGAACCCCTTCGATCATGGCAAGGGCATCGCTGTCGAGCAGATGGCGTTCAAAGGCAGAGTGGAGAACTTCAATCAGTTCGCCACGGTTTTCCGGTTCGCGCAGCAGAAAGTGGGTCAGGCGTTCAAGCCAGCTAACCTTCTGCTGCGGCGTAGAGGAATCGTCCATGAGGCGGGAATACATCCGGTAATGAGGGACTTTTCATCATACCCGAAGACCATGGCGCTTGTATTGCAGTGCGCGCAGCCGTCCGCCGAAAAGCGGCATACGGTTTTTACTGCCCGGCTTGCGCTCGCGGAAAGCTGGTCGATACTGCAAAGACCACACCGGAGGAAGCACGCATGCCACTGCCAGCCGCCCGCCAGCTCTCCCGCCCGCTGCGCTATGCGCTACTCGCACTGGGGCACGCCTGTTTCGCGCTGGGCGTGATCGGCGCCTTTCTGCCCGTCATGCCGACTACCGTGTTCTGGATCATCGCAGCCTGGGCCTTCGGGCACGCCTCACCCGCGCTGCAAGCCCGGCTGTTTGCACTGCCCGGCGCCGGCCCCCACCTGCAGGCCTGGCTGCTGCGCGGCGAAATCAGCCGCAAGGGCAAGGCGTGGGCCAGCTTCGGCATGGCGCTGGGCTGGCTGCTGTGCGGATTGCTCACGCACTGGAAGCTGCCGGTGGTCACGCTGGTCGGGCTCACACTGGCTGGCGTAGTGATCTGGCTATGGCGCAAGCCGGAACCCGCTGCGGATTCACTCCGCACCGACTCTTGTCCGGAAATACAATGCCCGGTATTTCGTGATAGCAGCCAGGATTATTAGTAATCAAGGCTATACCCCCTCCTTCGCATATCAGCGACGCACCCCGGCTTTTGCCCGATAATATCCGCTTTGCGATGAACACCCCCGCCCGCCGTGACCGATCCTTTCCAGTACCTCGAAGACCTCGACTCGCCCGCCTCGCTGGCCTGGGTTGACGCACAGAATGCGCAGACCCGCTCCGCACTCGACGCGGACCCGCGCACGGCGCCACTCACCGCCGACATACTCGCCACACTGCGCGACACGCGGCAGATTCCGTATTGTTCTGAACACGGCGGCTGGCTGTATCACTTTCACCAGAGCGCCGAGAACCCGCGCGGCGTGTACCGCCGCACGACATGGGACAGTTATCGCGCCGCGCAGACCGCGTGGGACATCGTGCTGGACATTGATGCCCTGGCGGCCGCCGAGCAGGTCGACTGGTATCTCGACGGTGTCGATCACTGCACGCTCGCCCCGGAGCGCTGCCTGATCACGCTGTCGCCGGGCGGCAGCGATGCCACCGTCTGCCGTGAATACGACGTGGCCACGCGCACCTTCGTCGCCGGAGGCTTCCACTTCCCGCTGGGCAAAAGTGACATCGCCTGGCGCGACCCCGATTCGGTGTTCGTCTGCCCCGCCTGGGACGACGACCAGCTGACCGAATCCGGCTATTCGCGCGAGGCGGTGCTCTTGCAGCGCGGCCAGGACTGGGGCGACGCGCTGTCGCTGCTGGCGCTGGAGCCCGACGCGATGATGGTATCGGCCTGGCGCTTTCTCGATGCCGACCAGACCCCGTTCGACGTCATCGAAGCGTCGCTGAGCTTTTATCAGAAGGCCTATTTCCACATCGACGCCGCTGGAGACATTAGCCAATTGAAATTGCCGCCGCGCGGCGAGCTGGAAGCCTTCAGCCACGGCGAGCTGCTGCTCAAGCTCGACATGGACTGGAAATACCATGGCACCCGCTATCCGGCCGGCAGCCTGCTTGCCATTCGCGCCAACGCCCAAACCGGCGAACTGGGCGCCGCCACGCTGCTGTTTGCACCGGCGCCCGAGCAAAGCTATGTGATGCTGGAAGCCACACTGAACGGGCTGGCCGTGATCATCACCGAGAACGTGCAAAGCCGGCTCCTGACCTTCCGCCGCGCGGGCGAGGCGTGGGAAGCCTTCGCCAACCCGCTGCCGCACAGCGGCGTGATCGAATTCGTCGACCAGCCCTGGCAATCGGACGTGCTGGTCTACAACTTCAGCGATTTCCTCACCCCGGCCGGGCTGTACCGCTACGACCTGTCCAGCAACGCCGCACCCGAATTGCTGCGCGCGCAGCCGCCGGCCTTCGATGCCACGCCTTTTGCCGTCTTGCAGCACCACGCGAGCAGCCGCGACGGCACACCCATACCGTATTTCCTGGTAGCCAAATCAGGTATTGAGCTGGATGGCAATACCCCGACATTGCTCTATGGTTACGGCGGCTTTGCGCTGCCGATGATGCCCTACTACCTCGACCACTTCGGCAAGCAATGGCTGGAACAGGGCGGCGCCTTCGTACTCGCCAACATCCGCGGCGGCGGCGAATTCGGCCCGGCCTGGCACGAGGCCGCGCTGAAGGAAAAACGCCAGACCAGCTTCGACGACTTCATCGCGGTCGCCGAGGACCTAGTCGCGCGTGGCGTCACCAGCGCGCGACGGCTGGGGATTGAAGGCGGCAGCAACGGCGGCCTCCTGGTCGGCGCCTGCCTCGTGCAGCGCCCGGAGCTGTTCAACGCCGTCGTCTGCGAGGTGCCGCTGCTCGACATGCTGCGCTACGCGGAGCTGCACGCCGGCGCCAGCTGGCTCGACGAATACGGTGATCCGGACGATGAGGCCGAGGGCGCCGCGCTCGCCGCCTACTCGCCCTACCACCACATCGCCCCGGCCACCGAGCGCCGCTACCCGCGTACGCTGTTCACCACCAGCACGCAGGACGACCGCGTCCATCCCGCGCACGCCCGCAAGATGGTCGCCAAACTGCACGCGCTCGGCCAGCCGGCGCTGTTTTTTGAGACCGGCGGCGGCGGCCACGGCGGCAACACCGCGCAGGAACAGACCGCGGAAGAACTCGCGCGGGTGCTGGTGTACCTGTACCAGCAGTTGCTGGACGACTGAACACCAGACCAGTGCGCAGCGGCAATGCGTTTCCTGACGGCCAGGAGACCACAGTCACATACCCGCTCTCTCCGGCACGCGGGGAAATGCGATGGTTTGAAATGACCAGTGGCGCAATCGCCAAGTAACCCGGTAGAGCGTGCAAATCCTGCAGGGATTTGCACGCTCTACTTGGCTAGCCGGTCACGGCACAATCCGTGCGTGAGCCAGCCTGCCCTACCCTGACGCCGCTGCCGAAATAGCAGAAACGCTCGGCGTTGATCTGGAGCGGTGTCATGCCCCTCTGATCCGGGTTGAGCTGCCCTCCCAGCGAATACAGCACCCCCGCCGCCGCATTCAGCCCGGCCTGCAAGGCCCCCTCGACCCAGCCGGATGTCCAGCTGATGCAGTCGCCCGCCAGATACACCCCGGTGTCGTCCGGCGATCCGGCTTTCTGGAAGTCATAGAACATCGCCTGCACGTAGGGGTCCTGCCCGGGCTGGGCCAGCTTGAAGCCGCCGTTGAAATAGGGGCTCGACTGCCATTCGACAAACAGTACCGCCTGTTGCGGGTTGCCATACGGGCGCAAGTGCTCGGCCCACTGCCGGAGCGGCTCGCTGCCGGATGCCATCAGCATGGCGCGCAGGCTCTCGTACAGCGCCACCTTGTCGATGGCGCCTCCGGGCTGCGCCACGCCGAGTGCCTGCTGCTTCACCGCATCGTCATCCCAGGTGTAGCTGAGGAAACACACCGCCGTGTCTGCAGCGCCATAATCAAGGGTATACACCTGATGCAGCGCATCATCGGTGATCAGGCAGCGCACCGCCTGCGGATCGTCTCGCCAGAATTTGCGGATGCGCGCAGCCACTTTCACCGAGGAAACGATGTGAGTGCGCCGGATGGCCTGACGAGCCTCGTCGGAAAGCAGGCTGCGCTCGTCGCTCAGATTGCAGCCCATCTCCATGGCTCGCGTGGTCGTGGCAACAATCACCCGGTCATAGGCAGTAAATCGTGCAGAACCGCTATGCAGGGTGAAGGTCGCTCCTGCTCGTTCGATGCGGTCAATCGGGGTTGCGTAGTGCCAGTCGCATTGCTCGCCCAGTGCCGCGGCAAACGCCAGCGGCAGCTGTCTGATCCCCGGCTGGAAGAGTTTCTGCGCCGATTCCAGCCCGTTGGGCAGCAAGCGGAAGATGTCGTTGAAACCGATCGGATACAGCGGCCCGAAGCCACCACTGCCCAGCCCCAGCGCGCCGAAGCGGTCGAAGTCGGCAAAGCTCCAGGCTTTACCGCCGGGAATATCGAAGCGGCTGTGCCCGGTGAATACCGCATACAGGAAGCTATAAAAGCTGATCTGGCCAAATTCGTCCAGATAGTCCTGCCAGTAGCGCGTAGCCAGCGCGACATCGCCGGCCTGCAAGGCCCGGGTGATGCTGGCGGGGCTTTGCAGCTGCGTCCCCCCCTGACTGGACAAACCTTCCTTATTGAAAGCATCCCAGCCGTTGGCGACGACTTCGAAGCCCGCCGGGCAGGGCTGTCCGGGCTGCCAGACCTGATTGTCGCCACCGTAGCTGACCCAGGTCGGAACCACGCCGGGATCCGGAAAATCCGGCAAACCGGCAATGCCGTTCTCGTCGGTGAGCCGGAAATGCCGGAAGTAATAATCCAGCGTGAATTCGGAAGGCGGGAAGCGCATGGCGCCCAGTTCAGCCAGATCCGGCTCCCCCGGCTGGAATGGGGTTGATGCGCAGCGTCCACCGGCCTGCATGTCCGCTTCGAACACACTCACAGCACATCCCGCCCGCTGCAATTCATAGGCGGCACACAAACCCGATGCCCCCGCACCGATTACGGCCACCCGCGGGCGACCACTGACCGAGCCGATCGGCAGCTCGTACTTGCCCAGCAGGCCCAGCCACTGGTCGTAAGCAAAATCGGGGGTATCCAGATAGGGGTGGCTCGGATTGGCATCATGACGCAGGCGGGCAATAACTGACATTTCAACCTCACTCATCTAAAGTCAGGTGCAAATACTAGAGCATTAAAAAATCAATTCAATGACAGAATTCAGTCAGTAAATAACAATAGATGGCCAAAGCCCGGCCGGATCCACCGTCTTCCCCTGCGAGTTTGCAATGCCAGCCCGTACCTACAGCCTAGATACCCTGCTCTGCAGCCATGCCGACGCGATGCTTTACCGCGGACAACACCGCCAGACCGGCCAGCCCGTGCTGATCAAGGTCGCTGCCAGCACTCAGCCGCAGTCCCAGCAACGACTGCAGGAAGAAGGCGCACGCTGGCAGGCCTTGCCGCTGCCAGCCCTGCCACAGCTGCTCAGCCTTCAGCGCACCCCGGGCGCGGTGGCGCTGATTCTGTCGGACGTTGCTGGCATCAGCCTGGAACGCTATCTGGCAGAGAACACGCTGGACATGTCCCGGACCCTGCACCTGCTTGACCAGTTGCTCATGCTGCTGACCGATCTGCATCAGCATGGCTTTCTGCTGGGCAGCCTGCACCCGCAGGCCTTGCTGGTCGAGCCCGCAACACTGACCGTGTCATTGGTGGACCTCGGGCTGGCCCGGCAAGCGAAGTCGGCCACCGAGCCGCTGGACCTGCTGAAGCTGCCGCTGGGCATGCAGGCGTTCATTGCCCCGGAACAAACCGGACGGATGCCGGGCAACCCCGACTATCGCAGTGATTTCTACTCGCTGGGATGCCTGGGGTATCGCCTGCTAACCGGCAGAAACCCTTTTCTTGGGGCAGATACCCTGGAGATCATTCATGGGCATCTGGCCATGCACCCGGTCTGGCCGGTGTTCGAAAAGGGGTCTGCACGGCATGTCCTGCAGTGCATTCTGGCGAGGCTGCTCGCCAAGAATCCGGCCGAGCGCTACCAGAGTGCTGACGGGCTGAAAGCGGATCTGCAGATCTGCCGCCTTGGCCTCGACACTTTGCAGCCCGCATTCACCCCGGGACGGCATGACAGCGACAGCATACTGCGCGCCGCCGCCACCCTGTATTGCCGGGATGAAGAGCAGGGCAAGCTGCAAAAGGCCATGAGCCTGGCCCGGCACAGCGGCCAGAACAGCCTGATCGTGATACGCGGCGTACCCGGCGCTGGCAAATCGGCCCTGCTGGAGGACGCCCGCCGGTACAGTGGCGAGACGACCTGGCTACTGACAGCGCGCTGTGACCAGCTGCGGCGGGACATCCCGTATGACCCGCTCAGCCAGGCATTTGGCATGCTGGTCCGCCATATTCTGACCCGCGGCAGCGATCAGCTCGAGCATTACCGGTTGAGACTGCAACAGGCGCTGGGTGATCAGGCCGGAATCATTGTTGATCTGGTTCCGGAGCTGCGCTGGCTGATCGGTGAACAGCCGGCCGTCGCCGCCCTTGGTCCCAGCGAGACCCGGCATCGCTTCATGGCACTCTTCAGCCGTTTCATTGCGGTATTTGCCACCGAAGAGACACCACTGCTGATGCTGCTGGATGATCTGCACTGGGCCGATGCCGCCAGCCTGCAACTGCTTGCCAGTGTGCTGAAGGATCCTGACTGCCGGCACATTCTGCTCATCACCAGCCTCAGCGAGCAGCTCACGACTCCCTCCGGGCAAGCCCACCACTGGCTTGCCGACCTGCGTGAATCAAGCGTTCCGGTCAGCGACATCAGCCTGAAGGGACTTGCCGACACGGATATCCGGCACTGGCTGGCAAACTGCCTGCATCAACCGCCGGAAGCCGTGGATGCGCTCGCGCGGATCATTCACGGCAAAACCGGTGGACAGCCGTTTTTTGTCGTGCAATTGCTGGAAAAGCTGCAGGCAGACGGTCTGCTCATCTTCAACGCCGTACAGGGCGGCTGGCAGTGGGATCTCGAAAGTATCCGGCGCATTCCGCTCAATGACGACATGCTCGAGCTGATGGAACGCAGGATCGGTCTGCTTCCGGCGAGTGCCCAGCATGTTCTGCAGGCGGCATCGTGCATCGGCCAGCGCTTTGCACATAGCCTGCTTGCCGCATGCCTGCCCGCGATCGTTGTGCCGCAGCTGGATCACGCCCTGCAGCAGCTCATCGACCAGGGGCTGATTGCCCGCGAGGCCTCGGGCGCGGGCGACTCAAACGAGCAGCGGATCGAATACCATTTCCTGCACCCGCGCCTCCAGCAAGCCGCTTATGCATCCCTGGATGCCGAGACCCGTACCCGGACACATCTGCGCATCGGAGAGCGCTTGCAGGCCTATGCGGCCCCAAGCAGCCACGACAGCCTGATCTTCGACATCGCCAGCCACCTCAATCAGGCCTGCGACATCATCACCACGCCGTCAGCACGCCTGCGGCTGGCGGAAACCAACCTGGCCGCCGGCAAGAAAGCCATGGCCGCCATTGCCTATGAGCAAGCCTGCAACTATCTGCAAGCCGGCCGCGCGCTGCTGGCAGGAAGCGATGCGCCAGCTGAGCTGGCTTTCGCCCTGGGCTTGCATGAGGCTCAGGCCTTGTCAGCGCTTGGCCTCCCCGAAGCTGCGGCACACTGCTTCGAGGAATTGCTGCAGGTGCCTGTCGATTCACTGCTGCATGCCGAGGCCTGCGAACACTACAGCGTGGCACTGCAAAATTTCGGTGATTCCGCAGGCGCACTGCAACTAGTCGAGCGTGGCCTCGCCGTTCTGGGCGTAGTCCTGCCGCGGCAAACGGATGCGGCAGAAGCGGCCACCCGCACGCTTTTCGCCAGTCTACAGGCCGGGAATGTGCTGCAAAGGCTAGGACAATTGCCCGATGCCGGCCCCAGGGACATCCAGATCGGGCGACTCTTTGACCGCTATATCATCACCACCTACTTCACGGAGCCCCAACGCCTGGGCCTCGTGATCAGTCACAATGTCCAGCATGTGCTGGAGCATGGCTGTGCTGCGGCCTCGAGTGTAGCTCTAGCCTGGTTTGCCATGCTGCTGGGCATGCACGGCCAACACCGGGAATCCTTCAGCTACGGCGAAGCCGCCCTGCAACTGACACAGCGCTTTGCCGACCCCTATTTCAGCGGCAAAACCGAGCTGCTGGCACATGCGCAGAGCCTGAACTGGCAGAACACCTTCGCAGCCAACGAAGCTGCGCTATCCGCAGCATTCGAGCATTGCCACCGGCATGGCGACCAGCAATATGCGAGCTATGCGATTCTTTCGGCCTATATCGCCAGCTGGTTGCAAGGTGACGATCTGCACCGGGTTAAAAAGCAGTGCCGGCGCTGGCTGGAGTACTGCGCACGCCATGTCCCGCTCGAACTTGGCCAGGCCCGGATCCGCCTGCATTTGTTGCAAAATCTGCTGGGAGAAACACCGCTGCCTGTCGATATCGAGCAGATTCTGGCCGACTATGCGGCCGAACAGAACTGGACCGATGTCAGCGAATCATTGACGGACTTGGCCTGGACAGCCTGCCTGCATGGCAGCTATGCCGCCGGACTGGCTTACGCCCGCCGCGCCGCGCCGCTGCTTGCTCAAGGCGCCGCTGGCAATCTGCTGATCCTGGCTCAGTTCCACCTGGCATCGGTGATCTGCCTTGCGCGCGAATCAGTACATGGCACAAACCAGCTGGCAGAAACCACGCCGCATCTGCACGCCCTGGCCGGCTGGGCCGCCATCAACCCGTCCGGCTTTGCCGCCTGGGATGCGCTGGCCAGAGCCGAAGCACTGAAAGCCGGGCAGCAACCCGGCCAGGCCATTTCTGCCTACCTCGAAGCCTGTGATGCAGCCCGCTCGGCAGGCCAGACCCTGCTGCTTGGGCTTTCCAGTGCCTTGCTTGGCGAAGCTCTGGCAGAACGTCATGCCACCCTGGCCGCCAGCAGCATCAGTGAAGCCAGAATGGCCTTCACCGCCTGCGGTGCGCGGGCCCTGCTGGCCCGTCTGCCCGGCGAGACAGCCGGCTACGCCGCCCCCGCCGCCCGGAGCAGCAGTTCGATCACGCAGCAGCTCGACCTGAAGGCCATGATGAAATCCGCCCTGGCGATTTCCAGCGAGATTGTGCTGGATCGTCTGGTCGCCCGAATCATGCAGATCACGGTTGAAAACGCGGGCGCGCAGCTGGGCCTGCTACTGCAACGCAGCGATGGGCACTGGCAAGTCCGGGCGCGCCTGGATCATTCGCAACCGGGCAGCCCGATCGAACTCGCCCCGGAAGGCATCGAATTGAACCGTGCAGTCATCGACTACGTCGCCCGCACAGGCGAACCCGTCATTCTGGGCAATGCGCTGGAGCAGGGTGATTTTGTGCGCGACCCATGGACCATCCGCCAGCAGCTGCGCTCGGTCATGTGCATGCCACTGACCTGCCATACCCAGCTGGACTATCTGCTGTATCTGGAGAACCGCAGTATCTGTGGCGCCTTCACCCCTGATCGCGTTGCAGTTCTCGGCCTGCTGGCCAGCCAGACAGCCATCGCGCTGGAGAACGCCAGCCTCTACACCACCTTGCAGCAGGAAAAGGAGGCCATCCGGGACCTGAATGCCAATCTCGAATTCCGTGTCGCCGAGCGCACGGCAGCGCTGCAACAAGCGCTGCTGGAGCAGGAAGCAATCTTGCAGAACACCCTGACCGGGATTGTTTTTCTGCGCAACCGAGTGATCCAGCGCTGCAATGAAAGTTGCGCAGCCATGCTTGGCTATCAGCCGGAGGAGCTGCGCGGACAAAGTGTCCGGATCTTCTATCAGGATGATCGGGATTTCGAACTGATCGGCAATGAGCTTTACCCATTTCTGGCCAGCGGGGAAAAGATCGTTCTGGACCGCCCGATTGTGCATCGGGATGGTCACCTGCTGTGGTGCATGATCCAGGCCAAGCAGATCGACCCGAATGACCCGGAAAAAGGCATCGTCGTCGCCATGCAGGACATCACGGTGCGCAAAGAAGCCGAACAGGCTCTGGCACAGGCCAAAGAGGCCGCCGAGGAAGCAACCCGCACGAAATCGCTCTTCCTGGCCAACATGAGCCACGAAATCAGAACCCCCCTCACCGCCATTCTCGGGTATACCGAGCTGCTGAGCTCCTCCGCGCTGGCGGAACAGCAGCGCGACCACCTGCAGCGCGTTCAGGTCTCGGCCAGTGCCCTGCTCAACGTCATCAACAACATTCTCGATTTTTCCAAGATCGAAGCCGGCCAGCATCTCATGGAAGATGCCGAATTCGACCTGCAGGGCGTGCTGGACCAGCTGGGCAAGGTCGTGTCGCTGCAGGCCGGCAGAAAACAGCTGCAACTGATTTTCCTGCTTGATGGCAAATTGCCACGGCTGTTTCATGGTGACCCCTTGCGGCTGGGACAGATCCTGCTGAACCTGCTCAGCAATGCCATCAAGTTCACCGAACAGGGCGAAGTCATGCTGACTGTCTGCCGGGTAGAGGCACAGGGTGAACCTCGTCTGGCCTTCAGTATCCGGGACACGGGCATCGGGATGAATCCCGACGAGCAGAAACGCCTGTTTCAATCCTTCAGCCAGGCCGACCCTTCGATGACCCGGCGTTTCGGGGGAACGGGGCTGGGGCTGGCCATCAGCCAGCAACTGGTGCAACTGATGGGGGGGAAGATCGAAGTTCACTCTACCCCCGGCAAGGGAACAACCTTCCATTTCTCGCTGCCCTGGCGCCCAGCACTCCGGCCACCGCAGCCAGGCGATCAGCTCCCGCCGGCAGGGGGCCGCATCATGCTCGCCATCAAGCACGAGACCACCCGCGCCGCCATCCGGCAGATGCTGGGAGATCAGGGTTGGGACGTAGAGGAGTGCCAACGCGTGAGCACCGTGCTGCAACATGCAGCGTGGCCCCGCTTCGACCTGCTGCTGTTTGATCTGCCCGCGCTGGATGTACCGCTGGAAGAGCTGATGGCGCAACTCGGCCGAGAGCTACCCCATGCGCAAATCATGGCATTAAGTCATGCAGGGCAAGCGGAACAGCATGCGCAGAGCCTGCAGCATCACGGCATCGCCATCATGCATCAGCCCTGGACAGTCTGGGATTTTCTGGGGCTCTGGCAATCGCAGCGGGCAGCCCCGCACTATCCGCTGGCGCGGCACCCGCCAGTGCAATCCGGTGCCCCCTTGCTGGGCATGCACATCCTGCTGGTGGAAGACACCGAGACCCTGCGCGATCTGGCTGCCTCGATCCTCAGCGAGCACGGTGCCCGGGTGTCGCAGGCGAGCAACGGCAGCGAGGCACTTGCCGTGATTCTGGATCAGCAGCAGGCGATTGATATCGTCCTCATGGATATCCAGATGCCAGTCATGGATGGCATCACGGCCTGCCGCCGTATCCGGGCCTACTTCAGCGCCGAGAGCTTACCGATTCTGGCCATGACCGCCCATGCCAGCGAAGAACACATTGTTGCCAGCCGTGCCGCCGGGATGAATGACCATCTGCTCAAACCGATCGATGCCGCCACCCTGGTCGGCAAATTACGGCAATGGTCACCGTCAACCCGGGTGAGCCAGAGTCCGGTGCCAAGCCAGACGAGCCCGAAGCCGGCCCTGCAGGCACTGCCGGGGCTGGATCTTCCGCGGGCACTGCTGCACTTTGGCGGACGAATCGATATTCTCCGCAAGATGCTGCCACGGCTGCGTGAGCAGTATGGCCAGGTTGCAATCACACTGGATGGATTGCTGCGCAGCGGACAGCATGACGATGCCTTGTTGCTGGTTCATTCCCTGAAGGGCGTCGCCGGTACGCTGGGTGCCAGCGGGGTGTACCAGCGCAGCAGCCTGATCGAGAGCCGTTTGCAGCAGGGCGACACCGTTGCTGCGGATGATGTGCAAGCCCTGGCAAAAGAAATGACGCTGGCTGTGGACAGCATTGCCATATTCGAACACCGGCTGGGCACAGAAGAGCCTCCGCCTGCGCCATCCGCTGCGGAAAACACCGATCAGAGCAGTCTTTCCTGCCTGTTCGAGTTGCTGCAACAGCGTAATCTGCGGGCCAGGCGGGTGTTCGAGACCTTGCGCCCCCAGTTGCAAACACGCTTTCCATTGCAGACCAGCCTGCTGTCAGACGCTGTCGAACAACTCGATTTCCGCAACGCACTGGCCATTGTTGCCGAACTGCAAGCCCTGGAGTAAGTCGCTGTGCCCACTTTCTCAGTACCTCATGTACCGGTTCTTCTGATCGTCGACGACGACAGCAACAACATCCAGGCGCTCGCCCTTGCCCTTGAAGAACACTACGAACTCCGCTTTGCCATGAGTGCCGAAGAAGCTCTGGAACAGGTGCATACCCATCCGCTGCCGGATCTGATCCTGCTGGACGTCATGCTGCCGGGAACACTCGATGGATACGGCATTTGCCGGAAAATCAAGAGCATCCAGGCCACCAGGGATATCCCGGTCATTTTCGTGACCGCACTGGGTCATCCCGAAGCCGAGGAAAAAGGGTTTCTCGCTGGCGGAGTCGATTACATCTCCAAGCCATTCAGCCCGACCACGGTAAGGGTGCGGGTACGTAACCAGCTGGAAATGAAGCGGTCACGGGAGCTGTTGCAACGCCTGTCGCTGACCGACCCGCTGACCCAGCTGGCCAATCGCCGCCATTTCAGTGAAGCCTTTACCCAGGAATGCCTGCGTCAGCAGCGCACCCGCCATCCGCTGTCGCTGATTCTGCTCGATATCGACCATTTCAAGAGCATCAATGACGAGCATGGCCATGCCGTGGGCGATGTCTGTCTGCAGGAAGTCGCCAGTGTCATCGCCGCCTCCCCGTACCGGACTGCAGATCTGGCCGCACGGATTGGCGGTGAAGAGTTTGCCATCCTGTTGCCGGAAACCGATCTTGATGGCGCCTCCGTCATCGCCGAGCGCATCCGCGGCAATGTCGCCAGCCGGATCATTCGCCATCCCGACAAGCCCTTGCAACTGCAGGTCACGGTTAGTCTGGGGGTCGCCAGCAGCATGAACGGCAATGAAAGTCAGCTTTACGAGAGCGCAGACCGGCAGCTGTATCAGGCCAAGGCAAACGGACGCAACCGCGCCAGTATTGCGCTCGGCTGAGCAAGACATGGCAATAGCACGTGAATCTCCCCACCCGGCATCCCGCAAACGGCTGTAGGGTGGCTGACAGTACCGTTACGGCCGGGATGGCGCTCAGGGAGCCGGCTCAAGCTGCTGGCAGTTGCGGGGGGCCGCCTTGATTTGCGAGAGGGTTGCCTTGGTAAACAGCAGATACCCCGACCGCTGCTCCGCAGTGAGCGTGTGCATTGCATCCGCAGGCAGCATCTCGAGCAGATCGCGGCACTGCGACTGCGTCAGAGGTGGCTGGCGAGTGTAACAACGGGTCAGCCAGTCACCACGCTCGTCCTGGGGTGGCGCGACTTTCGGCTCGATCTGCCAGTGGCGGGCCACTTCGCTCTTGAACTCCGGATATACCGAACAGGCCAGCAGCTGGCTGGGCAGCACCATGGCCAGCGCCATCACAAAGGCGCGATCGGATGCAGGCGCCACCGCCGCAGCGGGCTCATCCGGGCTGGCTGCCAGCAAGGGCGCGGCAATCAATAAAAGGTATGCAGCCAGAACCCTCATCAAGCCTGCTTTTCCGAAGCATAGGGATCGGCGTATCCAAGCCCTGCCAGAATCCGGGTTTCCAGCCCTTCCATTTCCTCGGCTTCCTCGTCGTTCAGGTGATCAAAACCCTGCAGGTGCAGCATGCCGTGAACCGTGAGATGCGCGTAGTGGGCTTCCAGAGCGATGTTCTGCTCTGCGGCCTCGCGGGCCACGACCGGTGCGCAGAACACGACATCACCCAGCAGCGGCAGGCCGGCAACAGCCGGCAGCTCATCGTCAAACGTGAAAGTGAGCACATTGGTAGCGTAATCCTTGCCCCGATAATCGCGATTGAGCTGCTGGCCCTCCTCGGCATCGACGATGCGAAAAGTCACCTCCGCAGCCACGGTCCCGGGCTGGAGGGCAGCCAGCGCCCAGCGGGTCAGCTGCGCCTCGTCGGGCAAGCCGCCTGCCGTGCTTTCGATTTGCAGTGCCAGTTCCAGAGTCATTTGCGTCTTCCTTTCGAGACAATCCGTCATTCTGCCCGAAATCGCCGCCTTGCCGCAGCAAGCCTCCGGTGAGGCTGCGCCACTATTCACATGACATTCGGGTACTTTTCCACTGTGATGACAGGCCGGCGAGGATGAAAATGGAATCATCCAAACCAAGGAGCACCATCATGTACACCCTGATCAAGAAACTGGAACGCATGGCCGAACTCTGGACGCGCAGCCAGCAGCTCAAACCGCGCTGAGCGACTTTCCACAGCGGATCTGCTGTGTTGCGTCGCAAAATACAGACAGAATGGATGCCATTGTGACGGCGCTCATTGATCAGCGTAATGAAAGGTTTTGTAATGCAGCAATTCAAGACCTGAACGAGACTGATCATGCAGTGCCCGCAATGCGAACACGATAATCCCGAATCTGCCAAATTCTGTGCCAAGTGCGGTACCTCGCTGAGCTGCAAATGCCCGCAATGCGACACCGCCAACCCGATCGGCAGCAAGTTCTGCAAGGCATGTGGTACCAGCCTGACCAGTGCAGCTCCAGCTCCAGCTCCAGCTCCAGCTCCAGCTCCAGCTCCAGCTCCAGCTCCAGCTCCAGCTCCAGCTCCAGCTCCAGCTCCAGCTCCAGCTCCAGCTCCAGCTCCAGCTCCAGCTCCAGCTCCAGCAGAGTCTGCGTCGGTTACCATCCCGGCAGCAAGCGATACCGACACATCTGATCCGTGGGCCAAGCTGGGGTTTGCCACGGAACCGGCACCAGCCGAAGCATCAGATCCGGCCCCCGTTGCTCCCGCACCCGTGCCAGCCGCAACGGCACCCAAACCGATTCCCGTCATTCCGCCTGCCCAGCCGGCGGCCAAGAAAAAGCCTGCCCAGAGCAATAACGGCCTGGTACTGATGCTCGGTGCCGTCCTGCTGGCCCTGATCGTGCTGGGCATCAGCGGTTTCTTTGCCTACCGCGCGTTGAGCAAGCCTGCAGCCTCGGCTGCAGCGACCGCGTCCAGCGCCAGCAATGTCGAAGTACTGCACCCCAAAGGGGCAGAAGCCTCGGTAGCCAGTATCGCCAGCGCAGCAGCTAGCGCCAGCACCGCCACGATGGCAAGTCCGGTCAGCACCACCGCTCCTACGGCACAACCGTCCACGCCCCCCACCAGCGCACCGACCGCTACCCCGACAGGCAAGCCGACTCCACGTCCGACCAAGGCGCCAAAGGCTACTCCGACGCCGACCCCTCTGCCCACTCCAGCCCCTACACCGGTCGCAACCACGGCGGCCACGCCCGCTCCAAGCGGCTTCGCCGCTCGCTATGCCGAGTGCAGCCGCAAGAGCAACCTTCTCAAGGCTGAAGCCTGCAAGATGGAGTTGTGTCTGCAGAATCCCCGCGAGCCGCAATGCAAGAAGGAAGCGGAATCCCGCCCCGAACCCGGCAGCCAGCGCTAATCACCCCAGTCAAACCCATAACCAAACAACCAAGGATGGATCATGAGCAAGCAAGCAGTTCCCCAGGCTTCGGGCTTTACCCTGCTACTGATGCGCGCAGGGCATATGGCGGCAATCGGTTTTGCCATTCTGGCCTTGCTGACTTTTGTCGGCGCCATGCTTTACGTTGGCTCGCGCAGTGGCGATTCCTTCAAGACCCCAAGCTTCAGCAAGATGCAGGAAGAAGGCGAACTGCTGCGCTTCAGTCGTGAAGAAAGCCAGGCGGCGGCCCAGGAAGAAATCGAACAGCTGAACAAGCAGTTCCGTGAAGACATTTATGAAGTGATCAAGACCAACGGCATCACCCAGTTCACCACCGATGACATCATCCGCACACTGAGCAATGTCCCGGAAAACCGTCGCTCGCAATGGGTCAAAGGCTGGGCCGCGTTTCTGGAAGACGGCATGGAACACTTCAAGAAGAGCGGCACGGCGACCCCGGAGACGGCCACCCGGCTGTCCAACTTCTATGCGGGCAATTTCAGCCGCGCCATTGCGAAAGCCGAGGATGCCAAGGTGATGGCCCAGGCCGAGCGGATTTCCGGCATCTCGGTCGGGCTGGGCGCTCTGATCGCCTTCATTGTGGCTCTGCTGATTCCGGTACTTGTGCAGATCGAGCGCAATACCCGTGCCGTACGCTTTGCACTGGAAGGCGCCCCGGAAGAACCCGCACCGGCGGCAACCAAAACCAAACCGGTTTCTAGCAAAGCCGTCGAACCCACCAGCGTTGCGCCGGTAGCAGCCAGCACACACGTCGAGGCAGCCGCCACAACACCTGCAGAAACGGCACCCCAACCGGCCGCGGCAACAGCAGAGGCTCACTGCCCGCAGTGCGCTACCCCGCACGAAACGGAAGCCACCTTCTGTGGCGAATGCGGCCACAAGCTAGCCACCGCTTAAGCTGCTGCATGCTCAAAAAACCGTGCCTGCCGGCACGGTTTTTTATTCCTCGCCGCGGCGACGCCAGAACAGATGGCAGTCAGGTTGCGCCTGAAAACCCAGATGACGATAGAAGGCGGCGGCAGGCAATTGCCGGATGGTCAGTAGCGAAAACAGCGTGACACCTTCCTGCGCCAGTTCGTCCTGCGCACCATCAACCAGCAGGCGCCCCAGTCCATTGCCCTGATGGTCAGGGCAGACAAAGCACTCGTCGATGAAAAACTCGTCACCACTCCACCAGTCACGGCGATGTCCCAGCAATGCCCCGCACAGGGCTCTCCCTTCCTGCAGTACCCAGCAACGCGACTGGGGATTGGCAAACAGGCCGGCCAGATAGCGCTGGGCGTGGGCATCATCACGCCAGCGATCATTCCAGGGTGGCGCGTTGAAGGTTTGCCGAAATAGCCGGGCAAGCTGCGGCAGGTCACCCTCCGTCATCCGGCGCAGCATGCTCATGCCGCACCCCCGGTCAGATCCATGAAGGGGTTGTAGGCCACCTCCCAGAGGAAGCCATCCGGATCGGCAAAGTAGCCGCTGTAGCCCCCCCAGAATACCGGCTGCCCCGCCTTGACCAGCGTCGCGCCAACCGTCACGGCTTCAGCCAGGACACTATCGACGGCGGCAGGCGAGGTGACGTTGTGGGCAAGCGTGAATGCCGTGCCTCCCGGCTCCGCCAGCTGCACGCCGGTATCTTCAGCCAGCGCCTGACGGTCATATAGGCCAAGCAGCATGCCGCTGCTCGTTGCAAAGAACGCGATACTCTCCTGGCTTTCAGGAATCTCGCTGAAGCCCAGTGCGGCGTAGAATTGACGCGACATCGCGAGATCGGCAACACCCAGCGTAAGCAGACTGATATGGGGGGTCATGGTAGCTCCTGCACGGCAGATGGTGAATTTGTCACGGATTCTGCCGATATTGCGGTAATAGTTGATAGACCGTCGCCACAGGCAAAACTTAGACTGCTGGCATATCGCTTCCGGCACAAAGGCCATGCCATGACACCTCTGGAACAGATTCTGCTGCAGACCGGTTTCGCTGAAGTATATCCGCGCACGCTGGTCGAGCGCTTCCCGCGCATTGCCGAACAGATCGTGCAAGGCTGGGGCAGACCGGTGCTGGATGACTACCTGGCCGACCTGCTGATCATGGACAAGCATGACCGGGAGGGCTTCCCCCCGGAAGTGGCCGCCGAATTGATGAAGCTCTCGCATGCGCACGAAACCTATCTGGGCAAGATGCGCGAGGAAGGCGCCTGGGATGCCGAACCGGAAGAGAACGGCGAGCACCGGATCGACTTCAGCCCGCGCGGTGGCGGACAAGCCGCCCATGATGCGATCCGCGAAGGCAATCTGGGCAGCCTCATTCTCAGCCTGGAGCAGAACAGCCAGCACCTGGAATTCCGTGACGAGCATGGCTGGACGCCATTAGTGCAGGCTGCCTTCAGCGGGCGGCTTGATGCCGCCGGGACGCTGCTCGAACGCGGTGCCAACATCCATGCCGGCGATCGCGACGGCTACCAGCCGGTTCACTGGGCGGCCCTGCAGGGACAGACTGCGGTGCTGTTGCTGCTGCTGGATTATGGCGCGAACCCCAATGCCCGCAGCAACAAGGGCGTCACCCCCTTGATGCTGGCTGCCAGCCGCGGCCAGGAAAACGCCATCATGCTGCTGATGCAATCCGGAGCCAGCGTTGAGGCACTCAGTAGCGAAGGCTGGTGTGCGCTGCACAAGGCCGCCGCCAACGGGCAAACCAGCACCGTGGTGCGGCTGCTCAATTATGGTGCAGACCCCTTGCAACCCACGGCAGATGGCAAGCTGGCACTCAATCTGGTTCCGGAAGAAAACGTCCGCCTGCTCACCCTGCTCGATGAAGCCTGCTGGCGACGCGAGCAGGAACTGCAAGCCCTGCAGACTCCCGCAGGCGGAATCACCCCCGCCCCGGCACCGGGAAACTGGCACTGAGGCGAACCGTAACAGTAGCAGCACCCACAGACCGCTAGCATCCTGCCTTTGTCTGCCAAGGAAACCCGCCCGTGGAATGCCGTCCGCACTGCGGCGCCTGCTGCACCGCGCCCTCCATCTCCAGTGCCATTCCCGGCCATCCGGCCGGCAAGCCGGCAGGCTTGCCGTGCGCCCAACTGGATGAAGCCCTGCGCTGCCGCATCTTCGGGCGGCCTGAGCGCCCCGCTTGTTGCGCCGGACTGCAACCCTCGCTGGAAATGTGCGGCGACTCGCGCGCCGATGCCTTGCTCTGGTTGACCAGGCTGGAAGACGCCACCCGACCAGACTAAGGGTATTACCCAGAAAGCCTTTTCATTCGAGCCAACCAGCCATATACATTGGCCTGTATAAGCAAAAACCCGCCAATGGCGGGTTTTTGCTGGCCGGATTGCGCCAATTACATGTTGTAGGCTTTTTCGCCGTGGCTGGTCACATCCAAGCCTTCGCGTTCTTCGTCTTCCTTCACACGCAGGCCGATGGTCATGTCGATCAGCTTGTAGGCAATCACGGCGACGACAGCTGACCACAGCACAGTTACACCCACACCTATGGCCTGAATCTTCAGCTGGCCCCAGATCGAATAGTCAACCGATGCCTTGTTGGCCACGTAATCCCAGATGCCGGTGCCGCCAAGCTCCGGGCTGGCAAATACGCCGGTCAAAAGTGCGCCGAGAATACCGCACACGCCGTGGACCCCAAATACATCCAGGCTGTCATCCGCCCCCAGCAGGCGCTTGAGGCCATGCACCCCCCACAGACCGGCCACACCGGCGATCAGGCCCATGATCAGGCCGCCACCGACGCCGACAAAACCGGCAGCCGGGGTGATCACGACCAGACCTGCCACCGCGCCGGACGCAGCCCCCAGCAGCGAGGGCTTGCCCTTCAGGAACCACTCGGCAATTGTCCAGGACAACGCAGCCGCAGCCGGAGCAGCCCAGGTATTCACGAAGGCCAGAGCGGCTGTGCCGTTAGCCTCCAGCGCCGAGCCGGCGTTGAAACCGAACCAGCCGAACCACAGCAGCGAAGCACCGATCATGGTCATGGTCAGGCTGTGCGGGGTCATGGCATCACGGCCGTAACCAACCCGCTTGCCAACCATAAAGGCACCGACCAGACCGGCAATCGCCGCATTGATGTGCACCACGGTACCACCCGCGAAGTCCAGCGCTCCATCCTGGAACAGGAAACCGGCTGTCTTCGTGGCGACCGCAGCCGCGTCAGCGCTGGTATAGGCATCCGGACCGGCCCAGTACCACACCATATGGGCCACCGGGATGTAGGAGAAGGTAAACCAGATCACGCAGAACACCAGCACGGCGGAAAACTTGATCCGCTCGGCAAAGGAGCCGACGATCAGGCCGCAGGTAATGGCGGCAAACGCGCCCTGGAAGGCGATGTAGATGAATTCGGAGATGCCGATGCCCTTGTTGAAGGTCGCTGCGATCGAATCCGGCGTCACGCCCTTGAGCAGTAGCTTGGAGAAGCTGCCGAAAAAGGCATTGCCCTCGGTAAACGCCAGCGAATAGCCATAGATCACCCACAGCACGCTGATCAGTGCGAACACGGTAAACACCTGCATCAGCACGGAGAGCATGTTTTTGCTGCGCACCAAGCCGCCATAGAACAGCGCCAGCCCCGGGATCGACATCAGAATCACCAGTGCGGCGCAGACCATCAGCCAGGTGTTGTCACCCTTGTTGATGGTCACAACCGGCGCAGCAGCCGCAGCGGCGGCTGAAGCCACGACAACTTCGCTGGCCACCGCCGCTGCCGGTGCCGATGCAGCAGCAGCCGTGGAAGCAACTACCACCTCGCTGGCCGCCGTTGCACTGGCCGAGTCATCCGCCCAGGCCGGCGCCACGCCGAACATGGCCGCTGCAAGCGTGCAGGCGGCAATCAGTTTCTTGATCATCTTCCTCTCTCCTGTGATGGTGGCGCGTTACAGTGCGGTTTCGCCGGTTTCGCCGGTGCGGATGCGCACGACGTGCTGCAAATCAAATACAAAAATCTTGCCGTCACCGATCTTGCCGGTATTGGCGGCTTTCTCGATTGCCTCGATGGCCTGCTCGAGCAGCTCGTCGGAGACGGCGATTTCCACCTTGACCTTGGGCAGGAAATCCACAACGTACTCGGCACCGCGATACAGCTCGGTATGCCCCTTCTGGCGGCCAAAACCCTTTACTTCAGTCACGGTCAGGCCATTGACGCCAATGGCTGACAGCCCTTCGCGCACTTCATCGAGCTTGAAGGGTTTGATGATGGCGGAAACGAATTTCATGCTGGTGCTCCCTCTTCTGGATTCGGATGAGCAGCATTTAGCATGAAGTGTGCCAGCTAATTATTTCTTTTTACTTCAATAGTATATGAACAAATCCAGCATCCGATGCACTGCAACAACGCAGACATTTGCCCCTGCTGCGACATGCTGCACCAGCTTGGTGCCTGCCGGAAATCCGGGCTGGCTCTGCTACACTGATAGCCGGTTCACCACATCGATTCAGGAGTCACGCCATGCTGAAGGAAAAACTGTTTGACGAAATCGCCGGCAAAATCTCCGACGTGATTGCCGCCAGCCCGGCGAAGGATGTCGAAAAGAACGTGCGCGCCATGATGGCCAGTGCATTCACCAAAATGGATCTGGTCACCCGCGAGGAATTCGAGGTGCAGCAGGAAGTTCTGGTGCGCAGCCGTGAAAAACTCACGGAACTGGAGGCGCGTATCGCCGAACTGGAAGCGCGCCTGCAAACCAATAATCCGCAAGACGCACTTTGAGCCTGCCCACCGCCACTGCAGCAACAGCCCGGGATACCGGGCTTTTTTGTTGCAAAAACAAGGGCGAAGTTCGACAGACGCCCCATTTGATGACATAGTGCTGCTCAACGCTTACTAGCGAAGAATGAAACCATAGAAGCAGGTGTAATCAGCCTGCGTGCGAGCTGCCATGTCGACCCCGATTTCTGTCTCCCTCGCGCCGCCGCACGGCCTGTACCGCCCCCTTCCCCTTGCCGATGTGTTCCGCCATGGCTCCCTGATGCAGCGCTGCCAGGTCGGCGGCTTATGGCTGCTTTCGCTGCTGGTCGGCATTGCCTTCTCCATCATCTGCACCAAGCTGAAATGGTTTGGCGTACCCATTGATGTCGCCGGTTACCGGATTTTTGCGACCTGGTATCCGCCCCTGACGCTGTGCCTGCTGTGGAGCGTCTGGTTCGGCTACTGGTGGGGCGCGGTTCCCGCGTTCATTGCCACCCTCGCCAGTGCCATTTATTCCGGCATGCAACTCGGCTGGGGCATCGTGTTTTCCTTTGCCGATCCCCTGGGACTGGCAGTCTTCGCCGTCACCTACCAGGTCATCCAGATCTACAACCCCAAAGGTCTGAGCAACCTGCTGCTGTTCACCCTGCTGACTTTCTTTTGTGCCATCTTCAGCTCGCTGGGCGCGCTGATCTGGGTCTACACCAACAAGCTCGGCATCAAGGATGCCTTTGCCATCTGGCAGGGTTGGTGGGTCGGCGGGTTTCTGCAGATGATGCTGACCGTCGCGCCCTTCATCGTGCTCGCCAGTGGCCCCGTCTGCCGCTGGCGCGAACGGCTGCGCCATTCCGATACGAGCTGCAACACCCCGGAGCTGAACAAGACCGCGCTCCTGACCGTCACGGCCATCATGATGGGCGGGGTTTTCCTGTTTCTGAGCCTGTCGTTCTACCTGAGTGCCAAGGCCATTGCCGGGGTCTCGCAAACCGGCAACCGGGTGGACTGGCAAGCCGTTGCCCGCATTACCGACAGCTCGGCGATGATTGTGTACTGGGTCATGGGGACCTTGTTGGTGGCCATGGCGTTCCTGGGCTATCACATGGTGGTCAAATGGATGGCCAGCCTGAAAGAAATTGCCCGTCAGGCCGAAGAAGCCAGCCAGGTGAAATCGGAATTCCTGGCCCGGATGAGCCATGAAATCCGCACGCCGATGAACGCCATCATCGGACTGGCCAATCTGCTGGTACAGACGCCGCTTACCCCCAAACAGCAGGATTATGTCGGCAAGATCCAGCATGCCTCGGATGCCCTGCTGGGCGTCATTGATGACGTACTCGATTATTCCAAGATCGAGGCCGGCAAGCTCGGTGTGGAGCGGGTGCACTTCCGCCTGGATGAGCTGCTCGACAGCCTCCTGGGGATCCTGTCGCTGAAGGCGTCCGCCAAAGGGCTACAGCTCAGTGCACACCGCGACGAGTCTGTGCCCTTGCACTTATACGGAGACCCGCTGCGGCTGCGGCAGATCCTGCTCAATCTGGGCAACAATGCCATCAAATTCACCGAGCAGGGCAGTATTACGTTGACCATCTGCTGCGAACAGCAGACACCCCAGCAAGCCAGACTCAAATTTACCGTCAGTGACACCGGCATCGGCATCGCTGCTGAACAGCAGCCGCAGCTTTTCCAGGCCTTCACCCAGGGAGACGAATCGATTGCACGGCGTTACGGCGGCAGTGGACTCGGGCTGGCCATCTGTCGCGAGCTGGTACAGATGCTGGGCGGCCAGATCGGCCTGAACAGCGAACCGGGCAAGGGCAGCGTGTTCTACTTCAGCCTTGATTTCGAGCTGGCCGATTCGCAGGCGGCGCCAACCGCCCTGCCAGCCTCCCCGGCGGCGAAGCAGAGCCGTCTTGCCGATGACAACCCGCTCGAAGGCAAACGCATCCTGCTGGTGGAAGACAACCCGATCAACAAGCAGATTGCCGAAGAGCTGCTGCAAGCATGTGGCATCTACGTCGATCACGCGGAAAACGGCCGGGCCGCAGTCGCCATGGTGCTGCAGGCGCGCTATCACGCCGTGCTGATGGATCTGCAGATGCCGGAAATGGACGGCTTCGTCGCCACCCGCCATATCCGCTCGCACCGGCGGCTGCTGGATCTGCCAATCATTGCAATGACCGCGCATACCATGCTGGGAGATCGTGAACGCTGCCTGGCAGCCGGAATGAATGACCACATACCCAAACCATTCCGGCCCGAACAATTGTATGCCGTGCTATGCCGCTGGCTGGATCCAACCCGCGCCCAGAAAGAACTACCGTCCAGCGAAATCCCCCCCGCCGGTGACTGGCCCTCGTTACCAGGGCTGGATCTGGAGTATGGCTACCGCCAGGTCGGGCTGAAGCCCGAGCGTTTTGTCGTACTGCTGCGCAACTTCCTGAGCAATCACGCCGAAACCGCACGCGACATCCGTGCGGCACGCGAGCAGGGGCAATATTCGGAAGTCGAGCGGCTGGCGCATTCGCTCAAATCGGTCGGCCGCTACCTGGGGGCTCCGCGGCTCGCCAGCCACGCCGAAGCACTGGAACGCGCCGCCGCCAGCCAGAGTGCAGAGCTGGACACCCATCTGGATGAATTCGAAGCGGCACTGGACGAAGTCATGCAATCACTGGCCAGCCTGGGTGAACGCCTTAACCCAGCCCCCGCCAGTGCAAGCGCCTAATACCCAACCGCCTATCCAAGGAATAACGTTTATTTTCGCGACACCTGGAAACATACCTTCAAGTAAAAAACAAACCCCGCCGTAGCGGGGTTTGTTTTGGCAGAGAACGCAGCTTACTTCTTGGTCAGCGCGTGGCCACCGAAGGCATTGCGCATCATCTGCAGCAGCTTCATGCCGTAATCGTCATTGCCGCGGCTGGCGAAACGCGCATACAGCGCGCCAGCGATCACCGGAGTCGGAACGCCCAGCTCGACCGATTCCAGAACGGTCCAGCGGCCTTCCCCGGAATCCGGAACGAAAGGCTGCAACTCGCCCAGTTCCTTGTCCTTGGCCAGCGAATCAGCGGTCAGATCCAGCAGCCAGGAGCGCACCACCGAACCGTGACGCCAGACTTCGGCGATTTCGGCTACGTCCAGCTCCAGCTCTTCCTTGGCTTTCAGCAGCGCAAAGCCTTCGGCGAACGCCTGCATCATGCCGTATTCGATACCGTTGTGAACCATCTTGGTGTAGTGACCAGCACCCACCGGGCCGCAATGCAGCCAGCCGCGATCGGCAGCCGGAGCCAGCAGTTCGACAAAGGGCTGCACCTTGGCAATCGCCTCCTTGCTGCCGCCGAGCATGATGGTGTAGCCGTTGGCCAGCCCCCATACGCCACCGGAAACACCGGCATCGACAAATTCCAGACCGGCCTCGGCCAGTTCGGCGCCATGGCGCTGGCTTTCCTTGTACAAGGCGTTGGCACCGTCCACCACCACATCACCGGCACCCAGCAGGCCCTTCAGTTCGGTCAGGGTATTTTCGCTGATTTGACCATGCGGCAGCATCATCCACACCACGCGCGGGGCGGGCATGGCGGCAATGGTTTCAGCAACCGAGGCAAAAGTACGGATGTTGGCAAATTCGCCGCTGAGCTGGTCGCGGGTTGCCGCGCTCACATCAAAGCCAAACACGGTAGCACCACCACGCGCCAGGCGGCGCGCCATATTGCCCCCCATCTTGCCCAGGCCGATCATTGCGATATTCATCGTGTACTCATCTCCGTACTTGCGGGTTGTGCCCGTCATTCAAAAATAACCGTCATGCGGCATGCTGAACAGCATGCCCGTTTGCGTCCCGACTGGCCATCCAGTCTATCCGCAGTATTCCCTGCCGCCTGCTTGACCTGGATTAAAACACGATCCGGCCGGAGCGCTTACGCTTGTCAACAATCACGCAGCAGGTTGCATAAAAACGGGGCGGATTTCACCAGCCCGGCTGCGCGGCAGGCAACAAGGGGCCCGGCCGCATCTGGCGTGCTTCGCCATGCGAGGCACGCTTTTCCTTTCCCAGACCGCATTGTGCCCTGTCAATACCCTGCATGGCTAGGCGGACTAGTGCCAACGGCAGCAGCGGCGACTGGGCGCAGTTTGACCTGCATTAAAGTCGCCGCATTGGGTGCACTCTAAGCTCTGCCCATTGCGCACGACCCGTACCGGATTCCCATGCCCCGCAAACCCCAGCTGATCTGTCCGGCAGGCAGCCTGCCGGCCCTGAAAGCCGCCGTCGATCGCGGCGCCGACGCCGTGTATGTCGGCTTCAAGAACGCCACCAATGCCCGCAACTTCGCCGGACTGAACTTCACCGACCAGCAGCTTGCGGAGGGCATCGCCTACGCACACCGGCATGGTCGCGAAATCCTCATCGCCATCAATACCTACGCACAGGCCGGCCGCGTGGCCGAATGGCGCAAATCGGTCGACCGTGCCGCGGAAATCGGTGCGGATGCCGTTATTCTCGCCGATTTTGGCTTGCTGAGCTACGCGTATCAAACCCATCCGCAATTGCGCCGCCATCTGTCGGTACAGGGCTCGGCCACCAACTTCGCTGCGATCAACATGGCCCACGAGTGTTTCGGGGTTTCCCGTGCCGTGCTGCCGCGCGTGCTGACGCTGCCGCAGGTCGAGTACGTCATCAAGAATACCCCGGTGGAAATCGAAGTGTTCGGCTTTGGTAGCCTGTGCGTGATGGCCGAGGGGCGCTGCATCCTGTCGAGCTACGCCACCGGCCAGTCGCCGAACACCCACGGCGTGTGCTCGCCGGCCGGCTTCGTGCGCTGGGAGCCCGAGGGCCAGCGCATGCGAACCCGGTTGAACGATATCCTGATCGACCAGTTCGAAGCCGGCGAACCCGCAGGGTATCCGACGCTATGCAAGGGTCGCTTTGAGGTAGAAGGCGATACCTACTACGCCCTGGAAGAACCAACCAGCCTCAATACCCTCTCCATCCTGCCGGAGCTGATAAAGATCGGCGTCAGTGCCATCAAGGTCGAAGGCCGCCAGCGCAGCCCCGCCTACACCGCCGAAGTCACCGCCACCCTGCGCGCCGCCATTGATGCCGCCGGCGATGCCCACTATTCGGTCAAGCCGGCCTGGCAGGACGCGCTGACCAAGGTATCCGAAGGTCACCAGCAGACACTGGGCGCCTACTCGCGCCCCTGGCGCTAAGAAGGAAAGCAGCCATGCAACTCACCCTAGGACCCAACCTGTATTTCTGGCCGCGCCAGCAGGTGCTCGATTTTTATGCAGATGTCGCCAGCTGGCCGGTGGCCGACGTCTATCTCGGCGAAGTCGTCTGTTCACGCCGCCATGAAGTCAAAACCGCCGACTGGCTGGCGCTGGGAACGGATCTGGCACAGGCCGGCAAGCGGGTCATTTACAGCACCCAGGCGCTGCTGGAATCGGCCAGCGACCTGATGGGGCTGAAACGGCTGGTCGAAGCCGGCGGGCTCATCGAAGTCAACGATCTCGGCGCGGTCGAAATCGCCCGCAAGGCCGGCGTGCGCTTTGTCGCCGGCGCGACGCTCAACATCTACAACGGCCCGGCACTGGACTGGTTTGCCGCACAAGGCGCGACCCGCTGGGTACCGCCACTGGAAGCCAGCCGCGAAACCGTGGCGGCGATTCTGGCGGAGAAAACCTGCACGATCGATACCGAGGTTTTCGCCCACGGCCACCTGCCACTGGCCTTCTCGGCGCGCTGCTTTGCCGCACGGCATTACAACCTGAAAAAGGATGACTGCCAGTTCAAGTGCCTCGAGCACCCGGACGGCATGCTGGTCGACACGCGCGAAGGCCAGCACTTCCTGCGCATCAACGGCATCCAGACCCAAAGCGCCGCCTGCCACAGCCTGTATGACGACCTGCCACAGTTGGCTGCTGCGGGCATTGGCTACCTGCGCATCAGTCCGCAGGCGACGCACTGCCGCGCGGTAGTCGACGCCTTTGCCGCCCGGCTGGCCAATGCCAGCGCCAGTACCGATCTGGCTGCGCTGCATCCGCAGGGCCTGGTGAATGGCTACTGGCATGGCAAAGCAGGTATTGCCACGCAGGTCAGCTAATATAAAGCACACAAGGATATACCCATGAGCTTACCCCGCCCGCTTGCCACCGTTCTCTCGCGACTACCCGAAGCACCGCCGACCCTGCTGCTAGTCACCGCATTGAATCTGCTGCGCCGCCGCCTGTGGCCGGAAGACGATTTTGCCTGGCTGACCGGTCGCCGTGTGCGCATGGAAATCAGCGACCTCGGTCGTGGTGTCACCTTTTCCTTCGACGGCCGGCATTTCGTGCTCGCCAGCCAGCCGGCCGATGTGGTGTTCAGTGCCAGCCTGGCCGATTACTGGATCATCGCCCGTCGCCAGGAGGACCCGGACACGCTGTTCTTCCAGCGCCGGCTAACCATCGCCGGCGACACCGAACTGGGGCTGCAGCTGAAAAACCTGATGGACGCGACCGATTTCGAGCCGCTGCTGCAGCACCTGCCGCAGGGCTTGCGCAGCCGGCTGGTGATCTAGCTCACCCCGCGCAGGCGCCAGGAGGCGCTGGCGGAAAAGGCTGCGTACAATCGCTAGCCAGCCCACTTTGCTGCCCCTGCCATGCCCGTTGACGAATCAGCCCACACCCCGCCTGTGGCAAAGCCCCGCACACCGCGCCTCGATATCGTCCTGCGCTGGCTGATCGGACTGTTCGTGCTGCTGGCGATCCTGCTGCTGGCCACCATGGGTGGCGCTCGTGGCTGGGATGGGCTGGCCTACCTGATCGGCGCCATCGCTGCCGGTGGCGTTGCGGGCCTACTACTGGTCGTCCATGTCGCGATCATTCGTGGCCTGCCCACCCGCCAGCGCAAGTGCACGCTGATCAGCCTCGCCGTCGCCTGCCCCCTCCTCACCGTACTGGCCATCGCCTATACCCAGCAGCGCTCCCGCATCGGAGAGCCCTTGCCTGACGAACAGCACAGCACCGAGTTCAAACTGGCCGGCGCGATTTTCCCCAAGGGTGGAACCGTGCACTACGTGCAGGGCGGTTTATTCAGCAAAAAGGCCATTGCGATTCATGCCAGCGCGCCGGGCCAGTTGGGCGATCTGCAACTGAGCGCGCTCGAACTGGCGTACCCCAACTACGATGAGGAAATCATCGTCACGCTGACCCGGCCCCAAACCATCGACGGCTGGCATTGCGACTCGGCCTTCCCCGTCGTGCTGTTACGAGACGGAAAATGGCAACTGCGCGAATGCACGCTAGCCAGCAAGCGTCATGCCGGGCAGATCGACTGGCCAGCCGGCACCCGCTATAGCAGCAGCGAATTGGGAATGCGCCTGAACTGGCCCGCCGCCGGGGACGAGCAAGCCGAGGGCTGCCAGCAAGCGATTTCCGCCCTGGGTTACCGTTTCAGTGCCCTGGACTATCAGCCGGATCAAAACAGCGACAAGGGCGATTACAGCGGTACCTTGTGTGATCCCGTCGCAGCCGGGCCGTACACCTTCAAAACCGGTGCAAATTTCCACGCCTACAGCAGCGGCAGCAGCGCGATCTCGGGGCAGACGCTGCCGGAAGGGGCGAAGTACGAATCCGGCTGCGTGGAGAAAGCCCGTCCCGAAGAGCCTTTCCGCAAGTGCGGCAGCTCGGCAGGGCAAGACGCGCACGCGGCGCCATAGCAGGCTGTTTTTCAACAGCCTGCGGTTCGTTTTCACGGCGAAGCCGAGAAAAATGCATGCCAGCCGAAAAATTGGTCGTCGATTTTACAGCTGGCGGTTTGCGCCTGGCGTTGCCCGGTGCTTGATGTCAACCGGAAGCCCGACTTTTCAACACACTGATCGTCTCGCCGGAAGCCACTCGCCCGCCCCGGCGCAGCGCAGCAATCAGATCTGCGCCAGCCCGCCGTCCACGGCCAGCTCGCTGCCATTGACGTAACTTGCAGCCGGTGAAGCCAGGAACAGCACGGCCTGCGCGATTTCGGCGGCGGCGGCGATACGGCCGGCGGGAACAGTCTCGCGCACGAAGCCCTCCAGCCCGGCCATCTGCGCCTCATCCAGCCCCAGCCCACCCGCCTGGATGCCGGTGAGCGTCACGCCCGGGCTGATTGCGTTGACGCGGATCTGGCGATCTTTCAGCTCATTGGCCCAGGTGCGGGCGAACGAGCGCACGGCGGCCTTCGAGGCGTTGTACAGCGCCAGCCCGGCCATGCCCTTGCTCGACGCCACCGAAGCGTTCAGCACGATGCTCGCGCCATCGCCGAGCACGCCCAGCAGCGCCTGCACGGTAAAGAACACGCCCTTCACATTGGTATCGAAAATGCGCGCGTACTCGGCTTCGCTGGTCGCGCCCAGCTGGTTGTAATGCGCCACCCCGGCGTTGACGAACAGCACATCGAGCCGGTCACCGGCGGCGGCAATCGCCCCGCGCAGCGCGTCCAGATCGCCTGGCAGGCTTGAATCCGTGCGCAGCGCCACGGCACGCTCGCCAAGCTCGGCGGCGGCCGCCGCCAGTCGTGCCGCATCGCGGCCGGTGATGTAAACGCGTGCGGCACCGGCGGTGAGCAGCGCGCGGGCTGTGGCCAGGCCGATGCCGGACGAAGCGCCGGTAACGAGGGCAGTTTTGCCGGCCAGGGCCGGCTGGGTCGTGTTGTTCATGAGGGATTTCCTGCTGCGATTCAAGGGATGCTCAGTATCCCGCTGGGATTTTGCTGAAACAATCCGCATAATCATGCAAAGCCAGATGAATGAAATTCACCAATGCAGCAGAATCTCAACGACCTCTACGCCTTTGCCTGTGTGGCGCGGCTGCGCAGCTTTCGCAAGGCCGCGCAGCAGCTGCACGTCACGCCGTCGGCGCTCAGCCATACGCTGTCACGGCTGGAAGAACAGCTCGGCATCCGCCTGCTGCAGCGCAGTACCCGCAGCGTCAGCGCCACCGAAGCCGGTGAACAGCTGCTGGCCGGGCTGGAGCCGGCGCTGGCACAAATCGCCGCGACCTTCGACCTCCTGAACGCGCAGCGCGACAAGCCGGTGGGCCGGCTGCGCCTGAATATCCCGCGTGCGGCCAGTCGCCTGCTGATTGCCCCGCGTCTGCCAGCATGGCTGGCGGCGTATCCGGACATTGCACTGGAAATCGTCTGCAGCGATGCACTGGTCGACATCGTGGCCGAGGGCTTCGATGCCGGCGTGCGCTTTGGCGAAAGCCTGGCGCTCGACATGGTCGCCGTGCCGGTCGGCGCACCGGTCGAATTCGCGCTGGCCGCCGCACCCGCCTACCTCGCCGCGCACGGCGCACCGCAGCGACCGGACGAGCTGCTGGCGCATGAGTGCCTGCAATTCCGCTTTCCCAGCGGCAGCCATTGCCCGTGGGAGCTGCGCGACGGCGGGCAGAAGCTGCTGCTGCAGACGCGCGGCAAACTGGTCTTCGATGACTTCGACCTGCTGCTCGACGCGGCTTGCGCCGGCGCCGGCATCTGCTTTCACTACCGCGACTGGCTCGCACCCAAGGTCGCCAGCGGCGAGCTGGCCTGGGTGTTGCCGGATTGCACCCCGCCACGCGAGCACTTCCAGCTCTACTACCCGCGCGCACGGCATGTGTCCGGGCCTTTGCGGGCGTTCATTGATTTCTTCCGCCCTGGCAGCTAGCACGGCACCGGCATATACCAAATGTATATTCTTGCCAGCCTTGTTAATAGAGGGCCAGGAAAGCATACGCAGCCTAGTATCCAGAAAGCCAGCCCAGATGACCGGGCTCCCCCCCGCAACACATCGGCGTGGCCAGCCTCACTATTGCTTACAAATTGCACCTGATAACATTGCAATTATTCGTCAGCAAATACGCAGTCCATTACCATGTCAGCCACTCCTGCAGACTCACTCCCGATGCCCGCCTGGCTGCGCACCAGCTTTCAGTGCGGCGCAGTGCTGCTGCTACTGCTGTTCGCGCTCAGTTTCATTCAAGGTATCGACGGGTTTCTGGTCGGTCTGCTCATGACGGCACTCAGCCTGCTGTATCTGATGTTGGGCGACTGGGGCAGCCTGCAGCGCCTTTTCGCTGACGCCAGCGGCACCGAGCTGCTGCTGTCGCCCCTCCCCTATCTGTTCGGCCTGATCATCCTGCTGCCAACGCTGGGCTGGAGCTGGCTTGGCTGGCAGGTCTTCCGCAGCCTGGCCTTGAAAGACCATCCACAGGCACGGCAGCGCACCTTTGTCTTCCTGCTGCTACCAGTCATTCTCATCAGCCTGCCAGCCATGTACCGGACGATCATGGAAAGCAAGCCCGTCGACTCGTCCAGCAGCAAGAGTGCAAGTCTTGCCGGCGTGATCTTTCCACCCGGCAGCACATTGACCTATGAGAAAACGGGCTTGTTCAGCAAACGCCTGATCGCCGCGCGTTCGCCACGACCGCTGACACTGGGCTCGCTGGCAATCATCGCCATTACCGAGACCATCAGCCTTGAGGGTTATCCGGACAAGCCGGACCGCATCCGGGTATTGCTGGCCAAGCCGCAGGAAATCGATGGCTGGACTTGCAACAGCCGTGATGAAACCCTGCTCGACCTCACGCCGGCCGGCCCCCGGCTCAGCCACTGCACCCTGATCGCTGACAATGGCGGAATACGCTGGCCTGCCGGCAGCATGGCCATGATGAGCGACAACAATCCAGACAATCCCGTGATTACCGTCTCCACCACCAGCGAATCCGGACCGGCGATCATGGCGGGTGTCGCGTATTGCCGGCTGGAAGTCCGCTATGACACGCAGCGCCGACTGCTGGAGGTTTCGTCCGTTTCCGAGCCTTGCGCTGCCACACAGCAAACTGCCTCTACCCCCTTTTCTGAACCTATTCCCGCCAGCGAGACCAGCAGCCAGTGAAACTCATTCCTCCCGACATCCCCGCGGCAACAACACCAGCGCCGCCCCTGCCAGCCATGCCGCCCTTGCTGAAGAAGCTGTTTCTGGCCGGCACGGCACTGACCGTTTTCCTGTTTGCCATGGTGTTCGCACCCAGCAGCCGTGGTTATGGTGGCCCGGGCGGCTGGGGCGAGGGGATTCTCTACCTGATCGGCGCGGCACTCAGCGCTGGCATCGTCATCTGGAGCTTCATCTGCTGGCTGGTCTACCGCTCGCTACACACGCAGGAACGCGGCAAGCGTATCGGCATCACGCTGCTGTTTTTCCTGCTGCCGCCCATACTGCTGGCCGGGAGCATCGGCTGGGACTGGGTGAAAGGATATCCGGGCCGCACGGAAACCAAGGCTGACGCCCCCACGTCGGCCACCCTGGCTGGCGTCGTTTTCCCGGCAGGCAGCAAGCTGGAATACGAGCAGGATGGCCAGTTTGGGCGCGTACTGGTTGGCGCAACAGCCCGCAAGCCGCTGGCATTTGGCACGCTGCAAGTCACCGGCATCCGCCTGACCGACCCGCCGGATGAACGCCATCTGCGACTCAGCCTGCCTGCGCCACAAACGATTGACGGCTGGAACTGCAGTGAGCAGCAGCATGTCGACGTCAGCAACAACAATGGCGTCATCACGCTCGACTACTGCTCTCTGTCCGGGCAGACCATTGCCGACAGCATCTGGCCACCCGGCACGCTGGTGGAATCAAGCGCGGACGGCTGGTCGGTCTATGCCTCGACCCTGATCGATCCGTCCAGTGCCGAAACCTGTGCGCACCCCAGCATCGTGGCTGGCGTGCCTTATGTGCAGGTCCAGGCGACCTATGACAAGACACGCCAGAAGCTGAGCATCGACTACGGCACCCCGTGCACGGGGAAACCTGCGCAGTAAGCAGGCTTGCAGCAGCGCAAACCGGACGTCACGGCGAAACCCTACACTGCGACATCCACCCATTGCCGAACGAGCCGTAGCCATGAGCACCCTGATCCGCGATCTTGAAAACGCAATTTCGCATCTCACCGGCCAGCCCTTCCATAGCCGGCAACAACACAGCGTCGGTGGCGGCTGCATCAACGAGGCCTTTGTGCTGGGCGATGGCGAGCAGCGCTTTTTCGTGAAAACCAACCGCGCGCGATTGCATCATATGTTTGTTGCCGAAGCCGAAGGCCTTCGTGCGCTGGCGGCCGGCATGCGCGTACCGGAAGTAATTGCCGACGGCGTCAGCGGTGACACGGCCTGGCTGGTGCTGGAATGGCTGGACATGGGCGACAACCCGGAGCCGGCGGCGATGGGCGAGGCTCTCGCTCGGGTGCATCGCGTCACCACACCGCAATTCGGCTGGCACATCGACAACACCATCGGCAGCACACCGCAATCCAATACCTGGCACGACGACTGGGTGAGCTTTTGGCGCGAGGAACGGCTGGAGCCGCAGTTCGCACTGGCCGCCCGCAATGGCTGCCGTTTCGGCAAGGATGCCGATCTGCTGCTGGAACGATTGCCGGTGTTTTTCCACGACTACTTGCCCCAGCCCAGTCTGCTGCATGGCGATCTTTGGAGCGGCAATGCGGCCGGACTGCCCGACGGCACGCCGGTAATTTTTGACCCGGCCTGCTATTTCGGCGACCGCGAATGTGATCTGGCAATGACCGAGCTGTTCGGCGGCTTCGGCCCGCGCTTCATGGCGGCCTACCACGCCAGCTGGGCCATCGACCCCGGCTATCGCGTACGCAAGACGCTGTACAACCTTTACCACATCGTCAATCACGTGAACCTGTTCGGTGGCGGCTACACCAGCCAGGCACGCAGCATGCTGGCCCAGCTGCTGGCCGAAACGCGCGGCTAATCGGCAGCGGCCTTCCGCCTTCTTGAGCAGGCCGTTCCGGGATGTCAACGGAATACGTCCGCAGCAGTTAAGACAAGCACCTTCCACGCCGGAGCCCGCCATGCTGCGCCACTGGTCTGCCCTGCTCGTACTGCTTGCCCTGTTGCCACTGGCTCACGCGGCCAGCGAGGATCACAACCAGCAAACCGCGCTGTTCGTACTGAACCGGCTGGGCTATGGTCCGGCCGCCGGCGATGTCACCCGCGTAACGGAATTGGGCGCACGCGACTGGATCGCCGCACAGTTGCAGCCGGAAGGGATTGCCTTGCCGGCGGAAACGGCAAGGGATTTTGCGGCACTGGCGCAGCGCCAGCGGCAGGCCCTGTCCAGGTTAAGCGAGCTGGCCAGCGCCGGGCGGCCGGATACGGCTGAAAAAGAACGCCGGCAGGCGCTGCGGCGCGAGATCTTCCGCGAAATCGCCGAAGCCGATCTGGACTGCCGTCTGCAGCATGCGCTGCGCAGCCCTCGCCAGCTCGAAGAGCTCATGACCGAGTTCTGGTTCAATCATTTCAATGTCTATAGCGGCAAGGCCGAAGTACGGGCACTGGCCGGTGCCTACGAGCGCGAAGCCATCCGCCCGCATGTACTGGGGCGCTTTCGCGATCTGCTGGGCGCCACCGCGAAACACCCCGCCATGCTGTTCTATCTGGATAACTGGCAATCGGCGGCCAGCGGCAGTCGACGTAGTGAAGACAGCGGCCTGAATGAAAACTACGCCCGGGAACTGATGGAGCTGCACACGCTGGGGGTGGATGGCGGCTATACCCAGCAGGATGTGACCGAGCTGGCGCGCATGCTGACCGGCTGGACCTATGATCGCCGTGCACTGGTTTCACCTGAGTCCGCTTTCCGCTTCAATCCGCGCTGGCATGACACCGGCAGCAAGCGCTGGCTGGGCGAGACCATCAGCAATCAGGGGCTGCTCGAAGGCGAGCATGCGCTTGATGTGCTGGCACGCTCACCGGCGACGGCGCAGCACATCAGCCGGGAATTGGCGCAATTTTTCGTCAGCGATACGCCACCACCGGCACTGGTCTCGCGGCTGGCACGACGCTTTCAAAATAGCGATGGCAACATCCGCGAGGTACTCCAGACCCTCTTTGCCAGCCCCGAATTCTGGCAATCGGCACGGACTCCGCGCTTCAAAACACCCTACCGCTATGTCATTTCAGCACTGCGCCTGCAAGGCATAACGCAGCCACCGGCTCGGCCAGTCCAGGCAGCACTGCTGCAAATGGGACAAGGCATCTATGGTTGGCCGACACCGGATGGCTACAAGGTCAGCGAGTCCGCCTGGCTGAATCCGCTGGCGATGCAACAGCGGCTGGATTTTGCCACGCAGGCCGGACTGGGGCGACTGGACCGGGAGGCTGAGCTCGCCAACCCCGAACGCATGCAAGCCGAAATCACCCCGCTACTTGGGGTTAATACCTTGCAAGTCATCCGCAGCAGCCCGCCCGCCCTGCAGCCAGTGCTGCTGCTGGCCAGTCCCGAATTCATGCACTACTAGGAGCGCTGCCATGAATCGCCGCGATTTTCTTGCCCTGCTGGCTGCGTCGGCAGCACTGACCGTACCAGTAGGACGCAGCGCCTGGGCTGCCGGTACAAACGGGCAGGCCACTGACCGCAAACTGGTCGTAATTCTCTTGCGAGGGGCCGTCGACGGGCTAAGCGTGCTGCCCCCTTGGAGCGATCCGGATTACTACCAGGAGCGCAGGCGTATCGCAATCGCCCGCCCCGGCGAAGAAGGGGGCGCTATCCGGCTGGATGCGCGCTTCGGCTTGCATCCGGCACTGGCCTCGCTAGTACCACTATGGCAGGCTGGCCAGCTTGCTTTCATTCCCGCCAGCGGCTCACCCGACCCGACGCGTTCGCACTTCGACGCTCAGGATTATCTTGAAACAGCCACCCCCGGCACTAAAAGCACTGGCACCGGCTGGCTGAACCGGCTGCTCGCTACCTTGCCCCCGCAGGGCAGCGGCGACCGGGCGCTGTCTCTGGGAGCAACGCAACCGCGTATTCTCACGGGCACCCAGCCCGTCACCATACTGGGCAGCGGCAAGGCAGCCAGCCGGCAGAGTGCCCTCGACCGCCCCCGCATCGCATCGGCTTTCGATGCGCTGTACCGGGGAAATGACCGCCTCAGCCAGCAGTACCGGATCGCCCGCAATAGCCGTGAGCAGTTGCGCATGACGCTGGAAAGCGAGATGGATGAAGCCAGCCGCGGGGCGCCACTTCCCGACGGCTTTGCCGGAGACGCACAACGACTGGGACGGCTGTTGCGCGGCAATCCGGCCTTGCAGATCGCCTTTGCCGACCTCGGCGGCTGGGACACGCACATCAACCAGGGCAGCGGCGAAGGCCAGCTGGCCAACCGGCTGGAGCCGCTGGGCAAGGGGCTGGTCACTCTGGCTCGCGAACTGGGGCAAGATTGGGACAAGACCGTGGTGCTGGTGATGTCCGAATTTGGCCGCACGATTCGCGAGAACGGCACCGGGGGCACCGATCATGGTCACGGCAATGTCATGTGGCTACTGGGTGGCAACATCGCAGGCGGACGCATCCACGGTGAGTGGCGGGGGCTGTCCGAGCGCTACCAGAGCCGGGACGTTCCGGTACTGAATGACTATCGCGCGATTCTCGCGGCAGTCCTGACACAGCATTTGCGACTTGGCGACCGGCACCTCGCCAGTGTTCTGCCGGACATACCTGTAACTGCAGCCGGCTGGCAGTTGCTGCGCAGCTAGATACGCAGGCAGCCGTATCGCCATGATTGCTTCGGCGGGTAAGGCCACCTTTCGGCGTGCGCTCATTCCACGCAATCGCAATCATCGGTTACCATGCGTATCGATTCGTACAACGGGCTTGCCGCCATGTTTCGCTACTTTTGCTGCATTGCCATCTTCTTGCTTGCCACGCCGCTGTGGGCAGACGATGCAGTCATGGTGCAGGCCGAATCGAAGCAGGGGCACATCCTGGTGACGGCAGAATTCACGACCCCGGTTCCGCAAGCACTCGTCTTTGCCGTACTGACCGATTTCGATCACATGAGCGAGTATGTCCCCAGCCTCAAGCACAGCAGGATTCTGAGCACCGGAACACACGAACTGCGAGTCGAACAGAAAGGCGCCGTAAATCTGGGGCTATTCAGTCTGGATTTTGATTCGCAACGCGCGATCGAACTGCATGGCATGGACGAGATCCTGTCGCATTCGCTCGACCAGTCCCAGGGCAAATACAGCAGCAGCACGCAGTTGATGACGAGAGGGGATGTTACCCGGGTCGTCTTTCGCAGCGACTGGGAGCCCAATCAAAGCCTGCTGGCCGAAGTCGGTACGCGCGTGATACGGGATCAGATCTCGCAGCAATTCAGCGCGATGCAAAAGGAAATGCTGCGTCGCAGCAGCAAACTGACCAGCCGGACCGGCGCCCTCGACGCGAACCTGCACTAATTCAGTTTCCGTCCGGAGCAAATCGGCCGTCCGCGCCTGCAGCACACTAGAAGGCTCGGCCTACCCAAAGACGAAGGGGTCAGCACAGAAACGCCAACCCCTTGATTTTATTGGTGCCGCAAAGGTGAATCGAACACCCGACCTACTGATTACGAATCAGTTGCTCTACCGACTGAGCTATTGCGGCAGCAGCTGAAAATATACCCCGCGCCCCTTGCCTTGTCACGATGGCGGCGAGGTTGAGGGGCGTCTAACTGGAACAGTTGTTGCAGGCTCGCCGCAGTCATGGCGTTTTTTTTCGCCAGAAATGACGAAAATTGTCACATCAGCGCATACAATTGCATATTACATGCCGCACCGCTGTGCCCTTCGCACTCCTGGATATCCGGAACATGAAAGATCTCGTCGAATGGTTTTTGTCCTATGGCTGGCTGATCTGCCTGGGCGCCCTGTTTGTTGCCAACTCTTTTGCCGATAGCTTCTTCAAGAACCCGAAGACCGCCAGCAAGATCCTGATTGCGGTCAGCGGTACCTATGTCCTGCTCATGCTGCTGTCGTTGCTGATCAAGCTGGAAATCCTCTAGGCGGGATTACCCAATAAAAAACCGGGCTCAGCCCGGTTTTTTATTGGGTATATGCATAAAGCCTCTTATTTATAAGCCCTGCAGCCCAATACCCGATCAGAGTTTGCTTTTTCCCTGCAAGCCGTCAACCTTGCGCTCACTGATCCGGGCAAAGTAGAACCACTCATTGCCCGGCACGGCGATCGGGCTGGGAAAAACGATGTAGCCGTCGTCCGGAGCGGCCACCGGGGTGCCGTCGCCGCGGTGACCAATGACTTCCCCAGCCTGCAGGCGATCGAAACTGGCCCATTCGCGCACGAAACGGTCTCCCTCATCGAGCCGGTCGACCACCTGGCTGAGCTTGAGCAGCTCGAATTGCTGTTGTTGCTGGGGTGCAGGCGCGTCAATCAGGCCAAGATGCGCCAGCGTGTTGCGAATGGCACGGTAAGCGACTTCCGGTGCATCCGGATCGGCATGCTGGCCGCATTCCAGCGTCAGGGCATAGCCGCCGTGCATGCGGGTGTATTCGGTGGTGCCCACGCCGTAGCAGGGATCGGTGCTGAGCATGCGCGCGCGCAGGCTCGGGCTGGCATCGGCATAGGCCAGCCGGGTCTTCACGCCTTCGGCGTAGGTGTCGAGCCAGCCTTCGACAATGCGCGTGGGGCCAAGGCGCAACGCCAGCGCCTCTTCCTCGGCAGCGCGGGCAAACGGCAGCAGCTCGCCGTTGTTGTTCTGCGGCCCGAGCATGATGAAGGGCTGTCCCGGCGGATTGGTGGTCGAATGCAGGTCGAGCAGGACATCCTGATCGGCCAGCAACGGACACAGCACATTGGCGATGCGGTCTTCGAAATCGTGCGGGATATTGGTCGGCGCCAGATTGCGGTTCAGGTTGCGATCGCCATTGCGCTGCACCCTGGCATGCGCCAGCGGATTGGTCACCGGCACCAAAGTCAGGCGGCCACGCAGGATGGTCAACTCGCCGGAATCCAGTTCACGCATCAGGCGCTCGATGGCCAGCGTGCCGCAGATTTCGTTGCCGTGCACCGCACCGAGAATGATGACGCGCGGGCCGTGCTCGAAACCGGCGTAGACATGGGATTTGAACATGTGGGCGTGATGGACGGTGCTGGTCATGGCGCAACGGGCTGGAGGACGGTGAAGCCCGCCATTATCGGCGCAATCGCGCAGCCTGCCTACTGTGCCAGCACTCACAGCCCCGGCAATAAGCGCATGGTAGAGTCGCGATCTACTTACACAAAACAAACAGCGCTTGCCATGATGTTTGCCCCCGTCGGTGAGCTCGGCATCGCATTGCTGGCTTATCTTCTGATTTATCTGCTGCCACCCCTCAGCATCCTGCTGCTCGTCGCCTTCCAGCGTGACTGGCGGCTGGCACAGTGGCTGCGGCGACACCGCGTCGTGCTGCGCGGCATACAGATGCTGCTGCTGTTGGGCTACGCCTTGATCGGCCTGGTGGTTTTTGATTTCAGACAGTCTGCCCGTGAAGGCGCAATCGAGCGCGCGCAGGCAGACATTCGCCGCCATCCGGTGCTGGCACAGGCCAGTATGGTGCGCGGCATTCTGGCGCCAGCGGGAAGCAAAATCGATCTGGGCTACAGCGAAGACTGGAACGAGGCCAGCAGCGCGGAATTTTCCAGTCCTGTGAGCTGGCAAGGACTGCAACTCACGCACATTGACTGGCGCTACGACAGGCTGAGCCTCGCCGCCCCCGGACAGGTGGATGGCTGGCACTGCGCCGCCGGTGAATCGCTGGCAACACACAGCCTGTCTGACATGCCGCTGCGTCTGGCTTACTGCACACTGGCCAGCCTCACCGTTTTGCCGGACATCACCCTGCCAGCCGGAACCAGGGTGCAAAGCGATATCTACGTGCCCGAGAACAGCTGCATGGTGCGCTGGACGGCAGCGGCAAATCGCGCCCTCGAAACCGGCAGCAAAGCTCCTGCGCCAGCGGATTGTGCCGACTCGAAAGAAGAAGGGGTCGTCGCGGTATGGCTGCTGCACATCCCTGAAACAGCGACTCGAATTCGCTGGAAGAATCAGGGCTGGCACACACTGACCCTGAAACTGGACATGCAGTCCGGCAAGGTGCTGGATTACGGCGGCGAAACGGCCACAGGTGCGCATGATCCGGCGGCACGTGCCGTGGTGAAGCGGTAATAAATTACTGCGGATCAGGCCGTTAACGCAGTAGCCTTCTGCGTCACACAGGAACAAGCCCCATCATGCTGAAACGACTCTGCCTTACCCTGCTGCTCCTCCCGCTGCCGGCCTTTGCCGCACCGGCGCTCTGGCAAACGCTGGATTGCGGCGATGCCGGTGTGCTCAGTTACAGCTATCAGCGACAGGGCAAGCAGCTGGCCATCACGCAGGGCGGGCAGACCACCATCCTGCCTGCACAACGCAACCATGGGGCGCCGCGCTACGGCAACCGGAACCTGCAGATCACGCTGGCCACCACCCCGGTCGTGGTTCGCCAGAAACAGCAGCAGCCATGCACGCGGCAGAACGGGCCCCTCTGGGAAAATGCGGAAAAAGGCATCCGCCTGCAGCTGCCGGCCAGCTGGCCAATGGAACAGATCAAGCTGGGCTTCGTGCGCGATGAAACCGCTGCGCTGCTGGCACCGGGCGCAACCGCCTTCACCCAGTTCAACTGGGCCGATACCGGCGGGCATCCGGCCGTACTGGCACGACTGGTGGTCTACCCGCGCGCGGCCTGGGAGGAACAACTGTCCAGTAATCCGGAGCTGCAGGCGCAATGGCTGGGTGAAAATGGCTTGTATGTCTGGGCGCTGCAGCAGCCTGCCAACCCCGGCATCACGCCTGGCAGCAGCAATGCCCGCCGGCTGGATGGCATGCGCCAGGACATGGACCAATGGCGCGCGGCATTCAGCGTCAGCACGACGGCCAGCGACAGCGACTGATCTTTTCCGGCATCCCCGCAGCACGCCTGCTAGAAAGAATCATGGGACAGCATGCAACCCGTGCTGTCTTCCCTGCCCTTTCCAGTCAGGAGTTCCATCATGCCGAACAGCACCTCCACCCGCGGCCAGGTCAGTATTCTTTCCCGTGTCGACTTTCTGCGCATGGCCTCGCGCGAACTGCCCCAAGCCTTCCTGTTTCTGATGTATGACCACGCCGATGAGCGCACCACCAAGGGGCGCTCGCAGCTGATCGACTACCTCAGCGATATCGGCATGGTGACCGAATCGCAGGCGATTGAAGCCCACAAATCGATCATCATGTATGAGCGACCGGCCGATGCCGTACGCGCCTGGCAGCAGATCAACGACCACAGCGGCGCACTGGCAGCGCATGTCTTCTGGCACGGCATGCAGGACGAAGCCCTGCATCACGACCTGCAGCAATCGCGCCCGAAGGAAGTCAGCCCGCTCGTTCATCACTGAATCACCAGTCCGCAAGCCGCGCAGCGGCATTGCGGAAAGCATGGATTGCCGGCCAGGCAGCAGTACTGCCATGATGGCCGGTTTTGTTTTTGTTGCGAGTACGCATGCTGCCTGCCCGTGGCCTGGCCCTCTCCGTCACCGCCTCTGTCGTGTTCGCCGCACTGGGTGGCTACAGCGCCTGGCTGGCGCCCCTATCAGGCGAGCAGGTGTTTGCCTGGCGGATTGTCTGGACCATCCCGGCGATGCTGCTGCTGCTGACACTGCTGCGGCACTGGCCACGGTTCGGACAGACGTTGGCACGCCTGAAATCCGAGCCCCTGCTGTGGCTGGCGCTGCTGGCCAATGCCGTCCTGCTGGGCATCCAGCAGTGGCTGTTCATGTGGGCGCCACTGGAAGGGCGGCTGCTGGAGGTCACCCTCGGCTATTTCCTGCTGCCGCTGGTGATGGTGGTGATCGGCCGGGTTTTCTACGGCGAACGGCTGGTGCCGCTGCAATGGCTGGCGGTCGGCATCGCCGCGCTGGGCGTGCTGCATGAATTCTGGCGGCATCAGGCCTTTTCGTGGGTGACCCTGCTGACCGCGCTGGGCTACCCGCCCTACCTGATGATCCGCCGCGCAGTGAAGCTCGAGCCGGTGGGTGGCTTCCTGCTGGAAATCCTGTTCATCCTGCCGTGGGCCATCTGGGCGCTGGCCAATGGTGGCATCGTGCAGCAATTCGCACATCGCCCCGGTCTGTGGCTGCTGCTGCCGGGGCTGGGCATCCTGACTGCAATTGCCTTTGCCAGCTACCTGGCCTCCAGCCGGCTGCTGCCGCTGGGGGTGCTGGGGATTCTGGGTTATCTGGAGCCAGCGCTGCTGTTCGTATTGTCGATCGGACTGCTGGGCGAAGCTTTCCACAGCACCGATCTGGGCACCTACGGGCCGATCTGGATTGCGGTGTTGCTCACCTGCTGGCACAGCGCGCTCACCGTACACCGGCAGCGCAATACCAACCAATCTATAGCCACATAACCAGCTAATTCTAATGGCTACAGCAATATACCCAACATCACAACTGGGATTCGATGGGTAGCAACTGCAGCAGCCCCACCCACAGGCGCTGCAGCGGGCCGGTATGTGGCTCGTGCTTCCAGTTGCGCACGCCCGATACGTCACGCCAGCGCAAGCCTGTGCGGCGCACCTCCAGCGCGTAGCTTTCCTGCTTGAGCAGCCGTTCGAAGCGCTCGCCCAGCCGGGCGGCCAGCGCGGGGCTGTCGAAGATCACGCCGATTTCGGTGTTGATGGCCATCGAGCGCGGATCAAAATTCAGCGAGCCGATAAACACATACCGCTGGTCAAGCACGAAGGTCTTGGCGTGCAGACTGGAACGCGAGCGCCCCAGCCACTTGCGCCGCACGATGTGCTGGCTGGGGTCGGGGCGCAATTCGTAAAGCTGCACACCGGCACTCAGCAGCAGGCGGCGATAGCGGGCGTAGCCGGCATGCACGGCCGTCACATCGGTGGCGGCCAGCGAATTGGTGAGAATGCGCACGCCAACACCACGCTGCGCCTGTTTGCGCAGCCACAGCACGCCTTTCAGGCCGGGCACGAAATAGGGGGAAACAATATCGAGCTGGTGGCGCGAGTCATCCATCAGGGGCTGCAACTGCTCGGTCAGCGTCAGGGTCGGGGCAGCAGCCAGCGTCTTGTCGGGATGATCAAACAGCACGTCGGCCTTGCCCCAGTACAATCCCGCCACCTGCTGCCGCTGGCTGGCATCGGCCAGCCGCTCGCCCAGCGCCTGCAGATAACCCGAACCATGCTGCGCCTCCAGACGCTGCTGCAGTTGCACACGGGCCGCGGCCAGCGCGGATTCCGGCAGAGGCCGGCGGTAGAACACCTCGACCGGCAGCGACAGCCGATGTTCCCAGTACAGCTCGAAGGCATCGGCAACATCGCCCACCACTTCACCCGCACCGAGCACATCCAGATCATGGAAATCGACCTGGGCATTGGCTCCGAAATATTCGTCGCCGATATTGCGCCCGCCGATGATGGTCGCCGTACGATCGACGGTCAGCGATTTGTTGTGCATGCGCCGGTTCAGCCGCAGCGCCCCCAGCAGCAGCCCCACCCAGCGCCAGCGACGCCATGCCACCGGGTTGTACAGCCGGATTTCGATATTCGGGTGGCTGTCGAGTGCGCGCAGCAAGGCATCACCAGGCTGCGAGCCCAGATCATCAAGCAGCAGGCGCACCTTTACCCCCCGGTCGGCAGCCTGCAGGCAAAACAGCAGCAGCAGCGTGCCGGTCAGATCGTTGCGCCAGATGTAGTACTGCAGATCGAGGGTGGATTCAGCGTTATGGATCAGCACCAGCCGTGCCAGCAGCGCTTCCTCGCCGTCTTCCAGCGGGGTCAGGCCACTCTGGCCGGGGTGCGCGCCGACCCGCTCGGCCAGCAGGCGGGCAAACAGCCCCGGCACCCCTTCCTCGACACCATGCACGTCCTGCGGACGCTGCGGCAGCCGGCCGGTCGCCTTCAGCAGGGCAAAGCGCAGTGTGCGGGCAAGGCGTTGGCGCATGGACAGCTCGGGGTCAGCAAAGGCTCAAGGAATACTAACAGACCTGTGCGGCACTGCTTAGTTCTGCTCTGGCTTGGGTAGAATGGCGGCAACACTTTCTCCGGAAACAGCATGTCCGTCACCATTTACCACAACCCGCGCTGCAGCAAATCGCGCGAAACCCTCGCCCTGCTGGAACAGCGGGGTATCACCCCGCAGGTCATCGAATACCTGAAGACCCCGCCTGATACACGGCAACTGGCTGAGCTGGTGACCTTGCTCGGCCTCACCCCGCGCGAACTGCTGCGCACGAAGGAAGCGGAATACAGCGAGCTAAAGCTGGCCAACCCCGCGCTGGATGACGCCGCCATACTTGCCGCCATGCACACCCACCCGCGCCTGATCGAGCGGCCAATTGTCGTCGTCGATGGCCAGAAGGCCGCCCTCGGTCGTCCGCCGGAGGCGGTGCTCGCCATTCTGCCGGCGTGATCGTGGTAACTTGCCGGCAAGGCTGATGCAAGGCAAGATCGGCCTTTGCCCGATTCTTCCGCCCCATGCGTCCCCTGTTTATCGCCCTGCTGCTGGCGCTGCTGACCGCCTGCAGCAAAACCGACCCGACCCCGCCGGCCAGCGCCAGCCCCGCCGCGACGGCCAGTGCCCCGGCAACCAGCGGGCCGGCCATCCGTCACCTGAAACAGACGGAGCTGCCCGCCGGCGTCGAGCTGCGCGGCAAGCTGGTTGATGCCTTGCGCTGGCAAGATGCAGACGGTGACAACCTGCTGTTGCTCAGTGAATGGAATGAGGAAGGCAAGGTCACCGAGGAAGCGCCTGACGGCAGTCGCTCGGCCTACCTTGCCGCCGCCCACTACCAGCTGGGCGGCGCCAAACCGCGCCGGCTGTGGCTGCTGAATGACAGCGTGCAGGATTGCGGTTTCGACGTGGCTGCGGCCTTCGATCTGTCAGCCACCCGTGTGGTCGATGCCGATGGCGATGGCCGAGCGGAAACCCTGCTGGGCTACAGCATGACCTGCACCAGTGATGTCAGCCCCTACACCTACAAGCTGATCACGCATGCGGGCGCGCAGAAATACGCGCTGCGCGGACTGGATCGCTATGGCGTGCTCTACCGCGACGAGGAAACCGGCGAGTTTGTCGGCCCGCCGCTGCTGAAGGACTGCAGTACAGCGGCACAAAAAAGCACCCGCGAGCGCATGAAAGACAGCAGCTGGAGTGAAGCCGACTGGGCCTTGCCCGGCTGCTATGAAAGCGATGCCGATTTTGCGCAGGCGCCCGCCGCCCTCAAGCAGGTCGCACTGCAGCACTGGCACGCGCTGATGCAGCACAGCGACGCCCGCTGGCGCGCCAGTTTCAGCCACCTCGGAAAATAGCGATGCGAACCCTTGCCCTGCTGGCCGCCCTGCTCGGCTGCCCCCTTGCCCTCCCCGCGCACGCCGCAGTCGTCTGCCACGCGCAGAATCTGGCCGAGGCCGCGCAATGCAACGCCAAACACGCCAAGGCCAAGCGCAACTGGCAGGCGCAGATGGAAGGCCGCGACCTGCCGCGCGAAGCCGGCCAGCCGCTCGACATGGCGTTGCCTCCGCCCGTCGAAGTCTTCACCCAGTTGCTTGGCACGCCGCCCGCCTATGTGAGTTTCGATGACCCCGGCTATTCGGAAAGTCGCGTCGCCCTCTTTGCGCTCGACAAGCCCGACCGTTTTGCCCTGGTACTGCCCTACTCGATCAGCCTGCGTGAAAAAGATGGGCAAGGGCTCCTGCCCTATATCACCTTCCTGCCCGAGACACCGCAGATGCTGGTGTTCATCATTGCACTGCCCGATGGCCGCTGGCCGGAGCAGGGCAAGCCGCAGGTGCTGGCCTATACCTCCATCCCCAGCGACACCGGCTGCGCGCTGGGTGGCCTGCCGGCCACCGGCGGCAACCCCATGCCGGAGCGCCTGACCGTCCAGCGCTTTGCCGCCTTGCCCGACCGCGTCTTTCTGAATCTGGAAACCGGCTGGATGGAAGGCTACGCCGGTGGTGGCGGCCGCTTTGTCGAGCAACGCCTGATCGAGCTGGAAAAACCCGCACTGCTGAGCGCGCCGATCCGCTACCGCGAACCGCAATACACGGTCGGCGGCGAAACAGCGCTGTACGACCGCGCCTGCGCCCCGGCGTGGTACAGCCAGTCGCTTGCCGGCAGCTGGAACAAGGACGGCACGCGCCAGCATCACGAGTATTACGGCGAATGGCGCTGGGAGGTCGTCCCGAGCAAGAACAAGGGCTGGTCCCCCAAACTGCAACTGCTTGACCTCACCGCCAGCAGCCGCAAGAAAGCCGTCGTTGCGCGCTGGTCGACGTCCAGCCTCCGCGATCCCTTCGAGCTGATCGACAAGCGCCTTGAGCAGAACCCGATCAATGGTTTTGACTAAGCCCATGCAGCCCATCGACTGGTCCGCATGGAGTCGTGATGCGGTCAAGCAAATGCAGGCGCGCAATGCGCGCTGGCAGGAACACTGGCAACTCAAGGGCGCGGCTTACCAGTGGGATCTGGACACCGCCACACTCACCTTCACCACCCCGCAACGGCAGGTCATGGCCGAGTTGTGCGTCGCTGGCACGCTGGTTGAGTATGACGAATTCCTCTGGGGCTGGGCCAATGACACGCTGCCTGCTGCGGCCACCGCGCCCCTCAAGGGCGTGTACGACTTCGGCGATACCCATGATCTGTCGCTGCTGACCGATTTCCTCATCCCCGGTGGCCACGCCCAGGCGCTGGAATGCCTCGCACTGGCCGCCCGCGTTCTGGATGCCGCAGGCGTGTTCATCGATCAGTGCGACGGGGTGAAGCTCTATTTCATCCTGCGCCATTTCCGGGAAATCCGGCCGCAGTGATGGCAAGCACACGCCGCATCCGCCCCACGTGCGGCCTTGCTGGAATAGCAAGCCGCGCTAGTGCACACTCATGCCATCGTCTGCATTGCTACCGCACATGAATCAGCCTGCCCGCATCCTCCTCATCGAAGACGAACCCGCTATTGCCGACACGCTGCAATTCGCGCTGCAGCGCGACGGCCATGCAGTGCAGTGGGCAGCGCTGGCGCGCGATGGCGAGGCGACGCTGGCGGCAGGTGGCATTGATTTGCTGATCCTCGACGTTGGCCTGCCGGATGACAGCGGCTTCGAGGTGCTCAAGCGCCTGCGCCGGCACAATGAAACGCTGCCGGTGCTGCTGCTGACCGCGCGCGCCGAGGAATTCGACCGCATTCTGGGGCTGGAGCTGGGCGCCGACGACTACGTCGTCAAACCCTTCAGCCCGCGCGAAGTCGCCGCCCGGGTAAAGGCCATCCTCAAGCGCAGCGCAGCAAACCCAGCCACCCATTCAGCCGTAGACAATATTCAACAAGGCTTTCAGCACGATACCCAAGGGTTGCGCATCCTGTACCGTGGCCAGCCGCTGGCGCTGACACCGTCGGAATACCGCCTGCTGAGCACACTGCTAGCCCACCCGGGGCGCGTTTACAGCCGCGCGCAACTGCTCGACGCGCTGGGCGAAGCGGCGGAAGACAGCTTCGAGCGCACCATCGACAGCCACATCAAGAGCCTGCGCGCCAAGCTGCGCGCAATCACGCCGGATGCCGACCCGATTGCCACGCATCGGGGGTTTGGGTATGCGCTGGAATTGGGCAAAGGGCAATAGTTGTTGGAAATACTTAAAAACCCGTGGCCTGCCCAATATTATTCACGCGGATAAAGAGAACAAGCCATGCCATTTGGCCCCATTAAACCCCTTCACAATTTAATACGCGACGTACAGCGCAAGCTGGGTCGGGTGGTTCTCTTGCTCCAATGGTATGAGCGTAGCCTGAAGGTCCTTTTGGCACATTCAAATTACGAAACGGTGCAAACCGATGATGGCTTTCGCAACACCTTGGAAGACAACAAGGAAGCGGTTCGCGCCAAAACACTCGGCCAGTTGGTAAAGCAATTCACAGGTGGGGATGTGTTTTTGCCTAAAGCCGATGGACAAGACGGCGAGCCTGATTGCATAGGCGAAGACGAGCCAGGTGATGGAAAAAGCAGGGTCAGATTCAGCTTTACAACCGAAGTTAGTCCCGAAGAATTTGAAAGAGTCAGGGGGCAGCTCAGCACCTTAGTTGAAATGCGCAATGGGTTGGTGCATCACTTTTTTGAGCGGTTTGACTTCCAAGATGAAGCTTCGCTGACCAGTGCATCCGATTATTTGGATGATTGTTATGCGCAAGTTCGCGTGCAATGTGAAGAGATAAAAGCTCACCTCGATACACTGGGTGAGGCGCAAACGGAGATGGCTAAGTTTTTCCAGTCCCCAGAGTATAAGAACTATTTAGTGTATGGCATTGACCCCTCGGGGGGGCGTGAGCATACGTGGCAGTGGACACCCGTAGTGGCCGCATTGCGTGAGGCCGAGCAGAAACTAGCGATTGAGGGCTGGACCAAGCTCAACGACGCTATCAACTACATCCGCAAGCATCACCCTGAACATTTCCCAAATCGCTACCGCTTCAAGCGCTGGGACCAGCTCATCACAGCGACTAGTTTGTTTGAACTGGACAGAAGAAAATTACCCGACAATCAAACGGTCGTTTTTTATCGTACCCCTCCACCTGAAATAGCACGCCTAGCCCAATCTACGAAAAATTCGGGTTAAGAAAGAAGAGGTCGTTTTAAGTAACAATGCGCTTCTCCCTGCGAATTTTCCTCGGTTACTTCCTGCTCGTCGCCCTGCTGGCGGTGCTGCTGCTCAGGCTCGTCGGTGACGAGATCAAGCCGGCGGTGCGCCAGTCGACCGAGGAAGTGCTGATCGACACAGCCAATCTGCTCGCCGAAGCGGTACAGGCCGATTTTGTCGCCGGGCAGCTCAGCGACAGCCGCTTCGCCGCCGCGCTGCAGGCCTTTGCTGCGCGCGACCCGGAAGCCAATGTCTGGGGGGTGAAACGCGACCGCACCTTTCTGCGCGTGACCATTACCGATGCAAAAGGACTGGTTCTGCTCGATTCAGCAGGTCAGGCGGTCGGGCAGGATTACAGCCAGTGGCGCGATGTGTATCGCACGCTGCGCGGCCAGTACGGGGCGCGCAGTACCCGCGCCGATCCGAACGATGAATTGTCCACCGTGATGCACGTCGCCGCCCCCATTCGCGATGGCAATAAGATCGTCGGTGTGCTGACCGTGGCGCGGCCGAACTGGGCAATGCAGCCCTACATCGAGCGCAGCGAAGGCAAGTTGTGGCGGGCCGGCGCACTGCTGCTGGCGGTCGGCCTGCTGCTGGGCGCGGGCTTCTCGTGGTGGCTGAGCCGTGGCATCACCAAACTGACCGATTTCGCGCATGACGTTGGCGCGGGCAAGCCGGTGGCGGTGCCGCACTTTGTCGCCAACCGCGAGCTGACGACGCTGGCGCAGGCGCTCGGGGAAATGCGCGAGAAGCTGGAAGGCAAGGCCTATGTGGAGAACTACGTGCACGCGCTGACGCACGAGCTGAAGTCGCCACTGGCCGGCATCCGCGCGTCAGCCGAGCTACTCGATGAGGATCTGGATGCCACTGATCACGCACGCTTTGTCGGGCATATCTGCACGGAAACCGCGCGGATGCAGCAGATTGTCGATTACCTGCTGCAGCTGGCCACGCTGGAGGCGCGGCGCAGCCTGCACGAACCGCAAGCCCTCGCTTTGGGCGAGCTGGTCGATGGTGTGCTGCAGGCACTGGCACCGCAAAGCGGCCATTGCGTGATCGAGCACGCGCCGTGGCCGGATGATCACGTAATGGGCGAGCGCTTCCTGCTGGAGCAGGCGATCCGCAATCTGCTGCAGAACGCGCTGGATTTCACCCCGGCCGGCGGCCGGCTCCACATTGCAATTACCCAAGCGGGTAATGGCTTGGAGCTCAGTATCTTCAATGAAGGCGAGGCCATACCCGACTATGCCTTGCCGCGCCTGTTCGAGCGCTTTTACTCGCTGCCGCGCCCGGCCACCGGACAGAAAAGTACCGGCCTCGGGCTGGCGCTTACCCAGGCCATCGCCACATTGCACGGCGGCAGCATCACACTGGCGAACTCGCCGGGCGGGGTGACGGCAAGGCTGCGTTTGCCACTGGCATAAGCGTCATTCCCGCAGGGCGACTACGCGCATTCTGTAACATTTTCCTTACAGGGTGGCGCGCCGGCACAGGCTTACAATGCGCGCACTTTCCCCCCGCCGCCCAACTGGAGAGCCCCATGCGCCGCACCCGCAGTCTTGCCCGATCCCGCCGCCGCTGGCTGCGAGTCGTCCGTCAGCACTGGCAAACTGCCGACAGCGAGAGCAGCAAGCCCGCGACCCCGCAGTAAGCAGGCCAGCGCCGGCTGAATCCGCGCCTGCGCGCCCTTTTCCCGCAGGCCCGGCTAAAAACGCCGGCAAGGCCAGGCCGGTGTTTTCCCTCCGGCCAGCGCCCCCCGGACATGCCCGCGGCCAAATACTGCTGCGGCAAACCGGCTCCGCCCCCCGGTTCGCCGCATCTCCACACAATCTCCACATTCGCTCCATCGCACCTCCATGTGCCGCTGTCATGCTGGCCTTGTCCGGGCTGCTGCAGGCCCGTCTTGGAGATTGCGATGAAACTTGTCTGGAAAATTCTCACCTGCCTGGCGCTGATTGTCGGGCTACTGGTCATCATGGGCGCTGTGCGCTCGCTCTTGAACGAACGGCAGCAGCGCGCTGCCGAAGTACGCCAGGAAATCGCGCAATTCAGCGCGGGCGAGCAGATCATCAACGGGCCTTTCCTGGTCATCCCCTATACCGAAACCGTCGCCACGCTGAAGGACATCACCGACAGCAAGGGGGCGGTGACGGCCACGCGCTGGGAAGAAAGCAGCAACGACATGCAGCTGATCATCGCTCCCGAGCGCTTTGCCGCCGACGGCAAGCTCAGTGTCGAAGCCCTGCGCCGGGGCATTTTCGAAGCGCCGGTCTACGATAGCGCACTGCAACTGAGCGGCAGCTTCACCCTGCCGGATCGCAGCACCCTGCAGCGCGCGCCTGCGTCCAACCGCGAACGGGTCAGCACCCGCGTTGGCCAGCCCTTTATCGCGATGGGAATCAGCGACGTGCGCGGCATCCGCCAGCTCAAGGGTTCTGCCGGCAGTGACATTACCTTCGAGCCCGGCAGCGGCATCGATCGCCTCGGCAGCGGCGTGCACGCGCCGCTGGACTGGAACGGTGCAGCGCAAGAGCTGGCCTTCGAGCTCAAGCTGCAGCTCGCCGGCACCTCACAACTGCTGCTGCAACCGGTTGGCAAGGAAAGCAGCGTGCAGCTGGCCGGCAACTGGCCGCACCCGAGCTTTTCCGGCAGCTATGCGCCCGTATCCCGCCAGGTCAACCAGCAGGGCTTCAGTGCTCGCTGGCAGACCAGCGAGCTGGCTACCGGCGGCGCCAGTGCCAGCAAGTCCTGCACCGCCGAAAACAATGAAGCCGCCGCCGTCGCACACTGCGGCAGCGAATCCCAGCTCGGCCTGCGGCTGATCGATCCGGTTGACCGCTATGTCCTGAACGAGCGCACGCAGAAATATGCCGAGCTGTTCATCCTGCTGATCTTCGGCGCGGTGTTTCTGATGGAAGTGATGAAGCGCCTGTCGGTACATCCGGTGCAGTACGCCCTGGTCGGCCTGTCGCTGGCGATGTTCTTCCTGCTGACTCTGTCCCTGTCCGAGCATCTGCGCTTTGCCTACGCCTACTGGATTGCCGCGAGCGCCTCGGTGGCTCTGCTGGGCTACTACGTCAGCTTCATGCTTGCCGGCTGGCGTCGCGGCAGTGGCTTCGCGGCGGTACTGGCCACGCTGTACGGCCTGCTCTACGGCATCCTGCAATCCGAGGACATGGCCCTGCTGATGGGTAGCCTGACATTGTTCGGCCTGCTGGCTGCCGTGATGATCCTGACCCGCAAACTCGACTGGAGCAGCCTGGGGGGCAACGACACGCCGCGCCCGCCACGGGTACGCCAGCAGGCTTCGCTGACACCGGCCTCAGCCGAGGCGGCTCCGCAAAGCGGCAACTGAGCCCCAGCCGCCACACCCCGCGCCCGTCGGCAAGGACAAGGCGCGGGGCTTTGTGCTTCAATCCCCGGGATAACACCTACACCAATACAGGGATCATCGGGATGAGCACTCCACTCGCCGGCGCACACCGGCCACTGAATCGCAACGATTACCGCACACTGGGGCTGGCGGCGCTGGGCGGCGCGCTGGAATTCTACGACTTCGTGATTTTTGTCTTCTTCACGGTCGTGATCGGCAAGCTGTTTTTCCCGCCGGACATGCCCGACTGGCTGCGCCAGGTGCAGACCTTCGGCATCTTTGCCGCCGGCTATCTGGCACGGCCGCTCGGGGGCATCGTGATGGCGCACTTTGGCGATCTGCTCGGGCGCAAGCGCATGTTCACGCTGAGCATCTTCCTGATGGCGGTGCCGACACTGTTGATGGGGCTGCTGCCCACCTATGCCCAGCTCGGCATCTGGGCGCCGATCCTGCTGCTGCTGCTGCGCATCCTGCAGGGTGCGGCGATTGGCGGAGAAGTGCCCGGCGCCTGGGTGTTCGTGTCCGAACACGTTCCTGGCCGCCATGTCGGCTTTGCCTGCGGCACACTGACCGCCGGGCTGACCTTCGGCATTCTGCTGGGATCGCTGATTGCCACCTTCATCAACCGCTACTACACCCCGGCGGAAATCGGCGCCTGGGCATGGCGGATTCCCTTCCTGCTGGGCGGCGCCTTTGGCCTGCTGGCGATGTACCTGCGCCGCTGGCTGGAGGAAACGCCGGTGTTTGCCGAACTGCAGGCGCGCAAGGCACTGGCGGAGGAGTTGCCGCTGAAGAAGGTGCTGCGTGAACACGGCCAGAGCGTACTGTTGTCGATGCTGATGACCTGGCTGCTGTCTGCGGCCATCGTGGTGATGATCCTGATGACTCCGCCGCTGCTGCAAAAGCAGTTCGGCATTGCGCCAGCCGTGACGCTGCAGGCCAACAGCCTGGCGATTGTCGCGCTGACGCTGGGCTGCGTTCTGGCAGGCTGGGTCATCGACCGTGTCGGCGCAGGTATCACCTTTATCGCCGGTTCGCTGCTGCTGGGCGTGTGTACCCATCTGTTCTACAGCGATGTCGCGGCGGGTGCGGCCAATCTGTATGCGCTGTACACACTGGCCGGCTTCAGTGTCGGCATTGTCGGTGCAGTGCCCTTTGTGATGATCTGTGCCTTCCCGGCCGAGGTGCGCTTTACCGGTCTGTCCTTCTCCTACAACGTCGCCTATGCCGTGCTGGGTGGCCTGACCCCGGTAATGGTTTCGCTGTGGATGAAAGACAACCCGCTGGCTCCCGCGCACTATGTGATGGCACTGGCCGGCCAGGGTGTGGTGCTGGGTCTGTGGCTGCTGAAACTGAAGCCGATGCCGGCGCTGGCGGCACAGGCAGGCTGAGCGAGCACCCAGCAGCTTGTTGAAAACAGCCTGCTAGGGTCGAGAGGAACGATGCCCGCCGAGAATGCGAGCCCACAGATTGGCTCGCTCGGCGGGATTTTCGACTGGCTCCAGCCAGATGATCTTGTCCCCGGATGACAGGGCATCACTATCCTGCAGGGTATTGCCCAGGCCCTGCTCGACAACCAGCTGCCGGCTCATTTCGGCATCCAGGCTGAAATTGAGCCAGGCATGTGCCAGCTCGCGATTGCGCGCGCCACGCAGGATGGCCCAGCAATCAAGCCAGGCCAGCGCACCTTCCTTCGGAATCACATAGCCGATATCCGCGCCTGCCTTGCGCAGCAGCTGCACCTGCTGCTCGCCATAGTTGGCATAGACCAGCGCGACCTTGTTTTCGTTGAACAGGTCGACCACTTCTTCCGGCGTTTTGTAGTAGGCCAGAACATTCGGCCGCTGCTCGATCAGCTTGACCATGGCTTGCTGCATCTGCTCGGCACTGAGATGGAACGGATCGGAAAACCCGAGCAGCTGCGCCGCAATGCTGAAATTGTGCGCACTGCCATCGTAAGCCAGCACCTGATTGCGGTATTTCGGATTCCACAATTCCGCCAGTGATTGCGGGGCCACACTGACCAGCTGGCGGTTGTAGATCAGCCCCATCTCGCTGTGGGCATACGGCACGGCGAAACGCTGGCCATTGCGGCTGAGCGCGGGAATGGTGCGATAGCGCGGCAGCTGTCGGGCCAGATTGGGCACGCGGCCAGCATCGATGGGCTGTACCAGTTTCTGGTCGATCAGGCGCTGCAATTCGGCGGTATTGATCGCCACCACATCGAAATTGCCACCGTTATTCTTGCTGACCCGCCGCCACAGCTCGTCATCGGAAGACACATACGACACCACAACACTGACGTTGTATTTCTTCTCGAACAGGCGGACCTGTTCCTTTTCCGCGTAGCCCGGCCATGCCAGCACCCTGAGCACCTCGATGCCCTGGGCTGGGACAAGCAGCAGCGCAAGCAGCAGTGCAGTCAGTGCCTTCCATCCTGTCATGGCCACATCCCGTCCAGATGACTATCGTGTTTCATCTTAGCCACAGATGCGGCCGCCTGCTGGCGGCTCCGCGCAGCTCTGCCGCGGAAAACGCAGGCTTTGCGGGTACGGGTAATAGTCCTGATGCTGGCCGGCCTGGATGCGCGCCTTGGCCTGCTGCCAGAACTCGGGGGTCAGCAAATCGCGATGGTATTTCATGAAGGCCTTGCGTACCGGCAGATGGGTCAACAGGAAGGTACCGAATTCCTCGGGGTACACCTCGCCCTTGTTGCCGGTATACCAGGCCTCCCCGCTCATTTCGAATTCGGGTGACGGTGGCGGCGGAATGCGGCGGAAATCGCAATCGGTCATGTATTCGATCTCGTCGTAGTCGTAGAACACCACGCGCCCGAGCCGGGTAATGCCGAAATTCTTGAACAGCATGTCACCGGGGAAGATGTTGGCAATCGCCAGCTCGCGCAGCGCATTACCGTAATCGCGCACCTTGTCCTCGATGTCCTGCCCGCTGTGCGTATCCAGCCAGATGTTCAGCGGCTGCATGCGGCATTCGATGTAGAGATGGCGGATCACCACCGTGTTGCCGTCTTCTTCGACCATGCTCGGCGCCAGCCGCTTGAGCTCATCCAGCAGCTCCGGAGCAAAACGCGCACGCGGCAATGCCACATCGGAAAACTCCAGTGAATCCGCCATGCGGCCAACCCGGTCATGCTGTTTCACCAGCTGGTATTTTTCGCGCACCAGCTGCCGGCTGACTTCCTTGGGCGGCGCGATCACGTCCTTGATCACCTTGAACACGAAGGGAAACGAGGGCAGCGCAAACACGATCATCACCATGCCCTTGATGCCTGGAGCGAACTGGAACAGATCGCTGGAATGACGCATGTGATGCATCAGCTCGCGGTAGAACATGGTCTTGCCCTGCTTGCCGAGCCCGACCATGGTATAGAGCTCGGCGCGCGACTTGTCCGGCAGCAGCTCGTGCAGGAAGCCGACCACGGCCGAAGGCACCTCCATATCGACCAGGAAATACGCGCGCGACATGGAAAACAGCTGCCGCACCATCAGCGGATCAAACAGCGCCGCGTCAATGTAAAGCTCGCGAGCACTACTGCGATAGAGTGCCAAGGCAAAAGGCTGGTCCTGCCCATTGCAGCGCAGCCGGCCGATCACATAGGCCGCATTGCTGCGGTAAAATGGTGCGACCAGCACCTGCAAGTGCGCACCGTAGCCCAGTCGCGGCAGCTTGCCCAGATGCCGGTACAGCGCCCGCACCACATGGCACAGATCCCGCTGCAGATTTTCAAAGGGCAGGCGAAAGCCGAAATCGGCCAGGGCCCGCGCCAGGGTCTGGTACAGGTCGGCGTGGGTCGGATAATAGCTGCGCCAGCTTGGCGGCTCGGCCTCGAGGTATTCGGTGGAGACGGCCGGCCGGTAGAAAATGTAATCGTTGTGGAAATAGCTGCGATGCAGCAGCCGGCAGCACACCGAGTTGAAAAAGGTCTCGGCCAGCTCAGGCTGCTTGTGCTGGTTGAGCAGTCCGATGTATTCGGTCTTGATGCGCGCCCAGTCCGTTACCGGCAGGCTGTCGGCAGCAAATTCGCGCTTCAGGCGTTCGGTCGCCTCGCGCACCCGGATATCGTAGTAGGCAATACGCTCGCGCACAGCAGCGCGCTGCGCGGCCGCATCACCCGCCTCGAAATTGGCCTGGGCATGGTGGCAACTGGCCCGGAACACATGGTAGTGATGGTTGAAACCATCCAGAATGGCCTGGGCCAGTGCTCGCGGGGTAACTGTCTGGGCAACCGCTGCAGGCATATTCATTGAAACCGCTCCGGGCAAAAGACGATTTCAGTCTAGGTTATTTCCAGCCGCCCTGCGGGCGCCTGAAACGGCGGCAGTTACAGCCTGAAGCGCCCGACCATGGCCTGCAACTGGCTGGCAAGTTCAGCCATATCATCCGAAACCCGGCGGGCCAGGCTGATCGACTGCTCGCCCTGCTGGGCCATCTGGCTGATGCGCTCGGCCGATTGCGCCATGATGGTCGTCGCCGCCGATTGCTCGGAGGCCGCCGTGGAAATTTCGCCCACGCCTTCAACCAGACGCGCCATGCGCTCACGGATGTCACGGATCTGGTCGGCCGCACTGGCAGCCTTGCCGACACTATCCTGTACCGCGCAGTGGGTCTGCTGCATGCTGGCCAGCGCCTCATCGGTCTGGCTGCGGATGCTGCCGATCATGCGGTCGATTTCCACGGTGGCCGTACCGGTGCGCTCGGCCAGTTTGCGCACTTCATCGGCCACCACGGCAAAGCCGCGCCCCTGCTCGCCAGCACGGGCAGCCTCGATTGCGGCATTCAGTGCCAGCAGATTGGTCTGGTCGGCAATGTCCTTGATCACCCCGGCGATTGCGCTGATCTGCTGAGAACTCTGATCCAGCCCGGCCATCACACCGGCCAGATTGTTCACTGCGGTCGCCGCACCATCCACCTCACCCGCCACCTCGGTGACGCTCTGTGCGCTACGCTCGGATAACCTGCCGGTTTCCTGTGCATTGGCATTGGCATCCCGGGTGAAATCCGCGATGTGATTGATGCTGACCGTGATCTGTTCGATGGTAGCCGCCGTGGCGCTGGCGGTATCCGCCTGCTCGCGGGCACCTTCGGAGAGCTGCTCGGTCATTCGCCCGAGCTGCTGCACCCCGCTGGTCAGCTTGACCGTATCATCCCGCAACAGCAGGAACATCTGCCGCAATTGTTCCATGAAGGTATTGAAATGCCGGGCGATGTCACCGATTTCGTCACGGGAATCGACTTCAAGCCGGATAGTCAGATCACCATGTCCGCTGGTCAGTGCCTGCATCATGTCGCGCAGACGCAGCAGGGGGCGCGCCAGTGCACGCCCCAGCAGCAGTGACACCACGATGGCCAGCAGCAGCAGCAGCACACCGGTCACCAGTGCGGTCAGGCCCGCTGCGCGCACCTGTGTCGCGACCAACTCGGCACTGATGTCGGCACAGGCAACGTAGAATTCACCCTGTGCGTTCTTGAGCGGCAGGAACAGCGAGCGCAGGGCACCATACTGCGGATTATTGCTTTCCAGAAAGACCGGCTGGCCCGTCTGCACGGCCCGGATCACATCGGCATCGGTTTCCGGCGTATCGCTGGGCTTGAGATAAAACTCGAAACTCGGGTCTCTGGCCTGCTCATCCGACAGCGAGGCCTGGGTGTACAGCACCTTGCCATCGCGCACGACGTAACTGTAGAGGTAATTCAATCCCAGGAATTTGGTCGCTTCGGTGAGTTTCAGTGCCTCGGCATGCTTGCGAGGCAGATCTGCCTGCTCCCGCGGGGGCAGCTTGTCGTGATAATCCGCCCCCAGCAGCAGCACATAGCTGCGGGTTGCAGACATCAGCTGGGCATCGATGGCACGCAAGGCCGACTGGCGTGCCGATGACACGGACTGGGCGGTAAAAATCCCGACTGTCAGCAAGGAGACAAGCAGGAAGGCCAACTGCAGCTTGCGCGGCAGGGAGAGGTTTCTGAGTATGCGCATCGTGGTGACTTATATTAGTAATTTTTAATGGATTCTAGTGTGCCGTGTGCCTCAGCCGCAATCAGCATGCTTCAGAGTAGTGCAGACCGGACAACAGACCATGTCGCTTCCTGTGGCATAGTTCGGGCATGACCTGGTTTGTTTACCTGATCGAATGCACTGACGGCAGCATCTACACCGGTATCACCACCTCGGTGTGGCGGCGCTACGCCGAACACGCCAGCGGGCGCGGCGCCCGCTACACGCGTTCGCACCCGCCAGAAAAGTTGCTGGCCGTGCTGTGTGCTGCGAATCGCAGCGCGGCCTCACAGCTGGAATACCGGATCAAGCAGCTGACTGCTCACGCCAAGCGTGAGCTGGCTCTCCAACTGACCGGGCCTTGGCACGCCGCGCACTGACCAGCGCAAAGAGCGCACGTATATCTCTCAAGGCCATGATTTGAAATGGCAGCAAGCGCATAGGCGGTCATGTATGTCGCGTCTAGCATACTCCACGCTTTTGCACTCCATCCCCCTTGTTGCCTGCACGCCGCAAACTGTATCAGCAGATACTGCCGCGGCTTGACGCCTGCATTTTCTGTGCCACTCTGTACGGGTTATCCCTTATCCGCAAGGCTCGCATCGAAGCTGGACAGGATAACCACGACAAAACCAGGAAGATGAGGAAAATTGATGAACCACTCGCTGAAAGCCTTCTGGCTATGTGGCGGGCTACTGCTGGCCAGCGCGGCCGCCCAAGCCTGCTCCCCTCCGCCAATCTCCCCTCCGCCACGTCCTGTCGGCCTTGATGGCAAACTGCCAGTAACTTATCCGGAAATCAGTGCCACACCGACGCCCAGCCCGATCCCCTGCCCAGTCAAGAGCTATGGCTATACCGCAAGCATGCCTTCGCTCAGCGACGCCGAAAGCGACAAACTGGGCATACCAGGGGGCAGCGGCCTCTCGGCCCCGGCATGGGATAGTGCCAAGATCTACAACGGTGGCGAACTGGCCAGCTACAACGGTCAGGTTTACAAGGCCAAATGGTGGACACAGAACGAGGCACCGGGGAACGCCTACGGAGCGTGGGAGTTGCAGGCCAGCGGCAGCGGCCCGCAACCGTGGGACAAGGACCGGATCTACAATGCCGGCGATCAGGCGGTGTTTCAGGCCGGACTGTACCGTGCGAAGTGGTGGACCCAGGGGAATACCCCGGGTGACCAGTGGGGCCCCTGGGAAAGCCTCGGACCCGCCCCTGTCGCTCCGGCAACGGGGCGCCCGGCACCGTATAGCGTATTCGTGCAGCAGGAAACGCGTCCCAGCGGTGAAGTGGTCCTGCATGTCAGCCACAGCAGTTATCTGCCGCACCGGCAAATCCGCTATTACGCCAGCAACGATTGCACGGTTGCCACCAGCGAAAGCTATATCGGCAATGGCAGTGGCACACCACCGGAGCGCTGGGAAATCCGCATGGATGGCAAGGTCGTGACAACTGTCAGCGCCAGCCAGTTCCTGCAATTCCTGCCGCGCCCGGTTGCCACCCTGCCACCGGACAGCTCCCGCTTTGTCATGCGCGACAGCAATGGCGTCTGCCAGTATGCGCCTGGCACCACGCTATTCACCTGGGATGGCTTCAATGGTGCCGGCACTGGCGTCACCGTCATGATTCCCAAGGGCAATGGTACGTACTGGAATCCGCAGAGTCCGGATCAGTACCTGAGCACCTGGGCCTGCAATGGTGATGCCTGCCGCCCCAGCACCCTGCTGTGGCACACCCGCATGGGCACCATGGCCTGGTAAGCCAGGTGAGCCGCTAAACCGAAACCGCCCGCCAGGGCGGTTTCTTATGTATAGCCATGCAGATATTGATTTGATTAGCGTAGAGAGGCATACCCCTCAAATTATGGCAGCTTCTTTTCCATGAACACCGCCCGCCCGAACTCCGGGTCGAGCTCGTAGGGCTTGAAACCGCAGCGGGCGTAAGCGGCTGCCGCGCGCGGATTGCCTTCGAGCACTTCCAGCGTCAGCTTGCAGCAATCGCGCTGCACCGCCAGCGCCTCGGCCGCGGCAAACAGCGCATCCACCACGCCGCGACCGCGCCAGTCGGCGTGCACCACTACATCGTGCACATTCAGCAAGGGGCGCGCCGCGAAGGTCGAAAACCCCTCGATGAGGTTGATCAGCCCCACCGGCTGGTCGCCCGCCCAGACAATGAAGGCAAAGAAGTCACTGCGCGCCGCCAGCCGCGGCACCAGATTGGCCGTGGCAAACGCGGAAAGTCCGCTGCCGCCCCCCATCGGATCGCTGGCATAGTGATCCAGCAACGCAATAAAGGCAGCAGCGTCGGCAGGCTGGCCGAAATTCACGGCGCGGGTCAGCAAGGATGCGGTCATGGCAGGCTCCGGAACAGAAACCTGCCATTTTACCCGCCCCATTCACTCCGACGATTAGCGATGTCCGCCACCTCCGCCATCATCGCCACCGCCGCGACCACCACTGCCGGAACCGCTACCCGAGCCACTTCCCGAGCCACTTCCCGAACCGCTACCCGAACCGCTGCCCGAGCCGCTTCCATCGTCCCCGCCACGGCCTCGACTGCCGCCATCATCGGAGCTACGCCCGCTACTCTCGCTGCGTCCCGAACGCGCTCCGCCGCGGTCATCGCCGGCATCGTGCCCAGCCGGGTCATCACTGGCGGCGCGGTCACGGTCCCCGCCCTTGTCATCCCTGGCATCATGGCCAGCAGGATCGTCGCTCTGGCTCGCCGGCTTCACTCCGCCCTTGTCATCGCCGGCATCATGGCCAGCAGGATCATCGGTGCCGGCGGCAGAGGCCAGCATGGACAGACTGGCCAGCAACACGGCCAGCAAACGTACTCGCACCATGGTCGTCTCCTTTATCGCTTACCAATATCTCCGTGCTAGCTCATCGCCGTAAGAAAACGCCGGGCAACGGATGGGCGGTGGCAAATCCACCGCACGGCGGAGCCGCACCCGACCGGCGGCAAGGCGCCCGCCGCCAGTGGCTTGCGGGTAGAATCGCTACTTTATCCACCGGTTACCTCATGCCTTCTGCTCGCGCCCCATCCCACGTTGCCATCATCGGTGCCGGCCCGGCCGGGCTGATGGCGGCCGAAGTTCTGGCTGCCGCCGGCATCCGGGTCGAGCTCTTTGACGCCATGCCCTCGCCGGGGCGCAAATTCCTGCTTGCCGGTGTCGGCGGGATGAACATCACGCACTCCGAAGCACTGGAATCCCTGCTTGATCGCTACGGCAGCGACGGGCGCGCCGCACTGGAGCCCGCCATCCGGGCCTTTGATCCCGATGCGCTGCGCGCCTGGATACACGGGCTGGGCATCGAAACCTTCGTCGGCAGCTCGGGTAAAGTGTTCCCGCGCGAAATGAAGGCCGCACCACTGCTGCGCGCCTGGCTGGCGCGATTGAAACAGGCGGGTGTCACGCTGCATGTGCGGCATCGCTGGCTGGGCTGGGACGCGGCAGGCGGCTTGCACTTTGCCACACCGGAGGGCGAAATCAGCCTGCACGCCGATGCGACGCTGCTGGCGCTGGGTGGCGGCAGCTGGAAAAAGCTGGGCTCGGACGGGGCCTGGCAAGACCTGCTGGCCGCGCGCGGCGTAGCCATTACGCCACTGGCGCCGGCCAACTGTGGCTTTGATTGTGGCTGGGGCGAATTCTTCGCCGACAAATACGCCGGCAGTGCGCTGAAAAACATCGCCGCCAGTGTCGCTGGTTCGCCCTTCCGTGTTGGCGAATGTGTGCTCACGGCCAGCGGCATCGAGGGCAATCTGGTCTACGCACATGCGCGAGCCTTGCGCGAACAGCTGGAATGCGACGGCCATGCCACGCTGCTGCTTGATCTGCTGCCGGCCTTCAGCCACGACAAGGTGCTGCGCGAAGTCAGCACGTCACGCGGTGCCAAATCGCTATCAAGCTTCCTGCAGAGCAAGCTCAATTTGGGCGGGGCCAAGCTTGGCCTGCTCTACGAACTGCTGGGCAAGGAGGCCATGCAGAACCCGGCCGCTCTGGCCTCGGCAATCAAGGCGCTGCCACTGCCGGTCGTGGCGGCGCGCCCGCTCGACGAGGCCATCAGTTCGGCGGGCGGCGTGCGCTTTGCCGCGCTTGATGACAACTACATGCTGCAGGCCCTACCCGGCGTGTTCTGCGCCGGCGAAATGCTGGACTGGGAAGCGCCGACGGGAGGCTATCTGCTCACGGCCTGCTTTGCCACCGGCCGCGCTGCCGCACGGGGCCTGCTGCAATACCTTGCCAGCGATACCCGTCAAGCCGGCAATTCATAAAGCATTCAGCCATATACCCGCAAGCTCGCCCCATGAAACGTCTGTATACCCTGCTGCTCATCATCGTCCCCTTGCTGACCGGCTGCGCCGTGGTCACCACCACCGCCGTGGTCGGCGGGGCGGCGATCAGCCTGGCCGGAACAGCCGTCAGTGTCACGACCACGGCGGCGGGGCTGGTCTGGGATGTGGGGGCAGCAGGTGTCAGTGGGGCTACCGCCCTGGCCGAATACGCCACGGCATCCTCGCCCGCCGCCGCGTCAATGCCATCCGCCTCGCAGCCGGCAGGTTCCTGAAGGTTATCCGCAATGGCCGGCTGCAGCCTGTGCCGGCATAGTGCTGGCTCTGCCTCATCCGGGAAAGCCCATTGGATGCCCTGTACTTCCTGCTGCCCATCGCCTTTATCGCCGGCTTGATCGATGCAGCGATTGGCGGCGGGGGACTGATCCAGCTGCCCGGGCTGTTCGGCATCCTGCCGCGTGAACTGCCGGCGGCACTGCTAGGAACCAACAAATTCGCCTCGATCTGGGGTACCGCCTCGGCGGCCTTCAATTACGCCAGACGCATCGCGATACCCTGGCAGATCATCCTGCCAAGCGCAGTCATGGCGTTTGCGGGAAGCTTTGCGGGGGCACAACTGGCGCATACCTTGCCGGCCAGCTGGTTCCGCCCGATCGTTATCGTCCTACTTGCGGTCATGCTGGTTTACCTCTGGCGCCGACCTGCTCTGGGCAGCATAGATGCCGGCCGCCCACTCACTCGCCGCGATGCACTGCTGGGTGCGGCACTGGGCTGCGGCATTGGTTTTTACGACGGCATTTTCGGCCCAGGAACCGGCACCTTTCTGATTTTCCTGTTCGTGCGCAGCTTCCATTTCGATTTCCTGCGCGCGTCGGCCTGCTCCAAGGTGGTGAATCTGGCGACCAATGCGGCCGCACTGGTTTTCTTCATTCCGGCCAAATTGCTGCTCTGGCAGTTGGCGATACCAATGGCACTGGCCAATATCGCCGGGGCTCAGGTCGGCACCCGGCTGGCCCTGCGGGGTGGCAATCACTGGCTGCGGCGCCTGTTTCTGACGCTGGCGCTCGTCCTGCTGGGCAGGCTGCTCTGGCAGCAAATCGCCGGCTGAATCAGGGTTGACCGCCGGCACGCCGAGCGGGGATGCCTGTTACGGTCGCCGGGACGATCAGTTCTCGGGCAGCGGCGCCGGCCGAACGCGTGTCAGGCGGTGCGTACTCCAGCCCAGAACCAGCAGCAGCACACCCCACAGGGCAAACCAGAACCAGCGGAAGAAACTCCAGGTCGTAGTGTCAGGCGCAGCCGGACTGACCGAGATCGCATTGGGATACACCGAGAACATGGCTATGCGCCAGCCGTAGGACGTAATCAAGGCCGGTTGCTTCTCGAATTCCAGTGCCTTGGCCCGTGCCTGCACATCGGAGGAATCAAATTTGAAATAAAAGGGCCAGCCCCAGCGCGTATCCTCGTTGCGGTACACGCGCACATCGGCCACATCCTGCTCGGTGTAGATGTAATACACATCGGTCGCCGGACCATCGAGCGGGTTGCTCTTGCTCACCGGCCCATCCTTGTCGCTCAGCTTGACTTCCACCCCGGTGACCTTGGCGATGGTCTTTTCCGGCAGGAAATAATCCAGCATCACGGTACCTGCCAGCGCAAACAGCGCCAGCAAGACAAAGAGGACTTTCCGCAGCTTCTGTCGCATATGCTTGTCCAGAGGTTCAGCCGGTCAGCGAACGCAGAAAGCCGCGCACCAGCACGACAATGCCGCCGAGGATCAGCCCGGTCGGCATCATGAAGGAATGGCTGCCAGAAGCTTCTGCCGCCGAATAGGACAAAAACGCCAACAGCGCGCCGGCCGCCAGCAGGACGCCGCCCGTGATGGCCTCGCCACGGCCGATCGAGCGCGATTCGCGCCCTTCCTGTTTCTTGGCGGCTTTCATGATCTGTTCGGCAAGCGCCTCGTCCCGCACCTGGCTGAGAATGTACTCGCGAACTTCCCAGCGTTTCTGGCCGGCCAGCATCATTTCCTTGGCCTGTTCGATCAGCGATTCACGGTCGGGGGCTTGGGCGTAGCTGCGCATGTGGACTCCTGGTTAGTTTGACCAAGATAGTAATCTTGCTGCTAGCATCAGGCAAAACAAAACCGCCCGCTGTTGCCAGCAGGCGGCGAGGAGTTGGCCGGATATTCGACGACTCAGGCCGAGGGCTCGCGCATCGCCCAGTAAGCCAGCGCTGATACCAGGCTGAGCGCCAGCTCGTGCAGCACGACCAGTCGCACCAGCAGCAGCAGCGATTCCGGCAGCGCCACGGCAACGGCCGGCTGCGCCAGACCGATCAGCAGCAGGGCGGCCAGTAGCAGCCGCAGCAAATACCACCAGCGTAGGCGGACTCCCCCTGCGCCAAGGTAATTGAAATGCGCCGGATCCGCGCGCTGCACGGTCAGTGCAGCGGGAATCAGCAGATACCAGAAGAAATAACGGGGCAGCGGTCTATCCCAGCTGGCGAGCACCCGGTGTGCCGTGGCGAGATCCATGCGTAGCCTGCGAAGAAGAGGTCAGCCTGCCATTGTGCCGCAAGCACACAGCCCTGTTCTGATGCAGGTAAAAGCCCGGCGCTTTCGCCGATCAGCCCAGCCAGCGGTAGAAGGAACCCGTGGGCGAGCTGCAGCAGCCGGAGCAGCCGCTGCCATTCTTGCTGCAGCTGCCACCCGGCAGTGACTGGGCCAGCTTGCCGCGCTTTACCCATTCACCCGCCAGCTGATCAACCGCAGACATCTGCACACCGAAGTGACGGGCGATGTCGGCAGCGGCGACTTCACCCTTGTCTCGCAGGTAATCGCGCAATTCGATCAAACCCATTTCACACCTCCTGCCATTGCGGCTGACGCCCCAGATAGCGGCCAGTCATCAGCAGAACAATCCAGGCCGCCACCAGTACCGCCAGCACCATCAGCGCCTGCGCCGACCAGTGGCTGAGCTGGTAGAACACAGTTGCCGCACTATAGCCAACGAACAAAGTCCAGCCAGCCGCAAAGGCCGCCCAGCCGGTGCCCAGCTCGGTCTTCATGGCACCCAGTGCGGCCATGCACGGGGTATACAGCAGGATCAGTAGCAGGAAGGCAAATGCGCCGCTGGCTCCGTGGAAGTGCTGTTGCATCGCGCCGAAGGTACCGGTGCTGGCATCCAGGGTTTTGGCCGCTTCATCGGCATTGCTCACGTCGCCAATGCTCATCCCCAGCGGGTCGGCCAGCTTGTCGACGATGGCGCCAAGATTGGCCGGTACCGTCGCCAGGGCATCGGCCAGCTTCTCGGTCAGCGTTTTCGGGGCCTCGGCGGCAGCCCCCGCACTCTGGCTGTACAGCGCATTGAGCGTGCCGACAACGGCTTCCTTGGCCAGCACACCGGTTACCAGACCGACTGCAGCCTGCCAGTTGTTCTCATCCAGCCCCAGCGGCTCGAACACCGGCACAACGGCCTTGCCCACACTGGCCAGTACCGACTTTTCGCTGTTTTCATGGCCGAAGGAACCATCGGTGCCGATGGCGTTGAGCATGGACAGCACCATCACCATCGGCACAATCACGCGGCCGGCGTTGATGACGAAATCACGCAGACGATCCCAGCTGCGGCGCAGCACCGTGCCCAGTGTCGGGCGATGGTACAGCGGCAATTCCATCACCAGCGGTGCGCCATCACCCGGCAGCAGGCTACGGCGCAAGAGATAGGCAGTCAGCACGGCAAACGCGATGCCGATCAGGTAGAGCGCAAACACGATGGTTTGGCCGTTGTGCGGGAAAAAGGCCGCAGCAAACAGCGCATACACCGGCAGGCGCGCCCCGCAGGACATGAACGGCGCCATCATCGCGGTAAGAATGCGGTCACGGCGGGTTTCCAGCGTGCGGGTGGCCATGATCGCCGGCACATTGCAGCCAAAACCGATCAAGAGCGGCACAAAGGATTTGCCCGGCAAGCCCAGCGCACGCATGGCGCGATCCATCACGAAGGCGGCACGCGCCATGTAGCCCGAATCCTCCAGCGCGGAAAGGATCAGATACAGGCAGCCGACCACCGGAATGAAGGTGGCAATGGTCTGGATGCCCCCGCCCATGCCGTTGGCCAGCAGTACCACCAGCCACTGCGGAGCATGCCACGCGGTAAGCAAGGCACCGACTTCATCGACCAGCAAGGCGGCAAACGACTGGTCAAACACGTCGATAAAGGCCGAGCCCACGTGAATGGTGGCGAGGAACATCAGATACATGATCAGCAGAAACACTGGCAGGCCCAGCCAGCGGTTCAGCACCACGCGATCGATTTTCTCGGTCACATGGCGCGATACCAGCCCATGGTCACGGCGCACCGCCGCGCATAGGCGGTTGGCAAAGCGGTAGCGCGCATCAGCAATCAGAATGTCGGCATCCAGATCGTATTCGGCAAGCAGCGCCGCCTGGTGATCGGCCACCAGATGCTTGTGCGCCGGGCACAGCGATTCGGCCAGATGATCACCTTCGAGCAGCTTCAGTGCCAGCCAGTCTTTCGACAAACTCTGTGCTGTATGTACACCAGACAAAGCATCAGCAATGGCTGCAACTGCATACCCGACCTTCTCGGGCAAATCGAGTTGCAGGCCGGGCGCGCTGGCCTGCTGGGCGAAAATGGCCTTCTTCAGCTGATCCAGCCCGCGCTTCTTGCTGGCGGAAATCGCCAGTACCGGGCAGCCCAGCTGCTCGGCGAGCAGGCCGGCATCAATGCTGACCCCCTGCCGCTCTGCCACGTCGACCATATTCAGCACCACCAGGCAGGGCACGCCCAGCTCCAGCAGTTGCGTGGTCAGGTAGAGATTGCGCTCCAGGTTGCTGGCATCGACGATGTTGACGATGAATTTGGCGCTGCCGGACAGAATGTAATCGCGCGTCACCTGTTCGTCGGCCGAACTGTCCGGCGCGGCATTCAGCGAATACACACCGGGCAGATCGACGACTTCGACTTGCAGGGTACCTTCACGCAGAAAGCCGCTCTTGCGTTCAACTGTGACGCCCGGCCAGTTGCCAACCTGCTGGCGGCTGCCGGTCAGGGCATTGAACAGCGTCGTCTTGCCACAATTGGGGTTGCCCAGCAGGGCAATGGTAAAGCCGCTCATGCTGCATCACCCTCATGCAGGGCGACTTCCAGCAGCGCAGCCTCGTGCTTGCGCAGCGTCAGCGTATAGCCACGGACGGTGATTTCGTAGGGATCACCCAGCGGCGCAACCCGCACGACGGTAAACGGGGTACCCGGAGTCACGCCCATCGCCAGCAGGCGCTGGCGGTAACTGCGGTTTCCCTGGGATAGACCTGAAATGATGCCGCGCTGGCCAGCGGCGAGTTCTGCCAATTGCATGGATATCCGGCTCTGTGATCAAGAGTGATTCTCACTATAACCGGATGGTAGCGCCAGAGCTTGACCAGAATCAATTGAAAATCAGTCTCAAGACGATTAATGGTCGTTAACACTGGGCCACAAGGTCGATTCAATGCACAGCAGTCTCATCCTCGGCCGCCTCGTGCTGCTGCTCGTTCCACCACTGCGTGTCCTGGAATTGCCAGCCGTGCGAGAAAAGATCGGCCTGCGGTTCATCGCGCCAGGCCGCCTCGGGAATCAGAAAGGCGGTAAGTTCACTAAGCCAGTTCAACATGGTCGTCTACTGTTCGGAATATGACAATGATTGAATGCTATATCCCGATCAATCTGGCGATAAGGCTGATTTTCCGAATAAACTGTTCACATATGAGAACAAACACCCCTCCCGAGGCGCTACTGGCATTTGAAGCACTGGTGCGACTGGGCAGTTTCACGGCCGCCGCGCAGGAACGTGGCTGTGCCAAGAGCCACGTGAGCCAGCAGCTACGCCTGCTGGAGCAACAACTGGGCACCGTGCTGCTCTTGCGCACCACGCGGCGGATGACACTGACCGAAGCCGGCCATCGCCTGCTGCCGCACGCCGTGGCCATGCGCGAACTGCTGGAGCAGGTGCGGCTGGATGCCGAAGAAGCACAGGAATCACTGGAAGGCAGCCTGCGCATCAGCACCACGCCGTCGCTGGCGCAATACGTACTCTCGTCGCTGCTGGCCGAATTTCTGCAGCAACACCCCGGACTGCAGTTGCGCCTGGATGCCCTCAACCGTCTGCAGGACCCGCTGCTCGAAGGGCTGGATTTCTGCCTGCGCGCCCGCACGGTCGGTGATGACCGGCTGGTCGCGCACCCGGCCGGCTTTTCGATGGAGCGCCTCTATGCCTCGGTCAGCTATCTGGCGCAGCATCCGCCACTGACCCGGCCACAGGATCTGGCACAGCACCACGTGCTGATCAATGACGACTTCCAGTACAACCGGCTGTGGACGCTGTATCGCGGCGAAGAGGAAATCACCGTGCCGCTGACCGCCCAGCTGTGCAGTGACAATAACCCGACACTGGCGATGGCGGCGATTGCCGGACACGGCATCTGCCAGCTGCCGCATTTCGTCGGCGAACGCTACCGCCAGCTGGGGCTGCTGCAGCCGGTGCTGCCCGACTGGCACGGCCATTTCTCGCCGATCTATCTGGTACACCCCTTCCGCCAGCCCTTGCCGCGCAAATACCGCGTCTTCATTGATGAACTACTCCCGCGCCTGCGCGCCGCCCTCTATCAACCCGAACATCCCGATATCGCACTGTCCCCGGCCACGGCAGTGCGCCGCCCCGGCGTGTAAGATCACCCCAAGCCACCAGAGAAGCTGCCATGTCCCGCGAGATCCTGATCCGTCCCTTCTCCGAATCCGACTGGGTCGAACTGTGGCCGCTGTTGCGCGATACATTTGCCGATGGTGATACGTATGCCTTTGACCCCGCCAGCAGCGAAGAAGCAGTTCGCCACGCCTGGATCACCCTGCCGCAAGCCACGCTGGTCGCACGCGCGCCGGATGGCCAGCTGCTGGGCACCTACTACCTGAAACCGAACCAGACCGGGCTTGGAGGGCATGTCTGCAATTGCGGCTACGTCGTCAGCCCGGCGGCGCAAGGACAGGGGGTGGCGACACGCCTGTGCGAACATTCGCAGGCGCTGGCTCGCCAGCACGGCTTTCGCGCGATGCAGTTCAATCTGGTCGTTGCCACCAATACCCGCGCAGTGCGACTCTGGCAGCATCTGGGCTTTAGCATCGTCGGTACCTTGCCCGACGCCTTCCGCCACGCCCGGCTCGGCTACGTCGATGCTCATGTGATGTACAAGCCAATGGTCTAGCCGCTGTAGCGCGGGACAGTTTTGGCGGATAATCGCGCTCTTTCTCCCTGCCAGCACCTAGCCATGAGCGAGCACCCCGAAATCCGTCCCGGTCAATCGACCGAACTGCTGAAAGCCCTGCACATCCTGACCCGCGAGGGCAAGATGAACCAGGACAGCCGCCGCAAGCTCAAGCAGGTGTATCACCTGTTCAATTTCATCGAGCCGCTGCTGACCGAGCTGACTGCCGCCAAGCAGGACATCACGCTGGTTGACCACGGCGCGGGGAAGTCGTATCTCGGCTTCATCATCTACGACCTGTTCTTCAAGGATCGTGCGCCCGCCGGCAAGATTTTCGGCATCGAGACCCGCGACGAACTGGTGCAGTCGTCGATGAAGCTGGCGCAGAAGCTGCAGTTCCAGCAGGGCATGCGCTTTTACAATCTGAGCGTGGCGGATTCGATCACCTCGGACAAGCTGCCCGCACGGATCGACATGGTGACCGCGCTGCACGCCTGCAATACCGCCACCGACGATGCCATCCGTTTTGCGCTGGAAAAGCAGGCGCGCTACATGGTGCTGGTGCCGTGCTGCCAGGCCGAGGTCGCCAGCGTGCTCAAGCGCAACAAGCCGCGCACCAGCAGTTCGCCGCTCTCGGAAGTCTGGCGCCATCCGCTGCACACGCGCGAATTCGGCAGCCAGATCACCAATGTGCTGCGCTGCCTGCAGCTGGAAGCACACGGTTATCAGGTCACCGTGACCGAGCTGGTCGGCTGGGAACATTCGATGAAGAACGAGCTGATCATCGCCGAATACAAGGGCGCACCGAAAGCGCAGCCCAGCGAGCGGCTAACCGCGCTGCTCGCCGAGCTGGGGCTGGAAGAGCTCGCCGAACGCTTTTTCATTCCAGCCAAGATATAAGCCTGCAGAGCCTATTTAATAAGGCCTATCGAGATATACAAACTCAGGTATCGGTGCTGCGCACGTCAATTTGCCGCAGCGTACCGATACCGCCCTGCTCGCCCAGCCAAACCCCGCTGGCACGCTGCTGGCCGTAGGTGTCGCCGTCCTGCACCAAGCGATAGGGCGTAGCGACGCTGCGCGTTCCCAGTGCGCCGATGCCGGCGGCCGCCAGTGACTGAACCCGCTCATCCGCCGGCTGCCACAGCCGCAGCCGGGCAAAATCCGGGTCGGCTTCATCGATCCAGCCATTGTGATCCTGATCCAGCTGCGCCAGGTCGGCAAAGCCATCACCACTTTGCACGCCAAACAGCTCGCGCCCATCATCGGCACGGCCATTGCCGTTACGATCCAGAAACAGCACGTCAGCCCGGGAGGGCAGACTGACTGATTCGGCCTGCCCGTCGGCATCCAGATCGAAACGGCATGGATGCGCGCCGGCGGGCGTCGCCGGATCAGCACGGTCCAGAAACAGCGGGTCGGTGAGCAGGCCGCGCCGGCTGAATTGCGCGCTGAATTGCTCACGCTCCTGCCGGAAATCCACCGCCAGCTGCCGCCGGCTGCCGTCGGCCAGACAGACCGAGCCACTGGCACTGAAGCTGCACTGTTCGGATTCATAGTGCACCGTCGCCGTTTCAACCTGCAGGGCGGAGAGATCGGGCGGAGCTGCGGACGCCGCCGGGTCGGCGGTGGCCGGGCTGTCGTGCGCCAGCTGCTGGCAGCGGTCGTGAAACAAGAGCTCGATCAGGGATCGGAAACAGCGCTGCCGTACAGGCAGCGATTCATCCTGCCCGCCACGGCCGGGAGGCGCTGGCCAGCCAGACACGGAGGCCCCCTGCTGCACCAGCGGGTCCAGCAGGGCGGCAAAGCCGCCGGCATTGACCAGCCGGCTGGTCTGCCATTGCAGTTCGGTATGCTGATGCTCCGCCTGGAGGGCGAATTCGCTGGCGATGATGTGCATGATGAACTCCTGTCGTTGCGGGAAAGGAGTTCCGTTGCATGCAGGGAATGTGCCACCGGCGACAGCCGGTGGCAATGCTGATACCCGCGAATGGATACCCCTGTAGCCTAATTTTTCATAGGGCTACAGAGGCATACCCTAACTAGTTTGCCAGGGCGCCGCGCTGCAGCGCCAGATCGAGGCTGGCACGGTAGTGCTTGTTTGCCGCCTCGTCACGCTCGAGCTGCTCGAGCAGGCCGGCCAGCTCGGCATGTGCAATCGCCGAAGGTGCCACCGCGAGGCTGGCCTCAAGGTAATTCTGCGCCTTGCCCCACAGACTGTGGCGGCGGCACAGGCGCCCCAGCGTCAGCAGCAGGTCGGCATCATCCGGATGCTGTTTCAACCAGGCTTCGGCCTGCTGCAGCTGGCCGATCTGTTCGTCGTCGTTCAGCTGCAGTTGCCCGTACACCAGCGCCAGCTCGCTCGACCAGTCGCCGGCATTGAGCGCGTGCTCGATCACCAGGCGAGCCTCGTGCTGCGCACCCTGCGCGGCATAGGCCTGCGCCAGATCAGCCACCAGCAGCGGATCCTGACGCTCGCCTTCCGGCAATTTCTTCCACCAGTCCTTGAGTTGCGGCAGGGTCAGCTGCTGCTGACGCAGTTGCAGCAGATGGGTCTGGCGCTTCAGGCGCAGTGCCTGCTCTTCGTCCAGTGCTTCGCTGCGCTGCAGCTGATCGATCAGCCTGAGCACCTGATCGTGTTTCTCTTCGCGCTGGCGCAAGCGCAATTCCAGCTTGAGCGCGGCAGTCAGCTTCGGCGACACGGCGCGCGCACGCGCCAGTGCGGCATCCGCATCGGCATAACGGCGTTTGTCGAGGTAGAGCTCGGCCATGGTCATCGCGGTCGCCAGATGCTCACTGCCCAGCCGCTGCTGCAGCTCGGCAAACAGCACATCACGACGCTCGTAATCGCGGACCACGTGGGCGGCCCGTGCTGCCAGCAGCGCATTGACCGCGAAGGCCTCATCGTTCTCCGTCAGCTTCAGTGCATCGCTGGAGAGGCGTTCGGCACGCTGGTACCGCCCTTCGAAAAAGGCCAGACGGGCACTGCGCTCAAGCGTCTGCGCTTCTTCAGCGCGCTGGCGCAGCCGGTAGCGGCGCACGCGCTCGGGCAGGCCGGTGATTTCCACCAGCATGCGCAGCAGCGCATACAGCACGCCGACGGTCGCCAGCAGCAACACCACCAGCAGATTGAGCGACAGCTCGATCCGCCATGGCGGCACCACCAGCAGCGCATAGCCGGTATTCAGCTCGGCAAACTGGGTGGCAGCCACCGCCAGCGCAAACAGGGCAATCAACCAGAATAGCGCTTTCACGGTTTCACCTTTTCACTGGTGAGGCGTGCTGACTGCACCGCCGAAAGACTGGCCGACAGCGTGGGCAGCTCGATCACCAGCTCCTGCTGCTGCAGCGCCTGCAGCGCCTGGGCGAACTGGCGACTTTCCGGCGCCTTGGCGTCGAAATAGCTGTCGAGATAACGCTTGGTGGCGGCCAGATCGGCACGGAAAGCGGCCTCATTGCGCAGCAACAATGCAGTGCGGGCATCCAGCAGGCGCAACTTGATGTTTTCGCGCAGGAAAAAAGCCTGCTCGGGCGACAGCAGCACGCTTTCCGGATTATCGATGCGACGGATGCGGATCAGCTGGCTGAATTCATGCCAGACCTCGGCACCGAAACGCTCCAGCCCCGAGGCCCCCGGGGCAACCGTGGCGCCAGCCGGTGTGCTGCGGCGTTCGTTCAGCGCCAGCGGCAGCGTGTCCAGCAGGCTGGTCAGGGTGTCGATGCGGGCACTGATCCCCACCACATCGAGGTACGGCAGGCTTTTCAGCGCCGCAGTGTCCTTGGCAATGGCCTGACGCAGGGCGATGAGCTCGGGGCGATTAAGCTGCGCCAGCTTCTGGTCAACAGCCGTCAGCGCGGTCAGTGCGGCATTGACGTTGCCCGCAAGCTGCAGCTGCTGGCTGGCGAAATGCAGGGTCTGCTCCACCTCGGCGAGACCGCGCTGCGTTTCGCCACGGGTCAGGGCATCGTACATGGCCGACAGATTGGCCTGCTGGCTGGCTGCCGCGTTCTGCTGCGACTGCAGCAGTGCCAGCTGCTGCTGCACCTGCAACTGCTGTTGCTGCAGCTGGCGCAGCAACTGCTGCTGTTCGCTCTGCTGTGCGGTACCGCTGGCCACCTGGGTACCGACGATTTCGCGCAGGCGGGAAAGCTCCTGCTGCTGGTTCAGCCACAGGGCACCGCAGGCCAGCAGCGCCACGCCACCAAGCAGCAGCGAGGGTTGCAGGCGTGCGCGCCGCACTGGCGGCTTGAGTGCATCGGCCAGAGTATCGCTTGCTTGTTCGGTCATTCCTTGCAATTCCTCACGGTGAGGTGCCGGGCAGCGGATGTTCCGCTGCAGCACCGCTGAAATGGTGGCACAGCCTGTCCGTCATCGCGGCGTCGCCGGTAGCGGATTGCAGGATATGCCGGGCACCCTCGGCCGCCAGCGCCTCGGCAATGCGCGGATGGGGTACGCAATACAGTACTGATTGTAACGATTGCCGGGCCGCCTCTCCACCCAGCCGGAACAGGTGTTGCGCGGCTTCCGAACTGGTTACGATCATTGCGGCACAGCCGCGCTCCAGTTCGGCCAGCAGTTCGCTGGCGGCCAGCGCCGGTGCGGCGCGCGAATAGGCCTGTACCACGTCAACCCATGCGCCGCGTGCGCGCAGCGTATCGGGCAGCAGCTCGCGCCCGCCGTTACCGCGCAGCAACAGGATGCGCTGCCCGGCCACGGACTGCATCCTGGGTATAGCCAGCAAACCTTCACTATCAAACTGATCTTGCGGATATACCAAGTTACGTATATCGGCAGCGTGCGCGGCACGCAGGCTGCCGGGGCCAACCACGGCCAGCGCTAGCGTGGCCGGCCATGCGCCCGGCAGCGCCGCAAGCATGGCTGCGACTGCCGAAGGGCTGACGGCAATGGCCAGATCATAAGCGGCTAGGTCGGCCAGCGCGGTCTGCAAGGGCAAGGGATCGTCTGGCGGGCCGATTTCCAGCAGCGGCAATGCAAACACATTCGCACCGCGGGCCGTGAGCAGGCCAACCAGTCCGGCGGCCTGTCCGGCCGGCCGGGTCACCCAGATGCGCCGTCCGGCAAGATTCATGCGCCGTGGGCCAGTGCTTGCAGGATGCTGGTCGCGCCTTCGGTGCGCAGCAGATCGGCAACCTGCCCGCCCAGGGCGGCAGCGGATTTCAGCGTGCCGTTCGATTCGGCATACACACTGTGGCTGCCATCCGGATAGGCCACCAGCCCGCGCAGGCGCAGGAAATGCTCATCCTCGACCGTGCAGTACGCTGCCAGCGGCACCTGGCAGGATCCATTAAGCCGCTGTGACAGCGTGCGTTCGGCCGTCACGCAGGCGGCGCTGTATTCATCGTTGAAGGGGGCCAGCAGCGCCAGCAGGTCAAGCCGATCACTGCGGATTTCCAGCCCCAGCGCACCCTGCCCTGGCGCCGGGAGGCTATCGTTCACATCGATCAGACTGGCAATGCGCTCACCCAGCCCAAGGCGCTTGAGCCCGGCAGCAGCCAGAATGATGGCGTCGAATTCGCCATCGTCGAGCTTGCGCAGCCGCGTACCGACATTGCCGCGCAGCGGCTTGATGATCAGGTCGGGGCGGCGGGCGCGCAGCTGGGCTTCGCGACGCAGGCTGGAGGTGCCGACCACGCTGCCTTCAGGCAGTTCGTCGACATGGCGGTATTTACTGGAAACAAAGGCATCACGCGGGTCTTCACGCTCGCCGATGGCCGCCAGCATGAAGCCTTCGGGCAGCAGCATCGGCACATCCTTCATCGAATGCACGGCCAGATCGGCACGCCCCTCGGCCAGCGCGGTTTCCAGCTCCTTCACAAAGAGTCCCTTGCCACCGATCTTGTTCAGCGTGACATCGAGGATGCGGTCGCCCTGGGTGGTCATCCCCAGCAACTCGACCTGCAGTTGCGGATAGCGGTGTTCCAGCCAAGCCTTCACGTGGTTGGCCTGCCACAATGCCAGCGGGCTTTCACGGGTGGCAATCACGACTCGGGAGGGCATGGGCTGGCTCACGGCAGGCTCCGGCAAACAAAAGAAAAGGCGGCCAGTTTATCACGGCCGCCTGCTCGCCCTGCGATCCGGACTTATTGCTTGTCGTCCAGCCGCTCGATCGGTGCGATTTCTTCTTCCGGCTTGTCTGGCTCACCCAGCTCCAGCGGCGGCAGATCGAGCGTAATCGACTCGGGTGGTGTGACATGGCCATACGGCGCCTGCGGAATGGGCGAAGGGTCATTCTGACCGAGGAAATCCATCAGCTCCTCGGCTGCTTCGCGTACTTCGGTCGCCGCAGGAGCCGCTGCGGCGACCCCGGCTGCGCCAGCCATTGCGGCAGAAAACGCCAGATCAGGCTCGATCGGTGCGGCCGCAACAGCCGGGGCCGCGACCGGCGCCGGTGCAGTCTTGCGCTGATACATGGGGTTTTCCGGATCAAGCCGTGCGCCGATATTGCGCACCAGCTCCCAATCATCCGGCTCCGGCTTGCGCTCCTGGAAGCGCCGAGCCAGATCGGCATAATCGGATTTCATGCCTTGCTGGCGGAACAGGCGGAACAGCATCAACCAACGCTCGACGTCAGCAGGATTTTCGCCAATCGCCTCCTGCAACACTTCGATCGCCTCGCTGATTTCGCCCTGCGAAATCAGCAACGTGGCACGATCCATCAGCGGCACTTCGTCATCCTGCACCTCGATGCCGCCAATCATCACGGTATGACGGAACATCGACTGCTGGGTTGCTGCCGGTGCCTCATTGGCTTTGGCCTGACGCATTGCCAGCTGGGTCATCACGGCAGTTCGTGCTGCGGCAAAACCGCTACCCATCTGCTCGTCTTCCCAGTCATTGCGGCGGCGGCGGCGCATCCACCACACCCAGAAACCGACGCCGGCGCCCAGCAGAATACCGGCCACGGCGATGCCAGCCCAAGCCATCCCGCGCTGATCCGGCTGATAGCGGCGCGGCACGGCAGGTTCGCTGGCGAGCACTGCCGGAGCCGCTGCGGCAGACGCAGGGGCTGCCTGCTGCACCCCGCTGGCGTTGAGTGCATCCAGCCGTGCCTGCAACTGGACAACTTCGTTCTGCAGCTTGCCGTGCAACTCTTCCATCAGCGCGACCTTGCGCTCCAGTTCCGCCACATAGCTCGCCTGCCTGGCTTCCGCGCTCAGCGGCTTTGCGGCGGTTGCCGCGGGCGCCTTGCCCGGCTCGCTCAGCGAGAGTGTCGGCTTGGCATCGGGGGCGGAGGCCGCCGGAGCCGGGGCAGGTTTGGGGGCAGCGACTTTCGGACGTGCCGGGAAGACGACCGATGTTCCCGCTGGCAGCGGGGCATTGGGGTCGACCACCTCGGGATTCGCAGCCTGCAGGCGCTGCAGATAGCGGTCATAGGCCTTGCTGTCCGGCGAATAGTAGCGACTGGCCAGCTGGGCCAGCGAGGCATCTCGCCGCAGCGGCGTGCCGGCACTCTTGCGGGCGCTGGCCGGCAGGCTCACGGCCGGGCTACTACTGCGGTCATCCTGCACCAATGGCGCCGGATCCAGAAAGACGGTGAACTGACGGCTCCAGTTGATCTGTCCGCAGATCATCTGCACCGTAAACGCCACGGTGGGCTCGTTGACCGGCGCATAGGAGCGCAGATGCAAGGTGGTCATCGTGCGCCCCGGGCGCACACTCACCTCGGTCGCGCCGATACTGGGCAGGTCCCCGCCATCGGGGATGACCTTCACGCAGCGCGCATCGCTGATCTGTTCGCCCTCGCTCAGGTCGACCGAAATGCGGCCGCTGAAGGGTTGCCCGATATACGACGTCACCCGCAGATCACCGACCGATACGGCGTGACTGGCTTGAATGATTCCGCAGCTGGCGAGTGCTGCCACCAGCAGCTTGCAACTCCCCGGATACACTTTGCGCTGCATTCCTGACTCCTTGCCCGGCAAGACCGGTAATTTTCGTTCTGCGTCAGGTTTAAACTTTAGAACAGCTTTGTCAGCATACAAGCCGTTTTGCGGCGCAACATGGAAGTCGTGGCTAGTGTGCGGACTCCCAGTTGGGGCCACTCCCCACTTCAGCGACCAGCGGCACATCCAGGCAGGCTGCTGATGCCATCAGCTGCGGCAGCTGCGTGCGGATCAAGTCCAGCTCGTCCTGCGGGACTTCAAGCACCAGTTCATCATGCACCTGCATGATCAGCCGGCTGGCCAGCTTCTCGCGCATCAGCCAGTCCTGCACGGCAATCATCGCCAGCTTGATCAGATCAGCTGCCGTGCCCTGCATCGGCGCATTGATCGCCGCACGCTCGGCGCCGGCTCGGCGCATCGGGTTGGGCGACTTGATTTCGGGCAGCCACAGTCGTCGCCCGAACACGGTTTCCACATAGCCCTGCTCGCGCGCGGCACTGCGGGTGTTTTCCATGTATTCGGCCACACCGGGGAAGCGATGGAAATAACGCTCGATAAAGATCTTCGCCGCGTCGCGCGTGATACCCAATTGGCTGGCCAGCCCAAACTGGCTCATGCCGTAGATCAGGCCGAAATTGATGGTCTTGGCGTAGCGACGCTGCTCGCTGGTCACTTCATCGACACTGCAGCCGAAGACTTCGGCGGCCGTGGCGCGATGCACATCCATGCCGTCCGAAAATGCGCGCAGCAGATTGGTGTCACCGGAAAGATGCGCCATGATGCGCAGCTCGATCTGCGAATAATCCGCCGAAACGATCACGTGTCCTGGCGGCGCGATAAAGGCCTCGCGGATGCGTCGACCTTCCGCGGTACGTACCGGGATGTTCTGCAGGTTCGGGTCGCTGGAGCTCAGCCGCCCCGTCACGGCGACAGTCTGGTTGTAGCTGGTGTGCACGCGGCCGGTGGCCGAATTGACCATCTGCGGCAGCTTGTCGGTGTAGGTCGATTTCAGCTTGGACAGGGCGCGGTGTTCCAGCAGCACTTTGGGCAGCGGATAGTCTTTCGCCAGTTCTTCCAGCACCTCTTCGTCGGTCGACGGCGCACCCTTGGGGGTTTTCTTGATCACCGGCAGCTTGAGCTGCTCGAAGAAAATCTCGCCGATCTGCTTGGGGCTGGCCAGATTGAAAGGCTGGCCGGCCAGCGTGTAGGCCTCCTGCTCCAGCTCGACCAGACGCAGGCCGATTTCGTGGCTCTGGCGCGCCAGCAGTGCTGTATCCAATAGCACGCCTTGGCGCTCCATGGCGTACAGCACATCGCGGCTGCGCAACTCGATGTCGCGATAGACATAAGCCAGTTTGTCAGTAATGCGTGGCAGCAGGGTATAGGCCAGACGGCGAGTAATATCGGCGTCTTCAGCCGCATACTCCGCCGCCTTTGTCACTTCGACCTCATCGAAGCCGATGGCCTTCGCCCCCTTGCCGCAGACTTCCTCGTACTTGATGGTCGTCTCGCCGAGTTCGCGTTCGGCCTGATCATCCATATTGTGCTTCAGATGGCTGGCCAGCACGTAGGACATCAGCAACGTGTCATCCTGAATGCCGGCGAGCGCAATGCCGTGGTTGGCGAAAATGTGCTGATCGTATTTCAGGTTCTGCCCGACCTTTTTGTGCGCAGCGGATTCCAGCCAGGGTTTGAGCCTTGCCAGCGTCTCATCGAAGGGCAATTGCACCGGCATGTCCGGGCCGCGATGGGCCAGCGGCAAATAGGCGGCTTCGCCATCCGCCACCGCGAAAGACATGCCCACCAGCTGTGCCTGCATGGCATCCAGGCTGGTGGTTTCGGTATCCAGCGCCACCAGCTCGCAGGAGGCGAGCTTCGCCAGCCAGCTTTCCAAGGTGGCCTCGTCCTGGATCGTGACGTAATGACGCTCGACCTTGGCTGGCTGCTGAGCCGGTGTGGGCGCTGCGGCGCTCGCGATCTCCGGCTCTGCCACGTCACCGAACAGGTCACCGCTGACCATCGGTGTCGCCACGCGGGCTTCGGCCTCGCGGGTCCAGGTCTTGAAATTGAAACGCCTGAACAGATTGAGCAGCGTCGGCCAGTCTTCGCTGTGCGGCGCGAGATCAGGAATACCGTCGGGCAGCTCGCGGGCCAGATCGACATCGCACTTGATCGTCACCAGGGTCTTGGCGGTAGGCAGCCAGGCCAGGCTATCGCGCAGATTCTGGCCTACCACGCCCTTCACGCCATCGGCCTGCGCCACCAGCGCATCCAGCGTATCGAACTCGCCCAGCCATTTCGCTGCCGTTTTCGGTCCGCACTTGGGCACACCGGGCACATTGTCCACCGTATCCCCTACCAGCGTCAGGTAATCCACGATTTGATCGGGACGCACACCGAATTTCTCGAACACGCCGGCTTCGTCCAGCACTTCGCCACTCATGGAATTCTCGATGCGTACGTGCTGGTTCACCAGCTGCGCCATGTCCTTGTCGCCGGTCGAGAGGATGGTTTCGATGCCCTGCTCGCTGGCCACGCGCGCCAGCGTTCCGATCACGTCGTCGGCCTCGACACCGTCGACCATCAGAATCTTCAGGCCAAACGCCGCCACCGCCTGATGGATGGGATCAATCTGCACCCGCAATTCGTCCGGCATCGGTGGACGATGCGCCTTGTAGTCCGGATAGATGTCGTCGCGGAAGGTCTTGCCCTTGGCATCGAACACACAGGCGATGTAATCCGCCGGCGTGGTTTCGCGCAGCTTTTTCAGCATGTTCACAAAGCCGTAGATGGCATTGGTCGGCGTACCATCAGGCGCCGACAGTTCGCGGATCGCGTGGAAGGCGCGATACAGATAGGACGAACCATCAATCAGCAACAGGGTGGCCATGCGCGAAAACCTCTATACTTCGGTGTAAGGAAATGAAAGACTGCACCGGCCAGCGGACCAGTGGCGCCATCTTACCGGCTCCTTGGCAGACCGTCCTGCCCGGACTAGTGTCAACCCGCGCGCCGACCGCGTCCACCAAGGATTCCAGCCATGAACTCCCGACTTCTCAGCCTGTTGCTGGCCACGTTCGCCAGCAGCGCCTTCGCCGCCAGCGACGCCCCGCCACCTCCTGTCGACACCCCCGCTCCTGCCGCCGAAGCCGGCGATAGCGAAGTCGAAGTGCGCATCATCAACGAGGACACTCGCACCATTGCCGAGTACCGCAGCCATGGCAAGCTCTACATGGTCAAGGTCACCCCCAAGAATGGCAAACCCTACTACCTGATCGACGAGGAAGGCAGCGGCAACTTCACCCGCCGCGAGGGCGCAACCCTGAGCGTGCCGCGCTGGACCCTGTTCGAGTGGTAAGCCGGGCACCCGCTCAGCGGCAAACGCAGGCGTGGTTACGCCTGCGTTTTGTTTTTCAGCGCCGTTTCGGCGAAAATGCGCCAGGCTTGCCACGCTGAAGCGGATCATCCGCCGCAGCCTGCAGCTTGCTTGGCCCGGCCGACCCGAGCCACCGATCCCTCAGGCCATTCCACTGGAAGTCGCATGTCCGTATTCACCACCGTGACCGAAGCCGATCTGCAGCCCTTTCTGAAGCGCTACGCGCTGGGTACGCTGGTCGAACTCAAAGGCATTGCCGCCGGGGTCACCAATACCAATTACTTTGTCACCACCACCCACGGCCGCTATGTACTGACCCTGTTCGAAACGCTGCTGGCCGACGAACTGGATTACTACGTCAAGCTGATGGCCCATCTGGCACATCACGGCATTGCGGTGGCGGCACCAATCGCCAATTTCGACGATGACTACGTCGACGAACTCAACGGCAAGCCGACGCTGCTGGTCAACTGCCTGCCGGGCATGGTCATCGAGAATCCGAACGTCAACCAATGCGCTGAAGTCGGTGAAATGCTCGCCCAGATGCACCAGGCGGCGCGAAGCTATCCCGGCCACATGGACAACCCGCGTGGCCCGCACTGGTGGACGCACACCGCGGCACAGGTCTACGGCTTCATGCCCCCCAAGGCGGCGCAGCAGTTGCACGACGAGGTGCTCTATCAGGCCGAGTGGTCGCGCAATGAATTGCCGCGCGGGGTCATCCACGCCGATCTGTTCCGCGACAATGTCCTGCTCAATGGCGACCATGTCGGCGGGTTCATCGATTTTTACTACGCCTGCAACGACACCCTGCTCTACGACGTGGCAATCACGCTGAATGACTGGTGTGTTACTGGCGACGGTGATATCGATGCGGAACGTGCTCGCGCCTTCCTCGCGGCCTACCAGTCGGTAAGGCCGTTCACCGAAGCCGAAAAGCAATCCTGGCCCGCGATGCTGCGCGCCGGAGCGCTGCGCTTCTGGGTGTCGCGACTGTATGATTTCCACAAACCTGCCAGCGGAGAAATGACCTTCGCCAAAGACCCGGGACATTTCCAGCGCGTGCTGCTGCGCCACCGCGAGCGCACCGACTTCTGGTTATAACCGTATATCGTTGCAGTCCAATTAAAATATTGATTGCAGGGACATACCGATATCGGCATGTCCTTTGACACCTCCGAGCACTGTGATGTCTGCCGAATTTCTGGCCGAGCTGGCCACCCTGACCGACCCCGCCGGCATCCTGACCGGTGCGGCTACCGATGGCTATCTGCTGGATCAGCGCCGCCGCTTTGCCGGCCGCGCGCTGGCCGTCGCCCGACCGCGCGATACGGCCGAAGTCGCCGCAATGCTGGCGCTGTGTCATCGCCACCGGGTCGCGGTCGTTCCCCAGGGCGGCAATACCAGCCTGTGCGGGGGGGCCACCCCGGACAGCAGCGGACAGGCACTGCTATTGAGCCTGGAACGCTTTCACGGCATTGATGACATTGATGCGGACAACAACACCATCACCGTCGCAGCCGGAGCCACACTGGCCAGCGTGCAGGCAGCCGCCCGCAGCGCGGGACGGCTGTTTCCCGCCGACTGGGCCGCTGCGGCCAGCTGCCAGATCGGCGGCGCGCTGGCGACCAATGCCGGTGGCATCAATGTGCTGCGCTACGGCAATATGCGCAATCTGGTGCTCGGCCTGGAAGTCGTTCTGGCCGACGGCACCATCTGGAACGGCCTGCGCGGCCTGAGAAAGGACAATACCGGCTACGATCTGAAGCAGTTGTTTGTCGGCTCGGAGGGAACACTGGGCATCATTACCCGTGCGGTGCTGCGCCTCTATCCTGCGCCGACTGCACATGCCACCGCGCTGGTGCCGGTAGCCGGTCCACAGGCTGCGCTGGAGCTGCTGCATGAACTGCAGGCTGCGGCGGGTGACCGCATTACCTCCTTCGAGCTGATTTCGGCACCATGCATGGCGCTGCTGGCTCAGCATTTCCCGGCGCTGCCACAACCTTTTGCCCCCATCCCGGACTGGCTGGTGCTGATCGAGCTGGCGGATGCCGGTGAAGACAGCGCGCTGCAGGACAAGCTGGCCGAAGTGCTGTTTGCGCAGGGGCTGGATGAGGCACTGCTGGCCCAGCATGCCAGCCAGTCACGCGCATTCTGGGAGCTGCGCGAGTCGATCCCCGAGGCCCAGCGGCTGGAAGGGGTAAGCATCAAGCACGACATCAGCGTGCCGCTGTCGGCCATTCCCGATTTCATCGAGCAATGCGGCCGCGCATTGCTGGCCGCCTATCCGACCGCGCAGATCATCGCCTTTGGCCATCTGGGTGATGGCAATCTGCATTACAACATCTTCTTGCCGGATCACAGTGCCGGGGTCTATGCCGAAGAAGAACACATCAATGCAATCATCTACCGTGAAGTCGCAGAGCGACGCGGCAGCTTCAGTGCCGAGCACGGCATCGGCCAGCTCAAGCGCGGACTGATGCAGCACTACCGCAGCCCGGTCGAGCTGGCACTGATGCGGCAGATCAAACAGGCGCTGGATCCGCATAATCTGATGAATCCGGGCAAATTTCTGCCCGACTGAGGCCTTACAGCGATTGCGGTTGTCATGCCAGCGCGGTAGGCTTGGTGTCAGTTGCAAACAGGCAAGCGAATGACCATCCACTCCACACCCAAGCCGCAGTTTGACTGGCATGTCGGCGAGCACCAGGCCCACTTTGATCCGTTGCTCGACTGTCTGGTCGAAATCACGCGACTGAACGGTGAGCCCTCGACCCGCGAAGCGCTGGCCGCCGGCCTGCCACTGGAAAACAACCGTCTTACTCCTTCGCTGCTGCCGCGCGCAGCAGCGCGCGCCGGGCTCACCGCACGCATCCTGCGCCGTGAACTGGCACGCCTGGACGAGCGGCTGCTGCCCGCCATCCTGATGCTGGATAATCAGGAAGCCTGTGTCTTGCTGGGGCGAACCAGCGACGGCCGCTACCAATTGCGTTTTACCGAGGCAGGTGAATCCGTCGTCGAGGTGGAAGCCGAAGAGCTCGAAGCACGCTACAGCGGCATCGTCGCCTATGTCCGGCCGCGTTTCCGCTTTGACCTGCGGACACCGGAGCTGGGCAAGGTACGCTCGCGGCACTGGTTCTGGAGCGTAGTGTTCGACAACTGGCGCCTGTATCGCGATTCGCTGCTGGCCGCGCTGATGATCAATCTGTTTGCGCTGGCTGTCCCACTGTTCTCGATGAATGTGTACGACCGCGTGGTTCCCAACCATGCCCTGGAAACACTGTGGGTGCTGGCCATCGGAGCACTGATCCTGCTCGGCTTCGATTTCGTGCTGCGTACGGCACGCGCCTACATTCTGGATGTGGCCTCCAAGCGCATCGACATCACCCTTTCGGCCCTGATCATGGAGCGGGTACTGGGCTTGCGCATGGAAGCCCGCCCAGCCTCGGTCGGTTCCTTCTCGGCGAATTTGCGTGCATTCGAGTCGATCCGCGATTTCATTGCCTCCGCCACGATTTCCACACTGGTTGATCTACCCTTCGTGCTGATCTTCCTGCTGGTGTTGATCTGGATATCGCCCTGGCTGGTCATTCCGCCCGTCATCGGCATGCTGCTCATCGTGATCTCTTCACTGCTGGCTCAGGCCAAGATGCAGGCAATGGTCGAGGAAACCCAGCGCGCGACCGCTCAGCGTAACGCAACGCTGGTCGAGAGCCTCACCGGCATTGAAACCATCAAGACGGCAACGGCCGAAGGTGAATTCCAGCGCCGCTGGGAGCGCGCCACGCTGTTTCTGGCGCAGATGGGTGGCCAACTCAAGCTGCTGTCGAGCACCACCGTCAACTTTGCCCAGCTGGTCAGCCAGCTGATCTATGTGGTGATGATCATCGTCGGGGTTTACCTGATGACGCTGGGCGAGATTTCGATGGGCGGCATCATCGCCGCGTCGATGATTTCCGGCCGGGCGATGGCACCACTGGGGCAGATCGCCGGGCTGCTGATGCAATACCACAATGCACGCTCGTCACTGACGGCCATCGAATCGCACATGCAGATTCCGGTCGAACGTCCGGCCGACAGCAATTTTCTGCACCGGGCGAGCTTCCGTGGCGACATCGAATTCCGCGACGTGCATTTCAATTACCCGGGACGCGACGATCCGGCCTTGCGCGGCATCTCGTTCAAGATCCGCGCCGGCGAAAAGGTTGCACTGATTGGCCGTATTGGTTCGGGCAAGACCACCATCGAAAAACTGGTGCTCGGCCTGTATCAGCCCAGCCAGGGAGCCGTACTGGTCGACGGCATCGATACCCGCCAGATCGATCCGGCCGAGCTGCGCCGCGCCATTGGTTTCGTACCGCAGGAGCCGATTCTCTTTTTTGGCAGCCTGAAGCAGAACATCGCCATGGGCGCCCCCTTTGCCAGTGATGCCATGGTGATTGCCGCAGCCGAACTGGCAGGCGTCGACGACTTCGCCAACCAGCATCCGCGCGGCTATGACATGCCGGTGAGCGAACGCGGGGAATCGCTGTCCGGCGGCCAGCGTCAGTCCGTCACCATAGCCCGGGCCGTTCTGAACGACCCGCCCATGCTGATTCTGGATGAGCCCTCCAGTGCCATGGATCACCAGAGCGAAGAAAAACTCAAAGGCCGCCTACGGCAGTACATCGCGGGCAAGACGGTGCTGCTGGTGACGCACCGCACGTCGCTGCTGGAACTGGTGGACCGCCTGATCGTCATTGACAATGGGCAGGTCGTCGCCGACGGACCAAAGGCACAGGTCGTCGAAGCACTGCAACAAGGACGCGTGGGACGGGCCGGCTGATGGACATCAAGCTCAAAAACAACGGCCGTTTTGCCCGCATGTGGAACCGGCTGGTCGAGAAAAGCAGTTACTGGTTCGATCGCTACCTGCTGTTGCGTAACGAGAAAAATCCTGCGCACGAAGACGGTTTCATCACGGACGCCGACTGGGTGATCGCCGAGCAGAATCCGCGTGGAGCGCGGATTCTGGTGCGCTGTTCGCTGCTGGCCGTATTCATCCTGCTGGTATGGGCCGCACTTGCACGCATTGATGAGGTGACCAAGGGAGAAGGCAAGGTTATCCCGTCACGCCAGCTGCAGGTCGTGCAGAGCCTGGACGGGGGGATCGTGCAGGAAATCAAGGCACGCGAAGGCCAGCCCGTCGAGAAGGGACAGTTGCTGCTGAAGATCGACCCGACGCGCTTTGAGTCTTCGTTGAAGGAAAATCGCGCCCAGTACTATTCGCTGAAAGCCAAGGCCGCGCGGCTGGAGGCCATTTCCTCAGGCTCGCCGCTGGCCATCCCTGACGATGTGCGCCGGGATGCCCCGGATATCGCACTGCAGGAGGAAAGCCTCTACCAGTCCAAGATGGCCGAGCTGGATGCCACGGTCGGCGTCGCACGCCAGCAGGCAGCACAACGCAGCCAGGAAATGAACGAAGTGCGCGCCCGCCGTGATCAGGCAGCCCAAAGCTACGAACTGACCCAGCGCGAGCTGGACGCTACCCGGCCGCTGCTCAAGAGCGGCGCGGTTTCCGAAGTGGACATCCTGCGGCTGGAACGCGATCTGGCGCGCTACCGTGGTGAACGCGATTCGGCTGCCGCCCAGCTGCCGCGCATCCAGGCGGCCATCGGCGAATTTACCCGCAAGGTACAGGAAGTCGAACTGACGTTCCGCAACCAGGCTCGCTCCGAGCTGGCCGAAACCATGGGCAAGCTCAATAGCCTGTCGGAAGGCAGCGTCGCGCTGGCCGATCGCGTCAAGCAATCGGAAATCCGCTCGCCAATGAAGGGCATCATCAAGCGCCTGCACGCCAATACCGTTGGCGGCGTCATCCAGCCTGGCAAAGACATCGTGGAAATCGTCCCGGCCGATGACAGCCTGCTGCTGGAAGCCAAGGTACTGCCCAAGGACATCGCCTTCCTGCGACCCGGGCAGAAGGCGCTGGTCAAATTCACAGCCTACGATTTTGCCGTGTATGGCGGCCTGGAGGCCGAAGTCATTCAGGTCGGCGCGGACACCATCACCGATGACAAAGGCAACGCCTTCTATCTAGTACAGGTCAAAACCACCGAAAGCCACCTCGAGCGCGATGGCAAGGAACTGCCGATCAAGCCCGGCATGATTGCCGAAGTCGATATCCTTACCGGCAAGAAGAGCATTTTGGCCTACATCCTCAAACCGGTTCTGCGCGCAAAATCCAGTGCGCTCACCGAACGTTGAGCGGGCAGTCAGCGATGCAGACACTCTATCTTGTCAGCCATGATTCCGGCCTGTTGCAGCATTGGCAGCAGGCAGCAAGCGGGCAATTCCGCTGCGAAACCGCCTCGCCAGACTGGGCAGCCGGCCCCGATGCACTGGTGCTTCTGGACCTCGCCCACCCTGAGCTGGCTGGCCGCGCACCAGACTGGTGGCAGACGCGTGCACGGGAAGGACTGCTGATCGCCTGCAATACACTGCCCGATGATCATGAAGGCCTGCGCCTGCTGGGCTGGGGGGTGCGTGGCTATTGCCACGCGCTGGCGCCAGCCGGTCTGCTTGTGCAGGTGCTGCAGGTCGTTGCTGCAGGCGAAATCTGGGCTGGCCGTACGCTGGTGCAACGCCTGCTGGGCGCCTTGCAGCAGCTGCCCGGCCAGCAGGCCGCCGCCACCGGCAAGGGTATCGAGCTGCTTTCCGAGCGCGAACAGCAAGTCGCCCAACTTGCCGCACGCGGCGCCGCCAACAAGGAAATTGCCCGCGAACTCGATATCACCGAACGCACGGTCAAAGCTCATCTGAGTGCCGCCTTCACCAAGCTGGAGGTTGCTGATCGGGTCCAGTTGACGCTGAAGCTCAACGGGCTGCGCCCCTGAGCGGTGCTCCGCGCAGGCTCAGGTGGCCGGCGACTGCCGGTGTTCGACCTGCAGGCGGGAGATGGTTGCCGCGCTCACCTTGTAGGAAGGGGCCGGCGGCATTTCAGCCTGCGGTGTAGTAGCCGGCTGCGGGGTATCCCTGCCTTGCCGCCCCTGCCGCAACCGCTGGCGCGCTGATTGCAGAAGGCTTTCGATATCATGGCCGTCCAGGCCATGGACGGCCCAGCCCAGCGAACAGGGTTGCCGCACAGCTACATCTCCGCTTTCGATTTCCACCGAACCAAGCTGCAGCCCCAGCTTGGCACGCAGCGGCGCCAGGCTGCCGCCGGCACTCAGGCAGAGCAGCAGGCAGAATTCATTTCCGCCAATCCGTCCGAGCACGCCCCCTTCGGGAGCGGCATCGCGCAGCTGCTGGCCGAAGGTCTTCAGCGCCGCATCGCCCACGGCAAAACCGTAACGCTCATTGACCAGACGGAACTGATCAAGATCGAAGATGATCAGTCCGAGTTTCTCGCTGCGCTTGCGCGCCTTGCGCAATTCACGTTGCGCCTGTTCTTCCATGCCGCGGCGGTTCAGCAGCCCCGTCAGTGCATCATAGCGGACCAGGCTGCCCAGCCGCGCCCGCAGCAGATGCGCATTCAGCAGCAGCAAGCCCAGCGGGAGGCCCATATTGAACACCAGCAGATCAAGCCATGGCCATGGCAGGCCGATTGCGCTCTGCGGTGCCACATACCACTGCTCGACCATGACCAGTGCGACCTGGGCCAGCAAATGCGCGATCAGCACCGAGACCACGACACGCCGCACGCCGCTGATTTCGCCGACGGCCAGCAGGCGGGCGATTTCGCGCACCAGCAGCACCAGCAGGGGCAGCTGGGTCAGCACCGGCACCATGCGCGCAAACACGGGCTGAGGAAAAAGTTGCTGCTGCACCAGAGCCAGCAGCAAGGCGGCCGGAACCATCAGCGCCAACCAGTCCAGCTTTGGCGCATGGCGAGCCAGCCGGCGCACGCCAGCCAGACACAACAGCAAGGCCGTCACAAACGCCGGGGCAGCCAGTACGGAACACCAGCGCCACAGCCCGACGCCCTGCAGGCACAGCAGCGCTGTACCAGCAAACTGGAAACCCATGCCCCAGGCAAGATTGCTGACCGCACCATCGCGCTCGTGCCGGCTCTCGCCGGCATGCAGACTCAGCGCCAGCCAGCCAAGGAGGCTCGCCAGTACCGCCAGCAGCGCAACAGTGTAGGAATCGAGGTGGAACATCGCGTACGGGAATATCAGGGTAAACGGATTACGGGGCTCAGGGTTGCATGAACATAATGGCGGAACAGGAACAGAGCGGCACAGCTATAATCGGCGGATTCAAAACTGGAGATTCCGATGTCCACGCTGATCTGCGGCTCGCTGGCCTACGACACCATCATGGTCTACCCCGACCAATTCCGTAATCATATCCTGCCTGACCAGCTGCACGTACTTTCGGTCTCTTTCCTCGTACCGGAAATGCGACGCGAATTCGGCGGCTGCGCGGGCAACATTGCCTACAGTTTGCAGCTGCTTGGCGGAGAACCGCTGATCATGGCGACAGCCGGCAGCGATTTTGCACCCTATGCGCAACGACTGGATCAGCTCGGCATCCGCCGCGACCAGATCCGCGAGCTGGCTGACCAGTTCACCGGGCAGTGCTTCATTACCACCGATCTGGACGATTGCCAGATCACGGCCTTCCACCCCGGTGCTATGGGCTTCAGCCACCTCAATACCGTCGATCAGGTCAGGGAAAAGGTCGAATTGGCCATCGTTACCCCGGACGGCCGCGATGGCATGATCCAGCACGCAGCACAGCTGGCTGCCGCAGGGATTCCTTTCATTTTCGACCCGGGCCAGGGTATGCCGATGTTCAACGGCGCAGAACTGCTGACTTTCATTGAGCAGGCCGACTATCTCGCGCTGAATGATTACGAGTCCGCCATGCTGCAGCAGAAAACCGGCCTGACACTCGAACAGCTCGCCAGCAAGGTACGGGCGCTGATCGTGACGCTGGGCGGCGAGGGGGCGAAGATTTACGCCGACGGCGTCTGCCATGACATTCCGGCCGTTCCGGCAGCGGCCGTTGTCGACCCCACTGGCTGCGGCGATGCGTTCCGCGCCGGCCTGCTGTATGGCATCACGCAAGGCTGGGACTGGCCAACCACCGGCAGGCTGGCCTCGCTGATCGGCAGTCTGAAAATTGCCCAGCGTGGCTGCCAGAATCACCACTTCAGCCGTGAGAGCCTGGCCATGCAGTATCAGCAGGCCTTTGGCTGCACGCTACCGCTGTAATGAGCAAGGTATATGCCTACAGCCTAAAAAAATACAACGGCCGCAGGCGTATACCCGTTCATTTTCCGATATTGAGCGAATCTGCCGGCTCGATCAGATCCTCGATCAGGCCGCAGTGGTGGCGCGCCAGCGCCACCCCGGAGCGGAACGCACCTTCGACCCGGCCGCCTTGCAGCCAGTCGCCGATGACCGCCAGCCCGTCTTCACCTTCCAGATAAGCGCGCTGGCTTGCTTGCGCTGGCCGAGCATGACGCCACAGATGTGCATGGCGCTCCAGCAGCGCCGGCATCTCCGCCGCAGGGGCCAGTTGCCGGCACAGATCAAGCAAGGCCAGCTCCAGCACCTCGCAGACCTCGCCCGGAGGCAGATCGCGGTGTGCTGCCGACCATACCGACGAGGCATGCACCACCCAGTCGTGCCCTTCAGGCCGACCAGGCTTGCTGCTGTTGTTGGCCACCCAGCTAAGTGGCTCGTGATTGACGAACATCCCCTCGGCAGGCAAAGGCAAGGCAGCAGCAAAGCGCAACAGGACAGACCAGGTCGGCAGCATCTCCGCCAACTGAACGGCACGCTGCAATGCATGGGCTTGCGGCAGCAAGGCGGCAGCCTGCTGCGGGGGCATTGCCAGCACCACGCGCTGCGCCCGCCACGAACGCGTCTCACCCCGGATGCGCCAGCCGGCCTGGTCATGCTCAAGCGACCCGACTTCGCAGTGCAGCAGGTGCGGCAAAGGCGCGCACATGGCCTTGCACAGAGCGGTCATTCCCGGGACTCCCACATAGCGAATCGCCGGACTGCTGCTGCGCAGCGCCTCGCCATCCCAACTACAGATGCGTCCCGGCCAGATCGCTGCCAGCCCGTCGTCCACCCAGTCGGTCACCAGCGTGTGGAAATCCGGGTGCGTCACGGTGAAATACTGCGCCCCGTGATCCCACGCTGCCGTACCGCTGCGGCGCGTCGCCATGCGCCCGCCCACACCGCGTGCACGCTCCAGCAACAGCACACGCATTCCGGCATCGTGTACGGTACGGGCATAGGTCACCCCGGCCATCCCGGCGCCAATCACCACCACATCCCATTGCTCGTCCATGCCTACTCCTGCTTCCCGGCCCGCAGTAGCCGGTCGCGAAAATCCTGCTGCTGAAATGTGAATTCAAGGCCAGTTTTACCGCATTGCAACAAAAAAAGCTGCCTCGGGGATGAAAGCGGGGCAAAAGGCAACAAAAAACCCCGGCCTCGGCCGGGGTTGCGCAGAGGGAAGAACGCTTACTGGCGAACCTTGCCCATGGCCTTGGCCAGTTCACCGTCGGCCGTATCGCCATCCAGTTCCCAGCTCATGATGCCCGCCAGACCCTTGGCCTTGATGTAATCCACCTTGGTCTGGATTACAGCCGGCGTGTCATACGACCAGAAGGTGCTGCCATCGAACTTCCACGATTGCTTGGTTGTCGGATGGACATACACCGTACCCGGCGCATTTTTCAGCTTCTTGTAGTCCTCGATACCGGCCTCATAGGTACCCGTAGCGGCCTTGGCCGGCTTCTGGTACAGGCCATTATTGGCATTGGTGACGCCGGTCCAGCCACGACCGTAGAAGGGCACGCCCAGCACCAGCTTGCTGGCAGGGGTCCCCTGAGCCAGCAGCTGAGTGACTGCATCATGGATGTTGTAGAAGGACACCAGACTGCGGTTGCCATAGCACACATCGCCGGCCTTGCCGCTGCATGCATACTTGGGACTGGCCGGATCCGCATACAGATGCGACTGGAAGTCGGTCATGCTCAGATCCCAGGCACCGTTAAAGTCGTAGGTCATCATATTGACCCAGTCCAGATAGGGGGCATAGGAACCGACATTGATCTTGTCCAGCTTGTCCTTGCCCACACCCAGAGCGATGGTCAGGCCGTAGCGTTTGCCGGTCTGGGCGCCCAGTGCATCCAGCTGGCGGCGGAATTCGGCCAGCAGCAGGCGGTAATTCTCGCCATCCTGTACAGATACCGTGTTGTAACCGACACCCTGTACGCCGGGGAATTCCCAGTCGATATCGATGCCGTCGAATACGCCGGCTGCCGCCCCGGCGCCACCACGGCCATCGATGACCGGCAGATTGCCCTTGATGTAGACATTAATGCAGGACGCCACCAGCTGCTTGCGCAGCGCGTCGGTTGCCGCGGCATTCGAGAACCACTTGGACCACGTCCAACCACCGAGGGAGATGTAGTTCCTGATGTTCGGGTACTTGGCCTTCAACGCCTTGAGTTCGCGGAAATTGCCGGCCAGCTTGTCATCCCACTTGATCGTGTCGGCCGGATCAACACGGCGGCTCGGGGTACGACCAAAGTCAGCCCAAGCATCGCCGCCATCAGCATTACCGCTTTCCATCCGGTTGACAATGTCGCACTCGTAACCGCCATTTTTCGGGTAGAGATTGCCGAACGCGTAGTTGATGAAGGTCAACTGGCTGGCGGTGCCGCTGCTGATGACATCCGCCACTTCATAACCGCGGCCATACACGCCCCACTGGGCAAAGTAGGAACCAACCTGCTTGCCAGTGCTTCCGGGTATCGGTGTCACAATGACAGTCGGTGTAACGCTTGGCTTCGGCGTTGCAGTCACGGCCGGGGTCACGCTCGGCTTCGGCGTAACAGTCACGGTCGGGGTCACGCTTGGCTTCGGTGTAACAGTCACGGTCGGGGTCACGCTCGGCTTCGGCGTAACAGTAACGGTCGGGGTCACGCTCGGCTTCGGCGTAACAGTCACGGTCGGGGTCACGCTCGGCTTCGGTGTAACAGTAACGGTCGGAGTCACGCTCGGCTTCGGCGTAACAGTAACGGTCGGGGTCACGCTCGGCTTCGGCGTTGTAATGCTTCCCAACGGCAACCAGACTTTTCCAGATCCTGCAGCTCCCGAGTTGGTCGCCGGGCTTTCACCGCGCGTCCACCACTGAGCCTTAAATGTCTGTCCATTATGGCTCACACACTCACCCCCTAAATACGTGGCGGTCGCATCCCATGGTTTGCAGTTATTAACCGCCGTGGGGGTGACAGATGGGGCAATTGTGGGCTTAATAGTCGGAGTTGCTGTTGGTGTAGCACTCGGTTTCGGGGTTGGTGCCACGGTCGGGGTAGCCGAGGGCTTAGGAGTCACAGTCGGGGTAACCACCACACCACTGCGCACAGCCTTGAAGATGTTCCAAAACTGGAAGTCACTGCTGTTCACGCCGCTGTAGATTGCCAGCTCCCCCTTTCCTGCCTGGTCACGCTGCAACGCCCAGTAGGACAGGAGACCCACGCCATTTTTCTTCGCGAAATCAGCAACCTTCTGCGCATGCGCAACGGTGAAGATTTCACTGGCGACGTCATTAATGCCGATCATCGGGGTAATCCCGATCAGATCCCACAACTGGGCTTCGCTGTAACCTGCAAAAACCGGACGGATCTGCTCACGCACGCGTGTTGCAGCATCGATGGCCAGCTGGCCCAGATCGGTACGGCCATTGGTGTAGTAATTGCCGTAATCCATGGCCATCAGGTTGACGCGGCTGACCTTCACACCAGCCTTTACCGCCGAATCAACCACCGCGAGCGATGCTGCACTCAAACCACCTGCGTCGGTTCCCCAAGAATAGGTGACCGGCGGGGCCACCGCGAGGGTAAAGGAAACCTTCAGGTCGCTGTACTTGCTTTGCAGCTTCTTCAGTGCCGCCGAACGCACACTATTGAGCGAGGTATTACCGACCGCGCCACCTTCGACGTCGAAGTCCAGCGTCTTGATGCCCGAGCTCTGGATCAGCGCATCGATCTGCGCAACCATCTGGTCAACGGTACAGGCCGCTTCCAGATAGGTGCCATTGGCACCGCCAAAGGACAGGATGAGCTTGCCGCCAGCCTGGCGATAAGCCGCGATGTCGTTCTTCATCACGCCGGTGATGGCGTTGCTGCTGCCATCGGTGGTGGCCTGGCAGCCGCTGCTGCCATTGATGATGAAGGCCAGGGTGACCGAATCGATGCCCTTGGCCTTGGCATCCTGCAGGCTGGTCACCGGATAAACCGGGTTACCATAGCCCCAGGTGTAGAAATAGGGTGCAACTTCGGTGGCAGCGGCCTGACCGGCAAGCAGCAGTGAAGCGGCCAGCGTAGTCAGCGAGGCCGAAAGCAGGGGTTTGCGCATATTTTTTGTTTCTCTACCTGATAGGGGAATACGTCGACGGCGAGGAGTTGTCGTGTCCGTCAGCCTCGAAATGAATGACAGCCATTCATTAATAAGCCAGCGGCATATTATCGTTATTTCTTTTATCGTCAACAACTTACCGACAAACGAATCACAATTATACCCTAATAGGTATTTGCAGGTATTGCAGCGCAGCAGACGCTGCGCTGCAATACCTGCCTCAATTGCTCAGATACACTACCAGCCGGTCGATCCGGCTGAATGGGGTTGCCGGGTCAAAGCGGAATTCGACATAAGCCGCATCGTCGGCTTCGAAGGTTTTCGCAACCTTGCTGCTGCGACCGATCTCTTGCCCTTTCTCGTCCAGGGCGCGCAGTTGCAGCTGGCCATTGAGCGCCTGCGGACTGATGATGTAGGCCTTGATGCCTTTCTGACCGTCAACGTCCTTGTCGATCATCACTGCACGCTCGGCCTTGAGCTGCTTGCCCTTGGCGCTGTCGTGCAGTTCGATCTTGTAGGAGGCTTCGACCTGATCGACGCCCTTGGCCACTCCCTTGACCAGATTGCCCACGCCGGCGGTCACACTCTCTGCCGCCGCCTTGCCATCTTTCTGCAGGGCATCACCGACCCCCTTGGCCATGGCTGCCTTGTCTTCAACCAGCTCGGCGCCCTTGCTGTGCTGCTCCTGCAGTTCTTCCTCGCGGGTCTTGCTGCAAGCGGTTGCCAGCAGCGCCAGCAGCAGAGCCGCCATCATGCGCTTGTTCATCATCACTCGGTCCTGATTCAGTTTTTCAAGAGTTCGGCCAGATCGCGCTGACCGGGATAGGTTGCACGGCCGGCATCGGGGCTGACTTTACGGATCCAGATGCTGTCGACCTGCTGCGGATAGCGCTGGCGGATTTCGGCGTAGACCTCCGGGTCGCGCTCGCCGTCGTCACCAACCAGCATGAATTTCACCTGTGGAAACGCCGTCATGATCTCGCTGATACGGTCCAGCTTGTACTGCTGCTGATCCAGCAGCGGATCACGGCTTTCATGACCGACCTCCTTGAGCAGCAGCACGCCTTGCGGAAACTGGTTGGCCGCAAGGAAACGGCGGATGCCCGGGGTGAGCTGGCGCGGCGAGGCGGACAGGTAGAACTGCGGCGAAGCAGCCTGATTGGCGTTGCGTTGCTGCAGGCGGGAATACAGCGCCGCCATGCCCGCGACGGCCTGCCGCTGCTCGGGTGGAATGGCCAGGCTGTTTTTCAGCAACCGAGCCTTGTCCGGCACATTGCTCACCAGAATCGTGTCGTCAATGTCGGAAATAATGCCGAAGCGATTGGCCTGATCATGCACCAGCAATTTTCCAGGCTGGGTGCCCGGCAGGCTGCTGCGGATCTCGTGCCAGCCGGCGGCAAGCGGCAGCGGCTGGTTGCCAGCCAAGCTCCAGTAGCCATGATCATCCGAGCGACTCTGCCATTGCAGCTTGCCGACCTGCCAGTCCACAGCCCCTTCGGCGCCGCTGGAAAACAGCAGCCGAGTCGAACGATACAGGGTAACCGCCTTGCTGCTATGGGCGCTTGCCGGCTGGTGTTCATCCTCGGTCAGCCTCCCCGAGAAGCGATAACCGCTCGCTGTGCTCCAGCCATCGTCGACGAGATTCTGGCCTGCCAGCGCCAGCACTGGCAGGCATAGCCCGCAGAGCATGAATGCCAGTTTCTTCATGCGGGCAAGACCAGCAGTTCACCCAGCAGGCTGCGGGCAATCACCCGCGCCGAATCAGCCCGCGCGATGCGTCGGGCGCTCGCCTGCATGCTGGCGATTTTTGCCGTATTGCCAAGTAATTGCGAGAAAAACCACGCGGCATCACCCGCATCATAGAGCCGCACGGCGGCACCTTCCTCCAGCAGGTATTCGCAGTTGCGCTGCTCCTGCCCGGGAATCGGCGCAACCAGCGCCATCGGTTTGCCCTTGGCCAGAATCTCGTTGGTGGTCAGCCCGCCGGGCTTGGTCACCACCAGATCCGCAGCGTCCATCAGTGCGTGAATATTGCTGACAAATCCGTGTACGGTCACCGGCAGCGGAAGGGTTGCGGCACGCTCGCGGCAGGCGGCCTCCAGCTCGGCATTGCGGCCAGCCACCACCACGAGGCTCAGCCCCGGATCAGCACCGGCAAAGGAATCCAGCATGGCCAGCAGCGGCCCGACCCCGAAACCGCCCGAGAGCAGCAATACGGTCGGGCGCTCGGGCAGCCCCAGCCCGGCACGCGCCAGCCCAGCCGGCGTCTGTGCGGCGAAGACCGGATCAACCGGAATACCGCTGATGCGGATGCGCTCCGCCGGGATGCCCTTGCGCTCCAGCTCGCGCGCACCGGCCGCCGTGGCAACATGGTAAACGTCGATGTGCGGATAAACCCAGAAAGCATGTGGGCTGATATCCGTCACCACGGCATGCACCGGCGTGGCCAGCTTGCCGCGCCCCTTCAGGTCGGACAGCAGCTCCAGCGGCAGGAAGTGTGTGCACAGTATGGCCTGCGGCGATTGCTCGTCCAGCAGCTTGCGAAAGGCACGGCTGTTGACCTTGTCGAAGGCCAGCCGGGTGCGCGCCGTCTTGCTGCGCGGCGGTTTGACCACGTCATAGCGCTCGTACAGCTGCCCCCAGAGATTCGGTGCCGCCTGCACCAGATCGATGTAGGCCTTGGCGTACATGCGGCGGAAAAAGGCCGTGGTGCAGTCCAGCGTATCGACCAGGGTATGGCCGGGACTACCTTCCAGTGCCAGTGCGGCGGCCACTGCCTGCGCGGCACGGGTGTGACCGGCACCGGCGGTGGCGTGCAGCAGCAAGATTGGCGTACTCATGCCTGTTTCCTGTCATTTCATTGCAAGAATGCAGACTGTGCAATGTAAATGTCACGCTGGCAAGTGATGCGGCTTACCCGGACTGCTGATGTGCCAGCCTCACCTCGGGGCTCACGAACGCGGCAAGCTCGAACGTGGCGACGCAGGATCGCGTTCCGGTTCGCAACGGGCACTGGCAAAGGGGCCGGACGCCTTGTGCCAGCCAGAACCGGGACTGGTCTGTGCGCAATGCGTCTGACCGTCCAGCTTGCTGCGCCAGAGCCACCAGGCGGCAGGTGCTGCCGTCGCAGACACGGCGCAAAGCGCAGATACTGCCGCCAGTATGCTTCTAAAAGCATTTGATTTCGATTTATTCATGGCAATACCCTGCGCCTAATCATTTTTGCGCCGCGCAGGTTGCTTGCTCAGTGGGTCGCGCAGCAACAAGTCGCCCAGCACGACATGCAGCTCGGGGCTGCGGGCGGCACTGGGGGCATCGTAGAGCACCAGCCACTTGGCAGCCCCCGGCAGCAAGGTCTGCGGCAAGCGGGTAATCGCCTCGGCCCGATCCTGACCAAGCCCATGCGGCAGGCTGAATACTTCCTGCGGCCCCTGCTCCCACAGCATCGCGGGGCAGTCTTCCGGAAGGCTATCAAACGCTGCGGCCGCATTATCCCAGCGGAACACGCGGATCGCACCATCCAGCACCATGGTCGGCCCGGCCAGAATGAACAGATCGTCACCATCCCAGAGCAGGTCGCGCACACCCAGGCCTGCCAGCTTCACGAAATGCTTGCGATAACGCAGCTTCTCGCCCAGCTTGCCCAGCCGCAATGCACCGTCACGCTCGCGCGGCCGGACCTCCAAGAGGCCGCTCCAGCCACGCAGCACCGGTCCACGCAGCCCCAGCAGCAAGTGCCCATCCCGGGCGGCCAACCCTTCCAGATCAAACCCGTTGTCCTTGCCGGGAATCGCCAGATACGCGCCCCAGTGCGGGTCATCCGCCAACCGTGCCGTCAGCTCATTTTCGCGCTCATTGCCGCTGAGAATGGCCGCCGTGCGGCCATCGGCGGTCTTGCGCACCAGCTCGCTGCCGGCCGTGCCCGCCAGCACCGGAATCCGGGCCAGCAGGCAGCGGTTGCCATCCTGACTGAGGGTCGCCAGGCGCTTGAGATTGTCGCTGATACTGCGCCCGGCCTTCGGCGCCTTGCGCTTCAGGCCATGCGAGCCCAGCAACCAGAGATAGCCATCGAAGTAGGCCAGCCCTTCCAGATCAGCCTCGATCTCGGCGGCCGCGGGTAGATCCAGATAATCGGCCAGCCGGAAAAACCGGGCCTCACCAAAGCGCAGCGTTTCACCAGCCACCGGCTCCAGCCGGGACAGTCGCATCAGCCCCGCCGCTTCGTCGCCGGCCACCCACAGATCATGGTTGACGAAGGCCGCACCGGACAGATTGGCGTGCACCAGTGCTTCACCGGTGAACTCGAGACGGACCGAATAGGCTTGCAGCTGACGGGGCATGGCAGGATCCTCACAATCGGATGACTTCATTATCCGCCCCGCAGATGACAGCGGCGGGACAAGACAACGAGGGGTGGCGAAAGGCTAAACTGCATGCCGGTTTGCGGCAATCCCCCTGCGTTGACTATGCTGGAATCCTCTGCCCTCCGCTGACATCCCGATGACCGCTACCCTGCAAGCCAGCCGCAAACTGCTGGCACTCGCCCCCGACTCGGCACTGCCGCAGCCTCCGGCACTGCAGTTCTTCCAGAAACTGCGTATTGCCGTGTGCGCCGGCTACTGGCTGCCCAGCGAAACTCTGCCCGACGCGGCGACCATGGCCAGTGCCACAAACCTGCCGCTGCTGGACATCGATACCGCCCTGTCGCTGCTGTGCGAAGAAAACTGGATTGCCCGCACCGACGATGGTCATTTCCGCATCACGCCGAAGATTGACCAGCCGGTATCGCGTCTCAGCAACTTGTCCGACATGCTGCGTGCGCGCGGCTTCACCCCGGGCTCACGCTGGATTGCACGCTCGGTCACCGAACCCGACCTCAACGAGCAATGGCGGCTGGATCTGCTGGCTGGCGCACGCGTGTCCCGCCTGGAACGACTGCGGCTCGCCAACGAGGAAATCATCGGCTACGAACGCTCGACCCTGCCGGTTTCCATCCTGCCCGACCCGCTGCAGGTGGGCAATTCGCTGTATCAATATCTGGGCGACAACCAGCTGCATATCGCCCGCGCCGTGGAGGAAATCGAAGCGGTAGTGTGCGACAGCGAGATGGCGGCGCGCAGCGGGCTCAGGGAAGGGCTGCCACTGCTGAAGCTGACCCGGGTTAGCGCCTTGCAGAACGGCCAGCTGATCGAGCTGAGCTATTCCTTCTTCCGCAGCGATTACTACCACTATGTGGTCGAACTGAATGACTAGGGGGCTTGCGATGAATCTGCCCCCTCCTCCCGTTGATGAGCTGCGCAGCGCCGGCTGGATCGCCGGGCTGCCGCTGGCGGCCTGGCAAAAAGACCTGCAGCTGCGTTATACCGGAGTCAGCCGCTCCTGGTGTCGGCAACTTGGCCTGTCCGGCCAACAGGCCATGCTCGGCCTGACTGATTCGTCCTTCTTTCCGCCCTGGGTAGCCCAGAATCTGTTGCGGGCCGACCTGGCCGCACTGGCCGGCCGCGAAGCCGGCAGCTGTGATGTGACGCTGTACCTGAAAAATGGTGAACGCCGCGAGATCCGCAGCTACCGGCAGTTGCTGCTGGATGCCGAAGGCTGCCCTGCCGGCCTGCAGGGCTTCATGCTGGATGTCACCCGTGAAAAGCAACTGGCCGCTGAACTCAAAACCCAGGGGCAACGGCAGAATACCTGGCTGAAAGCCTTGCAGGACCATGCACTAATCACGACGATGGATCGCCAGGGGCGCTTCACCTACCTGAGTGCCTCGCTCTGCCGGCTGGTCGGCCAGCTGCCCGACATGCTGCTCGGCCAGCGCCGCCCTACTGCGTGGCTGCCGCAGGAGCTGGATCTGCGCTATTACCTGGCGCTGGCGGAACAAGGTACGCCGGTCAGTTTCGAATTTGCCTGCCCGCATCCGCACGGGCACACCGTGCATCTGCGCTCACTGATCATTGCACTGAACCGGGCCAGTGAGCAGGAGCAGGTTTTTTTTGAAATGCTGACTGACCTCAGCAATGAAAAGGCGGTCTCTGCGGCCCTGGGAACGGCCAACGAACAATTGATGCGGGTGCTGCAGGACAACACCGAACTGATCGCCCAGCTGGAAGTCACCGCCCGCACCGACCCGCTGACCGGCTTGTTGAACCGGCGGGCGTTTTTCGAACGCGCCGCCCAGGAACAGGAGCGCAGCAGCCGCCACGGCGCGCCGATTGCACTGATCATGCTGGATATCGATCACTTCAAACAGATCAATGACCGCTACGGGCACGATGCCGGCGATCTCGCCCTGAAAGGGCTGGCCGAGTTGCTGCGCGAGCAATTGCGCAGCATTGACGTGCTGGCACGCCTGGGCGGTGAAGAATTTGCCATTCTATTGCCTGACACGGATCAGGTCGGCGCGGTGCGCATTGCCGAGCGGCTGCGGCAAGCCGTCAGCCAGCAGCGCTATCGCTACAACGGCGACACCGTGTTCCATTTCACGGTCAGCCAGGGCGTTGCCATGCGACTACCGGATGAGTCGCTCAGCGACACCCTGACCCGCGCGGACCATGGCCTGTATGAGGCCAAGCAGACCGGCCGTAACCGGGTGTGTCTGGGGCGCAGCAGCATGCTCCCGGAGTAAGAGGAGCGACAGTCACCCGTGCTAGAGTAGCAAGGACTCTCGTCCTAAAGGTGTGTCATGCGAACCCGCGCCCTCGTCGTTTCCATGCTGCTGCCAGCCCTGCCGATGCTGGCTTTCCCGGCGCAGGCCGCCGATAAAGGCTTTCATGCCGACAAGGTTGCGATCCGCAAGCAGGGCGATGCGGTGCTGGCGCTGCTGTCGTATTCGGCGATTCTGGATCTCACGGCCAGCTCGCTTTCATTCGAAAACGCCCAGAGCGACAACCCGAGCCTGACAATGGCACAAATGGGCGGCGGCGCCACGCTGAGCAAGGAAGTGCCCCTCTATCTGGAGGGTGCCATCGGCTACAGTCGCTATGACCCCGTTTTTCTGATCAGCAACGGTCAGGAAACCCGCCCCATCCCGTTGAAATGGAACTCCGGGATGCTGCAAGGCGGTATAGGCTGGGATTTTCCAGTCGGCGAAAACGGCGAGTGGGTTATCCGCCCTATCGCCAACATTGCACTCGGGGCGATAGCAAGTGATGTCAAGCTGGGGGAGTGGTGGCTCGAAAACAAGGCCAATGTCGATTTCAATTTCGGTGATGGCGGGCAAATGACCGCTGGCGGCCTGGGCGGCGCACTGATGCTGGACTACGAGCATGTCAGCCCCGAACACGACATCGATCTGGAGTTGCGCTATTCGTACATCCACCTTGAGGGCATGGGGGGCAGCAAGGATCTGCAAAGCAAAGCCGATTCGATGACAGCCAACATCTACGCCCGCTGGCGTGCTCCGATTGCCGACTGGACCCTGCTTGGCAAACCGTTCCGCTACGTGCTGGAAACGTCGCACTCGCGCTACTACGGCGATCAGGCTGGAGTACTGGGCTTTGACTACCTCACCACCCTCGGTGCCGGTATCGAACTGGATTCAAGCGCCTACCCGATTCTGGTCACCCGCACCCGGCTGGTAGGACGTTATGTTTTCGGGAATGGGGTCGAAGGCTTTTCGGTGGGGCTGGCCTGCTCCTTCTAGGGTATACACCTAAATACCTATCGAAATGAGGGCTACAGGCACATACCCTCAGTGATGCTGCGGCTTTGGCCACAGCAGATGCGGCGCGGCAATGCCGAAGGCCAGCGCCAGCACAATCATGCTGGCCTTGACGATGTTGACCCCGGCACTGATCAGAATCAGTTCGCCGGCCGCATTGGCCTGCAGCTTGGCAATTCCGAGCAGCCCCTGCACCGCCTTGTACATATACGTGCCCGGCACCATCGGAATGGCCGCAGTAATCGCATACATCAGCGGCACATCGCGCTGACGGCGGCCCCACCATTCGGATGCAAAACCGATCAGCAGGGCGGCGATCAGTGTGCCGAACACGATATCCGCCCCCGTCAGATCCATCACCAGCTTGCGGCTGGCATGCCCCAGAATGGCCAGCACGCCACACGCGGTCAGCGCACGGGTCGGCACATTGAACAGCAGGGCAAAACCCAGCGCCGCCGGCGCAGCCCACAATTCCAGCAACCATGCATGCATCGGCGCTCTCCTAGCTTACGAAACGCAGGGCCACGCTGACCCCGATGGCGATGCCGAGCACGATCATCGCGCTCATGGTCAGCCGCACCATCCCGTTGAGATAATTGGCCGCCAGCATATCGGACGCCCCGTTGATCAATGGCACCCCGGGGATCAGGAACAGTACTGATGCCGCCAGCGCCGCATCGGGCGTCGCGGTCAGCCCGCGCAGCAGCCCCACCACCAGCAAGGCGGTGAAACTGGCTGCAATCGCGAACATCACCGGCTTGAAGCCGCGTGACAGCAACAGGAAACGCACGGCCACTCCCAGCGCACTGCCGAGGGTCGTGATCAGCACGGCGGCCAAATCACCACCGAACAGCGCGGCAAACGCGCCACAGGAAAGCCCGATCAGCGCCGCCATCAGCGGACGGGAATGAATGGGCTTGCGCCGCGCCACGTCGTCCAGCCCATCCTGCAATTGTTCGGCACTGATATGCCCGGCTTCCAGATCCTCCAGCAGGCGCTCCAGTTCGGTGAGATTGGCAAAATTGGCGCCAACATGCGGGGCCCGCCGGAAAGCTGTGTCACGTTCGTTGCCACGCTCGATGGTGAGGCCAATATTCAGCGACGACACCACCGTGTCAGCCCGTGCGGCCCCCAGTGCCAGGGCGACACGGCGCATGGTGGCGGCGGCACGCTCGGTGTCGCCGCCGGAGAGATGAACCAGCAGCCCGGCATGCAGTGCCAGATCAAGCACTTGCGCCAGAGGCAGTTCGGGAAGAAGTTTGATTGCTTGCATGGCCTCAATGATATATACAATTGCAGCAGGGCAGCTTGTGACGAATCAAATCCGCTGCGGGGCAAAAACCCAGACTAAACAGTGGTATAGCCACCAAGACTCATAATAACAAGCTATCCACCCAAATACCCATTAATGTATGGCAAAGCATCACGCCAAACGGCGTAAGGCTATAATAGCCGCTCATTTTCCGGGAGCCCCTTCATGTCCAGCAGCCTGATCCAGACCGCCCACCGTATTGTCGTCAAAGTGGGTTCCAGTCTTGTGACCAACGATGGCAAGGGGCTGGATGCCGTGGCACTGGCCCGCTGGGCCAGTGAAATTGCCGAGTTGATGAAACAGGGCAAGCAGGTGGTGCTGGTCAGCTCTGGCGCTGTCGCCGAAGGGGTGGCACGGCTGGGCTGGTCACAGAAACCGACCGCGATCCACGAAAAACAGGCGGCCGCAGCCGTCGGCCAGATGGGCTTGTGCGAAGCCTATGAAAAGGCCTTCCGCCAGCATGGGCTGAACACTGCGCAAGTCTTGCTTACGCATGAAGACCTCAGCGACCGGACCCGGTACCTGAACGCGCGCTCGACCCTGCTGACGCTGCTGAATCTGGGCGTGATCCCCATCATCAACGAAAACGACACCGTCGTGACCGCTGAAATCAAATTCGGCGACAACGACACACTGGGGGCACTGGTTACCAATCTGATCGAAGGTGACGCACTGATCATCCTGACCGACCAGATCGGCCTCTTTACCGCCGACCCGCGCAAGGATCCCGCCGCCACGCTGGTACGGGATGCCACAGCCGGCGATCCGCAGCTGGAGATCATGGCAGGCGGTGCCGGGTCGAGCGTCGGCACCGGCGGAATGTACACCAAGATCATCGCCGCCAAGCGCGCTGCGCGCAGTGGCGCAGCAACCATCATTGCCTGCGGCCGTGAAGCCAATGTCCTGACCAGGCTGGCCGCAGGCGAAGCCATCGGCACCCAGCTGGTGGCCAACACCACGCCACTGCACGCCAAAAAGCAATGGATTGCCGATCACCTGCAACTGGCCGGCAAGGTGGTCCTCGACACCGGCGCCATCCGCGCGGTCAAGCAAGCCGGCTCCAGCCTGCTGCCCATCGGCGTCACCGCGGTGGAGGGGGACTTCCTGCGCGGCGAAGTCGTCAGTTGCGTGGATGGTGAGGGATGCGAAATTGCCCGCGGATTGATCAACTACAGTGCAGCCGAAACCCGGCGCATCCTGCGTCTGCCCACCGGGCAGATCGAGGCCGTCCTCGGTTACATTGACGAGCCCGAGCTGATACATCGCGACAATATGGTTGTGATCGCAAACTAAGAAGGCAGGCCACCTTAACGGCCGCGGTCAATCCAGATTGCGGCTTGACGCGCCAAATCAAGCATGCGGAAAATCGAGCGGGTCACAGCCCAATGATTCAGGGATGACTGTTCCCTGCAAGCATGCCGACGCGATTCGGAAATGCCTAGTTTGCCTACAAGCGCCAATCTGAGCCGATGTGCAAGAGCGCCCGTTGGATGGTCGCGCGTTGAGCCTTCAGGGCTTGGCAAGCAACAGCAATGGAGGCTGGCAACAACAATCCCGTGCCCCTGACAGCGGATCTGGAATCGCAACTCTTCCCCCCCCAAGCTAGCGCACCGCCGATACGCCTGCTGGCTTAAGCAGTAGCACCGAATACACAATTACCCGAATTTTCCCTTTCCAGCCAAGGCATTACCATGCTGCCAACATATCGTCCGCATGTAGCTGCATGCGGACGATTTCAGCTCAAGACCATCTCACACCTCCGGAGATCGCAATGAAAGCATGGTTGATTGCAGCGGCACTGCTGCTCGCGCAGAACACCCCGGCAACCACATTGGCAGAATTGCAGAGCAAAGGAGAAATCCGTATCGGCGTGAAGGAAAACTCGCCCCCCTTTTCGCAGATGGATCCCAAAACCCGGGTCTTGCGCGGCTATGACATCGAATTCGCCCAAGGGGTCGCCAAACGACTCAAGGTCAAACCCGTATTCATTCCCATCGACTCCGAAGAACGTCTCAACACATTGAAGCAAAACAAAGTGGATCTGGTTGTTGCAGACCTGACCCGCACCATCGAACGCGACAAGGAAGTCGATTTCAGCGTCGGCTATTTCGTCACCGAAGACCGCATTCTGGCCAAAAAAGGGCGCTTCCGCTCCGAAGCTGCCCTTAATGGTGCCACACTGGGAGTACTAGCCTCATCCAGCACCGCCAAAGTGCTCCGCAAAGATTTTCCGGCTGCCAGACTGGTGCAGTTCGAAGATAACCCGGACATCAGCAAGGCACTGCAGGGCGGCATGATCGATGGTGCCGCTGGTGACGGCCCGGTACTGGCCGCGTTGCGCAATTCGCTGCCCGCCAATCTGCGCAGCCAGTTTGAGGTCTCGGAATTCAGCCTGGGAATGAATATTTTTGCGATCGGCCTGCGCAAAGGGGAAAAGGATTTGCAGAAAGCCGTAAACGAGGCGCTCGCGGATATGGAAAAAACCGGTGAAGCCAGCGCGATTTTCGAGCGCTGGTTTGGCCTGAACAGTGCGACCCCACTGCTGGGCAGGACCTTCAGCATCAGCACCCGACGCGTCGAGTAAACGGCACCATAACAGCAGAATGCCCCGCAGGATGCGGGGCATTCTGTTGGTCACCGTTGAGCCGGCTTTATCCGCGGCTGGCCACTGCGGCTAGCTTGCGGGCGGCATCACTGGCACTCATATTGCTGCCCCAGTATTCACCGATCACATCGAAGAAGCCACCACGTACCGAATCCTGGACGGCCATATTGTGCGCCCATGACGGCACCAGCACCTGACGGTCTGCAGCCTGGGCAAAATCGCGGGCTGACTGACGGGCGTAATCATCGAAGCGCGACAGATCCACATCGGTACGCGCCGGAATATTGCCCTTGTAGAGGTTGAAGGCTTCCTGACCATCCTTGCTCATCAGCAAGGAGGCAAAATCACGCTGCGCGGTATCCAGTCGGGCATCCTTTTGGCGGAAGAAGGTCAGGGTGTCGGCTGCAAAGCTGTAATCCCCATTCTGGGTCGGTGTCGGCCAGCAATAGTAATCCTGCCCCTGTACCTTGCCGGCCTGCACAAATTCACCCTTGGACCAGTCGCCCATGATCTGGAATGCAGCACGGCCGGTAATCACATCAGCTGTTGCCAGATTCCAGTCACGGCCTGCCGTATCCACCGTGCAGTACGGCTTGAGCTGCTTGAGGGCTTCCAGTGCACGGATCATGGTCTGACCGGTCAGAGCGGCCTGATCCAGCTTGCTGAAGGCCGACACATAGAATTGCGCCCCTCCCAGCCCCAGCGCCAGTGCCTCGAACACGGTTGCAACCTGCCAGCTCTGCTCACTGTGGGCGATGGCCGGAAGACCGGCTTGCTTGAGCTTCTCGCACAGTGCGAAGAAGCTGTTCCAGTCCGAAGGTGCCTGGCGCACGCCCACCCGATTCACCAATCCGGCATTCACCCACATCATGTTGGTGCGGGCGACCCCCAGCGGCACAGCCACATAGCGGCCATCGGCCTGCATCATCTTGTCCAGTACGGCAGGCAGCAAGCGCGACCATTGCTGTTCATTGGCCAGTGCGGTCAGATCGGCACAGACCCCCATCTTGGCCCAGTTCTGGATTTTCACACCGCCAATGGCCGCAGCAGTCGGGGCATTGCCACTTTCAACCCGTGCCTTCAACGACGCCAGTGGATCGCCGACGCCATGCACATCCATCCAGTGGTGCCCCATGGCATTGAGCCGGGTTTTGAGTTCGGAAACGGCACGGGCTTCACTGGACGATAGCCACCAATGCAGGACCTCGATATCGGCCAGCTTGTAGCGGCCCACGATTTCCAGCAATTTGCCGGCTCGCTCGTCGATGCTCTTGAGCCCCTTGCTGGCATGATTCAGTGCCGCATCAGTCGCCTGCGTCATGGTATTGATCTGCTCGGCGGTGGACGCAATCGACGTCGTCGCCTCCGACTGTTCACGGGTTGCCTCGGCAATCTCGCGCACCAGATGCACCACCTGCCCCATGCGGTCACGAATGCCCAGAATGGCCTCGCGCGCCTCATTGGCTCGCTCGACCCCGGCACTGACCTGCTCGGCCGTCTTTTTCATGCTGGTCACCGCCTGACCCGTCTCGCTGCCGACAGTCTGGATTCGGCGTGCAATCTCGACGGTCGCCTGGCTGGTACGCTCGGCCAGCTTGCGTACTTCGTCGGCCACCACCGCAAAACCGCGCCCCTGTTCACCTGCGCGAGCCGCCTCGATCGCGGCATTCAGTGCCAGCAGATTAGTCTGATCGGCAATATCCTTGATCACGCCGACAATGCCACTGATTTCTTCCGAGCTGCGCGACAGTTCGTCCATGGTCTTGCCCAGCACCTGCATGGAACTGGCTACGCGCTCCACTTCCTCGGCCACCCGGCCAACCGTTCCGGCGCTGCTCTCGGAAAGCTGCTCGGTTTCTTCGACAACCGCATCCATATCGCCGGCATTGCTGGCAATGTGCGTGATGCTGACCGTAATCTCTTCGATGGTGGCCGCAGCCGAAGCCGAGTGATCGGACTGAGAGCGGGTATCCTTGGCCATCTGGCCCGTAACCGCGGTCAGTTCGTGCAGACCGAGAGCCAAGCCTTCCATTTCGCGTTGCACGTCGCGAAAAATCCGCTGGATCTCCGCAAGAAATGCATTGAAGTCTCTTGCCAGTCTGGCTCCGTCACCATCCCCGCTAACCGGCAAGCGGGCGTCAAGGTTGCCGCTGCCACCAGCCAGATCCGCCAGTGCCTTTTCCAGCGCGGCATACGGCGCCAGAGCTCCTCGCAACAGCAGCGCCAGCACACCAGCCAGCAACACGAGGGTCACGACAATTACTAGCGCAGGAACCACCATCCCGCCTGAGGCGGTAAACAGCACGCCAAGCAGACCGGCAGTGGCAATCAGGATGGTCGAAACAACGGTTTTGGCAAGTACGGACATGAGGGAACCCTCGGTTTGAGCACAAGGAAGAATCAGCAATCGCTTGAATTGTAGGCGGCAGTTTCCGAATTTGCCGCCCTTGCACGAGCCACAATCAGGGTTGATGCCCCACGGCTGCTGCGGTTTTTTTAGTTAGAATAGCGCCATTCTGTTCGGAACTGATTACATGAGCGCACTGGATGTTGTAATTCTGGCGGCCGGGAAAGGCACCCGGATGTATTCCGCACTGCCAAAAGTGCTGCACCGCATCGCCGGCAAGCCGCTGCTGGGTCACGTCATCGACACCGCACGCCAGCTGGCACCGCGCCAGCTCACCGTCGTTTACGGCTTTGGTGGCGAAACCGTACTGGAATGCTTCGCCGGCCAGCATGATCTGGCCTGGGCGCTGCAGGCCGAGCAGCTCGGCACCGGCCACGCGCTGGCGCAGGCACTGCCGCATCTTGCCGGCGAAACCACGCTGATGCTCTACGGCGATGTGCCACTCACCCGGCTGGCCACGTTGCAGCAACTGCTGGCAGCCAGTGCCGGCGGCAAACTCGGCATCCTGACTGACATTCTGGACGACGCCACCGGTTACGGCCGCATTGTGCGCAACGCACAAGGTTTTGTGACACACATCGTCGAGCAGAAGGATGCGACACCGGAAGAAGCGGCCATCCGCGAAATGAATACCGGCATTCTGGCGCTGCCCACCGCAAGGCTCGCCGGCTGGCTGTCAGAACTGAAAAACGACAACGCACAGGGCGAGTATTACGCCACCGACCTGATCGCGCTGGCCGTGCGGGACGGCATCGAGATTGCCACCGTGCACCCGCAGGATCACTGGGAAGCCGAAGGGATCAACAACAAGCTGCAGCTCGCCGCGCTGGAACGCATTCATCAACGCAATCAGGCCGAGGCGCTGCTGAAAGCCGGCGTGACGCTGCTCGACCCTGCACGCTTTGACCTGCGAGGTTCGCTGACCCATGGCAAGGATGTGAGCATCGACGTCAATTGCGTGTTCGAAGGACAGGTCGAACTGGGGCACAACGTGAGCATCGGAGCCAACTGCGTACTGAAAAACGTGCGCATCGCCGACCACGCGGCCATCCATGCCTTCAGCCACCTCGAAGACGCCAGTGTCGGTGCTGGCAGCCTGATCGGCCCTTATGCCCGTCTGCGGCCTGGCGCCGAGCTGGCCGAAGGTGTGCACATCGGCAACTTTGTCGAGGTGAAAAAGGCGCAGATCGGTGTAGGCAGCAAGGTCAATCATCTCAGCTACATCGGCGACGCGCAGATCGGCAGCGACTGCAATATCGGTGCCGGCACCATCACCTGCAACTATGATGGCGTGAACAAATTCCGCACGATCATTGGCGACCAGGTCTTTGTCGGCTCGAACAACTCGCTGGTTGCCCCGGTCACCCTTGGCGACGGCGCAACCACGGGCGCCGGCTCGGTGATCAGCAAGGACGCCCCGGCGGGCCAACTCACCGTCGCGAGGGCCAGACAGACGACCCTGCCCGGCTGGCAGCGGCCGGTAAAGCAGGAAAAATAGCCTCAGCATCAGCCCCGCATTGCGGGGCTGTCATTTTGCCAAGCGGAGAAAACGATGAAACAGTGGTTGCTGGCTCTGATACTGTTCGGCGCGGCCAGTCTGGCTGGCGCCGCCCCGTGGCAATACCGTGGCGAAGCCGTAGCGGTGCTGATTGATGTGCGCACTCCCGAAGAATTTGCCGCCGGACACATCGATGACGCGATCAACATCCCGCTGGACCGCATTGTCAGTGGCGTTACCGAGCTCAGAGGCCTTGGCAAGGACAGCCGCATCCTGTTGTACTGCCGCAGTGGGCGCCGCTCGGCCGAAGCGGCCTTGCGACTCAATGCCGCCGGCTACCGGCAGATCCTTGATGGCGGCGCGATGACCACACTGCAGAGCCAGCTGCAACGCCAAGCCCATCCCTAGCACCGGCTTGAGGTATGCTTGCAGCTGACGTGGCATCCCGCCACACCGCTCAAGGATGCCCGCATGAACCAGCCAGTTGCTCCCGCCCTATCCGAGGCCGATATCGATCGTCTCGACCAGTTCCTTGCCCGCCATGCCGATCAGGACGGCCTGGATGTATCGATGCTGCATGGCTATCTGACCGCCATCCAGCTCTCGCCGGTGCAGCTGCACCCGCGTGACTGGATGCCGCGCATCAGCGGTCCGGATGCCGCTCCGAAATTCGAATCGCAGGCCGAATCCGAACAGATCACCGCGCTGATCATGGCGTACTACAACGAGATCGCCAGCGCCCTGCGTTCCGCTGAACCCGTCGATGCCTTCGATCCGGTGCTGTATTTCGATGATGACGGCAAGCCCGATTGCAGCGGCTGGAGCCTCGGCTTCGTGATCGGCATGCACCTGTTCGCCCAGGATGTGTGGCTGCCGTACTTCGAGCGCGAAGACACCGCCACGCTGCTGAGCCTGATGATGGCACTGGCCGGCCCGGAATCGACCGCTGAACTGCAAAAGCAGATGCCGGCAGAAGTGAATGTGCACGAAGCCATTGCCGCCGAGCTGGCGATTTTCGTGGTCGAACTGCAGCAGCGCATCCAGGCCATCGAAGCTGAACGCCAGGCGGGAAAGCAGCCCTGATACCCAGGCATGGATGCCTCCGCATCCATTTATGCATATTGCCTGCAAGGCAATACCCGAACAGCCCGCAAGCGCGGGCTGTGGTCTTTCAGAGCAGCCCTTCTTCCTGCAGCGCACGCTGCACTGCCGGCCGCAGGGCAATGCGCGCCTGGAAGGCCTGCAGCACCGGATATGGCGACAGGTCGATTTTCAGGTAATCGCACCAGCCCAGCAGGGTAAACAGATAGCCGTCCGCTACCGTAAACTCGCGCAGCAGATAGTCGTGCCGCCCGAGCTCCTGCTCCAGAATGCCAAAACGCTGTGCCAGCCGTTGCAGCAGCAGCGTCTTGCTCTTGTCCGGGACTTCAGCACTGAAAAACGGCCCGAGTGACTGGTGGATTTCGCTGGCGAGGAAATTCAGCCACGCCTGCAGGCGATAGCGCGCCAGCGTGCCATTGGGTGGCGCCAGATGTTTTTCCGGCACCAGATCGGCCAGATACTGCACGATGGCCGCACCTTCAGTGAGGATTTCGCCGGTCGGCAATTCCAGTGCCGGCACGCAACCCAGGGGATTCACCGTGTAGAAGTCGCGCCCGTCTTCGGTACGATGGCTGACGAAATCGACCCGCTCCAGCGTGTACTCGAGTCCGGTTTCAGCCAGGGCAATGTGCACCGACAGCGAGCTGGCTCCGGGGAAATAGTAGAGTTTCATCCGTCCGACCTCTTCAGCAGCATGATCCAGTGACTGTGTGCCACCCGCTCCGGAAATGCAAGTGCCCGCCGATTGTCAGACTGCCGAATCTGCGTAACACTGAGGTATCCATCCCGGGGCGCCCCATGCAACTGCATCGCATCCAGATCGCCAATTTCCGCGGTATCAGCCAGATCGATCTGACGCTGGATGAGGATGCCACGGCGCTGTTCGGCGAGAACAACTGGGGCAAGACCAGCCTGGTGGTTGCACTGTCACGCTGTCTGGGTAGCGAAGTGCGCGAACACGGGCTATTCGGGCTGGACGATTTTCACCGGGTGGCCAACAACCGCGCCAGCATCGCCAAGCGCCTGCATGTCACGCTGTGGTTCCGCCTGCGCGCCACCGAATCCTGGCTCGACCCGCGGCTGGCCGCGCTGGGCTGGCAGGATGCCGAGGGAAATGCGCTGCTGGGGCTGCGCTTTGCCGCCGAGCGCTTTGGTCACGGCGAATGCCGCAGCCGCCGCAGCTTTGTCGGCGAGGATGGCAGCGAAATTCTGCCGGCTGACGGCAACACCCTCATCGACGCCGTCATCCGCCTGCATCCGGCCTTGCGCTTCAAGGACATGATGCTGACCGATTGGCTGGAGCACCCACGACTGGCGACCAACCCGCCGGTCGCCGCGCCCGAGCTGCCCGCCAATGACGCGGTGCGTGCCGTGTTCGAGCGCATTCTCAATCTGCCGCACCAGCTGCACCCGCAGGAACTCGGCCAGGGGCTGGCGGCCATGCAGCGGCTGCTTGGCGAACACCGCCAGCTGCTGGGCGAGCGCCCACCCGACCAGCGCACCGCGGAAGATATCGCGGCAGCACCGCTGTCCTTTCGCAGCGAAGACAGCCTGATCGAGCTGGCGCAGCGCTCGGGTTCCGGCTTGCGTCGGGTCGCACTGCTGATGCTGCTGGGCGGGCTGCTGGCTGCGCGTGGCGAACACCCGCTGGCGGACGATGCCGAGCCCATTCTGGTGATGGAAGACCCCGAAACCCACCTGCATCCGATCCAGCTGGCACTGATGTGGGGCTTGATCGAACAGCTGCCGCTGCAAAAGCTGGTCACCACCAACAGTGGCGAACTGCTGGCCAGTTTTCCGCAGCAGGCCCTGCGCCGGCTGGTTCGTCAGCCGGCGCATATCGAGGTCTACCAGTTGGCCGCCACCGCCCTGTCGCTGGCCGACGCGCGCAAGGTTGCGTTCCACATCCGCAGCAACCGCGCCAGCAGCATGTTTGCCCGGGTCTGGCTGCTGGTCGAGGGCGAAACCGAATTCTGGCTGCTGCCGGAGCTGGCGCGCATCGCCGGCGTCAACTTTGCCACCGAGGGCATCCGCTGCGTCGAATTCGCCCAGACCGGGCTGGCTCCGCTAATCAAATTCGCCGATCACCTCGGCATCCGCTGGCATGTGCTCTGCGATGGTGACGACGCCGGCCAGAAATACCTGCAGCGCAGTCAGGCCCAGCTGCGCGGACGCGAGCAGGCACGTCACATCACCGCGCTACCCAGCCGCGATATTGAGCATTTCTTGTGGGATGAAGGTTACGCCGACGTGTTCCGCGCGGCAATCACCCCGAAAACCAACGGCAACCCCTGGCACGATGCGGCGCTGGCGCGACAGGAGCCGCCACCGGATGAGGAAGTGATCAACCGGGCACTGCGCTATCACAGCAAGCCCGGCATGGCACTGGAAATCGCCGAGGCCGCCGAGATCAAGGGGCGCGAGGCCATTCCGGCATTGTTGCTGCAGCTGTTTGCCACCGTACAACATCTTGCTGCGGATGCCACCTAGTTGCCAGCTGGGTATATCAATGCAGACCATGTCAGAAAAAGGCTGTTGGGTTATACCTAGCCCTGTAATGCTTGCAGCAACTCCTGCTGGGTGTGGCACTGCCCCAGTGCGGCGCGCAGCCGGTTGTACGCCGCCGCCGCCTCATCCGGATACTTCCCCAGTGGCACCAGATTGTGGTGCTGCCAGCCCGCCGCCTTCAGTGCAGTGGTACGGAATTTGTTGTGGTCCTTGCTCTCGCCGGGCAACTGCAGCAAGGCATGGTCGATCTGCACATGCGGCCATGGCGTACGAGACAAGGTAGTGAAATGCTGGGGAAGGACTTCATCGAACTGCATGGCGGACTCCGGCAAGGGCAGACACGGCCAGTTACCGGGAGGAACAGACCATGGTGGTGCTTCCGTTATGGCAAACCTTACACAGACTTCAACCCGCATCGCGATAAATGGCTGCGGATTATCTATAGTTAGCGCATCGCCAGCCGCGAGTCATCCATGATGCATGCCCGTTTGCTGCTTGCCGTCTGCCTGCTGCCACTGCTCGCCCACGCAGCCCCCACCCTGCGACTGGTCTCCGATCCCTGGTGCCCGGTCGCCTGCCGCGCCGGCAGTGACAAGCCGGGCTATCTGGTCGAACTGGCCCGAGCCGTATTCGAGCCGGCGGGCTACCGGGTCGACTATCAGGAAGTACCCTTCGCGCGCGCCGAACTGATGATCAACCGGGGTGAAGCTGACGGTTTCATCGGCGTACTGCGCCTGCCCAAACGCAGCAGCTGGGCTTTCCCCGCCACACCGCAAGCCATCTCGCGCGTGTGCTTCTATACCCGCCCGGACAGCCGCTGGAGCTACCGCAACAGCATGTCCAGCAGCGAGCTGCCCAGCGTCGGCTCGATCAAGGACTACAGCTACGGCCAGGAAATCGATGCCAAACTGGCGGACAGCAAGGCAGATGCGCTATCCGGGGTCGACGGGCTGGAACGCAATCTGCGCAAGCTGGCTGGCCACCGGATTGATGCCATCGTCGAATACGAGCTGGTCGTGCAATACCAGCAGCATCTTAACCGCACGCCCTTGCGCAATGCCGGTTGCAGCCAGCAGGCCGACGAGCTGTATCTGGCCTTCTCGCCCAAACGCCACGATGGTGCGCAACTGGCTCAGCAACTGGAAGCCGGCATTGTCCGGCTGCGCCAGACTGGCCAGCTCGCACGTATTCTGCAGAAATACGGGCTGCAGGACTGGGCCGCTAACGCGCCAGCTCGCCCTGCGCGCTAAGCGACCAATTCTGGTTATCGCGCACCGTGAGCGCCACCTTGCTGCCGGCAAAAGCCAGCCGATACAACCAGCGCATGCTGCCTTCCGGATACTGGGTTTCCAGTTCCAGAGTCTGTTCGTCCACCCAGCGCCCCCGCAGCGCCAGCCGGGTTGCCCGGCCGAAGTAGTGATCGTCCTGCAGGCGGAACCGCCCATCCATGCCGACCTGCCAGCTGCGAGTCCCGCCCGCCCAGTCGACTTCCCAAAGCAGGCTGCCGGGATCGGCCGGGTTCTGCTTCAGGCGGAATGCCCGGATGCCGGCCGGCTCTGCGGGCAAGCGGTAAAGGCGATCCCGCCATTTCGCCCCCCGTGCAGGCTCGGGCAGCTGGCTTGCCGGCTCCGAGGCCAGCCGGCGCATCAGCGCGCCCAGGCGGGCCTGTGCCGGCAGATTCTCCGGCAGCGCCTGCTCGCGCTCGATGGCGGCAAACAGCAGGCTGGCGACATCCGGCATGATCTGGTCTTCGGGGAATTTGGCGGTAATCACGGCCACGACTTGCCTGCCCGGCTCGACAACAATGAACTGCCCGTGCCGGCCATTGGCCAAAAACTGCGTTCGTTCGCGGTTAATCCAGAAACCGCGGCGGTAGCCTAGGCCGCCATACGCCGGCAACACCTCCTGCAGCAGGCGGCCTGTCCAGCCTTCCGGCAGCACCCGCTCACCATTCAGCACGCCATCACTCAGCCAGAATTGCCCCATGCGTGCCATATCCTGCGGGGCCAGAAATAGCCCCGCTTCACCCTGGGCCTGCCCCTGCGGATTGCGCCACCAGTAGTAATCGGCAATACCCAGCGGCGCAAACAGCAGGCGTCCAGCGACCGCATCCAGTGGCTCCCCCCAGCGCTGCGCGAGAAGATCAGCCAGCAGATTCATATTCCCGCCGTTGTAGCTGAATGCCTCACCGGGCGCGGCCTCCATCGGCAGGGCCAGCACAAAACCCGTGGGATCGCTGCTGGCCAGCATGCGCGCCAGGCTGGAATCCGGCCGGTAGCCGGCTTCATCCCATTCCAGCCCCGAGCGCATATCGGCCAACTGCCCCAGTGTGATTGCCTGCTTGCGGGGATCGGGCTGACCTAGCGGCTTTCCCGGAAAGAACCCGAGGAGTTTATCGCCAAGCGCCTTTATTTTATTAGCCTGTAGCGCCATACCCAGCAGGGTAGTCGTGTGACTCTTGGTCACCGAACGCAGGTCATGCAGCATCCCCGGGGCAAACGGATACACATACGCATCCAGCACCACCCGGCCACGGCGCATCAGCAGTACGCTATCCACCGGCCAGCCCGCACGCTCGATGGCCTGCAGGGCATCGGCCAGCTTCTCGGAGCTGATGCCCTCGCTTTCCGGCGTGGCAACCGGCAAGGGTGCCGCCACCCCCAGCATGGCAAATAACAACAGGGCAAACCCCAAACAACAGTGGCGCATGCGGCACTCCTCCTGCACCGCATTATCCACGGGGAATCCCTGCTGCGTTGTCCTGCCTTGCGCTTGTGGCGCGCTCAGAAGGCAAAGGCGTAGATGAACATGACCCCCAGATCGAGCAGCATGGCCAGCAACACCAGATACAGCGCATTGAATACCCAGTGCTGCTCCGGCGGAATGGCATGGCGGCAAGCCAGCGAGAAAATCAGATCGGTCACCCCGTTGGCATCGCTGTTGAACCGGGCAACCAGCAAGCGCGGATCGTTGAAATGCTGCTCGCGCAGGACCCGCTCGTTTTCCAGCTCGAAATCCGGGTAATAGTGATGCACCAACTGGCGCGCACGATGGAACAGCTCGGCATACGCCAGCCCCAGTACCGCCATGATCAGCAGCAATAGCAGTGTCATGATCCAGCCCTCCTTCCGGGCGCTCAGCCGTCGTCATCATGTTAAGCTAGCCCTTCACTCGCTGAAAGGAAACACCATGCGCACGCAGCTGTTGCTGATCGACCCGCAATACGACTTCTGCGATTTGCCCGGCGCGGCGCTGCCGGTGGCCGGCGCCAATGCCGACCTGCAGCGGGTAGCACAACTAATAGCCCGGCTGGGCGACCGGCTCGACGCGATTCACGTCACGCTCGACACCCACCAACCGCTCGACATCGCCCACCCGGTCTGGTGGCGTGATGCGGCGGGCAACGCACCTGCGCCATTCACCGTCATCACCGCGAATGAGGTGCACGCCGGCATCTGGCAGGCGCGCGATCCGGCGCAGCGGGCGGCGAGCATGGCCTATGTCGACGCGCTGGCCACCAGCGGCAAATACCAGCTCGTCATCTGGCCCGAGCACTGTCTCGCCGGCAGCCCCGGCCACGCCGTGCAGCCGGACGTGCTCGCCGCGCTGCACAACTGGAGCCGCAGCCAGCTCAAGACGGTGAATTTCGTCAGCAAGGGCATGAATCCGCGTACCGAGCATTACTCGGCCATCCAGGCCGAAGTGCCCGACCCGCAGGACGCCACTACGCGGCCCGACGCCGGCTGGCTGGCCCAGCTGGCGCAGGCCGACACGCTGCTGATCGCCGGCGAAGCGCTGTCGCACTGCGTCGCCAGCACCGTGCGCGACCTTGCCGCGCAACTGCCGGATCGCATTGAGCGCTTCGTGCTGCTGACGGACTGCAGCAGCCCGGTGCCGGGTTTTGAAGCACTGGGCGAGGCGTTTGTGACTGAGCTGACAGCACAGGGTATGCGCCTGTCCAGCACAGCGAATTTTTAGCGGAATACTGGTTTATATCGTGAAGCCTTCATGCTGGAGATGATGGCAACAAAGCCTCCACTGGTGTAATCCAAGGCATGCTCAAAGCGCGTGTCACTGCCCATCGCAGCCCCCCAGCGACAAGAAGACAGGCGGTGATTTATCCGAAACGTAAGTAAATGCTAATATCATGGCTGTGACCCAATTCACAGTTCTGAGCAATGGCAAACTTCTACGCACTCAATACCGCATTCGACTACACCAAGTACACGTTTCCGACGTCGCAGCCCATCCGCACGCAGACTGGTTGCTCGTCCTTCACCCTGGGTACCGCCGGGAGCACCCAGACGATGCAGGTCAGCGGCTGCGGCCTGCGCGACAGTAATGGTGACAAGGTACTCGACAGCGGCCTTCTGGGGCATGCCATTGCCTATACCGGCAGCCAGCAGCTCTTTGCCTTCACTGGGATCAATAAGCAAGTCTTCAATGCCGCCAAATTGGGCTATGTCGTGGATGGCAAAACCGTGTATGGCGCCCTTGCACAACAGGCCTACTGGCTCAGTGGCAATGACAATCTGACCGGCTCAATGAACAACGACCGGCTGGCCGGATTTGCCGGGAACGACCGGCTCTTTGGCTGGTATGGTGATGATCGGCTGGAAGGCGGGGCTGGCAATGATGAGCTGATTGGCGGCATGGGCAATGACACCTTGTACGGCGGTAGTGGCGCCGACCGCTTTGTCTTCGATTGCAATTTCGGTACCGACCGGATCGCCGACTTTCTCAGTGGTAGTGACAAGCTGGTCTTCGACGACTCCGCGCTTCGCGGAATTGGCGATGGTGATGGACTGCTGGACGGCGGCTTGCTGCGCAATGCGTCGGGTGGCTTTCATGCCAGCGCCGAACTGGTGGTCTTCAGCCGCAACATCAGTGGCGAGATCACCAGTCAGTCGGCTGCGGCAACCATAGGCAGCGCCAGCGAAGCATTTGCCTTCCGCGATCAGCGCATTTTTGCGGTGGATAATGGCACGCAAACCAATGTCTACCTGTTCCGCTCCACGGATTCGGACGCCATGGTGGAAAGCCACGAGCTCGCACTAATCGGTACCGTAAATGGACAGACCAGCCTCGGTGACTATCTGTTCCAGCAATAGCCCGACACCATCAGCCTTATGCACCGGCCCGCTTTCCTGCTTTGCCGGACAAATTGCAACAATCGAAGCAGAGCAGCCCGCATAGGGACGATTAACGCAGCGTAATCGTACGCATGCCGCACCAGCGCAAATCACAAAGGGAAAGCATGGCTGATTAGTGCCGTGCCCTTGTTCCCGGTGCCGCATGGGTTTTCACCGTCAATCTGCTTGCAGCGCGATCACCGTGACCTGCTGGTGCATGACATCGACACGCTGCGGCGGACTGTCCGGCTGGTACGCCAACGGCATCCCTTTCACATCGACTCCTGGGGCGTGCTGCCAGAGCACCGGCACGCCGTGCTGACGCTGACATCTGGCAACGGCACTTCCGGGAACACCTGATCCGTCATGCAGCGGATTACCAGTGGCATGGGGATTATGTGCACGTCAATCCGCTCAAGGACGACCTCGTCACTCATGTCGTCGATTGAGCGTATTCGACGTTTCACCCTGCGGTTGCGGCCGGAATGTACCGGCATACTGGTAAGGCGATGGTCATGTGAACGATTGCGCTACGCTAGCCCTAGCTGCGCGGGCTGGTCATAGTTGTCCGCGAGAGACTGCCGTCGTCTTTCTCCACACGCAGATACACATTTGCAAATCGATGACGGCATGCCTACACTTTTTTGACATGAATCAAACAACTGGAGGCACCATGAAATATCTGACTTTGCCACTTGTCGCCGTTCTGTGCAGTATCTCGAGTTACTCAGCCGCCTTCGGGGCGATTGCGATCGATCAAAACGATTCATCCAACGCCCCGGCTTACGGCTTTTCGATCAATCAACCCTCGCGCCAAATTGCACAGCAAGTAGCCGTAGATTATTGCCGCCAATATGGGAGCAATTGCAAGGCAATTGTCTGGTTCGAAACCTGCGGCGCATATGCTAATTCAAGTCGCCATTACGGCTACGGCTATGGTGCCACCAAGGCCAAAGCCAGCGCCGATGCACTAAGCATGTGTGGCTCTAATAGCTGCAGAATTGTAGTCGCAGAGTGCCAAGGTCAGTAACAGCCGATACGCGTAAAAACATGGCATCTTTCGAAACATGCCAGTACTAGACAATTAGTCCGCGTAGGTACGATTAGCGCAGCATAATCTGACGGATGCCAAACCAACACCGGGCAGCAAGGCAAACCATGCCTGATTAGCGCCGTGCCCTTGTTCCCGGTGGCGCATGGGTTTTCACCGTCAATCCGCTGCAGCGCGATCACATTGACCGGCTGGTGCATGGCATCGACACGCTGCAGCGGATTATCCGGCAGGTACGCCAACGGCATCCCTTTCACATTGATGCCTGGGTCGTGCTGCCTCAACACCTGCACGCGGTGCTGACGCCGCCGCCCGGTGATGCCGACTTCAGCCGGAGCTGGCGGTTGAGCAAACGCGGCTTTGCCAAAGCGCAGCCGCGCACCGAGCGCCGCTCGGCGGCACGCCAGCGCTACGGCGAACGCGGCATCTGGCAGCGGCATTTCTGGGAACACCTGATCCGTGATGAAGCGGATTACCAACGGCATGTGGATTAGTGCACGTCAATCCACTCAAGCACGGCCTCGTCACCCGCGTCGCGGATTGGCCGTATTCGACCTTTCACCGTGCCGTGGCGGCCGGGATTTATCCGGCTGACTGGTGTGGCGATGTGACGGCAGTGGTCGGTGGCGGCGATTGACATGCGTACGATTACGCTGCGCTAATCGTACCTACGCGGGCTGCTGCCATCGCGCTTTAAATCGCTACCACCCGCGCGGCAGATTTTCTATATTTATGTATAAGACTGACACCATGAACGCCCTAAAAATAGTAAGTGCGCTGAGCAAATTCTACTCGCGAGATTTCCAGGCTGAAGACGAAGAACAGGCCGAAAACCTTCGAATTAAAGAAATGATATTCGAGCAATTGGAAGCGGCAATTTTATCAAATGACTCCAGGGAAATTGCCGACCTGACTGCATTGATTCTAGAAAATACCGGCTGTGTGGAAGATATTGAGATCGTCGAAAAATTATCCGAACGGCTCGTACAAAAAGGACTTGTTCTGCCGGAAGCCCTCAAGAATTTCTTGCACGACTCAGCGTGCAACCGCTGGCTTTAAAGCAAGTGTAGGTACGATTAGCGCAGCGTAATCGGACGCATGCGCGACCTCCTCCAGCCTCCTCCCCGCTGGCGCATACTCTCCTAACCCCACCACGCCCGTCCGCCCATGCCCGCCTTCATCCCCGTCATCGAGTCGCTGCTCGACACCGATCTGTACAAGTTCACCATGATGCAGGAGATCCTGCACAAGCAGCCGCAGGCGCAGGCGGAGTACGCGTTCAAGTGCCGCAATGTGTCGCAGTATCCGCTCAGCCAGTGCCGCGACGAGATCGACGCGCAGCTTGATCATTTGTGCAGCCTGCGCTTTGCCGAACCGGAGCTGGCGTATCTCGGCGGGCTGCGCTTCATCAAGTCAGATTTCGTCGATTTCCTGCGGCTGTTCCAGTTGCAGCGGCGCTTTATCCATGTGGATGTGGCGGAGAACGGCGAGCTGACGATCCGCGTGCGCGGGCCGATGCTGCATTGCATGCTGTTCGAGATTTATGTGCTGGCCATCGTCAACGAGGTGTATTTCCGGCAGTTCCCGCAAGAAGCCGCGCTGGCCACCGGGCGCGCGAAGCTGGCGGAGAAACTCGCGCAGTTGCGTGACTTTGGCGCAGAGGCGCCGCGCCGCCATCCCTTCGTGTTTTTCGATTTCGGCACGCGGCGGCGCTTTTCGCGCGACTGGCATGCCGAGGTGGTGGCGACGCTGGCTGCCGAGGCGCAGCCGGCGTTTCGCGGCACCAGCAATGTGCTGCTGGCGATGCGCTACGGCCTCACGCCCATCGGCACGATGGCGCACGAGTACCTGCAGGCTTTCCAGAGCTTCGGTTCGCGGCTGCGCGATTTCCAGAAAAACGCGCTGGAGCACTGGGTGCACGAATACCGCGGCGATCTGGGCATCGCGCTGACCGATGTGGTGGGCACCGATGCCTTCCTGCGCGATTTCGACCTGTATTTCTGCAAGCTCTTCGACGGGCTGCGCCACGATTCAGGCGATCCGTTTGCCTGGGGCGAGAAGGTGATCGCGCATTACGAGGCGATGCGCATCGATCCGGCCACCAAGCAGCTGGTGTTCAGCGACGGGCTGAACCTGCCGCGCGCGTTTGCGCTGTATCGCCATTTCGCGGACCGGGCGAAACTGGGCTTTGGCATCGGCACCGATCTCTCCAACGATTGCGGGCACGAGCCGCTGCAGATCGTGATGAAGCTGGTGGCGTGCAACGGCCAGCCGGTGGCGAAGGTGAGCGACACACCGGGCAAGGGCATGTGCGAGGACGTGAATTTCCTCAACTACCTGTGCGATGTGTTCCGGATCGGCACGACGCGCTGATACCCATTTATCTATTGCCGCATATGCCTTTATAAATATGGCCTGCAGGCACATACCCGTTAAGCCACCGGCAGGTACACCGTCAGCCCTGACGATGGCTCGCGAATGCTGGATTCGGCCATGCCAGCCACACATCGCGCAACGCCCACAATCCGGGCTACGGGGCGCCAGCCCCCATCCTGGCTAGGCTTTGCCCATCCCGGTGCCGCGCAGCGTCCGCCAGGCGGTGCATGCGCGATTCGGTCAAATTGCCAGCCCGATCCGGCCATTCCGTCGCGGACGCTGCCGGCTTAGAGTACAGGACATCCGCATACTGACCGGAGTACCACACCCATGCGCACTACCCTGCTTGCGGGCCTGCTGGCCCTGTCCGGCCCGGCACTTGCCGGCGAAAAACTCGTCTCCTACCTGCCCACCTGGAAAGACGCCGCCGCGGTCAAAGCCGCCGGTGAGCGCCTGCCGCAACTCAGCCACGGCATTCTGTCGTTTATCGAGGTGAAGGAGTCTGGCGAGGCCTTCATCCCCGCCGCAACCAAGGCCGGCGCCGAGTCGTGGAAGGAGCAGTTTGCCAAGGCGCGCAAAACCAACCCCGACTTCACCTGCATGTGGGCCATCGGCGGCTGGACCGGCTCGAAGAACATCGCCAAGACCGCGCGTTCCGAGGCTGGCCGCGCGAAGCTGATCGCCTCGTCGATTGCCATCATGCGTGACTGGCAGTGCGGCGGGCTGGATCTGGACTGGGAACACCCGGTGACGGGGGGGGATTACGCGGCCGACGCCAGCGCGGCCGATCTGCAGAACTGGGTCAGCCTGCTGCGCGAATTCCGGGTGGCGCTGGATGCCGCCGGCAAGGCCGACAAGAAGCAGTACGCGCTGACCGCGGCGGTGCCGGCGCTCAACGGTGGCTGGGTACTGCAGGGTTACGATCTGAAGGGCGCGCTGCCCAGCCTCGACTGGGTGAACCTGATGGCCTACGACTACGCTGGCGGCTGGAGCAAGACCACCACGCTGCAGGCCGCGCTGCACCCGGTACCGGGCGATCCGGATGGCCAGGTGCTGGCGATCAGCAAGGCCATCGACTACTACAAATCGCAGGGCGCCAAGCCGCAACAACTGGTGCTGGGCGTGCCCTTCTATGGCCGTGCGCTCGGCAATGTCGCTCCGGGGCCCAAGGGTGACGGGCTGGCCCAGCCAATGTCCGGCCCGGGGCTGAAGGATGCCGGCGGCGATGGCTCGTTCAATTACTTCGAGCTGGGCAAGTATCTGGGCAAAGATGGCTGGACACTCTACCGCAGCAAGGAAGCTGGCAACGCCCCCTACCTGTACCACGCCGGCCGCAAGGAATTGCTGACCTACGATGACCCGGAATCACTGGCCGAGAAGGTGAAATTCGTGAAGGCCCAGCAACTGGGCGGGCTAATGATCTGGGAAATCACCCAGGACGATGCACAACACACCCTGTTTGATAGCCTGATCAGCGGGCTCAAAAACAGCGGCAAATAAATACATGTAATGGTAATGCCATGCAGGTCATGTATAAAAAAGCCTGCATGGGCATACCCACCCTCTGCGCTAGACAGGAGCTCCTCATCAGCTTCTGTTTTACCTCCGGCCCCACTGGGGCCGGCTTTTTGTCAGGCAGACGGGGGCAAGCTCAGGCCGGGCGCACCGGCAAGAGCATGCGGCTCTCGATCCCGGCCAGCGTGAAACGCCACAGCGCGATGTAGGGACGGGACATATCGGCAGTCCAGTACTGCTGCTTTTCCAGCCAGTCCTCGTGCATCCACTGCATCGTGACCGGCTCGTTGTGCGTTTCCAGCACTGCGTACATGCCGCCGGGCAGCGTCTGCGCCACCAGGCTAGGTGGCGGCAGCCCCTGCGCCAGCACGCCGATATCCCCGACAGCATTCTCCGGCGCGATAAAGGCATTGTCCTCGCTGAAAACACCACAACACCAGCTGTCCTCGGGCACCGCACCGCTGCGGAAAACATTACCAAGCAGCGTGTCGCAGAACCGCTCCTGCGCCGGCCCCCACAGCCCGAAAGTCCGGCAGCTCCAGATCGACTGCGCCGCCAGATGCGCCACGCGCACGCGCGGGCCGACATCCCAATGCTGTGCACGCAGCCCCATCCAGAAATCAACGTACGCCTGCATCTCCGGGCTGGGATCGGCAGCCTCCAGTGCCCGCACATGCTGCAGATTCTGCGCCATGACATCGCGCCACGCCCCATGCCGCCAATCGGTCGGCGAGCACCCGAAATAATTGCGGAAGCTGCGCGAGAAGCTGGCGTTGCTGGCAAAGCCGCACTCCTGCGCCAGCTGCAGCAGGCTGGTTCTGTTCTCGTAGCGCACCCGCAACGCCACCCGCTGCAGCCGGCGCTGGCGGACATAATCCATCGGCGTGGTGCCGACGGCATCGCCAAACACGCGCTCGAAATGGTAGGGGGAATAGCAGGCCTGCGCCGCCAGTGCGTTAACGGTTACCTCGTCACCCAGATTGTGATCGAGGTAATGCGTCAGGCGCAGAATGCGCGCCATGCGGTGATCAAGAGGTTCCATGCTGTGGCAGGCCGACATTGGGGGACACTCGCGCAGTTTGCCGGGACGGAAAATACAGCGTTTAACCGATCTTGCGCTTTGCGCCAGCGCTGCGCAAGCCGGGGCAATCGATCGCTCAGGCTCAGCAACGATCATCCCGCGGGCTGGGCTGATGGCTACACCTGCTGATCCACGCTTGCTCAAGCCTGCGGCGGTTAACGCGGCCACCTCGGGCGGCTTCAGCCGCTTGATGCTGTGGCTGTGCGCACACACCGCCACAAACTTACCAGTTGCTTTCTTTTGTTCCGGATAAAATCGCAAGCATCCGGTCCCTGAAGGAAACCACCATGCCCGTTTCAAGCCGCCCTTGCACCATTTCGCTGAACCGCATCCATCTTGCCGGCGCGATCGGACAAGCCCTGCTGGCACTGACGCTTGGCCTGACGCTCGGCTGCGCCACCGCGAACGCCAAATCGATTTCGCAGCGCGCGGCCGATGATGAGGTGACGCACATGTCGCATGATGATCCGGCCATGCGCCGGGCCATGGCCAAAGCGAAAGCCACGCTGGATGACTTTCTGCTGCGGGCCGCCCAACCGGCCAGCGGCACCCACAGCTACGCGCTGAAGGTGGCGATCAGCGATGGGCGCAATACCGAATATTTCTGGTTTGGCGATTTCACGGGCAAGGGCAAGCAGTTCAGCGGCATCCTCAATAACGAGCCGCGACTGATCAAGGGGCTGCGCAGCGGCCAGACGCTCAGCTTCAAGCGCGAACAGATCGTCGACTGGACCTACATGGATGACAAGCAGCACCGCATGTTCGGCAATTTCACGGCCTGCGCACTGCTGACGCGTGAGCCGGCCGAAGAGGCCGCGCAGTTCCAGAAACAGTACGGACTGCAGTGCGACTGATGCGCCACGATCAGCGCAGTGCCCTTGCGACCGGAATCGGCCACGGCCAATGTCTTGATGTCACACAGCCCGGAGTTTGAACATGTTCAGGACCCATACCCTGTTTGCCGCCCTCGCGCTGTCATCCCCGCTGGTACTGGCACAAGACATTCCGACCCGTTTCGGGTCGCTGCAGATCGATGACGAGCACCAGCTGCTGTACAAGAAGCGGCCCTTCAACCCCGAGATCCAGGGCAATAACAGCCTGGATGTACTGGGGATCTACCCGAGCGGCAACCGCGATGTGGTGCTTATTCAGGATAACGGTGGCACCGCCTGCCCGGCCCAGTATTACTTCATCAGCCTGAGCAGCAAGGGCGCGAGCGCCACGTCCTCCTTTGGCACCTGCTCCGATCTGGTTCAAGTGAAACAGGCTGGCGATGCGGTTACGGTCACGATGCCCGGCTTCATGGGCGAGTTTGCCCCCAGGGCAGAACAGCGAAAGGCCGCCAGGGAGAAGCATGTCTTTCTATTCAGGAATGGCGTGCTGACCGAAAACGGGAAAATCGTGCGGTAAACGGCGCCCCCCCCCCCGCCGGCCGCCCCGAATGCCGGACAAGCGCACCGCTTGGCCGGATGTGCCGGCCAAAAAAAAGGCCACCGCGAGGGTGGCCTGAATCTGTGTCTAGGAGAGTTGCAAGCAGCGCTTGCGTTGGAAACCATTATCCCCGGGCAAACCGGCTCTGGCCCGGCACTATTTCCCACAGGCTTTCGGTAAAATTTACCTGCCACCCATGTATAAACCTGCAGCGCATGAATATTGCTGCCTACGCAGCAATACCCTGTGCATGTATGCAATCCAGCAGTCGCTGTGCGCTGTGGCGAGCCTGTTCGGCGCTCACCGCCCAGTGCGTCACCAGCCGCAAGAGGCCGTCTTCCGGCGGGTTGATCTTGATGCCGTCGCGGAGCAAATCCGCCGCCAGCCGTGCGCCATCCAGCGCATCAGGAACACGGCACCAGACCAGATTGATGTCGAGCTGATCGTGCAGCACCGTGATCCCGCACTGCCCGTCGAATAGCCCGGCCAGCAGTCTCGCATTGGCGTGATCCTCCTGCAGGCGCTCGCGCATGTCGGTGAGGCCCAGCAGGCCGGCGGCGGCGAGAATGCCAACTTGGCGCAGGCCACCGCCCAGCAATTTCCGCTTCTTGCGCGCAAGCTCGATAAAGTCACGCGAGCCCAGCAGCAGCGACCCTACCGGCGCGGCCAGGCCTTTCGACAGACACACCATCACCGAATCGGCGCAGGCCGCCAGCGCGGCCGGGTCTTCATTCAGCGCCACCGCCGCATTGAACAGGCGCGCGCCATCCAGATGCACGGCAATGCCTTTTTCATCGGCCAGTCGCCGCACTGCCTGCATGCCGGCCAGTGGCAGCGCGCGACCGTTGGAATGCGCGTTTTCCAGCGCGATCAGCGCAGTTTTCGGCAGATGGATGTCGCCCGGCGGACGGATGCGCGGGCGGATGGCCTCCGCACCCAGCTCGCCGGCCTGCGTGGGCACGGGGCGAAGATTGGCGCCGGCAATCACCGCCGCGGCGCCGACCTCGTGCCAGACCAGATGGGAATCCTCGCCACAGATCACCTCATCACCGGGCTGGCAGTGGGTGAACAGCGCCAGCTGGTTGCCGAACGTGCCGGACGGCACGAACAGCGCCGCGTCCTTCCCCAGCAGCTCGCAGGCCAGTTCTTCGAGGCGCTGCACCGTCGGGTCGTCACCGTACACGTCATCGCCCACCTCGGCCTCGGCCATGGCGCGGCGCATTGCGGGAGTGGGCGGGGTAACGGTGTCGCTGCGCAGGTCGATCCAGTGCATGGGCTGGTCCTCCGGTAAATGGGTTAAGCCGGAGAGCCTAACGCAAGGCTGGCGGCAAGTCAGTCGGGGTTATCGACGACCACTACGGGGCATGGGCGGGCGTCTGGGGGCAAATCCGACCGGGCGGCCGCTGAACCTCGCGGGCGAACGATCACGTTCGGCGCTTTACCCGCCCCTGTTGCCGTGCCATTGCTTACACCCAACTTTTGCGCCAAGATGATCCGCAGGTTCAGAATCGCGCAACAAAAAGCCCTTTTACAGGCTGCTTGCGGGATGGCAGCGCCAGCACACCGCAAGTCGCATGGTGCGACAAACCCAAATTTGCAATGCGTGGGGAAAGCCAATGGCAAAGTATCAGTTTTTCAAGCGGACGGTGGATGGCCAGGATGAGATTCAGCATCTGTGCGTCGAGCAGGAGCACTTTATTGCCCGCCGGGAGCAACTGCTGGCCCAAGGCTTCGACGTTGCTGGCTATATGATCTACGCGCCCAATGAAGCCATCGCGATTGAACGCTTTAATGCCGAAATGGCACTGCCTTTATTGGAAACCGGGGATGGATTGCCTGGTTTCTGGGAGCTGGACTGGTATCGCGAGATTGTCATGAAATGCATACGCGGGAAAATCTAATTCAACAGCCCCGCCATTGCGTTGAGAAAGCGAGAGGAACCAAGCCTCGGTTTTCCCATGCCTGCACATGAACAAAATCGCCGTGGCTGTGCTGGGTTTCGCTGACGCTCAACCCAACCTACCGCGCTGAATTTTCGATCTGATATTTTTTACCACGGAAGGGAGCTGAATGAAATCAAACTCATTAATTCCACTTGTTCTCCAGTCCACCTGTAAATCATGGTCGGAAGGGTCTATTGCAAAATAAACCCCAGAAAAATCACGGGCGCCATCCTCAGAAAACTTCTCGGAGCCCAGAAGAAACCCTTGCTTCTTTCCGGTGATGCTAACCAAAAAATTCTTTGCTCTGCAGGCATTTCCAACTGCAACAGTTATCTGCGCCCCTTTGATTTTTCCATTCAATTTACCGTCTCTTGAATAAATAACGTCCGCATCAGAAATATGCAAAACCACATGCTCAACACTGCCATTTCGCCTTGATGCGCAATATTCTTCAAGACTTCCCCCATATCGATTTAATTTGAAATAAAGCGGATCGACTTTATCTATGGCGATGGAGCTTACAGACGCAAGCACGATCATATTGACTTTTGATAATTGCTCGATGAACGACTGAGGGGGTACTTGCTCTGTCCGAGCAGACAAATTACTGCTAACAATAAGTAAAGATACAACAGCAGCAAATTTTGCCGCCACCACACCATGGTACGCCACATTGTCATAAGAAAAACTAATCTTTCGGCTCATAAGTCACCATGGAAAATTTTCAATCATAAGGAAATAATAAAAGGGAGCATTGCATTGAACATTTATCGTTCCCGCACACTTTCACTCACATGCTGGATCAGCGGGCTCAGCGCGGTAGGTTGGGTTAAGCGCTAGCGAAACCCAACACGTCAGCGGCAATTTCGCGCAAGTGCGACATCAATCCTGCATCGTCACTCGCATCAGCAAACTGGCCCACAGCCCCTTAACACCTCACACGGGTATAAACCTGCAGGCCATGAAATAAAAAGGCTGTAGGCACATACCCGCCACCCAACGAGAATCGGCACACCAGCAACATCGGCCAAGCTGACTCCCCATTCGCCCTCACACCATCCGGTTATCCACCCCCGGCAACTCGTGCGGGGCGATGCGGCTGCGCGTCCAGCCCAGACGGATGGATGCCAACCAGCCGTAGCTGAAGACTTCGTCGTCGATTTCCTTCAGCAGCGGCAGCTCGGGGTCGATGGCTTCGGCACCCATCAGCCAGCGCACGCCTTCGCGGTAGTTGTGGTGGCGGCGATTGCGCTTGTTGCCGTAAATGCCGGCCAGCGCCACCATCGCCTGCGGGTTGCCGCTGTCGGCATCGCGCTGCAGCCCCGGCAGGTAGTCGTCGAGCAGACCGGCCGATTCCAGCCGCGCCATGTAGCCGTAGTAGATGGCGGGCAGATCGGGTTCGTTAAGTTCGATGCCGCGCAGCATGGTTTCGATGGCACCCTTTTCCCAGATTGCGCGCTCGCTCGGGCCTGCCGCCTGCCGGGCGCGCTCGGCGTAGATCAGCTGCAGGTTGTAGGCGGCATGCGCGTAGCCGGCCTCGATGGCACGGCGATAGTAGTCGCAGGCGCGATCCTGGTCGGCGGCAACGCCCAGGCCGTTGTTGTAGTGGTAGCCCAGCGTAACTGCACAGTGCGGATTGTGTTCGCGGTCGCCCATCAGGCATAGCTGCACGACTTCCTCGTGGCGTTCGAACTGCGCCAGATCCTGCGCCAGGGTGCGCCACATGTCATGCCGTGGCGCCCGGGCAAAGACTTCGGCAAACCAGCGCTCGCCGATCGCCAGATCGCGGGCAACGCCATAGCGGCCGGTGCTGGCAAAATGTCCGTAGAGGATGCACGCGCCCACGGTCTTGCGCGCGTGGGCGCTGGCGGCAATCACGCCGGCGATCCATTGCGGATCAAGATCGCACCGCAGCGTGAGCCAGAAGGCGTATTCGATGGCCCATTCGTCTTCCAGCGGGTGAAGTTCGGCGGCTTGCCGCGCATAGGCCACCGCTTCGTCGTAGCGCTTGCGATGGGTGAGGCTGCGCATCAGCCACAGGCATAGTTCCTGGCGGTGATGCGAGTACAGGGCGGCGTCCAGGCGCTCGCGGGTGTAGGCCAGCCAGGATTCGGCATCGTCGTCGTCGGTGTCTTCCTGCAGGAAGTCCTCGTAGAAATCATCGCGCCAGATCTCGTGCAGCAGGCGGTCGCGCTCGACGTCAGTGAGGTGGGCACATTGCGGGGAGGCGACAAAGGCGGCAATGCGCTCGTGGCTGCCGCCCCAGCGCGGCTGCAGGAACCACACATAGCGGCGCAGGATGAAGAAGGCGCGGGGATGAATGCTCAGCGTGGCATGCAGCCAGTAATCCTTGCCGCGCAGCGCCTTTTTGCCCTGATAGGCTTCAGGCAGGGCCACCGGGCGCTGCTGCGGCAGCAGCAGGCGGCTCTCGATGGGAATGCCGGAGCGGGCCAGCATGTCTGTCAGCTCGGCACGGGCGTCGGCCTCGTCCGGTGCCGATAGCGTCAGGGTCGCCTCGCCCTGCCGGCCGGTGTGCAACAGGGTGCGCAGCCAGTCGCTTTCCTCGAACGAGGAGACTCCCTGCAGAATCAGCGCCGGCACCATCCACAGGCTGGGGTCGCGCTCCAGCGCCCGCAGTCCGGCGACAAACATGCGTTCGCTGCAGGCATGCGCGGCCCGCCACATCAGCGGCGTGACCGAGCTGGCCCAGCCGGAGCCGCGATATTCATACGCCCAGTGATACCAGTACCAGCACTCCAGCAGCCAGGCATGCCCCGACTCCGGCAGTGCGTGTTGCCAGGCATGCAGCAGTGCCAGCCCTTCATGCCCCAGCGCCAGCAGCGGCTCGCATTCTTCGTACAGCCAGTCGGTATAGCGTGCCTCGGCATCACGGTCGGCCAGAGCTGCCGCATTGGCCGCACGCAGGCGGCGATCAAGCTCAAGGTATTCGCCCGAACGCAATAATTGCAGCGGGTCTGCAATGGATACAGGAGGGGTGTATTCCGGATAAACCGGCTGATGCAGCGTGGCGGTCGCGGTCGACACAGTGGCCAGGACGGGGGATTCGGTGGTCATGCTCGGCTCAGTTCGCAGTGGCCAGCGCCGGCTCGGCGCGGCAGGGAAGATCGGGGTCCGCTTCGGCTGGCAGCGGCTCGGGGGCAAAGATGGCGGCAGCGGCCCACGGCAGGGTGCGCCAGTTGCTGCCGGCCAGATTCAGGTAGTCCTCGACTTCGAGGCGGGCGCGCTGCGAGGCCGGGCCGCCCTGCCCGGCATGCCGCACCCAGACGGCGCGCGCCCGGGCGTAGGCCATGCCGAAATCGTCCCAGCCGCGGAACACATCCTGTGCCCGCTGTGCGTTCAGGAACAGCACCAGCCAGGCTTCGTCCTGCGGAATCAGCTCCAGCAAGGCCAGACAGCGCACCAGAAAGGCGACCCGCGCACAGTCAAAGGCCAGCGCATCGCGCACCGATTCATGCTCGGCGCAGTGCGCATAGAAGAAATGATGCTCGTCGCTGAAACCGGCCAGCCACAGCCGCAGCAGACGCCGGGCTGCCGCCGGCTGCGCCTCGGCAGACTGCACGGCCAGCCCGCATTCCTGCAAGACGGCGGCCCGCAGCGACGCACGGGCAGCGGGCGCCAAAGGCAGCAGCAAGTCGGCGCTGTCGGTGGGAAGCTGGTTGCGGCGCAGCAGGATGTCGGCCAGCGCCAGGGCCCAGCGGCGCCGGTACTGCGCGGGCAAACCGTCATCCGCCACCGCCGGCTGCGCCGCCGTTGCCGGACGCCCCGGCAGCAAGGCACGCAGCAAACGCCAGATCAGAAACAGCGGGAACAGGGCCAGCACCAGCACGGCGGCCAGCAGCTTGAACAGGGCTTTCATCTCACACCTCCCGCCAGCCAGCCAGCGCGGGCAGGACAATGCCGTCGATCTGCAAGGGCTGGCCGCGACCGTGCAGCCAGTCCTGCCACTCGGCCGGCAGCCCGGCCGTGCCCGCTTCGGCATCCAGCAAGGCCGCCGCCAGCTGCGGCGTGGCCGCCAATGCCGCCTGTTCCGGCGGATCAAAGGGGCGCGCGGTCAGCGCCAGCCACTGCAAGGCCAGCGGCGCCTGTGCCTGCTGGGCCAGCAGGCCGGGATGCCGGCTGAGCACATTGAAGCGCAGCGTTTCATCCGCGGAGGCGAACACGGTTTCCCAGCCGCTGCGCGCGTCCGCCGGGCCGGCCGGCACAATGCCCATGGCCTCGCAGTCATGATGCATCTGGGGGGTAATGCCCAGCAGCCCAAGCAGGGCAAGGACATCCGCCTGATACCTGTGGATCGGCGGTCGATTCTGCTTGCCCTTGAGCTGATCGAGCGTCAGCGTTCCCTTGCTGCAATCGACACTGATCGTCACATGCGGCGTATTGCCGGCGCTGCGCAGGGTAAACAGTCGCAGCTTGCCCGCCGCCGCGGCGCTGGCGTACTGCTCGCCATAGCCGCCGCGCAGGCGCTTGCGATCCTGGAATTGCCCGAGGCAATGCTGCATGTGGAAGGATTCGTAGGCCATTTCCTCGCGCAGGTGCGGGCTTTGCGCGTCAAATTCGAAAAAGGTGCCGGTTTCACCCCGCCACACCTGGCGCAAAGCCAGCCCGCTGCTGGGCACCCAGCCCTTGTTGCGGCGCTTTTGCATGCGCAGGTGTTCTTCTTCCCACAGCGCCAGCGCCTGCATGCAGCTGATGCGCTGCAGCTTGTGCTCCAGCCGCGTGCCGCGCCGTGCCAGCAGGAATTCGCATAATTGCCGCTCGCGCTCCACCAGCAGGATGTGCTCGGGGTCGAGGAAATACACCGCTTCGCCCTGCTGCCACTTTTTCAGCAGCCAGGGCGGGCAGTCCGCGTCGCCGCACAGCTGCCGGTATTGCCCGGCATCGGCCAAGGCCAGCACGCCGTCAAAGCAGCCAATCGACCAGCGGTAGAAATGGTTGAGCAACCAGGCCGTGATTTCGGCATCGTCCCCCCGCGCGGCACTGCGCGCGGCGATGGCAGCCTTGACGGCCGGGGCATTGACGACATCACGGGGCTGGTAGGCTTCAGCCGGCACGGCGGCTGACACGCCCTTGGCATGCGGCAGGGTCATCTCTGGTATCAAGTCACAAAACTGACCAGATATTTACATAAATTGCTCGACCCCTGAATCATTCGCGCCAGTCAGAAGAGAGAAAAGTCACAGCAACCCGCCCCGCCGCTCACCCGCCACGGACATGCGGGGCGGCGCAGAAATCGGGTAAAATCAGCGCTTTGCTTTTTCTGGCGCTCGCACGCGGCGCTGCACGGGGAATTCCATGAGTCTGAAATGCGGTATCGTCGGCCTGCCCAACGTCGGCAAGTCCACCCTCTTCAACGCCTTGACCAAGGCCGGCATCGAAGCCGCCAACTATCCGTTCTGCACCATCGAGCCGAACGTCGGCGTGGTGGAAGTGCCGGATCACCGTCTGGCACAGCTCGCCGAAATCATCAACCCGCAGAAGATCGTGCCGGCCATCGTCGAATTCGTCGACATCGCCGGTCTGGTGGCGGGTGCGTCGAAGGGAGAAGGGCTGGGCAACCAGTTCCTGGCCAATATCCGCGAAACGGATGCGATTGTTAACGTCGTGCGCTGCTTTGAAAACGACAACATCGTGCACGTCGCCGGCCGCATCGACCCGCTGGACGACATCGTCGTGATCGGCACCGAACTGGCGCTGGCCGACCTCGCGACCGTGGAAAAAGCCATCCAGCGCGAAGGCAAGAAGGCCAAATCCGGCGACAAGGAAGCGATCGCGCAGATCAAGGTGCTGGAAAAACTGCTGCCGCACCTGAACGAAGGCCAGCCCGCACGCTCGGCCGGCCTGTCGGACGACGACAAGCTGGCGATCAAATCGCTGTGCCTGTTGACCATCAAGCCGGCGATGTACGTCGCCAACGTCGCCGAAGACGGCTTCAGCAACAATCCGCTGCTGGATCGCGTCAAGGAATTCGCCGCCAAGGAAGGCGCGCCGGTGGTTGCCGTGTGCGCCGCCATCGAGTCGGAAATCGCCGAACTGGATGACGCCGACAAGACCGAATTCCTCGCCGAACTGGGTCTGGAAGAACCGGGTCTGAACCGCCTGATCCGCGCCGGCTTTGATCTGCTGGGCCTGCAGACCTACTTCACCGCCGGCGTGAAGGAAGTGCGCGCCTGGACCATCCACAAGGGCGACACCGCCCCGCAGGCCGCCGGCGTGATCCACACCGATTTCGAGCGCGGCTTCATCCGCGCGCAGACCATTTCCTTCGACGACTTCATCCAGTACAAGGGCGAACAGGGTGCCAAGGAAGCCGGCAAGATGCGCGCTGAAGGCAAGGAATACGTAGTGAAGGACGGTGACGTGCTGAACTTCCTGTTCAACGTCTAAGCCAGGGTATCTGCCTGTAGCCTTTTTGCCAGTTTGGCTACAGCCAAATACCCACAAAAGCCCCGCTGTGCGGGGCTTTTTCATGGCGGCCGCCCAGAGAATATTGACGGGTATGTGAACCCGGCCATTGCAGACAAATGGCTTCCGCCTTATACAGTGGCTTGTATCTACAGCAAGGAAATGCACGATGCGCTGCCTGCCCCTCTTCCTGTTCGCACTGGCTGCGCCCGCCTTCGCGGTTCTGCCGGATGTGCAGGATGGCGATCTGGTGTTTCATACTTCGCGCTCGACGCAGAGCCTGGCGGTGCAGCGGGGGACGGGCTCGAAGTACAGCCACATGGGCATGGTGTTTCTGAAGCACGGCCAGCCCTATGTGCTGGAGGCGGTAAGCACGGTGCGCTATACGCCGCTGGCGCAGTGGGCGGCGCGCGGCAGCAATGGCCATCTGGAGGTGAAGCGACTGGCTGACGGGCTAAGCCCGGCACAGGCCACGCGGCTGCGTACCGAGGCCGAGCGCTATCTCGGCAAGCCCTACGACTTGACCTTCGAATGGTCGGATCAGCGCATCTATTGCTCCGAGCTGGTGTGGAAAAGCTACGAGCGTGCGCTGGGCATCCGCATCGGCGAAACACAGCGCCTGCGCGATTTCCGGCTCGATGATCCGGTGGTCGCCGCCAAGCTGCGCGAGCGCTATGGCCAGGCGATGCCGCTGGATGAAACGGTGATTTCGCCGGTGGCGATGTTCGAATCCGGCAAACTGCGCAGCGTGCGCTGATGCCTGAGGCGGTATCTGGCGAGGCACTCAGGGCAGCTGCAGCGGCTGCGTTTCCAGATAGCGCACAATCGCGCCCGGTGCTTCGCCAAAGTGCCGGGTGAAACGCCGCGAGAAGCTGGATATTTCGGCATAGCCAACCAGCGCGGCAACCTCGCCGACGTTACCGCGCCGCTGGAGCAGCAGGTCACGCGCGCGGCGCATGCGCCGGGCGACGATTTCATCACGCGGGGAATGCCCGAGAACCGCGACGCAGAGCCGGTGGAACTGCGAACTGCTCACCCCCCATTCGGCCGCCAGCTCGTCCACCCGCCAGTCCCGTGCCGGGTCGCCGTCGATACGGGCGAACAAGGTATCCAGCCGGCTGCGCTGCGGATGCGTGGCATCGGGCTCAAGGCAGCGCTGCAGCAGGCCGGTAAGCAGCGCCAGTGCGGCGCTGGATTGCGGGCGGGCATGCAGCGGCCGGCGTGCTTCGCCCGCCAGCAGCGCCGCGGCCATATACAGCTCGCTGCTGTCCGGACAGGGGCTCACGCCGGGCTGGGGCTGATCAAGCTGGGGCCAGCGTTCGTCCGGTTGCAGCAGATACCAGCTGAAGCGCCAGCTGGCGATGCTCGGGTCGCGCTCGAGACCACTGCGGCTGCCGGCGGGCAGAATTGCCATCTGGCCGGCTTGCAGCCGCAGGCGTTCCTCGCCCGCCAGCACCCAGCCGCTACCCGAATCGCAGCACACCAGCACATGGAATGGCGCGCCATCGCGTTCAACCCGGTAATGATGCGTGATGTCGGACACCCCGAGCAGCAGGATGCCAAAACCCTGCAAGGCCGGCAGGCAGGGGTGGAAATACACGCGGCCGCCCACACTGCGCTGGCGATTGGCCGGGTCGACGTCGAATTGCTCCAGATAGATGGCACTCATGCAGCTTGGCCACTCCCCAGCCCGGCATCATGATGGGCTCAAAGCTTACGCCTGTACGTGGTTTATTTGCCAGCTATCCATCCTGTCTGCTGCGCGATTCGGTCAAGATGCAACGCCTGATTATGCCATTCTCATCCCCGCAGGCCGTCGCTACAGTCCATGCACGGGCATCGACCCGCCGCAACGACAAACTGCGCCCATGAGCGCACGCAATTCTGGAGGATGGACAATGAATCGATTCTGGCAGGGGCTGGCAGTGACGGCCGGCCTGAGTTTACTGGCCGGGTTGGCCGGTGCCGCGGACTGGGATGCCAACCGCACGTATCAGAAGGACGACACGGTCAGCCATCAGGGACGCAACTGGCAGGCACAGTGGTGGAACCGCAATGAAGTGCCGGGCAAGGCTGCCGGTGCCTGGGCGGAAATCCTGCCCGAAGGCCAGCTCGCCTGGCTGAGCACGCGAGCCTACACCAGCGGCGCCGAAGTCGACTACGCCGGCAAACGCTACCGCGCCCGCTGGTGGACGCAGGGTGAGGAGCCCGGCCAGCGCGAGGTATGGCTGCTGCTGGGTGATGCCGAGCCGGTCATCACCGGGCTGGCCGCGGTTCGCAGCGCGGGGCGGGTGCTGCGCGACGGCGAGCAGCTCGCCTACAGCTGGCCGGGCGTCTATTTCGACGGGCGCTTCCGTGGCGGCAGCATCGGCCTGCAGTTCGATGATGCGCAGAACCGCTTCGACGTACTGATCGACGGCAAGGTGGTGCAGGAAGTGGTCAATCCGGGCAAGAGCACGGTATGGATCAATGGCCTTCTGGCCGGGGAACACCGCATCCGGGTCGCCAAGCGCACCGAATCCACGCAAAGCAGTGGCCGGTTCCTGGGCTTTGTCGCCGGTACGGGCAGCAAGCTGCTCACACCTCCACCGGCGGCCAAACGCCAGATCGAATATATCGGCGATTCGCTGACCGTCGGCTATGGCAACAGCAGCGGCAAGCGCGAATGCACCGAGGCGGAAATCAGCGCCACCACCAATGCCAACCTGAGCTTCGGCGCGCTGGCCGCAGCAAAATTCGGGGCGGATTATCAGCTGAATGCCTATTCCGGGCTGGGCATGATCCGCAACTACGATGGCAATCTCTACCCGACCAATTACCGCAGTTATTACCCGCGCACACTGCTGAATGACAGCGCCAGCGTGTGGCAGAACGACGGCAGCTGGAAACCGCAGCTGGTGGTGATCGGGCTGGGAGCCAATGATTTCAATACTCCGGTGAAGCCGGGCGAGCCGTGGACCACGGCCAGCCGCAAGGCAGGCTACAAGGAGTCCTACCACGCCTTCCTCGATCAGCTGCGCCAGCAGTACGGCAAGGACGCGCAGCTGGTGCTGAGCGCGACCAGCCTGTGGCAGGCCGATGACTTCATCCCGGCGGTGCAAGAGATCGCCGCCGAACGTCGCGCAGCGGGCGACAGCAAGGTCGTGGCGTTGGTGTATGGCGGGCTGGATTTCATGGGCTGCCAGTGGCATCCCTCGCTGGCCGACCATCAGCGCATTGCCGATCAACTGGGTGACGTAGTGAAACAGACCAATCTCGGCTGGTAAATACAAGCAGCCCCATATGCCGCAAAGCCATGCCAATCAATGGCTTTGCGGCCATACGCGGCTAGTCATTCAGGTAATGCCGGCGCAGCTGCAGGATCGCACCATCACGCTCCAGTTCCTTGAAGGCGGTTTCAAACCGGCGGAACAGCTCCGGATCAACACGGCTATTGAAGGCAAAATAGCAGCCGCTGCCTTTCTGCAACGGGTAAACGCTGACCAGCTCGCCGGCGGGCAAGCCCACCTGGCGCGCCTGATAGGCGTAGCTGAGCAGAATACCCGAGGCCAGATCGAAGCGTTCGGCATAGAGCATGCGGATGACACTGGCCGAAGGCGGGGCGCGGCGCAACTGGCCGGCCGGGAACCCCAGCCGGCTCAGCGTTTCGAAATCGGCACCCGCGGTTGGAATCCCCACGGTATAGCGGAACGCGTCTTCCAGCTTGCCAATCTGGATGTCCTGGCGCTTCTTCAGTTTGATCAGCGCAATATCGCAGGCATCGATCGGCCCCACCCAGCGATAGGTATTCTCGCGCTGCGGGGTGCGCACGGTCGTGAACAGGATGCTGTTGGCATCCATGGCATTTTCATTGACGGCCCGTTGCCAGGGCAGAAAGGACATCTGGATATCGAGATTGGCGCGCTGGGCAACCATGCGCAGCAACTCGACGGAAATCCCCGATTCCTGCTGTTCCTGCAGGTAATTGAACGGGGGGAAATTCTCGGTGTAGGCGCGCAGATCGGCGGCGGCCGCGGCACTGGCGCTCCCGACCAACAGCAGTGTCATCCCCAGGCCTGCCAGTAAATGCTGCATGATGAGTCCTCCGTCAGCCATTCCGTTTCAGCATTGCACAGGCGTTGCAGACCTGCCAGCCGCCGAGGCGATCAGTGGCAGGCAGCGGCATGGTAGACTTCGGCCGCCGTTTTACCGAGTCCTGCCATGAATTACGCTCCGCCCGCCGATACCGGCCTTGATCTGGTGTATGCCGACGACCATCTGGTGGTGGTCAACAAGCCGGCCGGCCTGCTCTCCGTTCCCGGTCGCGGCGAGCACAAGCTGGATTGCATGGTGGCGCGCGTGCAGGCCGAGTTTCCCGACGCGCTGACGGTACACCGGCTGGACATGGATACCTCGGGCCTGCTGGTTTACGGCCGCGGCGCTGCAATGCAGCGCGCACTGTCGATCCTGTTCATGGATCGCCATGTCGACAAGCGCTACGTCGCGCTGGCCGAAGGCCGGCTGCCGCAGGATTCGGGCAGCATCGACCTGCCGCTGAACGTCGACTGGCCGAATCGCCCGAAACACCGGGTCGATTTCGAGGAGGGCAAGCCCTCGCTCACCCGCTTCGAGGTGCTGGCGTACGACGCCGCACTGGACGCCACCCGTGTGGCGCTGGAGCCGGTCACCGGCCGCTCGCACCAGCTGCGCGTGCACCTGCTGGCCATCGGCCACCCGATTCTGGGCGACACGCTGTATGCAAGCCCCGCCGGACTGGCAAAGTCGCCCCGGCTGTGCCTGCATGCCGAATATCTGGCGCTGCCGCATCCGGTCTCGGGTGAACGGCTGGCGTGGGAACGCACGGCGAACTTCTGAAATAAATAAGGGTATTGGTCTGCAGGCCTTTTTTCATAGAGGCTACAGAGCAATACCCTTTGGCTTTGCACCATTCGATGGTGCCGGCGGCATCAGTGAGGATGTGCCGAAATGTAGGCGTTACGGTGATACGCGGCGGAGCTGACACCCTGCGGGCTGCGGAAGGTGACCTGCACCTGACGGCCTGTGGCGTCAATCGCCAGTACTTCAAAACGAACGGTCTGGCCGTTCAGTTCCTGGGCGAAGCAGTCGCCCGGCTGTAAATCACGAATAATCAATTTTTTACCTTAAACAACGATCAGCGGCGCGGTGTGAACCCGCCCGGTATCGGCCCGGTGGCATAGCGGAATGTAATCCGCCCTTTGCTCAGATCATAGGGCGACATTTCGACCTTGACCTTGTCACCTTCCAGTACACGGATGCGGTTGGTTTTCATCTTGCCGGATGCGTAGGCGAGGATTTCCACGCCGTTATCCAGCATTACGCGAAAGCGCGATTCGGGCAGTACTTCCTTGACCACCCCTTCAAATTCGATACCTTCTTCTTTGGCCATGTCGGCGCTCCGCTGGTGCCAGCCCTTCGGCGGCACGGTTTTGAACAACACATGATCCGCACAAGCCGGCAAACGGCAAGGCAGAAGCACGCGGCAATGGGCCTGGTATGACAGCACGCCGGATGAGGAAGCCGGTCAAACAAGCTCGGGAGCATCAAGGGAAGCGCTTTCGCGTGAGGTCGAAAGGCGGGCCGAAGCGGCGGAGGGGCTTGTGGAACTGCGATCAGGCATTGGCTCGCCGGCAACACCAGCAGAAACCAACCGCGCAGCATACCGGAAAACCACAAAGTACAAAGGTTTATTTTGCCACATCCCGACGAACGGCAAGACAGAAAACCCTGTGCTCCGCTGCCACAGCACGGCGGCTCGGTTTACAATGGCCGTTTGCGCGGTTGTCCATGACCGCATCACCGTTTCAAAAGGGAGCATCTGCATGAGCCGTACTGTCCACTGTATCAAGCTGGGTCGCGACGCCGAAGGTCTGGATTTCCCGCCGCTGCCGGGCGAGCTGGGCAAGAAACTCTTCGACAGCGTGTCCAAGGAAGCCTGGCAGGCCTGGGTGAAGCACCAGACCATGCTGATCAACGAAAACCGCCTGAATCTGGCTGATCCGCGTGCCCGCCAGTATCTGCAGCAACAGCTGGAAAACTACTTCTTCGGTGCCGGTGCCGACGCCATCGCCGGCTTTGTGCCACCGAGCAACTAAGAACTGTCATCATCAGGCCGCATCATGCGGCCTGATTCGTCTGTGCCTGCCGCGTCTGCAGACTGCCTGAACCGACAAGAACGAGAAAACGATGCCCATGACTTACAAACCCGCCGACAACCAGTTGCTGCTCAACCGCGAGCTGGGCCTGCTGGAATTCAACCGCCGCGTGCTGGCACAGGCCGAAGACGACAGCAACCCGCTGCTGGAGCGCCTGAAATTCATCTGCATCGTATCGAGCAACCTCGACGAGTTCTTCGAAGTCCGCATCGCCTGGCTGAAGGAGAGCATGCGTCACAATCCCACGCGCCTGCTGCCTGAAGGCCTGACCGCCCAGCAGGTCAGTGAGCTGGTGGCCCGCGAGGCGCATGATCTGGTCGAGCGGCAGTATCGCCTGTTGCGCGAAGTGATGTTCCCGGCGCTGGCACAGGAAGGCATCCATTTCTTCCGCCGCAGCGTGTGGAATGACACCCAGCGCGAGTGGGTGCGGGATTTCTTCTTCCGCGAGCTGATGCCCATCCTGACCCCGATCGGGCTCGATCCTTCGCATCCTTTCCCGCGCCTGCTGAACAAGTCGCTGAACTTCATCGTCGAGCTGGAAGGCCGCGATGCCTTCGGCCGCAACTCCGGCATTGCCATCGTGCAGGCGCCACGCGTGCTGCCGCGCTTCGTGAAGATGCCCAAGGAAATCAGCGGCGTCGACCATGGCTTCGTCTTCCTGTCGTCCATCCTGCACGCGCACGTCGATGAACTGTTCATGGGCATGAATGCGCTGGGCTGCTACCAGTTCCGCCTGACCCGCGATTCCGACCTGTCCGTGGATGATGACGAGGTGAAGGATCTGCGCGCTGCGCTGGAAGGCGAACTGTCGCAGCGTCCCTTCGGCGATGCGGTGCGCCTGGAAGTCGCCGACAACTGCCCGAAACACCTGCAGGATTTCCTGCGCGAGCAGTTCGGGCTGGAAGAAATGGACATCTTCCGCGTCAACGGCCCGGTGAATCTGGTGCGGCTGATGCAGGTACCCGATCAGGTCGACCGCCCGGATCTGAAATTCGCCCCCTTCTTCCCCGGCCTGCCGCCCGAGCTGAAAAAGCAGACCGACCTGTTTGCCGCCATCCGTCACGGTGACGTGCTGCTGCATCACCCCTACCAGAGCTTCACCCCGGTGGTTGACCTGCTGCTGCAGGCTGCCCGCGATCCGCATGTGGTGGCCATCAAGATGACGGTGTACCGCACCGGCAGCGAATCAGCGCTGATGGATGCCCTGCTGGAAGCGGCCGTGCGCGGCAAGGAAGTCACCGTCGTGGTCGAACTGATGGCACGCTTCGACGAAGAAGCCAACATCAACTGGGCCGCGAAGCTCGAGCGCGCCGGCGCGCACGTCGTGTATGGTGTCTATGGCTACAAGACCCACGCCAAGATGCTGCTGATCGTCCGCCGCGAGGAAGGGCGGCTGCGCCGCTACGCCCACGTCGGCACCGGCAACTATCACCCGCGCACCGCCAAGCTCTACACCGATTTCGGCCTGATGACGGTCGATGAGGACATCACCGGCGATGTCAACGATGTCTTCATGCAGCTGACCGGTCTGGGGCAGGCCGGCGACCACCAGGCGCTGTGGCAGTCGCCGTTCACGCTGCAGCCCAGCCTGGTGCGCGCCATCGAGCGCGAGATCACCCACGCCAAGGCGGGCAAGAAAGCCATCATCATCGCCAAGATGAATGCCTTGCTGGAGCCGTCGATCATTGATCGGCTGTACGAGGCATCCAGTGCCGGCGTCACGATTCACCTGATCGTGCGTGGCGTCTGCGCGCTGCGGCCGGGTCTGCCGGGCATCTCGGAGAACATCAAGGTGCGCTCGATCATCGGCCGCTTCCTCGAGCATCATCGCGTGTTCTACTTCTTCAACGACGGCGCCGAGGATGTGTATCTCTCCAGCGCGGACTGGATGGGCCGCAACCTGTTCCGCCGCATCGAGATCGCCTTCCCGGTGAAAAACCCGAAGATCAAACGCCGCGTGATCCGCGAATCGCTGCGCCCCTTCCTGGTCGACAACACTCAGGCCTGGGAAATGCAATCCGATGGCCGCTATCGCCGCAAGGTCACCCGCGGCAGCAAGGCGCGCAGCGCCCAGCAAATGATGCTGGCCGAGTTGGGCTCGCAACTGACCGTTTAAGGGGGCGACATGGACCTGATCCTGTGGCGGCACGCCGAAGCTGAAGAGACGGCCAGCACCGATCTGGCCCGAGCCCTGACCGGCAAGGGCAGGAAGCAGGCAAGCCGGATGGCCAAATGGCTACGCACGCAGCTGGCCGGCCGCGACGCCGATGTCGTGCTCTACGCCAGCCAGGCGCGGCGCAGCCAGGAAACCGCCAACGCGCTGGGCTGGCCGGTCAGCATTGATGCACGGCTCAATCCGGACAGCGCCAGCGCGGCGCGGGTGCTGGAAACCAGCCAGTGGCCGCAGGGCGGCGACAAGGTGGTCATCATTGTCGGGCACCAGCCGATGCTGGGGCGCACCGCCAGCCTGCTGCTGGGCGGCGTCGAACAGGAAACCAGCGTGAAAAAAGGCGGCATCTGGTGGTTCCAGCGCCGGGAGCGTGACGGGGAAATCGACTTCCTGCTCAAGGCCATGGTTGCTCCCGACCTGCTGGCAGGCCTCGAAGAGTAGGCCCATACCCAACAAGGGATAAGGCCGGAAATCTTATAAATAAAAAGCCAGGGCACAATACCCTGGCTTTTTATTTCGCAGCCCGATCATGCTAGCCAATGCATGGCTTACTTGCCGACCTTCTTGTAGGTGTGCGGCCAGATCAGCTTTTTCATCGCGTTATCCAGTTGTTCCCACTGGCGCGGGCAATAATCGGCGCGGCTTTGCGGCAGATAGCCATCCTTGACCAGGAAATCGGCTTCCTTGGGGTATTTCGCGTAGGTGTAGCACAGCATGTTGAAATAGCGCTGTTCATGCAGCGGATGCACATCCGAGAACGTTCCGAACTGGTAGTCATTGGTTTCACCGAATTTCGGGTTCTTGCGCATGAAGTAGAACTTGGCCCCCTTCAGCAGCTTTTTCAGCTCTTCCGGTTCGCTGTTGTTCAGCGAGTAATACAGCGCTACCGCATCGGCAGCGTTCTCCTCGTCGGTGAAAATCGGCACCTTGAACACATCGATGATGGCGTGCGTCAGTTCGTGACGGAACAGGAAGATCGCCGCGTGAACCGCCACATCGCGGCGATACTCGGCGGAATAGTCCGTCAGCTGCTCTTCGGACTTGTCATGCAGATCCTTGAAAATCTCGTAGCACATGACAATCCGGCTCTGCCCGGGATAGTACATTGCATTCACTTCACCGCATTCCATGGTCTCCAGGGTGAAGTCTCCCGGCCATTTCAGCAATTTCACGGTGGGCTTGACCTGATCCAGGGCATTGCGCGATTTCAGCAGCTCGTAATAGGGCTTGAGCTCTTCGCTTTGCGGTGGCGTGTACTTGGTAATCACATTGGCGGCAAAACTCAGCGAAGGCAGCAGCATGGCGCCGAGCAGCCAGTGTTTGATCTTCATGACGCGACTCTCCTTGACCTGAAAGTGTCTCTGGCATTACCAGATTTATAAATTATGGCTGGAAACGGAAAAAAAGCGGGAAGCCACGCTCCCCGCTTTTGCATTGCCACAGGCTGCCACAGTGATCATTCATCGCTGCGGCACACCGGTTTACTTGACCGGTGCGACAGCCTTGTCGTTGCCGCCTTCACCTTTCAGCGGCTTCTTGGCCTTGTCCTGGTCGCTGTGGGCTTCGCCCTTCAGCGGCTTGGTGGCCTTGTCGTTGCCGCCTTCACCCTTCAGCGGAGCGGTGGCCTTGTCATTGCCGCCTTCGCCCTTCACCGGCTTGACAGCCTTGTCGTTGCCACCTTCGCCCTTCATCGGCTTGGCAGCCTTGTCATTGCCACCTTCACCCTTCATTGGCTTGGCAGCCTTGTCATTGCCACCTTCACCCTTCATCGGAGCTGTGGCCTTGTCATTGCCGCCTTCACCCTTCATCGGAGCGGTGGCCTTGTCATTGCCGCCTTCACCCTTCATCGGCTTGGTGGCCTTGTCGTTGCCGCCTTCACCCTTCATCGGAGCGGTGGCCTTGTCATTGCCGCCCTCGCCCTTCATCGGCTTCTTGGCTTTGTCCTGATCGCTATGACCTTCACCCTTCAGCGGCTTCTTGGCCTTGTCCTGATCACTGTGGGCTTCGCCCTTCAGCGGTGCGGTTGCCTTGTCGTTACCACCTTCGCCCTTGACGGCCGATGCATTGGCCGCAAAAACAGAAACAGAAGCCATCGCGAACATGGCGGCAAGCAGCATACTCAGTTTTTTCATGACTAAACTCCTTGATAATGATTTTCAATTTACAAATCGGCAGGGTTTAACTGAAAGCTTGGCTTGCCAGTTTCCTACGGCAAGCCAATTGACCAACCACGCCCGATTAAAGCAACGAAGTAAGCATAGCTGAATCAATTTGGCTTGGACAGTCAGACAAACTATACCCGCCAACTCTGCTCCCATTTTTCCACACTCGCGCCGGCGGACTCCGACCGAAACCCGCAGGCGTATCCCGCCAAAGAAGGCTGCACGGTGTGATGGGTGAAACGATGGTATGCCCGCACCCATTTGGCATACAGGTAATTGTGCCGCTATTTGCCCGCAAAAATACCGTCGCGCATTTGGTGTGCGGTCCTAGTAATGCGGCGGAATTTCCTGCTGCGGCAGGTTGCGCGGGCCGAGTTCGAGCAGGCGGATATGTCCCTGCATCTCGGCCAGCAGATGCTGCAGGCGCGTCAGCTGCAACTGCTGCTGCGCGACCGTTGCATTCAGCGTATCCAGCAGCTCATCCTGCAGCGCCAGGCGGATTTCCAGCTCGGTGATGCGATCTTCCATACACACTACTCCAGAAAACTTGTTGTCTCTTCCATGACAAGGATACCGTCTGCAGCTACAGGCTGCCCGGCCTGCGTGTTGCACACAGGAAATCACCTCATGAGAACCATTGCTTTGCTGGCAGGCCTGCTGCCAGTGCTGGCCAGTGCCGCCCAGGCGGCGCCCCTCACCAGCGTCAGCATCACCCCGTGGCGTGGTGATGCCAGGGGCGCGCACACCATTGCGCATGATGACTACTGCAGCCCCGGGGTAAGCGGGATCGAGAAAAACGCGCTCCCCATCCTCGAAGCACGCGGGCTGAAGGCGGCGGTTGGCGTGATTGGCAAGGAATGCAAGCCTGCCGACTGGGCGCGCCTGAAAGAGCTGATCGCCAAAGGCTACGAGCCCTTCAACCATACCCTCAGTCACAGCGGCGAACTGGAAGCCGGCACCTTGGCCGCGGTAAAAGGCTGGGATGCCAAACGCGAAATCCTCGACGCGCATGCACTGATGCTGGAAAAAACCGGCTATCGCTTCAGCTTTATCGGCTACCCGTTTGACCTCGCCAGCCCGGAAACCCGGGCAATGGTGAAACAGCAGCCCGATTATCTCGGCGCACGCGCAGCCAAGCACCTGTACGACGGCAGCATGGCCGGGCTGAACACGGATGAGGGTGATCCCTATTTTGTGAAATGGGATGTGTACTGGACCGATGGCAAGTGGTCACTGTACAAACCGGGCGCCGCCGGCAGCATCCTGATCCAGCATGCCGAAGCCGCCATCAACAGCGGCAGCTGGACCTTCCGCACCATGCACGGGGTTGCCGATGGCAGCTGGGAGGCGGTGCCGCTGGCCGAATACACCGCTTACGCCGATTATCTGAAGCAGCAGGCGGATGCCGGCAAGCTGTGGATCGCGACACCGACCGAAGTGATCCGCTACCGCGAAACCCGCAGGTATTGCTCGGTAAAGCTTGATAGCAAAGGCATCCAGTTCGATACCTCCGCCACCGACTGCAAGCGCTACGCGATTCCGGTAACACTGGCAATCACCGCCGCTTCGGCACCGGTGCTGCAGCAGGGCAGCAAGAAGCTGGCCGTGAAGGCCGCCGGCGACAAGCGCTGGCTGGTCGAGGCCGACCCGCTGGCCGGCCCGGTGCTGGTGCAATAAGCCCAGCGCGCAGCAGGCCGCTGTGGCCTGCTGCAGCAGCTTAGCCAGCTCAGGACACCTTGTAGCGGGCAATATCGCTGCTGAGACGGTCGGCCAGGCTATCCAACTCGCCGGCCGTCTGCGCCACCATCCCGGTGCTGCGGGAATTCTCGTCGACCATCTGCACAATGTGCTCGACCCGGCTGGCCAGCATCTGGCTGGCGGCAGACTGTTCGCGCAAGGCAGTATTGAGTTCCGCGATCAGCTCGACCACCGCCCCCGCGCTGCTGCTGATGGTGCCAATCGCGCAGCCAGCCTGCTGCGACACCTCCATCCCGGCATTCACACTCTCGACCGAACGGCGCATCTGGCCAGCCATGCTTTTCGCGCCCTGCTGGATGGAGGAAATCATGGTCGCGATTTCCTGTGCCGACTGCGCGGTTTTTTCCGCCAGCTTGCGCACTTCATCGGCCACCACCGCAAAACCGCGCCCCTGCTCACCCGCCCGCGCGGCCTCGATGGCCGCATTCAGCGCCAGCAGATTGGTCTGGTCGGCCACATCCTTGATCACCAGCGTGATACCGGAAATCCGGTCAGACGAGGCATCCAGCGCTTCGGCCGAGTGCGCAGCATGCTGGATGGCTTCGGCAATCGCGCGAATATCCTGAACCATGCTGTCGATCTGCCGGGCACCTTCACTGGCAGCATCGCCGGAAGCGCGCGAGCGCTCGCGAGCGTCGTCGCTCAAGCCGGAAATATGGCTGATACTGGTTGAAATCTGCTCCAGTGCCGCCGCCATCGAGGTGCTCTCGTCGGCCTGCCGTTCGGAGCCGGTGCGAACCTGTGCCGACGCGGCGGCCAGCTGTCGCGCCGCCTCCTTGAGCTGACGCGACTGCGCCTGCAGCTGCTGCATGGTCCCCGCCAGTGCCGCAATCAACCCGCTGGTCGCCGCCGCCATGTCTCCCAGCTCATCGCGCCCCTGATAGCTGATCCCGTGACTAAGGTCGCGCTCACGCTCGATGCGTTGCAGATCGCTGCACAGACTGCGGATCGGCAGAATGATCGAGCGGGCGATCAGCCAGGCCAGCACCGCCGCCACCAGCACCGCAATCCCGCCCAGCCCCAGCAGCTTGAGCTGGATCTGCCCGGCTTCCTCCTCGATGACCTGACTGCGTGCTCTGGTGCGCTCAGCCGCTTGGCTCGCCACATCCTTGACGGCCTGATTGAGCTCGTAGATCGGTTTCTTGAACGGCTTGAGCGCCTCATCAGCCTGATAGGCGGTGGTGATCGTACCTGCCGTGATCTCGCGATAGATCCCGTCCAGCGCCTTGCGGTAGATGGCCAGCTTGTCCGGCATGCCGCCTGCCAATCGCGCCAGCTCCGGATCAAGCGGTAGCTGCCTGAACGCGGCAATGCTCTTGTCCAGCTCTGCCAGCACTTGATCGAGCTCCTGCTTGTTGGCTGCCGGATTATCCTCGCCGGGATTGCCGATCGAGATGAACAGGCTCTTTTCCTTCTGGCGCGTGCGGGTCAGCGCGTAACGGATCTCCTGTGCGGCATCCCCGATCGCCACCTCGGTGGCGAGAATGGCGCGGCTCTGCTGGTGGATGTCGCGCGTACTCAGCACCCCCAACACCACCACACCAACCAGAAACAGCAATAACAAGCTAAAGCCGGCTACCAGCCGGCCGGAAATCGTTCTCGGCATGATTTTCTCCCTTGCTGGCCGGTTCGACATGATCCGGCGCGATACCGGACAGGTGGCGGTTATGTGCTTATCCCGTCGTGGTGACCGTCAGTATATCGAAACCAAAATGTAACAATCAGGAATACCGGGCACCGTCATCGCTTCCGACAGCAATCCCTGCGATACTGCGGTTTTCTCCGCACTACTGAGCTCATGCACATCTGGGTCGATGCCGACGCCTGCCCGCGCGTCATCAAGGACATTCTGTTCCGCGCCGCGGACCGCACCGCAACACCGATGACGCTGGTCGCCAACCAGCTGCTGAGCGTGCCACCGTCACCGCACATCCGGGCGCTGCAAGTCGAGAAAGGCTTCGACGTCGCCGATGCGGAAATCGTGCGCCGCGTGGCGGCCGGCGATCTGGTCATCAGCGCGGATATTCCGCTGGCGGCACTGGTGATCGAAAAGGGCGGGCGCGTGCTCGACCCGCGCGGCGAGCTGTTGACGCTCGCCAATGTGCGCGAACGACTGTCGATGCGCGATTTCATGCAGGGCCTGCGTGATGCCGGCGTGGAAACCGGCGGCCCGGCTGGCTTCTCGGCCGCTGACAGCCGCAATTTCGCCGCCGCGCTCGACCGCATTCTGGCGCGCAAACCGGCAGCCTGATCCTCAGCCGAGTCCACCTCGCCGCCACACTGTGGAACGCCTCACACCGGAGCAAATCCATCAGGCGGCATAAATTGACTCCACTTGTAATGACAATATACTGTGCGCCCCATTTCTAACCGTGCCAGTCCTGTCATGAAACTAACCAGCCTTGCCCTGCTTGCCACCCTCTCTTTGCCCGCATTTGCCGCGCCGGCGCTCTCGCCTCTGGCTGAATTTGCCAAATGTGATGCCAGTTTCTACCGCCTGCTCGGCAGCAATCCCGAACTGCTGAAAAACGCGAATCTCGTCAGCAAGGACGGGATGGCGAATTTCAAACTGGGCCCGATGGAAGACCAGACCGCGGGAATGAAAGAGCTGACCAAGGGCATGGAAGAATTCGCACGCGATGTCGAATTCCAGCCCCCAGTACTCTTTCCTGAAGGTATCGGAGCCTACTATTACAGCGAACGCCATTTCCGCAGCACGCGCAGTTTCACGGCGCATGACAATGGCAAGGAAGAACTCTATCGCTGGAAGCTGAACCTGCTGGCTTCGCCCAAGCAGGTGCGCAGCACACTGGACAAAGCCGGCAAGCTGCCGTGGGAATGCGAAGACGGCATCTGCACGGTATTCCGCCAGCAGCAGAATGCGGGCTGGACTGTCGTCGCACGCGACAGGATCGATGGCAACAAGCCCTATCTGGTGCTGATGCTGTCGGAAGAAGCCACCGACAAGAAAAAATCCGAACTGGAATGCGAACTGCGCACCGAAGGCCGCTTCTTGCCCAAGGACACCCTGAAGACGCTGCGCCCGAACTGGTAAGCCCCAGCACCCAAACATGAATAGCTGACAGGCAGCGGCACTCGATTGGCGCGGCAGCGTGCCGCTGCGGCAGTGTTTGTTCGGCGCAACAAAACCGCCACATCATCGTCATGCAGCATTCGCACGCCAGAATGCGGGAATAGTCGCGCCCCTTGCGACTACGCTACAGGAGGCAACTCATTGTACCCGAGCAGTGACAGACTGGTGATGTTCGATGCCGACGGCACCATCATCGACGCCTTTGACGCCATCGCCACCACCTTCGGCCTGCACGGCATGGACATCGGCGACCTCGACCGTTTCCAGAAGCGCCGCAACCTGTTCAAGTATTTCGGCGGGCTGAAGGAATTTCCCAAGAACATCCTCCGCCAGAGTACGGCACAGCAGCGCAAGGGCCTGATCACCACACTGACCAGCGTCTACCGCGAAACCGCGCGCCTCTACCCGGGCGTGGCCGGGCTGATCCGTACCCTGCAGGCCACACCGGGCATCCGTGTCGGCATGGTTACGCGCAATATCACGCACGAGCCGCAGGAAACCCTGCGCCAGCTGTTTGCCCGCCACGATCTCGATCTGGCCGCACTGGATTTCTTCGCCTGCATCCCGCTGAAAATGGAAAAAACCTGGCACTTCAAGCAGGCGCGCGAACGGCTGGGCATCAACCCGGCACGCGCCTTGGCCTGCGGCGACGAGCACAAGGATTATCTGGCCTGTCTCGCCGCCGGCTTTCACCCGCTGATCGTGTCCTATGGCTTCGAGGACTTCCAGCGTCTCACCGGCAAGTGGGGCGTTCCCGAGGAAGTCATCGCCCAAAGCCCGGACGAGTTGTGCGGGCGCTTGCGCCATACGCTGGATCTGCCCACGGCGATGCGGGGTATACCGCCGCAACCTATATAATCAAAAGCAATTCAAGCCATACATGGCAATGTATTTACACATGCCCCCGTGCAATCCATCATGCCGCGCTAAACGGACTACCGCCCGTTAATCCGGGGTGTAAAACAGGATGTCCAGATCCTGCTGCGGCATGAAGTCGCGTTTCACGGATTCATACACGGTGGGCGAGACCTTGCTGATTCCCTGCCAGCACAGCGAGATCTTTTCCTCTGGCTGCGCCGTCTGGATGCGCAGCGTGAACTGGCGGATCGGCCCCGCCCAGTTGGCCCCGGTTTTCAGCACATAGCCGACATTGCGGTATGCCGGTACACGGCGGAAACGCTGCTGCTCGGTACTGCCCATGCAGTAACTGGCCACGTTATGCTGCCAGCCCTCCGGGTAGGCGAGCGGTGGAAGTGCCTTGCCGCTGCCGCGCTCGTCGGGCGGCACGTAATTGGCGTTCGCCGCCCCGCCTGCGGCCGGTACATAGCGATGGTGCACACGCAGATCACGCCCGGGCGGAAAGGTCTGCTCCCAGACATACACCCATTGCGTACTCCAGCGGTTGCATTCGTCTTCGGCACTGGCAAAACCGGCCTTGACCAGCTTGCGCTGCAAGGAACCGGGCAGGCTGGCGTAGGCTGACTCAAGCTGCGCCGGGGTCAGTCCCAGCTTGAACAGGGCGGCGGTAATGTCACCCCGCCCTTCCAGTCGTGCCTGCAGCTGCTGACGGGTCGCAACGGGCTGACCATCCACCGTGAGCCGGAAACTGCGGCGATCAAAGTGCGCCTGGTCCCCCTGATTCTGCGTGCACTCGCCGGGCTGCTCCGGCATCGGAAAAGCGATCGTTTCCTGCACCGGCTGCGCGGTGACATTGCGGAAGAGATAGTCGACCACGATTTCGAAATCCGCGTCGGCCTTCCCCTCGGGCAAGCTGCGGATCTGCAGGATTTCTTCCGCCATTGCGATGGCGTCAGTCTGTTTGAGGCGCAATCCACCCGCCGTCAGCGTGGCTGTCGAATCATTCGCCAGCGCCTGTGCGCTGATCAACAACAAGGTACAGCCAAACCATTTAATCATGGGGTATAACCCTCCAGAGCCTTAAATTACAGATCATCGAGCACAATACACCGCAATGTACCAACCAGACCCAAGCTGAGCCACCATCAACTTACCCGTAACATTCAACAAGCTTGGCTTGCATGCTAGCATCCATCCTGCTGCATCAAGGAAACTGCGCATGAACGCCTACCAACTTGCCACAGTACTGATCAGAATCCTCGGACTTTTTCTCGCTGGCTTAGCCATTCTTGGCGGCCTGTATGCGCTCACGATATATGCCCTCTTTTTTCTGGGGGCTGACGGCATTCTGGATCCCACGCTATTGTTTTATGCAGCGCAATCGACGGTATCCTCACCGTTTTACCTCCTGTTCGGGGTGGCGTTACTCCGCTTCAGCCAGCCGCTAGCCACATTCATTACCAAACCGCTCGCGCACGCGCTGTAGGCATGTGTTGCCGGAGTAGCAGAGGCCTAAGCCTGCCATCCAGCCCGCCGATTTGACGGCAGCTCGGGCGGGGCGTATGGTCTCGCCCCTTCCCGCTTTTCCCCGCCTGCCATGACCCGCCCCCTTCTGCCCGCCTGCGGCATCGACTTCGGCACGTCCAATTCCACTGCCGCGATCCATGACGGCCAGCGCGCACGGCTGCTGGCGCTGGAAGACGGCAAGGTCACGCTGCCGTCGGCGATCTTCTTCAATGTCGACGAAGACTCGCACAGCTACGGCCGCGCCGCGCTGGCGGAATACCTCGATGGCTACGAAGGCCGGCTGATGCGGTCGATGAAGAGCCTGCTGGGCAGTTCACTGATGGACGCCGGTACCGAAGTGGCCGGACGGCATCTGCGATTTCGCGATCTGCTGGGGCAGTTCATCGGCGAGGTGAAACGCCGCGCCGAAGCGCAGGCGCAGACCGGATTCACTCAGGTGGTGCTGGGCCGCCCGGTCCGCTTTGTCGACGACGACGATGCCGCCGACGCGCTGGCCGAGCGCACGCTGGGCGAAATCGCCCGAGACTGCGGCTTTCGCGAAATCAGCTTCCAGTACGAACCGCTGGCCGCCGCGCACGATTACGAGCAGGACATCACCCGCGAGGAGCTGGTGCTGGTCATCGACATCGGTGGCGGTACGTCGGACTTTTCACTGGTGCGCCTGTCACCCGAACGCCGCGGCAAAAGTGACCGCAGCAGCGACCTGCTGGCGCATGGCGGCGTGCATATCGGCGGCACCGATTTCGACCGGCAGCTGTCGCTGGCCGCTGTGATGCCCGAGCTAGGGCTGGGGCTGGCGCTGAAAGACGGCAAGCCCTTTCCCAGCAGTGTGTTCTTCCAGCTGGCCACCTGGCACACCATCCATCTGGCCTACACGCGCAAGACCTGGAGCGATCTGCAGAACATGGCCCGCGATGTGGCCGACCGTCCGCGTTATGACCGGCTGGCGCGCGTGGTGCGCCAGCAGCGCGCACACGAAATCGCCATCGCCATCGAAGCAGCCAAGATTGCGCTTTCCGCTAATACCAGCACCCGTATTGAACTGGACGCACTGGAAGACGGTTTCTGCATCGATATACCCCGCGAAATCCTTGAAGACGCGATTGGCGGCGACATCCAGCGCGTGGTCCAGGCGGCACTGGCCACACTGGCCAGTGCCGGCGTACGACCGGAGCAGCTCGATACGCTGTTCTTCACCGGTGGCGCTTCGGCCGTTCCGGCACTGCGGCTGGCCCTGGCTGGTGCCTTCCCGGCAGCACAGGCCGTCGAGGGCGATGCCTACGGCAGTGTCGGCAGCGGGCTGGCGGTGACGGCACAGCAACGCTACGGCTAGCCGCAGAACTCCGCCTCCCCGCAGCACACGCCGCACGGCGCGCCTCCCGCTTCGCAGACGGATTGCAGACTGTTTTCCACAGCCTCCTCGGGCAAGGTCGCGCCGCATCAAGGGCCAGCGTACACTGCCGGCCATGCCAGAACAGGATGCTTTCTATGTTGCAACCCTTACGCCGGCTACTCGCCGGCCTGCTGCTGTGCAGCAGCTTGCCGGCCTATGCCGATTTTGAAATGGATCTGGGCTCGCTCGGCCAGCTCACCCCGGAGGGCGCGCTTTCGCCCGTGCCGGAAGGGCTGGTAGTCGGCGGCATCGGACTGACCTACACGCCGCGTTACCAGGAACAGCAGCAGAAGGTACTGCCCATCCCGGGTTTCATTTATATGGGGCAGCAGTTCATGTTTCTGGGCGACCGCCTGCGCTACTACGTCTATCAGGAAAACGGTCTGGGCGTCTACGGCTATGGCCGTGTGCGCTTTGGCAACCTGGATCCGGAAGACCCGACAGCCTTCAGCGGGCTGAACAAGCGCAAGGCCGAATTGGAAGCCGGCATCGGCGCCAATCTGCTCACTCCCTATGCACTGCTGACCGCACGGGTTTCGCACGACGTCACCGGCACCAGCAAGGGCGGTGACGCGCTATTGTGGGCAGATTTCCCCATCGTGCGCGACAACTGGCTGATCATGCCCGGCACCGGCGTGTTCTGGCGCAGCAGCAAGCTGAGCAATTACTACTTCGGCGGCGTATCGGCGGCGGAAGCGGCACAATCAGGCTACGCGGCCTATGACACCGGCAGCACGCTGGGTTACGGCGCGTCGCTGCTGACGTCCTGGCGAATCAACCGGGACTGGGTGAGCATGGCCGGGGTCTTTTACGAACGCTATGACCGCGCCATCGCCGATAGCCCGCTGGTGCAACACGGCGGCGAAATGACGTTCCTGTTGGGCGCCGGCTATATGTGGAAATAGACGAAACCGCAGGCAGCGACAGGCCCACCGGATACCTGCATATGTATTTACTGTAAAGCCTTTATTCTTGATGATTTTGCAGCAATACCCGTCAGCCCTGTAGCTGCTGTCGCACAAAGGCAAACACGGCCGCTTCATCGATCAGCACACCGGGAGCGGCGACCAGCCCCAAATCGACGCCCATGCGCGCTGCCAGCGTGGCGGCGGCGCGCGTCACGCGCAGCTCGTCAGTGGCCAGGGCACCGGGCACGCTACTGCGCGGCGGCAGCTGGCAGGCCGGCGCGAACACGGCTTCTTCCTCCTGCAGCGGATACAGCTGGGTCGATTCCTCGATGATTTCCATCATCAGCAGCAGATCTCCCCCGTGCACCGCGTCGCCGACGCGCACCATTACCTGGCCGAGTACGCCGTCGTCCGGCGCCGCCACGCGCAGCTCCTCCCCCGCACACAGCAGGTGCACCAGGGGCGTATCGGCGGCAACCGCTTCGCCGCTGCTGGCGTTGATGCGCAGCACCAGTGCCGGCTCGGTCAGCTCGGGGGCGCAGATCAGGTGAGTGGTATAGGCATCCATCTGTGAATATTCACTCGGCAAGCTTTGATATTGCCCAAGGCGGCCCGGGCGTACGCCTTTATCATACCGGACTGGCACCCGTGCGGCCGCGGCAGTGATATTGCAGTGCAACATGGCACTGCTATGATGGAACATCATCCATCATTTGCCGCAGGCGACCGTGCATGCGGGCCAACAGGAGCGGTCATGGCTATCGAGAATATTGAGAACGTGCTGTTTGACGATATCGCACCCGGGATGCGCTATCAGCGCACGCACGCCGTGACCCCCAATGATTTTGCGCTGTTCGCCATGCTGGGCGGGCAGCAGGAAGAGGAAGGCCGCGAGCGCGTTCCGGCCATTGGCGCCTTCATCGCGCTGACCTCGTCAACGGTCAATTTCTTTCCCGGCAACGGCTCGATCCTTTCCAGCCATGGCCTGAAATCACATGGCTGGATCGAGGAAGGCGATGTGCTGAACATCGAGCTGAGCGTGCAGGAAAAGCGCCCGGCCACCCGCGAAGTGGTGCTGCACGGCCAGTGCAGCAACCAGCGCGGCGAAGTGTTGATGAGCGGCCCGCTGGTGGTGATCGCACCAATCGAAAAACGTGTATCGGTGCAGACCGAGCCACCGCAGCTCACATTGCGCCAGCACCGCGTGTTTGCCGAACTGCAAGCCAAAGCGGCACAGCTCTCGCCAATCCCCACCGCCGTCATCCACCCCTGCGACCGCGAATCGCTGCTGGGTGCCGTCGATGCGGCCGAGGCCGGGCTGATCACGCCGATTCTGGTCGGACCGGAGGCCAAGATCCGCGCGGTAGCCGAGAAAGAAGGCATTGCCATCGGACCCTACCGCATCGTCAATACCGAGCATAGCGTGGCTGCCGCCGAGAAGGCTGTCGAGCTGGCGCGCACCGGTGAAGCCGAGGCGCTGATGAAAGGCTCGCTGCACACCGACGAAATGATGCGCGCGGTGATGGCGTCGGGAACCGGCCTGCGCGCTGGCCGGCGTGTGTCGCACGTGTTCGTCATGGATGTGCCGGCGTACGAGCGCCCGCTGCTGGTGACCGATGCCGCAATCAATATCGCACCGACACTGGAAGACAAGATCGACATTACCCAGAACGCGATCAATCTTTCGCATGTACTGGGTAATACCAACCCCAAGGTTGCCATCCTCTCGGCGATGGAGACCGTGTCGTCAAAAATGCCCTCGACGCTGGACGCGGCGCTGCTGTGCAAGATGGCCGATCGCGGCCAGATCAGCGGCGGGGTGCTCGACGGCCCGCTGGCCTTTGACAATGCCATCTCGATGACCGCAGCCAAGACCAAGAAAATCGTGTCGCCGGTCGCCGGGCAGGCCGACATTCTGGTTGTTCCCGACATCGAAGCCGGCAACATGCTGGCCAAGCAGATGTCCTATTTCGCCGGCGCCGACTCGGCGGGGATCGTACTGGGTGCACGTGTGCCCATCGTGCTGACCTCGCGCGCAGACGACGCCAAGGTTCGTCTGGCCTCCTGCGCTGTCATGGCGCTGGTGGCCCATCACCAACGGAGTTAAATCATCATGACCACCAAGCAGAACGAGCTGATTCTTGTCATCAATGCCGGTTCGAGCAGCATCAAGTTTTCCCTGTTCGAAAACAGCGCCGCCGATCCGGTCCTGCTGTACAAGGGGCTGGCCGAGGGCATCTATGTCGATCCGAAATTCACCGCCAAGGATGCCAGCGACGCGAAACTCGTTTCTGCGGAGGCAATTCCGGGCAGTGCCAAGAATCACGATGAAGCGCTGCGCCACATGCTGGCGTGGATCAACGGCGTCATCAACGGCCGCAAGATTGCCGTCATCGGCCACCGCGTGGTGCATGGTGGGACCAAATTCTCGCAGCCGGTCGTAGTCACCGCCGAGGTAGTCAGCGAGCTGGAAAAACTGATCCCGCTGGCCCCCCTGCACGAGCCGCACAACATCACCCCGATCAAGATCCTGCAAGGCCTGCTGCCCGACGTACCGCAGGTGGCCTGCTTTGACACCGCCTTCCACGCCAACCAGCCGGAGCTGAACCAGCTCTATGGCCTGCCGTATGAATTCAGCCAGCAGGAAGGCATTCGCCGCTACGGCTTCCACGGTCTCTCTTACGAATACATCGCCAGCGTCCTGCCGCAGATCGACGCCCGCGCAGCCGAAGGCCGCACCGTGGTCTGCCACCTGGGCAACGGTTCGTCGATGGCCGCGCTGCAAGCCTGCAAGGGTATCGCCTCAACCATGGGCTTTACCGCACTGGAAGGCCTGCCGATGGGCACCCGCACCGGCTCGATCGACGCCGGTGTAGTGCTGCACTTGCTGAACCACCTGAAAATGGATGCCAAACAGATCGAAGACCTGCTGTACAAGAAATCCGGCCTGCTCGGCATGTCCGGCATTTCCAGCGACATGCGCGATCTGGAAGCCTCCGATTCGCCGCGCGCCAAACTGGCCATCGATTACTTCGTGTCACGCATCGTGCGTGAAACCGGCTCACTGGCCGCCGCACTGCAAGGTATCGACGCGCTGGTGTTCACCGCCGGTATCGGCGAAAACGACGCGTTGACCCGTGCGGCTGTCTGCGCGCAACTGGGCTGGCTGGGCGTCATCGTCGACCCGGCGGCCAACGCCGTGCGTTCGGGCGAACCGCGTCGCATCTCGGCGGAAGACAGCAAGGTCGCCGTGTATGTCATCCCGACCAACGAAGAGCTGATGATCGCCCGCCAGGCAAATACCTGCGTGGCATAACCCTAGGCAGCAAGACATGGCGCGGTGCTCACGCACTGCGCTATGTCATGTGCATAGCGTTACACAGGGCTTGTTCGGGTTGATTTGGTGCTTGGTAATATACGCGCCGAATTTTCCCTTTTGTGCTTATAGTTCAAGCACCCACAGCCGAAGCCCCGTGACGCCATGCCAGCTCTTTTCTACCCCAGCCGCTTTCTGGCGGCAGTACTTATTCCTGTTCTTGCCTCGCTTGGCGCCACGACTCATGCCGGTCCTGCTGGTGATCAGTTTGCCAGCTGGCAAAGCAGGTCTCTGGTCACGCGCTCGATCCCGCTGACCCAGATCGGCATCCCCGAGCCGGTTACCCTGCGCGGCCGCAACAGCTCACGTGACTTTTACTTTCCGGTACCAGCTGGCATCGCCCTGCAGCAAGCCAGCCTCCAGTTGAATGGCAACTATCTGCGCGGCAGCGGTGGCCGCTCGACCTTGCAGGTGACGGCCAATGGCGTCCCGGTACTCAGCCAGAACATCACCGCTGATAGCGCCCCACTCCAGCTGCCGCTGGCTCTGGGCAACACGCAAATCCGCAATGGGTTCCTGCAATTTTCCGTAGGCTGGTCCTCCGCGCTTGCGGAGCAGGTCTGCAGCAGCGAATCCAGCGATGGCAACATTCTGAACATCAATCCGGCCACACGACTGGAATTCAGCTTTGATGCCGATGACGTCATGAGCGCCACGGCAGCATGGCAATCGCTGCCCCCCGAGCCGATCCTCCTTCTTCCTGCGGGACGTAGCGACCCACAGAGCTTTGATCAGGCATGGCGCATCGGCGTGCTGCTGAAAGAGCACAACAAACGGCTGCAATTGCGCAGCCTGCCAACCGTTGGCAGCCAGATTGACCTGCGCAGCATCCAGGTGCCGGCCAGTCTGCAGGGCATCCCGGCCTTTGCTGCCTTGAGCAAGGCATCACCCAGCCATCTCATTGCCGACGAAGCCCAGTTGGGCGCACTGCTGGTACTGGGGCGACAGGGGCCGCTGTCCGCCGATCTGCTGGTCGACAGCCCGGCCCTGCGCGGAGCCATCCAGAAAGCGCTGGATGCGTTGCAGGCACAGATGGCCGAAGTATCGGCTGACAGTGCCGCCAGCTTCGCGGCCTGGCGCAGCAAGCGCTTCGCGCTGCCACAGGCCAACGATTCAATCGCGCTGGGGCAATTTGCTGGGCAGCCGCTGATTATCGTTGGTGCGCAGGCTCGCCATCTGGGAAATACATTCCAGCCGGCGTGGCAACAGCTGCGTAATGATCTGCGCGCCCAGCCGGAAAGCCAGTCTGGTGATTTTTCGCTCAGAAGGGACGCCATCCTGCTGGACAAATTGGCCGCCTTCTCCGGCAGCCTCGACATACTCAGCCAGGGACAGCGCAGTGTGTCGTTTTCACTGGCTGATTTGAGCACAAGCGGCAAACAGCCGACGGCCGTGGTGCTGGATGTCTCTGCCGCCCCTAATCAGCAGCAGGAAAAGCCGGTGGTATCGGTCTTCCTGAATGATCTGCTGCTCGGTGCGCAGCACGTGCGCAGCAATGGCAAGGTTCAACGCATCGAAGTTGCAATTCCTGACTATATCCTGCGCAGCAAGAACACGCTCACAGTGCGCTTCAACCGCCAGCCCAGCACCCCGCGCTGCCATGACACCCCGGTTGCCTATCCGGTGTCCTTGCTCCCCGGAAGCCACCTGCAGCTTGGCAAATCGCTTGGCAGCAGCAACTTCATGGGCATCAGTACGCGTTTTGGCAGCACCGGCACTGTGCTACTTGCCGATTCACTGCTTGATCAGGCACAGAAGAACCTGCCTGGCCTGATCGACATGGCCAGCGCACTGGGTGCCAGTGCCGATATGGCACCGGCACGCTTCATCGCCCAGAAGCAGGCCGCCCCCGTACCCGAAAGTACCTTCTTTGCCGTGGGTGTAACGCTACCGGGTGTCAGCCCCGTGACCTCTCTGCGCAATGGTCAGGTGCTCGTTAACGGCAAGGCCGTGCAGAATCTGGGGGCCAACCAGCTTCACAAGCTCGGGCTCGCCGAAATCGTCAAGGCCGGCGGCCAATACGGTGTATTGTATACATCCACAGGCGCTGAAATACCAGAGATTCAAGACAATACCCCATCACTTGATCGCGGAAACCTGGCCATCATCACTGGGGATGGCAAAGTAATCCAGCTGGATCAGCACGATCCGGACGGTAGCGCGCTGGCAGAAGCCGCTGATCCGGATACCGTCTGGGATCGCTACTGGTGGCTATGGACCGGTCTGATCGGCCTGGTCGGTTTCGTGCTGCTGCTTGCACGTCTCACGCAGATCCGCCGCCGTCGCAAGGGTGATGTTGCGCTGTGAGTCTCTCGCTTGGAACGTCAGTCTATTTTGCCCAGTACTATGCGGCACTGGAGGTCGTGGCGGTTGTTCTGACCATCCTGATCCTCATCTCCAGCGTGGATGATGTCTTCATCGACATCTGGTACTGGGCGCGCGAGCTCTGGCGCAAGCTCACGATCAAGCGCCGTGCGGATTACCGGCCACTCAGTGCGGCCCAGCTCAAGGAAAAAAACGAGCAATATCTGGCGATCATGGTGCCGGCCTGGCAGGAATACGATGTCATCGCGCAGATGGTCGAGAACATGATGAGTGTGCTCGACTATCGCCGCTATGTCGTGTTCGTGGGCACCTATTGCAATGATCAGGCCACCATCGACGAAGTCGAACGTGTTCGCCGCCATTTCCGCCATTTGCTGCGGGTGGAAGTGCCCAATCCCGGGCCGACCTGCAAGGCAGATTGCCTGAACTGGATCATCCAGGCCATTTTCAAGTACGAGCAGGATAACGGCATCGAATTTGCCGGGATTGTCATGCACGATGCCGAAGATGTGCTGCACCCGCTGGAACTCAAGTTTTTCAATTACTTGCTGCCGCGCAAGGACATGATCCAGCTGCCAGTTACCTCGCTCGAGCGCGACTGGTTCGAGCTGGTGGCCGGCACCTACATGGATGAATTTGCCGAATGGCATGGCAAGGATCTGGTCGTACGCGAGAGCCTCTCGGGGATGGTGCCCTCCGCCGGAGTGGGCACCTGCTTTTCCCGGCGGGCCCTCCTGCACCTGTGTGCAGACAGCAATAACCAGCCCTTCAACACCGACAGCCTGACCGAAGACTACGACATCGGCACCCGGCTGGCGGCCACCGATATGAAGACCATCTTTGCCCGCTTCCCGGTGCAATTCCAGGTGCGGCGCAAGAGCTGGTTCGGCCTGGCGGCAGACCGGGAAACCGTGATCGACATGCCGCTTTGCGTGCGCGAATATTTCCCCGATACCCTGTACACCTCCTACCGCCAGCGCGCACGCTGGGTACTCGGCATCAGCCTGCAGGGCTGGATGCATCTGGGCTGGCACGGCTCGCTGGCAGATCGATACCTGCTGTTCCGTGACCGCAAAGGCATCGTTACCTCGCTGCTCAATGTGCTGGCTTATCTGGTCTTCTTCCAGTTTCTCGCTTTCTACATTGCCAGCAAGGCGGGCTGGTGGACACTGCATTTTCCGCCGATTTTCGCCCCCGGTAGCTGGCCGCTGTACATCGCCACCTTCACCGGCTCCATCATGATCAGTCGCGTCGTGCAGCGCTTCTATTTCGTGAACCGGCTATACGGTTGGGAACAGGGACTGATGTCGATCCCTCGCATGGCGGTCAGCAATCTGATCAACTTTCTGGCGACGATGCGCGCCTGGCGGATGTTTCTCAACTTTCTGTTTACTGGCAAGCGCCTGGTCTGGGACAAGACCATGCACCACTTTCCTTCGGCAGAAAGGCTGGCCAAACAGCGCAAACGGCTGGGCGAGCTGCTGGTCAGCTGGCAAGCCATCGAGCCCGAGCAACTCGAAACCGCGCTGCGCCAGCAAAGCCAGTTCCAGTTGCCTGTCGGGCGCTTGCTGGTGGTGCAAGGCGCACTGGATGATGAAACGCTGGCGGAGGCCATCTCCGCGCAATATGACCTGCGCCGCGCCAGGCTGGATAAGGACGGCATCCTGCAGCTGCATCGGCGGCTGGCTTTCGAACATTGCTTCCGCCTGCGGGCGATCCCGTTTCTGCAGCACGAGCAACTCATCCATGTGGCGGTTGCCACCCCGCTGACCGATACGGACAAGGATGCTCTGGAGCAACAACTGGGCAAACCCATCCGCCAGTTCATCGCTCGCGAGAGCGAGATCAATGCCGCGCTGCGCCTGCTCTCGGGGCTCAGCTCGGACTTCCTGCCTGATGGGAAACCCGCCCTGATCGACCTGATGGTCATCCACAATCTGCTCACGGCTCGCGAGCTGGATGAGGCCATCAGGGGCTTTGATCTGGATGAGCATCAGCACCTGATCAACTATCTGATCAGCAAGGGTGCCATCAGCCGGGAAGACTTCGAACAGCTGCAAAAACTGCAACAGGCCCAGGAAATCCCTTCTGCACGCTCAGGGCAGGATGCGCCACAGACTTAGAAACCTGCTTTTCATTCCGCTCGGGTTCGCGCCCACCAATCGAGCATGGCGGCGCGGATCTGTGCGGCAGCCTGGCCATTGCCGTAGGGATTGGGCGCCTCGGTCATGCCAAGATAGGCCTGACGGTCATCCAGCAAATTGCTGACCGCCGCGACGATGCGCTCACAGTCCGTCCCCACCAGTCTGGCTGTGCCGGCAGCCACGGCTTCGGGACGCTCAGTGGTGTCACGCATGACCAGCACCGGCTTGCCCAGTGCCGGTGCCTCCTCCTGAATCCCCCCGCTGTCGGTCAGAATCAGCTCGGCACGCTTAAGCAGATACACGAAGGGCAGGTAATCCTGGGGCTCGATCAGATGAATGTTCGGCAAGCCGCGCAGTAGCGCATTGACTGGCTCCTGCACATTCGGGTTCAGGTGCACCGGATAGACAATCTGGATGTCGTCACGGCTGGCCAGCCTGGCCAGTCCCTTGCAGATATTCAGAAAACCATCGCCAAAATTCTCGCGGCGATGGCCGGTCACCAGCACCAGCTTCTTGTCCGCAGCCAGAAAGGGGAAACGCGTGGCCTGCTCTTGCGCCAGTGCCGGGTTCTCGTCCAGCTGTTTGCTGATGCCAAGCAGTGCATCAATCACGGTATTCCCGGTGATGAAAATATCCTCCTCACGGCGCCCCTCCGCACGAAGGTTCTGGGCAGCCTGCCCGGTGGGCGCAAAATGCAGACGGGCAAACAGCCCGACCACCGAACGATTCAGCTCCTCCGGCCACGGTGCCTCCATATCCCCGGTGCGCAGGCCAGCCTCGACATGCGCGACCGGAATGCGCTGGTAAAACGAAGCCAGTCCTGCCGCCAGGGTAGTGGACGTATCACCATGCACCAGCACGATATCGGGCCGGCAGCGCTCCAGCACATCGGTCACCCCTTCCAGAACACGTGAGGTCAGACTGGCCAGTGTTTGTCCCGGGCGCATCAGATCGAGATCAAAATCAGCCTGCAAACCGAACAGCCGCATCACCTGATCAAGCATCTCCCGGTGCTGCGCGGTCACACAGACCAGGCAATCCATTTGCTCATCCGCCTGCAAGGCCCTGATCACCGGCGCCATCTTGATGGCTTCCGGACGGGTGCCAAATACACAAAGAACTTTCAATTTACGGTGACTGTCTGCCATTTGAATTTTGAATTCCGGAACATGCTTGAATATCCCGATTTTGTCGCAAAGCCGCCGACTTTGCAGTACCGGCCATCGCCATACCCCGCTGCAGACCTGCCGACCTGCGCACGGTGGAGCGACTACTATGAGAGCAGGAGGACGCATGGATCCATCACACCATCCCCCCGATGCCTCGATGCACTGGCATTCCCTGTCCAGCGAGCAGGTTGTGGCGGCGCTGCACAGCACGCAGCAGGGGCTTGCTGCCGCACTTGCACGGAGCAGGTTGGCTGAATGCGGGCTCAACCGCCTGCAGGAAGCGGCACGCCGGCCAGGCTGGCTGCGCTTTGCCGACCAGTTCCGCAATCTGCTGATCCTGATTCTGCTGGCCGCTGCCGCTGTCGCCGCGCTGATCGGGGATCTCACCGATGCCGTGGTCATCGTGCTGGTAGTGCTCCTGAACGCCACGCTGGGTTTTATCCAGGAAAACCGTGCCGAAGCCGCACTCGCCGCCCTGAAAGCCATGCTGGCCCACACGGCGCGCGTGCGGCGCGATGGCGAAGTCTGCGATATCCCGGCCAGCGAGCTGGTACCCGGAGACCTGATCCTGCTGGAGGCCGGCGACCGTGTGCCGGCAGATGCCAGGGTGCTGGCCGCCCACGGCGCCGAAGTCAGCGAGGCCAGCCTGACCGGTGAGGCCCATCCGCTGGAGAAGGGCAGCAGCCCACTGCCAGCCGATACGCCACTGGCCGAGCGCAGCAACATGCTGTACATGAACACCGTCGTGACCCGTGGCCGGCTGGAAGCCATCGTCACCGCCACCGGCATGCGCACCGAAACCGGCCGGCTGGCGCACCTGCTGGCGGCCACGGCCGAATCGGCTACCCCACTGCAGCGCCAGCTCGACCGGCTCGGCCAGCGGCTGGCACTGATTGCCGGTTTTGTCGTGTTGCTGTTTTTTCTGCTGGGCATTCTGCGCGGAGATCCGCTGGCACAAACCGCCATGACCGCGATTGCGCTCGCCGTTGCCGCCATTCCGGAAGGACTGCCCGCGGTAGTCACCGTGACACTGGCGCTGGGCATGCACCGCATGGCGCGCAAGAATGCCATCGTGAAAAAACTCGCCGCAGTGGAAACACTGGGCTGTACCACCGTCATCTGCTCGGACAAGACCGGCACGCTGACGCTGAACCGCATGGCTGTGCGGCAGTTGTACGCTGCGGATAAGCGCTACGATGCCAGCACCCTGACACCGGCGCAGCTGAGCTTGCAGGCCGATGACACGCTGCTGCAATTGCTGCTTGCCGCGGTACTGTGCGCGGATGCACAGCTTGATGGCGAACACATCATCGGTGATCCCACCGAAGGCGCGCTGCTGCAGCTGGCCGCCCAGGCCGGCCTTGACGCCGGGACGCTGCGTACCGCCAGCCCGCGGCTGGCCGAAATCCCCTTCGACTCGGCAAACAAATTCATGGCGACCTTTCATCGCGAAGGCGAGCAGGTGCGCCTCTGGGTCAAAGGGGCTCCGGATGTGCTGCTTGCACGCAGCACGCACCACAGCAGCAATACCCACCACTCCATACCAATCACAAGCGATGCGATAAAAAGTATACAAGCCCATACCCGCGCAATGGCTGATCAGTCGATGCGGGTACTGGCGCTGGCAACCCGCCTTATCCCCGCCAGCGAGTTTGCGTCCAGCCAGGATCTGGCGCAGTGGAGCAAGGGACTGACCCTGCTGGGGCTCGCCGGCATGGTCGACCCGCCGCGCAGCGAAGCCGCCGCGGCGATTGCCGCCTGTCACCGCGCCGGCATTGGCGTGAAGATGATTACCGGCGACCACCGCCTCACCGCGGCCGCCATCGCCGGCGAGCTTGGCCTGCCCGGCCAGGTCCGCGAAGGACGGGAACTCGATGGGCTGGACGCCGCCGCCACCGCCGCGCTGGTGCGCGACACCGGCGTATTTGCCCGCGTTGCTCCCGAACACAAGATGCGCATTGTCGAAGCGTTGCAGGCCAGCGGGCAGGTCGTCGCCATGACCGGCGACGGCGTGAACGACGCACCGGCACTGAAAACGGCCGACATCGGTGTGGCCATGGGGCAGACCGGCACCGCAGTCAGCCGCGAGGCTGCGGCAATGGTGCTCACCGACGACAATTTCGCCAGCATCGTGCATGCCGTGCAGGAAGGGCGCACCATCTACGACAACATCGTCAAATTCGTGCGCTTCCAGCTCTCGACCAATATTGGCGCGCTACTGACCATGCTGGGTGCAATGCTGCTGGGCTGGCCGGCGCCGTTCACCGCCATCCAGATCCTGTGGGTAAACATCATCATGGATGGGCCGCCGGCGATGACACTGGGCGTTGAACCGGCACAGCCGGGCATCATGCACAAGCCGCCGCGAGCCACCACCGCGCACATCCTCACCGGCCCGCGCCTGCTGCGCATCGCCCTGTATGGCATCACCATGGCCTGCGGCACGCTGGCAGCCTGGCAGTTCGGCGCGGCGCATGGCGAGCGCTATGCCGGCACACTGGCCTTCACCACCTTCGTGCTGTTCCAGTTTTTCAATATCTTCAATGCCCGCAGCGAATCCGGCTCGGCCTTCAATGAGCAGTTCTTCAGCAATGGCAAATTGTGGCTGGCTCTGGCCGGCGTGCTGCTGATGCAGGTGGTGGCCGTGCACTGGGCACCGGCGCAGGCCGTGTTCGACGCCACCGATCTCGCTGCACGCGACTGGCTGCTGGCCATCGGGCTGGCATCCACAACACTGCTGCTGGAAGAAGCCCGCAAACTGCTGTGCCGGCTGCTACTGCCACGTGCCTGAGCCTGGAATTACTTGGGTATGTCCAATAAAACGCTATGAGTTAAGGCCTACAAGCTTATACCACCAACTGTATCCGGCAGGAGCCGTGCATGTTTTCGGTCTATGGCATCACCGGCCGCGTGTTTCATGGCACGCGCAGCGAGCTTGACACCACCCCGGGCCTCTACCCGGCGCGGCGCATCGCCGCCGTCGCCCGCAATAACGAAGAATCCACCAGCGGCTTCCAGCTGCCCCTGCCGGGCAAGCTTGCGCGCAACGAATACCTGCGCACCCAGCAGCTCGATCATGAGCGCGGGCCGGTCTTCAGCTGCGGGCGCATCATGCACAGCCCGGTCATCACCGCCGATGCCGCACTCAGCGTGCAGGATGCCTGGCAACTGCTGCACGCGCACGGCATCCATCAGTGTCCGGTGCTGCAGGACGGCCAGCTGGTCGGGCTGGTCAGCGACCGCGATCTGCTCACTTCGCTGGTCATCGCCGACGGCATCGCGCACGAGGTCCTGCAACGGCAGGTCGCCGACGTCATGCGCACGCCGGTATTGGTGGTTAGCCCCGACACTGACCTGCGCCACGTCACCGCACTGATGCTTGACCACGCGCTGGACGGCGTACCGGTACTGGCTGCGGATCAGGGCATCGCCGGCTTCATCTCCAAAACCGACATCCTGCGCGCCGTCAGTACCGAGCCGGCATTGAGTCTGTGGGGATAAACCGGTTTGATCCGACGAGAAATCGCTCATGCTCCAGGGAAGCAGGATTTCTACTGAAGAATGTACGCCTTTTCGCGAAAGCGGTTTGCTACACAAGACAGACTCATTCCGTTAGGTGTGAGAGGCGTTACAAGCGCTACCGCCCGAAAACTATACACTCAGCGTCAGTTTTTAAACTGGAAATGTAATAATGAATAAGCCACTGCTAGCCCTGCTCCCACTGGCAGCACTAATGGCTGGGTGTGTGACCGTCCAGCCTGCCACTTCGCCCACTCAGCCAACCAAACCACCAGTCAGTGCCGGAAAGCCTGTCCAGATTTCCAGCATTTCCAAACTAGATACGGTAGGACTAGCTCACACATGGTTTGGGAGCAGCAACGCTCAGGGGCAAGCCCGCATCCGCCTCAAGGATGGCAGCGTGGCAACAGCGTACGTGCTCGATGCGCGACTGATTCGGGAGTCCGACGGCACTCAGGCTCTTTACGCGATTGCCGCCGCAGAACGGGATGGCAATACCGCAAGCGGTTCTATCCTAATTGGGCGTTTTTTAAATACGAGCAAAGGCTGGCAAGCCGTACAAAGAACAGAATCCAGCCTTGGATTCGGCAACCCTCCGGCAGCGGAGAGCATCCGCTGGCTCGATCTGGGCACTGGGCATGCTGGCTGGCTTATCAGCGCATGGACTTTCCGGCAGGGGTACTCGTCTGAACGCTGGCTGATTGGTGGCTACAAGGACGGTCAGATCGCCGAGCTGGGCAGTATTGATGGTTCCGTCAGCAATGCCGGAGCGTGCAAACCGAACGCCCGTTGTCAGGAAAGCGATACCAAGCTGGAAGTACTGGCGAGTGCCAACCAGCCACTGCAGTTGCGAACCACCACCACCGGAACCATCAGCGATGCTCAGGGCAAGCTGGTGCAACTCGCCAAACCGCTCGTCAGGGTATGGGGCCTTGATCCTGCCAGTGGTCGCTATAAAGCGCGCAATACCAGCACCGAAGAGGTGGTAGCCAGCAGCAATCTCGGCAGCGACCCGCGTTTGCTGATCGGCAAGACCCTGCCCGGCGGGATCGACGACAGTGGCAAATACCCGCTGCTCAAAAGCGCTGGCTGGATAGAAACGCCCCCCGGTAGCAAGGCAGCCAAATCGTTCACTCAGTTCGATGTTCGTGGCGGAGGACGGGAAGAGTACGACAACGCAGCCAGACACTGGCAGCTGATTCTGGCTTCGCGACCGGAGCAGCAGTGGCTACTGGTTGTCGACAAGCGCAGCTTCGTGGTTGCCGATGCACAGCCGGTTGGCCCCTACGACATGAATAAACTGACGGTTGAGCATTCCTATCAGGGCGAAGCAGGTGGCCAGTCGTGCATTACCGGGACCCAGAAGCTGCCTCAGCTCATCGGTGATAGCAAACAACTGGTCCAGATCGGCTTTTTGCCTTCGCCGAAATTCAAGCAGGGCAAGAGCGATGACATGAGTGGCTGGCACAAGCACCGCTGGGATGCCAAACAGACCCAAGGCCGCCTCTGGGAGCTGGATGCACGCAGCGGCAAGCTGCGTACCCTGCCCGCTGAAAGCTTCCGCTGCGAAGGCGGCTGGAGCGATTGATTCCAACTCCGCCCGCTGCCCTTGGCGGGCGGAATCCGGATTCCTTGTCATGCTTCATGTGGATGCAAGGCCTAAAGCGGAGGCATCGACATTTTCGCTTTCAGATGAAGGCAAACGCGCCATGGCTATCCTGGCGCGTTTGCTTTGCTGGCTTATTGATCACTCCCTTATTGCGGTGGCGGCAGCACATCGGGTTTGCCGCGCGCCAGCAGCTGGCCCAGGTCCATGCCGGGGAGCAGGCGGGCCAGCTGGGCCATGAAGCCTTCGCTGGCTCCGCTGCCCGAGACCATGACATCGGGAACAATCTTGAGCTGGCCGCGTTCGATGGCCCCCGAAATCAGTTCGACCAGCTTGATCGAGCGGATGGCATCCTCGCCCAGCGCTTCGGTCTGCTTCTGGTAGGCCAGCGCGGTGGCTTCACCGATGGCGGAGATCTTGGCCGCCTCGCCGTCACCGATCAGCCGCAGCCGGTTGCCTTCCCCCTCGCCGTCGAGCGCCTTGGAACGGGCCTCGCCTTCGGCCAGCGTCACCATCTCGCTCTTTTTCTGCTGGGCCACCTGCACGGCAATTTCCGAAGCCACCAGCACAGGCTGCTGGTCGGCGGTGGCGCGCATTTTTTCCATCTGCGTGCGTTCCACCTGCGAGCGCTGCTCCATCTTGTACATCTCCAGCTGCTGCTCGGCGATGATGCGCTTGGTCTGCGTTTCCATCAGTTCGGCAGGCAGCTTGATCTGGCAGATCAGCACCGAGACGCATTCGACGTGGTATTTCTCCAGATCGGCGCGCACGCGCGCTTCGGCCTTGGCCTGTTCTTCCGAGCGGCTTTGCAGGAAATCCATCGCCGAGGCCGTGGAGGCCTGGTTGCGGAAGGAAGAGTCGATCATCGGATGGATGACGTGCTGGATCAGGTTATCGACCGAGCCGACCTTGGCGACCATATAGGGCGCCTGATCGGGCCGCACGCGAATGACCACCTTGACCGAGACCTGGATGGGGAAGCCATCCTTGGAAATCACCGTCAGTTCGTCAAAGCGGGTATCGGCCTGCTCGTCCCAGTCGATGGTGATGTTGGTCGTATCGATGATGTAGGCCATGAAGGCGCGACGATTCAGGTAATAGCTGCCGGGGCCGGCGACTTCCTCCTGAATCCCGCGGAAGCCCTTGGGCACCACATAGCGTTCCTGCCCGGCTTCCTGTGTCGAGCCCTGCGTGGCGGACAGACGGCGGATCATTTCCTCGGGCGGGGCCTCCCCGACGTTGGACACGACTACACCGACCTGACCGCGCTCGATGACGGCCACCTTGTCCAGTTCGACGGTAAACAGCAGCGGGTTGATGTAATACGTCCCGGGGCGCAGCACGTCCAGCTGCGGGCCACGCTGGCCTTCCTGGGTCAGGAAGGCCGAGCCGTTCTGGTAGTCGTCATGGCCGCCCACCTGCCGTGCCACGTATTCGTTTTCCGGCAGCGGGATACCGTCCAGCGCGGTCACCAGCCCGACGTGATTGGCCTCGACCACCGTGGCCGGCGCGGTGCGAACGGCAAAGAGTGCGGTATTGATCCGGTAAGTACCCGGCAGCAGCACATCGATCTGCGGCCCTTTCTGCCCGCCCTGGTTGAGGAAGGCCTCGCCATTCTCGAAGTTGTCATGGCCGCTGACGCGGTGCGCGAGCAGACGCCCGGTCGGAATCGGCAGACCATCCTGTGCCAGCACCACCCCGACCGCGCCCTTCTCGATCACGATGGCCGGCACAATCTGCAGCTTGAACAGATTCGGGTGAATCCGGTACAGCCCCGGAGGCAGCACATCGATCTGCGGGCCCTTCTGCCCACCATTGTCGATAAAGGCCTGCCCGGACTGATAGGCATCATGGCCTTTCACCACCCGCGCAAAGATGCGCCCGGCCGGAATCGGCTCGCCATCCGTGGCTTCGATCAGGCCGATGCTGTCTTCGGGAATGCTGACCGCCGCGCTCTTGCTTACCTTGAACAGCAGCGGGTTGATCCGGTAATTCCCCGGCGGGATCACGTCGATCTGCGGACCTTTCTGCCCGCCGTTGCGCAGAAACCCGGCGCCGTCCTGGAATGCCTGATGGCCGGCCACCGTGCGGGCAAAGATTCGGCCGGCCGGAATCGGGTCGCCATCGGTCGCCTCGACAATACCGATTTCATGGTCGCGGATGGTGATCATCGCGGCCTTGTCCACACGGAACAGATACGGGTTGATACGGTATTTCCCCGGTGGCAGCACCGCTACCTGCGGGCCTTTCTGGCCGCCATTGCGCAGGAAGGCTTCGGCATCCTGGAAGGAGTTGTGCCCGTCGACCGGCTCGGCAAAGATCTTGCCCGGCAATACCGCATGCCCGTCGATGGATTCAACCAGGCCGATTTCGGCATCGGCAATCGTAACGAAGGGAATCTTGGTCGCCTTGAACAGGAAGGGAATCAGCAGGTGCAGTCCCGGCCCGAGTGTGCGCGCCTGGATCCCCACCTCACCGGGCTGCGCCACCACCCGCCCCTGCGGCATCTTGCGCCCCAGCCAGCGGCGTTCCAGCAGCGCCATTTCTTCACCGCCAACAATGACGATGGAATTCACCAGCAAAACAATCAACACCGCGCCGATAGCCAGCATGCCGGCGTGGTCGAACAGTGGCTGCAACAGATCATTCATCTCCGAACCCTCTTGATATGCTTGTCAGGGGTGCGGCCAGTCTGCCCAAGAACTGGCAGGTGGCTCGCGCCGCTTCCTCTCGGGAAGACAAGCTCATCTTAGGCGCATGACCCGCAGGCCTGTCACAGAGCTTTCTTGAAGCACTTTCAAGTTTTCTGGAAGGGTTGGCGGGATAAACCCGCCGGATCAGCAATTTTCCGGAATGCTGAGCGGTTTTCCGGTTGCGGCAGCAAGAGCCGCGGCACTGATCCTGCCCGCAGCGGGATCAGCCGCGCACCATGTTTGGCCAGCCAGTTGCATGGGTATTACCATGCAGCCATTTATTCAAATGACTTTTGGGGATATACCCTTAGTGTGCCACTTCTGCCGATGCCGCAACCTGCTGCTTTTTCATCACCACCAGCAAGGGCAGGGTCAGCAGCATGGCCAGGCCGAACAGCATGAACAGATGGTCGTAGGCCAGCATCAGTGCCTGTTTCTGCACTTGCTGCGCCAGCAGTGCATGCGCCGCACCATCCGCGCTGGTGACCGGCATGCCGCTCGCCAGCAGGCGGGACTTGAGCATTGCCAGGCGCTCGCTGGCAAACGGCCCGCTCAGGTGTTCCAGCAGCACATCGTTTTTCATGTGCGAGAGCTTGGTCGAAAACGTCGCCGACAGCGCAATGCCGACACTGCCGCCAAGCTGGCGGGTCAGGTTGTACAAGCCCGTGGCACTGCCGATCTGCAGCGGCTGCAGATTGGCCATGCTCAGATTGTTCAAGGGCATGAAAATCATGCCAAGGCCTACGCCACGGATCACCAGCGGCAGCATGAAATCCCAGGTGCCCGACTGCGTGGTGAAGTGGTAATGCAGCCACATCGAATACATGAACAGGCCAGCACCGCAGATAATCAGCCCGCGCGCCGGAAACCCCTTGCTCACCAGCCGTGCCGATACCGGCATGATCAGCCCGGATGCCAGGGCAGAAGGCAGGATCAGCAAGCCCGTCTGCCAGGCCGAATAGCCCATCAGTGTCTGCAGATACACGGGGAAGATGAACACGGTGGCAAACAGCGAGGCGCCGAGGAAGAAGGTCATCACCAGCCCGGCGGCAAACTGCGGGTCGCGGCACACGCGCAGGTCGACCAGCGGGTGCAGGTGTTCCAGCTGGCGGATGATGAAGGCCCCCAGCGCGGCGATGCTGATCACCGCATAGGCCACCACTTCCCAGGCATCGAACCAGTCCAGCCGCTCGCCGCGCTCCAGCATCAGCTGCAGCGCGCCGATGCCGGCGGCCATCAGCAGCAAGCCCGTGAAATCGATATGCTCGACCTTCTGCCTGAGCTTTGATTCCGGCACGTACAGCAGCACCAGCAGCAGCGCCAGCAGGCCCAGCGGCAGGTTGATGTAGAAAATCCACGGCCAGCTGTACTGGTCGGTGAGCCAGCCACCGACAGTCGGTCCCAGCATCGGCCCGAGCATGATACCCATGCCGAAGATCGCCATCGCCGCGCCCATTTCCTTGCGCGGGAACACCTCGAACATCGTCGATTGCGCGGTCGCGATCAGCCCGCCGCCGCCCAGGCCCTGCACGATGCGCCAGAACACCATTTCCGGCAGGGTGCTGGCGTTGCCGCAGGCAATCGACGCCACGATGAACAGCGTAATCGACAGCAGCAGGTAGTTGCGCCGGCCAAACAGATTGCCCAGAAAACCCGAGATCGGCAGTACGATGACATTGGCAACCACATAGCCGATCGACACCCAGGTGATTTCGTCCAGCGTCGCGCCCAGCGTGCCCATCATGTGCGGGATGGCGACATTGACGATGCTGGTGTCGAGCAATTCCAGCACGCAGGCCAGCGTTACCGTCATCGCGATGATGTAGCGGTTGGCATGGATGCTGGCGTCGTCGACCGAACGGGACAGGGTGGGAAGGATGGGTTTCATCGTTGCGGGTTCACAGTGGCCTCTGAAGCATGGCATTGCCCTTCAAATGTCTGCTCAGCGCGTCAGGATGGTCACATCCACCGACAGCCCGGGGCGCAAGGTCACACCTTCGGGCAAGGGATCCAGCGCGATGCGCACCGGCACGCGCTGCACCACCTTGGTGAAATTGCCGGTGGCATTGTCCGGTGGCAGCAGGGTAAAGCGCGCGCCGGTTGCCGGGCTGAACGATTTAACCTTGCCGGTCAGCTTCACCCCGGACAGGGCATCGACCCTGATCTCGGCCCGCTGGCCCGGTTTCACCTCGGCAATCTCGGTTTCCTTGAGGTTGGCCGTCACCCACAGACGCGAGGTATCGACCAGATACATCAGCGTCTGCCCGGCCTGGATCATCTGCCCCGGCTCGACCGCGCGTTTGCTCACCACGCCGCTGGCCGGCGCGGTCACCTGCGTATCGGCCAGCTGATGCCTGGCCAGTGCCAGCGCGGCCTCGGCGGCCATGGTCTTGGCTTCGGCCGACTTCAGCCCGGCTCCGGACACCACCACCTGCTGGCGTGCGGCGGCGGCCTGCTCCTGCGCGGCATTTTTCTGCGCGATCAGGCTCTGTACGCGCGCTTCGGCGACCGCCAGTGCCGTCTGCGCAGTATCGAGCTGCGCCTGGCTGTACATCTTCTGCGCCGCCAGCTCGCGGGCGCGTTGCAGGTCATTGCGTGCCTTGGTGGCCGTTGCGCGGGCTTCGGCAATTGCTGTCTCGGCAGCCTGTCCCTGTGCGGCGGCGGCAGCCGCCGCGGCATTGGCCGCACCGATCTTGGCCAGCGCCTCGCCCGGCTGACCGGACTGGCCGGATGCCGACAGCGCATTGCGCCAGTCGGCCTCGGCCTGCGCCACCCTGGCGATGTAGTCGCGCGGGTCGATCTCGACCAGCAACTGGCCGCGTGCCACCTGGCTGTTGTCCTCGTTGGGCACCCGCAGCACATAGCCGCCGACCCGTGCCGACACCGGCACGATGTGCCCTTCGACCTGCGCGTTATCCGTGCCGATATGGCCGCTGGACCACCAGATGCGCCAGCCGATCAGGGCGGCGACCAGCAGCAGGATGCCGCCCAGTATCTTGCGGGCCTTGTTCTGCCGCGGCGGAGCGGCGTTTGCGGTTTCAGTCATGACGGGGTTCCTGGGGTGATGGCAGCAAGCCGTGCTGCAGCATGGCAATCTGGAGTTCGGCGTAATGGGCGGGGTCGACCGGATAGCGGTCGAAGCTGCCATAGGTATTGCGCCACATATTGGCCAGCAGCAACGGGGCCATGATCAGGCGGGGTGTATGCACAAGATCGATATTTCTGAAGCTCTGCGTGGCAATACCCTCGGAGAGTATTCCGCGCACCACGTCGTGCAGCCGGTGCACCACCTCGTCGACATAGAACTGCGCCAGCTCGGGGAAATTGCCGGCCTCGGCCAGCATCAGTTTGGAAATGCAGCCGTCGCTCTCGTTCAGCCCCTGCGCCAGCAGGCGCAGCACAAGCGCCAGCTTGCCCAGCGGCGGCTCGGTGGATGAGGCCGCAGCCTGCGCCAGCCGGTCGATGTTCGGAATGACGCTTTCCTGCACCACGGCCTTGAACAAGGCTTCCTTGCTCGGGAAATAGAGGTAGAGCGTGCCCTTGGTCACGCCGGCCGCCGCGGCGACATCGTCCAGCTTGGTTGCGGCAAAGCCGCGTTCGTGAAACAAACGCAAGGCGGCGGCGGTGATTTCCGAGGGTCTGGCGTCCTTGCGCCGTTGCCGGCGGGAAGGCTGATCGCGGTGTTCGTCCATGATGACACACACTTAATGACTGACTGGTCAGTTATTAAACCGGAGCGGAGCGAATGCGGCAAGCGCGTGAGTGCAACGGGATGTGCGAACAGCAGTGCTGTCACCACCGTCACACACAATTTCCGCCATTCATTTCATCAATCTGACAAAATCCCCTCGGCTTTGCATCTTCATCACCCGGACACCCTTGCCATGCCCATCGCCCATCCCGAACAGAAACTTGCCATGGCCCGCCACCGCCAGGCGATGACCCTGCAATTGAACGACAGCGCCCGGCAAAACTGGCAACGCCTCGCGCAAGCCTGGGGCGCCGCCATCAATGACTATGTCCGCATCGGCAACGACTACGGCTGGGATGTGGCCGGTGAGCAGCCGGAGTTGCCCGGGATGCAGCCCCTCTACCCTGCGCTGCTGGAAGCACTGCGTGCCGCCAATGCCGCCGGTGACGCGGCGATCCGCCAGTTGCGCGAGGACTGGCCACCCAGTCCCGATCTGTATGCCGGCCTGCTTGAGGGCAATGCCCAGGCCATTTCCCAACTGGCCGTACTGGCCGATGGCAGCGTACTGGCACGCATCGGTGCCAGCTATGAAACACCCCGCTGCGTGCGACTCCGGCAAGGCCAGTGCGAGCAGCTGGATTCCGCCCTGCTCGGCTTCGGCCTATCCGGCGACGGCCGGCTGCTGGCCCTGGCAAGCGTCGAGGGCATTGCCATTCACGCCGGCTGGCAGGGTGAACGGCTAGCCATGCTGGCGTGGCCCACTGGCGCCGAGGGCCTGCCCTACGGGCTGGCGCTGGCAGAGAACCCGCGCAATTTTGAAATCGAGGCGCTGCAGCCCTTCCCCGACGGCCAGCGCGTGCTGCTGGCCTGCCGCAGCGGCGTGTATGTACTGGCTGCAGGCGGAGCGACCCGGCTGCATCCCGATGCCGGACGCTTGCACGAGCTGGCGCGCGACAGTGGCAGCAAGCGCAGTGGCAGCAAGCGCAGTGGCATGCCACTGGAAATCGACCTCGACATGGTGCATGCCGCACTGTCACCGGACGGACAATGGATTGCCGCCGGCGACCAGTGCAGCGTGCACGTCCTGTTTGATGCCGCACTCAAGCCCGTTGGCCACATCGGCCCGCACAGCGAATATCCGGACTACGCCCTGTTTGCGGCTGACAGCCGCCAGGTTCTGCTGAATGCCTGCCATTTCTACAGCGGCTGCAGCATCGGCGTGAATCGCGAACACTGGATCGGACTGGATACCGATTACTACGACGACGCCCATCCGGCCATCACCACGCTGCAGGAGGGCGCACGCGTCTATGCCGCCATCAGCCGCGCCGGCGAATACATCGTCGGCGATGCCCACGGTTATCTGCGCGCCTTCGGCCATGATGGCACGCCGCACTGGACGCACTTCGTCGGCTCAACCATCAGCAGCATGGCACTGTCCGGCGACGGCAAAACGCTGGCAGTCGGCAGCTATGGCGGCGCAATCAGCCTGATCGCGCTGAACAGCGGTGAACGCGATGCCTGGCAGATCGGCACCGGCCCACATCGCGAGCGTGAACGCTGGCTGTTCTGGCAGCAGGAAGCCACACCGCTGCGCTGGTAAATACAAGGGTATATCGACGAAACCATTTATTATGAATGGCTACATCAATATACCCACCAAATTAACAATGAATGGCACGATACGCTGAGGCAGGGTCGCCAGTCCGGCCCGGCTGAAATCAGACGATGAAACCCTGTTTCTGACAGAAGCAGTCATTGTTTTGCGCTCCCGCGTATCATTCCGAACTTTGTAGCCAAGATCCCGTAATGAGCGACACTCCATCTGCGCCATCCGCCTTGCCGCCGGCCGATCCGGCCGAGCTGGTTACCCTCACGCGTTTCGAGCAAGCCATCGATGCCGAAATGGTCAGAAGCCTGCTCGCCAGCGCCGGCATACCGGCGCAGCTGGCCGATCTGAATACGGTCAATGCCTATGGCGTGCTGGGCAATGCGCTGGGCGGAATCCGCCTGCTGGTGCAGGAGCGCGATTTGCCGGAAGCCAACGCACTGCTGGCCGAATACCGCGCCGGCACGCTGGCACTGGACGATGAGGACGAAGCGGCACCTGCCGCCAGCCCGGCCGCACCCGACCCGATGCCCGCGCTGTGGCACCCGGACTGGGCCGCCGCGATCGGCATGATTCTCGGGCCGCTGTTTCCGATGCTGCTGCATTACCAGAACTGGTGCCGCATCGGCGACCATGCTGCCCGCCGCCGCAGCCTGATCTGGCTGCTGGCAACGCTGAGCGGCGTACTGGGCATCAGCGCCTATCTGCTGTGGATTGCCCGCGATCTGCACGGTGGCATGGGCATCTTCATGCTGCTGTCCTTTCCGGTGCTGGTGCTCTGGTATTTCTGCGCAGGACGCAGGCAGGCACAAACGATGCTGCCGTGGCACTATCCGCGCCGCCCGATGGGGCTGGCCATGCTGCTCGGAACACTCGCCACGCTGGCTTATGGCTTTGCGCTGGGTCCACTGTTCGATAGCACCGTCACAGTTAGCCAGCTGGTGGCAGACATTGCGCACGAGGATGCGAAAAACGGTCTGCCCTACCGCATCGATGCGAACACCCGTCTGATTGCCGTCAGCGCCAGCGGCAATGTGCTGACCGATACCATCGAAATGCAGGACGAAGCACTGGCTGACGAGGCCATCAACGGCTTTCTGGATGCAAACCACAACCAGATCTGCCAGGACCCGAAAATGCAGAAGCTGCTGCGCCAGGGCATGATCAACGACATCCAGATCGTCGACGGCGAGCACAATACGGTGCGGCGTTATCGCATCAGCGCCGCCAACTGCCATTTCGGTAACGACAACTAGCTCCAGCACAGGCGGCGCACTGGCGCTGGAACATCTGCCCATGCAAGCGGCAAATGGCGTGCCCAACGTTTCCCCCAATATCTGATTTGAACGAGCAAGCCCATGTGGATCGACAAACAGCAACGCAACTGGAAACTCTACGCACCAGCCGCAACCGAGCTGCCAAAAGTGTGCCTGCCGTACACGCCCAAACTGCCCGCGGCACTGCCATACCCCGCCCCCGCATTAGCCAGCAGCATTCATGAACTGCTGCATGCAGGGCAATACCCTCAAATCGAAAAGCTGCTCGCCGCGGCAACGAGCGCGGGCCGCAGGCATGCGCAGGATGAAGAGGCGTTCTTTCATCTGCTGGTGCGCGATGGGGACACGCTGTTTGCCGATGGCGCGGCCAGTTACCAGCGCTTGCGTGCCTGGCGCGACGCCTTTCCCCAATCTGCGCAGGCCTGCCTGCTGGAAGCGGCCTACTGGCAGTTCTGCTACCACCGCCTCACTGTCACACCCGACCAAGGCTCACCCCAGGCACAACTGGCATCGCGCCAGGCAGCGGCGAGTGTTGCCAATTTTTGCAGCGATCTGCTGCTGGTAGCCGTCCTTGCTGCGCTGGAGCGCGATGAACGATTGTGGACCGCACCGGCGCTGGCGCTCTTTCACATCGGCGAATACCACCACGCCGAGCCGTATTTCGACCTGTGGCTGGCCGAGCTGCTGGCTGGACGCGCAGCAGAACAACAAAATAGTAGCCCATATAACTATCGCGTCGACGAAGATGAAGCCGAGCGTGCCGGGGTTGCACGCTTGCTGGCACAGATCGGCCTGCCCGCTGATGCGGAACTCGCTTTCCCACGTCTGCGGCCAGCTGCGCTACCTGCGGTTGAAATTGCCAGCAGTGTCTACGACGACGTTGCTGACGATGCTCATCAGCAGCGCGCTGCGCCAGTCACGGCGCCTGAGCCACAAGGTCTGTGGCAGAAACTGCGGCAAAGCCTGGGCGCTAAAAGCCCGAGCGTGTTGCAAGTGCATCTTGATGGCAGCAATCAATGGCTGCTGGATTACTGGCTGCGCGTCGCACAGTCCATGCATCCGCGAATTTTCTGCGTGTTGCCTGTTCGCGCCTGGCATCTGAACGACGCGGCTCTGCAGTCCTGGCTGGATAGCCGGGAACTCGCGTGGCTCACTCCGGAACGGCGCAATGTCGTCGCCTACCCGCTCGGTTGCCGCTTTATATATGACAACACCGGCATCAGCTACGATCCAGAATCCCAAGTCGACGCAGAGACGTTGTTCGAGCGGCTGAATCACGAGCTGGGCAAGCCCCTGCGCTCGGGGCAGCGGCAATTTTTGCTGCTGCAGGTGATTGATGAGATGTGCCCGAATGACGCGGACAGCCCCTTTGCCGAAGAACTCCTTAGCACAGGCCCGATCCGCCATGGCCTGAGCGATAGCTGGATCGCGGGGGCACAACGGTGGCTGTACCAGTTCGCGCTGGCGCACGAGTGCGACTGGCTACCGGCCTCGCTGGAGCTGGCCGTGCGTGAACGCGCCAATACCACCGCCATGCTGCTGTATGCATGGCTGGCGCAAACCGGTCGCGGCGGCTTTTGCGCCGATGCCGTGGTTGCCGAGCACTGGTACGCCGAAGTCGCCCGGCTTGCGCCGCACACGAACGACTGGGTCGGGATCGCGAATTGCCTTGCAGATGAAGATGCCGACACCTTTTGCCGCATCGGTGCGGGTTTGGGCAACCCGCACTGCGCCAGTTTTTTAGCTCGCAGCGTGCTGGAAGGGCGCAGCAGCGGCAGCCGCGAACAGGTAATCCGCTGGCTGGAATGTGATCGGGCGGGCAATGCTCGCGAGCTGCTGCCGTGTTATAGCGAAGCCTTTGCCAGCACGGACGATGCATCGCAACGCGCCACCCTGCTGGCCAGCGTGGCTGAACTCGTGCGCGTGCTGATCGAAAATGCCGATCTGGTCGACCGCCGCGGCAAAACTCTGCGCCACCTTCTGCCGCTACTGCCCTGGCTGGACGATGAAACACTGCTAGAGGAGATGCTGGGCGAACTGGAGGCAGAAAGCGAGGACTGCGCGCCCGCTATGCTGGCGATAGCCACTATTCGAGGGAATGCCCGCTCTGGCAGTCTGCATGACTACCGTGCTGGCGTACGTTGGCTACTGGCGGCGGAAGCCTGCGATGAAGAACTGTGCAACACGCCGGAATATGCCACCGTACTCGCTGCCGTCTTCGAATGTGATGCGGATGCGCGCGCGCGGCTTGCCAGCACCCGCGCGGAGATTTCCCCGGAGGAATTACCCTTCGCCTAGCAGGTTGTTGAAAAACGGCCTGCGATCCGTTTTTTCCGGCAAAGCCGGGAAAAACGGATGAAAAGCAAAATATACGTCGTTGATTTTTTCAGAAGCCGATTTGCGCCGGGCCTGGCCCGGTGCTTGCTGTGGTTGGAAAAACCGGCTTTTTCAACCATCTGCCAGGCAGGGTATGACCCTGAACTTCCCAGCAACAAATGATCTAATAGCCATAGGCTGTCAGGTATAAGCAACACCCCGTTCAATTAACCGGAAAATCACCCATGCCCATCATCACCGATCCTTATCACTGGCTGCCCATCGAAAACGCCGGCGGCCAGCAGGGCTATGCCGACCGTGACGGCAGCATCCTGATTGCGCCGCGCTATTACGACATCGGCCGGTTCTGCTTCGGGCTGGCAGCCGCCATCATCGTTCCCCACCGCGACGACTCGCTGGGGTATCTGGGAATGGACGGCCAGTGGCAGATCTCGCCGCGCTTCTATAGTGCCCGCGACTTTGCCGCCTGCGGGCTGGCAGCGGTCACGGATGGCAGTTACCTCAGCGGCTACTGCGACCGCAGCGGCGAGCTGGTCATCCCCGCACAGTTCGACAATGCCTACGATTTTGACGAGCACGGCATGGCCAGGGTGGATAAAGGTCAGCTGGGCTATATCGACACCAGCGGCGCCTGGCGGATTCCGCCGCGCTACGAGAAGCTGAGTGATTTCGCGGCCAACGGGCTGGCGCGCGCGCGCGACGAGGATGAACGGGTACTGTTCATCAACCGCAATGGCGACACCGTGCTGACGCCGGACTTCGACAGCGTTTTCCACTTTGGTCCGGAAGGGCTGGCGCTGGTGGTGCAGGACGGGCGCTACGGGCTGATCGACAGCCAGGGCGCGGAGGTTGTTACTCCGCAATACGATGATCTGGCCGACCTGCGGCAGGGGCTGGCACGCGTCGAGATCGACGGCCGCTACGGCTTCATCAACCGCACGGGCGAACTGGTGATTGCCGCCCGCTTTGCGGACGCCAGCAGCTTCATGCCCTGCGGGCTGGCGGTGGTCTACGATGCCACAGGCAGGCAAGGCTGCATCGACCGCAGCGGCGAACTGGTCATCCCCTGCACCTTTGATAACATCGAGTTAGACCTCTATCCGGACGTGCTGGAAGCCAGCCGTGACGGGCGCAATGGCTACATCGATCTGGCCGGTAACTGGCTGTTTGACCGGCAGATCGACGCTTAAGGGCCACTAGAACTTGCCATAGGGCTTCACGCTGCCGTCTTTAGTCAGCAGGACCACCTCGATGGTGCCGGGCTTGTACTCGCCCATGCCCGGCGAATTGGCCGGCATGCCGGGTACGGCGATGCCTTTGGCGGCGGGCTTCTCCTTCAGCAGTTTGGCGATGGCGGCGGCCGGCACATGGCCTTCGACGGCGTAGCCGCCGATCACCAGCGTGTGGCAGCTTGGCGCCTTGTCGGTGCCGTATTGCTGCTTGATCGCCGGCATGTCGCTGCGTGGCTCTTCCTTGATGCTGTAGCCGGCGCTGCGCAGGTAGCTGGCATGCGCGCCACAGCAGCCGCAGTGCGGGTCCTTGTAGAGCGTGCCGGCCGGGGCGGCGAGTGCTGAGGCGGAAACCAGGGCCGTCAGTACGGCCAATAAGCGGGTTTTCATGAGAATTCCTATGGGTATGTGATTGTGGGCTTTGGCAAGCTTGGCCTGCATCGCTATGGATTGGCAGGTATGGCAGACCGGAGCATGATGCTCCGGCCTGGCGCTTATTTCAGTCTGGTCTTGAATTGCATGCCGGCGTCGTAGTGGCCGGGCTTCTGGCAGGCAAACACGATGTCGCCCTGCGGGGTCTTGTTGAATTTCCAGATCACGCTGCCACTCTGGCCCGGCTCCAGCGTCACCGCACTCGGATCGGCATCGTGCTTCATGTCGGGCATCTTTTTCATCATCAGGGCATGCGCGCGCTGGCTGGCGGCATCGCCCACCGAGAATTCGTGCACGGTTTTGCCGGTATTGGTGATGTCGAAGCGGATGGTTTCGCCGCGCTTGATGCTGCCGATCGGCGGGTCGAAGACGAATTTCATGTCATCGCCGGCGCTGACCTTGATGGTGCGGGTCACTTCAGTAGCCTTGCCCGGTTCGCCAAAGCTGTAGCCCTCGCCGTGCATGCTGCCGTGGTCGTGCTCGCCGCTACCGGCGGCAAAGCTCGCGGGCGCAGCCAGTGCCAGCAGGAAGGAGGTGATGATCAGGGTGGTTTTCATGGGTGAATCCTTTCAATGCGTTGTGAACTTGTGGAACTGCTGGCGTATCAGGTGGGTATGCCACTGAAGGCCTTGCTGTCTGCTGGCCTGGCGACGGTACCCGGCGGGTGTTCGTACCAGCCCGGGTCGCTGTAATCACCCGGCTTCTGCGCGTCGCGCACCTTCAGCAGCGTGAACATGCCGCCCATTTCAATCGGCCCGAACGGCCCTTCACCGGTCATCATCGGCAGGGTGTTGGGCGGCAGCGGCATCATCGCCGCCATGGCCGCCATGTCCTGCATTTCGGCCATGCCGTTGCTGCCCATTTCCATATAGTGCTGGCCGGGCAGCAATGCTTCGATTTTCGCGGTGGCGGCGGCCTGGTCGACCCCCAGCATATTCGGCACGCCATGCCCCATCGGCCCCATGGTGTGGTGCGATTTGTGGCAGTGCAGCGCCCAGTCGCCCGGCGCCTTGGCGACAAACTCGATCACGCGGATCTGCCCGACGGCGACGTCGGTCGTCACTTCCGGCCATTGCCCGGCCTCCGGAACCCAGCCGCCGTCGGTGCCGGTGACGCGGAAATCCACCCCATGCACATGCACCGGATGATTGGTCATCGTCAGGTTGGCCACGCGGATGCGCACCCGTTCACCGGTGCGCGCCACCAGCGGGGCAATCGCCGGGAAGGTACGGCTGTTGAAGGTCCACAGGTTGAAATCGAGCATTTCCGAAGGATCGGGCCGGCGCGTGCCGGGATCGATCTTGTAGCTGGCCAGCATGAAGGCGTAATCGCGGTCGACACGGCGCTCGGCAGGGTTTTTCGGATGCACGATGAACATGCCCATCATGCCCTGCGCCATCTGCACCATTTCGTCGGCATGCGGGTGGTACATGAAAGTGCCGGATTTGCCGAGGGTGAACTCGTAGACATAGGTTTCGCCCGGCTTGATCTGCGGCTGCGTCAGCCCGCCCACACCATCCATACCGGCCGGCAGCAGAATGCCGTGCCAGTGGATGGTGGTGTGCTCGGGCAGCTTGTTGGTGACGAAAATGCGCACGCGGTCGCCCTCGACGGCCTCGATGGTCGGGCCCGGGCTGCTGCCGTTATAGCCCCAGAACAGCGCCGTCATGCCGGGGGCGACTTCCTGTTCGACGGGTTCGGCGATCAGGTGGTATTCCTTCACGCCATTGTTCATGCGAAAACCCAGCGTGCGGGTGTTCAGCGTCGTCACCGGGGTGCGACCGCCAGATACACCAAGGGGGTTTGCCACACTGGCAGCCGCAGCGCTGGCCTCACGACCAATACCCAGCAAGCCCAGCCCGGCCAGCGCACCCGCACTGGCTCCCAGAAAATCACGGCGCTGCATGACGCACCTCCTTGTTGATGATGACCGGCGCGCCCAGGCGCGCTTCCAGCGTGAAGGCGTGTTCCCAGAAGGCGGCCTGTTTTTCCAGCAACTCGCGCTGCAGGGCGAATTCGGCGGCGCGGGCGTCGATCAGCTCGTACACACTGCCGAGCATGCCGTTGTAATGGGTGAGCATTACCCGGGTATAGCTCTGGGCATCAGGTAACTGCTCGCTTAGCGAGCGATACTCCTGAAAGGTCAGCTCAAGCGCCGCCCAGTCGTCCGCCAGCTGCGCACGCAGCCCGGCTTGCTGCAGGCCCAGCTCCAGTTGGGCGGCCGACACGGCCGGCATGCCTTCGGGATCCAGTGCGCCAGTCAGCGGCAGACGGAGGCTGCGGCTGGCCGCACGCGGCAGCAGTGCCGCCGCCTCGATGGCCTGCTGCTGCTGCAGTTGCCGGCCTGTCGGGCTGGCTGCCAGCCATTGCGGCAGCTCGGCCTGCGGCAGGCTGGCCGGCAGTGCGGGCAAGGGGGCGGTGCGCAGAGTCGTGGCATCCGGCAAATCGAGCACACTGGCCAGCCGACGCTGCGCCTTGGCCAGCGCGGCGGCACAGTGCAGACGTTCGCGAGCGGCGGCGCGTGCCGCCTGTCTGAGCGGCAGGCGCTTTTCCTCGGCCGCGTTGCCGGCCTGTACCTGCGCCTCCATCAGGGTCAGCGCGGCATCGGCCGCGCGCGCCTGCTGTTCGCACACTTGCAGCGTCTGGCTGGCCAGCGCCAGCTGTAACCAGGCCAGCCGCGCCTCGCGCACGCTATCCAGCACGGCTTGCGCCAGCGCCGTGCGTCCCTGCGGGGCCTGCGCCAGCCCCAGTACATCACGGCCAATGTCGACCGCGGCTGTCTGCTGCCACAGCGGTAAAACGGCCAGCTGTGCCGGGCTGATGCCATGTTCGCGCAGCGCCGGCCGCAGCGCGGGGGCATTCAGGATGGCAATCCGCGCCACGCGATCGGCATCCAGCGGCATCGATGCCAGCTCGGTGGCGCGCAGCGGCGCCTGCCCCAGCCAGAGCGCGGGAACCGGCTCTGAAGGCGGGGCGGCAGCCGGCGCCAGGCCGGCCAGCAGCAACATGGCCGCAGCCATGCCACCGTATAACGGTATTTTTCTTGTCATGTTCTGATCTCCAGCGGGGCGAGCAGGCGGGACCAAGCCTGCCGGCTGCGCCCCTGTTCTCCGCCAGCGGCGGAAAAACGGGCGAGAAATGCACGCCGCAACCGGATGGTCACGGCTTGCTCCGCAGCTCGGCACCGGCCGCGCGGCTCAGCGGCAGCGGGCAGGTGACGGCTTCAGGCAGGGATCAGGCGGCGCGCGGAGGGCGCAAAAGAGGCTGATATTCGGCGTCGGGCGCGAGCGCGACCGGCGCGGGCAGATAGGCGGAATCCGCCGCAGGCGGGGCATGCGGCAGCGCCGGAGGCAAGGCGGGGTAGCACACGGCACAATGGCCGCAATCGCTGCAGCCGGCCAGCCGACCCTTGAAGGCCGGGGCATCCTGCGTGGTGCCGGCGGCGAAATCGGATTCCGGCGCAGCGGCAGCGCCATGCTCGTGCGCAGCGGTCCCTGCAGCATGGGCATGCGGCCCTGCGGCCGCGCTTTCAGCCGCGCCAGCCGCCGCAGGCGGGGTGCAGTGCATCATGCGCGCAGCCGCCAGCGCCTGCAGGGGCAGCAGGGCGATCAGCAGAAGGAGCAGGTAGCGGCGCAGCATGGGGAAACAGAGCGTCACGGGCATGAAAAGTTCACAGTGCTTTTTACGATACCGCTTCATCCCGCCTTCATACAAGCCCCGCAGAATGCACCCGCCGTCCGTCAGTGCTGCTACGATGGCGGCCTTGCCCACGTTTGCGACTGCCAATCATGCACGACCAGGATCTCATCATCGACAACCTGATTGAACCGCGCCGGGTCCCCGCGCTCAGCGGCTTCGTCTGGCTGCGCGACGCCTTTGCGCTTTACCGCGGCGCACCGCTGGCCTGGCTGGGCTGCTCGCTGATCGTCATGGTGCTGCTGAGCCTGTCGATCATTCCGGTGATCGGGCTGGCGGCCTATGCGCTGGCGCCGGGTGTGCTGGCCGCGTATGTGCTGATGGGACTGCGGCAGCAGGAAAGCGGGCAGAAGCCACAGATCGCCCAGCTGTTCAGCCTGGTATTCCAGGGCCGCTTTCTGCGACTCGGCCTGCTGACCACCCTGTTTACCCTGCTACTGTCCCAGCTGCTGCTGGCCGTGCTGGTCAGCGACGTGCAACTGGAACAACTGAACCGGATGTTTGCCGAATTCGGCACGGCACCGCTGGCAACGAGCCCCGAACAAAGCGAACAGGCGCTCAAACAGCTGGCCGCCTTCATGCCCTTTGTGCTGGCGAGCTTTGCCCTGATGATTGTGAACTGGCTGGTCTGCTGTACCTTTGCCGCCCCGCTGATGGCTTGCCAGCAACTGCGGGCAGTGGAAAGCATCCGGCTGGGTTTCAGTGCCCTGTGGTGCAACCTGCCGGCACTGGTGCTGCTGGTGCTGTGCCAGTTTGTCGTACTGCTGCTGGCCAGCATGCTGTGGCTATTCGGCGTGATTCTGGTCACCCCCTTGCTGCTGCTGTGCAATACCGCAATCTTTGCCCGTGTGTTTCCGCATAAACCCCATGGAGTATTGGCGTGAAAGAAAGTCCCTTCAAAGGCAAGACCGGCATACGTCGGGTTATGAATGCGCTTGGCTATTCACTGGACGGTCTGAAGGCCGGCTGGGTCAATGAAGCGGCATTCCGCCAGGTCTCGCTGCTGGCCATTGCCGGCATCGCTGCCGCCCTGCTGCTGCCGCTGCCGGGCTGGGGCCGGGCCGTGCTGATTGGCAGCCATGTCGCCAGTGTGATCGTCGAGCTGCTCAACTCCGCCATCGAAGCGGCGGTCGACCACACCTCGCTGGAGCGCCACGAGCTGGCCAAACGCGCCAAGGATCTCGGCAGTGCCGCACAGCTGGTGTGCCTGAGCAATCTGGCGCTGATGTGGGCGCTGGTGCTGTGGCAGGTGTATGGCAACGGCTGATCAACCCGCCGCTCAGCAAGCCCTGATCAGGAAGGGCCGGGCCGGTGATGCACCCCAACTAGCCGTGCTCGCAGCCCAAGTCTGGCTGCACACCTATGCCGATGCAGGCATCTCGGTGACGATCGCCGATCACGTACTCGACGCTTTCACGCTGACCCGCTACACGGCACTGCTCACTGATCCCGACAAGAGCGTCCTCGTCGCTGAGCGGGGCGGCAATCTGCTCGGTTTCGCCGCCGTCGCCTTCGGCCAGCCCTGCCCGGACGACGACGCTGCGCGCTCCGAGCTGGAAACGCTGTATGTGCAGGAACATTGTCACGGCCAGGGTTTGGGAAGTGCACTACTGAATGCAGCAGAACATCACGCACGACAGACCGCAGGCAGCCGCTAGTGGCTAACGGTCAATTCCCGCAACAGCAAGGCAATCCGCTTCTATCAGACCCATGGCTATCAGCAGGTAGGCACCGCGGATTTTCTGCTGGGCCAGACACGGCACGCGAACAATGTGCTGCTGGGGCCTCTGCGCTAGCAAAACCCGACGTCAGCGCTGCTGCAAGGGATTGCGGAATGAAGCCACCGCGCGCTGGGTGATGCGTTCAAAGGACTGATCCACCTTCATGCCGGCGAGAGCCGCGCGCAAGCGTCGCAGCTTGCCGGGGTCGGTGTTCTTGTTGCAGGCCACGTAATACTCGATGCGGTGAAACACCAGCAGCGGCTCGAAGCGGGCCGGGTCGACCTCCGCCTGTACCGCCAGCTCCGGCAGGCTGTAAAGCCCGCCGGGGAAGAGATCGAGCCGGCCGCTGGCCACCTTTTTCAAGCCCTGGCTTTCCTTGGCCGCGTAATCGAGTACGAAGCCCTGTGACTCCAGCCAGATCGCCTTGCCGTCGTTACGCTGCCCGGCAATCGTGTACTGTCGCGCATCATCCAGCCCCTTCAGCTTGATCCGGCGTTCGCGCAGCGCAAAAAACGCCCAGGGATTGACGGCAATCGGGCCGATCCATTCGTAGGCGTTCTCCCGCTCGGGTAAACGGCTGAGCGTATACACGCAATGCCCTGGCTCGGTTTGTGCCAGCTTCTGTGCGCGGCTCCACGGGTATTCGGCATACCTGACCGACAAGCCGGAGCGCTGCAGCATCACATCGACAATCTGCACCGCCAATCCCTCGGGACGGCTCTCGCGAAAGGAGTTGAACGGCGGGTTTTCGCCGATCAGCATGGTCAGGTCACTGGCGTACGCGTAGCCACCGGACCATAGCAGCAACAGTGCAAGCAGATGGCGCAACATTCAGATTCACCTGCGCTAAGGGAAAAGAAGCATGATGCCAGTATATCGGCAGCCCGGCACGCGGTGGCAAGCGGGGCAACCGCGATGGGTGGCGCTCAAAGCGACCACAAACGGCAGTTTGCCTTGCCGCTGCGGTACTGCAGCACGGCACTGCAGGCAGGATCTGGCGCCGGAGGGCCGCTGGCTGTGGCGCTAGCGGGATGGACACCCGCCGGAGGTCGTGGCGTTGTATCGGGAATGAACCCGATCAGCAGGCAGGACAACACCAGCAATCCGCCCCAAGCGGCCCACCCCGATACCAAACCATTAAGCATGCCCCTGCCTCCGTTAAACGGCTGCCGGCTCAAGCGGATTGCTGCGTCAGATCAGGCGTACCGGAATGCAGATGTCGAAGCGGTATCGGGCATCAGGCGACACATCCAGCGGCTGATACGGTGCGCGATAGATGGTCGGCCGGTCGTCGGGCTCGTAGGGGTTGTCGTTGAACCAGTGCCCCCACAGCCAGGCATTGGCCACGACTTCCTCATGAATCGCGCCTTCGAACTGCACCACCAGATAGCGGCCAGGCAGGGTGTCGATCAGTGTTGTCACGCCGTCGGGCGCATAGTCTGCCGGCACCACCAATCCGGTATCCAGCCGCAGCATGCGCTCCGGCGTGATATTGATGTTGTCGTGACACACGCACAGCCCGGTGCCGCCTTCCAGCGGCACGCCTTGCAGCTCGGCCCACGCCAGCACCTCGCGCCAGTGCGCCAGGGGCTGCTCCAGCTGATGACCCAGCCGCCGGAAGACTGCTGCGTGATAGGCCGGCAAGATGTCGATCCGCACCCCCCGGATGCATTCCGGACGCTCACCCCGATGCGCAGCATTCAGTGCGGCAATCCGGTCCTCAGAGTACGCGGCGTCGGTCTGGTACAGGTGTCGGAAATTGCCCGGTATGGGTCCGGGATTGCGATCCTTGCGCCATTCCCAGCGATAGCCGTTCCACTGCCAGAAACTGCGATCGCTGCGCCACTGGGTCGCGTTCATGCCGAAATGCTTGCGGAAGGCCTTGGCAAAACCATGCTGCGTTTCAAAACCGTTCGAGAGCGCAATATCCAGCACGCTGCGCCGTTTGTGCACCAGCAACTGGTTGGCCGCCCGCTCCAGCCGCAGGCGGCGGATGTAATCCTGCGGTGTTTCGCCGATCAGTGCCGAAAAAATGCGCTGGAAATGAAACGGAGAAAAATTGGCAACCCCGGCCAGGTCGGCCAGCTCCAGCGGCTCGGTCAGCCGCGCTTCGATGTGCTGCAGTACACGCTGCAGACGCTTTTGGTAACGCAGGGGGTCGGGGGCATTCATGATGGTGCTGTCAGGGGCATGACGCCCGCTAGCTTGCGCGCTTGACCCGCATTTGACCAGCCCCGCGAGCCATTTTCCGGAAAGGGGCACGTTAAGGCCTGCATGCCTGCGACGGCGACGGGGTTCCTCCCTCCGCCTGCGCTCCCTGCAGGGCATCCTATACTTCAGGCTCATCCACACACCATGGATCCCGAGATGCGTGCCGGAACCCTGCTGCTCGCCGCACTGCTGAGCGCCATCCTGCTGGCACTGGCGGCCTGCTCCCGCAACGATGACACGGCAGTACCGCCGCCACGATCCTCGATCACGTTTCTGCATTACTTCACCGATTCGCTCAGTGGCGGCATCGATGAAATGTCGCAGGGCTTCAATAACCAGCATCCGGCACTGGAGCTGAAAGCAATTTCCCTCGACCACGAAGCATTCAAGACCAGCATCCAGGACACGCTGAAAACCGACAATCCGCCCGAGTTGTATTCCTACTGGGCCGGTGCACGCACGGCTTCGATTGTTGATGAGCTGGAGCCGCTGGACGAGCTGTGGCAGCAAGCCGGCTGGGACAAGGCATTCGCCCCCTCCGTGATCAAGGCAGCCAGCGAATACCGGGGCAAGAAATACTTCCTGCCGCTAACCCAGCACTACATTGCGTTCTTCTACAACAAAAAACTGTTCGATCAGCTGCAGCTGCAGCCCCCCAAGACCTGGGAGGAGTTTCTGGCGGTATGTGCCGCGCTCAAGGCGCGGGGCATCACGCCGATTGCACTGGGTGCCCGCGACAAGTGGCCGGCACAGTTCTGGTTCGATTATCTGCTGCTGCGCACCGCGCCCTACTCGTTCCGGCAGCAGCTGATGTCCGGTGAGGCCCGCTTTGACGACCCGCAGGTCAGGGCCGTGTTTGCGCGCTGGAAAAGCCTGATCGACAAGGGGTATTTCAACAGCAGACCGCATCCCAATGAGCTGGCCTGGGACAGCGGTGCCAACGACATGGTCTTCCGTGGTGAAGCCGCCATGACCCTGATGGGCACCTGGAATCTGGCCTATTTCAGCAACAACACGCACCAGTGGCAGGCCGGCAAGGATTTCGACTTCTTTCCCTTCCCGCAAATTGACCCGGCCATTCCGACGGTGGCACTCGGCCCCATTGACGGGATCGTGATGCCGAAACGGGCACACGACAAGGCCGGTGCCGGTACTGCGCTGCGCTATCTGGCCAGCGCCGAGGCCCAGCGCACCTTCAGCCGTTACTCCGGCGCACTGGCACCGAATCTGCAGGTTCCTGATTCCGCCTACAGCGATATCCAGCGCCGGGTACGCAAAGAACTCGAGCGCAGTCCGGTCTTCGATTTTGCCTTTGACCTTGCCACCCCCCCACCAGTCGCCGAGCTCGGGCTGGATGCCTTTGCCGAATTTCTCGCTTTTCCTGATGCCTATCCGGAAATCACCCGGCGGCTGGCCGATGAAGCGGCCGCCCGGTTTTCCGCCACTAGGGCCGTGAAACCCGCGCCATGAAACTGCTGTCCCGACTCCGTTTCCAGCAGAAAATCAGCCTGAGCTTTGGCGTGCTGATTGCATTGCTGGCACTGAACGCACTGGTCGGGGTAGTGACCGGGCTGGCCATCACCCGCCAGCTGGATCTGCAGAACGATTCGGAGCAACTGACCAGCAAGCTTGACCGCATGCACGACGGAGTCACGCATTTCGTGCAAACCCGTGCCCGAGAAGATGCCGCGGAAACCTTTCACCAGCTCGATCAGGTCAGGGGTGCAATCAGCGGACTGCAGGATCGCACCCGCCTGCTTGGCAAACTGCCCCCGGTGCTGGACGAGTACCGCGCCACCTTCCAGAAGTTCGTTATCGAGCTGGACCAGAAGGCCGCACTGGAAAGCCAGGCCAGCGCCCTGAGCGCGCGGGTGATGAACGACATCGTCGCCATCCGGCTTTCCGAATCACACCCTCATACTCATTCAGCGGTCGATACGCTCTCAGACCAAGTGAGCAGCCTGCTCTGGCAGACCCAGGCAATCCGCAACCAGCCCCCCACGGCGGCCACCGCACAGATCGAGCGGCTGACACTCGAGCTGGCCCGTCTGCAAGGGGAAAGCAGGGTGCAGATCAGACAATCCGAGCAGCAGCGGCAGATCTATCGCATCCTGCGCGATGCCGGCAGTTACCTGAACAGTTTCGCCAGCGCACTGCAATACCAGAGCCGCAATCGCCAGACCGAACAGACACTGCAAAGCCTGTCGGAGCAGATTCAGTCGGCCGCGCAGCAACTGGAAAACGATACCCGTGCGCAAATCCGGCACAGCATCCTGCTGGCTCTGATTCTGGCCGGCAGCTGCTTTGTGCTGACGATCATTGCGGCGATGCTGCTGGCCCGTCAGCTTGGCCGGGGTATCCTTGAGCCGGTGCGCCACCTGCTGGGCACCACCCAGGCCATTACGGCCGGCCACCTCGATGAACGGGCCGCCGTGCACAATCAGGATGAAATCGGGGAACTGGCGCGCTCCTTCAATCAGATGGCGGATAGTCTGGGCGAGCTGCAGGCCTCGCTGGAACAGCGGGTGGCCGAACGCACCCGGCAGCTCAGCGAAAGCAACGCGGCACTCAGTCACGAAATCAGGCAGCGCCAGCACGCCGAAGCAGAAATCAGCGAGCGCGAGCGCCATCTGCGCACCATCATTGACCTGGTACCGCATTTCATTTTTGCGCGGAATAATCAGGGCCAGTACACACTGGCCAACCAGGCTCTCGCCAGCGCCTATGGCACCACACCGGAACAACTGCTGGGCCACCGCGATGCGGACTTCAACCGGGATGCGGAGCTGGTTGCCGGCATACAGGCGGCCGATCAGGAAGTCATCCAGTCCGGCAAGGCCATCTGCATTCCTGACGATACCTTCATCGATCACACCGGCTGTCGCCGGGATCTGCAGACGAGCAAAATCCCCTATCAGGTTGCCGATGCCACCCATGTCCTGGGGGTCGCCATCGACATTACCGAACTGAAGCAGCACCAATCCCAGCTGGAACGGATTGCCCATTTCGACATCCTCACCGATCTGCCCAACCGGGTACTGCTGGGCGACCGGCTGCACCAGGCGATGGCCCATGCCCAGCGGCATGCAGCCAGCCTGGCCGTGGTGTATCTGGATCTGGATGGCTTCAAGGAAATCAACGACAGTTCTGGCCACAAGACGGGGGATCGCCTGCTGGCCAGACTGGCCGCCCGGATGAAGGATGCCCTGCGTGATGAAGATACCCTGGCGCGGCTGGGTGGCGATGAATTCGTGGCCGTGCTGCAGGATCTGCACGATCAGGAGAGCAGTACACCGATTCTGAAACGGCTGCTGGCCGCTGCTGCCGAGCCGGTGCATGTCGATGGCAAGCTGCTGCATGTCTCAGCCAGTGCCGGGGTGACGTTTTTCCCGCAAGCGGACAAGGTTGATGCCGACCAGCTGCTGCGCCAGGCAGATCAGGCAATGTATGTGGCCAAGCAGGCCGGCAAGAACCGCTATCACCTTTTCGATGCCGAACAGGATCGGATGGTGCGCGGGCATCACGAAACCCAGGAACGCATCCGGCAGGGACTGGCCGGCAATGAGTTCGTGCTGCACTACCAGCCCAAGGTGAATATGCGCACCGGGCAGGTGCTGGGGGCAGAAGCCTTGCTGCGCTGGCAGCATCCGCAAAAAGGCCTGCTGCCACCGGCTGAATTTCTCCCGGCGATCGATAATCATGCCCTCGGCATCCAGCTGGGCGAATGGGTACTGGATACCGCGCTGGCGCAGATCAGCCAGTGGCGCAGCCTGGGCCTGCACGTGCCGGTCAGCGTCAATATCGACGCCATCCAGTTCGGACAATCCACTTTTCTGGACAAACTGCGCGCGACGCTGGCCGCACATCCAGCCCTCCAGAGCGGCGATCTGGAGCTGGAAGTACTGGAAACCAGTGCACTGGAGGATATCCGCCAGCTCTCGGACATCATGCTGGCCTGTCGCGATCTGGGGGTGGGCTTCGCACTGGATGATTTCGGTACCGGCTATTCCTCGCTGACTTATCTGAAACAGCTACCCGCGCAGGTGCTGAAAATCGACCAGAGCTTCGTGCGCGACATGCTTGACGATCCGGAAGACCTCGCCATTCTGGAAGGGGTGCTGGGGCTGGCTACCGCGTTCCAGCGCAATGCGATTGCCGAAGGGGTAGAAACACTGGCTCATGGCGAGCTGCTGCTGCAGATGGGCTGCGAATGGGCGCAGGGGTATGCCATCGCGCGCCCGATGCCTGCTGCCGCAATACCCGAATGGCTGGCTCGCTGGCAACCACCGCCGGAATGGGCTCATTGTGCGGAAGTCCGGCGAGATGATCTCCCGCTGCTGTTTGCCGCGGTTGACCATCGCGCCTGGATGGCACAGCTGCAGGGCTGGCTACGGGGCGAATCGGCGCTGCCCCCCGCCGCAGCCAGCCACGACTGCAAACTCGGGCATTGGCTGAATGGCGACGGCCTGCAGCGGCACGGCAGCAAACCGGCCTTCTTGGAGCTCGCCTCGCGGCACGAGCAGCTGCACCTGCTCGGCCAGCGCCTGATTGCGCTGAAACATACCGGCCAGCTGCACCTGCTGCAGACAGCCCAGGAGGAACTCGACATGCGGCAACAGCAGCTGCAACACGCAATTCAGACACTCATCCGCCCGTGAGCCACGTTGTGGCTCGCCATCGGTACTGCCGGGGCTTGCCCCAGTCCGATTGATGTTCTTGACTGCAGACACATTCTGCCGGAGTGTCCATGCCCCTGCCCCGCCTGCTGCTCAGCCGCCTGCTGCTCGGCGCCGTTCTGGCGCTGCTGCTCCTGCATGCACTGGGCTGGTTGTCGCTCCCCTTGCTCGGGCAGCTCGACCGCTACAGCGAAGATGCCCGCCAGCGCGCCTCGGCGACCGGGCAGCTGCCGGCGCAGGATGTGGCCATCGTGGCCATCGACGACGCCAGCCTGGCCAGCCTGGGCCGCTGGCCCTGGCCGCGCACCCGCCTGCTCGAGCTGCTGGAAACCCTGCAGACCCATTACGGCACGCAGCGCATCGGGCTGGACATCGTGCTGGCCGAGGCCGAGGAAAGCCAGCTGGCCCGCCTGTGGCCGCTGCTGTGCGAACGGCTGGGTCCACGCCAGTGCAGCGAAGCCGAAAAGGACTGGGCCGCCGAGAAAGATCCCGACGCGCTGTTCCGCAGTCGCGCCGGAAGGCTGCAACTGGTCGCCGGCTACTACTTCACACCGGATCCGCAGCAGCAGGGGGTGCTACCTGCGCCGGACTGGCAAGGTGATGCGGCAAGGCTGGCGCCCTTTGTCACTGCCGGCGGCTATGGCGCCACGCATGCCGGACTGGCTGGTGCTTTGCCGCACACCGGTTACCTCAACCCCGAAATCGACGACGATGGCATCGTGCGGCGCATCCCGCTGCTGATTGCCTACCGCCACAGCCTGTATGCCGCGCTCTCGGCGCGGCTGGCCAGCCAGCAGCCGGTCATTCCCGACTGGCAGAGCGGCCAGCCCTGGCCCGATGGTGTACTGCTGGATGGCCGGCTGGTGCACACCGACCGGCACGGGCGAGTCCGTATCCCTTTCTATGGCCCACCGGGAACCATCCCTACGTATTCGGCGGCAGCCATCATTAACAGGAGCCTGCCGACCAATACCCTGAAGGGTAAAATCATCATCGTGGGGGCCACCGCAACCGGGCTGCAGGACATCCGCGCCACGCCGGTGAGCCCGCTGTTTCCCGGAGTCGAAGCACAGGCGGCGACCGTACTGGGCTTGCGTACCGGCACCCTGCCGCAAGCGCCCCAATGGGGTGCGCTGTTTGCCGTGGGCTGGATCGTACTGGCGGGCGGACTGCTACTGTGGCGCTTGCCGCGCGCCGGATTGCTGGAAAGCCACCTGTGGCTGCTGCTGGGCGTGAGCAGTCTGCTGGGGATCGTCGGCTGGGCGTGGCAGAACCAGCGTCTGCTGCTGCCACTGGTCGAGCCGCTGGCGGCGATGCTGCTGCCCTATTTCGGCTTCGTGCTGGCCGCAAGGCTCTGGGAAGCACGTCAGCGCCGCCAGCTGCTGCGCCTGTTCGGGGAGTATGTGCCGCCGGAGCTGGTGCGGCGCATGCAGGATGACGCACAGCACTTCGCCATGCAGCCGGAAACCCGCGAACTGACCATCCTGTTTGCCGATCTGCGCGATTTCACCGCCGTGGCCGAAGCCTTGCCGCCGGAGGCACTGGCCGAGCTGGTCAACGGCTATCTGAGTGCAATGACCGAAGAAATTCATCAACGCCAGGGCACCATCGACAAGTACATCGGCGATGCCGTCATGGCCTTCTGGGGGGCGCCGCTGGCCGACACCGAGCATTGCCGGCACGCCGTGGACGCCGCGCTGGCCATGCAGCGACGCGTTACCCAGCTGAATGCCGACTTTGCCAGCCGCGGCTGGCCGGTCCTGAATCTGGGGATCGGCGTGCACTGCGGCAAGGTACGGGTAGGGAATATGGGCTCGGAATTCCGCCGCGCCTACACAGTTATGGGTGACGCGGTGAATGTCGCAGCCCGGCTGGAAAAACTGACCCGGGTTTATGACGTGCCCTTGCTGGTCAGCGGCGAGGTAGCTTCTCGTGTCACCAGCAACATACCTTGCTTGCCCATCGCCACCACGACAGTCAAGGGCCGCCAGCAGACTGTCGCGCTGACCCTGCCGCTGGACGAGCGTGCGCCCTGGCTGTCTGCCGGCGAAGTGCTACGCTGGGATGAGCTGCAGCAGGCTCTGCAGCAAAACGACACCGAACGTGCCCATGCCCTGCTGGACGACCTCGCCCGGCAGGCACCACAACGCCAGCTCTACCACATCTACCGTGAGCAGCTGGCTACCCGCCCCCACCGGAGCTGATCATGTCTAAGCCATACACCCGCCGCCAGATCCTGCAATGGCTTGCCGGAAGCACCCTGCTCCTGGGTGGCCGAGCGATTGCCGGCGCCTTTTTCCTGCCCAAGCCGGGCTTGAAAAGCATCAAGGGACAGGTGCTGATCAACGGCAAACCAGCCGTGGTCGGCCAACCCGTCAGCTGGGGCGATGAAGTTGTCACCGGCAGCAATAGCGAAGCGGTCTTTACCGTCGATGGCGACGCCTACCTGCTGCGCGCCAATACCGAAGTCACCCTGGGCCTCGCGGCAGCAGAGCACGTGGTGAAGGTGCAGAGCGGAAAAATGCTGGCAGTCTTCGGCCCCGGCGAAAAGACCATCCGCACCCAGGCCGTGACGCTGGGCATCCGCGGAACCGGTCTGTATGTCGAAAGCCATGGCGCTCGCAGTTATGTCTGTCTGTGCTATGGCAGCGTGGAGCTGACGCCGACAGCGGATCCAGCTGCCAGAATGACGTACCAGACCAAGCACCACGAGCATCCTTACTGGGTGGAGGGCAAGCAGATCAAAGCGGCCAGTGAAGTCATCAACCACACCGATGCCGAACTGACCATGCTGGAAGCGCTGCAATACCGCAGACCGCCTTTTGCCAATGGCCTCAATAGCAGCGGAGGCGGTGGGGGCTACTAAAACTTCGCCGACGAATACTGGCAGCCAATATAGAACGATCGTACAATAAAGTATCCCGTCGTTCGCTGCCGCCATGACCACCCAGCGCAAGATCATCCATATCGATTGCGATTGCTTCTACGCCGCCGTGGAAATGCGCGACCAGCCCGAGCTGCGCACGCGCCCGATTGCCATCGGCGGCGCCCCCGGCCAGCGCGGCGTCATTTCCACCTGCAACTATGTCGCACGGCAATTCGGCATCCATTCGGCCATGCCTACCAGCTGGGCCTTGCGGCAATGCCCGCAACTGGTGCTGCTGCCCCATGATTTTGCCCGCTACAAGGATGCCTCGCAGCGCGTGCAGGCGATCTTCCGCGACTACACCGAGCGCATCGAGCCACTGTCACTGGATGAAGCCTATCTGGATGTAAGCGGGCTGAGCCACTGTCAGGGCAGTGCCACGCTGATGGCACAGGAAATCCGCGCCCGCATCGCCAGCGAGGTCGGTATTACCGCCAGCGCCGGAATCGCGCCCAACAAGCTGCTGGCCAAAATCGCCAGCGACTGGAACAAACCCGATGGCCAGTTCGTCATCACGCCGGATGGCATCGATGCCTTCATGCCGTCGCTGCCGATTGCCAAACTGTGGGGCATCGGCAAGGTGACCGCCGCACGACTGGCCAGACATGGACTGATTCTGTGCGGCGATGCCCAGCGCTGGCCACTCGCCTCGCTCGAACACCATTTCGGCAGGCTGGGCAGTTCGCTCTACCGCCAGTGCCGTGGCATCGACGATCGCCCGGTGGAAACCGAATGGCAACGCAAGTCATTGTCGGTCGAACACACCTACGCGCAGGATTTGCCCGATCTCGCAGCCTGCCTGGAGAAAACCCCCTCCCTGTATATCGACCTAAGCAATAGATTACATAGACATCAGGGTGATACCCCAAGCAAAGCATTTGTCAAAATCAAATTCCACGATTTCACGCAGACCACGATGGAGTGCAGTGCCCGCAATCCCGACCCCGAGCTATTCAAGCGGCTACTCACACAAGCCTGGCAGCGTGGCGCTCGGCCCGTACGGCTGCTGGGCGTCGGGGTTCGATTTACCGACGCCGCGACGGCAAGCTCACCCTCCTGTGCCGCCACCCCTCACACACTGCCGCTCTGGCCACACCTAGCCGCCGAAGCCCCGTAGCCAGCCGGGGCTTGGCAACATAAAACTGACACAAACTTAAACTGATATTCAGAATTTGCGCCATATCAATATAAGATCCCCCTAATAAACAGACCTACAAAGGGAGAACAGCATGTCGGTACGCAATCGTTTGCTCGGGTTGATTGCCCTGGCGCTCATCGGCGTGAGCATCGTCGCCCTCGTTGGCAGTCTGATGCTGCGCAGCCAGATGCAGACGGACCGCGAGGACAAGCTGCGCAATCTGGTTGAAATCGCGGTCCAGCTGGCTGCTCAGGCCCATGCCCGCGAACTGGCCGGGCAATTGAGCCGCGAAGCGGCACAGGCCGAGGTCAAGGCCGCCATCAAGGCCCTACGCTACAACGGCAGCGAATATTTCTGGATCAACGACATGCAGCCGCGCATGGTGATGCACGCGGCAAAACCGGAACTGGATGGCAAGGACCTCAGCAGCATCAAGGATCCGGATGGCAAACTGCTGTTCATGGAGATGGTTGCCACCGTCACGCAGCAGAGCAAGGGCTTCGTGAGCTATCAATGGCCCAAGCCGGGCAGCGACAAACCCCAGCCCAAGCTGTCATATGTCCAGGGCTTCGCCGCCTGGGGCTGGATTATTGGTACCGGGGTCTATGTCGAGGACATTCAGGCCCAGTTCTGGCAAACCCTGCTGCAGGAATTGCTCCTGATCGCGGTCATCACCGCCATCCTGCTGGCCATCGCGCTGCAGATTACCCGCTCGCTTTACCGGCAGCTGGGCGGGGAACCCGCGACCGCCGCTGGCGCCATGCGCGCGATTGCCAATGGTGACCTGCAAAACCCCATTCCGGTTGCGCGCCACTACGATGGCAGTCTGATGCACGATCTGGCGCGGATGCAGTCCTCATTGCGCACACTGGTCAGCGAACTGGGATCCGTATCCGGCGGGGTCAACCGCATGAGCCAGCAGCTGGCCAGCGATGCCGAACAGGTTGAATCCGGCTCCTTCCGCCAGCATGAGGCCGCTGCGGCCATGGCTGCCGCCATCACCGAGCTGACCGAAAGCGTGCATCAGATAGCCGCAAGTGCCGAATCGGCCAATGTGCACTCACGCCAGTCTGCCGAGCAATCACGGGCAGGGCGGACCCTGCTGGGCAAAGCCGTTCTGGAAATGGAAGAAATCAACGTCTCGGTTGCAGATACATCTACCGTCATCAACAGCCTGGTGAACAAAACCGCCAGCATTTCCAGCATCATGCAGACCATCAAGGATGTGGCAGACCAGACCAATCTGCTGGCATTGAATGCCGCGATTGAAGCGGCACGTGCCGGCGAACAGGGGCGCGGCTTTGCCGTAGTGGCCGACGAGGTGCGCAAGCTGGCCGAACGCACGACACGGGCTACGGCAGAAATCGCTGGCATGATTGGCCAGATTCAGCAGGAGTCCGATGCGTCGATGAACCACATGCAGACAGCCGTCAGCCGCGTCGGGCAAGGGGTTACTCTTACCCGCGATGGTGGTCAGGCTGTTGAAGGCATCGAACAGTCGGCACAACAATCCATGGCCATGATCGAAAGCATTGCCTCGGCACTGCACGAGCAATCACAGGCCAATCAGATGGTCACCGAGCAGGTAGACCGTATCTCGGCGGCCTCGGAAAGCAATGCGGCAGCGGCAGCCAATGCCAAACAACTCAGCCAGCAGCTGCGCGGCCAGACTGACCGCCTGCAGGCGCTGATCAGCCAGTTCCGCGCCTAAGCCAGCAGCGCCAGCGTGCGCGCATCGGGGCAGGCTCGGCAATGCTGCAGAGCCTGCCCAAACACCGAGCCGGGCGGGCTGAGCGCTGCAAACAGCGTCATCGAAGAGACGAATTTCAGGTCGTCCGGCCTGCCGAACAGCTGCAGCAGATCCGGCGCGGGCAGCGCCAGCACTGCGGCAGTACATTCCAGCAAGCGCGTACCAAGCAGGGGATGCGCCAGAAAGGCCTGCGCCTCCTCCCGCCCCGAAAGCGCATAAAAGCGCGCCGTTTCGCTACGCCCCAACCCGGCCAGTTGCGGGAAGACAAACCACATCCAGTGGCTGCGCTTTTTCCCTGCCCGCAATTCGGCCAGGGCCGTGGCATAGTAAGCCTCCTGCGCCACCACAAATCGCTCGAGATCATCGTATTCAGCCATCATTTCTCCAGTCTGCGGCGGGGTTCAGCCAGGCAGCCGTTGCATTGCTTTCCCAAATCAAACTTCATTCTTGCGGCGCGCGCATGATATTGGCACATTGCTGGCGTAATCAGCACTCTTAACCCACATCAGGAATTGCAATGGCCGAAACAAGCAACCTGGACCAGGACATTCTCGACGACCTCGCCCATTACACCCACCATGGACTGCAACTTATCGGGGTGGATGAAAACTCGCCCCCCGAACAGATTGTCCGCAGCATCACTGAATATGTCCGCGAGCTGAAAACCCGTGGTGACGTTCCGCAAGAAGATGATGTTCTGGGACTGGGCATTCTACTGGGCCAGCAGTATGTGCGCGGCTTTGCCTGGCGCTGGGCACGAGTTGTCTGGGATGGCGATGCAGACAACGATGCCATCGGCGTACTGCCGCAGGACGACTCCCTGTTCATCAACCCGATGTGGTGGATGAACGATACGGTAAGCACTGATCGTTCAACCAACTTCATGCTGAACTACAACATGGTCGCGGCCAACAAGATTCCACCGGCAACTCCGGGGGAGGCGATGGGCTTTCACTGAGCCAGCGATCCTGACACGGCGGCACAATGATTCACAGCTCAACAGGAAACGTGCCGTCGTGACGAGCAATCAGCGCCCGGGCAATCCGGCCAGATAGTCAGGCTGGAAAATTGCCATGCGGATCACGTCACGATATTCGCCGTTCACGAAGAATTCGTGTCGCAAAATGCCCTCTTCGCGAAAACCCAGCTTGCTGTAGACGTGAATGGCCGGCGCATTGGCACAATCGACAATGAGCGACAGCTTGTAGAGGTTCAGCGTCGTGAAGGCATAGTGCTGTGCCAGCCGTGTCGCGGCGGACGCATAGCCGCGCCCCTGGTGCGCTGGTGCGATGATGATCTGGAATTCGGCGCGGCGGTGGATATGGTTGATCTCAACCAGCTCGACCAGGCCTACACGCTCACCGGATGCATCCTCGACGATGAAGCGGCGCTCGCTCTGATCATGGATGTGCTTGTCATAGAGATCGCACAGTTCGACGAATGCCTCGTAGGGCTCCTCGAACCAGTAATGCATCACCGATTCGTTATTGTCGAGTTCATGGACAAAGCGTAGGTCTTCGCGCTCCAGCGGACGCAATTTCAGGCATGCAGCCATGGCCAGCTCTCCGGGGTAAAACCTGACTGACCCGCCAATCCGGTGGCCGGTTCCGTGCGAGGCAGCCCGCGTGACTTATTTACCGGCCAATGCGGCGCGGCGCAACATTTCCTGCTGCAGACTGGCAAGCTGCTCGCGTACATGCTCGCGTACCGTGCCAGTTCCCAGCGTGGCGACCAGGGCATTACCAGGTTGCCAGAGGGCACGAAAACGGATCTGGGTACTGCCATTAAGCGGCTGCAACACCGTGATACTGGAAAATTCCCCTTGCGATCCCGACAGCGACTGGCAAAGGATTTCTTCACGCCCGCGCAATTCGATCCGCGCCACACTGTCGCCAGAAACGGTAAACGGCCCGAAGCGGTAACGCCCGTGCTGGCTGATTTTCAGCACCGGGCCTTCGCGCTGGAGAATGCGACTGCTTGACAGCCCGGGCACAAATGCAGGCATGGCTTCGTAATCGGTCAGCACGGCATGCGCCAGTTCGGCGCTTACCGGGGGCTGATACAGACCCTCGATCAGCAAGCGCCCGCTTTCCTCGCGGACATCCACCGATACCGGAGACAAAGAAGCGGCATTGGCACCGCAGTACAGAAGAACCAACAGGAATAGCAAGCGTGGCATGGCAATACTCCGGGATCACGCCATGCTAGAGCAGCAATGGTGACATCCGCATGACAAGCCGGAATGATGTGCGCTCAGGCCTTGAGTACAAAGCCGCTGAGAGCCGGACGATCATCTACACGTCGCCCATGCTGTCGCCGGTCACGGCCGGCACGCGTATTCAGCATCGCCGGTACATCATCCTGCCGACGATGCAGTTGTCGGCGATCCTCGCCACTGCGCCGCTCGACACCATTCCAGCCCGGCTGATCCGCCGTGGCGCGGGGAAATTCTGGCAGCAGCTCGGCAATGGAAAATACGCCATCGTCGCTGGCAGCGACATTTCTTACCTCATTCGCTACCGGAGCGCGATACTGGCGAAATAGTTTGGTCAGCCTCATGGTAAAAATCGTTCGATATCAGGTATTTACCTTAGTATCGGCAGATTTTGTAAGGTCTTGAGCAATTTGTCAGCTTGCAGCGCAGCAATAATTGGAAAGGCGGCGCGACCAGCCACGATACGCTGCAATGTATAACCGCACATCCATTTCCAATAAAGAGCCACACAGCAATACCCTGAACCACATGCTCAGTGAAATGAAATCGTGCCGGACCAGTCCAGAGGGTGACCCGACACTGCCGCGCCAATACTGAGCAGAAACAGCAGGGCGCCAAGCGTATCTTCGCCAAGTACCTGCCTCGCCGATTCAGAATCGGCCTGTTCGGCTGGACGGTACTGCGCCAGAATACTTGCCAGTGAACGCTCATAGGCCTGCGGTGAACCATCACAGGCCAGCCTCAGCTGATCTGCCGCAGAAGAGGACTCCATGACGGCACGTGTGACATAACCCTGCTGCGCCAGCACGAAGCGGTGGTATTCCCGCATGGCAGCTGCACATTCCTCAGTAGGCTCGACAACAGGAGCTGCCAGCGTCAGTCCATGGCTGGCCAGCAGTAGCATGGACACCAAGCTCAGCCTAGAGCAAACCATACAGCATCCGGCTGGCAACGATGATCAGCAATACCGCAAAGGCCTTCTTCAGCTTGGCTGCCGGCAAACGGTGCGCCAGTGCCGCGCCATATCGGGTGAGCGGGAAACTGGCCAGGACAATTGCCAGGACGGCAGGCCAATACACATACCCCGTGCTGCCTGAGGGCAGCCCGCTCTGCTGCCAGCCGGACAGGGCATAACCAAGCGTTCCGGCCAGTGCCAGTGGCACCCCGACGGCCGAGGAAGTACCAACAGCCACCTTCATCGGCAGATTGCAGCGCAATAACCAGGGCACAGTCAGCGCCCCGCCACCAATCCCGATCCAGCTCGAGAGGCAGCCGATTACCGCCCCGACCGCACCATTACCAGCATAGCCGGGCAACGAAGCTCCGGGAGCCGGCTTCATATCCAGCAGTATCTGCAACGACATGCCATAGACGAAAATGACAAATATCCATTGCAGCACCAGGCCGGACATCCGCCCGGCCAGCAGTGCCCCAGCCAGCGTACCCAGAGCAATCCCCGGCAGCAGGCGCTGCACGGCAGACCAGTGCACACCACCGCGAGCCTGATGTGCCCGGGCACTGGAAAGGCCGGTAAACACAATGCTGGCCAGCGAGGTCCCCAGCGCCACATGCTGGATATCCGCCGGCCCGACCCCCACCAGCGGCAAAACCAGGAGCAGACCCGGCACGATCACCGTGCCACCTCCAACGCCGAACATGCCTGCAAGCAAACCAGCAATGGCACCGACCAGCAGACAGGCAAGAATCAGGCTCAGCATGCCAGCAAGGACGTGATGAACGTCCACTCCGATTCGGTAACGGGGGTGATGGAAAGCCGGTTGCCCCGCCGCAGCACCTGCATGCCGGCCAACTCGGAATAGCGTCGCAGCTCGTCCAGCCCCAGCAAACGGGTTCGGGCGACAAAGCGCACGTCAACCTGCAACCAGCGGGGTTGCCCGGGACTGGACTTGGCATCGAAATACGGACTGGCGGGATCGAACTGGGTCGGGTCGGGATAGGCCAGCCGGGACACCGCAGCCAGACCGGCGATGCCCGGTTCTGAGCAGCTGGAGTGATAGAAGAGCACGCCATCACCGAGCTGCATGGCATCCCGCATGAAATTGCGAGCCTGATAATTGCGCACCCCATACCAACCGACCTCGCCCCGGTGGGCAAGATCGTCAATGCTGACATCGTCGGGTTCAGACTTCATCAGCCAGTATTGCATGTTGCCATCCTCGGTATTAAAAGAAGACCGTACTGCTATTCAACGATCCGTCGCGCCACGAAGTGCATTAGATTCTACCTAAAGTTCAGTGAATACCGCGTGAGAAGCGGCTGCACTTTCACTGCCCATAGATCGGAAGCAGCCCTCTCGTCGGGGCGAACCCGAACGTCATAAACATGAGCTCATCCGCAGTATCAACAAAATCTTATATTCAATATCCTCGGCAGCTCGATAGTCCCGTTAGAGGAATCACGCGCAATGCACCGCCCTCCTTTTCTAGCCTCATTCACACTACTTGCCATTGGCTTTCTCCATTTGGCAGATGCCAGTGCGAACACTACATTGCCCGCTGCATGGGCCCCAGATACTGTCTACGATCGGGCGGGTACTCGCGTCCTGTATAAAGGCAAAATCTACGTTAACCGCTGGTACAGCCAAGGGGATGCCCCGGATAGCCCTCATACGGTAATGGTATGGGCAGAGGACAACACGCCAACTACGGCGACACTCTCTCCGACACCCAAGCCAAGTATCGCCCCCGCAGCAACACCAACGTTGCGGCCGACTGCTACGCCAGTTAGTACCGCTACGCCCAAGCCGAGTTTGGCCCCAGCCGTTACTCCCACGCTGCGGCCTACTCCTACGCCAGTTACTACTGCTACACCCAAGCCAAGCTCGGCCCCAACTGTCACCCCAACGCCGCGGCCTACTCCCACACCAATTATTACCGCTACGCCCAAGCCGAGTTTGGCCCCAGCCGTTACTCCCACGCTGCGGCCTACTCCTACGCCAGTTACTACTGCTACACCCAAGCCAAGCTCGGCCCCAACTGTCACCCCAACGCTGCGGCCCACCCCCACACCTGTTAGTACCGCTACGCCCAAGCCCAGCTCGGCACCCACTGCAACGCCTACGCTGCGGCCCACTCCTACACCGGTTAGTACTGCTACGCCCAAGCCCAGTTCGGCACCCACTGCAACGCCTACGCTGCGGCCTACTCCTACACCGGTTAGTACCACTACGCCTAAACCTAGCTTGGTACCCACAGCGACCCCAACTCCGCGCCCCTCGACCACACCAGTAGTTACCCCCCCCCCAAAGCCGAGCCCTACCCCTGTCCCCACCCCAACACCTACGTTGACAGGGAACGCTCTGCTTGATTCAGCTCTTAAAAGCGGAAATCCGGCAGCACTAACTGATCACAAGTCAATTTTGCAACGCGCTCAGTTACTGGCTCAGCAGTACAAGCAACAACAACAAGCTATTACCGCTGATATCTTTAATGGCATTCAGGATTTCAGTTATGCGCCGGGCCAGCACAGTGTGACCGTCACACCCTTTATCAGCACATCAGCCTCGCCATTACTTGTCAGCGATGGCGGCGAGGTGCTTGCTGCTTGGTCGCAGCAAGGGTCTGGGAGGGCTGTAGCCTATGGAAATGATATTTTCTCGGCACTCGCAGCCCCTGCGCCGGCCACCTATCTTAAACAGCACTTGCCTATCCTAAAGCGAGTTCTTGCCTGGCAATTGACTGGTAAAGCCAATACAGCAATAGGGTCTACGATCCGGGTTGCAGCATCAGGTTACTCAGCCACCCCAGTAGTTACCACACTTAAGGCCATGGGTTGGAATGCCGAAGCAGTCAGTTGCAATGTGGCCGAGGAAAATACCTGCTGGCAAAACAGCGATCTCATCGTGTTTGGCCGTGGGGTTCCCGACAATCCGATAGTAGGCACACTAACCAGCCGCTATCTCTCTGCAGGCAAGCCGGTACTATATGTCCACAACAGTTGGAGTGCGGGCAACGGGCAACATGTGCTCACCAGCATGGGCATGATTATTGGAGGCTACCCTGGCAACTATTTTGCAGGTAATCGGGTCAATATCGCCGCCGGGCTGACCCTCGCCGATCACCTGAAACGCATCGACCAGATGGGTGCGCTTGCCGACACCCTGGCCATGCTGCAGAACGATCAACTGGTGCATGACTGGAGCAATACCGCACCGATTGGCCCGATCGATGATCTGCGCGCAGAAATGCGGATTTTCGATAGCCGCGGTCTGGATATCTTTAGCCAGCCCAACACCGAATTGCACCGCCTGCTCTTGCTGTGGGCCGACGTCTGGCGTCCGAATGTACGCTATGGCCCACTGAACAAAACCGGCCCCGCGATCGATTTCCTGCGCGCAATGGCGTCCGATTCATGGGTTGCTTTTGCCCGCCGTTACACCAAGACCTCGGCGGATCAGGGTGATTACATGCCGGCAATCGCGCAAACCCTGGCACCCAGCACCACGGCTGAAATCATCGAAGTCACCATCGCACAGGGATCGGGCAATACGGCAATCGGTCGCGGAGCGATTCCGGGCAAGCCGGTGGAAATTGAAATTGTCGATGCCGCCGGCGCGAGCTCACTCGGCGTTCGCACCAATTATCTGCGTACGCAGGGCAATCCGCTGAGCGATAACTACGAGCGCCCCCGCTATCCGACTTCCGGCGTCGTGCCGCTGCCTACTAGCGGAACCCGCATCTTTACTACGCCGTTCGGTGGCCCGCTCTTTCTGAACTACAACGGTGCGCAAGCCGGTTCAGTCGTGAAACTGCGCGTCAAGGGCGTGGTCAAGTACAGCCACTTTGACTTCACCCGAACAATGAGCGCCACGGAAATCAGCGAAGCGCGCGCGGCGGCACAGCGCAAGGACTTCGGCTGGCAAACCATCAAACTGGTCGGTGGCGAGGTCCAGCAAGTTGCCAAGTTCATCAATGCCAATGCTGATCCTGAACGGTATGTGCAGACCGAGCTGAAAGGCATGCTGTTCGACTCGAACCACATTGCCAATGGCTACAGCAATATGCCGATGAGCGCGAATGTGGCCGCAGTCTGTTCCGCATTCGGCTGGACTTGTGACGGCCCGCTGCATCGGGCGCCGAATGTGCAGCACTTTGTCGGCTGGCTGGCCGCTTGCGGCTTCCTCTGCTCGGGCAACCCATCGGATGGCTCGGCAGGCGTCGGGGGTACCGGCTGGGGCTGGTCGCACGAACTGGGTCACAACACTGTCCAGCGCGTCATGCACATCGAATTCAACGGCCAGGGCTGTGTCGTTGAATGCGACAACAACATTCTGGCCAGTGCCCACATGATGCGGCAATACAAGCTGATTGGTGTGGATAACGGGCACGTAACCGATCATCCCAAGCTGTTCCAGTACATCGTGGCCAATCGTGCCAGCGGCCTTAATGGCAACGACAAGGTGCTGGATATGCAGCGCCGGCTGTGGACCATGAATGCCCAGGATCCGATGCGTGCCGTGCACTTCCAGCTCGCCTTCCTGTTCAGCCGCTATCGTGCCAATGAGGCGGTCCCCAGCATGGAAGCCAGCATGGATTACTTCACGCTGCTGACCAAGGGCGACCGGCTGGTAGCCAAAGCCTGGGATGCGAACAACCGGAATCAGTACGGCATGGGGCGCTTTGCCGACAACAAGATCAGCAATCCGGATCTGCTGTTTGTGCTGAGCTCGAAGATCATCGGCAAGGATCTGCGCAATATCTTCGCCATGTACGGCATCACCCTGTCGCAGACGGCGCTGGATTCCGTGGCGGACCTGAATCTACCGGTACTCCCAGAGCAGTTCTATGCCCTGGAACGCAGCAAGTTCAATCAGGTTTCGACAGGCCAGTGGCTTGATCTGTCAGCAACCACGCCTGCCTACCCGTTCTAGAAACTGGCGATAGTGCCACACAACAAGGCCCGGTCTGATCCGGGCCTTGTTCCATTCAGGCGCAGCCCGGACCGGACTCGCCTCGCTTCGGCCCCCGCTAGGCATCAATCTACCGTTGCAACGCCAGGGAAAAGACCGGAACCGGCAGGCCGAGACTCAGGGGGCGAGTTCGTCCAGCAACAGCGCCAGCCGCTCTTCCAGCACCCGCTGCGCCAGCCCGGGAAAATGAATCGCCAGCGCGCGGCTGATTGCAGCAAGCTGCCCCGGTTCGCGCTGCAATTGCAGCAGAGCAGCACCACAATCCCGCAAGAAACGGGCCTCATCGCTCGAACGTCCCTCGTCATTGAGCGGCTGCAGCAAACCGGCAGGCAAGCCCCAATACACCAGCAGCAGCAGGCTGGCACGGCGTAGCGCGACGATGTCACCGGCGTCACACAGAGCCAGCCCAAGCCATTGCCATTCGGCAGCCAGTAGCATACCGTCACGATCACGTGCTGTGCCATACCAGCTCGCGAGGGTACGGCCAGCCTGCTGCAAGGCCAGCATCCGCGGAGAAGAAGGCACCGATGGCCGACCATGAACCACATCACGCAGCAGGGGCAACCCCAGCCGGGTCATGGCGACATCATCCAGCACATCCGGTTCCTGGCCGCCAAAACGGGGCAGGCACAGCATGCCCAGCAGGTAAGGATGCAAAACCGGATCCTGCCGCAGCAACGCCAGCAATAACGAGGGATCGGGACGTTCTTGCCCCTGCAGCAGCGTTTGCAATGACGACTGTTGCCAGGTTCCTCCCAGTGTCGCGACTGCACTCAGCGTATCCCAGCTACCCGCTGTACCCAGCTCGCGAGCCATGCGCCGGCATCGCATCGGGCTCAGCCCGCACCATTGGCGGAATGCCCGCTCGAATACGCTACGCTCAGCATATCCGAGATAAAATGCAAGGGTATCCGGTTTTTCGTCAGTATTAACAATAGCCCGAACTGCATAGGCCTTACGGTATGCGTTCAGCAACTGGGTAAAATGGGTGCCTTCCTGCGCAAGCTGCCGGCGCAAGGTACTGCTTGCCACATGCTGGGCTGCCGCCGCAGCAGCCAGACTGGCCTCTTGCAGGTTTGGCAGACTGTCCAGCCAGCCCAGTACTTCACTGATCACGCTGGCGGAACGGCGCAACACACTCAGTCGCTGATCCAGTGCCGCGCGCAGCCCGAGGTGCAAGGCCGTACTGCTCCCCGGCAGGGCACTGTCGAGCAAGGCCAGCGGGTAGGCAAGGGCAAAGTGCGGCGAGCCCGTTTCGGGAACAACTCCAAGCCATTCAACCAGTTCACTGCCAGCGGCCTGCAAGGGCTGCTGCAACGCAGCCGATAGAGGCACCTGCGGCTGGCCTGTTATATAGCCGATCACCCGCCGCAGCCAAACCAATACCGCCTCGTAGCGCAACGCACGCCCCAAGCGTACAGGCCCCGCGCTATCACCGTCGCCAGCCTGCACCCGGATCTGGAAACGGTCACGCCCGATTTCCAGCGCCAGGTTGCCATCTGGAAACAGGGTTGGGCCAAGACGATGCAATTCGCCGAGCGCCTGACGCAAGGTCATGGCGCTGCGCAGGTAATAGACAATTCCGTCGCCAGCGGCCATATCCAGCTGGCTGGCGATCCAGGCCATCGCATGCGGATCCCCCTGCTGGTAGAGATATTCGCTCAGTTGCAATGCGGCCTGTGCCGGCAGCTTGGCCGGGTCATTCGCAGCAACACGGCGCAGGCCGAATTGCTGTTCAAGCTGGAACAACAACTCGGGCTTGGCGGCGTAACGCTGATACAGGGGCTGCAGGTGGCGCAGTTCAGGGGAATGGTCTTGCTCGGACATGGGCACAGGGCTTGGGCAAGCCACTGGTGGGTGGCACAGGGAAACTGGAACAGAGTTTGATTATATGTCAGCACGACGGCTAACGCCCCGATGCCGTAAACTAAAATGCCTGTGGGTGCGTGCGCCGTACTTTGCTTCCTAGGGGTTCACGTGTCTGTTGCACGTTGAGCCGAGGTAATCCTAATTACCTTTGCTGCAGTGATTGATCGCCCCTCTCCTGCCATCCTCGCGACAAGGACAGTAGTCCATTAGCCGAGAGGGATAAGACGCACAGTGCCAGCAATCGAATTGCACAGCTAGTTACATAGCTTGCCTTCTCGAAGAAGCAGCTCAGAGAGTAAGAAATGGCGTGCAATAGGCGATTCAGGCAGACAGCTCACGCGCTGGCGCAAGAACGCACAGAATTTGCACTGCGCACAATTTCTGCGACAGCGTCACTAGCGCATGCCACCATGTATGCCTCGTGTCAGACGATATACAGCCATGCGCGCCTCCAGCCTTCTCCTGATTGCATTGCTCGGCCTGAGCGGCCAGACATTGGCTGAGCAACTCGCCAGCAAACCGTTCGAAAGCCAGAATGCTGAACCGGACTGGTATCCGGTCGCCGGACAGACCAGTGAGTCGCTGGTGCACTGGACCAAGCCGCCCAATTCGCGCTTGTCGTCGACGGCGACGGTGGCCAGGCAAGTGGTGCTGCTGATTCCTTCAAGCATGGCGGAAGTGCAGGAACCCGTCAGAGCACTGCTCAAGCGCGAAGGTTTCCGGCTGGAGGAAACAAAGGGCACGCTTCTTTACAGTAGAACGCAGATGTCTGGTGCGAACCGCTACGAAGAAGGCGAACTCTGGTGGCAGCTCTATCTATCACGCCATCCGGAAGTCCGACAGGCGTATATCGACCAGAATCATGCCCCAGACTGGCAGAAACTGATTGCCGCTGGCGCCATTGTTCCCGCCGATCTCAAGCAGCTAAATGCCTGGGCCATGGGGCGCAATCGCACTCACGACATCTTCGAAGTGCAAGACATTTCCATGGCGAACGAAGCGCAGCGAACAGAGCAGCCGCAGTGGCTGGCAAGCCGCGAAAATCGTTCCAGAACCGGCGGATTCATCCAGACCGATACCATCCGGATGTACGATGTCAGCGCATTTCTCGATGCCCCCTTTACGGCGGTAATCCTCAGTCGCAAAGACCGCTATCCCAACCCGGACTATAAACCGTTCGAATTCAAAATCTGCATCATGGGCAGCTGCGGCCAATCGGCCTGGAATTCCTACGACATTGTTCCGCAGGCCCTGCTCAGCAGGGTGCTGGCTGCTTTGCCCGCCAAAACTGCGATTGCCGATACCCCGCAGTTCTGGGAACCGCCCCCCCCTGCCGCACCCCTGCCCGAGTTTCACGAGATTCGGGCAGCTTCCGAGCCTGCTTTGCCGGGCGAGGGATACAACTGGCAGGCGCTCGCCATCGACACCTTGCCCCGCCTCAGACCAGATCCCAAAACCTTGCTGGTGTTGCCGAACGGCGATCTGCTGCTGGGCGAAACGCATTACACCCGTGACGACGCCAATCCCTATCTCACCACCGTGCACCGCTATCGCTGGACATCCGCCGTTCCGCAACGGCAAACGCTGTGGCAAAGTCCGCTGAATAGTAATGGCATCACGCTGGCGCTGGCGAACGATGGGCAAACACTGTGGTCCAGCCTGCGCACCATCAAGACCATGTATCTGCAGCGCCATGATCTGCGCAGCGGCGAAACCAGCAGCCAGGCGCTGCCTGGCCATGCAGGGGACTGGCAAAACTGGCAGCTGGGCAGCAATCAGCTGCCGCGTTTTTATGATCCCATTCCGGATTACACGATTCGCCAGATGCAAGCCGATGCGACGTTCACGACGACCCTAGCGGCAACGGCGCGCGCGAAATCCGGAGTGGCAGGCAATCTGCAAGCCGTGCATGGGCAATCTGCCGGTGTGGAATGGGCCGCTGACGATTGGGGACTGGTGGCGATTGATCCGGAGAGCGGCAAAACCCTAAGCAGTATTGCCTTGCCTGCGGACAGCAAAAACTATAATCCCGGACCTCAAGCCCTGGCAGCGTCGATGGCGGGCTGGGTTGCCCGCCCCTGGCTGCGCACCTTCACCGATGCCTCGGGAGAAACGCGGCGGCTGAACGGCGCCTACGTCGTGGATATCCGGCAGGGCAAGGTGCTGTTTTCAGCCAGCATCGATCAGCCGGGCAGTGCCATGTCGGCGATGGCGCGCTCAGCCAATGGCCGCCTGCTGGCGCTTGCGCAGGAACGGGACGGCAAAGCCAGCAACCGGATTGCCCTGTGGGATGTGCCTGTGGCGCGCAGCCCGCTTGCTCTGCAGCTGCCGACCGGCTTTGAAGCCAGTGATTTGCGCGATCTGGCATTTTCACCGGACGGGCGCTATCTCTATGCGCTGGGTGTTACTGGGGTTGTGCGCTGGAGCCTGCCCGCTGCGCTGCAGGATCACGCGCGGCCAGGCAATCTGCCTGCGGGAATCTGACGCAGCGCCCGTACCCATTCACGCATAACAGCAGAAACCACAACGCCCGCAAACGCGGGCGTTGTTCATGGCGGGAAGGGCGATCAAGCTTCGAGCGGGGGCAAAGCGACTGTGTTGCCCTTGCTGAACTGATAGTCCTTGAACACATGCTCGGCGCTCAACAGCTGATAGCTGCCATCAGCCAGCACATTCGTGGTGTCCTTCAGGCGATACGTGTAATGCCCACAGGTCCAGCAGTCGAAATTACGCATGTGCGTACACAGACAGGTCTTCTCGTAGACATGAATCTCGGAGATTTTCTTCGCGGTCGGATTGGCTTCGAGCACCTTGTTGTAGGCAGTCACATAGGCGCAGTTGCCGCTGGCATCCAGCAGATAGCCATAGGCTTCACAATTCGGCTTGATGCCAGAACCAATTGCCGGACAGCTCTTGATCATCCGCATCGGATAACCGGTCGGAGACAGCTCGTTGACCTCGATCTGGTCTTCGGTGGCCTTGAAGTATTCCTGCTTGACCTTGTCGGGCAGGCCACATTCGCGGGTTACGGTAAAGCGGGTCGCCACCTGCACGGCACCACAGCCCATTTCCAGATACTTGACCGCATCACTGCCGGTGAAAATGCCACCGGCCGGAATCACCGGAATTGCAAGATTTTCCGCCTGCAGCCAGGCAAGCACATCCTTCACGATGGATTCCAGATCGTACTCGGCCCAGTCCAGCCCGAAGCCGAGGTGCCCGCCTGCCAGCGGGCCTTCGACCACGACATAATCAGGCAAACGACCGGTACGCGCCGACTTTTTCAGGAACAACTGCAGCGCACGCACCGATGAAACGATGATACCCAGCTTGGCATCGCGGAAACGCGGGTGATCTTCCATCAATGCAAACGAGCCAAGATGCAGGCCGGCGGCGAGGGTAATGCCGTCAATGCCGGCATCCAGTGCCGCATGCAGACGCACGCGCAGCGTGTCCTTCGGCGCGTTCATCGTCAGTTTTTCCATGACGTTGATGAACACCATGCCAGCGCCCTGCTTGCGTTCCATGGTCTTGGTCACGTGCATGCGCTGAGCTTCAGCCAGTTGGTCAAGGTCAAACTGCACGACGGACTTGTCGGCGTTATTTACGTTGAACTTGTACTTGGCCAGCTTTTCCTTGACGTACTTCGTCTGGTAGCGGCGGTCGGTCACCGTCTTGATCATCGCATCGGAGATATGACCGATACCGCCAAGGCGTGCAGCCTCAAGCGCCAGATCGGCCGTCGAGATATCGACACCCATGCCGCCGATCATGATCGGCACGTATTCCTTGTCGCCAAACTTCAGACGAAAATCATCAACACACTTCATTCAGCTGTCTGCTTTGCTCCGGCTCACACAGGGCGCAGGCCGGCGATGCTATGTAAAAGGTGAATCATATCCTGATTTGCCCCTGTACGGGCAGGGAAGTGACAGGAGACAGGTCCGGTAACATTGCCAATTTATCTCCTTATCTGCAAGCGGTGGCTTCCTGACGCGAGCCAGTTCACATACTTGCCTTGGTATACACCTGAAACTCAGAAAACTCCATGACAGCGAGGCAATACCCATAAACAATAAAGGGCAGCCCTGAGGCTGCCCTTTATTGTTACTGCTAAGACTGCGTGCGTTCCGCTTAGCGACCGCCGCGATGCTTCATCTTGGACAGTACACCCAGCTTGGCGACTGCTTCGATCAGCTCGGCCTGAGCCATCGCGAACTCCATCGAACCGGAGTGGTTCTTCAGCGCTTCTTCGGCCTTCTTCTTGGCCTCGATCGCCTTGGCTTCGTCAATGTCGGCACCGCGGATCGCGGTGTCGGCCAGTACGGTCACTACGTGCGGCTGCACTTCCAGCAGGCCGCCGGAAACGAAGAGGATCACATCCTCTTCGCCGGTGTTGTCGGCTCGCTTGATGCGCAGTGCACCGGGGCGGATGCGGGTGAGCAACGGCGCGTGACGCGGCAGGATACCGATTTCGCCTTTGTCGGCAGGCGCCGAGATAAACTCGGCGGTACCGGAAAAGATCAGTTCCTCGGCGCTCACGACGTCCACATGCATGGTCATCGCCATGGCCTACCCCCTTATTGCAAGGTCTTGGCTTTTTCGATTGCTTCCTCGATCGAGCCAACCATGTAGAAGGCCTGTTCGGGGAGGTGGTCGTAATCGCCGTTGAGAATGCCCTTGAAGCCCTTCAGGGTTTCCTTGAGCGGTACATACTTGCCCGGGGAACCAGTGAAAACTTCAGCAACGTGGAACGGCTGGGACAGGAAACGCTGAATCTTACGAGCGCGGGCTACGGTCAGCTTGTCTTCAGCCGACAGTTCGTCCATACCCAGAATCGCGATGATGTCCTGGAGTTCCTTGTACTTCTGCAGGGTGGACTGCACGCCACGGGCAACGTAGTAGTGCTCGTCACCAACGACTTGCGGATCCAGCTGACGGGAAGTGGAATCCAGCGGATCAACGGCCGGGTAGATACCCAGCGCGGCGATGTCACGGGACAGTACCACGGTCGCGTCCAAGTGGGCGAAGGTGGTCGCCGGGGACGGGTCAGTCAAGTCATCCGCCGGTACGTATACGGCCTGAATGGACGTAATCGAACCAGTCTTGGTGGAAGTAATACGCTCTTGCAGGGCACCCATTTCTTCCGCCAGCGTCGGCTGATAGCCTACGGCAGACGGCATACGACCCAGCAGCGCGGATACTTCGGTACCGGCCAGGGTGTAACGGTAGATGTTGTCCACGAAGAACAGGATGTCACGACCTTCGTCACGGAAGTGTTCCGCGATCGACAGACCGGTCAGGGCCACGCGCAGACGGTTACCCGGCGGCTCGTTCATTTGGCCATAGACCATCGCCACTTTATCAAGAACGTTGGAGTCCTTCATTTCGTGGTAGAAGTCGTTACCTTCACGGGTACGCTCACCAACACCTGCGAATACGGACAGACCGGAGTGTGCCTTCGCGATGTTGTTGATCAGCTCCATCATGTTTACGGTCTTGCCTACACCGGCACCACCGAACAAACCAACCTTACCACCCTTGGCAAACGGACAAATCAGGTCAATTACCTTGATGCCGGTTTCCAGCAGATCAACGGTCTGGTTCAGCTCGTCGAACTTCGGGGCGGGTTGGTGAATGGCACGAACAGTTTCTGCGTTAACCGGACCGGCTTCGTCGATCGGGTTACCCAGTACGTCCATAATACGGCCGAGTGTAGCGTTACCAACCGGTACCGAAATCGGGTTACCGGTATTGCCTACGCTCATGCCGCGCTTCAGACCATCGGTGGTACCCATGGCAATGGAGCGCACAACACCGTCGCCAAGCTGCTGCTGGACTTCCAGCGTCAGATCCTGGTCAACGAGCTTGAGTGCGTCATACACCTTGGGCAGGGAGTCACGCGGAAATTCCACGTCGACTACCGGGCCGATGATTTGCACGATTTTACCTTGGCTCATCGTCGTTTCCTAAATTCTCATCAATTCGGGTTGGCTAACCATTAAACCGCTGCAGCACCGGCGACGATTTCGGACAGTTCCTTCGTAATCGCAGCTTGACGGGTCTTGTTGTACAGCAGTTGCAGGTTGCCGATCACCTTGTCAGCGTTGTCGGTCGCAGCCTTCATCGCCACCATACGGGCAGCCATTTCCGACGCCATATTTTCCGCTACAGCCTGGTACACCAGCGCTTCCAGATAGCGGTTCATCAGGTCGTCAATAACGGTCTTGGCATCCGGCTCGTACAGGTATTCCCAGTTGTAACCGTGCTCAGGCTGGCCAAATGACTCGCCTGACAGCGGCAGCAACTGCTCGAATACCGGTTCCTGTTTCATCGTGTTGATGAACTTGGTGTAGACGATATGTACTTCGTCCACTTCACCGGCGATGTAAGCATCAATCATGACCTTGATCGGCCCGATCAGTTGCTCGAGGTGCGGGGTATCGCCCAGACCGACCACACGCGAAATGACATTCGCGCGGCTACGGTTCATGAAACCCAGACCCTTGCTACCAATCGCAGTGACGGCGAAGCTGATGCCCTTTTGCTCATAGTCCTTGAGGCGATTGACCGCCAGACGCAGCATGTTGGTGTTCAAGCCACCACACAGGCCTTTGTCAGACGACACCACAATGACACCGACTTTCTTGACGGTATCGCGCTTGCTAAGGAAGGGGTGCGCATAGTCGACCAGCGCAGCGCTCAGGTGGGCAGCCACATTACGGATTTTTTCACCGTAAGGGCGGGCCGCCCGCATGCGATCCTGAGCCTTGCGCATCTTCGACGTGGCAACCATTTCCATGGCGCGGGTGATCTTCTGCGTATTTTTTACGCTTTTGATCTTGGTGCGAATTTCCTTACCGCTTGCCATGTTCTGATCCTCGTCTCAATATCGATCAGTAGGCAGCGCTGGACTTGAAGCTTTCCACTGCCTTCATGATGGCAGCTTCGTCTTCACCAGACAGTTCACCCTTCGCATCAACGCGAGCCAGCAGATCTGCATGGTTAGCCTTGAGGTGCGACAGGAAGGCAGCTTCGAAAGCCAAAGCCTTCTCAACCGATACGTCGTCGTAGGAACCCTTGTTGATCAGCAGCAGGGTAACGCCGAGTTCGGAAACCTTCAGCGGGCTGTACTGAGCTTGCTTCATCAGCTCGGTAACCAGCTTGCCGCGTTCCAGCTGCTTGCGGGTAGCCTCGTCCAGATCGGAAGCAAACTGCGCGAACGCAGCCAGTTCACGATACTGAGCCAGAGCCAGACGTACACCACCACCCAGCTTCTTGATCACCTTGGTCTGAGCGGCGCCGCCCACACGGGATACCGAGATACCGGCATTCATGGCCGGACGGATACCGGCATTGAACAGGTCGGTTTCCAGGAAGATCTGACCGTCAGTAATCGAGATTACGTTGGTCGGAACGAAGGCGGAAACGTCACCAGCCTGGGTTTCGATGATCGGCAGCGCGGTCAGCGAGCCAGTCTTGCCCTTCACGGCACCGTTGGTCAGCTTCTCGACTTCCACGTCGTTGATACGCGCAGCGCGTTCCAGCAGACGGGAGTGGAGATAGAATACGTCGCCCGGGAATGCTTCACGGCCCGGCGGGCGGCGCAGCAGCAGGGAGATCTGGCGGTAAGCAACGGCTTGCTTGGACAGGTCATCGTACACGATCAGGGCATCTTCACCGTTGTCACGGAAGAATTCGCCCATGGTGCAACCGGAGTAAGCCGCGATGTATTGCAGTGCAGCAGATTCGGACGCGGAAGCGGCAACAACGATGGTGTGACCCATGGCGCCGTGCTCTTCCAGCTTGCGTACGACGTTGGCAATCGACGAAGCCTTCTGGCCGATCGCAACGTAGATACACGTAACACCAGTACCCTTCTGGTTGATGATCGCGTCCAGCGCAACGGCGGTCTTGCCGGTCTGACGGTCACCAATGATCAGCTCACGCTGGCCACGACCGATCGGCACCATGGTGTCGATGGACTTGATACCGGTTTGCAGCGGCTGGGATACGGATTGACGGGCAATTACACCCGGAGCGATCTTTTCGATCGGGCTGGTCTTGGAGGTACCCAGCGGGCCCTTGCCGTCGATCGGCTGACCCAGTGCGTTCACCACGCGGCCAACCAGTTCACGACCAACCGGAACTTCCAGAATGCGGCCGGTACACTTCACTTCGTCGCCTTCGACGATGTGCTTGTACTCACCCAGTACTACGGCACCCACGGAATCACGCTCGAGGTTGAGCGCCAGACCAAAGGTGTTGCCCGGGAATTCCAGCATTTCGCCCTGCATTACATCGGACAGGCCGTGTACGCGGACGATACCGTCGGTTACGGAGACAACGGTACCAGTGGTGCTGGACTGCGCGCCTTCCGACAGATTCTGGATCCGAGCTTTAATCAGTTCACTGATTTCGGACGGATTGAGTTGCATTAAAAAATCTCCTAGCTCTTCAGGCTTGTGGCCAATTCTGCCAGCTTGCCGCGTACCGAGGCGTCAATCACCAGATCGCCGACCGTGACTTTTACGCCGCCGATCAGTTCCGGATTAACGCTCACGCGTGCAGTCACCGAGCGATTGAGTTGTTGCTTCAGGGCAGCGGTCAGCTCACCGAGCTCGCTATCGGACAGGGCGTAAGCCGTTTCGATATCGGCTTCCACCTCGCCGGCATTGGCTGCCTTGTAGGTTTCAAACAACTCGGCGATCGCCGGCAAAAGGGCGAAGCGACGGTTTTCCAGCAGTACGGCAATGAAGTTCTTCACTTCGTCAGTTGCCGCGCCACCCAGAATATCCGTCAGCAGGGCCTGCGCCTGAGCAGCGGAAAACTTGGGATTGGCCACCACGTCCAGCGCTTGCTCGTTCTGGGCTACCAGCGCGAGCGAGCCCAGCACGTCGGACCATTGGGTCAGCGTGCCGGTTTCTTTCGCCAGACGAAAGACAGCCTCGGCATAGGGTCTTGCGACGGTGATGTTTTCTGCCATGACTGTTCTTACAGTTCCGCTTTGATAGATGCCAACAATTGGCTGTGCTTGTTCGCGTCGATTTCGCTACGCAGAATCTTTTCAGCACCGGCCAGAGCCAGTTCGGCTACCTGCTGACGCAGGGCTTCCTTGGCCTGGTGAACCTGCTGGTCAACCTCGGATTGAGCACCAGCCAGAAGGCGTTCGCCCTCGGACTTGGCCGCAACCTTGGCTTCTTCAACCAGCTGGGCAGCGCGTTTTTCTGCCGAAGCAATAATCTCGGCGGCCTGTTGCTTCGCTTCGCGCAGCTTGTCGGCCGACGCCTTTTCGGCATTGGCCAGATCCTGCTTGGCGCGGTCGGCAGCAGCCAGACCGTCAGCGATGCGCTTGGCACGCTCTTCCATCATCTGAGTCAGCGGAGGCCAGACAAATTTCATCGTGAACCAGATCAGGATCCCGAAGGTGATCATCTGACCAAGCAGAGACAAATTGATATTCACGCTGAAAATCCTCCTTTAAAGGCTGATCGGATGATTAGTTAGCAGCAGCAGCTACAACAGCGTTCAGGAACGGGTTGTTGAAGGTGTACAGCATGGCAACACCAACACCGATCATGGAGATCGCGTCCAGCAGACCAGCGATAATGAACAGCTTGGTTTGCAGAACCGGGATCATTTCCGGCTGGCGAGCGGAGGACTCGAGGAACTTGCCACCCAGGATAGCAAAGCCCAGAGCGGTACCGATAGCAGCCAGACCGATGATGATCGCAGCAGCGATAACGGTGAAGCTTTGTACGGAAGCGATTTCAGCAACAGCCATTTAAAAATCTCCTAAAGAGGATAGTTGAGGTTGAGTAAAACAAAGGTTGGGATTACACGCGCCAGACCGGCAGTACCGCCCCGGCTCGATTCTTTACAGAATTCGGTACAGCTTAGTGATCTTCTACCGCCAGGCTCAGATACACGATGGTCAGCATCATGAATACGAAGGCCTGCAGGGTAACAACCAGAATGTGGAAGATGGCCCACGGCGCACCCAGCACCCACTGGATCCAGAACGGCAGCAGCGCGATCAGGATGAAGATCAGCTCACCGGCATACATGTTGCCGAACAGACGCAGTGCCAGGGAAATCGGCTTGGCCGCCAGCTCGATCAACTGGAAGGCAAAGTTCACCGGAGCCAGGATGATCTTCATAAAACCGTCAGCATGGAACGGGGCAGTGAACAGTTCCTTGATCCAGCCACCCAGACCCTTGGCCTTGATGGAGAAACCGATGATGAACAGCACTACGGTCAGCGACATGGCGAACGTCTGGTTGGCATCCGCAGTCGGAACAACGCGCAGATAGACATGATGCGGGTCATAACCCAGCGCGCCGCCAATGTGCTGAGCGATCAGGGGCAGCAGATCCACCGGCAAGAAGTCCATCGAGTTCATCAGGAAAATCCAGACGAAGATGGTCAGCGACAGCGGGCCGATAACCTTGCTCTTGGCGTGGAAGGCATCCTTGATCTGACTGTCGACCATTTCGACGATCAGCTCGACGAAATTCTGCAGTTTGCCCGGAACACCGGAAGTTGCCTTGCGGGCGGCATAACCGAAGATGGCGAGGAAAACAAAACCGAGAATCAGGGCAACCCAGAAAGTATCCAGGTGGAAACCCGAATGAGCACCAGCGTGTGTCAAGTGGTGCTGGATATACTCGGTTGCGGTAGGTCCGTTCGAAGATGCTGACATGTTATTTCTTACCGTCGAATTTAAACAAAAGCCCGAACCAGTAGGCGCTCGCAGCTGCCAGGTATCCGACAAACACCCACAGCGCAGCAACCTGCCGATAAAAAACAAACAATGCAGCAAAGGCGACAAAGGTCAAAGCCAGCTTGGCCATCTCTGCTGCAAAATGCATTCGTAATAACGCGGCTGGTGGGGCATACGCAGTGCGAAAGGCAATGCGGGCATACAGCAGGCTACCCAGCAGCGAAATTGCGCCACCACAGAGCCCGGACAGCGCCGCGCTCTTGCCTGCCAGCAGCGCAAGGAGAAGAACCAGCGCCACAGTGATCCCGACCTGCATGCGGATCACGCCGAAAATTTGCGCCTTCTTGACCATGTGCCACCATCAGCAAAACCCGGCGATTATACGGAGCTAGCTTGAGTTCCGTCAATTTTGCACATTGACGGAACAGGTTTTTTTTTGCTGCCCCATGCCATTGCACTGAAACAGTGCGCAACACACCCGTTACGGAAAATTACACGCAAGCGTAAGGTAAAACACCAATTGATCCAGTGTCAGAATTTGGAAATCAGCGCATCCAGCTGATCAAGGCTGCCATATTCGATGGTGAGCCGGCCGCAGCCCTTGCGCCCCGGCGTCAGTGTGACTTTGGCGCCGATTTTCTCCGAAAGCGATTCGCACAGGCGCAGCACATCCGGATCCGGCTTTTTCTGCTGCTTCTGCTGCGGACCATCCAGCAGACGCTTGACCAGTGCCTCGGTTTCGCGCACCGACAGGCCTTTCACGGCAACCAGCCGCGCCGCTTCAAGCTGGCGCAGGGTATCCAGCGGCAGCAAGGCGCGGGCATGGCCCATATCGAGTTGACCGTCCATCAGCATGTCACGCACCGGCTCGGACAAGGACAACAGACGCAGCAGATTGGTCACCGTGGCGCGTGACTTGCCCACCGCCTCGGCGGCCGATTCGTGGGTCATGCCGAATTCGTCGATCAGGCGCTGCAGGCCGGTGGCCTCTTCCAGGGCATTAAGGTTCTCGCGCTGGATATTTTCGATCAGGGCCATCGCCAGCGCGGCTTCATCCGGGATATCACGCACCAGGGCGCTGATTTCGGTTAGCCCGGCCAACTGGGCCGCGCGCCAGCGGCGCTCACCCGCGATGATTTCATAGCGCTCGTCACCCAGCGGGCGCACCAGCACCGGCTGCATCAGTCCCTGCGCCCGGATCGAATCGGCCAGCTCCTGCAAGGCTTCGGGGTCAAACTGGCTGCGCGGCTGATACTTACCGGCTGTCAGCGCCATCACCGATAGCGTCTGCAGCGTTTCTACCGGCGCACTATCGCCCATCAGCGCATCCAGACCGCGCCCGAGACCCTTGAATTTCTTGCTGACCATTTTGCTTAAACCGCTTGTGCCGAATGCTGCGGATTATGCCTTGCCAGCAGCTCTTCGGCCAATTGCAGGTAGGCCTGCGCCCCCTTGGACGATTTGTCGTAGGCCAGAATCGGGCGACCGTAGCTGGGTGCTTCGGCCAGGCGGATGTTGCGCGGAATAACAGTGTGATAGAGCTTGCTGGTGAAATGCTTGACCAGCTGATCGGACACTTGCTGCGCCAGCGTCGAGCGCGGGTCGAACATGGTGCGCAGCAACCCTTCGATTTCAATCTTGCGATTCAAATTCTGCTTGATGCGCTTGAGGGTCCCGACCAGATCGGACAGGCCTTCCAGCGCATAGTATTCGCACTGCATCGGAATCATCACCGAATCAGCAGCCACCAGTGCGTTCAGGGTCAGCAGGTTCAACGCGGGCGGGCAATCCAGAATCACGAAATCATACTGCCCTGCCAGCGCTTCCAGCGCCGATTTCAACCGCGACTCACGTGCGTCGGCATCGACCAACTCAACCTCGGCCCCCGCCAGTTCCCGATTGGTCGGTAGCACATCGAAGCCGCCCGTTTCCGAGTTCTGAATGGCCTCTGCAACGCTCGATTCACCGATCAGCAAGGTGTACACGGTGTGTTTGAGCTTGCTCTTGTCGATGCCGCTGCCCATCGTGGCATTGCCCTGCGGGTCGAGGTCGACCAGCAGCACCCGCTTGCCGAGATGGGCAAGGCTGGCGGCCAGATTGACCGTGGTAGTGGTCTTGCCCACCCCGCCCTTCTGATTGGCAATAGCCAGAATTTTCATTGCTTGAATCCGTATGTAGTACTTACTGTTGCTGCAGTTTCACCAGATGACGCTCGGCATCCAGCCCGGGCACCGCCAGCGCATCCACCCTGGCAACGGTAACCCCCGCTGGCAGATGCGCGATTTCCTCATGCGGGTAGACCCCTTTCAACGCCGCCCACTGCCCGCCTGCAGCCAGCAGATGGCCGGTCCACTGCACGAAATCCTTCAGCTCGGCAAAGGCCCGCGAGGTGATGCAGACAAATGGCGCTTCCGGATGATACTGCTCCACCCGGTCCGTCACCACCGTGACATTGTCCAATTGCAATTCCATGACAGCCTGGCGCAGGAAGGTCGTTTTCTTGTGGTTCGAATCCAGCAGGGTCAGCTGCCAATCCGGCCGCGCAATGGCCCACGGGATCCCCGGCGTGCCGAAGCCAGAGCCCACATCGAGAATTCGCAGCGGCGTCTCGCCCAGCACCGTCAGCGGCGCCAGTGAATCGAGCAGATGATGGGTGACCATGCGCTCGGGCTCGCGGATGGCGGTCAGGCTGTAGGTTTTGTTCCATTTGCCCAGCAGGGCGACGTAGTCAAGCAGCTTCTGCTGCTGGGCGTCTGTCAGCGGCAGGGACAGGTCGGCGAGTCCGGAGGACAGTTGCGATGCAAGATTACTCATGTGTGGTGCCTAATTAGCAGGGAAAACGCCTGAATACTTAACTTGGTATCAAGGCGCAATCCAATAAAATTCATGACTGCATGAATATACCCCATGCAGAAATTATTGCTGTGCCACTGCCCCCAGCTGGCGCTTTTTCAGGTGCACCACCAGCAGCGCAATTGCCGCCGGAGTAATCCCCGAGATGCGCCCGGCCTGGCCGATGGTTTCCGGACGGTGAGCGTTGAGCTTCTGCTGCACCTCCTTGGACAAACCCACCACCTGCGTGTAATCCAGATCAGCCGGCAGGCGGAACTGGTCGAGCTGTTCGCGCTGGGCGACTTCGTTCTGCTGGCGGTCAATATAGCCTTGGTATTTGACCTGGATTTCCACCTGCTCGACGACCTGCTCGTCAGTCACGGCATCGCCGTCGCCGGGCTGCGCGCAGGCTAGCGTCATCAGGCTGGTGTAGCTGACTTCGGGCCGACGCAGCAGATCAGCCAGGTTGTACTCGCGTTCGATCGCCTTGCCCAGCACGCGCTCGGCTTCCGCAGCCTCCAAAATGCGCGGATTCACCCAGGTGGATTTCAGGCGCTGCAATTCTTTTTCCACCGCATCGCGCTTGCGGCAGAACAGTTCCCATTGCTCGTCTCCCACCAGACCCAAACGCCGGCCGTGTTCAGTCAGGCGCAGGTCGGCATTGTCCTCGCGCAGTTGCAGGCGGAACTCGGCACGGCTGGTGAACATGCGGTATGGCTCGGTAACCCCCAGTGTGGTTAGGTCATCGACCAATACCCCCAGATACGCCTCGTCACGCCCCGGACACCATGACGCTTCATCACGCGCGAACAGCGCGGCGTTCATGCCGGCGAACAGCCCCTGTGCGGCGGCTTCTTCATAGCCCGTGGTGCCGTTGATTTGACCGGCAAAAAACAGGCCGGCAATCGATTTGGTTTCGAAGCTGGCTTTCAGTGCACGCGGATCGAAGTAATCGTATTCGATGGCGTAGCCAGGGCGCAGGATGCGCGCATTCTCCAGCCCGTGGATCGAGCGGAGCGCGGCGAGCTGGATATCGAACGGCAAGCTGGTGGAAAAGCCGCCCGGATAATATTCATGCGTATCCAGCCCTTCCGGTTCGAGGAAGACCTGATGGCTGTCCTTGTCGGCAAAGCGGTTGATCTTGTCCTCGACCGACGGGCAGTAGCGCGGGCCGACGCCTTCGATCTTGCCGGTGAACATCGGGCTGCGGTCAAAGCCGCTGCGCAGGATGTCGTGCGTCTGCGTGTTGGTGTGCGCAATCCAGCATGGCAACTGCTGCGGGTGCATGCTGCGGGTGCCACGAGCGGAGAATACCGGCTCGGGCGTATCGCCGGGCTGACGCTCCAGTACTTCAAAATTGATGGTGCGGCCGTCGATGCGCGGCGGGGTACCGGTTTTCAGGCGCCCAACCGGCAGCTGCAACTCGCGCAGTTTCTGCGACAAGGTCAGCGAGGCTGGGTCGCCAGCGCGCCCGCCAACGTGGTTTTCGAGGCCCACGTGAATCTTGCCACCCAGGAAGGTGCCAGCGGTCAGCACTACGGCGCTCGCTTCAAAACGAATTCCGATCTGCGTGACCGCACCCGCCACTTTGTCACCAATCAGCAGCAAATCGCTGACTTCCTGCTGGAAAATGTCGAGATTGGGCTGGTTTTCCAGCATGTGCCGGATCGCCGCCTTGTAGCGTACGCGGTCGGCCTGCGCCCGCGTGGCGCGAACCGCCGGGCCCTTGCTGGCGTTCAGCGTCTTGAACTGGATGCCGCTCATGTCGGTCGCCAGCGCCATCGCGCCGCCAAGCGCATCGACTTCGCGCACCAGATGCCCCTTGCCGATGCCGCCAATCGACGGGTTGCAGCTCATCTGGCCCAGCGTTTCAATGTTGTGCGTCAGTAGCAGCGTCTTGCGCCCCATGCGCGCGCTGGCGAGCGCGGCCTCGGTGCCGGCGTGGCCGCCACCGACCACAATGACGTCATATCGGGTGGGATAAAGCATGGAAATCGCTGCCCTGAATGAATGTGAAGCAAAAGGGGCGATATTCTACGCTAAAACAAGGGCTTGCGTATACCTCCACACACCAGTCCGGCGCGAACAGGCAATCCGATCCATTTCTCTATCCTTTTTGGTCGCTCAATGCCCACTTGCCCTCACACCCCCGAACAGCACCGAATGGCAACAGGGATTAGTTGACTGGTTTACTCACCTATTTCGTCTATTTTTAAGAGATTGATACACGCCCCGGAGACATTGCATGTCCCTGTTTAACCCAGCTACCCGTCTCTTAGACCGCTTGAGCTATCCGCGAAAATTCCTGCTGGTCAGTGGCGTTTTTCTGGTGCCGTTATTGCTCTGTTTGAGCTTTGTCTGGCAGGCGGCGATGAGCGATATCCAGTTTGCCGAGCGTGAACGCGCTGGTGTGAGCCTAATCCGGCTGGCAATGGACGTTCTGGCCGAGTCTGCTCAGGGACGGCTGGCCAGTAGCGATGCACTGGAGAAAGCCGGCGAACTTCATCACGAGCTTGGCACGACAGAGGTCATGGCGGCCGTTCAGCAGGCGCGTACTCCCGAGGGGCAATTTGCCGCGCTGCAAAATCTGATCAGCGTGGCAAACGATCATTCCAACCTCATTCTTGATCCGGAAATTGCCAGCTATTACACCGGGGACATGATCGTAGGGCGCTTGCCAGCCGTGCTGGCTCTCCTGGCTGCCAGCAACAGGAAGGAGGCCAGCCTGACCGAGCGCTTGAGTCTGCCCGATGGATTGACTGCCCAACTGGCTGGCATGCAGCTTGCGCTCGACAAGGCCAGTGCCGAACACGCCAGCGTAGCCGCGCTTGGCAAGGAACTCGCGCAGCTCCAGTCCGCCAGTAAAACCCTGCTTGAACACTATCGACAGCAGATCAGCACACCGCTGGAGCAGGGTGCAGCAGCCAATCCGGCTGACCCGGCACTCAATAGCGCCAGAGAAGCTGCCATGCGAAGTGCAGCCGAACTGATTTCGCCGGGACTGAGCACCCTTGATGACTTGCTGGCCAAACGTATCCAGCAGCGCTGGGAACGACTGGGCTTGGTGCTGGCCATCAGTATGGCAGCCGTACTGCTCGCCGCCTGGCTGCTGGCTGGCTTCTATTTCGGTACTCGCCGCAATCTGGCGGTGCTGCGCAGCAGCCTTGGTGAAATCAGTGCGGGGCAATTCCGTCTTAGCCAACAGTTGAATGGCATGGATGAACTGGCTGCCGTGCAGCCCGATCTGCAGCAGATGTCCGAAATGCTGCAGCGCTTCATGCGCGAGCAGCTCTCCATGGCCAAAGAGCATGAAAACGGCAACATCCATGCCACCATGCCGCTGGACTGTTTTGTGGGTGGCTACCGGGAAATGGCCGATCAGGTGAATGATCTGGTGCGCTCACACACAGCCATCGAGATGAAAATGGCCGCACTGACCAGCATGTATACCCAGGGCGAATTCGAGCTGCAGATTGATTCGATGCAGGGCCTGAAAGCACTGATTTCCAGCGAGGTCGAGAAAGTCCGCGAGCGGATGGCCGAAGCGGCCGAAATGGCCAGCTTCACCCGGCGCATCAAGGAAGCACTTGACCAGGTGACGACCCCCATCCTGATCACCAATGATGACGGGATCGTCATTTACAGCAATCACGCAGGAACCTCGCGCTTTACCGCAGAATTGCAGCGCAATCAGCAGCGCCTGACCGGACTGCTCGCCAGCAGTAACGCGACCATCCATCCCGGCCAGACGCTACAACGTGGCGAAGCCCAGCTGGGCGCTTTGCTCTACAGCATCGTGCTGACCCCGGTTCAGGATGAGCAGGGCAAGCTGATCGGCCATGTCGCGGAATTCACCGATCACACCGAAGCCACCCAGACCGCCAGCGAAATCAGTCGCGCCATCTCGGCTGCAGCGCGGGGCGATTTCCAACACCGGATAGCACTGGATAACAAAAGCGGGTTCTTTGCCGAGATGTCAGGACAGGTCAATCAGCTGCTCGATGCAGTACAGCTCAGCCTGGATGACTTCACCAAGGCACTGGCACTGCTTGCCGAGGGTGATCTGACTGTCCGGATGCGCGGGCACTATCAAGGCACCTTTGCCGAACTGGCTGGCAGCACCAATACCACTGCCGGCCAGTTGCAACACATTATCGGCAGCATCCGCGAGGCAGCCGAGTCCGTTGCGGCGACATCCGCCGCGCTCAAGCAAGGCGCCCAAGGACTACAATCACTGGCCAGCCAGCAGGCGGCCGCCACCGAGGAAACCGCCGCCACCAGCAATAACCTGAACGAGATGGTCGCCATGAACAGCAAGCAGGCCAGGCTGGCAGCTGGCAGCGCCAACGCAGCCCGCCAGGAGGCCGTGGCTGGGCTGCAGGCAATGAGCGAAGTACAGCAAGCGATGAAAGCGCTCACGCAAAGTGCCGGGAAAATCAGCGAAATTACCAGTCTGATCGATGGCATTGCATTCCAGACCAATATTCTGGCGCTCAACGCTGCCGTGGAAGCAGCCAGAGCCGGTGAGGCCGGGCGGGGCTTTGCCGTAGTTGCCGCAGAGGTTCGCTCGCTGGCCCAGAAAAGCGCGTCCGCATCACACGAAATCCGGGAACTGGTGCAGGGCTCGGTCAGCCAGATTCATGCAGGCGATCAACTGGTCGGAACAGCAGCAGGACAGAGCAAGCGGGTTGACCACCAGATCGGCGAACTGGCCAGCTCACTGGCCGAGATTGCCCAATCTTCCGAGCAACAGCGCAACAGCGTCGGCGAGATCAGCGCGGCCATGCGCAGTCTGGATAGTACTGGACAGAAAAATCTGCAGCTGTGCGAAACCATGTCGCAACATGCACTGGCAATGCAGAACGCCGCCGAACATCTCTCCGAGTCAGTCAGCGTCTTTAAAACCACCTAGAAAACGCAGGCCCGGCAATGCCGGGCCTGACGAATGCCTTGACTGGGGGCTGGCTTACGCCGCAAAGCAGGCAGCAGCCTCGAGTGCAGCGCCCACAATACCTGCTTCATTCTTCAATTCGGCAGGCACCACCGCACAGCGCAAACCCTGCATTTCAGGGATGAATTTGTCGGCCTTTTTGCTGATCCCGCCACCGATGATGAAGAGATCGGGAGAGAACAGCAGCTGCAGATGCAGCAGATAGGCATTCAGGCGCGGATTGAATTCCTTCCATTTCAAACCGCCTTCTTCCTTGACCCTGGCCGAGCAGTAGTGCTCGGCGATGCCATCCTTGGGGAAAATCAGGTGGCCGAATTCGGTATTGGTGATGAGCTTGCCATCGACAATCAGTGCACTGCCAATGCCGGTACCCAGCGTCAGCACCAGAATCTTGCCTTTCTTGCCATGCGCTGCACCGAAAGTTACCTCGGCCAGGCCGGCGGCATCGGCATCATTGACCAGCTTGAGCGGCAGGCCACAGGCCTTGCCCAGGATCTGCTCGGCTTGGGCGTTGATCCAGCTTTTGTCGACATTAGCGGCCGACAGCGTCTGGCCGTTATGCACAATGGCCGGGAAAGTACAGCCCACCGGCCCGGTCCATGCGAAATGCTCGACCAGCTCGCTCACCACCTTGCCAACCGCCTCGGGTGTGGCAGGCTGCGGCGTTTCGATGCGATGGCGTTCGGCCAGCAGCTCGCCGGTTTCGATGTTGACCGGCGCACCCTTGATGCCCGTACCACCGATATCAATACCCAGCACCGCCCTGACTTGCTTGTTCATCCCTTTCCCTACCCTGCACAGATTTGCGAAACAGCCAATCTGCCGTGAGCGTCCAGATTGGGCAACAGGGGTCTTTCCCTGATGTGGTGATCATGCCACGCCAGCCGTGACAGTCACTTTAAGGTGCATCAAGTCCGCATCAGCGGGGCTGGTTCTGCTTGGCCTTGAGTTCGCTCCAGCGCTTCTTGTCAGCTTCGGTGCGCTGCTGCACCAAATCCATTTCTTCCTTCTGCTTGGCGATATTGCGGTCGATATCGGCGATTTCCTTGCGAGTCAGCTCGATTTCGCTGTTCAGATCATCCGGCACGGCACGTTTGCGCTTCTGGTAGCCATCGGCCTGCGCCTGCTGCTTCTGCAGTCGCTCGGCGACGGTCTTGCGGCGCATTTCATTACTGGTGATCCCGGCCTTCACCGCATCCAGCTGCAGATCGCGGCGGGCATCGAATTCTTCCAGGCTATTGTAAGTTTGCAGGAGCGCCTTGTCGCGACGCTCCAGCTCCAGCTGCTTGCGCTTCTCGGCATCAACCTTGGCTCGCTCGTCATCGGTCATGATCTGTCCGTCCGGCCCGGTGCGCACCCGCCCGTTCCGGTCGACTTCCGAGACTTTCTGCACACCACTGGGCGGCTTGTCGCTGTACTGCACCTGGCCTTTCTCGTCGACCCAGCGGTACATCTTGGCAAAGGCCGATCCGGCCACGAAACACAACAGCAGGGAAAGCAGAAGCCTGGACATTCAGCGCCACTCCAATCGATTCAAGGGCTAGCGGATACCGTATTGCGCGCGGTAGGCCGCCACTTTCGCCAGATTTTCAGCCATGCCGTCTTTGGCTGCAAGATAAGCCAGCAAGTCATTCAGTGTAGCAATCGGAATGACCGGAATGCCAAATTGCTGCTCGACTTCCTGTACCGCCGACAAGTCGCCCTGCCCGCGCTCCATGCGATCCAGTGCGATCAGCACGCCAGCCGGCTCGGCACCGGCGTTGCGGATCAGGTTCACCGATTCGCGCACACTGGTGCCGGCAGAAATCACATCGTCGATGATCAGCACACGGCCCTTCAGCGGAGCACCGACTAGGACACCACCTTCACCGTGATCCTTGGCTTCCTTGCGGTTGTACACAAAGGGAACATTGGTACCCGCTTCGGCCAGCTTTACAGCTGTCGCCGCGGCCAGCACGATGCCCTTGTAGGCCGGTCCGAACAGCACATCGAACTGTACGTGTGAGGCCAGCGCCGCCTGCGCGTAGAAGCGGGCCAGTTCGCCCACCGAGGCACCATCGCTGAACAGCCCCGCGTTGAAGAAGTACGGCGAGGGGCGGCCGGCTTTGGTGATAAACTCGCCAAAACACAGCACATTCTGCTCGACGGCAAATTCGATAAAGTCGCGGCGGAAATCGGACATCGCAAACAATCCTGTAGCAAAAACGGGTTCAAGCGCTACAGGATAGCATTTATCTGGAAGGGGTTTTAGCGTGCGGGCAATCAGCGCCAACCTGAACGGTATCCGTTCAGCCGCCAACAAGGGCTTTTTCGACTGGCTGGCGACGACGAACGCCGATGTAATCGCACTGCAGGAACTGAAAGCGCAGGAAGCGGACCTGAGCGAACTGATGCGCACGCCGCACGGCTACACCGGCTACTTCCACTATGCCGAAAAGAAAGGCTACAGCGGCGTCGGCCTGTACTGCCGCCGCCAGCCCGACGAGGTAATCATCGGTCTGGGTGTCGAGGAATTCGATCTGGAAGGCCGGTATATCGAACTGCACTTTGGCAAGCTGAGCGTGATCTCGGTCTACCTCCCTTCCGGCTCCAGCTCGGAGGAGCGCCAGCAGGCCAAGTTCCGCTTTCTCGACGTCTTCGCGCCACACCTGGCCCAGCTGGAACAATCCGGCCGTGACATTCTGCTGATGGGCGACTGGAACATCGCCCACAACGAAATCGACCTGAAAAACTGGAAGGGCAATCTGAAAAATTCCGGCTTCCTGCCGGAAGAACGCGCCTGGATCGGCCGCGTCTTCGGCGAACTGGGTTTCCGTGATGTCTGGCGCTCGCTCTATCCGCAGGCCCCCGGCTACACCTGGTGGAGCAATCGCGGGCAGGCGTATGCCAAGGACGTGGGCTGGCGCATTGATTACCAGATTGCCACACCGGCACTGGCCAGTACCGCGGTCAGCGCCAGCATCTACAAGGACGTGAAATTCTCCGATCACGCACCGTTGATTGCCGATTACGACTACCCGATCTGACTACCCGGCCGCCTCGGCGCGGCCAGCCCCCTCCCCTTACCGGACTGCCGCAGTGAGCTTTTCCGACCGCTTCAAGACCTACCTGTCCGTGTTCACCAGCCGCCGCATGGCCGCCATCCTGCTGCTGGGCTTTGCTTCCGGCCTGCCGCTGGCTCTCACTGGCCAGGCAATGCAATCGTGGCTGACTGCCGACAACATCGATATCAAGACCATCGGCTTGCTGGCTCTGGTCGGGCTGCCCTACACCTACAAATTCCTCTGGGCCCCATTGATGGACCGTTTCGAGCCGCCACTTCTGGGACGGCGCAAGGGCTGGCTGCTGATTACCCAGAGTGCACTGGCGCTGCTGCTGTTCTTCATGGCCGGCGTTTCCCCGGCCGGCAATATCGCCCTGTTCGCGCTCTGTGCGGTTGGTGTGGCGTTTTTCTCCGCGTCGCAGGATGTCGTCGTCGATGCCTACCGGGTCGACGTGACCGAAGATGCCGAACGGGGTGTTGCCGCGGCACTCGGAGTGCTGGGCTACCGCATCGCGATGCTCACTTCGGGCGGACTGGCGTTTCTACTGGCCGAAATCATCGGCTGGGGTCAGACCTGTGCACTGCTGGGAGGCCTGATGGCCGGCGTGGCCGTACTCACCCAGCTGATCGCACCGAAGCTGCCCTTTCACGAGCGCCACAGCAGCGGCGAATTCCTGCGCTTTGCGCTGGCCTTGCTGCTGATCGCCGGTTCGGTCGGGCTGACCCTGTGGCTGCTGCTGCCGCTGCTCGGCCAGGCCTGGGCGATTCCGCTGGCGCTGCTTGCCGCAGTGGCTTGCACCTGGCTGGTCGCCGCACGTGTGTTTGGCGAATGGCGCCAGCTCGCCGGCTTTATCGCGATGCTGGCCGGTGCCTGGCTGGGCTATCTGCTGGCGCAACAGGCATTGCTGCTGCTGGGGTATCTGGCTGGCTGGAGCGACTTTAGCCCCGACAGCAAGAACAACTGGGTCGGGCTGCTCTTTGTGATGTGCGAGCTGGCACTGGCCATCCCCTGCGCGCTGAAAGCCGCGCGGCTGGCACGTTTCGAGCTGCTGCTCGCCCCGATGCAGCAGTATTTCCGCATGGAAAATGCCTGGGCCTTTCTGCTGCTCATCATTCTCTACAAACTGTGCGACGCGTTTGCCGGGGTGCTGTCGGTGACCTTCCTGCAAAAAGGCATCGGGTTCAGCATGGCCGAGATCGGCGTGGTGAACAAAGTGGTCGGCATGATCGCGACCATCCTGGGCGGCATTGTCGGTGGCGTGCTGATGCTGCGCTTGCGACTGTACAAGTCACTCTTGCTCTTCGGCATCCTGCAGGTCATTTCCAACCTCGGCTTCTGGGCGCTGGCGGTATTTGGCAAGGGGGCGCTGGGCAGCCTGCATCTGCCGCTGTCACCGGAAACGTTGCGCGTTTTCATGAATGGCAAGACCATCACCGCCTGGGATGGTGGCTTCGATATTCTGCTGGCCGGTGCGATGAGCATCGACAACTTCGCCGGCGGCATGGGCACGGCGGCGCTGGTCGCCTTCCTGATGGCGCTGTGCAAGCGCGGCGAGGCCAGCGCCACGCATTACGCCATGCTCTCGGCGCTGGCGGCAGTCGGACGAATCTACGTCGGCCCCAGCTCCGGCTATCTGGTCGAGCAAGTGGGCTGGGTGCATTTCTTCGAGATTTCCATGCTGGTCGGCCTGCCCGGCTTGCTGCTGCTGTGGCGGCTGAAAGACAAGGTGATGCGGCTGGACCAGGCCAATACCTGACTATCTATTTCAATGTAAGCCATTCAAATAAAAGCATACAGAGACATACCCTTATGAAAGCCTACGAAGTCGCCCCCGAAGAAATCCTTGCCGTGGTGGAAAACCAGATCGCGGCAAGCAACCCGCCCATCGTGCGCCAGACACTCAACCGCCTGCTGCTGGGTATGCTGGAACGCGACGATGCCATCGAGCTGATCGCCGTGGTGCTGGTCAATGAAATGGATGCAATGCTGGAAGAGGATCGCGGGTTTGATCTGGCGCGTTATACCGAACTGCTGAAAGCGCTGCCGGAGCTGCCGGAAGAACAGTGAGGCAGAGGCGTGCACCTTGACCTTATCCAGCGAAGATCTGCAAACCAGGTTGCCAGTCTGGGAAGCTCTGGCCGAATTCTGGCTGGATACCGAGCTGGCTGATTTTCGGCTGGCACACATCGCCCGGGTTCTCGCCGCCTCGCCGTACAGCTGGCCTGAAATCCTGGCCATTCATGATTTCGAAGTCGCCCCCGCTGTCTCGGCCAATCTTGCCTGCATCGCGGGCGAATGGGCCGGATTTGACCGCGACTGGCTCTGTGCGCGCTGCCAGCATTGCGCTGCACGCCGCCAGTCGCCTTGGTTTCGTATCCTCATCCGCCTGCGACGCCCCTGGCTGCGCGGCTATACCGCGCCATACTGGCCTCTGCTCAAGCTAAGGGTTGAACAGCTCAGGATCCAGGACTAATCGTCCCGGTATCAAAGCGTCGTGCCGGTATTCAGCCATTTGCCCAGAATGCCTGCCAGCTCGTCGGCTTTCACCGGCTTGGCCAGGAAGTCATTCATCCCCGCCGCCAGACAGGCCTCGCGGTCACTGTCAAACGCATTGGCCGTCAGGGCAACGATCACCACTTCCGATCCCAGATCGCGCAAGGTCCGCGTTGCGGTCAGCCCATCCATCTCCGGCATCTGGCAATCCATCAGCACCAGCGGATAGCTGCCCATCTGCACTGCGGCCACGGCCTTGGCCCCATCGTCGACCACGTCGATGCGGTAGCCCAGCTTTTCCAGCAGCAGCGTGATGACCCGCTGGTTGACCGGATTATCCTCGGCCACCAGCAGATGCGGCTTCTGTTGCTGCTGCTGCTCGCGCACCGAATGGCGGGTAATCAGCTGGACCGGGTGCTGCGGCTCGCCCAGTACCGCATGCAGCAGTTCGTGCAGCTGGCGGGCCCGATAGGGTTTGGCCAGATACGCGCTGAAACCGGCCGCGCGACATTGCTGCGCCTGACCACGCATGGCAAACGACGTCAGCAGCACCATGCGGCTGGCCGGTGCCGCCTCGCGCAGCTGCTGTGCCAGAGCCAGTCCGTCCATGTCAGGCAGATGCTCGTCCAGCAGCAGCAGCGGAAACGGCGTGGCCCGCTCCTGCCAGAGCTGCAGCGCGGCCGCGGCTGAGGCGACTGCCGTGACGCGCATGCCCCAGCTTTCCAGATACAGCCGCAGCAATTCGACATTGAGCGGATGATCATCGACAACCAGCACCTCGACATCGCGCAACGTGACGGCCACAGCCGCCGGCTCCGGCACCGCCGATTCCTGATCGACCGGCAGAATCAGATCGACGGTAAAGGTCGTCCCCTTGCCGGGCTCGCTGCTGACGCCGATCTGCCCGCCCATGGCCTCGCACAGACGCTTGCAGATCGACAACCCCAGCCCGGTACCGCCAAAGCGGCGTGTGGTGGAGCTATCCGCTTGGGTAAAAGGTGCAAACAAGCCGGCCAGCGTTGCCTCATCCATGCCGATACCGGTATCGCTGATGCTGAACTGCAACTGCACCTGCGCCGGATCGCTCTGCCGGGACTTCACCCGCAATACCACTTGTCCGGCGCTTGTGAACTTGACCGCGTTGCTCAGCAGATTGAGCACAATCTGGCGCAGCCGGCCGGGATCGCCGATCAGCCTGGGTGGCAAACCCGGCTCGATCAGGGCGGCCAGCTCCAGCTGTTTTTCCGCGGCCTTGCCGGCCAGTAGCTCCACGGCATCCTCGAAGGGCAGCCGCGCATCGAAAACGATCTGCTCCAGTTCGAGCTTGCCGGCCTCGATCTTGGAATAGTCGAGAATGTCGTTGATCAGCCCCAGCAGCGATTCGCCGGCCACATTGATGGCATCGACATACTCGCGCTGGCTGTCATCCAGCGCGCTATCCTGCAGCAGATTGGCGTAACCCAGTACGGCATTCATCGGGGTACGGATTTCATGGCTCATATTGGCCAGAAACGCGCTCTTGGCCGTATTGGCCGCCGTGGCTTCGTCACGCGCCTGTGCCAAGGCCTCCTCACGCAACAGGCGATACGCCATCAGGGTATCCAGCGCCAGCCCGATGCGCCCCATTTCGTCCCGCAACGGCAAGGCGCACTGCGCGGTCTGATCACCGCGCTGCTGACGTTCGATCACTGACACAATCCGGCCTGCCGGCTGCAGCACCAGCCGGCGCAGCAACAGATAAATGCCCAAAAGCAGCAGACTGCCCAGCAGACTCAGCATCAGCGACAGTTTGAGTGTATTGAGCAGAATCTGCTGCTGCAGGGAAGACGCGCTCAGGTGGATGACCAGCGCGCCACGCTGGATCACCGGCAGGCCACTGGCCGGATCATCAACGGTCAGAGCCACTGGTGACAGGTATTCATACACACTTTCATGTTCGCTATAGCCATAGTGTGATTGGCTGGCCTGTACCGTGCGCTGCATGTCTGCCCGCAGATCAGGATTATCCAGCTTGTCCAGCGGCCGGTTCAGCCACTCCTGCTGGGTTCCGGCAATCACCTTTAGCGGCTCGCTACCGGCCAGCACAATGCTTTCGATATCATTGCCGGCGCCGATGGCCGTGACGAAACGTTGCAGATCGGCCTGCTGGCTGCTGCTCTCTGCGGCAAACAGCACGGCGTTCGCCAGCAAGCGGGCACGCTCCTCGAGGCTGCGTTCCATCTGTTGCGTCGAATGCCACCAGGCAAAGATCACCACGATCAGCCCCAACAGCCCCGCCAGCAGCAAGGTGGGCGCGAGCAGGCGCCAGTGCAGGCTGTCGCGCCAGGCCTTCATCGGCGCGCTCCTTGCAATGGCACGGCGCTGATGCACCCCGTCATGCAGGGGGGGCTTTTCACCTGCCCCAGCTGCTGCAGCACCTGATGCGTCTCGTTCAATGCCTGCTGCAGGCCGCCCTGCTCCAGATAGATCTCCTGATCATTCAGCCCCAGCAGCTTGATGCCAGCCATTGCGGCGCGGAAATCGGCCACACTGAGACCTTCACGCTCTGCCATGATGGCATCGGCCTGCTCGGGATGCTGGCGCCAATACTCGCGCGCCCGGTTGAATGCGCGCAGTACCGCCGCCAGTTCGGCGCTGCGCCCGTCGACGGCAGCATGGCTGGCCACCAGCACATCGATGACCTTCCCCGGCACCTGGCGGGTATCGAACAGCCGGTGTGCCCGGCCACTATTGAGCAACTGATAGGCAAAGGGCGGATAGGTCTGGATGGCATCGACCTTGCCATCGAGAAAGGCCTGCACGCCATTGGCCTGCGGGTAGTTGTGCACCTGCACATCGGCAAAACGCAAGCCGGCGCTGGCCAGCGCATAGTGGGCAGTCAGCACATCGACCGTACGGCCCTCCAGCGCCAGTGTCTTGCCGCGCAGCCCGCCGATATCGGGAATATCCTGCCGGGCCAGCAGCATGTCGCCACCGTTGGAGTAATCCACCACGTAAATGAATACCGGCTGCACGCCGGGCGTATCACGTGCCAGCAAGGGCTCGATCAGCGTCGAGCCCATCATGTCGAGCTGACCGCGTTCAAAGGCACGCAGGCTATCCGCCAAAGAACTGAACGTGACAATTCTGACAGCGACGCCCTCGTCGCGGAAATAGCCAAGCTGTTCGGCCAGATGCAGGAATTCATAGCCCGGCCAGGCATTCAGCCCGATGCGCAGCGGCTCTTGCGGCGGTGAGCAGGCGGTCAGCAGAGTGAGCAGCAGCGCAATGCAGTAACGCCGGAACATGGTGGGTCATCCCGATGGAATTTCTGTCCAGTATAGTCAGAGAACACCCGCTTTCCATGGCGGATGTCCGCCATGTTCCTGTAACACTTGGACCTTATAGTGCGCGCATCCCTCGCGGATGACTTGAGCAGGGCTGAGTCCGAAATGCCTTGCACCAATTCAGAAGCCCCGGCTAATCGCCGGGGCTTTGTTCATTATGATCTTGGGTATAAGCCCGTAACTGAATAAAATCAGCACGCTGATTTACATACCCGGCATTGTATCAATTGCCGGCAAGCAGACAGGGCGTCCTCACTCGGCAGTGGGCTCAAGCTGTGGCAAGCCGATCAGGAAACGCACACCCTGGCCAGGCTGGCTTTCGGCGCTGATGCGGCCCTTCAGCCGCCCCGTCACCAGGTTGTAGACAATGTTCATCCCCAGCCCGCTACCACCCTGGCCCAGCTTGGTGGTAAAGAAAGGATCGAACATCCGCCGCAGAATGTCGGGCGCCATGCCGGCACCGTCATCGCGGTATTCCAGCAGCACATCCAGCCCCTCGCTCCGCCGTACGGTCACGGTCATCCGCCCATGCTGCTGCTGTTCGAAACCATGCAGCAGGCTGTTATTGACCAGGTTGGTGATGATCTGCGCCAGGGCGCCGGGGTAGGTCTGGCACTCGATGTCGCCATCCGGAAATGCCAGCTCCCAGGCATGCCCGCTGCGGCGCAGTACCGGCCCGAGGTTGGAAAAGATTTCTTCCAGATAATGCCGCAGGCTGATGGCCCGAAAGACATCGCTGCCCTGATCAACCGCGACTTCCTTGAAGCTGGTAATCAGCCCGGCGGCTCGCTCCAGATTGCGCAAGGTAAGACCAACGCTGTCATTGGCCGTGTGCATGAAGGCCTGCAGTGCCGATTTGGCCAGCCGGCCTTCCGCAAGCTGCAGGCCAAGGCTCTTCAACTCGCCCTGCAGATGGCTGATTGCCGTGATGCTGATCCCGACCGGGGTGTTGATTTCATGCGCAACGCCCGCCACCAGCCGGCCAAGGGACGCCATTTTTTCACTGAGCTGCATTTCTTCCTGCAGGCGTTCGCGCTCCTGATTGACGAAGACACGTTCGAACAGGTGGCAGACATGGGCTGCCCGCTGCTGATCTTCGCGGCTCCATTTGCGCGGGGATCCAGTCTGCACGAAGGAAACGACACCGACCGTGGCATTGAGCACACGCAGGGGCATTTCCAGCGCCGACTGCACCGTCAGCCCGGGGAACAGTGCCAGCAGATCGCCAGCCGCCGGATGCAGACGTGCATCGGGGGCAACCACCGGGCTTGCGGTAGCCAGCAGATGCCGGCACAGCTGCGGCTGCTGTGATGCTCCCAGCACGATCTGCGCCAATTGCCCCTGCGGGCTTTGTGCAACACAGCGGCATTGCCGTGCCGGCCTCTCGAAGACCCAGACCCCCAGCCAGTCGATGCGCAAAATGCCAGCGGCCCGTTCGGCCAGCAGCTGCAGGGCCGACTGGGTGCCATGGTTGATCAGCGGATCGGCAGACAGGTCGAGCAGCTGCTCATCCACCGGTTTCTGCAGCAGATCGTAATCCCGCAAGGCCTGCATGCGCTCCGGTGCGCTCAGGCGGTTCATTTCCGCCTCGACCGCATGCTGACGGCGCGCCCAGGCCAGTGCTCGGGGAATATCCTGTTGCTGTTCGGCCAAGGCCGAAAGCGTGCCCAGATGACGTGCCTGCTGATACAGCGAACCGGTCAGTTCGGCGAATTCCAGCGCCTGCTCGCACAGCACCATCGCTGCCGGCACATCGCCCTGTGCCTGCAACACACTGGCCAAGGTGTCATACGCCACGCTGCGCAGCCACAGATAGCCATGCTTTTGTGCCAGTTGCAACGCCAGCTCGGTATGCTGCCTGGCTGCGGCATAATCGCACCGGTCATACAGCACATGCCCGATATGCCAGTAAGCCTCGGCAACGTATTCGCCGATGCCACCCTCTTGAGCGTGCTGCAGCCCAAGGCGGAACTGCTGCTCGGCATCATCGATGCGGTTGAAATGAAAGTAATTGACCCCGCGGTTCAGCGCCAGCTTGGCTGCCAGATAGTGATCATCGAGTTGATCGATCAGGCCGGCAGCATCCATGAAATACCGCGCCCCCTGCCCCGGGTCGCCCAACTCGTTGCTGATCTGGCTCAGGCCAATGCGTGCCTCGACTCCACTGGCCAGATCACCGCTGAGCAGACTGTTGTCGATGCATTGCGTCCAGCAATCGATCGCCTCGCGATATTCGCTGTGGGTGAAGTGGACACGCCCGAGCGCTTCGAGCAGTTTGCCGGCCTGCACGGCCAGGCATTGCTGCCGGGCCAGTTGCAGGCCGTGCTCGAGTTCTTCCTGCAGTTGTCCGGCTTCGCCCAGCCGCTCCAGCGTGAAGTAACGCTGGTACAGCACATCCAGCGCGCAGGCGGTATTGCCGGCCGCACTGGCCTGCTGCTGCAACCGCTGATAGCAGCGCAGTGCCAGGCGCGGATGCCGCCGGGCGATCAGGATCAGGCGCTGCAGTTCGGGGGACATCGGGGGCTCCGTCGCAATCATGCCCCTTGGTTATAGCCAAGCCAGCCGGCAAGCAAAAGGGCAAGCCGACGGTGTTACCCGGCAGATCTCAGCAGTTCTTGTGCTGGTAGAACACGTGGTGGCGCAGAACCCGGCTGCGCTTGAGCTGGCTGGAGCCGGCCCAGACCGGCCGTACGCTATGCGCGTGATACAGCAATTCATCACCCGCCGGTGCCCCATCGCCGATGAACTCATCGACAACCGCACAGACTTTGGCCAGTGCCAGGGGTTCGCGGGCCTTGGCCGCTGCCAGCGTGCGGGCAGTGCCGCGCTGGTGAGTCCACGAAAACTGCCTGGGCTGGTAGATCACCTCGCGGATAGTATCCGGAAAGCACTGTGATTCGGTACGCGCCATGGTCACGGCCAGAATGGCCCGCATGCCCTCTGGCGTATCGCCACGCGCCTCGTTGAATACATTGAGCACCAGCAGATCGCGATCCGCCTTGCTGATCGGCGGGTCGGCCTCGGGCTGGGCCACCGCACTGGCAGGCGCGGGAGAGGGAGCAGATGCCACGCTGCGGGCAACCATCTGGCTAGCCGTGGGCAGGCTAATGGCGAGAGAGGGCGAGTAGGCTGCACTCGCCACCGTCATCAGCACGATCAGGGTGGCCAGCAGCAACAGGGTCAGAATGGATCGGATCAGCATGCCTTGCGACCTGCAGCCATCCAGCTGCATGCATGGCAGTCAGACTGGCAGTCGGGTCAAGTTGTTGAATTGACGTGAATTATCGCTGCTCATCACGCAACAGCCTGTGATCTTTTACGACTTGCCATTGGTATTTTTGCCAGATCAGGCAGGAACCGGGCTGGAAAAAGCAACGCCACTGCTGGGCAGTGGCGTTGCTGAATGGGTATCAGTCCGCAGACCAATTATCGTGCTGAATTATGGCATATACATGGCAATGTATTAATGCAAAGCCTGGGTGAGTCGTTCGGCCTGTGCACCAACCAGCAGGTGGAACACATTATTGCCCTGTGCCACGACAGCGGAAACACCCTGCTGCTGCAGCCCGGCCTCATCCAGACCACCACCATCGGCCAGCTCGACGCGAACGCGGGTTGCTGCAACGGTTTCGGCATTGACGATATTGGCCTTGCCGCCCAGTGCCGCCTGCAGCGCCAGCTTGTCGAAGCCGGTAGCGCTGACCGGTGCGGCGGCAGTACCTGCACCACCGGATTTCAGGTATTCCTGCATATCGGTTTTCAGGTTTTCCGAAAGTGTCCCGAAAATCGCCTGCGCGTTATTGCCAACCACCATGACCCCGGCGGCGCCCAGAGCCTTCAGGCGCGGCTGATCTACCTTGCTGATGTCGGCCACACTGATGCGCAGACGGGTGATGCAGGCATCCAGGCTCTTGATGTTGGCCGCGCCACCGAATGCAATCACCAGCTCGCGCGCCTTGCCCATCTTGTCATTGCCGGCAACGGCGGTACCGCTGGCAGCAACCTCGTCGTCTTCACGACCCGGGGTTTTCAGGTTGAGCTTGGCAATCGCAAAACGGAAGGTGAAATAGTAGATCGCAGCGTAGATCGGACCCAAAATAAGTACGTACATCCAGTTCTTGGCATGCACGCCGAAGGCATTGAACAGCAGGAAGTCGATGCCACCTTGCGAGAAAGTGAAGCCCATGTGCATGTCGAGCGTGTTGGCGATGAACTGGGTCGATGCTGCCAGCACGGCGTGGATGACATAGAGCACCGGGGCCACAAACAGGAAGGCAAATTCGATTGGCTCGGTAATCCCGGTCAGGAAGGAAGTCAGCGCGGCCGAGACCATCATGCCGCCGACCTTCACACGGTTTTCCGGCTTGGCCGAATGCCAGATAGCAATCGCAGCGGCCGGCAAACCGAACATCTTGAACAGGAAGGCCCCCGAGAGAATGCCCGCAGTCGCGTCGCCAGCAAAGAAGCGGTTAATGTCGCCATGCACGACCTTGCCGGCAGCATCGGTAAAGCTGCCCATTTCAAAGAAGAACGGTACGTTCCAGATGTGGTGCAGACCAAACGGAATCAGCATCCGCTCGACAAAGCCATAAACCGTTGCGGCAGTGCGCGGATCGGAAACAGCCGCCCAGTGCGAGAAACTGTTGATCACGTTTTGCACCGGCGGCCAGATGAAGGACAGGATGATGCCGACAAAGATCGCCGCAATACCGGTCACGATCGGCACGAAGCGCTTGCCGGCAAAGAAGCCCAGATACGGCGGCAGCTCGATGCGGTAGTACTTGTTGAACAGCGTCGCGGCCACGGCACCGATGATGATCCCGCCGAACACGCCAGTTTCCATCGACTTCATGCCCATGACGGTGGCAGGCTCGACGCCCAGCGCCCCCGCCATCACGCCCATGGTGGCAACCATCACCACAAAGCCGACAGTTGCGGCAATCCCCGCAACGCCGTCGTTTTCAGTCAGACCCAGCGCCACGCCGATGGCGAAAATCAGCGGCAGGTGGCCGAAAATCGCCCCGCCGCCCTGGGCCATGATCTGCGAGACCACGGCCGGGATAAAGGAAAAATTGGAAGCACCAATACCGAGCAATAGCCCGGCTACCGGCAATACGGCCACTGGCAGCATCAGTGCCTTGCCGATCTTCTGCAGAACTGCAAATGCCTGTTTGAACATGGTTATCGACTCCTGAATGCCGTGCGATGCCATTACTGCAGCTGCATACGGCCATTTATGAATTTATGTGTAACCCATTCTGCACTTCTGAATAAAAAAAACGATTCGGAAATCACCCCAAGGCATTTCCCCTAAAGCATTTCCCCAAGCCAAGCTCATCAATCACTACAGGGGAATCGACTTCACCAGAAAAAAACCCGTTGCTAGCAACGGGTTTTTTGGCAGTCTGGCTTATTCGAGTTCCTTGGCCAGTAACCCGGCATCGACACCGATGATCAGGTGATACACCCCCGGTGCGATGGTGCAGAAGCCGCTCACACCGGTCTGGCGCAGCGCAATCACATCCAGCAAAGCCGGGTTAATCAGCTCGATACGCACACGCGTATAGGCAATGTGGGTGGCACTGCGGATATTGCTCTTGCCGCCCAAGGCCTTGACCAGCGGCAACTCGCTGCGCACTGCAGCAGGCGCCGCCACCGGGGCAGAACTGGCAGCAGCGGTGTCATCACCACCACCGAGTTTCTTGAATAATGAGGAAAACATTTATGACTACTCCCTTGCCACCTGCAACGGCAGGTGATGTACAGCCCGTGGCTGACGCCATGGGCACTTGCATCAGCATGGGCCAGCCTGAGCCGGCCCCTGGCTTTAGTCGATCAGCCGCGACAGTCGCTCGCGGACTTCGGCTGCAGTACCCAGTTGCAGTACTTCGGCAGCCAGCTTTTCACACTCGGCCTTCGACAGGGTGCGCACCAGCGCCTTGATGGCCGGAATGGTCGGTACGGACACCGACAGCTCGTCGACACCGATACCCAGCAACAGCGGTACAGCCATCGGATCGGAGGCAATGCCACCGCACACACCAACCCACTTGCCATGGGCATGCGCACCCTTGACGGTCATGTTGATCAGATTCAGCACCCCGGGATGCATGGCATCGGCCTGCTTGGCCAGTTTCGGATGGCCGCGATCCATGGCCAGCGTGTACTGGGTCAGATCATTGGTACCAATCGAGAAGAAGTCGACTTCGCGGGCAAACTGCTCGGCCATAACGGCCGTAGCCGGCACTTCGACCATGATGCCGACCTGCACATCATTGCTGATACCCAAAGCCGCCTTTTCTTCGGCGACGATGCGCTTCACTTCGCGGACTTCTTCCAGACTGGTGATCATCGGGAACATGATTGCCAGCTTCACATCACCGGCAGCACGCAGGATGGCGCGAACCTGGGTATGCAGGATTTCCGGTTCTTCCAGACACAGACGCACACCGCGAACCCCGAGGAAGGGGTTTTCTTCAACCGGCATCGGCAGATAGGGCAGCGGCTTGTCACCACCGACATCCAGTGTGCGCACCACCAGCGTGCGGTCGTTACCCAGTGCACGGGCAATATCGCCGTAGATCTGGGTCTGCTCGTCTTCAGTCGGCGCATCGGTGCGCTCGAGGTAGAGGAATTCGCTGCGCAGCAGACCGACCCCCTCGCCACCGAGCTTGACCGATTCCTGAGCGTCTTCCAGACCGCCGATATTGGCAACAACTTCCACCTGATGGCCATCCTTGGTCACTGCATCTTCGAAAGCAGCCGCCATTTCCTGTGCACGCTTGCTGGCCAGCTTGGCCTGACGTTCAACAATATCGGCAATTTCGGCATCGCTGGGGTTCTTGCGCAGCGTACCCTTGCTGCCATCCAGAATCACCGGGGTGCCATTGGCCAGCGCCAGCACATCCTCATCAATGCCGCAGATGGCCGGGATGCCCAGCGAGCGCGCCAAAATAGCAACGTGACTGGTGGCGCCGCCACCGGTCGTGCAGAAGCCCAGCACCTTGGTGCGATCCATGCTGGCAGTATCGGACGGTGTGAGTTCTTCGGCAATCAGGATGGCATTGTTCGGCACCTGGAGTTCGGCTTCCTTGGTACCGGTAATCAGGCGCAGTACACGGCGGCCAACATCGCGCAGGTCATTGGCACGACCCGCCAACACTTCGTTCTTCAGCTTGGACAACAGCTCGGCGTGTTTGGTATACGCTTCGCGCCAGGCAAATCCGGCACTCTTGCCGTTGCTGATTGCGGCAATCGCGATGTCGAGCAAATCGGGATCCTGCAGCAATTCCTGGTGTGCAGCGAAGATCTCGGCCTTGGAAGCATCGGAAATTTCGCTTTTCAGGGCTTCAAGTTCAACGTGTGCTTCCTTGAGTGCTTCATCCAGACGACGGCGCTCGACCTGCTGGTTTTCACCCTGTTCAGCGACCTGGATTTCTTCCAGTTTGATCTGGAAGACATTGCCGACAGCCAGACCCGGTGAAGCGGACACACCGGTCAGCACGTTCGGGTTATCCGATTTCGGCTTGGCCTTGGCCGGCTTGATGGTGTCCAGCGGAGCGGGCTTGTGTTTCGGTACCGGAATGGCACCAACATCCTCCCCACAACCGGAATTCAGCAGATCAACCAGTGCCTTCACGGCATCCTGGGCGTCCGGGCCATGGGCACGGACCCGGATTTCATCGCCATTCTTTACTTCCAGCCCCATGATGGCGACCACTGATTTGGCGTTGGCTTCTTCGCCCTGGCGAACCAGTTTTACATCGGATTTGTAGGTTTTTGCTGCATTGGACAGCACGGCCGCCGGTCTGGCATGCAGACCGGTCGGGTTCGGAATACGTACCGGGTCGGACCAGGCTTCACCACCAATACTGGCCGCTGCAACAGTCTCGACCCCTTCAGCCAGTGTGAGTGTCAGGGCGACATCCTTGCCGGCAATGACCAGGCCAGTCGCCGGCTGATAACTGCTGACCAGTTCACCATTGGTAATGACGATCTGGGTCAGCAAGCTGACCGCTTTCATGGCGACCTTGTCCATCTCGAATTCGATCAGGGGCTGGCCAGCATCGACAATATCGCCTTCCTTCACCAGGGCGGTAAACCCATTGCCCTTCATCATCACGGTATCCAGACCGATGTGCATCAGGACTTCGACACCATTGGCAGCCGTCACGGTGACAGCGTGCTTGGAAGAATGCAGCTGGGTGACCTTACCGGTCAGCGGTGCGCACAGTACATTGCTGGTCGGATCGATGGAGATTCCGTCACCAACCATTTTCTGGGCAAATACCGGATCGGGTACTTGCTCGATGGGGAACATCACACCGGAAATCGGGGCCAATAACTGAAGCTGGGAAGATGAACTGGTCATGGTTAACCTCGTAACGTGCTCTGGAATTCGTTTCTGGATCGACTATCTGATCAAAAGATCTCGCAGTGGCATGCCCTGCGCGAATCTGGTTTTTTGTATGTGTAGTAGTGTAGTTGGGGCTGGTCTTACTACGCAGTAATTTTTTATTGCCTTGTCATGGTAATAGTTAACGGACAACCATGTTCTGCCAGCGGATCAGGCTATGGCGCCAACTGGACGCAAGATTTCGCAACATTTCGGCAGTCCTAGTAAAAAGGGGCGACCAGATGGTCACCCCTTTGCATATCGATTTTGCTGCTGGTTTATTTTTCGCCACATCCGCTGGCAATGCAGGCGACGACCGCTTTCATCGCGGCATCTTCGTCACTGCCGCTGGCCTTGACCTGAATCTGGTCCCCCTTGGAGACATCCAGACCCATCACGCCGACCACCGATTTCGCATTCGCTTCGGTACCCTTGTATACCAGCTTCACATCGGACTGGTATTGCTTGGCCACATTGACCAGATTGGCTGCCGGACGGGCATGCAGGCCGGTTGCATTCACGATGGCTACCGGAGAAGAAAGTGCGGTCATGGCGATATCCTCGAAATTCAGTGTGCTATTTTCCGTGATGGTGCAGCAAGCACCAGCCGGCGTCAGTCAGGCCTTTACCTAACGCTAGGGCAAGTATGCCCGCGTAATAGCCTGCTGATTTTGCGGATAATCAGCAAATACTAATTTTTCGGATCAGCCCGGATTCGGTAAGCACCTGATCCAGCTGCAAATCCCAGCGCTCCGCAGGAACCCTTGGCAACTGCTGCTTCGAGAACGCGATACCGGTGAGCAGGGGACGCCGCCACCAGCGACGCTGGCGGCGGAACGCCAGCGTGGCATCGTAGAAACCACCGCCCTGACCAAGCCGGAACAGCTGATCATCGAATGCCAGCAGCGGAAGCCAGACCTGATCGAGCTGTTTCACCGCACAGTGTTGCCAGTGCACCGGCTCGGCAATACCGAATGCTCCGGTACGCCAGGAAGTGTCATGATCAAGCCGCACGAAGGCCAGTTGCCTGCCGCGGCGCGGCACAACCGGGAGGTACAGCTCGCATCCTGCACGTAATGCCGCCAGGACAAGGGGCCAGACCGGAAACTCGCTGCCATGGGGGACATAGGCGGCGATTTTCTCTCCCCGCCGGAACAAACGCAGCTGTCTTGCCTGCCGCAGCATGGCGAGACTGGCCGCATGCCGCTCGGCAGCACCATAGGATTGCCTGCGCAGACGCGCTTCACGACGCAGCTCGGCTTTCTCGGCGACAGCGGTCATCACTCTATGGGGGGATCGGGGAGAAGATGAGGAGGGCTTTCCCGCAAGTGCCGATCTGGCTCGCATCTTGAACCCTGAGGTTCAAGGGGTCGCCGGCCTGTGCCATCAGGTGCGTTCAGCTAGGGAACGCTCACAACAGGCATTGAGTGGCTGGCAACCGGGGTATGTGAATCGGTTCTAAGAATATGAGCCTTTTCAAACACCGCAGGAAAGCAAACCCTGCGATCGCGGCAGTCAGAACAGCTGCTGCTGTTCGGCTAGGACTGCATCAATCGTCGAATTCATGTCACCAATTCTACGCTGAATCGTGCCAATGTCAAAACCGTCACCGACCCGGGTATGCAGGTATTCATGGGTCAGATTCAGTGCCGCCATGATCGCGATTTTCTCGATGCCGATTACCTTTCCAGCATTACGAATATCGTGCATGCGCTGATCCAGCAATTGGACAGCCTGCAGCAAGGTGGCTTCTTCCTCTACCGGACAAGCTACCCGGAATTCGCGGCCCATGATGCTCACATCCAGCTGCTTGATCGTCTGTTCACTCATCGCCTTGCTCCGGCAGTTTGGCAAGAATGGCGGCAACACGGTGCTTGCTGCCCTCGACCTTTTCGGCCAGCCGCGCATTATCCTCGCGCAGGGACAGCACCTGCTGGCGCAGATTGCGGTTTTCGTTGCGCAGGCTGCTGGCCAGACGCACCAGCTGAACAACCTTGTCCTCGAGAGCGGCGAGTTCTGCTTCCATGACGTATTCCGTTTGCTAGGCACCACTCACGATTGTATGCCCATTTCGTGGCATGACAATCTCTGCAAGGCAGGCTGTATCACCTGCCGCACTCACGCTTCATCGGTTTCCTCGTCAGCTGGCAGATCATCAAGCTTGGCGTTGAACGTCGGCAGACCGGTAAATTCCTCCGGCCGTTCCAGTGTCAGGCGTCCCAGATTGCCACTGCGGAAATCGGTGATGATCAGCTCGGCGGCTTTCTGCTCGTCGATGCGGCCACCACTCATCACAGCGCCACGCTGCCGGGCAATCGCGTTGAAAATGGTTTCGACTTCACCTTCGAGTGTCTTCAGCTTGTAGCGCGTGATCAATGCATCAGGGAAACGCTCGCGCAGCGTCTCGATGGCAAACCAGGCCACGTCAACTTCGTCGTAGGCATTACGGCCGATCGAACCACCCAGTGCCAGACGGTAGCCGGTAAGCTCGCTTTCCAGTTTTGGCCAGAGCAAACCCGGGGTGTCATACAGGATCGTGCCATTGGGCAATTCGACGCGCTGCTGGCTTTTGGTCACCCCCGGTGTGTCGGCCACATTGGCTATCTTGCGTTTCATCAGCGCGTTCATCAGCGTCGATTTGCCGACGTTGGGGATACCCAGAATCATCGCGCGAACCGGCTTTTCCTGCCCGGTGCGGTGCGGCACGATCTGGCGGCACATCTCGCCGATGCGGCTGCCGGCCTGTGCCCGGTTATCTTCGCCCTGCAGCATGGCAAAGGTATCAGGCTGCTGACGGAACCAGTTCAGCCAGGCCTGATTGAGCTGCGGATCGGCCATGTCGGTTTTATTGATGATCACCAGCGAAGGACGCTGCCGGAATCGGCGCAGCTGATTGATCATGGGGTTGCAGCTGGAGACCGGCAAACGGGCGTCAACCACCTCGATCACCATGTCGACCTTGGCCATGGTTTCCGCCACTTTCTTCCGGGCCGCATGCATATGCCCCGGAAACCACTGAATTGCCATCGTGCTTCCCCATCAAAACGGCGGATTATACATGCTGTTCACAAAGCGCAAATCAAATCAAGCACTTGGCTTGTGGAAAAAACGGATGTTGCCTGTGGGAAACCGGGGTGCAAAACAGCGCTGAAAATTCATCGCCAAACTATCCACAGGCACAATGCGATTTCCTCCCACACCTTATGTGAAGCCAAGTTGCTGATGAAAAAGGAAAAAATGACTTATCCACAGCAAACAGCCAACACTATTATCTTTTCCTACCTGTTCTTATCAAACTATGTAGATAAACGGAACATTCATCAGCCACCACAGTCTCTAGCTGCGCAGTCGATGTAAACTGCGAACCAAACCACGCTCAACGACTGAACAATCCATGAAGCAACGTCTGATTCCTGTAGCCATCATTGTCGTTATCCTGATTGCAGCAGCGTTCCTGCTGATCCCCCGCAAGGACATGGCTCCTGAACTGCAATTCAAGACACTGGATCAGAAGAGCCTGTCTTTGACGGAGCTACGCGGTAAAGTCGTTCTGGTCAATTTCTGGGCTACCAGCTGCTCTGGTTGCATGGCGGAAATGCCTGATCTGGTGAAAATCCAGCAGCAATACGGTCAGCAGGGCTACCAGACTGTCGCGATTGCCATGCAGTATGACCAGCGCAACTACATCGATACCTACCAGCAAAAGATGCAGCTGCCGTTTCTGATCAGTCACGACACGGAAAACACGGCAGCTACCGCATTCGGTGGCGTAAATCTGACGCCGACCACGTTTCTCATTGGCAAGGATGGCGCCATTTTGCAGAAGTACGTCGGTACGCCGGACATGAATGAGCTAAAAGCCAAAATCGAGGCGGCATTACGTACTTAAACTAGGCAGGTATTTTTCTGTAGCTATTGAAATATAAGGCTTATAAGTAAATACCCGCATAGGTACTAATAAGTACCTGTGGCTCGTCCCGCACTGCCGGCTTGCAGGGGAAGATGTTGCGCCATCGGCAGCGACCAGGAATCAGTGACAGCTGTTCGGCCAGCATTGCCAGCTTGGACGTATACTCGCGGCTTAGCTGACTGCAAGAGACTCTTCACTCATGATTGGCCGCCTTACCGGACACCTCGTTGAAAAACAGCCGCCACATGTTCTGCTTGATGTCGCTGGCGTAGCCTACGAGCTCGATGTGCCGATGAGTACCTTCTATGTGCTGCCGCATCTGGGTGAAAGCTGCGTGCTGTATACGCACCTTGCAATCCGTGAAGATGCGCATCAGCTCTACGGATTTGCCACTCGCCAGGAACGCGACACCTTTCGGGAGCTGATCAAGGTATCCGGTATCGGACCCAAAATCGGGCTGGCCATCCTTTCCGGCATGAATAGCGACGAATTTGCACAGGCGCTGGCCAGTGAAGACGCGATACGCCTGTCGAAAATCCCCGGCATCGGCAAGAAAACCGCCGAGCGTCTGATCCTGGAATTGCGTGGCAAGCTCGGAAAACTGGTATCTGCCGGCCCGCTGTTTGCTGCCAGCGAAGGTAGCAAAGGTGGCGAGCCGATCCGTGACGATATCCTGCAAGCCTTGCAGGCGCTGGGTTACAACGAGAAAGAAGCCACCGCAGCAATGAAAACCTTGCCAGCCGATTGCGATGTCAGCAGTGGTATCCGGCAGGCACTCAAGGCACTGGCCAGATAAGCGGGTTTGTTCACAGCCCGGCTGGGGATAAACGGCGTGCTGGCTTGAATAAGTGGCGCCAGAACACCGGCCGACGTTTTTTCTCGCCAGTTTGCCAACAGCCAAAAGGCTCGTTTGTACCCAGCTTGAGAAGTGTGCCAGCAGATTGATTGACAAGGGAAAAACCGGCTTATCCACAGCCTTCAGCCAAGCTTATCCATTATTCCTATCTTTCTTTCTTGAAAGAACTAAGAACCGGCTGTGAAGACAGCTGGGCACGGTATTTTCATGGCAGATGGCATTGATTCAGGATCTTGCCAACTGCAAAACTGCCAGCAAGTGGCCTGAACCTGGCTACGCTTTCGCGGTCTTGAGCGTATCGAAAACGCAAATCCGAACATCCATGCGCCTGTTTCTGAGCTTTACCCTGCTGCTGGCATTCGTGGTGTTGCTGTTGGCTTTTCCTGCATTGGCTAGTCTGGATACGTCTGTAGGCAGCTGGTGGTATGCGCGCAATGACTGGCTGGTATCGCTCAGCCAGCAGATTGGCCTGATCGGTAGTGGCCCGGTGACGCTCTTGCTGGCCATGGTGCTTGCCTGCTGGTTCGCCCGTACCCGACAGGACTACTTTGCTGCCTTGCTGATACCCGCGGGATTGCTTGGCAGCTGGGGCCTGAACTATCTGGCCAAGAGCCTGATTGCACGTCCGAGGCCACACTGGGAACACCTGATGCAGGTCGACAGCAGCTCGTTTCCCAGTGGGCATGCCATGGCAGCACTGACACTGGCTGTGTTGCTCGCCAACGTACTGATCCGGCATTACCCAAGGCAGCAACTACTCTGGCTGACTTTGGCGACAATCTGGGTGCTGCTGTCGGGAATGGCGCGGCTGGTTCTCGGAGTGCATTATCTGACCGATATTCTGGCGGCCTATCTGCTCGCTGGCGTTTGGTGCTGTCTGCTAGTGCGCTGGTATTCGGGCAGAACCACGCCATCTGGCTGCTGCACGCAGAGCTAGGCTGGCAAAATGGTGTACGATCGTTCTTTTTCCGCTTGAGATCGGCTGAGCATGATCGAAACCGATTCCCTATCTGCCCTGCCTGCCGAGCGCATGGTGACAGCCAAAACGCTCTCGCAGCAGGAAGAGCAGCTCGAACGCGCGCTGCGTCCCAAGCTGCTGGACGAATACGTCGGACAGCTGAAGGCACGCGGTCAGCTGGAAATTTTCATCGAGGCTGCGAAAAAACGCGGCGAAGCACTCGACCACGTACTGTTGTTTGGGCCTCCCGGCTTGGGCAAGACCACGCTGGCGCACATCATTGCCCGTGAACTGGGTGTGAATCTGCGCCAGACATCCGGCCCGGTGCTGGAACGGGCCGGTGATCTGGCGGCCATTCTTACCAATCTCGAGCCGCACGATGTGTTGTTCATCGATGAAATCCACCGGCTTAGCCCGGTCGTCGAGGAAATCCTCTACCCGGCGCTGGAAGATTTCCAGCTCGACATCATGATTGGCGAGGGGCCGGCCGCACGGTCGGTCAAGCTGGATCTGCCCCCCTTCACCCTGGTTGGGGCGACCACTCGCGCGGGTATGCTGACCAATCCGCTGCGCGACCGTTTTGGCATTGTTGCACGACTGGAGTTTTATACTGCGGAAGAACTGTCACGTATCGTCGTGCGATCAGCGAATTTGCTGAATGTTCAGATGGATACCCAGGGGGCGTATGAAGTCGCTCGCCGTTCTCGCGGTACCCCGCGGATTGCCAACCGCCTGCTGCGGCGGGTACGTGATTTTGCCGAAGTAAAACACGACGGGCTGGTGACACGCGACGTGGCCGATGCGGCCTTGCAGATGCTGGATGTCGATCATGCCGGGCTGGATGTGATGGACCGCAAGCTGCTTGCTGCCGTGATCGAGAAATTTGGCGGAGGCCCGGTCGGGCTGGATAACGTCGCCGCAGCCATCGGCGAATCGCCGGACACCATCGAAGATGTGCTGGAACCTTACCTGATTCAGCAGGGTCTGTTGCAGCGCACGCCACGGGGACGCATCGCGACGCTGTCGGCCTACCAGCATTTCGGTTTGCAGCCACCGGCAAGCGATGGCAACCGCTGACGTTTTGTGACATGTAAACAATGACAATTGTCCCGAAAACCAGCCAAAATGCGGGCTGAATAATCTCTGGCCAGCCTGCTTGCCGGCCATTTACCCGTTTTTCAGGAGATCAGCGCGTCATGAACGCTCCCGTTGAAGACATGTCCATCATTTCCCTGGTACTGCAGGCCAGCTTTGTCGTGCAGGCCGTGATGGCCATTCTGCTGATCCTGTCCTTCCTGTCGTGGTGGTACATCTTCAGCAAGCATTTCACGATTTCCACCGCGAAAAAGAAAACCGACCAGTTCGAAGAACGCTTCTGGAGCGGTTCGGACATCAATGCCCTGTATGAGCAGGTGCGCCGCGAACACGGCGTGGGCATGGAAAACATCTTTCAGGCCGGTTTTGCCGAATTCCTCAAGCTGCGCCAGAAAGCCGGCATGGAATTGTCCGACGTGATGGAGGGTACCCGCCGCGCGATGCGGGCAGCCTGCCAGCGTGAACTCGATTATCTGGACAAGCACACGTCCTTCCTTGCATCGGTTGGTTCCGTCTCGCCGTATATCGGCCTGTTCGGTACCGTGTGGGGCATCATGTATGCCTTCAAGGGGCTGGGGAATGTCGGGGCGGCCACGCTGGCCACGGTTGCGCCGCACATTGCCGAAGCGCTGGTGGCAACCGCCATCGGCCTGTTTGCCGCGATTCCGGCCGTGGTGGCCTACAACCGCTTTGCCGCGGACGCCGACCGTCTGGCCAACCGCTTCGATACGTTCATCGAGGAATTCAGCAACATCCTGCAACGCCAGAGCGTTCGCTAAGGAGCCGCTGGCATGCGTACCCGCCGACCCCGTCGCGCCAAGAGCGAAATCAACGTCGTTCCCTACATCGACGTGATGCTGGTGCTGCTGGTGATCTTCATGGTTGCCGCACCGATGATGCAGCAGGGCACCATCGAGCTGCCCAGCGTTGGCAAGACCAGCAAGCAGCAAAACCCGCAACCGCCGCTGTTCGTCATGATCGACAAGGACGGCGCGCTGCAGTTGAAAGAAAAGGCGGAACAGCCGGGTGAAGGCTATGCCGACATCGCCCAGCTGGTTGCTGCAGCGAAAAGTCTGGCTGGCCAGGGCGATAATGCCCGGCCGGTGGTGATTTCAGCGGACAAGAATGTGCGCTACGAACAGGTGATGAACGTGATGGACGGGCTGAAAGCCGCCGACATCGAGCGTGTTGCCCTGCAGGTACAGGCCAAGTAAATGCGCTGGCAGGATCAGATCGACCGCAACGAGCGCAAGGGCCTGGCCTTTGCGCTGACCCTGGCCATGCATCTGCTGCTGGCGCTGGGGCTGCTGCTGTCGGTGCAATGGAAAACCCAGCATCCCAAGCCGGTCGAAGTCGAGCTGTGGGGTGGCCCGCCACCGGCACCGGTCGCCCCCAAGCCGGTCGAGCCGGAGAAGGTCAAAATCAAGCCGGTGGAAAAACCGCAGCCGGAAGACCAGAAACCGGCGGATATTGCCGAAAAGGTGAAGCCGACCCCGCTGCCCAGGGCTACACCGACGCCCAAGCCGACTCCTGCTCCCACGCCGACACCCAAACCGACGGCGGCACCGACTCCGAAGCCGGTCAAGCCGACAGCAGTGGTCAAGGCAACGCCTGCGCCGAAGCCAACACCGGCCAAGAAGCCTAGTGAATCTTCGGCGGATATTCTTGCTGGAGCGATGGCTGATGTCGCTAAAAATGCAGATGCGCCGAAAAGCACTTCTGGGGGTAAACCCGGTGGAACCGGCACCAATCCCAAGGCTACCGGCAATACCGGGCCGGGTAATGGTTCCGGGGCTGGGCTGGGCCGGGGTTATGCCGATCGGGTCGGTGCGCTGATCAAGTCGAAAATCAACTACAGCAGCGAGAAGGGCAATCCGGAGGCGGTATTCCGCATCCGGCTGCTGCCCAGTGGCGAGCTGCGTGATGTCGAGCTGCTCAAGCCCAGTGGTGATCCGGAATGGGACAAGGCGGTCGAATCCGCAATCCGCCGTTCGGCTCCTTTCCCCAAGCCGGAAAACGGGGCCACGTACAACGACTTCAGCTCGGTGGAATGGAAATTCCGTCCGAAATAAGAACCTGACAGGAGAAACCGATTCATGCGTTGGATGAAACAGCTTCTGGTGTCGCTAACGACCAGCTTGCTGCTGGCAGGTGGTGCCCACGCCGATATGGTGGTCGAAGTGGTTGGTGTCGGCAGCCAGCAATACCCGATTGCGATTGCGCCGTTCCAGAACGAAGCCGGTCTCAAGCAGCCTGTGACGCCGGTCATCAGCAATGACCTGACGCTTTCAGGCCTGTTCAAGGTGATCGGTGCCGGCGATGTGTCGCCAGTGCCGTTTTCGCCTGCCGAGATCAATGCGGCAGCACTGCTGCAGCGCGGCGCGCAGACCATGCTGGTTGGCCGCACCGAAATGCAGGGCAACGAACTGGTGATCCGCTTCTGGCTGATCGATCTGGCCAGCAAGAAGGAACTGATCAGCTTCGAGAAGCGCGGTTCGCCGGCGCTGGCTCGTCGCATGGCACACCAGATTGCCGACATGATTTACGAGAAGATCACCGGCAAGAAGGGCGCTTTTGCCTCGCGGATTGCCTATGTACTGAAAACGGCGCCGAACCGCTACGAGCTGCAGGTGGCTGATGCCGATGGCTATGGCGCGCAAAGCGTGCTGAGCTCCAAATTGCCGATCATGTCGCCGAAATGGTCGCCCGATGGCGGGCGCCTGGCATATGTGTCGTTTGAAACGCAGAAGCCAGCGGTGTATGTGCACGAGCTGGCAACCGGCAAGCGCTGGGCGGCTGCCAATTTCAAGGGCAGCAATTCGGCTCCGGCCTGGTCACCCGATGGCCGTCAGCTGGCCGTGGTACTGACCAAGGATGGTGGCAGCCATGTGTATCTGGTAGATCTGGACGGCAGCAATCTGCGCCGCTTGACCACCACCGGTGACATCAACACCGAACCGGCTTTCGGCCCGGATGGCCGCATCTATTTCACCTCTGACCGTGGTGGCAGCCCGCAGATCTACCGCATGAACCGGGATGGCAGCGGTGTCGAGCGCGTCACCTTTGGTGGCGCCTACAATGCCGGCGCCAAATTCTCGCCGGACGGCAAGACGATGACCTACATTAGCCGCGAGGGGGGCTATCGTGTCGCGATCATGGAGCTGGCTACCCGCCAGAGCATGACGCTGACCGATTCCGGTCTGGACGATTCGCCGACCTTTGCTCCGAATGGCCAGATGATTCTGTACGAAACCGGCGCTCGTGGTTCGCTGGCGGTGGTGTCGGTTGACGGCCGCGTGAAGCAGCGGCTGAAGGCGCAGAATGGCGACGTTCGCCAGCCAGCCTGGGGGCCGATGCTGCCGTAACTATTGCCGTCAGGGGAACTTTCCGGCCCCTGCCATGCTCACCTCCGGTTTGAAATCCGTATTTCCGTAATCCGACTCTGCAAGGAGAAATCGATGAAAAAGATTGGCCTGAGCCTGATCCTTACTGCGCTGCTCGCGGCGTGTGCCAGCAACACTGCCCCGGTTACCGACAAGAATGCCGGTGCCAATGGCGGCAGCCAGACCGACGGTGCTACCGTGAAACCGGTCGATGTCTCCGGCACCAGCGGCAAGGGCTACAGCCCGCTGACCGACCCGAACAACATTCTGTCGACCCGTCGGGTGTACTTCGACTACGACTCCTACGTGGTCAGCGCCGAGTACAACGAAGTCATCCAGGCCCACGCCAAGTACCTGATGGGCAACAAGGATGCCAAGGTGATCCTGCAGGGCAATACCGATAACCGCGGTACCGCGGAATACAACCTGGCACTGGGCCAGAAGCGCGCCGACGCAGTGAAGAAAATGATGAACGCGCTGGGCGTGCAGGATGCCCAGATCGAATCGGTGAGCTTCGGTGAAGAAAAGCCGATCGAACTGGGTGATACCGACGAAGCCTGGGCACGCAACCGTCGTGCCGAAATCGTCTATCAGGGCGAAATGCCGAAATAAGCCGGGACGAACTTGCCTGCCGGCAGGCGAGTTCGGTATCGTGCATTGCTGTTGCCAACGGGCCGTGAGGCCCGTTGTGCTTGTCCGATTCGGGGAAATCCATGCGCAAACTGTTGTGTTCCGTTGCCTTGCTGGCTGCCAGCGGCCTGGTGCAAGCCGGCCTGTTCGATGATGATGTTGCCCGTCAGCAGGTTGCCGACCTGACGGCGAAGGTGAACCAGCTGCAGCAGGAAAACGTGCAGCGGCTGCAGATGCTTGAAGCCGGTAACAAGCGGGTGCTGGATCTGGTGCGCCAGCTTGACCAGCAGAAGGAAGAAATCGCGCAATTGCGCGGTCAGCTGGAAGTGCTGCAATTCAATCAGGATGAGAGCGCCAAGCGCCAGAAAGACCTCTACATCGATCTGGATAACCGCCTGCGCACCGTCGAAACCGCCAAGCCCGCTGCCGGTACCGGCGATGCTGCGCCGCTGAGCGAACAGCAGCTGTTCGATAATGGCGTCGCGCAGGTCAAGGCCGGCAAGCACAAGGAAGCGCTGGCGACGTTCGACAAATTTCTGGCGGACTACCCCGAAAGCAAGCAGCTGAGCACCGCACAGTACTGGCAGGGCGTGAGCTATGCGGCAACCAAGAACTACAAGGCCGCCAACTCGGCCTTCGGTGTGGTGGCCAATACTGCCGATGCGCCCAATGCGCCGGATGCCCTGCTGGGGCTGGCGTCGGTTGCGGCGGCCACGGGCGACAAGAAAACCTCGCGCAAATATCTGGTCGAGATTCTCGAGCGTTTCCCCAGCAGCAATGCCGCTGCCACCGCCAAGAAGGCGCTGACGGCGGTCAACTGACAGGCTTCAATGGCTAGCGCCTCGACGCAAGCTGCTGATTCGCTTAAAATTTGTGACGGCGCTGCCTGTGCGGCGCCGTTTTCTTTTCATCCCCCGGACTGTTTTCCGGCAAGGAGTCTGCCATGCGTGAAACCTTGCGCATTACCGAGATTTTCCATTCGCTGCAGGGCGAAACCAGCCGCATGGGCCTGCCGACGGTGTTCGTGCGCCTCACCGGCTGTCCGATGCGCTGCACCTACTGCGACAGTGCCTATGCCTTTACCGGTGGTGAAACCCGCCATCTGGACGACATCATGGCGCAGATTGCCAGCTACGACTGCAAGACCGTCTGTGTGACCGGTGGCGAACCGCTGGTGCAGAAGGGTGTGCATCTGCTGTTCAAGCGGCTGTGCGATGCCGGTTATTCGGTCAGTGTCGAAACCGGTGGTGGCGAACCGATTGCCGGGGTTGATCCGCGCGTCTCGCGCATTTTCGATATCAAAACGCCGGCTTCCAACGAGATGCAGAACATGCACTGGCCGGCGCTTGATGATCTGAACGAGCGGGACGAGATCAAATTCGTGCTGGTCAACCGGGCCGATTACGAGTGGGCACGCGAGTTGCTGCAGGAAAAACGCCTGCACGAAAAAGCGCCAGTGCTGTTCTCGCCAGTGTGGGAAACGCTGCCGCCGCAGGATCTGGCCGCCTGGGTGCTGGAAGACCGCCTGCCGGTGCGCATGCAGGTGCAGCTGCACAAGATCCTCTGGGGTGAAAAGCCAGGGGTATAGCAATCAAGTTAATGAATTATATGGATTGGGTTGATATACCCAATAATCTATATACGACATGCCAGCAACTGGCCATGGCCGCAGCGGGTAGGGTGCCAGCGGATCTCGCTTGCTGTTTCGGGTAGCCGCGGCTCGCGGGACTGGCAGTACGGATCCAGCCAGTGCAGCAAGCTGCGCAGGTAGTCCGGCCCGCCGGCCCGCTGCTGGCTCCAGCCCAGCAGCGCATTGGGGACCAGCAAGGGCCGCAGGCAATCCAGCGCGGGTAATTCCCCCAGATCGTGCAGGATGATGCCGTCGAAATCCGCCAGCCCCTGCGCGAGGGCAGCCGGTATGTCTCCGACGGCGGTGAGTTCCGGACCGCTACCGCGCAGCCGGAAATACGCCAGTAATTGCCCGTGCAGGCTCGCAGCTTGCGGAGACAGCAGCAGCACCCTTCGGCACCGGTGCAATTCCAGCAAGCTGGCCAGTTCTGCTGCGACCTGCCAGGGCTCGGGCTCATCGAACAGCCTGCGCAATACGCAGGCGATTCGTCGGCCAAAGCGCTCGCGGGTGATACCGGCCAGTGGCCATGTGCTTGCGGCAGTATTCATCAGCGCTGCCTACCAGCTGTACTGCAGCCCGGTGCCACCGCTGACATAGCCGGATCGCTGCGTCAGCGGGCTATCGGCAGCATCGCCCAGCAGACGTGTGTATTGCACGCTGCTCAGCCAGCTCAGGTTCTCGCTCAGTGGCACGCTCAGAGTCAAGCCAAGGCTGGATTCGGATAGTCCGCCGCGGGCGTCATACTGCGGGTGGCCACTGCTGGCGGACTGGCTTCGGCTGACACCATACCAGCGTTGCTGGTACTGGCTGTCTGCCAGCAGCAGATTGCCCGAGACATTCACACTCAGCTGCTCGCTGCTATAAAGCGGATAACTGGCGCCAAGATTCAGGGTGTTGCCGCGATTGCGTTCGGCCAGCCCGCTTTGCCACAGTACCGAGAGTCCCAGATCGCCAAGCTGATAGCCTGCTCCGGAAACCCATTGTGCGCCGCCCTTGATGTTGCCCATGCCTGCGAGCGGGTTGGGGTGCTCATCCTTGGCGTCGTCTTCTTCACGTCCGGCGCTGTAGTTGATGCTGCCGTTCGCATACCAGCCCTGGCCATCGTAGCGATAGCCCAACCCCTGGCTGCTGCTGAAAAATACGCCGCTACGGTGCGATACGGTCACATCAGCCAGAGGAGTGGCCTTGCTTTCGCGGCTGCCCGAGTAGGCCGGTACGACCAGCACCCCGCCGGAGGCAACCACCAGCCAGTTCTTGCCATCGGTGGCATCATCCCAGGCGCCCATGGCGCTGTTCCAGACGCGGTACTGCCATTGGTCCTTGTTCTGTGAATCGTCGCCGGCGGCATGTGCCAGCGGCAGGCTGATGGCCAGCAGCAGGCCGGCGTTGCGGATCATGCGCATGATGCTCCCTGTGTGTCGTTGTACGTTGGCCCTGGTGGGCAACGTCGCTGACTCTAGGTGCAAGCGCGGGTGGAATAATCGTAAAAGCGTGTGGAACTGTGAAAAAGTGTGAATGCCGGCTGTGGTCTATCGGCAACAATGGCATCAGGGCGAGGGCGGCAGCTGCACGACAAAGCGAGCACCACTGGGGAAAGCCAGTGCGGCGGCGACGGCCACACTGCCGCCGTGCCGCTGGATGATGCGGCGCACGATGGCCAACCCCAGGCCGATGCCCCCGGTGTCGCGGCTGCGGCTGTCATCCAGCCGCACAAAGGGTTCGAAGACCCGTTCGCGGTCGGCTTCGGCGATGCCGGGGCCATCATCCTCGATCACGATTTCGCAGTGTCCGTTCGCCAGTCTCCGGCAGGACAGCACAATCTGGCTGCAGGCATAGCGCTGGGCATTGCGCAGGATATTCACCAGCGCATGCTCCAGCAGTGCCGCGTCGGCAAAGAGCGTGGCCGGTGCATCCGCCAGTGCCAGCGTGACCGGCAGGCGGTCATCCGGGCTGCTGCTCAGTTCGGTCAGCCACACCGCGGCGGGGATGGCGCTGCATTGCGGCGGGCCGCTGCGGGCATCCAGCCGGCCATAGCCCAGCAGCTCGCGGATGAGTGTTTCCATTTCATCCAGATCATCCAGTGCGCTCTGGCGCAGCAGCGGCTGCCGTTCGGCTGCTGCTTCTTCCTGCATGGTGATGGCAAAGCGGGTACGTGCCAGCGGCGTGCGCAGTTCATGGGCTACGGCATTCAGCAGCTCGTTCTGGTTGCGCATCAGCTGGGCAATGCGCCCGGCCATCTCGTTCATGCGCTGCGCGAGTGCCTGCAGCACCGAGCGCTGGTGCAGGGTAATGCGGGTATCCAGATCGCCCTCACCCATGCGCTGCGCAGCCTGGCGCAGCGTCTGCAGATCACGCCAGAATGGCCGCACGAACAGGAAGAAATACACGATGGCCAGCAGCAGCACGGCGATCACATAGACCAGGATATTCAGCGCCAGAATGTTCGGCGGATTGGGGGGCTCGATACTGAGCACATAATTGCGGTCGGCGATGCGGCGGAAGAAGAACTCGTTGTTCATATCGACCCAGACGTGACCCTTAGCCAGCCGCGCGCGGGGGGCCGGTTCGAAACTGTCCAGCGGGCGCAGATTGACGCCGAAACGCCCCATGCGCTGGTGCATTGTCTGTGCATTGGCCAGCAATTCGGCATCGCTGGTCGCGGCGCCGGCGGGTAGCAGCGACGCCTGCAGCACATCGAACGGCCCCTGATAGCTGTATTGCGCGAAATCCTGGAAATAGTCATCGAGCAGCTTGCCCGACAAATGCCCCACCCCGAGCAGCGTCAGCAGGATGGTGGCAACCAGCGGAATGAACTGCCGCAGGAAAATCGACCACATCAGGCATCTCCCGCAGCGGTGAGCTGGTAGCCCTTGGCCCACACCGTCTTGATGCGGTGGGGGTGATCCTGCTGCTCGCCCAGTTTGCGGCGCAGCCGGGAAATGATCACGTCGGCCGAGCGGTCAAAGCCGTCGAAATCGATGCCGCGCAGGTGCAGCAGGATTTCATCGCGGCTGACGACCTCACCGGCACGCTCGCACAGCAGCCACAGCAGCTCGAATTCGCTGGAGGTTAGCGTCATCTCGCGCCCGGCCAGCAGCGCGGTACGTGTCGAGCGGCGGATCTGCAATGCACCCAGCGTAATCAGGTCGCGCTGTTCGCGGCTTTCCTTGTGATTGCGTCGCAGCAGCGCCTTGACCCGCGCCAGCAGCAGCCGCGGCTCGACCGGCTTGACCACATAATCGTCCGCACCGTTTTCCAGCCCGATGATCTGGTCGATGCTGTCGCCGCGCGCCGTCAGCATCAGGATGGGCAGATCATGCTGGCGGCGGATGTCCTTGCACACCTCGAAGCCATCGCGTCCGGGCAGCATCAGATCGAGAATCACCAGATCGACGGCATGCTTGTCCAGCCAGGGCAGCACCGCATCGCCGCGAGCCAGCGTGCTGACGTCAAAGGCATGCTGCTGCAGGAATTCGGCGGTCAGCGCGGCGAGTTTGCGGTCGTCCTCGACGATCAGGATCTTGTTCATCGGTGTAATGCGGTTTGGCAACGGCTGTATGGTTCTCCGCACTGCCGCGAGCGTCAAGCCGGATTGCGCAGAGCTTTATCCGGGCTTTCACATTTTTTTACATCTCTTGACCAAATCAAGCGGATTGCGCACGGCCAGCTCCGCCAGAATCCCAGGCAGAATCACTGCTTGCAGGAGTTTGCATGTCCACAATAACCCCCGTGCCTAACTGCCCGCCGCGGCTGGTCCGCGTGCTGCACTACATCGATGCCCATCTGGACGAGCCGCTCGACCTCACCTCTCTGGCAAGCCGGGCGCATTTTTCCCCTTTCCATTTTCATCGCCTGTTCCGTCAGAGTGTGGGGATCAGCCCCGGGGATTATGTGCAGCGCCGCCGGCTGGAGCGTGCTGCCCGGCAATTGCGCGAAGAACCACAACGGCCGGTGCTGGAGATTGCACTGGGTAACGGCTACCAGAGCCAGGGGGGATTCAACCGTGCCTTTCGCCGGCTGTTCGGCATGAGCACCAAGCAGTGGCGGGGAGCAATCGCTGCCTAGCCGACAAATTTACCTACCGCTGCGCTCAAATTGGCGCGGCAGGCTGGCCTTGCACTGGTTAGAATTGGGGTTCACACCGAGCAGGAATCCCCCGTGCTTTTCACCCGCTGGCTATCGGCATTGCAAAGTGTGCCGGAACGTACCCGCAGCACCCTGTTGCTGTGGCTGGGTGCGGCCATGGTTGGCGTGGTGGCGGTGCTGCTGGCCAAGTGTGCCGAATGGGCCTCGGGTGGTTTTCATGCGTTGCAAAGTGCCTACTGGTGGTCGCCCTTGCTGCTCGTGCCGCTGGGCGGCATGCTGGCGCGCTGGCTGATGCAGCGCTGCGGCCCGGGTGCGGAGGGCAGCGGCATTCCGCAGGCCAAGGCTTGTCTCGAACTGGCCGAGCGGCCCGAAGTCGCCGGCTGCCTGCTGTCGCTGCGCATCGCTGTCGCCAAGTTCGCCGGCATCGTGCTGGGGCTGGGTAGCGGATTCGTGCTGGGGCGCGAGGGCCCCACGGTGCAGATCGGTGCCAGCATCATGTTCAGCCTGCGCAAGCTGGCTCCGCAGGATACGGCCGTGCTGCGCCGCCAGCTGATTCTGGTCGGCGGTGCGGCCGGCATCGCCGCGGCCTTCAATACGCCGCTGGCTGGCATCGTGTTTGCCTTTGAGGAGCTGGCGCGCTCGGTCGAGGAACAGACTTCCGGCAAGCTGCTGGGTGCGGTGATTCTGGCCGGTGTGGTCTCGCTGGCGCTGCAGGGGGATTACGTGTATTTCGGGCATATCCGCGTGCCAGGTTTCGACTACGGCATTCTGCTGCCGGTTGCGATCATCGGCGTATTGGCCGGACTGATTGGCGGGCTGTTTGCCTGGTTGTGCGTGCACACGCGGCGCTGGGTACCGCAATCGGTGCAGCAGTTCCAGCGGCAATACCCCTATCGCTTCATCGCGGGGATCGGCCTGCTGATCGCGCTGTGCGGACTGATCGCGCCGATTCACGGCAGCGGCGCCGAGGTCACCAGCACGGCGATCGATCACGCGCAGGCCCTGCCGTGGTATTTTCTGCCGCTCAAGCTGATCGGCATGGTTGCCACCTTCCTCACCGGCCTGCCCGGGGGGATTTTCGCCCCGTCACTCGCGCTGGGTGCCGGTGTCGGCAGCTGGCTGGCACCGTTTTTTGCCAGTACGCTCACGGTCAAACTGATGGCCATCGGCATGGCCGGCACACTGGCGGCCGTTACCCGTGCACCGTTGACCAGCGCGATCATCCTGATGGAAATGACCGACGGCCATGAAATGGTGATCTCGATTCTGGCAACCACACTGGTGGCCTCGACCGTGGCCCGATTATTCTTCAACACCAATCTGTATCACGAACTGGCCGAGCGCATGCTGCAAACCCTGCCGCTGGCGCCGGCCCCGGAGCACAAATCATGACCCGTCCAGCCGTAGTCCTGCTTTCCGGCGGCCTCGATTCCGCAACCTGCCTGGCGATGGCGCGCCGCGATGGCTTCGCCCCGTATGCCATGTCCTTCGATTATGGTCAGCGCCACAATGCCGAACTGGCTGCTGCCCGGCGTGTCGCCCAAGCACTGGGCGCCGTCGAGCACCGCGTGGTCAAGATCGATCTCGCTGCTTTCGGTGGCTCGGCGCTCACCGATGCGAACATCGCCGTCCCCGAAAGCGGTGTCGAGGCAGACGTGATTCCGGTGACCTATGTCCCGGCACGCAACACCATCCTGCTGTCCTACGCACTGGCGTGGGCGGAAGTGCTGGGTGGGCACGACATCTACATCGGCGTGAATGCGGTGGATTATTCCGGCTATCCGGACTGCCGCCCGGAATACATCTCCGCCTTCCAGACCATGGCACGGCTGGCGACCAAGGTGGGGGTCGAAGGTGCATCCATCACCGTCCATACCCCGCTGATCCGGCTGACCAAGGCCGAGATCATCCAGGCCGGTATCGCGCTGGGTGTTGATTATGGCCTCACGGTGACCTGCTACCAGGCCAGCGAAACGGGCGAGGCCTGCGGCAAATGCGACGCCTGCCGCCTGCGCGCTGCCGGCTTCGCCCAGGCCGGTGTCCCTGATCCGACACCCTATCGCGCGGCATAAATACAGGGCGGTCTCAAGATCCAAGTGCAACGGATTTAATGTTTCTGTGCCTGACGCTGTCGTTCGTATGCACAACACGCAGTGCTACTTCGGCCTTTTCCGAAACCATCCGGAGTCAGAATGGCCGGGATAGGCAATTCCCTTTGTGTTGCAATCGATGGCCTCTCTGATGAGGAATTGTCAGGGCTGCCCTGGGTGCCTAGCCGTGAGCCCGCTGTTGATGCAGCGCATCATTTTCACAACAGAATCACACCGTATATCGCCCGCTTTTTGCTGTGGAATCAGGCAGGTACAGACTGTCCGCGTCGTTTCCGTGGAGCGGATTCATGAACCTGATCAACGACATCATCTGCAAACGTGCCGCGTTTCTGGAAGTGCATGGTTGCCTGCCCGAGGTGGTTTATCTGGGCCAGTGCGAGTGTACCCAGCTGGGGCATGTGGTCGATGACCTGCAGACGCGGCTGACCGGCCAGTTGCCGGAATTCAAGCTGGCTGGCATGACCATCGTGCAGGTGCAGCTGCCCAGCTACTGCGAATTCGGCGGGCAGCTGCATTCATGGGGACCGGTGCGCCGCTGACAGCAGAGTACCCTGGTGGGTACTCTGATATAGCCATTGCAGTAACTTGGTCATGTCAAGATACCCTTGCCTGCCAAGGCCGGGCTGGCTGTTTCAGTCTTCGGTCATCAGCCCGAGTGCTGCGAGCGCCTGGCGGGCGAGGGTGACGCGTTGCGGCAGCTGGCTGGCGTCGTCGATCTGCATGTTCAGCGCGAAGCTGTAGATGTGGCCCTCGCGCTCGAGCCAGCCGACAAACCAGCCCACACCGGGTTTGCTTGCCGTGGCCCAGCCGGTTTTGCCGTAGAGTGTCCAGCCGCTGCCGCTGTCGAGTTTCACGATGTCGCGCACGGCAGCCTGCTGTTCGGCCGGATAGGGCAGGGTGCCAGTGGCGAGCCGTGCCAGGAATTGGGTCTGCTCGATGGCACTGATGCGCAGCGTGTTGTCGATCCAGAAGGTGGTGACATCCTTGCCGGTTTTGGCATTGCCGTACTGCAGTTGTGCCAGCTGCTGACGTTCCTGTTTCAGCCCGATCTGCCGGGCGAGCTGCTGGTAGGCGAGCAGGTTGGATACCGCGATGGCCTGGCGCAGATTCATGTCCTGCTTCCAGGTATCCAGATACGCCGGCTGGCCGTCATAGTGGAAAAACACCTCGTCGACGCTGCTGACCGTGCCGGTATCCAGCCCGATCAGGCTGTGCGCAATCTTGAAGGTGGAGGCGGGGGCAAAGCGCTCGACGGCGCGTGGCCCGTTGTAGCCGGCAATGGTGCCGCTGTGGGTGTCATACACGGCAAGGGTGCCATTGACCTGCTGTGCACGGAACAGGCGGGCGACGGCGTCTTCTTCGCGGAACGGCGTGGCATTGCCCAGCCCGGCCAATCCGAGCAGCAGGCTGCAGGTCAGCAGGAAGTGTTTCATCGCGTTGCTCCGGTCGCATAAACCAGCGATTGTGCGCCGCTGCGCCGGCAATTGCTGTGCAATCCGACCACTTGACCGGAATGTTGCGGGTATTGCCCGCAAGGCCTTTATCCGCAAGCACGGGCTGCCGATACATATATCCAGCCATCGCTCCACGTGAAACATCTGCGCAAGCAGGGTTAAACCAGCGTGGTCGCCGGGCGTGACAATTCCCTTTTCTTGCCCGCAACGGCTGCCGCTGCTCGGCGCCCACAAGGCGTTCTGCGGCGCCCGCCACATGGAACCCATCATGCTTCCGGATCTGACTACCGCGCGGCTGACGCTGCGCCGATTTACCCCCGCCGACCTCGACGCGCTGCATGCGCTGACCTCCCTGCCCGAAATCCACGCCCTGCTGCCGGATTGGCAGATGCCGCGTGCTGCGCTGGCGCGCTATCTGGCCGACTGGCAGTGCTGGTATGGCGACTGGCAGGATGCGCTCAGTGGCTGGTTCTATGCGATCACGCTGACGCAGACCGGCGAGCTGATCGGCTGGATCGGTCTCTGGGAAAAGCCCGGGCTGGGCTTGCCCTGGCCGGAGCTGACCTATGCCCTGGCCCCGGCGTGGCGCGGGCAGGGGCTGGCCAGCGAGGCGGCCGGCGCGGCCTGTGCCGCACTGTTTGCGCGCTGCCCCGGGCTGGCGGCAATTGCCGCGATTGCACTGGATGCCAATCCGGCCTCGCAGGCCTTGCTGGCACGCTGCGGCTTTCTGCCGCGCGGCCGCGCCAGGCTGCCGCAGGAAGCCGAGGACTACGCGCTGTTCATTCTGCCACGTCCGGATCTGCTGACGGCTTTCCCGTTGCAGCTGCGCCCGGCCGGGCAGGCGGATGTGCTGGCACTGGCCGGTATCCAGCAGGCCGCGTTTGCCGATCACTATCGCCGCTGGGGGCCATGGAACCCGCTGGATGGCGATGAGGCCGGCACGGGTGGCCGTGGTTCGCCCGAGCTGATCCGCTATCAGCTCCGGGCAACGCAGTATTCGTGCATCGAAGCCGGCGGCGTGCTGCTGGGTGGTGTGGCCTACAGCGGGCCCTTTGCCGGGCTTGCCTACATGGATGATCTGTATGTCGATCCGGCTCTGGGGCGCCGTGGAATCGGGCTGGCGGCACTGGCACTGCTGGAGCAGACGGTACCAGAGGCTTGGCAATGGGAGCTGGGAACGAGTGCCGCCAGTGAGGACAATGCCCGGTTTTACCGGCGCTGCGGCTACGAGGAAACCGGCTGCGAAGCGGGCTTTCGCTATTTCCGCAAAACGCTGGGAGGACCCACGGCCGCCGCGAACGTGCAGCGGGGTAGCGCCGAGTCGGGCGCACTCTGGCATGACTGCTGGCTGGAAAATGCGGTCTTCAGCAATTGCGCACTGCCTGGCCTGCAACTGAACAATGCCAGCCTGGTCGATGCCCGCCTGCATAATGTGAACGCCACGGGGCTTTGCATCGGCGATGCGCGCCTGGCGCGGCTGGAGCTGTGCCATGGCAGCTGGGGCGGTGCCCACCTGCACGATCTCGCTCGTGGCTGGAACAATGATCCCGAGCCGGTAACGCTGGAGCGCTGCGATCTGGGCGGTGCCCGGCTGCACGATTGCGATTTGCGCGATGCCAGCATCAGCGGCGGTCAGCTCGACGGGCTGATGATCGACGGAGTGCCCTATGCCGAACTGCTGGCGGCGTGGCTGGCCCGCGAGCCCCCCCACGCGGACCGGCAGTCATTGCCGCTGTGACTTGTTACTGCTGCTGGCAGAGGCGTTCTGCTACCATGAGCGATCAATGATGCAGTGCACGCCTTTGCGCGCCCTGCAACAGTTTTCCAGTTGCGGCCGGTACCATGCGTTTTCTTTTCTGCCTGTTGTTGTTCAGCTGCAGCCTGCCCGCGCAGGCCAAGGCGGTGCGTGTGGCGGCCAACATTGTTGCGGAGTGCCGGCTGCAGGCCGAGCGTGCATTTTTCCACGAGGCTGCCCAGCCTGAAGCCGTGTTGCGCGTGCAGCAGCGCACCCCCAGCGCGGCCTGGCTGAGCTGCCGCCAGCAGGCTGGCTGGGTCATGATCAGTACCAGCACGGAAGAAACATGGCAGCGCGTACACATCGACTACTGAGCGCGCTGCTGCTGGGCTCGCTGGCCTTGCCGCTGCATGCCGCCGCGACCGCCGGCCTGCACATGCACATCCTGGTGCTGGGCGGGTGTACCTTCCTGACACCGGATCATCTGGTGATGGATTTCGGCGCGCTGAACGGTGGTGATCGCAGCATCAGCGCGGTTGCCCCGGTCAATTGCACTAGCGGTACCCGTTTTACGGTGCGGCTGAGCGATGGCCTGTATCCGGCCGGAACGCAACGCCAGATGGCGCAACAGAACGGCAGCGGTCGGCTGCCCTATACGCTGGTTGCCGACCCCCAGTCCGGGCTCGGCAACGGTGGCAATATTGATATCCGTCTTACCGCGACGGTTCGGCAGGCTGATTATGCCAACCGTCCGGTCGGCGCCTATTCCGACACCGTCGTCCTCACCGTCGATCCCTGATGCCGTCGGCGGTATGCCGGCGGCTTGGTATTTTTACACCGGTTCTGCCTGACATTTGCCACAGTGCGGCGGCTGCATCGCCACTTACACTACGGCGCAGTCCAATCAATCCGCTGTGCCACAGGCACATGCCTACGGAGAACTGCCCATGTCGCGTGCCCTCATCATCCCGTCCCTTGCCATTGCTGCCCTGCTTGCCAGTGGCCATGCCATGGCCGCCAGCAAGAATGTCATCATCAATGCCAATGTGGTGGGTACGTGTGCCTTCACTGATGGCAATGATGTCACTATCAATCTGGGCGACCTGAAGGCGGGCAGTGGCGACCAGAGCAAGACCGGCAGCACCTCGTTCTGGTGCAGCAACGGCATTACCTACAATCTGAGTACCGATGACGGCCTGCATGGCGATGCCAGCCAGAAAAAGATGGCGGCAGGCGAACACCAGCTGCCCTATGCGCTGGCGCTGGAGCGTAGCACCGGCACCGGACAGGGTATTGCTTCTCCGGAAACACTGACGCTGACCGCCACGGTGAAGGGCGCTGATCTGGATGTGGCGCCCGTGGCCAGCGGGTATTCCGATACGGTGGTGCTGACGCTGACGCCGTAAGCCCCGCTATGCCGCACATTCCAGCCCGCCTTCCGGCGGGCTTGTCATTTCCGCGTGCACGGCGCTGGCCGTGTGGCGACTGATCCAGTAGGCTGAAACCAGAGCTGCTCGCGGTGTGCCCTGTGGACGCCGTGCTTGCTGCGCAAAGGAGACTTGTCATGCGTGCCTTGCTGTACCTATTGCTGGCCACCCTGTGCGGGCCGGCCCTGGCGGGGCAGTTTGCCGTCAGCCCGATCCGGATCGAATTTGCCGCCAGGGACAGGTCGCAGGCGATCACGGTGAGCAACACTGCCGATACACCCTTGCGGATCGCGCTGGATCTGCGCCGCTGGACCCAGAATGCACAAGGCGAGGATGATTACCGCAGTGTTGCCGATGAGCTGCTGTTTTTCCCGCGCCAGTTTGTCGTGCCGCCGGGACAGAAGCAGGTAATCCGACTGGGGCGCAAGCAGGCAGCCGATGGTCGCGAGCTGGCCTACCGGCTGTACATCAACGAGCAGCCCGATCTGGCTGCCGCCGAAGCCGAGGGGCAGGTTGCGATGGTGGTCAGCTTCGGCGTGCCGGTCTTCTTGCGACCGCAACAACCGGCACCGCGGCTGGAAAGCAGTGGGTTGCGCATCGAGCAGGGATCGCTGGTGTTTAGCCTGAAGAATGCCGGCAATACCACCCAGCGCCTTAACCGACTGCTGATCGGTACGCAGGGTGCCGAAATCCGCCAGTTTGACCACTGGTACCTGCATCCCGGTGCTGGCCGCGAATACCGGCTGCCGCTGCCGGCGGATGCCTGCCGGGACGATCTGCCGCAGCGGATCCGGCTGGAAACCGATCAGCAGGTGCTTGATCAGACCTTTCTGATTCCGGCCAGTGCATGCCAAGGACGCTGATTGCGCTGCTACTGGCGGGCTGGCTTGGCTCGGCCATGGCTGCCGAGCGGCTGTATCTGAACCTGATCGTGAATGGTGTGGCGCAGGGTGATGTCGATGCGCTGTATGATCAGGATGGGTATTGGCTTGCAGAGCAAGCATTGAAAAGGTCAGGAATTAGTACGCCTGAGGGTATGTCGCAGGAGCAGGACGGAATCCGCTATTTTCGCGCCGATGCCCTCGACGGGATACGCAGCCGCCTGCAGGCCGACGAGCTGACGCTGTATCTTGATGCGGGCGCAGACGAATTCGGTGTCCACCAGATTGCCCTGACGACGCAGCGCGAACCGCGCTGGCCATCCGCCGCACCGTGGAGTGCCTATCTGAGCTATGACGCCGCGGTGCTGCACCAGAGTGGCGCGGACGGATTTGATTATCAATTCTTGCCGACGCTCAACGCGGCGGGGAATGGCTGGGCCTTCCGTTCCGAACACAGTTATTTCTCCGGCAGCAGCGCCAGCAGCTGGGCGCGACTGCGCACCACGCTGGATTACGTCCGCCCGGAAGTGATGCAGCGCATCAGTGCCGGTGATCTCTCGCCGCGGCAGGGCGCGCTGGGTTTTACCCAGGCCCTGGCCGGGATCGGGATCGCGAGTGCGTTCGAATTGCAGCCTGACTTCGAAGCCCAGCCGACCTTCCAGTCCCAGGCTGCCGTGACGCAACCCTCGACCGCGGAAATCTATCTGAATGGCCAGCGCATCAAGACCATCGATCTGCAGCCGGGCATCTATGAATTCAGTGACCTACGCTATTTTTCCGGGCTGCAGAATGTCGACATTGTGCTGCGCGACCGCTACGGTGGCACCCAGCGCTATGCGATTCCCTACTATTTCGACGATACGCTGCTGCGTGCCGGCCTTAGCGACTACAGCCACAATCTGGGGCTGGGACGCGTCAATGGCAGCTTTGACCGGTACGACGGGCTGGCCTATTCGCTGTACCAGCGCTATGGCGTGACCGACTGGCTGACCGTTGGCGCACAGGCCAGCGGGTATGCGGGGGATCACAGCTATGGTGCCTTGTTCAGCCTGCGGCTGGGCTGGTATGGCGTACTGTCCGGCGTGGGCTCGTGGGCGCGGCATCGTGACCAGCCCGATGGCGATGCGCAGCAGCTGAATTACCGCTACAACCACGAGCGCTTCAGCATCTATGCCAATCTGCAGCGGCAAAGCCCGTATTACTGGAAGCGCTCCTCCCTGTTGCCCGAGAGTACGCCGCTGCGCTGGTCGGCCAATCTCGGGGCCAGCATCGGCGCGGTGGGGCCGGGCACTCTCAGCCTCGAATACGGGCGGCAGGAAGGCGTCAGCGCGCAGGGTAATGCCGACCGTTATCTGCTTGGTTACACCTTTTCACCGTGGCCGAATACCTCGCTCAGCGCGCAGGCCAGACTGGTCGATGGCAACACCCGCAGCTGGAGCGGTTTTCTCAATTTGTCGGTGTATTTTGCCGATGGCCACAGCCTGTATGGCGGCGCGCAATACCAGAATGACCAGACCCTGCTGTCCAGCACGCTGAGCAAGAGCTCGCCGGCCGGCGAAGGCTGGGGTTACAGCCTGAGCGCGCAGCAGCAGGCCGACTCGACGGATTACATGGCCTGGCTGGAGCGCAAGCTGGCATTCGGGCAGGCCAGTTTCAGCGGCAACCGCAGTGTCGGGCGGCAGGGGGATTATTCGAACTGGCGGCTGGGCTGGCAGGGGGCGCTGGCGTATGCCGATGGCGCGGTACGCCTGACCCGGCCGATCGATGATGCCTTTGCCGTAGTCAGGCTGGATGGGCTGGCCGATGTCGGCATCGAGCAGAATGGCAGCCTGATTGGTCATACTGATGAGGAAGGGGTTCTGTTCCTGCCGGATGTGCCCAGCTTCAGCTATCAGCAGATTGGTGTGGTGCAGAACGATCTGCCGATCGAATACGGCATCGACCGGCTGCAGAAGACGCTGCTGAGTGGCGAGCGCGATGGCCGGCGGATCGGGTTTGCCACGCAGCGCATTCACGGCGTCAGCGGGCAGATTCTGCGCGCGGATGGCAGCCCGCTGGGATCACGGCGCCTGCAGCTGGCGGGCACGGCGCTGGAGGTGGCAACGGCCATGGATGGCCGCTTCTATTCGGAGCAGCTGCCCGCCGGCAGCGGGCTGCTGCAGGCCGAGGATTGCCGGGTAGCATTGCAGATTCCCGCGAATGGCGCGGTAAGCACCGAACTCGGCACGCTGTACTGCCAGGAGGAGCAATGATCAGACTGACATTCTGGGCGGTGCTGGGCTTGTGGGCCATGACGGCGGCGGCCCAGGCCGCATCAAGCTGCAGCGTCGGCTCGCTGCCCGATGGCGATATGGGCTTGTATGATCCGCAGACGACCACCGTCGATCTGGTCAAGCAGTTTTCCATGTTCGTGCGCTGTACCGAAGTCACCACCGCGAGGGTGACGGCAGGGCCGTCGCAGACAACCGGCAGCGTCGATAACCGTGCCTTGAAAAACGACAACAACAATGACCGGCTGCGTTACCAGCTGTTTCTGGATGCGGCCTGCACCCGGGTATTCGGCGAGCTGGAACCGAATGCCGCCTACACGCAGATTGCCAGCAACGGCGGCCAGGGCCGGGTCAACTTTTGGGCCAGAGTCTATGGCAACCAGACGGAGGCCTCGCCCGGCAATTACCGCGACTATGTGACGCTGACCATCACGCCATAGCTTAGTGCCGGCAATCGGGGCAGTCGCGCTGATCGAGTGCTTCCAGCAGCCGGCAATGTGCCGCTGCCGTGCTGTTGCAGCCAGCCAGGCTCTGCAATGCCGCCTGCAAGGCCTGCAGGTCGCGGATGCGCGCTTCGACGGCGGCCAGCTGGCGCTGCACCAGTGCATCGGCATCACGGCAGGGCGCATCCGGGTGCGCGGCCAGTTCCAGCAGGCTGCGGATGTCGTCCAGCGCAAACCCCAGCTCGCGCGCACGGCGGATGAAGCCCAGCCGCGTCACCGCATCCTGGCCGTAGCGGCGATAGCCATTCCCGGTGCGTGGCGGTTCGGGCAACAGGCCGATGCGTTCGTAATAGCGGATGGTTTCGCCGTTCACGCCGCTGGCGTCGGCAAGTTGCTTGGTGCTGAGTTCGCGCATGGCGCTTGACTCCGTAGTGACTACAGGGTTGAGCATAACAGCATCTCGGTCATTCTCAGGAGCCCCCCATGGGCAAATGCTGCCAGTCCGGCTGTTCCAGCCAGCCCCCCGTGCGCGATCAGGCCTACCGCCGCATCTTGCTGATTGCGCTGTTGGCCAATGCCGCGATGTTCCTGCTGGAAATGATTGCCGGAGCCACGTCCGGTTCGGTATCGCTGTGGGCCGATTCGCTGGATTTTCTCGGTGATGCCGGCAACTACGGCCTGAGCCTGTGGGTGCTCGGCATGGGGGTGGTGGCACGGGCGCGAGCCTCGCTGGTGAAAGCGGCGACGATGGCGAGCTTTGGCATCGGCGTGCTGGTGGCGTCGCTGTGGCGGGTGCTCTCCGGCGGTGTTCCCGAGCCGCTGACCATGGGCTGGGTCGCAGCGCTGGCCTTGCTGGTGAATCTGGGCGTGGCCGTGCTGCTCTACACGCACCGCGATGGCGACAGCAATCGCCAGAGCGTGTGGCTGTGTTCGCGCAATGATGCCATTGGCAATGTTGCGGTGCTGCTGGCCGCGCTGGGTGTGTTCGGCTCGGGGCAGGCCTGGCCGGATCTGCTGGTGGCCAGCATCATGGCGGCGCTGGCGCTGAGTGCCGCGTGGCAGGTCTTGCAGCAGGCACGCCGCGAGCTGGCAGCGGCCACTGTGTCGTCGGCAGTCTAGCTTGGCATGGGTATGCCAATGAAGTTCTTTATTTGATTAGATTTTGGCGATATACACCGCAAAGTATATTGATGGGCAGCAAATGCGGGCTGCAGGAACCGGGCCGCAGGCGCTGCGGCAGGCGGTACGATTTACGCTTACCTTTCCGTGAGTTACTGGTAAGCTCGCAGCGAATAAACTGCTACCCGGAGGCCCTGCGTGACCCCCACGACCATCCAGATGATTGCGGCGGCGCTGTTTGCCGTCGCCATTGTGCATACCTTCTGTACCAAATATTTCGACCGGCTGGCCCACAGCGGCTCGCGCCACGCCGGCATCTGGCATCTTCTGGCCGAAGTCGAAGTCGTCTTCGGTTTCTGGGCCATGGTCCTGATGGTGCTGTTCTTTGCGCTGGAAGGCTCTGGTCCGGCCAAGGACTACATCAACAGCCGCAATTTCACCGAACCCTTGTTCGTGTTTGCCATCATGGTGATCGCGGCGACCCGTCCGATCCTGCAGGTCTCGGCCAAGCTGGTCCAGGTGCTGGCGAAGCTGCTGCCCTTCCCGGGCAGTATCGGTTATTTCCTGGTGATCCTGATTGTGGTGCCCTTGCTGGGCTCCTTCATTACCGAGCCGGCGGCGATGACGCTGGCTGCGCTGATGCTGGCCGAGCGTTTTTTCGGCCGCGGCATTTCGCAGAAGCTGAAATATGGCGTGCTGGGCGTGCTGTTCGTGAATATCTCGATCGGTGGCACGCTGACGCCGTTCGCTGCGCCGCCCGTGCTGATGGTGGCCGGCAAGTGGGGCTGGGATATCCATTTCATGCTGCTGAATTTCGGCTGGAAGGCGGCGCTCGCCGTGGTGACCAACGCCGTGCTGCTGACGGCCTTGTTCTGGAAAGAGCTGGCTGCACTGGAGCAGGATGAGGAATCCAGTGCGGCTGCACCGGTACCGGTGGCGCTGATCATTACCCACCTGCTGTTCCTGGCCGGTGTGGTGGTGTTTGCCCACTATCCGCCGATCTTCATGGGCCTGTTCCTGTTCTTCCTCGGCATTACCCATGCCTATGCCCGCCACCAGGATCGCCTGATCCTGCGCGAGGGCCTGCTGGTGGCCTTCTTCCTGGCCGGGCTGGTGGTGCTGGGCGGGCTGCAGCAGTGGTGGCTGCAGCCGGTGCTGATGAGCATGAGCAGTGATGCAGTGTTCTTCGGCGCGACGGCGCTGACGGCCTTTACCGACAATGCGGCGCTGACCTATCTCGGCTCGCTGGTTGAAGGGCTCAGCCCGCAATTCCAGTATGCGCTGGTGGCCGGTGCCGTGGCCGGTGGCGGCCTTACCGTGATCGCCAATGCGCCGAACCCGGCCGGCCTGACCATCCTGCGCGGGCATTTCGATGGCGGGACGGTGAATGCCGGCTATCTCGCGCTGGCGGCAGCTGTGCCGACCATCATTGCCATGCTGGCGCTGCGCTTGCTTTAGTGCGCAATCGGATTGCCGACTTCCCTGATAGGAATCGGCCTGCAAGCAATACAGAATTTCCCCGGAACGACCATAACACTTTCCGGGGGAGCGCCAGCCATGCTGGATTTTGTCAATCTCATTAACGGCTACGTCTGGAGTCCGGCACTGGTTTACCTGTGCCTGGGCGTCGGCGTGTATTTCTCGATCCGCACCCGCTTCATGCAGGTTCGCCATTTGCGTGAAATGGTGCGCCTGATGTTTGATGGCAAGGCCTCCGACGAGGGTGTGTCGTCCTTCCAGGCGTTGACCATGACGCTGTCTGGCCGCGTGGGCATCGGCAATATCGCCGGTGTGGCCACTGCGATTGCCTTTGGTGGTCCCGGGGCGGTGTTCTGGATGTGGATGATGGCCTTTCTGGGCGCCAGCACATCTTATGTCGAGTGCTGTCTCGGCCAGATCTACAAGACCCGTGTCGACGGCCAGTACCGGGGCGGCCCCGCGTATTACATCGAGCGCGGCCTGGGGATGCGCTGGTATGCGATTGCCTTTGCGCTGGCGACCATTCTCGGCTGCGGGCTGCTGCTGCCGGGCATGCAGGCCAACGGGATTGCCAGCGGCATGCAGAATGCCTTCGGCATTCCGCCGGCAACCACGGCGCTGGGCATCGTGATTGCTCTGGGGCTGATCATTTTCGGCGGCGTGAAGCGCATCGCACGCTTTGCCGAAATCATCGTGCCTTTCATGGCGCTGGGCTACATCCTGATGGCCTGCGTGGTGATCGCACTGCACATCCGCGATTTGCCCGAAGTGCTGCGCCTGATCGTTAGCTCGGCGCTGAGCTTTGACGCCGGTTTTGGCGCAATGATCGGTCTGGCCATCCAGTGGGGCGTGAAGCGCGGCGTGTATTCCAATGAAGCCGGTCAGGGCACCGGCCCGCACGCTGCGGCGGCCGCCGAGGTCAGCCACCCGGCCAAGCAAGGCATCGTGCAGGCGTTTGCCGTGTATGTGGATACCCTGTTCGTGTGCTCGGCTACCGCCTTTATGGTGCTGATTACCGGCAAGTACAATGTCGCCAATCCGGCCGGCGGCTTCCTGTTCAACGGCCTGCCCGGCGTCGAAGCCGGTACCGGGTTTACCCAGTCGGCGGTGGAAAGCATGTTCCCCGGCTTCGGCGCGATGTTTGTCGGCATTGCACTGTTGTTTTTCGCCTTCACCACCATCGTGGCCTACTACTACATTGCCGAAACCAATGTGGCCTACATCCTGCGCAATCACCGTTTCAACGATACGGCGATGTTCCTGCTGAAGGTGATGCTGCTGGCAACCGCCGTGTATGGCGCGGTGCGCTCCTCCGATCTGGCCTGGGGGCTGGGTGATATCGGTGTTGGCCTGATGGCGTGGCTCAACATCATCGCCATCCTGATGCTGCAAAAGCCGGCATTGAAGGCCTTGGACGACTACGAAGCGCAGCAGGCCAAGGGCATCGAGCCGGAATTCGATCCGCGCCCGCTGGGCATCAAGCACGCCGATTACTGGGAAACCCGCGCTGACAATCTGGTCGACGAAGGCGACCCGCGCAAGTAAAGGCTGCATCCAGTCACCCACAACGGCGCTGCTTCTGGCAAAGTGGCGCCGTTGTCTTTTCTGCGCCAGCCATGAGTACACCCAGCCCTGCCGGCAAGCCCGGCCTGCACCCGCGCAACCCCCACCAGGGCCGCTACGATTTTGCCGCGCTCACGCAAGCCGTCCCCGAACTTGCTCGTTGCGTGAAGCGCAACCCGCTGGGCGAGCCGACCATTGATTTCGCCAATCCGGTGGCGGTGAAGCTGCTTAATAGGGCATTGCTGGCGTTGCACTATGGCATCACCCGCTGGGATATTCCGCCGGGCTATCTGTGTCCGCCGATTCCCGGGCGAGCCGACTACCTCTGCCATCTGGCCGATCTGCTGGCTGGCGACTTTGCGGGAACGTGGCCACAGAGTGAGGCGGTACGCGGGCTGGATATCGGCGTCGGCGCGAATGCCATCTACCCGATGCTCGGGCGGGCGCTGTATGGCTGGGAGTTTGCCGGCGCCGACATCGATGTCCCGGCGCTGGAGAATGCCGCCAAGATTTTTGCCAACAACCCGGCGCTGGCCGGCGGGCTGGATTGCCGCCTGCAGCGTGACCCGCAGGCGATTTTCCGCCACATTATCCGCTGCGGTGAACGCTTCGATTTCACGCTGTGCAATCCGCCATTCCACCGATCAGAAGCTGAGGCAACGGCAGGCAGCGAACGCAAATGGAACAATCTGGCCAAGGCCGGACAGCATCCGGGCAAGCCGGTTCGAGGTAAACCGCTGCTCAATTTCGCCGGTCTGGCGCGTGAATTATGGTGTCCCGGTGGCGAGGCTGCCTTTATCCGCCGCATGATCGCCGAAAGCCGGCAATTCGCGCGCCAGTGCCTGTGGTTCACCACGCTGGTCGCGCGCAGCGAAAACCTGCCGGGACTGAAACAGGCGCTGCGCGCCACGCCGGCGGTGGAAGTGCGCGTGATCGACATGGCACAGGGCCAGAAAAGCAGCCGCATTCTGGCATGGACTTTCCACGATCAAGCTGCGCGACGCGAGTGGGCGGCACGGCACTGGTCCGCTCAGATGTAATTGTCTGCGCAACTGCTGCCGGTGTTGCTTCGCGACATCAGTCAATCAGGCAGGGCACACTTTCTTATTCTGTTCTATTACCCTTCATCATTTGTAATTCATGAGGGGTGAATGGTGAGGTATTCAGATCAGTCAGCCAGAAGGATGTTGCTGCTGGCCAGTGCGCTTGCGGCGAACTCTTGTTTTGCGGAAACAATCCGCAGCAAACCCAGCGTACCGTTCACACCGACTGAGCGCCCAGCTGTTCGCCAGTGCAGCTTCCCTGCCGCCACACTGCCAGCGGATTTCGTGGTTTTTGCTGCTGGAGCGTATTCCGGCAAGAAACAGGATTTCCAGATTGATCAGAGCGGGCATGCCGCAACGCGCATGGATGTGATCGTCAATCATCCGGCGAAGCCGGTGGTGCTGATGCTGGGGGCTTACGAACCCACGGTCTGGAATATCGGCTGGACCCCGGGCACGCGGGTTGTCGGCATTCTGGCCAGCGGTTATCACCGTCAGGCGGTGGCGGGATTCAGCCAGAGCACGACGGTGATGACCAGTACCTATGACAATCGGGGGGCCTGTGGTTATTTTTACGTTGGCTCGGACCAGCAGGCCGGATTGAACCCCTTGTCGCGCAAACTGTTTGGCCGTCCGGTCAGCATGGTCTACCCGGCCACGGATGGGCAAATTGTCATTGGGGCTGCGATTCCACCCGGTGCCCGTGTCGAGACATCGGCGGATATCCGGCCGGAGTCTTATATCGACCGCAGTGCCCCGAAAGCAGGTGAGGCAGGGCTGGTCGAGGCGGTGAACAAAGGCATTCTGCGCAAATCGAATCAGGCGGATATGCAGGCGTGGGTCGATGCCGTGGCGCGCTCACGCCCGGCACCGGATACCCCCCCGGTTGCAGGACAGAGCAAGCCGGAATTGCCTCGCTACAGCAATGCCTATGTGGTACTCAAGCCGTTTACCTATCCGGCCGGTCTGTATGGCGCCCATTCGGCGGTATTTTTCATCCCCCGCGGTGTGCCGCAGCCACAGGGCGACCCGGGCCATTCGACAGTGTACGACTTCAATACCTTGCGCTGTCAGGGCGGTCGCTGTAGCAGTGATGGCTACTAGGGGCGCACATGCAGATCATCAAAACCATTGCGCTGCTGATGCTGGGTGTCGGTCTGGGCGGAGCCGCATTCAAGGTCTATCACGACCGTGGCGCTCCGCTGGCGGGCCCAGTCAGCCCGATGGTAGCCAGCAGGGTGTTCATCCCCGAGCGGGAAGTACAGGGTACGGAATCAAGCAGTTTCAATTTGTATGTCCATAGCCCGGGCGGTGAAACGACCGGGCTGGGGCAGATCTTTCAGCCGCCAGCGACACATCCCTTGCTGCAGTCCGTCAGTTTTCTTTGCAGGGAAACCATCTATCCGGAACGGGTGACGGATTTGCGGGTGCAGTTGCGGATTGCCCGCTGGGAAGTCGATCATCCGGTGGATTCCGTGCTTTGGGAGTCCGAGCCGCTGTTTGTCAGCCGCAACTTCAGGGTCAAGGAGATCCGCTTTCAGGTGCCACAACTGCGTCTCGAGCCCGGTGCGCAATACATCGCCTGGCTGGTGTTGCCGGAAACGGAAAATCCGGAATTTGCCAGCCTGGGCGTGTTTGCCATGGGCCCGCGCACGCGTGCAGTCCCGCAGCAACATGGACAATCGCAACCAGAAAGCTGGGATATCGCTTATCCCTTGGGTACTCGGGCTCTCTGGCAACATGAAATTCAGGGACGGACGATGGACTATCTGGCCCGCTACCGCTGGAAAACGGATCAGCCCGGGCAAAATCTGCATTTCCGGATGGAATTTGGCAGTCATTGACCCATCGCCGTTTTCTGCGCAAAGTGGAATAAAGCTTACAGGGAAAGCACCATGGCTATCGCCGAGTGGAAATACAAAAGTCCGAAATCGAAGCTCATGCCTGACTGGGGCTGGTCGGGATGGCTGCTGGCGGCGATTGTGCTGATTGCCGGGTGGTGGCTGGACTTGGGGCCGGCTGGTGTGCTGCCGGTGACAATATACTGGTGGGTATCCATCAGTAGCTCAGGAAAACTGTTGGTTTCCAGTCGATACCTGCTTGCCGGCAACGATCTGGTCTATTTTGCCAACGTCAGCCGCGTGCAGCGTGAAGCGCGCCGTTTGCTGCTCACGCATCTGGATGGCAGGATGTTCGTGCTGGAAGCCGAGCGCTTCCCCAGCAATGCGCGCAAGCCCGACAAGATTGCCCGGCATCAGGCAGACAAGTTCGCGCGGGTGAGCGGGCGGCTGCTCGAACACATCCGTGCCGCCGCGCCGGCGGCCGAAATTCGCGGGGTGGCTGAAGAATGAACGCCAGTCCGCGCCTGATTCATCTGCTCTATGTGCCCACGCTGAACTGCAATCTGGGCTGCCGCTACTGCTATCTGGGTGAGCAGACGACCACTGCCAGCCTGAAAAGCGATGCCGCGCGCGCGGTGAATACCTTGCAGACTGCGCTGCAGCGGCTGGACGAGGCGAATGTGCTGGCCTTCAATGTATCGCTGCACGGCGGCGAGGCGACGACGATCCCGCCGGCGGTTCTCGATGGCCTGTTCACGACAATCCGTGCGCATTACCTCAAGCACTTCGATGTGCTGCAGGCCAATGGCCACCGCAAGTCGGCGCCGCACATCAAGACCAATCTCTACAATTTCCACCAGCTCTACGACTTGTTCGACCGCCACAAGGTGTCGGTGAGCGCCAGCATCGACCTGCCGCTGGCGCTGCACGGCCAGTATCGCGTGACGCGTGGCGGCGCAGACTGGCTGGCGCGCACGCGCGCCAATCTGCGCCTGCTGGCAAACTATCCACATGCGAAGAAAATCTCGGCGACGCTGAGCCGCGAGCACCTGGCGCGGCCGGACGAGCTGGTTGCCGACATCTGGCATATCCACCGCGAGTTGGGTTTCGACATGAACCAGCTCAATCTGATGTTCGCCTTTCCCTCACAGCTGAACCGCGCGCATCAGGGCGAGCAGATTCTCACGCCGGCCAGCGAAGCCGAGCAGGTGGCGCTGTTCGAGCTGCTGCAGCGTGAATTCACCGGCACCGAGCTGGAAGAAGGCCTGCGCCGCCACTGGTTCGACGAATTCACTCCCAGCTATTGCACCAATGCGGTCAACTGCGGCGAAAAGTTCTACCTGCTGCAGGGCGACGGCGAGGTGTATTCCTGCGTGCGCGGCCAGGGGCTGCCGGAGTTTCGTTACGGGAATTTGCTGAGCGACCCGGTGCACGAGGTGCTGGCGGCTGGCGCTGCGAAAATCCGCGCGATCCACGAGGAACAGGGCTTTGCCGCCGATTGCCGGGGCTGCGGCCATTTGTCGCGCTGCAATACCGGCTGCGCAGTGGTGAAGTTCCACAACCGCAGCGGCAAGTCCTACACCTGCGCGCTGCAGCAGACCATGTACTCTGCCGCACCAGCGCTGTACCCCCTTGAAACGCCGGCCGAACAACAGGACTACGCGCGCTGGTATCAAGCGACCAACCATCCGGCCAGTGCGATTACGGCACCGCTGCCGGCTGCTCCGGTGAACGAGGTGCTGCTGCCGCGTGACCTGCACGACGACAAGAACGCACTATCGCAGCTGATCACTGCTGATGATGGATTAAGGGCGTTGTTTTCACCGCAGATGTTCGCACTGCAGATTGACGATGACATCGTGCCGCTGGCGTCGCAGCTGCTGAAAAGCGCGTCCACCTGCTACACGCTCGCGGCCGGCGACACGCTGCGCCTGCACATCAACGAGGCGGTGTGGGACGCGGCCTGCGACGAGCCGGTGCGCAACACGCTCTATCTGCAGCTGCTGCGCGATACGCCGGTGGTCTACGGCGACGAGCAGCGCACCAAGCAGGAGCACCTGTTCAGCTACCAGCTGTTCCGCCGGCTGGTCACCGCACCTTCCGCGCTTGGCGCGGGCTGGCGCAGCGTCGACCTAGCGCCCTTGCTGGCGCTGCACAGTGGATTGTTCATGCGCGGTGTACTGAACAATTGTTTCGTCACAACCGGCTATTTACGCGATTATCACTACCAGAAGCAGAAGAACAACGCCTTTTATCACATCCAGGCGCTCAATCTGCCTTTTCCGAATTTCGAGTTTTACTACCTGCCGGAGGCCGACGATGGCGACCGCGACGCTTGAAAAAACCGCCTTTACGCTGGAGCAATTCCTCAATGCTTGCGGTCTGCCTGACGGGCCGGCGCGCACCGCGATCGAAGCGCGGCTGGTCGATTATCTGCAGCAGGGCCAGCCGAAAAAAGACTACGTGGTGTATCACGCGAAACAGCTGAGCTGTTATCACGCTGGCGTACAGAAAAAATATTATCTGGTATCTGAAGCCACCAAGACGTTGGTGATCTGGACTGACGGCAGGCAGATTTCGCGGCTCGATAGTGCTGCGTTCGCCAACAATGGCCAGCTGGTGATGCTGGGGGCGGCGGGGCTGGGAATCAGTAGCGCCGCAGCGGTAGCGCGCGAGAAAGAGAAGAACAGTAACAACAATAATAACAATAACAACAACAATAATAACAATAACAATGGCTAGGGTATGTGCGTATTGGCTATTTCAAGTAAGGCTTGATGGCATATACATAGATACGTATACAGGCGAGGTTTGGTCCACCGAAATCAGGATTCGGTGTGATCCAGTTCGATATCCGACAGCAGCACATTCAATGCCTTGTCAGAGAGCATGACCTCGATCAGACACAGGATGAGCGAGAGGATCATCAGCAGCAGGCTCGCCACAAAGAGCCCCTCTGCAGTCGAAAGATGCCCCATTGCCGTGACAATCATCGACACCAGACACAGCAGCAGGCTGGCGACCCCGAAGGCCTGCATGTAGCGGATCAGCCATACGCGCTGGCGCAGATTGACCAGTTGTTTGAGGATTTTGTCGTGCGGCGCGCTGCGGTGGTTTTCGTACAGCTGGCGGATGATGCTGGACAGCGCCAGAAAGCGGTTGGTGTAGGCCAGCATCAGCAGCGAAATGGCGGGAAACAGCAGGGAGGGGGTGGTGATCGAAAAATTATCCATCGTGATGGTGTTCGCGGAATTCCTTGATGACATGCTGCTGCCGGCGGCTTACGGCCAGCCGTTCGGGCAGGCCTTTGAGCAGCACAACCCAGTGGGATTCGCTGCCATTGGGCACGCGCTCGAAACCGGCGACCGCATCACGTGCGACCAGGCAGTTGCGGTGAATTCGCAGGAAGCGTGGGCCAAATTCGTCTTCCAGTCGTGTCAGCGAATCTTCGAGCAGGAACTCGCGCTCGCGGGTGCGTAGCGTGATGTATTTCTGTTCGGCCTTCAGATAGCAAGCATCGGCGACCGGGACGAGGTGCACGCGGCCGCGTTCGCTGACCGTGAAGTGGCTGCGTCCATGCGGATCATCATCCTGCCTGATTCCTTCCGCTCTGGGTTGCTGCAGGTCAAGAACCCGGTGCAGTGCGGTCAGCAGCCGCTCGTGGCGGATGGGTTTCAGCAGGTAATCGACGGCACGGACATCAAAGGCGGCGACACCGTAATCCTCAAACGCCGTGGCAAAGACCACGGCGGGATGATGTGGCAGCTCGAGCAGCTTGCGCGCGACCTCGATACCGCTCATCTGCGGCATCTGGATGTCGAGAATGACCAGATCGACCGGATGCTCGGCCAGCTGCGCCAGCGCGGTCATGCCATTGGTGGCGGTGCCCGCGATGGTGTGTTCGACTTCATTCCGGCAATCGGCCAGCAAATCCTGCAGGCGGTTCAGCGCCGGCAGTTCGTCATCGACGAGAAAGATGCGTAGCGGTTTGCTCATCAGGCAACTCCTGGTAGGGCAACACGATATGTACTTGATAATAGCCGTTTATCAGTTTTGTGCTGAGACTGGCTTCGGCATCGAAATACAGCAGCAGGCGCTCGCGCACATTATCCAGTGCCATGCCGTTACCCTGATGGACCGGTGCGCTGCCATTGACCGGGTTGCGGATATCGATGTGCACATCATCACCGACCCGGAACAGATTGATCAGAATGGTTCCGGGTGCGATGCTGGACTCGATTCCATGATAGACGGCGTTTTCCAGAAGTGGCTGGAGGATCAGTGCCGGGATGGTGGCCTTGGCCGGCATCTTGTCGATATGCCACTCCACCTGCAGCCGTTCACCCAGCCGGACTTTCTCGATGTCCAGATACCCGCTGGCGAGCTCGACCTCGCGCTCCAGCGTCGACAAACGATCCTGTTTCCCCATGGCCACGCGGAACAGATCGGACAGATTCATCAGCAGAATTTCGGCTTTCTTGGGCTCGCTGCGGATCAGCGACAGCACGGCATTGAGGCTGTTGAAGAAAAAGTGCGGCCGGATCCGTGCCTGCAGCGCGGCCAGGCGCGCTTCGGTCAGCCTGGGCGAGAGCGCCCGCATCCACAGACGGTAGTAGCCCAGCAGCAGACCGGTTGCGGCAAGGCCCAGCAGTTCCTGGCGCAGCCACATCCCGCTGAGCAGTTCCAGCCCGAGGGTGTTGCGCATGATGCGGTAGACGACGGTCATGACGACGCTGACCAGCAGGAAGACCAGCAGTACCCCAAGACGGTAGCTCAGCCGCTGTAGCGTCGGGCTCAGCAAGGCCAGCAATCCCATGGCAGGCAGCAGTACCGGCTCGATCCAGAACACGGCATTGCCCAGCTGGCCGGGCCATTCTGCCCAGCTCTGGATGCTGGCAATGACGCTCAGTATCGCGGCAAGATGGATCAGGACCAGCGCCCTGAGGGTGACTCCCAGATTGCGGAAGTCCGGCAGTTGTGCCGGGATCGGATCATTCATGCTTACCCTTTGTCATCGCATGACTTACATTGTTAGAACAACAATAGCAGCTACAGGAGCGGCCGATGTCGCTAGCGGTGGTTCATGCCCGTGGGCTGGATGGCTGGCAGGCCCGGCCTGTGACGGTCGAGGTGCATCTGGCCAATGGCCTGCCGGCCTGCACCATTGTCGGCTTGCCCGAGGCCGAAGTCCGCGAGGCGCGCGACCGGGTCCGGGCGGCGCTGACCGTTGCCGGTTTCGAATTTCCGGCCCGGCGCATTACCATCAATCTTGCCCCGGCCGATTTGCCCAAGGCGGCTGGTCATTTCGATCTCCCCATCGCCATTGGCATTCTGGCCGCCAGTGCCCAGTTGCCGGCTACCGGACTGGATCAGTACGAGTTTGCCGGCGAACTGGCGCTGACCGGCGAGTTGCGTCCGGTGCATGGGGCACTGGCGCTGGCGCTGGCCGCGACCGATGCACGGCGCAGCCTGTGCATTTCCGCGCCCAGTGCGGCCGAAGCCGCCATGGTGCCGGGTGCCACCGTCCTGTCAGCCGGGCACCTGCTGGATATCAGCCGACACCTTTCGGGGGTATCCATGCTTGAACCTTTGCACAGCAGTCCATCCACGACTATACCCGCTTACCCCGATCTAAGGGACGTGAAGGGTCAGCAGAGTGCCAAGCGCGCACTGGAGATTGCCGCTGCCGGTGGTCATTCGTTGCTGCTGATCGGGCCGCCGGGAACAGGTAAATCCATGCTCGCCCAGCGTCTGCCGGGTTTGTTGCCCCCGCTGGATACGGCTCAGGCTCTGGAAAGTGCGGCCGTCCAGTCGCTGGGTTCGGCCGGGGTCAATCCGCAGTTGTTTGGCCGGCGCCCCTTTCGCAGCCCGCATCACACGGCCAGCAGCGCGGCGCTGGTTGGGGGCGGCAGCGTCCCCTTGCCGGGCGAAATTTCGCTGGCACACCATGGCGTACTGTTTCTGGACGAGCTGCCCGAATTTGACCGCAAGGTACTGGAGGTGCTGCGCGAGCCGCTGGAAAGCGGCCGCATCCAGATTTCCCGCGCCGCGCGCCAGGCCGAATTTCCCGCCCGTTTCCAGCTGGTGGCCGCGATGAATCCCTGTCCCTGTGGTTATCAGGGCCACCCACAGAAAGCCTGCCGTTGTACGCCGGAGCAGATTGCGCGCTATCGCGGTCGCATTTCCGGGCCCTTGCTGGATCGGATCGATATGGTGATCGAGGTGCCTGCCGTGCCGGAATCCACGCTGGCGGCTGCAGCGGATGGGGAAAGCAGCGAACAGGTCGCCGGGCGGGTCGCGCTGGCCCACCAGCGTCAGCTGCTGCGCCAGCAATGCCGCAACAGTGAGCTGGGCAGCGCACAACTGGATGAGCACTGCGTGCCGGATGAGGCGGGACGGGCCTTGTTGCAGCAGGCCGTGCAGCATCTGCACCTGTCGGCGCGTGCTTACCACCGCATTCTGCGCGTGGCGCGCAGCATCGCTGACCTGGATGGTGCGGATGGCATTGGCCGCAGCCAGATCGCCGAAGCGGTGCGCTACCGACGCCAGCTCGACTGAGCGGGCGGTGTGCCGGCAGCGTGTGACGGCGTGCCTCGAGGCTCAGCTGCTTGCCGGCAGGGTGCCGAAGCGCCCGCTGTTGAAATCGTCGATGGCCTGCTCGATTTCGGCGCGGGTATTCATCACGAAGGGTCCGTAGCCGGCAACCGGCTCCTGCAGTGCCGCACCGCTCAGCCAGAGCAGGGTGCTGTCGTCAGCGGCTTCCAGGGAGACCTGATCACCCTGCTGATCCAGAATCACCAGCTCGTTCGCCGCCGCACTGCAGCCATGTACGCTGACGGCACCGCGCAATACCAGCAGGCCCACGCTCCAGCCTTCCTGCGCCGGCAGGGTGCAGCGGCTACCGGCCTTCAGCCGCAGATCCCAGACCTGCATCGGACTGTGCGTGCGAGCCGGCCCGTGCATCCCGGCCAGCTCGCCGGCAATCAGCCGGGCGATACCCGCCGCATCGGGCAGGGTGGCTTCGGGAATCCGGGTGGCGCTGATGGCCTGATAGCCCGGTGGACGCAGCTTGTCTTTTGCCGGCAGATTGACCCACAACTGCACCATTTCCAGCGTGCCACCGCTGGCGGTGAAGGCCGGCGAGTGGAATTCCTCGTGCAGGATGCCGGCTGCGGCGGTCATCCACTGCACATCACCCGGACCGATGATGCCGCCTTGTCCGGTTGAGTCGCGGTGGGCAATCTCGCCCTGGTAGGCGATGGTGACGGTTTCGAAACCACGGTGCGGATGAATGCCGACGCCACGGGGCGTGGTCGCGGGAGCGAAATCATGGGGCGCCGCGTAATCCAGCATCAGAAACGGCGAGAGCAGGCGCCCGTGGTTGCCGTAATTGAAATGGGCATAAACCGGGAAGCCGTCACCAACCCAGTGTCTGGGTGGCGGGCGATGTTTGCCGAGAATGCGTTTCACTGTGGCCCCTTGCTGGTTTGACTGTGGGTATGCGGCTATACCTTTCTTGAATCAGTTGTTGTATTGATATGGGGTGTTGGGTATATCAGAGCAGCAGGCCGGCAGGCAGCTCGATCCGGTAGGATAGCCCGTGCTGCTGTTCGCTGCTGGCACTGATCTGCCCCTGGAGCAGGCCGGTCACGAAGCTGTAGACGGTAAAGGTGCCCAGCCCATGATGCTGGCCGAAATGCGAGGTATAGAAGGGGTCGAACAGCCGCTGCAGCTCGGCCTGGCCGAGGCCGCAGCCGTTATCGGCCAGCTCTAGCAGTATCGAGCCCTCTGCCTGCCGGCTGGCGCGGATGCAGACTTCGCCATTGCTGCGTTCGGCAAGTCCGTGCAGCAAGGCGTTATCCAGCAGCTTTTCCAGTACTTGCCACAGCACATTGCGATAACTGACCAGCGACAGCCCAGCGGGACAATCGATCACCAGCCGGTGGCCGGCACTGGCAAAGCGCGAGCCGAACAGGGCAGCCAGCTCTTGCAGTAGCCCGGCCAGCTCGATGGTCTGCGGCAGCTCGTTTTCCTCGGCCTGGCCGATGGTGCGCAGGTTCTGGATCAGACTGATCGCACGCTGGATATTGCGCAGGATGAGGGTATTGGTTTCCGCACTCTGTTCCAGTTGGCGCAGGACTTCGCTGCGGCCGATCTGGTTGCCGGCCAGTGCCTGACCGAGCTTGCGCTGGTCTTCCAGCAGGCTACTGATGGCGGTGAGCGCGACGCCCAGCGGGGTATTGAGCTCGTGGGCCATTCCCGAGGTCAGCCGCCCCAGTGCGGCCATCTTGCGGCCTTCCACCATGCGTTCCTGGGTGGCGCCCAGCTCGCGCAGCGCAGCGGCCAGTTCCGCGTTGACCTGCTGCAGCGAGCGGGTGCGTTCCCCGACTTTTTCTTCCAGCTGTTCGGCGTGTGCCTGCAATTCCGCAAGGTAATCGGCCCGTTCACGCGCGGTGGCTGCAATGCGCTCGAACCACGGCAGCCACATCGCCGGTACTTCGGGGGCCGCACGTCGCGGATCCGCATCGCAATCAAAGACGTAATCGGCCAGACGCAGCGCCGGGCGCGTGTAGAAGCGGTGCAGCAGCCCCATCAGCAGCATCAGCAGTGCGACGGCCATCAGTGAAAACAGCAGATAGTTGCCCAGCAGGCGGGCCGCCTGCTGATCGAGTTCGCCCGTGCTGACCTGGCCGTACAGCAGCCAGGGTGTGCCCTTGATTGGCAGCACCAGCCAGTAGCGCTCACCCAGCTCGCGGAAGGTGCCACCGGTCTGTTGCTGGCGCAGCTTCGGCCAATCCACGATGCGCTGGCGGGCGAGCACGGCCTTGGTCTGCCCCTTGAGGCTGCCCTGCGAATCGGCCAGCACTTGCCCGCTGTCGTCGACAATCAGTGCCTGCAGCAGCGGATGGCGGTTTTCCTGCAGTGCCTGATCCAGCATGGTCAGCGTCAGGTCGGCGCCAACTGCGCCGGCATAATCGGCGCCGTGGTAAACCGGTGCGAGCAGCGACACCATCATCCCCTTGCCGCCGCTGTCCATGTAAGGCGTGGTCCAGCGCAGCTGGCGCTGCGGATTGCGCTGCGGACCGGTCAGCTGTACCGGCAGCGTGCCGCCGGCGTCATACACCACGGCCAGTGCATGATCGATATCGTTGGTACCGGTGGCTTCCAGGATTTCCTTGCGCGAGAGGCCGGGATACAGCAGGGAATAACGGCCGGCCGCATCGTAGTAATAGCTCCATTGCAGTTCCGGGAAGGCGGCGTGGGCGCTGGCAGCCTGTTCACCCAGTGTCAGTGTCGCGGCCAGCCGCTGCTGGTCGGTATCACCTAGGCGGGCCGCAAGCTCGGGCCGGTTCAGCGGCCAGAAGCCGCTATGCACGAACAGCGTGCCCAGCTTTTGTGCCAGCGGAGTGGCGAGCTGGTCGAAGGGGGTATCCGGCGCCATGGGCTGAGGCAGCCGTTGCAGCAGCCCGGTATCGGCCAGCCGCGGCTCGGCCAGAATGCGCTGCATGTTCTGCTGCATCGCCGAAACATGGTGTGCCGCATGTTCGACCTTCTGTTCCAGTACCAGCTCCAGCTGTGCGGCGGCAATCTGTAGATTGGCCAGCTGGTCGTGGCGCGTCTGGCTGCGCAGTTGCAGGTTGAGCAGCACCACGGCCGTGATCAGCACGGCCAGCAGGGCGAGCAGCAGCAGCAGATACGGGCGCTTGAGCGCCCGGGTACGGGTGCGGTGATCCATGACGACGGGGTGCGTTGACGTTCCCCTCACTGTAAGCCGGTTTTTCTCCGGAAGAAAATACTGCGCAGCACTTTCCTGACAAAATGCACACCGCCCGCACCGGGGCTTTGCGGTAGAATTGGCGGTTTTAGTTTGCTGATGATTTCCGGAGACGCACGATGCACCAGTCCACTCTGATCCAGGACCTGAGCGATCGCGGCCTGATCGCCCAGGCGACCGACCTTGCCGCGCTTGACGAACTGCTGGCCAAGGAAAGTGTGACGCTGTATTGCGGCTTCGATCCGACTGCCGACAGTCTGCACATCGGTTCGCTGGTACCGATTCTGGTGCTCAAGCGCTTCCAGTTGGCCGGCCACAAGCCGATTGCGCTGGTGGGTGGCGCCACCGGCATGATCGGCGACCCGAGCTTCAAGGCGACCGAGCGCAAGCTGAACACGCCTGACGTGATCGAAGGCTGGGTGGGCAAGATCCGCGACCAGGTATCGCCCTTCCTGAGCTTTGAAGGCAGCAATGCCGCCATCATGGCCAACAACTACGACTGGTTCGGCGGCATGGGCGCGCTGGAATTCCTGCGCGACATCGGCAAGTATTTCTCGGTCAATGCCATGATCAAGAAAGAGGCGGTGCAGCAGCGCATCGCCCGCGAAGACCAGGGCATCAGCTACACCGAATTCTCCTACAGCCTGCTGCAGGGTTACGACTTCACTGAACTGAACCGCCGCCACGAGTGTAAATTGCAAATTGGTGGCTCCGACCAGTGGGGCAACATCACCGCCGGCACCGACCTCACCCGCCGCCTGAACCAGACCCACGTGTTCGGTCTGACCCTGCCGCTGGTCACCAAATCCGACGGCACCAAGTTCGGCAAGACTGAAACCGGCACCATCTGGCTCGACGCGAAAAAGACTTCGCCCTACGCCTTCTACCAGTTCTGGCTGAACACGGCGGATGCCGACGTGTACAAGTTCCTGAAGTACTTCTCCTTCCTGTCCGCTGCGGAAATCGACGCGATTGAAGCGGCCGACAAGGCCAGCGGCACCAAGCCGGAAGCACAGCGCATTTTGGCTGAGAATGTCACCCGCACCGTGCATGGCGAAGCGGCAGTGGAAGCGGCACAGCGCATTTCCAAGCACCTGTTCAGCGAATCGCTGGCCGCCCTCACTGAGAACGACTTCGAACAGCTGGCACAGGACGGCATGCCGAGCGTGCAGCTTGGTCGCGACGTCGCCGGCCTGATCGACGCGCTGGCCGCCGCCGGGCTGGCCAAATCCAAGAGCGAGGCGCGCACCTTCATCCAGAGCGGTGCGGTCACGGTGAACGGTGCCAAGGTCGACAGCCTGGAGCACGTGTTTGCAGACACCGAGCGCCTGTTCGGCCGTTACACCCTGCTCAAGCGCGGCAAGAAAAACTACGCACTGGTGGTGTGGCAGTAAGCCTTTACGTCATCTGAGAAACAACAACGCCACCCATCGAGGTGGCGTTGTTGTTGGTGGGTATATGCCTGCAGGCTTTTAAAAAACTAACATAAAAGCGTATACCCTTTATTTCGCTGCGACGGCGCCGCTTTGCTCCGGCTTGTCAAAGAGTACGTAAAAGCTGCCGGTATAGCCCTGAAACTCGATGCTCATTGCTCTTCCTTGCTGCCCGGCATTGATCGCGTCAAATTCGGCCTGGCTGAATTCGGTCGCCGGCTTGCCGTTGATCTTGCTGATAATGGCACCTGGCCGGTTGTAGGTTTCCAAGGGCAACCCGGCTTGGATAGCGCTTTCCGGCTGGATGTAGTCCACATAAAAACCGGCATCGCTCTTGTAGGCCTGAATGCCGCTGCGGCCGTACGGGTTGGCGCAGCTGTCCGGCAGTGTGCCATTGACGCCAAGCAGACGCTGCTCCCAGTCGATTTTAATCCGCAGCCCGCGCAGACAGGCGGTGCCAAGCAGGTCGCCACCGGAAAAAGCGTCATCCCGCCGTGATTCGATCAGCGGTTGCTGCAGCGTCTGGCCGAACAGCTGCAACTGCTCGATGCGCTGGATTTTCGTCATGAAGCTGCCGTCTACTCCCTCCCGTGAAACAGACATGGCATTTGGCGAATCGTCTTTGATCTTGCCGGAGTGGTAATAAGTGATGTTGCCTCCGGTATCCAAGGTGGCATCTTCGCTGCCCAGGCTGCCATTCACCCTGATCCGCGGGAGATCATAGCGATCCCATGCAAACCGCTCGACATGATCGCCGGCCTGCATCACCGGCGTGCCGACCGGATAAAGCCGCAGACGATTGGCTACGAAATCCAGTTCGCAAGGCATGTGCTGAAACAGCTCGCGGCCGATGGCGCCGATGATGGGTGGGGTTGCATAGGCGCTCTGATCCACTCCGTAATTGAAATCATGGATGGCTACTGGCTGATTGCGCAGCACGAAACCTGCCAGCGACAGTTCGGCCACATCGCCCTCTGCGGTTTTTTGTCCTTTGTTGGCATTGCCTATCAGCGTAAACCAGCGCTCTGCACGGACACCCAGTTCGGCTGCGGCACTGCTGGTCAGCATCAGTCTTGCGCCAGTATCGAATTGCAACAGATATGGCCCCTTGCCGTTGATCTGGACTTCGACATACGGCTTGCCCATCAGCATGCGCAGCGGGATATCGGCGACCGGCGCAGGCAGGCTGGTGGCGTACTCGACCTTGGGCGGTGCGCTCTGGCAGGCGAGCAATAGCAGGCAGGAGGAGGCAAGCAGCAGGGATTGGCAGGTTTTGCGCAGCAGGGGTGGCAGCATGGCGTTTCCATGAACACGGCAATGGCCTCCACTCTACGCCGTTACTTTCACGGCAAGCAAGAGATCGTCGCGCCGATCGTATGGCAGGAAGCGCCCTCATCGCCGCCCGGAATGCAGTGCCACCCTTGCGGTGGCCTTGTTGTTTTGTATGGGTATGTGCTGGTACACCATTTAAATATTGGCTTGGCTGGTGATACGCTTGTCGTAATTTGGGACGCGGAATTCGGCGGTGTTTCATGTGAAACATCCGCCTTCCGGTCGTCATGCGTTTTGCGCACTTGCTTACAACTGTGGGATTGCTCGGGGGTAGACTAGGGCATTGCTGCGGTTTGCGGAGGAGTCATGTTGCAAAGGATGGTGCTGGTGCTGCTGGCGTGCCTGCTGCTGCCAGCGGCATTGGCCGAAACAATCACGCTGAATGCCGAGGATGACTGGGCGCCGTTTTCCGCTCGCGATGCCAAAACCGGCGCGGCGCGGGGATTTGCGGTCGAGGTGGTACGCGCGGCATTCGCCAGCCAGGGCGTCAAGGTGCAATTCCGGGTGGTGCCCTTTACGCGCTGCCTGCGCGAAGTCGAGCAGAATCAGACGCTGGGCTGTTTCGATGTCGAGAAAACCGGCTACAACCGCGACCGTTTTCACTGGCACAACACCCCCTTGCTGGAAGAGCCCTTGGCCATTTTTGCCCTGACGCCGATGAAGCGCCGGCTGACTGTGGCTGACCTGGCGGAACAACGCGTGGGTCTGACCCGTGATTACACCTATCCGTCCGAGCTGATGGCTCAGCCGGGGATGATCAAGGATTACTCGCGTACCGATGAGCAGCAGTTACGCAAGCTGCTGGCCGGGCGCATCCGCTTTGCCATCATCAATGCCTCGCCTGCGCAGCTGCTGATCAGCCGGAATGAAGATTTCCGCAGCCGCATCCATGAGGTGGGCGAGGTCAATATCGCCAACTTCTATGTCGGCTTTGCCCGCGAGCATCCCGAAAGTGCGCATTATGCTGCGGTACTCGACAAGGGGCTGGCGGCGATTCGCGACAATGGGGTGTATGCCTCCCTGCGCCTGCACTTGCGGCGCCACCTGGCCGGGGAAACGGCGGTATATCCCTGATCCGTGCTGTCTGCCTGGCGTTGTGGCAAATGCGCAAGGGCAGACAAGCCCACGTTATTGCCGCCTGCCATGCTGGACTATCGCAATGACGGGTGGAGGGGCGCATGAAAACGGCCATGGTGGTGTTGCTGCTGGGCAGTCTGCTGCAGGCTGGCTGCCAGAATAAAACCGCTCCAGCCACCACGAGTGCTGGCGGGGTGCTGTTTGACGATTTCAGTCATGCCTCGCTGGCCGAGATGCAGCAACATGGCTGGATTATCCGCATGGCTGCGGGCTGGCCGGGTGTGGAGCATGCCGGCTGGGGCGAGGCAGCGTTCAGCCTGCATGACGACCCGGCCAGGCCGGGCAACCGGCTGTTGCGGATGACGGCGCAGACCGATGGTACGGCTGCGGGCACGCGGCAGGCGCAGTTCTGCCATGCACGCAAGTATCTGGCGGGCACCTATGCCGCCCGCGTTCGCTTCAGCGATGCGCCGGTGCGCGGGCCCAATGGCGATCAGGTGGTGCAGACCTTCTACACCATCAGCCCGCTCGAGCGTGATCTCGATCCCCAGTACAGCGAGCTGGATCACGAATACCTGCCCAATGGCGGCTGGGGCGCGCCCGCTGCGACACTCTTCAATACGTCCTGGGAAACGGTGCGGCTGGTGCCGTGGCAGGCCTTCAACCAGCATGCCTGGCGGCCGGGATCGCTGGCGGGCTGGCATGTGCTGCTGATCCAGGTGGGTGATGGAAAGATCGACTACTGGCTGGATGACGACCATCTGGCTCAGCACGATGGCAAGGTCTACCCGCGCGTGCCGATGTCACTGAACTTCAACCTCTGGTTTACCCGTGAAGGCCTGCTTCCGGCCGGCGAAATGCGTGTATGGGAACAGGACATTGACTGGGTCTATCATGCAAGTGGACGCACGCTTTCCACCGCCGAGGTGCTGGCCGAGGTGGAGGCTCTGCGCCGGGCGCAGGTGAGAAGCCGTGATTCGATTGCTGCGACGGGATTATCGTCACCCTGCGCGATGTAAATGCAACGCCTGGCCGGTCTTTCGTCGGGAATATTCTTGTCATGGCCACCGGCTAGACTAAGCTTACGCGCGCTTTAAAAGGAGGACGAATAATGACCAAGAGCCCGGACAAACCGGCCGAAGCGTTGCGTGCTGACCGTCTGGCCATGCTGCAGGAAATTGCCAAGGATCTGGAAAACGAAGTCGTATTTCCGGTCAATTTTGATGTCACCGTAAAAATGGGGGCCGTCTTGCGCGAGGCGGATGCATCGCCCAGCCGGGTGGCCCGTTTTCTGGAAAAAGATCCGCTTGTGGTGCTCAAGCTGTTCAAGGCTGCGCATCGCCGGCGTGACCGCTTGGGTAGTGCTTCGCCGGTGCTGTCGACCGACGAGGCGCTGGCCTTGCTGGGAATGGGCGAAGTGCGGCGGATTGTCGGCGATTGCGCGCGCGAGCAGTTGTCCCGCTCGCGCGAGCTGGCGGCGTTCGAAGAGGAAGCCTATTTCATCTGGCAGCACAGCCTGCGTACGGCGGCGATTGCCCGAGTGCTGGCCGCTCGGCTCACCCGGGTCAATCCGCTGGAGGCCTTTCTGGCCGGGCTGGTACATGATCTGGGGGCGTTCTATCTGCTGGATCGTACCCGTCTGTATCCGGAACTGCTCGAGCGCCCCAAGACGGTGGTGTATCTGGTGGCGCAGTGGCATGAAAGCGTCAACACCATTCTGCTCGACAGCCTGGGCTTGCCAGCCGAGCTGATCGAGGGCGTGCGGGATCACGAAGAACCGCGCCCGCCGGTGGAAAATCCGCGCACGCTCAACGACGTCATTTATCTGGCCAACCGCTTTGCCGGCGGGCTGACCGAGCTGCACTTCCAGGATGTCCAGGTGCCATCCGAACCTGTCGAGCTGCTGCTGCCGAAATTTGCCGAGCTGCGGCCGGAATGGGAAGGTGCGTGTACGGCGTTGCTGGATCTGTCCTGATTGTCTTGTTGCATGGGTATATGCTTGTAGCCAATTTATATCGAGGCTTAGGCTGGCATACCCATGTTTTCAGCCAAAGCGTTGCCGGTATTCCTGCGGCGTGATGCCGTAGGCGCGCTGGAAGGCGCGCCGCAGTGCCTGCTCGTCGCCATAGCCGCAGGTCTGGGCAATCTGCTTGAGTGTCTGTCCTGCGAGCACGCGGCTGGTGGCGGCTTCCAGCCGCAGGCTGGCCAGTGCCGCCGCCGGGGTCTGGCCGGTGGCGGCGAGATAATGCCGGGCAAAGCTGCGCGGGCTCATCGCCATGCGCTCGGCCAGCAGTGCCACATCCAGTCTGAGGTGCAGATTGGCGCGCAGCCAGGCGTGGAGTTCGGCAAAGCGCGCGTCGCGGCTCTGGATCGCCAGGGGCAGGCTGAATTGCGACTGCCCGCCGGGGCGCTTGAGAAACACGACCATCTGGCGCGCGATGCGCATGGCCACGCTGTGGCCGAAATCCTCCTCGACCAGTGCCAGCGCCAGATCGATTCCGGCGCTGATTCCGGCGGCGGTCCAGATGGCGTCATCGCGCACAAACAGTGCGTCGGGCACCACGTCGACGCCGGCAAATGCGGCCAGCCGGGCGGTGTAATCCCAGTGCGTGGTGGCACGCCGGCCGGCGAGCAGGCCGGCTTCAGCCAGAATCAGCGCGCCGGTGCAGATGCTGCACACGCGGCGTACTCGCGGTGCCAGCCGGGCTGCGGCCTTGGCCACCGCCGGGGCGCTGGGCAATCCGCCGGGGATGATGAGTGTGTCGATGGGGCCTGCCAGCTCGTCCAGCCGTTTGGTAGCAAACTCGGCGCCCGCCGATGTGGGCACCATGCCGCCCTCCAGTGAGGCCAGCGTGATGAGGTAGGGTGTGGCTTGCGGGGCGAAACCGTTGCGGTTGGGCTGCGAGAACACCTCCAGCGGGCCGGCCACATCGAGCACGTTCACTTGTGCATACAGCAGAAAGACAATGCGGCGGGGCTCAGTCATCGCTGCCGCTCCGGCGGCTTTGCCGGTGCTGTCGCAGCAGCAGCACGACCGGCAGCAGCAGCAAGCACGGCGCATAGTGATTGAGCTGCTGCCAGCCCAGTTGCTGCAGCAGCGGCGCGGCCGCCAGCGATGCCAGTGCTGCGAGCAGGCTGGTGGCGAATTCGCTGCTTGCCTGCGTTTTGCCACGCTCGCTTGGCCGATAACTCAGCGCCAGTAGCGTCGAGCCGGCGACAAACATGAAATTCCAGCCCACCCCCAGCAGCAGCAGCGCGATATAGAAGGCCGGCAGGCTCAGTGACTGGCTGGCCAGCAGCGACGCCAGCAGGAGCAGCAGCGTTCCTGTCAGCCCCAGTACGGTGACTCCCAGCCGCTGCACCAGCCAGCCGGCCAGTAATGCGGGGGCGAACATGCCCAGCATGTGCCACTGGATGACGCCGGCACCGTCGGCCAGCGTAAAGCCGCAGCCCAGCATGGCCAGCGGGGTTGCCGTCATCAGCCCGGCCATCAGCAGGTAGGCCACCGCATTGCTTGCCAGCGCGGCCTGGAAGACTGGCTGAGCCACAATCTGGCGCAAGCGGCGTGGCGGGACAGTGCTGTCTTTCGTGGATACGGTCATGTGTACGGGCTTGTAGCCCATATAAATCAATGTTGCTGTGGCTATACCCATCAGGCTGGCCATGAGATACGCCCCGCCGAACAGCACTCCGGGCAACCAGCCCTGCGCACTGCGGGCCAGCAAGGGGCCGAACAGTGCTGCGAGTACACCACCGGTCAGTACGGTGGCAATGGCGCGCCCCTTGGTCTCGCTACCCACGCTGTCGGCTGCTGCGAGCCGGTAATACTGGGCAAATGCCTGGAATCCGCCGGTAAACAGTGCCGCCGTGCACAGCAGGGCAAAGCTGTGCTGCCATAGCGCGACAAAGGCCAGCGCGCCGCCAAATGCACCGCTTCCCGCGCCGAGCAGAAAGCCGCTGCGGCGGCCAGCACGCTGCAGCCAGTGCGCCGCAAACAGCGTGGTTACCGCAGCACTGAGGATGATGAGCGAGAAGGGCAGCGTCGCCCAGCGCTTGTCGCTGGCCAGCTGCAGCCCGGCCAGCCCGGTCAGCGTCAGCTGGATCGAGATGCCGATGGTATAAAGCGCCTGGCATAGCGCCAGAATGCGTACAGAGGCGGGCAGCTTCATGTTGCATCTCGCAAGCGGGCAAAGGTGGCCATGCCGTGATGATAGCTGCGTGCAGCCAGTACCAGCAGTACTGCACCCGTGAGTACCGGGGTCAGCAGGAATGACCATGGCAGCAGCGTTGGCGCCAGCAGGATCAGCAGCGGATTGGCGCCGGCTGGCGGGTGCAGCGTATCCGTCAGCAGCATCAGTGCGATGCCCAGCCCCCCGGCTAGTGCCAGCGTCAGCGGCGAGCTGCCGAGCAGATGCAGAACCAGCAAGCCCGTGGCTGCCGTGATGACGTGGCCGCCGATCACGTTTCTGGGATGTGCCAGCGGTGAAGCGGGCAGGGCAAACAGGATGGCGCAACTGGCCCCGAAGGGGGCCATCAGCAAGGGTAGCGACTGCCGTGACAGCAAGGCCAGTACGAACAGAGCCAGCATCGCGCCGATGCCGGCACGCAAGGCAGGCAGCAGGGGCATGGCGGGGTTCCTTGGTTGTGAAGGGGATGACTGCATCATGCACTTGCCGCGTTTGGCAGATATGCCAATAAACCATCATATCCTGCCAGGCTACTCCGGTGGCAAAGTGCGGCAGGGCTGCAACGCGGGTGTAGTACATCACACGACGCGGATCACAACTGCGCTAGCATCGGAGCCTTCGGTTCGCGACAGGATGGCAGCATGAACGAAACCAGTTATGTGCATGACACGTTGGGCAAATGGATCTGGTCAGCGTGCTATGGCCACGCTGAGCTGCACGGCATGCTTGATGACTTGCTCGACGACGAAGGCATTGCCGATGCAGACAGCTACCATGGCTGGCTGGACAGCGAATTGCAGCGCAAACAGCAGGATGAGGCGGGCTGGCCGGCGATAACGGATTGCGACCGGCTTGATGCCGCGTTTGCCGAACTGGAGATGGCAGGCATCTGTTGCCTGCACAACGCCGGCTATACGATGTCAGATGGTTGCAGTGATGCGTTCGAGCGGATGGATGAGGCCGGTGCCGGGCGTTATCGCGGTTTTTGCTTCTATCACGGTCAGGATGTCGAGCGTGCGCTTGACGCTGGTGGCCTGATGCTGGCCTTTGGCGACACCGATGATTCCCCCGAGCGTAGTGCCGTGATTGCCGGTGAGATCGTCACCGCGATGCAGCGGGCTGGGCTGGCGGCAGACTGGAACGGCTCGGTTGATACCCGCATCAGTCTGCCGCAATTCTGCTGGCAGCGCCGATCGCAGCCGCTGTCCTCCCCCTTTGCGCTCGTAACGGGCCCGGCGGCGACAGGCGAGACCACCTTGCGCTGTTTTTACTGCTTCAACGAGGACGAGGTGGTGGTGGATGAGGAGGACGGTGAGCGCCGTACGGCGCTGGCCGTCATCAATGGCTTGCTGACGCGCATCCACGCAGTCGGTGATTATTGCGGGGTGGTCGATGCGGCGGGAAACACGCTGCAGTTGATCATGGAAGACAACGGCGAACTGTGGATCGAGATACCCCGTCCCGAGTTGCAGGGCTCCTTGGGACGCTTTGCCAGCGCAGCCGAAATCACCACGATATTTCTGAACCTGCCGCCACGCTTTGTACCCGAAGCGTTTACCGGCTTTGCTTTTCAGAGCTGGGAGGGTGATGAAGTCGAGATGATGTGATGCTAGGGCTGTGACGTCACGCAGTCATCTTCATACAACTCAATAAAACCCAGCAAAAACGGCAGCGCCCGCTGCCGTTGTTGCTGGGTGAAGACTGCTTAAAGAATGAAGTCAGTTGCTAGCAAACTGCTTACGCCAGTCAAGGCAATTTCAAACTCTGCAGCGGTATCGGCATCGGTGCTGATTTGAATAACCCCGCCGGAGAAGCGTACAGCTCCCGTCGCGTTGCCGCTGAAGGCAGAGGTGCCGATGAATTTGAACGCCTGGTCACCAGCTAGCAAGCTGTTGGCGTCAATCGTCGACAGATCAATCTTGTCGCCTTCGCTGCTCTTGAAGTCAGCAATCACGTCACGATAAGTCGAACCAAGCCCCAGCTCGCTGGTGGCGTTGAAATCAAAGCGATCCGCGCCGCTTCCACCAGTCAGGAAGTCCTTGCCGCTACCACCGATGAGCAAATCATTTCCAGCACCACCATTCAGTCCGTCACCGCCACTATCCCCGCTCAAGGTGTCATTACCTAATTCGCCAAACAAGGAGTTGCCAGCAGTATTCCCAGAGATATAGTCATTGCCATTTCCTCCACGGACGCCTTCGATATTGAGCAGCGTATCGTTGCCAGCCCCCCCGGTCACAGCGCCAGTTCTCAAAATAACGCTAATATTGCTGCCTGTGTTACGGTAGTCCGCATAGTCAATACCATTGCTGCCATCAATCGTATCGTTACCTAGGTATCCCTTAAGGTAATTGTTTCCATCATTACCGGTCAGAAGGTTGCTCAGATTATTACCCGATCCATTGATATTTGCTGTGCCTGTGAGCTGCAGATTTTCCAGATTTGCGGCGAGGGTGTACGAGGCCGTCGAGATCACTTGATCTGTACCCGCGCCAGCCGCCTCGGAGATGTAATCGCTGGCATTATCGACGTAATAAACGTCGTTGCCTGCACCACCGTCCATGTAATCGACCTCGCTACCTCCAACCAGAGTGTCGTTACCGGCATCGCCGGATAACGTATCCACGCCAGCTCCTCCGTTGATTACGTCGTTGCCATTGCCGCCGCTAGCCGCATCATTGCCGGAAAACAGCATGATCTGGTCGTTGGCCGAAGTGCCGGTGAGGTTGTCGCCATTCCAGGATGAATTGCTGCCCGTAATGGTGTTGGCGATTTTGCCGCTCATGGCTGTGGTATCCACCACAGTACCGTCAGCAAATTTGAAATATTCGATACCGCTGAACTCAATGGTATCGCCGGTAACAGCATTTACCAGATAGGTTGTATTGTAATAGGAATCTACATAGGTGCTTAATTCGGCGCGCGTTACCGAGCTGCCAAACACCACCATGTCCTGACCGGTGCCTCCGTTGAGCGTATCATTGCCATCGCCACGGTTTTGGTAAAAGTACTCGTCGCCGGTGCCGCCCCGGATGTCGTCATCACCGCTGCCACCTGAAAATTTATTGTTCCCATCGCCGCCCCAGAGACGATCATTGCCACTGCCGCCAGTCAGAATGTCGTCACCATCGTCAGCCTCAAGCCAGTCATCACCATCGCCGCCATTGAGGTTGTCATCGCCGGTTTGGCCATACAAGGTGTCATTGCCGGTGCCACCCAGCAGTGAATCATTACCGCTGTGCCCTGCGAGGGTATCGTTGCCATTGCCTCCATCTAGCGTGTCATTGCCCTCAAAGCCATTCAATTTGTCGTTACCATCCAGCCCGTACAGCTTGTCGGCCAAGTTCTCACCATGAATGAAATCATCGCCGCTAGTCTGACTGCTTTTCAGTTTGGCCTTGATGGTGTTGATATCCCAGACCGTACCGTTGGCAAAGCGGATTGAAGTAATGTTCAGGTTTTCCCAGGCCCCATAGTTCGTCGAGTAATAATCTCCCTGTCGCTCTGCGTTCACGTACAGTGAAGTGGATTGCATCGGATCAGCAGGAGTAACCTTGACGGTCCAATCCGCCTGATAGTAATCATCCGTGCCACTCAGTTTGACCATGCTCTCAGTGATACCGGCACCCAGTTGCAGCACATTAGCCATGGAGTTGTTATCGAGCCAGAGGGTGTCCTGACCATCGCCGAGATTGAGCTGGATGGTGTTGACGCCTGCGCCAGCATCCAGCGAATCGTTGCCACTGCCCCCCGCCAAGGTGTCGTTGCCGTCACCGCCCTCCAAATCATCGTTACCGGTCCCGCCATTGAGCAAGTCATCGCCGTCGCGACCATACAGGTCATCATCGCCACTTTCACCGTACAAAGAATCATTCCCTGTCCCTGTCCAGCTTCCTGATGCACCACCATAGAGCACATCATTTCCTGAGGCGCCATAGATCTGATCGGCGATGCCGCCATTGTTGCCATACAAGGTTTCGTTGCTGGAGGTGCCTTTGATGAGAGCCATGTTCATTCCTGTGAGCTGAAGATGATTGTTAACATTGGCAATTCTCTTAGGTTTAAATTGTCAGCGCAAGCAACGGGCAAGCAAATGCGCGGGTATGTGTTCGACTTCACTGCGTTTATATGTAAGCATCCGAAGGGCTTGATTTCTGCCTTCTCGATCCATCTGCTAGACTGCGCGCATCCGCTGTTCCACGTGAAACCCATGGCTGCCAAACAACAGTACGATGAATCCTCGGTCAAGGTGCTCAAGGGCCTTGATCCGGTCCGCCACCGTCCCGGCATGTATACGCGCACGGACAACCCGCTGCACATCTGTCAGGAGGTGATCGACAACGCTGCCGATGAGGCGCTGGGTGGCTATGCCACGCAGATTGACGTGACGCTGTACCGCAACCAGACCATGCGCGTGGCCGATAATGGCCGCGGTATTCCGGTCGGCATCCATCCTGAAGAGGGCGTGCCAACGGTGCAGGTGGTGTTCACGCAACTGCACGCCGGCGGCAAGTTCGATAAGAAATCCGGTGGTGCGTACGCGTTTTCCGGCGGCCTGCACGGCGTCGGTGTTTCGGTGACCAATGCACTGGCCACCCGCCTGGAAGTCGAAGTCCGCCGCGATGGCGAAATCAATAAGCTGGCTTTTGCCGGTGGCGACGTGGTCGAGCCGCTCGCCGTGGTCGGCAAGGTAGCGAAGAAGGAAACCGGCACGACGGTCTTTGTCGCACCCGATGCGCAGTATTTCGATTCTCCGAATATCCCGCAGTCGGAGCTGGAACACCTGCTGAAGTCCAAGGCGGTGCTCTTGCCCGGGCTGGTGGTCAACCTGAATGTGGAACTCGCCAGTGGCGAATTCCAGCAGAAAAGCTGGTGTTATCCGGATGGCCTGACCGGCTACCTGAACGAGCAGGTGGCCGGCTATACCATGCTGATTCCGATCTTCCAGGGCCAGAAATACATCGAGGGCGAGGATGAAACGTTCTCGCAAGGCGAAGGCTGCGCCTGGGCGCTGACCTGGACCGAGGACGGCCCGGTGAGCCGGGAATCGTATGTGAACCTGATTCCGACACCGGCTGGCGGCACGCACGAATCGGGCTTGCGCGACGGCGTGTTCCAGGCGGTGAAGACCTTTATCGAATTCCACAGCCTCTTGCCCAAGGGCGTGAAGCTGTTGCCCGAAGATCTCTTCAGCCGCTGTACCTTTGTGTTGTCGGCCAAAGTGCTCGACCCGCAATTCCAGGGTCAGACCAAGGACAAGCTCACCAGCCGCGACGGGTTGAAACTGTGCTCGCAGATGGTGAAGTCCCCGTTCGAGCTGTGGCTGAACGAACACGTTGAGCTCGGCAAGAAGCTGGCCGAACTGGCGATCAAGGCGGCGCAGGCGCGGCAGAAATCGGCGCAGAAGGTGGAAAAGAAGAAATCCAGCGGCGTGGCGGTCTTGCCGGGCAAGCTCACCGATTGTGCCAGTGATGAAACCGAACGCTGCGAATTGTTCCTCGTCGAGGGCGATTCGGCGGGCGGCTCGGCAAAATTGGGTAGAGACAAGGATTTCCAGGCGATCCTGCCCTTGCGCGGCAAGGTGCTCAATACCTGGGAAGTCGACAAGGACCAGATCTTTGCCAACAACGAGGTGCATGACATTGCGGTGGCCATCGGCGTTGACCCGCACCGTCCGGGTGATACGGCCGACCTGAGCGGGCTGCGCTACGGCAAGATCATCATCATGTCCGATGCGGACGTGGATGGCTCGCACATCCAGGTGTTGTTGCTGACGCTGTTCTACCGCCATTTCCCGGCGCTGATTGCCGCCGGTCATGTGTATGTGGCGCAGCCACCGCTGTATCGCGTCGACATCGCCGGCAGCGGCAAGAACAAGCCGCCGCGCAAGTTCTACGCGCTGGACGAGGGCGAGCTGACGGCCATCCTCGACAAGCTTCGTGCCGAGAAGGTACGTGAAGGCGCATGGAGCATTTCGCGCTTCAAGGGCCTGGGGGAAATGAACGCCGAGCAACTGTTCGATACCACCATGAACCCGGATACCCGTCGTGTGCTGCGCGTGGGTGTGCCCGATGATGTGTCGGAAAACACCCGCGATCTGATGCACATGCTGATGGGCAAGGGGGAGGCCAGCAGCCGCCGAGCCTGGCTGGAAGCCCGTGGCAATGAGGTGGAAGCCGATCTCTAGGGTATGAGTCGGTAGCCCTTCTTCTAAGAGGGCTATATCGCGATACCCAAGAAAAAGCCTGCCGTATGGCAGGCTTTTTTACTTGCGGGCCTGCTGCTTAGCGCAGCAGGCTGCCGAAGCGCTGAGCCAGTTGCTCGATATGGCTGACTTCCTGTTCGCTGCGGCTGGCATTGCCGGCAATCAGTTCTTCCATCTCGCGCGAAACTTCGATCAGCAGTTCCATGTCGCGAGCGGCTGTATTGCCTTTCTCGCTGTATTCTGCGGTCTGCAGGGCAAGCTTTTCCATCTCGGATTTCACGGCCTGGGTTTCGCTGCGGATGCTGCCAACCAGGTTGGTGATGTCCTTGGTCGCCGAGCTGGTGCGTTCGGCCAGCTTGCGGACTTCATCGGCCACCACGGCAAAGCCGCGCCCCTGTTCGCCGGCACGTGCAGCTTCAATCGCGGCATTCAGTGCCAGCAGGTTGGTCTGGTCGGCGATTTCCTTGATCAACTGCACGATGCCACTGATCTGCTCGGATTGAGCATCCAGACGCTCGACCTGCGATACCGACTCGGCTGCCGTCGTGGAGAGGCCCTGCAGATTGCTGGCAATGTCGGCAATGGTGCTGCTGTTGTCGCTTGAAACGCGGGTCACGGCCTGCGCACAGCGCTTTTCTTCCTTCAGCTTGTCTGCCAGACCGGCTATGCCATCCTGGGCTTCCTGGAAGGTGTGACTGAAATCCTGCAATGCCTGGCGACCGGACTGGTACGATGCCGCATCATGCCGCAGTGAGGAAAGCTGGCTTTCCAGCTGATGCTGCTGGCTTTGCAATTGCTGGTTCTGCTGTTCCAGCCGCTTCTTGTCGGCCTCCAGAGCGCGCAGCTGGGCTTCCAGATCCTGCAATTTTTGTTTGTTGCCAAAAAACATTGATTCCCCCCGGAGCTGTCGGAATGATCTTCGGGATGAGTATAACGATTTCCTGATGGAATGACGCAGAAATGACCACAAGCTTGACTTCAGTACAACGCGTATATCTGGCAGGCCCAGGGGTGTTCTTTCCTGACCCGCTGCAATGGGGGGAAGAGCAGAAGGCTGCTTGTGCTGCCTGTGGTTTGCAGGGGCTGTATCCGCTGGATCAGGCCGTCCCCGAAGGTCTGGACAAGGCCGGGATGCGTCACTGGATCGCCCATGCCAACTATGCGCTGATCCGCGAGGCTGATGCGGTGTTTGCTGATTTGCGCACCTTCCGCAGCGTGAGCGAACCTGATTCCGGCACGGCTTTCGAGGTGGGCTTTGCCTTTGCACTGGGCAAGCCGGTGTGGCTGTGGTTGCCCGATGGGGTAGCGGGGGTGACGCAACTCGATCGGGTGGCCAATACTGGCGGCATGCACCCTCGCGATGGTGATGGCTTGTCAGTCGAAGATTTTGCCGCACCATTGAACCTGATGCTTTGGGAGGCGGCCGCCGGTGTGAGCTATGGCCCGGATGTGCATGCCGCGCTGGCGGCATTTGCCTGCTGGCTGCGGCGATAATTGCGCGAGTTCGGCACATCTGTTTCACGTGAAACATCAGCGGCACTTGCCGAAAGCCTTTGCCCCGTTACAATGCCTGCAATCCTTATCCTGAATAGTGCCCATGTCCGATCTGCTTGATATTCCCGAAAGCGCCGACGCGGCCGCAGCCGAACCGCTCCCGGCGGCCGGTGGCGGCGGCAAATTCGTATCCGCCCAGACCTCCGGCCAGATGCCGGATGATGGCGAATCGGTACAGCTTGGCCTGTATGCCGAAAAGAGCTACCTCGAATATGCCATGAGTGTGGTGAAAAGCCGCGCGCTGCCGGAGATCGAAGATGGCCAGAAGCCGGTACAGCGCCGCATTCTCTACACCATGCACGAATTGGGGCTGGCGGCGAGTGCCAAGCCGGTCAAGTCGGCGCGTATCGTCGGCGAGGTGCTGGGTAAATTCCACCCGCACGGTGACCAGGCTGCCTACGACGCGCTGGTGCGAATTGCGCAGGATTTTTCGCTGCGCTACCCGCTGATCGATGGCCACGGCAACTTTGGTTCGCGCGATGGGGATGGTGCTGCCGCGATGCGCTACACCGAAGCGCGCCTAACCCCGATTGCCGAATTGCTGCTGGGCGAGCTCGACAAGGGTACGACTGATTTCATTCCGAACTACGATGGCGCCTTCAAGGAGCCGGAGCTGCTACCGGCCAGGCTGCCGATGCTGCTGCTCAATGGCGCCTCCGGTATCGCGGTCGGTATGGCCACCGAAATCCCTTCGCATAATCTTGGAGAGGTCGCGGACGCCGCAATTGCACTGATCAAGAAACCGCAACTCACTGTCGCCGACTTGCAGCAGTACATCCAGGGCCCTGATCTGCCCGGAGGAGGGCAGATCATTTCCGGTGCGCGCGACATCCTTGCCGCCTACGAATCCGGCCGTGGCAGCCTCAAGGTGCGCGCGCGCTGGGTGAAGGAAGATCTCGCGCGTGGCCAGTGGCAGATGGTGGTGACCGAGTTGCCCCAGGGCACCTCGACACAGAAGGTGCTGGAAGAAATCGAGGAACTGACCAATCCCAAGGTCAAGAAGGGCAAAAAGACGCTGACGCAGGAGCAGACCCAGACCAAGCAGCTGATTCTGTCGGTACTGGATCGCGTGCGCGATGAATCCGGCAAGGACTGCGCAGTACGGCTTGTGCTGGAGCCGAAGTCGTCGCGGCAGAATCCTGATGAGCTGATGAATCTGTTGCTGGCGCATACCAGCCTGGAAACGAGCCTGTCACTCAATCTGGTGACCATCGGCCGCGATGGTCGTCCGGGGCAGAAAAATCTCAAGCAGCTGCTGGAGGAATGGATCGATTTCCGCTTTGTCACGGTGACCCGTCGCTGTGAACACCGGCTTGGCCAGGTCAACGACCGCATTCACATCCTCGAAGGCCGGCAGATTGTATTGCTGAATATCGACGAGGTGATTCGCATCATTCGCGAATCGGACGAGCCCAAACCGGCCCTGATGGTGGCATTCCGCCTGAGTGAGCGGCAGGCCGAAGACATTCTGGAAATCCGGCTGCGCCAGTTGGCGCGACTGGAAGCAATCAAGATCGAGCAGGAGCTCAGCGAACTGCGCGAAGAAAAAGCCGGGCTGGAAGAGCTGCTGGCCAATCCGCAGGCCATGCAGAAGCAGGTGGTGAAGGAGATCGAGGCCGATCGCAAGAAATTTGCCGATCCGCGCCGCACGCTGATCGAAGAGGCCGAGAAGGCCTCGGTCGAAGTGGCCGTGGTCGATGAGCCGGTGACCATCATTCTTTCCGAGAAGGGCTGGTTGCGCGCACGGCAGGGCCATGGGCTCGATTTGCAAAATCTCAGCTTCAAGGACGGCGACGCCCTGCTGGCCGCACTGGAATGCCGTACCGTTGATAACCTTGCCTTGTTCGGCAGCGATGGCCGTGTTTATACCGTTGCCGCTGCGGTCATCCCGGGCGGGCGCGGCGATGGTGTGCCGGTGACCACGCTGGTTGATCTCGCGGCCAAGACCCGTATTACGCAGATGCTGACTGCCGCAGCGCAGGACTGGCTGGTGATTGCCAACAGTGCGGGTTACGGCTTTGCCTGCCAATATGAAAACCTGCTCAGCCGCCAGAAGGCCGGCAAGAGCTTCATCACGCTGGAAGCGGGTGAATCGTTGCTCAAGGTGCGCAGCTTCGTTCCACGTGAAACATCGCTGGTGGCGTGCATGTCGAAGGCTGGCAAGCTGCATCTGTTCCCCTATGCCGAATTCAAGCAGCTTGCGGGCGGCGGGCGTGGGGTGATTACCATGGCGCTGGATGACAAGGACGAGCTGTCGTCCATCACGGTCTGCGATGGCGAGAATCTCACGCTCAACTACACGGGGCGTGGCGGCAAGCCGATGGAAATGCAGCTGGATGCCAATTCCATGGCACCCTACATCGGCAAGCGGGCCCGCAAGGGCAAGCCGGTCAACGCTGGGTTCAAGTTTCCCGGCTTCTGATTGATCGTTGAGGGCACAGCGGCGTGGCGGAACAGGTAGCGGAATCCGGTTGGCCGACGGTCTGGTGGTTGTTCAGCAGGTTCCTGCTGTTCCCGCTGGCTGTGCTGCTGCTCTACCTGTTTCTGGGAGTCTGGCCGGCAGTCTTGCTGCTGGGGGGCGTGCTGCTGCTGTCGTACGCGCTGCGTCGCCTGCAGCGCAGCCGGCTTGAGCGGCGCCTGCTGTATATTGATCAGTACACCTTTCCTGATGCGGTATTGCAGCGCTGCGCCCGCGAAGCGGCGCTGGACGAAAAGGCTGTGCGGCGCGCCAGCCATGCTTTGCGCCAGTACTACCGCATGCTGGCCCGTACGCCAGGTGTCGAGCTGGCCATGCCTTCGCGTGCGGCTGACGAACTGTGGCACACCCATATCCTGTTTACCCGGGAGTACCGGGAATTCTGTCAGAGCGCATTCGGCCGCTACCTCGATCATCAGCCCTATGTCGCCACCGAGCACGCTGTGCGTGAACGTCGTTCGCTGGCCAATAGCTGGGCCGCCGCCTGCCGTGATGAAGGGCTGGAGGTAAGGCAGTCCAGCAAAATCCCGTTGCTTTTTGCGGTGGATGCCCAGCTGGGTCTGGCTGCGGTGCTTTCTGGCTCCGAACTGCTCAGCTTGCAGCAGGGATTGCCACATCGTTCTGCCGCGACAGCCAGTGATGACAAGTCGAGGACGTCTTGCGGCGTCGCTTGCGGCACGGTATCTGGCGGCGGCAATGATTGCCAGCCTGGCGGTGCAGACACCGGCAGTTCCTGTTCGGATAGTTCCTCCTCAGGCAGCTGTGGCAGCAGTTGCGGTGGCGGATGTGGCGGTGGTGGCGGCGACTAGCCAGATACATGGGTTGGTATCTCGGGGTTGGCCGGGTATTTGCTTGGTTAATTGCTTATACCCATGCAGGCAAAGATCGTTGCCGGCACATGGAATGACCGTCTGTCATTCTGGCTTAATCTTTGCATGGTGAATGTCGAAGTAACTGACATGGTTTCGCAGGAGAGCAATCATGCGCTACGCCATTCACCCGGTTTGGGCCACCACAGTCAGGCCCGAAGAACTGCGCTACGGCCTGTATGCCGTCGGCCCGCAGGGCGAGCAGGAACTGGTGAGTTCCGCCTCGCTGGATGTGATCGAAACTGCCCGTGAGGCACTATTGCGGGTTCTGCAGCAGCGTGAACCCCAAGGCTGGGGCGGCCCGGCCTGATCAGGCCAGATTCTGCAGGCTGCTCCAGCAACCGCTGGCGGAAAGTTCGGGGAGTGCGGCCAGTATTTCGCCAGCGAGCTCCGCAGGGCTGGTGGCTTCGGTCAGCGGCCACTGCCCATCATAATCGAAGCCCGCATGCAGTTCGTCAGTATCGCCGGGCTGCCGGATTCCCAGCAGCAGCGCGTGATAGCCGGCCAGTTCGGTTAGCAGCTCACGCTTGGATTCGCTACCCAGCCAGCCATGCTCGACCAGCAGCACCTGGCCCGCCTGCAGCAGGGCGGGCAGGCAGTAATGCATGGCATGTTCGAGGGGCATAGTGCCATGCTGAAGAATCCCGTTTTCCAGCAAGGCGACATTAAAGCGCAGCATGCCGGGCAATTGGCGGTGCAGCGCAGCTGCCAAGGCGGCAAACTCCGGGCTGGGCTGGCCATTGAGCAGGATGAGCGCGTGTTTCACGTGAAACATTACTGCGGCGTGGCCGCCGCAGTGTCGCCTTCTTCGGCGGGGCGTGCCCAGAAGAGCCGGTCGGGCACCAGCAGGCCCATGCCGGGACGATAGGCATTGGCCAGTGTTTGCTGCGTGTACTCCTGGGCTTCCTGCACGGCGGTATTCATGTCCGCACCATTGGCCAGCGCACCGACCAGTGCGGCAGAAAGCGTGGTTCCGGCGCCGTGGAAACGGCCGGGCAGCCGCGCCCAGCTGTCGTTGCGCATGCGGCCGTTGCTGCTGTACAGCGTATTGCCGGTTTTGCTGGAGCTGTCCTGCGAGCCGGTAATCAGCACATATTCACAGCCCAGGGCCAGCAGGCGCTGGGCTGCAACATCCAGCGGCAGATCGGATTGTTCGTCCGGATCGTCGCTGGCCAGCATCCGTGCCGAACGCACATCGGGGGTAATGATGGTCGAATGCGGGATCAGCAGATCACGCATCGCGCCGGCGATTTCTTCGGAGTCCAGATCATCCTGATGTTGCACCATCAGCTGCGCATCAAGGACCAGCGGCACTTCGGGATAGTCCGAGGCGATCTCGGCAATGACCGCGAGATTCTCCACGCTGCCGACCATGCCGACCTTGATCGCGTCGATGCGGATATCTTCCAGAATGAAGCGCGCCTGCTCGTCGATCTGCTCGGCATCAATGGCCTGAAACTCCTGCACGCCATTGGTGTCCTGTACCGTGATCGCGGTAATCACCGGCAGCACATGGCATCCCAGCGACGACAGCGTCAGGACATCGGCGACCACGCCGGCGCCACCGGAAGGATCATTGGCTGTGAAGACAAGCACTACAGGCGGGGTAGGAGTCATGGAATCAGACAGGATGGGGTAATATGTTCCATGGTAACCCACATCGCCGGGAGATTCGCATGAAGAAATATATGTGCCTGATTTGCGGCTTCATTTACGACGAGGAAGAAGGCCGCCCCGAAGACGGCATTGCACCGGGAACGCGCTGGGCGGATGTGCCGCCGAACTGGTCCTGCCCGGACTGCGGTGCCCGCAAGGATGATTTCGATATGGTCGAGATCTGATTCGACCGATACAGAACCCACGGAAACGACGAACCATGCAATTGACCCGTATTACTCTGGTGCTGGCGATGGCCGGTATCCTCAGCGCCTGTCAGAGCGTCAGCACCACCAAGGGCGGCGCCGTCGGCGCCAACCGCAGTCAGAACATGAGCGCACTGGTAAGCAGTGCCGAGCTGGAAGCGCAGGCCAACCAGAGCTATCAGCAACTGGTCCGCGACGCACAGGCACGCGGCCTGCTCAACCGTGACCCGTCACAGGCAGCACGTGTACGTGCCATTGCCAATCGCCTGATCCCGCAGACCAAGGTATTCCGCGATGACCTGGGCAGCTGGAAATGGGAAGTCAATGTGCTGACCAAGAACGAACTGAATGCCTGGTGCATGCCCGGCGGCAAGATCATGTTCTACAGCGGCATCATCGAACAGCTGCAGCTCACGGATGACGAAATCGCCGCCATCATGGGCCATGAAATGGCGCACGCACTGCGTGAACACTCCCGCGAACGCGCATCGGATGCCGCGACACAGAATCTGCTGTTCAGTGGCGTATCCATCCTCACCGGCGGAAAGTATGACAATGCGATCGGTGTAGCACAGGAAGGGACCAAGTATCTGTGGACGCTGCCGAACAGCCGCGAGCACGAGGCCGAAGCCGACCGCATGGGCGTCGAACTGGCCGCGCGCGCCGGTTACAACCCGCAGGCGGCAGTGAATGTCTGGCGCAAGATGCAGGCCAAGAATGGCGGCGGCACGCCGGAATTCATGTCGACCCACCCCTCGGCCGAATCCCGCATTGCCGATCTGACCGCGCAGATTGCCAAGGTACAACCGCTGTATCAGGCGGCGTTGGCCGAGCAGAAAACCAAGCCGGTGCAGAAAACGACCAGTACCAAGAACAAGGCCAAGTAAATGCTCTGGGTAAAAGCCTTTCACATCATCATGGTCGTCAGCTGGTTCGCCGGCCTGTTCTACCTGCCGCGCCTGTTCGTCAATCATGCGATGGCGACTGAACCCGCCGAAATCGCCCGCCTGAAGCTGATGGAACGGAAGCTCTATCGCTTCATGACGCCCATCGGCATTCTGGCGCTGGCGACCGGCATCTGGATGTGGGGGCTGTATGGCTTCTTCGCCGGCGAAGGCTGGCGCTGGATGCACGTGAAGCTCACGTTGGTGCTGCTGCTGGCCGGCTATCACGGCTGGTGCTGGAAGATTTATCGCGACTTCGCCGCTGACAAAAACACCCGCAGCCATGTCTGGTACCGCTTCTTCAACGAAGTGCCGGTGCTGATTCTGATTGCGGTGACGATACTGGTGGTGGTGAAGCCGTTCTGACTGGCCAATGCATTACAGTTATCGTAGCAGTGACATTCAATTATATTGGTGGTTTACATCCAAGAGCGGAAATGACGCTTCGGGTTAGTTCAGTCACAAATGCGCGCCGGTAGTCCAAGTGTTAGCTGCCGGTAAGATGCGTTAATTGTGAGTTTTATTGGTTTCCAAATGAAAGTCGAAAATATTTTTATTTTCTTCCTCGCTCTACGTTTACTACTCTGGCTGCTACATAGATACCCGAGGAGCATTGTGAGTCGTGTCGCATTCGCTTGGGTAGGACCGCTTCCAACAGAGCAAGAATTGTTCGCGCATTTTCAGCTGCGCTGGGCCATTTTTTCATTTGGCTGGTTATGTCATTTTGCAATTACATTTACATTTTTGTATATGATTGGGACTTATTTTCCAAATCTGTCTGAGCAGGTATGGTTCGAAGTCGGATTGTTTGCAGTTTCACTTGGTTTAGGCGTTGCAGTATTGGCAACTTTGGGCTTTCTTATTAAGGCAGGTAAAGCATACTGGTTTGGGCCTAACCCCCGCTTTGGCGGTTTTGACCAAAGCGATAGAGCTTATAATTGAGTGTCCGAAGTGAGTCGAGAGCGGTCATCTTTCCTATTTGGAGCAGGCCGTGAGGCAAGTGTCCGTGATCCCATCCGCAAATCCCCGCACAGCGCGGCGCACACGGGTAAAATGCACCCCTGGTGCGCCGTTTTCTTTGGCGCGACGACAATCAGTAAAGCAAACGTTCCCGTGCTGCGTTGCTTCGCCTCGCCGTACTCTGGGTACTGTCTTCGGCTATGCGCCTTGCGCGAGCACGTTTGCTCATTTGAGACAGCATGGCAACCGAAATCGAACGCAAATACCTGTTGGCCAGCGATGGCTGGCGGGCCGAAATTAGCCAGTCCACCCGCATCGCGCAGGGTTATCTGAGCACCGAGCCGGGCCGCACCGTGCGCGTACGGATCAAGGGCGCTGGCGGTTTTCTGACCATCAAGGGCGCCAGCCTCGATGGCATGAGCCGGGCCGAATTCGAATATCCGGTGCCACTTTCTGATGCCGAGGCGATGCTGGCGCTGTGCCCCAGTGTCCTCGACAAGACCCGCCATCTGGTCGACGCCGGTAATGGTCTGGTCTGGGAAATCGACGAATTTCACGGCGAGAATGCCGGGCTGATCGTTGCCGAGATTGAGCTGCCCAGCGTCGATGCCCCGATGCCGCAGCCGGGCTGGCTGGGGGCAGAGGTCACCGGCGACAAGCGCTATTACAACAGCCAGCTCACGCTGAAACCCTATACGCAGTGGTAACGGGGTATCTGCCCGTAGCCCATTTATAAAATAGTCCGCATGGCAATACCATGCAGGCTATATGCAGAAGATCCGGAACAAGGAAAGCATCATGTCGCGTAACGAAGAACTGTTTGCTGCTGCGCAGCGCCATATTCCCGGTGGGGTGAATTCGCCGGTGCGGGCCTTCGGCTCGGTGGGCGGCACGCCGCGCTTTTTCGCCAAAGGCGAGGGCGCGTATGTGTGGGACGCAGATGGCCAACGCTATATCGATTACGTTGGCTCCTGGGGGCCGCTGATTCTCGGCCATTGCCACCCGCAGGTGATCGAGGCCGTGGAAAAGGCCGCGCGCAACGGCATGAGCTTCGGCGCGCCGACCGCCGCCGAAATCGATCTGGCCGATCTGCTGTGCGAGCTGCTGCCGTCGATTGAACAGGTGCGGCTGGTGTCCAGCGGCACCGAGGCGACCATGAGCGCGATCCGCCTAGCGCGCGGCTACACCGGCCGCGACAAGCTGGTGAAGTTCGAAGGCTGCTACCACGGCCACGCCGACAGCCTGCTGGTGAAGGCTGGCTCCGGTCTCTTGACCTTCGGCAATCCATCCTCCGCTGGCGTACCGGCAGCGGTAGCGGCTGACACCCTCGTGCTGCCGTACAACGACGTCGCCGCGCTGGAAGCGCTGTTTGCCGAGCAGGGCGCAGCAATCGCCGCGCTGATCGTTGAGCCGGTGGCGGGCAATATGAATCTGGTACCCGCGAGCAAGGAATTCGTCGCCGCGATGCGCAAACTGACGCAAGACCACGGCGCGGTGCTGATCTACGACGAAGTGATGACCGGGTTTCGCGTTGGCCTCGGCTGCGCGCAAGGGCTGCACGGCATTACCCCCGACCTGACTTGTCTGGGCAAGGTGGTTGGTGGCGGCATGCCGCTGGCGGCCTTCGGCGGCCGGGCCGACATCATGGCCAAGCTCGCCCCGCTGGGTCCGGTGTATCAGGCCGGCACGCTGTCGGGCAACCCCCTGGCCGTTGCTGCGGGCCTGACCACGCTGAACCTGATCCGCCAGCCGGGCTTTTTCGACGCACTGACGGCGCGCACCGCGCAACTGGCGGCCGGCTTCAACGCAGTCGGCAAGGAGCTGAATACGGCGTTTACCGCGCACAGCGTCGGTGGCATGTTCGGTGTGTACATGAGCGCCACTGCGCCGCAATCGTATGCCGATGTGATGGCCTGCGACCGCGCGCGTTTCAACGCCTTCTTCCACGCCATGCTCGGCGAAGGCGTGTACCTGGCGCCGTCGGCTTTCGAGGCGGGCTTTGTGTCTGCCGCGCATAGCGATGCCGATATCGCCGCGACCATTGCGGCGGCGAAACGGGTTCTGTTGGCGCTGTAAGAGCATGGCGCAGGCAGACTGCTATCTGGCTGATTGGCCCGGCCCGCTGGCGCAATGGCAGGGCGAGATCGACGCATACGTGTTCCGGGCACTGGAACCTGGCATGCAGGCAGGTTGCTGGGATGCAACCGACGCCGCCGATTCGCAGTACCAGTGCTTGCCCGCTGAATTGCGCTGGCTCGGTGCGCTGGTGACGCTGGATGCACAAGTCTGCAATGGCGGCTTTGACCAGTTTTTCGAGAACAGCTACGGTGCGGTCGCCGAAGAGGCTCTGGCGGGTTTCCGTGCCTTCGGGCTGCAAGAATTCGCCGAGCTGTGCGAAGCGGTGTGTGCCTGTCTGCCGCGCCCGGTGCCCAGGGATCAGGACGAGCGCCTAGCGCTGCTGGAGGCGCTCCGGGAACGCCGCGAGCAGCATCCCGCCTATGCCGATGCGGCAGCGCTGGCACAGGCGCGCCGCCAGTTCGAGCACTGGGATGCCTACACCGACGACTATTTCGCGCTGATGCGTCGCCCTTTTGCGTCACTGCCCGCAGCTTATCGGGCGGGTTTGTGGGGGCCGCTTAGCCATTATATTGACCAACACCCGGAACGCTTTTTCCGGATGCCGGAAGCAAATTGACCATGCTGCAAGACCTGATCCGCCAACGCACCAACGGCATCGTGCTGTACGGCATCACCCCGCCCAAGGCGCAGAACACGCCGGAAAAAATCGCCGAGATTGCCGCGACGCAGGTCGAGCGCATCCGCAGCCTTGGCGTTGACGGGCTGGTGCTCTACGACATCCAGGACGAAGCCGACCGCACCAGCGAAGCTCGCCCGTTTCCGTTCATCGAAACGCTCGACCCGGTAATGTATGCGGCTGAACACCTCGCCAGTCTTGATCTGCCGAAGATTACCTACCGCTGTACCGCCAAATACTCGCCCGAGAGTTTCACCGCTTATCTGCAGGCACAGCAGCAGGGGCTGGCGGTGTTTGTCGGCGCCGCCTCGCGCCAGCAGCGCGTGACGCTGACCATGAACGACGCCTATGCGCTGCGGCAGCAGCACAGCCCGGATCTCTTGCTGGGCGGTGTCGCCATCCCCGAGCGGCATCTGGTGAAGCAGGACGAACACCTGCGCGTCGCCGCCAAGATGGCGCAGGGCTGCAGCTATTTCATCACCCAGTGCGTGTACAACGTCGAGGCGGCCAAAACCTTCCTCTCGGATTACTACTACCACTGCCGCGAGCAGGACATCGACATGGTGCCGATCATCTTCACCATCACGCCGTGTGGTTCGGTGAAGACGCTGCAGTTCATGAAATGGCTGGGCATCAGCATACCCAAATGGCTGGAAAACGACCTCAGCCACTCGGTCGACATTCTTGGCGATTCGCTCAATGCCTGCCGCAGTATCTTTGCCGAGCTGATTGAATACGCTGCATCCAAGCAGATACCCATCGGCTGCAATGTGGAAAGCGTCGCGATCCGCAAGGACGAAATCGAAGCCTCGCTGCAGCTGGTGCGCGATGTGCAGGCGATGCTGGGGCGCTAGCCTGAGGTGATCGCCAGGGCTTGGGCGGCAAATGCCCGTGAGCGGGGAATGCAGAAAAACCGCTGAACTTATTCAGTGTTTTGCAACGCATTTGACCAGCGGGTGAAGCATACTTGGCTGTACTTGCCACCAGTTTTCACTGTGGCGTATCGCGAGGAGCATCCATGAGCAAGCCCCTGAAATTCGTCGGCCTGTGCGGCAGTTTGCGCAAGGCATCCCGCAATGCCGGTCTGCTGCGCTATGCCGGCAGCCATGTTCCCGATGGCGTGAGCTTCGAGGTTGCCGAAGTGGGCGATCTGCCGTTTTACAACGGCGACATCGCCGAGAAGCCGGCAGCGGTGCAGCGGCTGGTCGAGCAGTTGCGTAGTGCCGATGCGCTGGTGATTGCCTGCCCGGAATACAACTATTCGATGGCGCCGGCGCTGAAAAATGCGCTGGACTGGGCATCGCGCGAGGCGGAAAGCCCGCTGGCCGGCAAGCCGCTGGCGATCATGGGGGCGGGCGGCGGCATGGGCACGTCGCGGGCGCAGTATCATCTGCGCCAGACTTGCGTGTTTCTTGACCTGCGCCCGTTGAACAAGCCCGAAGTGTTCGCCAATGCGTTTACCGCCAGCTTCAATGAGGCCGGCGATCTGGTCGATGAAAAGCTGCAGGAGCTGATTCGCCAGCAACTGCAGGTGCTGGCCGCCGCCGTGTAATGTGGTGCTGGGTATAGGCCTGCATGCCTTATTCGATAAGGACCGTAGTTCAATACCCTTGGTGATGCTTGTGGCGCTGTGCAGGCGCCGCCGGCTTAGGGCTGGGTCGGCGCTTCCAGGTGATAGCGCTGCAGGATGCGCTGGTAGTCGCCCGAATCGCGCAGGGCCTGCATGGCCTGTCGAAGCTGTGTTCGCGCAGCCTCGCTGGTGCCCTTGCTGACGATCAGATACAGCGGCTCGGAATGCAGGGTGGCCGGCAGGATGCGCACTTTCCCGGTTTGTCCTGCCGATTCGATCAGTGCGGCCAGCTGATGTTCGTCTGAATAGAGAAAGCGGCTGCGCCCAGCCAGTAGCTTCTGCAGCAGGGCGGGCGAATCACTGCTGCTGTCATCAATGCTGACGCCTGCCAGCCGTAATCGCTCGGCGTAGACACTGCTGCGGCGCACGATGACCGGGCTGGCGCGCGAAAGCACTGCCAGTTCGGCCAGGCTGCTGATCTGCACCGTATCGTCCTGGCGTACCAGCAGCTTGTGCCGGGATTGCCACAGGGGCAGCAGATAATCCGCAATCATTTCCCGCTCGCGGGTGCGGCCAAAGCTGCAGGCTACATCGATGCTATGCTGTTCCAGACCTTTTTCGATCAGTGCGAGCGACATGTTCTGGGTCTGTCCGGTGAAGCGCAGCTCCGGTTGTACCCGGGTCAGGGCGGCGAACAGCTCCGGGCAGGCCCCCTTCGTCAGTTGCGTGGCGGCACCGGTTTCGAAAAAGGGGGGCGAGGCACGCCCGTAGGTGCGCAGGGTCAGCGTGCTGGCGGCCAGTGTGGCAGGCAGCAGCAGGGTTATCAGGTGGGCGATCAGGCGCATGGCGGGCTCCGCTTTGTCTGACCATAGCCTGTGTTTGTCGCTGTTGCCGTGCGCAATGCTATGACCAGAGGGCTGGCCGGATGAATCTATCCGCTCGAGGTTGCTGTATCGCATCGACTGCTTCCGGTGATCGCGTGCATGATTGCTGCTTTGCAGCATCCCTTGGGCTATATCTTTCTTAGGGAGACGACGGGGCGGGTTGCATGCTGAAGGGAGTGTTGAGCGGCTTGCGCTGCCGGGTGCTGCTGATGCTGGGGCTGTGCCTGCTGCTGGCGATTGCGGCAGGGGGCGCCTTGTCCTTGCAGGTGCTGGAACAGCGTTTCGATGCGTTCGAGCGGCAGCAGAGCCGTTCTGCGCTGGATTCCTGCGCGATCCTGCTGGCTGAGCAGTTGCAACTGCTGGGGCGTTTCGCTGGCGATTATGGCATCTGGGACGACACATATCGCTTCATGGCCAGCGGCGGTGACGAGTATGTGGCCGCAACCTATACCGAAGCCGCGCTGGGCAATATGGATGCCGATCTGGTCTTGCTGGTCGATCCGGCCGGGCAGGTGCGGCTTGCTGCCGAGATGCCGCGCCTGAGTGGGCGCCAGGGTGGTCTGCAGGTCGGAACGCAGCCCGGCCAGCTGGCGGCGGCCCTGCTGGCGCAGGCCGAATTGCCCGCGCAGGGCAGCCGTACTAGGGTGGTGTTTCTTGCACAGCAGGCCTATCTGTTGGGCAGTGCCCCGATCGTGCGCAGTGACGGCAGCGGCGCCGTACGCGGGTATGTGCTGATGGCGCGCTGGCTGGACGCACAGCGATTGGGCAATCTGCAGCGCATTGCCGGTGAAACCTTCCGGGTGATTCCCCCGGGTAAAGTCACTGATGACCAGGTGACGCTGGGGGCCGATGCGACCCGTGCTGTACGCCAGAATGCGGAGATGGTATCCCGGGGGTATGGCCTGCAGCTGGATCGGCCGCGTCTGCTGTCCGCTGAACGCCGCATGACGTCCTGGTTGCTGCTGGGCAACCTGCTGCTGATCTGGGGGCTGGCGCTGGGGCTGGTGATGCTGGCCCTGTCGCGCATGGTGCTGGAGCGGCTGCAGGGCTACTGCGCCCGGCTGCTCGAATTGCGCGTGGCAAATTCCCGGGTGCGGTTGGATGCCGGGGCTGAGGACGAAATCGGGCAGCTTGGCCAGACCATCAATGAACTGCTGGACCGGATTGATCACCAGCATCTGCAGCTCAGGCACGAGGCGACGCATGATGCCCTGACTGGCCTGGCTAATCGTGTGATGCTGGCCGAGCGCATCAAGCATGCACTGCTGTCGCTGCGGGTGGGCGAAGCCGGCGGACTGGCCCTGCTGCTGGTGGATCTGGATGGCTTCAAGATGGTCAACGATGTGCATGGCCATCCGGCTGGCGATGCGCTGCTGATTGAATTGTCGCGGCGCATTGATGCGATGATTCGCACCAGCGACTGCGCTGCCCGGCTGGGCGGGGATGAATTTGCGGTGCTGCTGAGCGAGCTGGATACGGTGCAGTCAGCCATGCAGCTGGCCGAGCGCATCCGGATCGAGCTGTGCCGGCCGGTTGCACTGGATGGCGAAGAGCTGGCCGTGTCGGCCAGCATCGGTGTGCTGTTCATGCCCCAACGCTATGCCGGCCATCTGCAGCCGGCGCAGTTGCTCAAGCAGGCCGATATTGCGATGTACAAGGCCAAGCAGGATGGGCGTGACCGGGTGGTACTGTTCAATGATGCCATGGAGCACATGCTCGAAGAGCAGGCCAGACTGGAGCATGACCTGCGGCAGGCCATTGCCGACGGGGGAATCCAGGTCTGGTTCCAGCCCATCATCAGTGCCGATGGCAATCATCTGGAGTGCATCGAACTGCTTGGCCGCTGGCACCACCCGCAACTGGGCGATATTTCTCCGGGACGGTTTATTCCCATCGCCGAGCAGGCCCATCTGATGCGGGATTACACCTTGCGTTTCTTGCTGAAGGCGGGAGACCTGCTGGCCCCTCTGGTGCAGCAGCGCCCCGGCTTGCGGGTATCCCTGAATATCAGCGTGCAGGAGTTGCTGGAGCCGCATTTTGTCGAAGACCTGCAGAGTATTCTTGCCGCCAGCCAGTTCCCGGCCCGCCAGCTCAATCTGGAGCTCACCGAATCTCTGCTTGCGAGCAATGAAGCGGAATTGCTCGGGCCCATGCGCAAGTGCCGGATGCTGGGCATCGATTTCCACATCGACGATTTTGGCACCGGGTATTCATCGCTCGCCCGCCTGCATTCCTTGCCGCTGCATCTGCTGAAAATCGACCGGGCCTTTGTGATGCGCATCGGTCAGGGGGGCGACAAGCTGATCCGGGCCATTATCGAAATGGCCCATGCACTGGGCTTGCCGGTGGTCTGCGAAGGGGTTGAAACCGCCGAACAGGCCGAAGCGATTGGCCGGATGGGCGGTGATTATCTGCAGGGATTTCATTTCGCCAAACCGATGCCGCTGGCGCTGTTCCCGCAGTGGCTGACTGCGTTTGATGGCTGAAGAAAATCAGGCCAGCCGACCGCGCTTCATGCTGAGCTGTCGGTAGCCCGCCAGCTGGCGGGCAGCGCCTCCGCTGTGCTGGGCATGCGTCAGCGCCACGCCCAGTGCATCGGCGGCATCGGCCTGCGGCCGGCCGGAAAGGCGCAGCAGGCGCTGCACCATGTGGGCGACCTGATCCTTGTCGGCGTGGCCGTTGCCGACCACCGCTTGCTTGACCTGCAGCGCGGTGTATTCGGCTACCGGCAAACCGGCCGCGACCAGCCCCGCGACCACGGCGCCACGTGCCTGACCCAGCATCAGGGTCGATTGCGGGTTGACGTTGACGAAGACGATTTCGACCGCCGCAATATCGGGCTGATAGGTGGCGACGACTTCGCGAATGCCATCGAGCAGGATTTTCACCCGTTCAGGCAGGCTGCCGCCCTGGGTACGGATGCAGCCGGATGCGACATACGCCTGCTGGCTGCCGGCAACGTCGATGACGCCAAAGCCGGTAATGCGCGAGCCGGGGTCGATGCCGAGAATGCGGGTGACGCCGGAAGGCATCAGTACTGGGTGCCGAAGCTGCCGCCCTTGGCGAACGTCCAGGTGCGGGTAATCACGAGAAACTGTGCGGGCTGGCCGGAAGAATCGGTGGCCTTGATGTCGCCGGGCAAGGGCGGGAAGGGCGAGGCCAGCTTGAGGATGCGCAGCGCCTGGGCATCCAGCTCCGGATTGCCGGAACTCTTTTCGATACTGGTCGAGGCAATCGAGCCATCGGCTGCGATTTCTACGGTGACCCGCAACGAGCCGAACAGCTTCTGGCCGTGGCTGTCGGTCGGGTAGGTCAGAGTACCAACCCGTTCGATTTTCTGCCGCCAAGTGTCGACGTACATGGCGACGCTGGTCTGCTGGGCGCGGACGCCGACAAAGGCCTTGCGGGGTTTTTGCTGGTAGGCGTTGTAGTCACGGTCGATCTGTGCGGCCATGGCGGCCAGATCACGCGCCTGCTCGCGCAGGCTTTCCTGATCGACGCCCTTGCCCTCGGGCTTGGGCTGCTGCAACTTGCTGTCCTGGGCTGGTGCGGCATGCTGCGACTTGATCTGGCGCATCAGCTCGGCGGCTTTCTGCTCCAGTTGCTGCTGCTCCTGATGCTTCTGCTCGAGCTCGGTGGATGGTGGCGCATTCTTGGCCGGCAGCGGGGATTTGGCCGTATGTTTGGCATCGGTATTGCCGCCACCATCGACATTGGCCTGCGCCAGCACATCCGCCCGGCTCGGGCGGGTGGTGGTTTTCTGGTTGACCAGCACCACTTCCAGCGGCTCGGCGGCTTTCGGGCGCGGCTTGGCGGGCAGCTTGCCCAGTACATGGACTGCCACGACAGGAATCACGTGCACGATGCCCGACAGGACAAGTGCTGCTACCATGAAACGTTGCGACCGATCCATTCCCCGACGTTTATCCGCAGTAAAATTGACTGCCGAGTGTAGCACAGCTGGATGCGACTCCAAGGGCTGCCTACTGTCGGCCGGATGGCCGTGGTATAACTCTGACAATTGTAAATAGGCACGTCTGCCCTTATTGCATTCGGGTAGCGAGTTGATTAAGCTCCCTGCCCATTTACTGCTTGGCATTCCCTGTAAGGAAGGCTGCGCCCCGATTTCCAAGTTTTCACGCGCGAGAACGACTATGGCCAAACTGACGGAACAAGACATCCTCACCTGGAACGGCCCCGAAGACGATTACATGAATGGCGATCATCTGGAGTTCTTCCGCGAACGCCTGCTGCAGATGAAAGCCGAGCTGCTGGCCAACGCCACCCAGACCAGCCAGCATCTGCAAGAGCAGGAAGCGACTCCCGATCCGGCCGACCGGGCCACGCTGGAAGAAGAATACGCGCTGGAGCTGCGCACCCGCGATCGCGAACGCAAGCTGCTGCAGAAGATCGATGCCACTGTGCGCAAGATTGATGCCGGTGAATACGGCTACTGCGAAGACACCGGCGAACCGATCGGTCTGGCCCGTTTGCTGGCTCGTCCGACTGCTTCACTGTCCCTGGAAGCGCAGGAACGCCGCGAACGGCTGAAAAAGCAGTTCGCCGACTAAGTTCGCGTCATGCTGCAGCCGGCCCCCGAGCGGATTGCCGAGGCGCGTCGCCTCGTGACCGCGGCGGCGGGCCGCTGCACGGCCATGCGCGTCAGCGTACTGGCCATTTTGCTGGCTTCGCCGCGCCCCTTGTCCCACCCCGACATCCTCGCGGCGCTGGGTGACGGCATTGACCGTGTCACCGTGTATCGGGTCCTCGACTGGCTGACCGAGCAAGCGCTGGCGCACAAGCTCGCCGGCGATGACCGTGTCTGGCGTTTCGCGGCTGCTGCTGCCACGCCTCACCGCCATGCCCATTTCCACTGCAGCCACTGCGGGCGGTTTTTCTGCCTGGAACAGATGAGTACCGAGCTGCCGGTTTTCCTGCCGGCGGGCTTTCGCGCCCAGCAGCTGGAAATCACCATCAAGGGCCTTTGTGCCGATTGCTGCCAGTCTGGCTGATTGCTTCCCGCTATCTTGCTGATTGCCGGCCGAAACTGGACGGAATCCCGCTAAAACGCTAATCTGGCTGCTTTCAAGAACAAGCCAGCGGCTTGCCCGCCATTGGCACAATCCCGTAAGTCCGCCAGAGAGGCCAGCATGCATTACCAGACCGACGACGTACGCATTCGCGAAATCAAGGAACTCCTCCCGCCCGTGGCCGTGATCGAGAAGTTTCCGGTCAGCGAAGTGGGCTCGACCACGGTCTTTAATGCCCGCAACGCCATCCACAAGATTCTGGCCGGCGACGATGACCGTCTGCTGGTCATCATCGGCCCGTGCTCGATCCACGATCCCAAATCCGCACTGGAATACGGCCAGCGTCTGCTGCCGCTGCGCGAAAAGCTCAAGGATCGCCTCGAAATCGTGATGCGCGTCTACTTCGAAAAGCCGCGCACCACCGTGGGCTGGAAGGGCCTGATCAATGACCCGTATCTGAACGGCAGCTTCGCCATCAACGATGGCCTGCGCATTGCGCGCAAATTGCTGGTGGATCTGAACAGTACCGGCATGCCGACCGCTGGCGAATTCCTCGATATGATCACCCCGCAATACGTGGCCGATCTGATGAGCTGGGGTGCCATCGGTGCACGTACCACCGAGTCCCAGGTGCACCGTGAACTGGCTTCCGGTCTGTCCTGTCCGGTCGGCTTCAAGAACGGCACTGACGGCAACCTCAAGATCGCGCTGGATGCGATCAAGTCTGCCGGCCAGCCGCACCATTTCCTCTCGGTGACCAAGTACGGTCATTCCGCGATTGTTGCCACCGGCGGCAACAAGGACTGCCACATCATCCTGCGTGGCGGCAAGGAACCGAATTACGACGCCAATCACGTGCGCTCCGCTTCGGCCGATCTGGCGGCTGCCGGCCTGCCACAAAAGATCATGGTCGATTTTTCACATGCCAACAGCCGCAAGGATTACCGCCGTCAGATGGAAGTCTGCAGCGACATCGCCGCCCAGCTGCGCGATGGCAATGAGGCCATTTTCGGCGTGATGGTCGAAAGCCACCTGGTCGAAGGCCGTCAGGACGATGGCGTGGGCAAGGAGCTGTGCTACGGCCAGTCGATCACCGATGCCTGCATTGGCTGGGACGACACCGAGAAGCTGCTCAACGAGCTGGCCGACGCCGTCGCCCATCGCCGTGCACAAGCCAAGGTTGTGGCCTGATCACCAGTGTGCTGCCAATAAAAAACCCCGCCGATGCGGGGTTTTTTATTGGCTTGGCTGTCATTCAGGTATCTGATGTGGAGTTGGGTAAGCAGAGCTCATAATGGGTATCTAGCGATAACCCATTATTATTATGGGCTTCATATGCATACATGCTTGTGTATGCGGGTAATGGTCAAAGTTTGCGCCGGATATCGGGCAGCGCGAGAGCCACCAGGCCGGTCAGTGGCAGCCAGGCGCTGAACTGATACACCGCCACGATTCCCCAGTGATCCGCCAGCCAGCCCAGTGCGGCCGCCGCCAGCCCGGCAATGCCGAAGGCCAGCCCGAAAAACAATCCTGAAATGGTGCCGACCTTGCCGGGCACCAGTTCCTGTGCAAACACCAGAATCGCCGAGAAGGCCGAAGACAGGATGAAGCCCACGGCCATGCTCAGCAGCAGTGTGCCGGTGAGGCCGGCGTAGGGCAGCAGCAGCGCAAACGGGATCGCGCCAAGAATCGACAGCCAGATCACGCTGCGCCGGCCGATGCGGTCGCCCAGCGGCCCGCCCAGCAGGGTGCCGGCGGCCACGGCAAACAGGAAGGCAAACAGGTATAGCTGCGCATTGCGTGCGCTCAGCGCGAAATGCTGCATCAGGTAGAAGGTGTAATAACTGTGCAGGCTGGCCAGATAGCTATACTTGCCGACCACCAGTGCGATCAGCACGGCCAGCGTGATGCGCGTGCGCAGTGGCGACAGCGGTGCAAGGGCTTGTCGGGCTGCGCGCGCCGGCTGGCTGGCCAGATGAGCGCGATACCAGCTGCCGACCTTCCACAGCACGCCGATGGCGACCAGCGCCGCCAGGGCAAACCACGCCACGCTGTGTTGCCCGTATGGCAGGATGATCAGTGCCGCCAGCAGTGGGCCGATGGCCGTACCGCCGTTGCCGCCGAGCTGGAAGAGCGATTGTGCCAGCCCGAGTTGACCTCCTGAAGCCATGCGGGCCACGCGCGAGGATTCCGGATGGAAGATCGACGAGCCAGTGCCCACCAGTGCCGCGGCGAGCAGCAGCAAGGGGAAGGTGGTGGCCTGCGAGAGCAGCAGCAGGCCCAGTAGTGTGGACGTCATGCCGATGGCCAGCGCCCGCGGCATCGGTTTGCGGTCGGTAATCAGCCCGACCAGCGGTTGCAGCAGCGAAGCGGTGCATTGATAGGTAAACGTCATCAGCCCGATTTCGGCAAAGCTGAGGTGATAATTGCCTTTGAGGATGGGGTAGATCGCCAGGATCAGCGACTGCATCATGTCGTTCAGAAAATGCGCAATGCTGATGGCCATCAGTACCCGGTAACGGGTGCTGCCGGCGCCGGGAGTGGCCGCGGCGGCAAGGGTGGCGCTGCTGCTGTTCATGTTGTGCTCCATGACAAGGTGGACGACACGGCCATGCTAGGTGTTAAGATTTTGTCTGTCCTGCTGGATCGGGACAGCAACTATCGAGAAAACGACATGTCTGATCCCGCCGCACCCATTACCGAAGTCGGTCCGCCGCCGGCGATGGCCGACGGCCTGCTGATCGGCAAGGCCGAAACCTATCCGGCGGGAACCGGCACGATCCGGCACACGCATCCGGTCGCGCAGGTGCTGTTTGCCATCGAAGGGGTGATGGAGGTTGAAACGCCGGCCGGCCAGTGGATCACGCCGCCCAGTCGCGCGATCTGGATTCCGCCGGGTGAATGGCATCAGGTGCGCATGCTGACCCGGGTGCTGGTGCGCAGCGTGTATGTACGCCCGGATGCGGTCGTGAACATGCCCGCGACCTGTGCAGTCATGAGCGTGACACCGCTGCTGCGCGAGCTGTTGCTGGCCGCAATTGGGCTGGTGCCGCCGCATGCACCGGGCAGCCGCGCCGAACGGTTGATCCATGTGCTGCTCGATGAGTTGCAGGTGTTGCCCAGCTTGCCGCTGGCCTTGCCGCTGCCGGATGATCCGCTGTTGCTGCCGCTGTGCCAGCGGCTGCGGGAAGTGCCCGATGATTCCCGCAGTGCCGGTGACTGGGCCGCATGGCTGGGCATCGACAGCCGCACCCTGCAGCGCCGCTTCCAGCGCGCCACGGGAATGAGTTTCGGCGAATGGCGCCGGCAGGCGCGCCTGTTGTTTGCGCTGCAGCAGCTGGCCGCGGGGCGCCGGGTGCTGGATGTGGCCTACGATGCCGGATATGCCAGCCCGAGCGCGTTTACCGCGATGTTCCGCCGCCAGTTCGGCGCAACGCCGAGCGAGTTCTTTGCCAATCCCGGCTGATCAATGGGTATAGCCATGAAGGATCTGCCATCGAATGGTTTGCTGCATATACATTTGTGTGTATATGCATCACGGCAGGCTGATCGCCTCGGCCAGATGGCTGTAAACGGTGCTGATGCGCCGCAGGTGCCGGGATTCCGGATGGGCGAGCAGCCATAGTTCGGTCCGGCACTCCGGCAACTCGGCACTGATGGCTCGCAGCTCGGGGTGTGACGCGGCAAAGAACATCGGCAACAACCCGATGCCCAGATCGGCGGCAACCAGCTCCAGCACGCTCTGGATGCTGCCCACGCGGTAGGCCGGGCGAAGCTGCGGGTAGTGCTTCTTGCGCCAGATGACGGAGGGATGTTCGGGTAGCGCATCGTCCGGCGCAATCCAGTCGGCCTGTTCGCGCGGCAGGTGCTGCCAGCGGCTGTCCTGACGGCAGTAAAGGGCGACGCGGATGCTGCCCAGACAGCGCCCAACCAGATGGGCAGGCGGCGAACGGGTGGCCCGCACGGCCAGGTCGGCGTCGCGCCGGGTGAGGCTGGCCAGCTCATTGCCGGTATGCAGGTCGAATTCCAGCAAGGGATGGGTAGCACGCAGGCTGGCCAGCGCCGGAGCCAGCAGACCGTGCAGGATGGTGTCGGTCGAGGTGATGCGCACTGTGCCGGCCACGTGGGCAGGCTGTTGCTGCAGGGTGGCGTGTGCTGCATCGAGTGCGGCTTCGATCTGCTCGGCCTGCGCCGCCAGCGCCAGCGCCAGTTCGCCTGGTTGATAGCCGCGGCGATGCCGCACGAACAGGGGCTGCCCCAGTTCGCGTTCCAGCCGCTGCAGGCTGCGGAATACCGTCGAGGCATCCAGCCCGAGACGTTCGCCTGCGCCGGCCAGCTTGGCGCCGCGCACCAGCGCCAGAACCAGCGCCAGATCGGCCGCCGTGAGCCTGCTTTGCGTATTTGCAATCATGGTTTGTATCCAGGCTGATTTTACTTGCATCTTTGCACGCCTAGACTGCGTCTGTCACTTTCACCGCCTCAGGAGCAGATCATGTCGCACCCCTTGTCCCATTCCGTCAGCCCCTGGGGGCTGACCTTGCTGCGCAGCGCGTTAGGCTGCATGTGGATTGCCCACGCCTTGCTGAAATGGCTGGTGTTTACCCTGCCGGGTACCGCACAGTTTTTCAGCAGTGTCGGTCTGCCGGGCTGGCTGGCCTACCCGGTATTTGCCGCCGAGCTGCTCGGGGGCGTGGCACTGCTGCTGGGCTTCTATGCCCGGCAGGTCGCGCTGCTGCTCTTGCCCATCATGCTGGGAGCGGCCTATGTGCATCTGGGCAATGGCTGGGTGCACACTAGTCCGGGAGGTGGCTGGGAATACCCGGTATTCCTGTCGCTAAGCCTGCTGGCACTCTGGCTGGGGGGCGATGGCGCACTGGGGCTGTGCCGCAGCCGCTGGCTGGTTCCAAACGGGGGACTGGCGCATGAAACCCGCTGAATTCATCCTGATCAGTCATCCCCTGTGCCCCTATGTGCAGCGAGCCGACATCACCTTGCGGGAAAAGGAAGTGCCCTTTACCCGGCGTGACATTGATCTGGCCAACAAGCCGGAGTGGTTCTTGGGCATCTCGCCGCTGGGCAAGACGCCGGTGCTGCTGGTCAACGGGCAGCCGATTTTCGAGTCGGCCGTGATCTGCGACTACCTCGACGAAACCTGTTCGCCGGCCCTGCATCCGGCTGAGCCGCTGGCGCGGGCACAGCACCGGGGCTGGATTGAATACGCCTCGGCGTTGCTGGCGCTGATCGCTGGCTACTACAGCGCCAGCGATGCTGCCGGGCTGGAAGTACGCGAACAGGAGCTCATCAACCGGCTGCAGCGGCTGGAAGTACAGCTGAACGAGGGGCCGTATTTTGCCGGGGCGGCGTTTTCGCTGGTCGATGCGGCGATGGCACCGGTATTCCGCTACTTCACGGCCTTCGAGCAACTGGGGCGACCCGATCTGACGGCGGGGTTGCCCCGTGTGCAGGCCTGGCGTGCCGCGCTGGTGGCCCGCGAGTCGGTCCGGGCGGCGGTACCGCCCGACTATGCCGAGCGCCTGCAGCGCTTCCTGCTGGCCAGACCGTCGGCGCTGGCGCAGCAGGCCGCCTGTCTTATTGCTTGACGATGACCGGGCGCACGGTGAACAGCTCCGGGCGCTTGGGATCGACGCTAACGTGCACCCAGTGCACCAGCGGGCTGCCGAAGGTTTCGACGCGAGTCAGGTTGGGTAGCAGACGCGTCGGCGAGTACAGCGGTTTGTCGACCTTGAAGTAATGCGTGTCGCCGTGCACCAGCAGCACCTGGCCGTCGAATTGTTCGGTTTCGCTGATCACGCTGCTGATGAAATTGCGGTAGCCGCTGTACATCGGCAGCTTGCTCTCGTCCTGGTCTTCGGTTTCCGGCAGATCGAAGCCCGGGTCGGCCTGGAACACCAGCACAATGCCGCGGGCGTGCTGGCTGCGCGCCTTGGCAAAGCTTTCTTTCAGCCAGGCAATGTTGGTGGCATCGCGTTCCTGGTATTCGGCGTTGTCGGCCGCGCAATCAGCCGGAGTGCGGGCACTTTTCTTGCTGCAGTCCTTGTCGTCCAGCACCATGTTGTTGTTGCTGCCGGGGATATTGAAGTGGGCAAACACCACCGGGCCGTGGCTGAAACGGGTGTTTTCGGCGAACTTTTCCCCCGGGCTACCCTGCATTTCCAGCGACAAGGTGGTTTTGCCAAAGCTCGCCGGTGTGCTGAACATGGTCTTGCGCAGATAGGCCAGCCGTTCCAGATTGCTGTAACCGCCATTGTTGCTGCGGTGGCAGTCGGTCCACTCGTTATCGCCGGGCACATACACGACGGGGCGGCGCAGCTGGTTGAACATTGCGCGTGCTTCGGCAAAGACGCTGTCCTTGCATTCGGAGCTGCCGTCTTTCAGGTCGCCATCGTAGATCGAGAAGCGGATGTCGGACTGGTTGAGACTGGCCAGCAGCGCCGGAATCTTGCTGGCGTCCGCATTTTTCTCATAAGGCATGTCGCCCCACAGACCGAAGCTGAACGGTTCGGTTGCGGTAGTACGCGCTTGAGCCAGCGGCAGGGTGCCCAGGGCAAGCAGCAGGGCGGCGCAACGGAGTTTCATGGGAGAGATCCTGAGCAGGGTAAAACGCAGAATCTAGTCGCATCCGATGACGAGTTGATGAAGAACGAGCCGAGTTGGCATTTTCCAGGATTAAGGATTGGCAATCTTGAAGTGCGATGGGTATAAGTTTTAAACGAAGTATTTGCGGTGAATTTGAGTGTATACCTATTTGGGTATGTTGCTGTCGTCCCCGTCGGGCAGCAGCTTTTCTACCCGGTTGCGCCCATTGGCCTTGGCCTGATACAGCGCCTGGTCCGCCAGGCTCAGCAGTTTGTTGATCGGCTGGTGCTGGCCGGCCGGCTTGCTGGTGATGCCGATGCTGAGCGTGACATGCGGGTGCCTGGCCTGCCGGCAATGCGGGATCTTCAGGGCTTCCACTTCGCGCCGGATGCGTTCGGCTATCTGGGTGGTCAGTTCTTCGGTGGCATCCGGCAGCAGGCAGCAGAATTCCTCGCCGCCATAGCGCGCCGCCAGATCTCCCTGGCTGCGCAGTGCCGCGCGCATCACACCGGCGATGCGCTGCAGGCAGAGATCGCCGGCAGGATGGCCGAAGCTGTCGTTGTAGAGTTTGAAGTCGTCGACATCGGTGAGGATCAGCCCGAGGCTGCGGCTGTGTTCTTCCGGGTCGGGCAACAGGCTGGCCAGCCGGTCGAACAGGAAGCGCCGGTTGGCCAGCCCGGTGAGCACATCGGTTTGCGACAGGGCCAGCAGGATGTCCTTGCTGCGCTTGAGCTCGATGTGATTGCGTACGCGGGCGCGCACCACTGCCGGCGTGAAGGGTTTGGTGATGTAATCAACCGCACCGGCTTCCAGACCGCGGGTTTCTTCTTCCGGGCTGGACAGCGCCGTGAGAAAGATGATCGGGAGGTCGCGCGTCGCCGGCTCGGCTTTCAGTCTGGCACAGAGCTGGTAGCCATCCATGACCGGCATCATCACGTCGAGCAGGATGAGTTCCGGTGCCTGCTGGGCAATCAGGCGCAGGGCGCTTTCGGCATCCAGGGCAAAGCGGATGTCATAGTCGTCGCCCAGCAGCTCACCCAGCAATTCGATATTGCTCATCTGGTCGTCGACGACCAGGACGTAGGACGATTCGATCATCATGAGGTGGTTTCCTGATTGGCGAGCAGCAGCTGCAGGGCGGCGCGTGCTCCGGGGTAATCCAGCTTGCCCAGTGCATCGGCCAGCGGCTGCAGCAAGGCCTGCAGCTGCGGGTTTTGCTGCAGCAGCGCCTCGAGCTGGCGGCGTGCGCGCAGGCTATTGCTGTCCAGTGCCTGGCGCAGTGCATCGAGTTCGCCTTCCAGCCCCTGGGGCAACTGCTGCAGTTGCGCGCATTGTGCGCTGGTGTCCGCTTCGGGGTCGGGCAGGACCGACTGGATCTGTTCCTGCAGCCGCTCGAAACAGTGCACGATGGCCTGATACTGGATGTGTTCGTCCTGCCGGCGCAGGGCCTGCTCCAGCGTGGTAGCCAGCCGGAACAGTTCGTCCAGACCCAGTGTGCCGGCAACCCCGCGCATCGCGTGCACCCGCTCGAGCAGGGGCTGGCTTGCCCGGGGGTGGCTTGCCAGTTGTTCGAACAGGCTTTTCTGCTCGAGGAAAAAACGTTTCAGCCAGCTGCTGTAACGCCGGGTGTTGAAATTGAGCCGTGGCAGGGCGGCGCTGACATTGACGCCCAGTGTGCCAATGGCGGTAAGCCAGGCTTCCTGCGGCGGGGGGTCGCTCTGGCTTGTTCGCTGCAAGGTCAGAAGCGGTAAGCTGCGACCACGTCCGAGCTGGTAGCTTATGGCGCGCAACAGGGTGCGCTGCAATGCTTCCGGATCAAGCGGCTTGATCAGGTAGTCATCCAGCCCGGCGCTGGAGCCGGCCTCCTGTTCACGTTCGGAGGCATTGGCCGTCAGCGCCACGGTGAAGATTGCCGGATCGCGCACCGTTATTCCGGGCATGCCCCCCTTGCGCAGATGACGGACTGCCGTCATGCCGTCCATGATGGGCATGCGCCAGTCCATCAGCACCAGGTCGAAGTCGTCGCGTGCGAGGGCTTCCAGAGCCTGCAGTCCGTTGTCGACCACCACGATGTCCATGCCCATTTCGCCCAAAAGCGTCTGCACCAGCAACTGGTTGGTCGGCACATCTTCGGCGTACAGTACCCGCAACTGGTGAGTCAGCAGCGGAGTATCGTCACCGCGATCGAGGCTATCCTGGGGTGTTTCGGTCACCGCAAGCGGCAGCTCGACGCGGAAGGTCGTGCCTTCGCCGGGCGCACTGGTGACGCCGATGCTGCCCTGCATCAGCTGGATCAGGCCATGGCTGATGGCCAGTCCCAGTCCGGTGCCGCCAAAGCGGCGGGTGGTTGAGGTATCCGCCTGTTCGAATTTGCGGAACAGGTGCGAGCGAGCCTGCTCATCCATGCCGATCCCGGTGTCGGCGATGCTGAATTTGACCAGGGTATGGTCGGTGTGGGCTGTCAGTGTGACCTGCCCCTGATCGGTGAACTTGATGGCATTGCCCAGCAGGTTGAACAGGATCTGCCGCATGCGCACCGGATCGCCGAGGTAGTAGACCTGCGGCAGATAGCGGGTGTCGACGACAAAGGCGATGCCCTTGGCCTGCGCGCGCGGCTGCAGCAGATTGACGACCTGTCCGATGACTTTGTGCAGGTCGAAGGGGATGGTTTCGAGCTGCAGTTTGCCGGCCTCCATCTTGGAGGTGTCGAGTATGTCGTTGATGATGTCCAGCAGCAGCTCGGCACTTTCCAGGCCGGTATCGAGCTGGCCGCGCGTGGTGGCGGTCAGCTCTTTCTGCTTGCGTGCCAGCCGCAGCATGCCGATCACCCCGGTTAGCGGCGTACGGATTTCGTGGCTGATCATCGCCAGGAATTCGCTCTTGGCCTGATTGATCGCCAGCAGTGACTGCTTTTCGGCCAGATGCTCTGCCTGCTGGCGGATGCTTTCTTCCTGCAGGCGCTGACGTTCCTGCTCGGTCTTGAGCAGGCGCATGCGGGTTTCCATGCGGTGGATCTTGCGCAGCGTGCTCGCTTCGAGCATGTTGCTGTTGCGCTCCTGCGCCATGCTGATGTTCAGCCGGGCGTGGGCTTCGTAAAAATCCAGTGCTTCGCGGGCACGTCCGCGGGCCTCTTCAATGCTGGCCAGCAACGCCAGGCTTTTCAGCTCCTGATACATCGCGGCATTGGCTTGCGCCGTCTCGAGTGCTTCGCTGGCCAGCCGGAAGGCTCCATCCAGGTCGCCATTGTGCTGGCGAATCCTCGCCAGCCCTTGCAGGCAGGGGCTGAGGCACCAGCGTACGCTGTAACGCCGGGCCAGAATCATGGCTTCCTGATAGGCCTGCCCGGCCTTGTCCGTTTCACCCAGCCCCCACCAGGCGTTGCCACTGTGCATCCAGACTTCGGTGGTTTCGCTGCCTGCCGGCAGGCGCGCCAGGAACGGTCGGGCGATGTCGAGGTGTTCGAGCGCCTTGCGGTATTCCGATTGCAGGTTGTAATCGCTGCCCAGCCAGATGTGCAGTTTGAGCTGCAGATAGGGATCATCCAGCTCCAGCGAATAGTCCAGTGCTGTCAGATGATGGCGCAGTGATTCCGAATACATGCCGTAGAGCATGTAAACGCCGCCAATACCGATGTAGATGTTGATGTAGGAGGGTAGGGACTCCTGATCCAGTGCCAGTTCCAGTCCGCGCCCCCACCAGCGCAGTGCCGTGTTGGGCTGGCCGAGTGTGTAGTACACCTTGCCCAGCACATCGGCAATCAGTAGCTGGGTCGCCCCGTCACGACTGCGTTCGGCGTAGCGCATTCCGCGCAGCAGGCGTTCTTCTGCTTCGCGAAAGCGGCCCATGTTTTCCAGTGCTTCGCCCTGGTGATAACAGGCGATGCCTTTCAGTGCGGTGTTGCCGGCCTGTCGAGCCAGTGACTCGGCCAGGCTGAGGGCCAGCGGGTAATCGCGGCTGTCACTGTGATGCAGGCGTTCCAGTTTTTCCAGCAGCTCGGTTACGGTTTCGCTCATGGCTGGAGCTCCTGTATCAGCTCGTGGGCGAGGTGTGCACTGCTGCTCTGGCGGTGCAGGGTAAAGTGGTAATCGGTATGGCCATGCCGGCGCCAAGCGTACTGCTGCAGTTTGTCGAGCAGGCTGCTGGCGAATTCATCAAGCAGGGCATCCTGCCGTGAGGGCAGGATGTGGTAGCGGCCAGTGGCATGCCCGACCCAGATATCCCGTGCCGAGCAATGATGGTCGATCAGTCGGCAGATCAGGTCGCCGATGTGGTTTTCGGGGGATGGCTGGCATTCGAGTTCCAGCAGGGTGGCGCTGCCGGCGTGCTGCAGTGCCAGCTGCAGCGTACGCAATTGCCGGCGCTGGGCCGCCGGCTCCAGCCAGCCGACGTGCTTTTCCAGCTGCATGCGCAGGCGCTGCAGCCGGCTGTTGGTGGATTTCAGTTGCCGAGGACCCATTTTGCGGTGTTCGGGTTGATCGTTGGAAAGATGGGCGAGCATGGTTTCTTCATAGTGCTTGAGCCACTGCAGTGCCATCGGCCAGTCGCCCAGTGCCCGGTAGACGCGGAAAAAACTTTCGCAGTATTCGCTGCGCAGCGACAGTCCGAACTGCCGGCAGGTCGGCTCCGCACTTTGCAGCATGGCGAGTGCTTCACCGGCACGGCCATGTTCGAGCTGATAGTTGGCATAGTAGCGGGTAACCGCGACCAGTCCCCACAGCAGCTGCTTGCTGCTGGCCAGTGCCAGTGCGGCACGGTACAGCTCGTCGACGCGGCTCGGGGCAGTAAGAGTGCTCTCCAGGCAGCGAGCCAGATAGCTGTAGTATTCGACCAGCCAGGTGGTATCACCATGCCGGCTAATGGCCGGTTGGGCGGATTCCAGCACCTGCCGTGCTTCGTCGGGTGCTCCGTCCAGCAGCAGCTGGTCGGCCAGCAGGATTGCTGCTTTGGCCACCAGTTTGTCGTTATTGCACCAGCGTGCCAGATCCAGGCCGGTTTCCAGCATGGTGCGGTTGTCACCGAATTCGCCTTGCAGGCGCAGAATCTGGCCGATGTGCAGAAAGCACTCGATGGCTAGGTCATAGCGCCCTAGGTCTACAGCCAGCTCGATGGTTTCGATGGCGGTCTGCACGGCCTGATAGAGCTGGCCGCAATTGCTCAGTGCGGCCGAGAGCATCATCCCGGCCAGCGCCTGGTATTCCGGATCACCGACGTGTTCGAGTTCCCGTCGCGCTTGCGCCAGTGCCCGGCAGGCTTCACGGCTGAACAGCCCGTTGAGCAGCGCGATGCCGTGCAGCATGCGGGCGCGCCCGACTTCCGGATGTTGCTGGCTGGCCAGCTCGCGTACCAGGTGGGGCAGATTGACGTCCTCTGGCGGGAAGCGATCATTGATCCGGTCAGCCTCGATGCGGTCAAGCAGGATGCGGACGGGGTCGGCGCCCAGATCGCGAGCCTTGTCGCCGCTGGCAGGCAGCTTTTCCAGTGCCTGCTGCCGGGTCAGGGCATGCAGGCTGTATGTGGGTTGCGCCAGTCCATGCCAGCGCCACGGATAGTGCTGCAGCGCCTTGGCCAGCTCCTGTTCCAGCCGCTCGCGGCTGGCGCTGTCCTGGGTGTCCGGCAACAACAGGTATTCGCTGTTGCGCAGATGGAGCCAGAGGCCGGATTCGCCCAGCAGCTGGCGCAGAATGCCATGCAGGCGCTGGTCGACCAGATCGGGCTGGCGGCCCTCGTCGCCCAGCCGCAGCAGCAGCAGGCGACTCGCATCATCGGCCCGCAGGCAACGCATGCGCAGCTGCAGGCCTCGCATGCCGATTTCTGCCGGTGCGAACAGGCCGGCCATGTATTCGAATTCCTCGACCATGGCGGTGATCTTGCGGCGCAGCGGCTCCAGGCGGGGTTGCAGCAGCGGGTTATTGCCATTGGCTTCATTCAGCCCTTGCTGCATCAGGGTCAGCATCAGGTTTTCGTACTGACGCAGATAATCCAGCGCCGCGTCGTAGGCGCCCTGCTGGCGGCAGGCGCGCACCAGCAGCTGCAGCGATTCGCGCTGCAGGAAGCCCATGTCGAAATGGCTGGCGGCATCCTGGCTGTCGACCAGTACCTGCCGGGCATGGTCCGGATCGCCACTTTCCAGCAGGTAGCCGGCGAAATTGATCGAGGTAAGTGCTCGGCTCCACAGCGCATTCATCGCGCGGGCCAGTGCGAACATGCTTTCGAAGTAAACGCCGGCCAGCTCCATTTCCCCTTCACGCTGGTGGCACACCCCCATGTAATTGCCGGCTTCCACCAGCCAGGTCATGTCGCCGTGGCGTAGCAGACTGGGTTCGGCTTGCCGCAACAGGCGCAACGCATGCCGGTGTTCGCCGCGCTGGATCAGGTTTCCGGCGAGGAAGATGGCGCTTTTGCCGATCTGCTTGTGGTCATTGATCGAAAATGCCAGCCGGTTGGCGACTTCCAGCATGCTGCGGGCTTCGTTGTTGAGCCCCAGCATGCCGTAGGATTGCGAGATGCTGATGAAGGCCTCGATGGCAATACTGATCTGTCCCTGATTGAGTGCCAGTTCGATTGCTGTTGCATATTCCTCGGCGGCGGTACCGTTGTGCTTCAGACTCATCTGGATGAGTCCGCGCAGCAGATGGTGTTCTGCCAGCTGATCGTGAGCCTGCTCGTTGCGGATGATTGTGGCGAGCTGGGTACTGGCCTGCAGCGCCTGCATGTAGTGGCCGGCACCCCAGAGCATCTTGACGTGCAGCAGCCAGGGACGAGCGCGCTTGATCGAGTCCAGTTCACGGCAGCGGGCCATCAGCTGCTGGCTGCTGGCCAGGGCAATATTGATGTCCTGCAGAAACAGGTCTTCCAGCAACTGGCAGGCTGCCGGCAGGTCATCGGCACTGACTGTCCTCAGATCTAGCATGCTGCTCCTCCGTTGTCCGCCTTACCCGGTATAGCGCAGCGTCCGGCCTTGCGATTGGACTGTGCCAACATGAAGCACACAAGCGCGGCAGGACGCCGGGTAAGCTGATAGGTATAGCCCCTAGGATAAAACGAATCAGGACATACAGGCTAATACGCTGGCTGGTATCTGGGGCGAAGCTGATGGCGGCCGGCAGGCACCGACCGCCCGTCAGCCAATCAGCCTGTCAGCGCGGTACTCAGGCGCTTGCCCCAGCCGACCACCTCATCATCGTGATAGCCCTGGCTGGCATAGAACACCTGCACATCCAGATGGTCGCGCCGGATTTGCAGCTTGATCGTGCGGGCCCCCAGCGCTTGCAGCCGCAGCTCGGCTTCGGCCAGCAGCGCACTGGCGATGCCGCGCCGCTGATAGTCCGGTAGTACGCCCAGATAGTTGATCCAGCCACGCTGGCCGTCATAGCCCGCCATCACGGTGCCGACCACCCGTTCGTCGACGCAGGCCAGCAGCAGCAGATCGGGCTGGAAGGCCATCTTCATTGCGATATCGTATTCCGGCGTGCTCCAGCTGCGCAGCAGCCTGCAGACTTCCCAGACCTGCAGTACGGCGGCAAGGTCGCTGTGTTGATAGTTGCGGATTTTCATGTGTCCTCCTTTCAGGCGTAGTGCGCCAGCGCCTCAGCCAGCAGGCTCAGGCCGGTCTCGATTTCTGCCGCGCTGCTGTTGAGCGGCGGCATGAAGCGCAGGCAGTGCGGATGCGGCGCATTGAGCAGCAGGCCGGCATCCATGGCGGCCGCTGCGATCAGCGGTGCCGTATTGCGTCCCAGCTCCAGCGCCCAGAGCATGCCGCTGCCGCGGACTTCGCCCAGTGCGAATTCGCGCGACAGGCTGCGCAGCCCGTCGGCCAGCAGCTCGCCATGCCGCCAGGCTGTTTCCAGAAAGGCCGGCGCGGTCAGCGTTTCCAGCACTGCCAGTGCCGCAGCGCACACCAGCGGATTGCCGCAGTAGGTGCCCCCCTGATCGCCGGGTTCGAAACAGCTCACCCGGTCGGTTGCCAGCAGCGCCGAAATCGGAACACCGCCTCCCAGCCCCTTGCCCAGTGTCATGATGTCCGGGCGGATGCCGTAGTGCTGGTAGGCAAACAGCGGGCCGGTGCGGCCACAGCCGGTCTGCACCTCATCGACGATCAGCAGCAGCCCCCGCTGGTCGCACAGCTGGCGCAGCCCGCGCATGAATTCGGCGTCGGCGGGGATGACGCCGGCTTCGCCCTGCACGGGCTCCAGCATCACCGCCACGGTTCGGGGGCCGATCAGCCGTTCGACCGATTCCAGATTGTTGAATTCGGCACGGGCAAAGCCCGGCATGCCGGGCGGGAACAGCGCATCCCAACCCGGTTTGCCGCTGGCCGCCATCGCCGCCAGTGTACGGCCATGAAATGCCCGGCCGAAGGTGATGATCTGATGCGCGCCAGCACGGTGCAGCCGTCCCCATTTGCGTGCCAGCTTGATTGCGCCTTCGTTGGCTTCGGCCCCCGAGCTGGCGAAGAACACCTGATCGAAATCGCTGAGCTGGCATAGCCGTGCCGCCAGTTCCAGTGCGGGTGCGTTATGCAGCGCGGGGCTTGCCGTGAGCAGCGTCCCCGCCTGCGCGGCCAGCGCCGCCGCGACTGGGGCCGGGGCGTGCCCCAGTGCATTGACCGCCCAGCCCTGCATCCAGTCGAGGTAACGGCGTCCTTCCGCGTCATACAGCCACGCGCCTTCGCCACGGATGAAAATCTGGGCCGGGCGGTGCGCGGTATTCATCAGGTGGTGGCGGTGCAGCAGCGGGCTGTTCATGGTGTTTTCCTTTTTGCGGAGTGAAAAAAAAACGGGCCACGGTGGTTTACCGTGGCCCGTTTGAGAAAACTGGGGAGGAAATCGGGAGGGTACTAGTCCTGTTTTCCTGTTGCCCCCGCCTGCCGTTTCGCAAACGAGCCGCGGCCTGCCGGTGCTCGGCGGGCCCAAATCGATTTGCTAATGGCGGAATGGCGGATGGCGTTCATGACTTCATCATGCCCAGTTATGTTGCAGTGCGTCAACCGGAAAGTGCATTCAAATCGTGCAGCGTTCAGTCCGCGACAAAAATATCGCGGTACATCCAGTACTGCGCTGCAAAGATGACCGGAGCCGCAACCAGCAGACCCAGGCCGCAGGGAATCACGGCGAGCACAAAGATCACCAGCATCAGCAGGGCGAAGACCACCAGCTTGCCGAGGTTCTGGATGCAGCCGCGCCAGGTGGACTTCAATGCATCCAGCCCGGTCTGGTCATGCAGAACCACCAGTGCCGGCGCAATGTAGAACACCAGCGTGAGCAGCACGATGATGGGGAAGAGAATGATGGCTCCCACGATGACCAGCCCGCCCATGCCGGCCAGCGCGGAAAGCGCAGCCGCATCGTTGCCGCTGAACAGGCCGCTCAGGCCCGCCGCGCCGAAGCCCACCAGCATGACGATGACAAGCACGATCCCGATCAGCATCATGATGCCCATGTAGATTGCGCCGACGACAACCAGCTGGCCGAATTTGTCCTGGAAGCCGGCAAACAGGTGATTGATGGTCAATTCTTCACCGTTATCCAGCGCTTGGCAGCCCAGATAGATCCCGCCCAGCAGTACCGGCATGCCCAGATACTGGATAAAGCTGCCGACAAAGGGAATGAAGGCTGCGACGATCAGCACGACCCAGTACACCAGCGTCAGCAGCACCCACATCCCTGGTGCTTCCTTGAAAGTGGCCCAGCCGCTGCCGATCCAGTCGGAGGCGCCGCCACTGGCCGGGCGGCCATCAGGCAGGAAATCGGCATGGTTGTCATAGGGCTGTTCCAGGGATGCCATCGGAGAGGCATAGGGATTGTGGAAAGGATCCTGTTGCGTCATGAGCGACCTCGTTGGTTTCTGAGAATGATGAGTCAGTGTAAGGCTATCATCGGTGTTTTGGTAGAATATGTAATCCGATGCGGGCATGCTGAGCACGTACAGGTAATCCCTAGTGCTAAATCCTTGAGCGGAAGGTGTTTCTGCCACGATTTTCTGCGCTGGCTCAAGGATAATGCCCGTGTTGTTGAAAGATAATTACGTAACCTTGCCGCGCGTGCGTCTGCGCGGGCAAAGGGGCGTAGTATGCTGACAACCTTTTGTTGCAGCGGCTGGCCAGGCTGAACAGGTATCCACTCATGCAGATTCTTCTGATTACTCCGACCCGGCAGGATGTGGGTCTGACTTCCGTCTCCCTCGGTGTGGTGCGCGCACTGCAGCGTCAGGGGTTGCGCGTCGGCTTCGTCAAGCCGGTTGCCCAGGATTACACCGACAATGACCGCTCGCTGCTGTTTGCCAGCCGCATCTGCCAGATTGACAGCCCGGCCGCCCTGACCACCGAACAGGTGATGGCACGGATTGCCGCCAACCAGAATGACGAGCTGCTCGAAGACATCGTCGGGCTGTGCATGCAGGCGGGGTTGGATGGCAATGGCGAAAAGGTCGATGTGCTGGTGGTCGAAGGTCTGCATATCGATTCCTCGCACCCGTTCACCGCACGGCTGAATACCGATATTGCCCGTTCCCTGCATGCGGAGATGGTACTGGTCGCCAGCTCCGAGCTGTCCGGTTCGATCAGCGAAATCAAGGTGGCCGCCAGCGAGCTGCGCCAGGATGGCTGTGCTGTTGCCGGGGTGATCTTCAACAAGGCCTGCCCGGAATTCAGCGATATCCGCGCCCGTGCCGAGCTGGATGTGCCGGTCTGGGGGGTGGTGCGCTTCAAGGAAGAGCTGATGGCGCCGCGCACGCTGGATGTGGCGCGTCACCTCGATGCGGAAGTCATCAACAAGGGTGACGTGAAGCACCGTCGCGTGCGCGAAACCGTGGTGGCGGGTCGCTCCGTTTCCGAAGTGATCGAGCGCCTGCAGCCCGGCGCGCTAATCATCAGCTCCGGTGATCGTGACGACATCATGCTGGCGACCGCGCTGGCGGCCAGCAATGGTGTGCAGCTTGCCGGCCTCTTGCTGACCCATGGCAGCACCGCAGACCGCCGCATTTTCGCGCTGACGCGCAAGGCCTTTGATACCGGCTTGCCGGTATTGCGGGTCGAGACCGACTCCTTCCATACCGCGCTGAACGTCAGCCGCCTGCCGTCAGCCGTGGCCGCGGATGACTTCGAGCGCATGAACGCGGTGCTTGATACGGTAGCCGAACAACTGAGCATCGACGCGCTGACCGCCAGCGTGCGCATGCCAACCACGACGCACCTGTCGCCGCCGGCCTTCCGCTACCAGCTGATCCAGAAAGCGCGGGCAGCGAAAAAGCGCATCGTGCTGCCGGAAGGCGACGAACCGCGCACCGTCAAAGCTGCGGTTATCTGTCAGGAAAAGGGTATTGCCCAGTGCGTGCTCATCGGCAAGCGCAGTGAAATCGAAACCGTGGCCGCTGCGCAGGGTGTGCAGATTCCGGCTGATCTGGAAATCCTGGATCCGGATGTCGTGCGCGAAGATTACATCGATCCGATGGTCGAGCTGCGCAAGAGCAAGGGGCTTACCCCGGGCGCCGCGCGCGAACAGCTGGCCGACAATGTGGTGCTGGGTACGATGATGCTGGCGACCGACCGGGTCGACGGGCTGGTTTCCGGTGCGGTGCATACCACGGCGAATACCGTGCGTCCGGCACTGCAGCTGATCAAGACCGCGCCGGGCCAGTCGATCGTCTCGTCGGTGTTCTTCATGCTGATGCCCGATCAGGTGCTGGTGTATGGCGATTGCGCGATCAACCCCAGCCCGAATGCCCAGGAACTGGCGGATATTGCGCTGCAGAGTGCCGACAGTGCGCGAGCCTTCGGTATCGAGCCCAAGGTCGCGATGATCAGCTACTCGACCGGCAAATCAGGCACGGGTGCCGAAGTCGACAAGGTGCGCGAGGCCACCGAGCTGGCGAAGGGCAAACGCCCGGATCTGCTGCTGGATGGCCCGCTGCAGTACGATGCCGCGTCAGTGAAAGACGTGGCCGCACAGAAGGCACCCAATAGCCCGGTGGCTGGCCAGGCCTCGGTGTTTGTCTTCCCGGATCTGAATACTGGCAATACCACCTACAAGGCGGTGCAGCGCAGTGCCAACGTGGTCAGCGTCGGCCCGATGCTGCAGGGCCTCAGAAAGCCGGTAAACGATCTGTCGCGTGGCGCACTGGTGGATGACATTGTCTTCACCATCGCACTGACCGCGATCCAGGCACAGGCGATGACCAGTAAAAAGTGATGTGTATTGCCCTGAGCGCCTTTCAAATAAGGGCTTTCAGGCGCATACCTTGAAAGGCGGCTCCCGGTGGGCCGCTTTTTCATTCCTGCTTCCCGCTAAAGGGGCAAGCTCAGGCTGGCGCGAAAGCCCGGGTGTAGATTGGCAAACTCGAGCCGGCCCTGATGGGCTTCGGCAATGGCGCGTACCAGTGTGAGGCCCAGACCGTTGCCGTATTCGCTGCGGCTGCTGTCAACGCGGAAGAACGGCTCGGCCAGGCGAGCCAGCAGCTCGGGCGGCACGCCCGCGCCGGCATCGCTGACGCGGATGACGCCGGCGGCCACGTCGATGCGGATCGGGCTGGCACCATAGCGCAGCGCGTTCATCAGCAGATTGCCCAGCGCCGCAAAGAGCAATTCACGGTCGCCCTCGATCTCGCAGGATTGGCCGGTGAGCAGCAACTCCCCGCCTTCGTCGCTCACCAGTGGCTGATACAGCGAGACGGCATCTTCGGCCAGCGCATACAGATCAATCCGCTCCCGCTGCAGTGGCTGGCTGCCCGATTCCAGCCGGCCCAGTCGCAGCAGTGCCGCAAACAGTCCCAGCAGCTGGTCGGTCTGGCTCAGCATGGCGTCAATTTCTTCGCGGCTGGCCGAGCCGCTGCTTTCGGCATCTTCAAGCCGGTTGCGCAGCTCGACCAGCGGGTGGCGCAGGTCGTGCGCGATGGCTGCCGAGGTTTGCCGCGCATAGTTCAGCAGTTTCTGCTGCTGCTCGAGCATGGCATTGATTTCACCCACCAGCGCGGAGATTTCATCGCCCGCCTGATCGTCAGGAATGCGGGCATCGAGCTGGCCGGCGCGGATGTGCCGGGTGGTGCTGACGATGGCCTGCATGCGCCGGCGGATCAGCCGGGTGAACAGCACGCCGACGATGGTGACACTGATGACCAGTAGCCCGTTCAGCAGCAGGAAGTACACCATCAGGTGATGACCGACCTTCTCGTAGACGGCATGCCGGCCAACCAGCAGACGGTAATCGCCATACAGCAGGAAAACTTCGGCGACGATGGTGCCGCCCTGGGCCGGATCGGTGAAGGTCACCGAGGCTTCGTCCCGAGCCGGAATACCTGCCGGCCAGCTGGGCAGGTTGCCGGCCAGTTTCTCTCCCAGCGGTGAGACCAGCAGGTAAACGCTGCGGCCATCCTCCAGCCCGGTGCGCCGACCAATGGCCGCCTGCAGGCCGTTGAGCCCCTCGTCGCGGTAGATCGCTTCGAGCAGCGAAATGTCATCGCGCAGTGCGCTGCGGAATTCACCAAGCAGTGCCTGCTGGGCATCCTGATAGACCAGCGACACGAAGGCCGTCATGGTCAGTGGCAACAGCAGCGAAAACAGCAGCAGATAGCGCGTGAACGGGCTGCGCAGCGTCCGGCGCAGTCGCGCGATCATTGCTCCGGCTGCCCCAGACGGTAGCCGGCGCCGCGCACCGTGTGCAGTAGCGTCGGCAGGCCATCGGCATCGATCTTGCCGCGCAATTTGCTGATGTGCACGTCGATCACGTTGGTACCCGGGTCAAAGTGGTAATTCCACACGCCTTCGAGCAGCATGGTGCGGGTTACCACATGCCCGGCATGCCGCATCAGGAATTCCAGCAACTGGTATTCGCGTGGCTGCAGATCCAGTTTGCGCGTGCCGCGGCGTACGGTGCGTGACAGGCGATCAAGATACAGGTCTTCTACCTGCAACTGATGGGATTGTTCGGCTGATGCCGGCTGGCGGCGGCGGCCGAGGGCATCGATGCGCGCCAGCAATTCAGCCGTGCTGAAGGGTTTGCCAAGGTAATCGTCGGCGCCGGTGCGCAGGCCTTCAACGCGATCGTCGACGTCGGCCAGCGCCGTCAGCAGCAATACCGGAGTATGCGTGCCGGATGCGCGCAGGGTGCGCAGCACGGTCAGGCCATCCACCTGCGGCAGCATGCGATCGAGAATGATGACTTCGTAGGGCTCGGTGCTGGCCAGAAACAGGCCGTGCTTGCCGTCATGCGCGACATCAACCGCATGACCGCCTTCGCGCAGGGCTTTTTCCGTGTACTGAGCCTGTTGCAACTGGTCTTCGACGAGCAGGATACGCATGGCGAGTTCGCAGTGAGGGTTAGCGGGAAGGGTGTGAGGCGAGATCTGTACCGTGGTCGATCCGCTGCACCTTGCCAGTCGGTGCCGGTGTGTCGCTCAGCACGGCCGGGGCAATGCGTTCCAGTTTACAGGCTTTGGCATTGTCCGGTAATACGGGCAGACCGCGCTGCAGATGACCATGGCTGGTGTGCAGCACGAGAACCTGGCCAGTTTGCGGCAGCGTGCAGTGCTTGCTGAAGGTCAGCAGCCAAGCTTCCTGGCGTCCAGTCCAGATGGCAACATGGCTGCCGTCAACACGACTCCATTGCGCCGTGTTCGGCAGGCGCAATTGCTCACGCTCCGAGGCCGGTGCGACAGGCGATGCGGTGTTCAACGCCGCGAGCAGGGTAATCATGCTGGATGCTGCAATCATTTCCGCCGAACCAGAAAGTATGAGACCAGGTGATGCATGAAAAAAGCCTTGCCGGGGGAGGACCGGCAAGGCAACCGACTTGAACCCGATGAGGAGTTCACGTTAAACAGAAATCGCAGGGCTTACTTGCTGGCCGGCTTGGAAGCAACTGCGGAAGCGTGCTTCTTGGCTTGAGCCTTTTGCGCAGCGCTAGCCTTCACGCCGGAAGCGTGCTTCTTGGCCTGGGCCTTTTGCGGAGCGCTGGCCTTCACGCCGGAAGCGTGCTTTTTGGCTTGAGCTTTTTGCGCAGCGCTGGCCTTCACACCGGAAGCGTGCTTCTTGGCCTGGGCCTTTTGTGCAGCGCTGGCCTTGTGAGTGGCTTTGTGCGAAGCGGTGTGAGACGCCTTGTGCGCGGTCTTGTGGTGCTTGGCCGGTTGGGAAGCGGTATCAGCGGCGTAGGCACCAGCGCCGAAGGTAGTCAGTGCTGCAGCCAGGATGATGCTTTTCAGTGCGTTCATTGGGAACTCTCCACATACAGTCCGTTAGGGGTTACAGCAGGCGGTGTGCCTGACTGCATGGAGAGCAACAATACGCTGCTGTGGATTGCCGGAACGTCAACACGGCATTAAGAATCGTTCACGCGCGGCGGCTGCGTTCGATGACGCTGGCCATCTGCCCCAGCGGCAGAATATCGACGGCGGCATCCAGTCCGATGGCTTCTTTGGGCATGCCGAATACCACGCAGGTTTCGGCATCCTGCGCCACGGTATGGGCACCGGCATCGCGCATTTCCTTCAGTCCGCGTGCGCCATCTTCGCCGATGCCGGTCAGCAGCATTCCGACCGCGTTGGCGCCGGCAAAGCGTGCGCCGGAGCGGAACAGGACATCGACGGAGGGACAATGCCGCGTGACGGCTGGGCCATCCACCACTTCGACACAGTAGTTATTGCCCTGACGCTTGATCAGCAGATGTTTGCCTCCCGGCGCGATCAGTGCCTGCCCGCTTTGCATGCGATCACCGTTGCGCGCTTCGCGCACGGTGATCTGTGCCTGCTGATCGAGCCGCCTGGCAAACGAAGCGGTCAGATTGCCCGGCATGTGCTGGACGATGGCAATCGGCGGGCAGCGTACGCTGAGGCGGCTCAGAATCTGCTCCAGAGCCTGTGTGCCCCCGGTGGAGGCGCCGATCAGCACGATGCGTTCGGTCGGGGGGATGCGGGCTCCGGGTTCGGGCGCAGGCAGGATGGCATCGGCATTCTGCAATGCCCGTGCATGCCCGCCGCGCGGAATCGGGGTGCTCCGGATGGCACGTACGGTGGTTCGGGCTGCCTGCCGGACCAGTGTCGCCAATTGCTCGAATTCCTGTGTTGCCTGTTGCCCCGGTGATTTTGCCAGAATCTGCACGGCACCAGCCTGCAGGGCCTGGATGGATTTGGCCGAGCCCTGTGTAGCGAGTACCGAGAACACCACCACCGGCAAGGGGCGTTCGCTCATCAGCTTGCGCAGAAAGGAAATGCCATCCATCCGTGGCAGATCCAGATCAAGCACCACTACATCCGGCTGATCGCGCGCCAGCATGCTCTCGGCCTGCAGCGGATCGCTGGCAGCGGCGCAGACGCGGATATCACTGGTGCGGGCCATGCAGTCGGTGATGCGCTGGCGAACCAGTGCCGAATCATCGATCACCATCAGCTTGATCATGTCTGCCTTCCCTGTGGACGCGTCACTCCCATTATGTGAATGAAGTCACCATGCTGCCAGTGGCGCGCTTAGTCGTTGTGAGGGGGGCGGAAATCAATTCAGATTTATTGAATGCTGTATTCCTTATTTTTCAACTTATATCAGGCATGTGCTCGCTAGAATTGGATGGTTGATGCAAATTTGATGAAGGTCTGATCATGGCCAGAATGCCGGCACTATTTGTCAGCCACGGCGCACCGACCCTGTTGTTCGACGCCGTACCGGCGCGCGATTTCTTGCGCGGGCTGCCGGCTCGCCTGCCGCGGCCGCGCGCCATTGTGCTTGTCTCGGCGCATGACCTGCAGTCCCAGCTAATGGTTGGTACGGCTGCGCAATGGCAAGAATGGCATGACTTTGGCGGCTTTCCCGCCGAACTGTATGCGCAGCGCTATCGCCCACCGGGCGATCCGGAGCTGGCCGCACACTTGATCAGCGGATTGCGTGCGGGTGGGCTGGATGCAGTCGGCAGCCAGAAAGGCTTGCTTGATCATGGCGCCTGGGTGCCGCTGAAGCTGGCCTGGCCGGATGCGGACATTCCGGTTGTCACCCTCTCGCTGGCCGGCAATCTGGATTCGGCCGGCCACCTGCGTATCGGACAGGTGCTGGCTGGCTGCCTGCCGGAAGACGTGCTGCTGCTTGCCTCAGGGAGCATGACGCACAATCTGCGCGAGGTTTTCGGCATGACGGATGCCGCCTCCGGCAGTGATTACGTGAGCGAATTTGCGGCCTGGGTCATGCAGGCGGCCGCGGCCGATCTGCCCGGCGAACTGGCGCAATGGCAGCAGCGGGCTCCGCATGCGCGGCGGGCGCATCCCAGCCCGGAGCACTTCCTGCCCTTGCTGGTGGCCCGCGGTGCAGCGGGAGTCCGCGCAGAGGTCGAGTGCTGGCACGACAGTGCTACCTTCGGCGTACTTGGCATGCACGCACTGGCGTTCGTGCCCCAGCCCAACCCCTGATGACGGCGGCCGCACACGCAGTAACATCTTGATCCTGCGGGGGCGGCTGGCTTTGTTATGATCTGCTGCAGTTTCATGACAAACGGGCGGCAGGCATGCAGATCGGCAAATACCAGATTCAGACCCGGCTCGGAGGTGGTGCGACCGCCGATGTCTATCGCGCCTGGGATGCCTTCCTCAACCGCGAGGTGGCCATCAAGCTGTTCCGGGCCGAAACCACTGCGACCCCCGGCGCCGCCGGGCGCATCCGCCGCATGTTCCTCAATGAAGCTCGGTTGGTGCGCGAGCTGAACCATCCCTGCATTGTTGCTACGCTGGATGCGGTGCAGGACGGTCAGCAGGCCTACGTGGTCATGGAGTATGTTGATGGCGCCCCTTTATCCGAATACACCCAGCCGGATACCCTGCTACCTATCGATACGGTGCTGCAGATCGGCTTCCAGTGCTGCATGGCCATGCACCATGCCAACCAGCAGGGCTTGGTGCATCGCGACCTGAAGCCCGCCAATCTGCTGCTGGCCAAAAGTGGCGACGTCAAGATCACGGATTTCGGAGCTTCCTGCCTGCTGGATGGCAGCCAGACCGAGCTGACTGGCATGGTCGGCACCCCTGATTACATGTCCCCGGAGCTGATTGCCGGGCAGGATGTCGACGCCCGTTCGGACATGTTCGGGCTGGGCGTGGTGCTGTACGAGTTGCTGACCGGCTGCAAGCCGTTCCAGGGCGACACGGTCATGAGCACGCTCTACCAGATCAGCCATGCCCAGCAGGCACCGCTGCGCTCCCGTCGCCCCGAATTGCCGCCGGCGCTGGAATTCCTGCTGGACATCGCGCTGCAGAAAGACCCTGAAGCCCGTTTTCCCTCCTGGTTGTCGTTTGCCGAACACCTCTCGGCGATTGACCAGGCCGTGCGTACCCGTCGGGATGAGCTCTCTGATCGCGAGAAATTCCTGCTGCTGCGTCAGTGCCGTTTTTTCCGCATATTCAGCGATGCAGAACTCTGGCAGGTGCTGCGCATTGCCAGCTGGCATCTCCTGCCGCCGGGACGTACGCTGATGCAGGAAGACCGGCCGGGCAATTCCTTTTCCATCCTGTTGCAGGGCAAGGCCACGGTCAGTCGTGGCGGGATCGAGCTGGCAACCCTGCGCGCCGGTGAATGCATGGGCGAGATGGCCTATCTGACACCGGACAAACCCTTGCGTCGAGCCACCATCACTTCCGCCGGTTCGGTGCTGGTCTTGAAATTCCGCCGGGCCTCGATCGAGAGCGCGAGCCTGCAGCTGCAATCGCGTTTCGAGCAGTCCTTCCTGCGCCTGCTGGTCGAGCGGCTGGAGGCTGCCAACGAGCAACTGGCGGCCGCGCTGGATTAAGGGCGCGAGCGCTGACACCGGCTAGTCGGCCGTGTCTGCTGCCAGATCGGCACTGATGCGAAAGCCGCTGACCTGCTGGCCGGCGGCGAATTCCAGCTGCTTCAGCCAGAGCACTAGCTCGCTGTCCAGTCCGGTCCCTTCGCAGGCCGGGTGATGCGCGAGCGTCTGCAGTGTGGCAATGCCGTGTTCGAGGCGGTGCCAGTCGCTGCGCGGCTGCCCGGCCGGCCGGCCTCCCTGATCCATGAATTGGCTGAGCGGGCGTACCCCCCATTCGGCGGCGATGTCTTCCAGCATGGGCAGGGCCTCCAGCAGCAGGCTATCCGCGCGCGGCACCGGGCGGGTCACGGGGGGATCGAATTCGAGATGCAGGCTGATGGTCATGGTGGCTCCGGGTATTCGGCACGGTTTCATCCGGCAAGCGTCGGCTTTCTTGCATAGACTGGATGAGCGGCCAGCAAGGGCCGCATAGTTTACTGCAGGGGCATGCACGATATGAGTACCAATGAGCAAGCACTGATCCTGATCGTTGATGACGACGCCATCATCCGCCAGGTGGTGTCCCGACTGCTGGCTGAGAGCTACCGGGTCGAAGTGGCCACCGATGGCGAAGCCGGCCTGGCGCGGGCACGCGAATTGCGCCCGGATGGCATGATCGTCGATATCCAGATGCCCAAAATGGGCGGCTTCGAGCTGTGCGAAGCACTGCATGCCGATTTCGAGCTGAACGAGATCCCGGTGATGCTGATGTCGGCCGCCGAAAACAAGGATGAATTGCTGAAGGCCTACGATGTCGGTGGCGATGGCTACATCACCAAGCCCATCGATCCCAAGGCGCTGCGCGCCAAGGTCGCGCACATGCTGGAAACCCAGCGCGAACGCAAGGCGCTGCAGGAGCAGATTAGCTACGCGACCAGCACGGCTTTTACCGCCATGAGCAGCATGAGCGAAACCGGGCTGGTCATGGAGTCGATCAAGCAGTTCAACCTGTGCGAAACCACCCGCGATCTGGGCGAGCAGATCATGCTGGCTCTGGGGCAATTCGAACTGGAAGGCGCGGTCGCGCTGGCAGGCAACGATGAAACGGTTACGCTGAACCGCAAGGGGCCGGCGACCGATGTCGAACGTTCGGTGCTGCAACATGTGGCCAGCATGGGGCGCATCCAGCAGTTCAGCCGGCGGCTGGCGCTGAATTTCCCCAATATCAAGCTGATGGTCAGCAATATGCCGCTGGACGACGAAGATCGCTGCGGGCGGCTGCGGGATCATCTGGCGATTCTCACCGAGGCGGCCGAAACCCGGCTGGAGGCGCTGAAGGTGAAGGCCTCGCTGCTGTCGGTACAGCGCAAGGTTGCCATTGTGAACACCATCCAGTCACTCACAGGTGCCTTGCTGGAAATCGATAACCAGCAGCGTGAAGGCAAGGCGAACCGCACGATGATTTTCAACGAGACCATGCTGCGTCTGGAAGAGTCACTGTCGGCCTTCGGGCTGTCGGATCGCCAGGAGCAAAACCTGCTCAACATCGTCCGCGAGGCCTGGGAGCGGGTGGCGGCGACTTATGGCGATGAGGCCGATTTGCAGGACAAGCTCAGCCGCATCGTGCGCGATCTGCAGCAGGCCGCGTCATCCTGATAGGGTATGTCGCTGAGTTCTTTTTTCAATAGGATTTACGCAGCAATACCCGTGACTGTATCTTGTGGCTCACCCCCGGCACTGACCGCCTTGGCATCGCCGTTCTGCTACGAGGCGGGGGGCTGGCGCGGGGACTGCCGCGACTGAATGGAGCGCCGTCTTGGCAGAACTCATTGCTCCCGCTGTGCAGGAACACAGCCCCAACCCGCATCTGCTGGCCAAACTGGTGGCGCTGGGCGACACCGTCCCGGTGGCGGCCAGCGAGGACGTCTACAGTGCCACGGGGGTGAAGCTGGTCAGCAAGGGCAGCCGTATCGATGAAAAACTGCAGGAGCGGCTGCTGCAGCACAAATTGCGCAAGCCGCTGGAGCGTTGCATGGCGGTCGATGCCGAACCGCCGCCGCTGGGCCAGCTGGCCTGCAGTTTGCTGGATCAGGTTCCCGGCTTGCGCGGCTTGCTCGGTCCGGGGGCGATCGCGTTACTGGATGAACTATCCGCGCAGATCCGGCAGGGCCCCGCCGCGACGCTGCAGTTGGCCCTGCTGCAGCATGAAGGGCCGCATCCGCTCGCGCATGCGGCGCTGAAGGCCGGGATTGCCATCGAGCTGTGCCTGCGCAAGGGCTGCAGTGTCGAGGACATCCGGCTAACGGGCCTTGCCACGCTGCTGCAGGATGTCGGCGAGCTGTATATCGACCCGCAACTGCTGAACCCGCGCCGGCCGCTGTCGCCGGAAGAATGGCGGCATGTGCTGGTGCATCCGGTGCTGGGCGGCCGTGTGGTGCGCGAGTTGGGCGAATTGCCCGAGCGTGTTGCCCGCGCGATCGAGGAGCACCACGAGCGCTGCAATGGCTGTGGCTTTCCGCGCGGCCTGCAGGGTGATGCGATTTCGTTTGCCGGCAAGGTTGCCTCGATCAGCCACATGCTGGTCAGCCTTGCCTTGCAGCAGGGAGCCAGCCTGCCGCGCATCGGGCTGGCGCTGCGCATCATCGCCGGGGAATACGAGCCGGCGCTGGTGGCCTTGATCCTGCAGGAAATCAGCATCGCTGCGCAGCCTGACGAGGCTCAGGCATTACCGGCACAACTGGCGGAGGATACCCACCGCCTGCTGCACCGGATCGGTGAAATCGTGCTGTTGCTGCATCACTGCGAAGATGTGGCCGGAACGCGCGAAATGCGCCAGCTGGTTGCGGAGACGTCGCGGCAGTTCCAGATCATCCAGCGGGCTTTTTCCAGTACCGGGCTGGATCTGGAGGTCTGTGATGCCCTGCTGCTCGGTGACGCGGCACCAGTGGCGCTGGCGCAGGAAATCCGCGGCATTCTGGACGAGCTGAACTGGCGCCTGCGCGAGCTGGGCATGCGTACCGCCTTGCGCTGCGCCCAGCTCTCGGCGAGCGAACAGCAGGTGCTGGGCGAGCTGTGCCAGTTGTTAGGCTGGTCTCAGGCGCGAGAGGGGTGATCTCAAGATACAGTTTAGGGTATGTGCCCGAATGCTTTATATGGCATTGAATTCAGACTAATACCATGCTATTTCTTGCGGGTGCCCGTTGTGGCCTTCCCAGCTGCTGGCGCACGCCGTGCCCCGGTTTCCCGCGTGGCCGGCTTGCCGCCACTGCGCGGTTTTCCAGCGGCGGCTGGTCGTGCACGATCCGGCGTACCCGGCCCGCCACCACCGCGGGCATTGCCGCGCGGCGCCTTCATGCTGCGCTCGGCGGCCGTTTCCGGCGGAATCAGGTGATTCGGGCTGTGGCCGATCAGGTCGCGCCGGCCCATCGCAATCAGCGCCTCGCGCAGGATGGGCCAGTTGGCCGGGTCGTGGTAGCGCAGAAAGGCCTTGTGCAGCGTGCGCTGCTTCGCGGCCTTGACGATCGCGACCTTCTCGCTGGAACGGCTCAGTTTTTTCAGCGGGTTGCGCCCGGTGTGCCACATGGTGGTGGCCATCGCCATCGGCGTCGGCGTGAAGGCCTGCACCTGGTCGGGGCGGAAGTGGTTTTTCTTCAGCCACAGCGCCAGGTTCAGCATGTCCTCGTCGGTCGTGCCCGGATGCGCAGCGATGAAGTAGGGGATCAGATACTGCTTTTTCCCCGCCTTTTCCGAGTAGTAGTCGAAGAGTTTGCGGAATTTTTCGAAGGTGCCGATGCCCGGCTTCATCATTTTCGACAGCGGGCCGTCTTCGGTGTGCTCGGGGGCGATTTTCAGGTAGCCGCTGACGTGATGCTTGGCGAGCTCTTCGACGTATTCGGGGGACTCAGAAGCGAGGTCGTAGCGCACGCCCGAGCCGATGGTGATTTTCTTCACCCCCGGCACCGCGCGGGCCTTGCGGTAGAGCTGCACCAGGCTGGAGTGATCGGTGTTGAGGTTTTCGCAGATGCCCGGATACACGCAGGACAAGCGGCGACAGGATGACTCGATTTTCGGGTCCTTGCACGCCAGCCGGTACATGTTGGCGGTCGGGCCGCCCAGATCGGTGATGTGGCCCTTGAAGCCGCGGGTCTTGTCGCGGATTTCCTCGATTTCGCTGAGGATGCTCTCGTGCGAGCGGCTCTGGATGATGCGGCCTTCGTGCTCGGTAATCGAGCAGAAGGTACAGCCGCCGAAGCAGCCGCGCATGATGTTGACCGAGAACTTGATCATCTCCCAGGCCGGGATGTGGGCGTCAGCGTAGGATGGGTGCGGGTTGCGGGCGTAAAAGAGACCGAACACGTAATCCATTTCCGGCGTGGTCAGCGGGATCGGCGGCGGGTTCAGCCACACGTCGCGTTCGCCGTGCTGCTGCACCATCGCGCGCGCATTGCCGGGGTTGGCTTCCAGATGCAGCGTGCGGCTGGCGTGCGCGTAGAGCACCGGATCGTGTGCGACAGCCTCGAAGGCCGGGATGCGGATCACGGTGGTCTTGCGGGCTGCTTTGCGCGCGGCGACGCGATCGGCCAGCGGCAGGAACTTGATCGTTTGCACGCCGGTGCTGGATTCAGCATTACCCTGGGGTATCTCCGGCTGCATTTCGTAGGGATTCAGGTGTGGATCAATGCGTCCCGGGGTATCGACGGTGGACGAATCCAGCTCCAGCCAGTGCGCATCCGGCTTCCAGCCGTATGGCACCAGAAAGGCCGTGCCGCGGATGTCGCGCATGTCTTTGAGTTTCTCGCCGGCGGCGGCGCGCTGCGCCACCTCGACCAGCGCGCGCTCGGCATTGCCGAACAGCAGCAGGTCGGCCTTGGCATAGATCAGTGCCGACTGGCGCACCGTGTCGCTCCAGTAATCGTACTGGGCGATACGGCGCAGGCTGGCCTCGATACCGCCGATCATGATCTGCACACCGGGATACGCCTCGCGGCAGCGCTGCGAGTAGATGTTCACCGCGCGGTCGGGCCGTTTGCCGGCGGCCGCGCCGGGGGTGTAGGCATCATCCGAGCGCGGCTTTTTATCCGCCGTGTACTGGTTGATCATCGAGTCCATATTGCCCGACGTCACCCCGAAAAACAGGCGCGGCTTGCCGAGCGCCTTGAAGGCGTCGGCGCTGTGCCAGTCCGGCTGCGCAAGGATGCCCACGCGCAGGCCCTGCGCTTCCAGTAGCCGCCCTACCAGCGCCATGCCAAAGCTCGGGTGGTCGATGTAGCAGTCACCCGTCACCAGAATGATGTCGCATTCGTCCCAGCCGAGCTGATCCATCTCCTGGCGTGTCATCGGCAGGAAGGGCGCGGGCTGGCGTGGTGTGACGCCGGCAGGCAGCTGGAAAATCGGGGTGGGTGTGGCGGAAACGGCGGAATTCATGAGCACGATGAGCGGGGCTAATCGCGCATTGTCGCAGATTTGCGGTAAGAATTCAAAAATCCCTGATATTTCATAGGGATAGGCCTTGGGCTTTTAGGGCTATTTGCGCGGCTTGTGTGCTGGCTGGGTAGCAGGCAGGGGAACGATGAGCGCCCGGTCGAGTTTGCCCTGCAGCACGCGGGCCAGATAGTGCTCCTGCTGCAGTTGCTGCATTCCGCGACGCAAGGCTTCGGCATCGCGGGCATCGAGTTTGCTGGCGTTGAGATAGATGCCGGCCTCTGCGGTGCCCAGCTCCGGTGCCGGTTGTGCTTTCAGGCCATCGGTCAGCCGGTCGGCTGTGAACATGGCAAACAGGATGCTGTAGGACAGCACAGCCTGGGTACGGTCGAGCTGCAATTTGCGCAGAAGCTGGACGCTGTCGACCGAATAATCAAGCTGTCCCTTGCTCTCCATGGCCGCCCGCAGCTTTTCGCCAGCTGGCGTGCTGCGCGAGCCGCGCTGCACACCCAGGCGGGCGGTGGGGGACGCCAGCAGTCCGGCAGAGGTCATGGCGGGAGAGCTGGCACGACCGATCAGCACGACCTGCACCTGCAGCATCGGGTAGAACTGCCCGTGGGCATCCCGGTCCGGCGCGCGGATGGCGCCGATGACCAGTGGCAGATCACCCAGTTCATAGGTATGCCACAGGCGGGCTAGCGGGTAGTCGACAATGCGGATGGTGCAGCCGCTGAGTTCGCCCAGGCGCTGGTGCAGACTGACCAGCTGGCGCTGCGGCTGCGGGGTCAGCAGCCCTTGCACCTGCACCGCAGGATAAGCGGCATCGACACTGCAGGCTGCGGCTGCCGTGCCGGTGGCCGCGAACAGGGGCAGCAGCATGCTTAGCAGACGGGTGAGCGCCATTGCAGCATCCGGGAGCGATAATGTCTCAGTATCGGGAGGCCGCTGACGAAAAGCAAACACGGCAGCTGGCCGGCATGCCCGGGCTTTCTCGAGTTACATGCCTGGGTATATTCCCAGGAATATTTAAAATAATAGGCTTTAAGCCGATACCCTTATTTGAGCATCTGCAGGCGACACTGCACGGATTGCGTGTCGCTCGCCAGCCAGAGCTCGCCATCCTGGATGGTGACATTCAGTCGCATGGTGCGCTCGGCCAGCTGCCCCAGTTCGGCCAGGGTCTCGAGCGTGATTTCGGCGACATGCAGGTTGTCGAAGCGGCAGACCTGGCCCTCGATCTTTTTCCACCAGGTCTCGGCCACCCGGTTGCCATAGGTGTAGATCCAGACCTCGCCGGCACGCTGGCAAGCGTGGCGCACGCGCTTTTCCTCGGGCTGGCCGAGGTCGATCCACAGCTCGATATCGTCGGTCAGCGTTTTCTGCCACAGCGCCGGTTCGTCTTCATCGCTGATGCCGCGACCGAATTCCAGTGTTTCGCTGGCATGGCGGGCAAAGGCCAGCAGGCGTAGCATCATGCGCTCGTCGGTTTCGGACGGATGGCGGGCGAGGGTCAGATGGTGGGTGGCGTAATAGCCGCGATCCATGTCGGAGATGGTCAGCTCGGCTTTGTGGACGGTTGCTTTGAGGGCCATGGGGGGTGCCGGATTGCAGGAAGCCGGCAGTGTAGCAGTTTCATCGGCGGCCTTGCTGGCGAGCGGCAATCAGTCGTCGCGCGGCACCATGCGTCGCGCTTCGGCCTGCGGCAGATAGCGGCGGTAGATGCGCTCCAGTGTCCCGTCGTGGCGCATTTCCCGCAGCAGGTAGTCCCAGCCGCGCAGGTCGGCTTCGCTGAAGTGCTTTTTCGAGAATACGAGATGCCCATTGAGGCCACGATCCTGCGGATCCCAGTCGCGGGCAACGAAATCGGTCGGGGCTGGCAGGCGGTTGAGGTAGAAGCCGTAGGTGACCGGTTGTGCCAGTACACCCTGCACCTTGCCGCTACCCAGCAACTGGAACAGTGCTTCACTGTCGGCGACATCGACAACCCTTCCCCGGGCGCGCAGCGTGGCGAGAAAATCATCGTAATGCTCACCGTGCTTGTAGGATTGCACCACACCCCAGCGCCATTGCGGGTTGGCAAGAAACTGGGCGGAATTGCGCAGCTGGCTGGCGATCTGGCGCGGCAGAATCGCGTAGTTTTTGCTCAGGGTGTACGGGCTGCTGAACAGCGCGAAGCGCTCGCGCTCCGGTGTACGCAGCGCTGAGCCGGTGAGCATCAGTTCGCCGGCGGCCAGCTCCTGCCAGATCTGGGCGCGCGGCAAGACTTTCAGCTCCAGCTTGCAGCCGCTGCGGCGCACCAGTTCTTCGATCACGTCCTTGTCGATGCCGCGACCATCGTGATACAGCATGCCGTATTCGTACAGCCCGGCGCTGACCGGAGCAGGCGGACAATCAGGGCCGGGGCCGGCCAGCAGGGTGGTACTGAGCAGGAGCGGTAGCAGGGCAAGCAGACGAGACATGGCAGTCCTCCCACGGAATGTGTACTGCCACGCTAGACCACGCCGGATGCCTTACTCGCGTGCCGCCGGTGCCCGTCCGCCTGACGGCAGCAATACCCGCGCCCAGACGGTTCCCGGGGCATGCAGGCGCCAGATCACCGCGTCAAGCAGGTAGTGGGTGAGCTGTGGCAGGGCCAGCAGCGGCACCAGCCAGACCAGCATGTCCTCCGCTGCCGGGCGCAGCCACAGATCCAGAGCGGCAAAGATCTCGGGGTGCTCGCGCCAGACCAGCCTATCCCACAGCGCCTCCTCGCCCCAGCCCAGCGCATACACCAGGGCGATCAGCAGCAGTGCGCCGGCCGGGCGGAACAGCAGGCGCAGCGCCGGCCAGCGGTAACGGTGTACCGGCGGAGTGATGGCTTCCTGCCGGTTGCCGTACAGCCACACCAGGGCCAGATAGGGAATGCCGTGCGAGAGTACATTGGTCGCGGTAAAGGCCAGATCGTTGTCGAACAGCACGATGCCGACACCCCAGCTCAGCGCCGTGCCGGTCAGCCACAATTGCTTGGGCCAGTTGATGCCGCTGCCGGCATGCCACTGGCGGACAAGGCGCCACAGCTGCAGTGCTGCCAATACCCCATAGAGGATACCGGTGAGAAGCAAGGGAATATCGAGGTTCCAGCGATATACGTCGCCGGCTACGAACCAGTTGAAGCTGCGGCCCTGTGCATGCCAGTACAGCAGCGGCCACAGCGTGCTCAGGTAGATCAGTGCCTTTTCCTGGCGCAGCACGCCCGGGCTGACCTGCTCGCCGCGGCGGTAGAGCATGAAAAATCCGTACTGCTGGCGTACGAAATGGAAAATCGCCAGATAGGCGAGCGTGCGCCAGAACACCATGGCACCCAGGCTGTAGAGCAGGCAGCCCCCCGCCAGCCCCAGCAGCGGCGCCCAGAGGTAAAGCGAGCGCCGGGCGGCAAACTCTTCGCGATCGAGGTAGGTACGGAAAACGGTGGACCACACGTGCCCGACGTCGACCCCGACGATCAGCAGCAGCCAGACCCAGTCGGGCTGGCTGGCCGCGTGCGCCACCAGTTCCGGGAAGACCAGTACCAGCAGCGCTGGCAGGAATAGCGGCGCAATGAACCAGGCCAGATCAAAGCGCGGCGAGACCAGCCAGCGTGAGGCGCTCATGCCGTGTTAGTCCTTCGGCCCCTGAATGACCGTAAGCTGGGTCGCGGGCCGCACCTGCCGATTCCAGGCCGCCTGAACCTGCGAGGCATCCAGTGCGGCAATCTGCTGCTTGAGGCGGTCGTAGAAATCCAGCGGCAGATCCTTGTAGGCCAGCTCGCCGACCAGCTCGAGCAATTCGGCGTTGGTATCGCCCCACTGCGCCATATCCAGCAGCAGGTGTTTGCGGGATTCGGCAAACTCTTCGGCAGTCGGGCCGTTCCGGGCGAAATCGTCCAGAACCTGATTCAGGCGCTGCACGAACTGCTCGCGCTGGTCATTGCGGGTCTTGGCCGAAATGGTGATCGAGCCCCCCTGGCGCAGCATGCTCAGGCTGCTGTACACGCCATAGGTCAGCCCATCTTTCAGCCGCAATTCCCGCATCAGGCGCGAGCGCTGCCCCCCGCCGCCCAGAATGTAATTGCCCAGCACCAGTGCCGCATAGTCGGGATCGGTACTGCGCAAGGCCAGCGGAATGCCCAGCAGAATCTGGCTCTGGCTGCCGGCACGTTCGACGGTGATGGTGCTGTTTGTGCGCTCGGCCGGCTGGAATTCCGGCAGTGCGGCCGCCGGTTCGCCGCGAGGCAGCCGGCGAGTGAGCTGATTGGCAATTTTCTCGGCCTCCTCGCGGCTGAGGTCGCCCACCAGCGTCAGCGAAATATTGCCGGGGCGGTAGTATTCGCGGTGGAAGGAGCGCATCGAGAAGCTGCCCGGTCGATCGGCTGAATCGGCGTCGCGGCGGTCCGAGCGGCTATAGGGATGGTTGCCGAACAGTTCCTGGCCAAGCCGCGCGGTCGCATTGGCTTTCGCGGCACTTTGCGGCAGCTGCGGGATCAGCCAGTCACGCCGGTAGCGCAGCATCCAGTTGGGGAAATTCGCCTCGCCCAGCTGTTCGCTCAGGATATCGATCACCGCCAGTGCATTGCCGGTGCGGCTGGCCACGCGCAGCGAAAAGGTCGCGCGGTCACGTCCGGCACCCATGCTGATCTGGTTACCCGAGTTGGCGATCTGCTGGTAGGGTGGTGTGCGCTCGTTGTCCTGCAGTTCCTTGTCCAGTATCGATGCCGCCACCAGGGTCGCCATGCCTTCCTTGCCAGCCGGGCTGCGGCTTTCGCCGGCATCCACAGCGACCAGCACATCGATCATGGGCAGATCGTGGCGCGGTACGTAATACACCCGCGTGCCCAGCTCGGTGACCCAGTGTTCAACCTTGGGAAAGGCCTGGGCGGCCAGGCTGCTGCCCAGTAGCGCCATGGTCAGCAGACCGCGCAGGGCGAAGGGGAGTATCGGTTTAGCGGCCATGGCTCATCTCCACTTGCAGGGGCTGGTTCTTTTCCGGTGGCAGGGCATCCAGAACCGCGATCGTCAGGGCTTCATCAGTCAGGTAGCGGGTGGCGACGCGTTCCAGATCGGGCAGGCCGACTTCCTGCGTGAGCTGCAGATCGGCCAGCCATTGCTCGGGCGTCACGCCAAAGCTGCCCAGCAGCCCCAGATGGGTAACGGTATTGCTCAGCGAGTCGTATTCGAAAATCTGCCCGGTGAGCATCCGTCGTTGCGCACGCTCCATGTTTTCCTTGTACAGACCCGAGCCGCGCAGCAGCCAGGCCTGCTTGCGCAGTGCACCTTCCAGCGTGGCCAGGCTGCGATCGGGGGCCTTGGTGGCGGAAAGGGTGAAGGACGGCGCCTCGCGTCCCAGCCAGCTGAAGTCGCAATCGAGACCATTGCTGGCTTCAGCCAGCGAGGTTGTCTGGTATTCGCTGGCCAGAATGCTGGCCAGGATGCGCAATGCGGCGATATCGCGTGGCGGCACGTCGCGCGGCAGCGCCCAGCGCAGCGTCACATAGCTGGCGTAGGACGGGGTTTTCAGCTGTACGCGTTGTGGCTCGCTGGTGGTACGCGCTTGCGGAAGTGCCACTTCCGGGCGTTGCGGTGGGGCTTTTTTCCCCAGCTTGCCGAAATACTGCTGCACCAGTGCTTTTACGGTCTTGGGATCGAAATCACCCCCGATGACCAGAGTGGCATTGGCCGGGGTGTACCAGCGTTGATACCAATCGCGCAGTTGCTGCGGCGTGAGGCTTTCCAGATCGCTCATGCTGCCGATGACCGCGATACCGGGACGTGAGTTGCCGTACACACTGCGATCAAGCTGCTCATTGAGCAGCATGGCCGGGTTGTTGTCATAGCGCAGGCGGCGCTCTTCCTTGATGACTTCGATTTCAGTGCGGAAATCGGCGTCCTGCAGTTCGAGATTGGCCATGCGGTCGGCTTCGAGCTGCAGCGCTTCGGCCAGCGAAGGCGCGGGCAAACGAATGAAATAGTAGGTGTTGTCAGCCGTGGTAAAGGCATTTTCACTGCCGCCCAGCTCATGCACGCGCTTGGAGAAGGCATCGCCCGGCTTGCCACGGGTGCCGCGGAACATCATGTGTTCCAGCGCATGGGCAATCCCGGTCTGTCCCAGCGGTTCGTCCAGCGCACCGACGCGATACCAGACCTGCGTTTCCACCCGTGCCGCCCGATGGTCGGGATGCAGCACGACACGCAAACCATTATCAAGGGTATATGTTTCCCTGTTGAGTAATGGATGGGAAAAGTCGCCAATAGGTGGCTGGGTATCATTCTGGAATTTGATGTCGGCGGCAGTGGCGCAACCCGCCAGCAGCAGCAGTAGCGGCAGGCTCCGCCACAAGACAGAAAGACGCATGGATGATCTCTTGGAAGGCAAGTCAGTATTGTGCCAGAAAGATGAAGGCAAAATGATGCGTGGTTTCCCGCGCATGAACCAAGCGCCGTGAGCGCACGGCAGGAAAACCAGCCGTCCAAACCCGAGGCGTCGCCGTGACATCCTCCCTGCAATCGACTCGCGTGAATGACGTGCTGCGGAGCTCGTCATTCACGCCTGCGGATTGATGACGTTATGCGCTCAGTCTGGGCAGCACTGCATTCAGCGCCCCCAGCACCGAGGCGCCGAACTGACGGCTGCGTTCACCGTTCCAGCCCACGGCCAGCAGCGGCTTGCTGGCGGTGTCCTTGAACGGCATTTCGATGGTGTAGGCGAGGCAGCCGAAGGTGTGGCCGACCCAGTTGGTCGCCAGTGTCAGCGTTTCCGGGCCGAACTTGCCGACTTCGTAGCCATGCTCGGTCTGGAAATCAGGCGAGAACATGAGCCAGGCTGCCTTGAAGGCCTCCTGCAGCTCGTGCTGCTTCTTCGAGAATGATTCGTTGCTCTCGCAGCCGGCGACGAAGTTGTGAGGAATCGCCTCGTCACCGTGGATGTCCAGAAACACGTCCACGCCGGTTGCCAGCATGCGCTCGCGCACCCACAGCACTTCCGGGCTGCGCTCCAGCGTCGGAGCACCCCACTCGCGATTCAGGTTCGCGCCCAGCGCATTGGTGCGCAGATTGCCGCGCACGCTGCCGTCCGGGTTCATGTTCGGCACCACATGGAACACGCAGGACTCCAGCAGGCTGCGGCTGATCGCGTTCTGCTCGTCGAGCAGGTTTTCCAGCAAGCCCTCGACAAACCATTCGGCCATCGTTTCGCCCGGATGCTGGCGCGCGATGATCCAGACGTTTTTCTTGCCCGGCGCCGGGCGGCCGATCTGCAGCAGATCCAGGTCGTGCCCGTCGGGTGTCACGCCCAGCGGCACCAGCTCGACCCACGGCGAGACTGAGAGCGCGCCGCCGATCAGCTCCTGATGGCGCTCCCAGCTGTAGGGCTCGAAATACGCATACCACACGGCATCCGATTCCGGCGTATGCAGGATGCGGAAGGTCTGGCCGTCGAATTCGGAATCGACCCGGAACCACTCAGCGCGGTCATAGCTGGCCACTGCGTAATAGCCGTCCCAGCCATCCGGATAGGCGCTCTGGCCGGCGTTTTCGATATTCAGCACACAATCGAGTCCGCGTGCACCGGTGAGGCGGAAATGGAACCACTGCGCAAAGTCGCTGGCATTATCCGGCCGCAAGTTCAGGCGGATGTTCGCGGGATCGGAGCAGTCAACGACGTCGATGGCGCCGGAATCGAAACGGGAGGAAATGCGCAGCATGTGGATTCGCCTGGTTAAGCCGTGATGGCCAAGCGTAAGCGGGTGCAGTGGGGCTGTCCAGAGGGAATGAACCGTAGGATGGCTGGAGCCTAAAGAGCGATACCCATCACGGGATGGGCGGAGGCGAGATGATGGGTATGGCTATGCTCTACCCATCCTACCGTGCTGCTTCGGTTAGCTATACCGCGTGGCGCATGCGCCAACATCTCACTGTCCTGATAAAAACACCGTCATGACCATGAATAGGGCTACCGATCCAAAGAACCACAGCATCCAGGATTTGCCATGCCTGAGATAATTAAGCCAGCCAAGCCCAAGGAAGCCTCCTGCCTGCAGCAGCTGGCTCAGCGCATCGACACCATTCTTGATTACCAGAACCATCGAGGCCAGAAATAAGGCAATCGTGATTGCGCCCAGGGCGTATTTGAGTTGCATGACGTCTTTGTCCGTACCGCAGTTGCAATGGAATGCTTGGTTGATATTGAAGACAAAACGGCGACCATTCTGGCCGCCGTTTTGTGATGTCGCTTATTCCAGGCTCGCCGCCTCGTCGCACCCCAGCAGGATGTTCAGGTTCTGGATCGCGCTGCCGGAAGCGCCCTTGCCCAGATTATCCAGCCGCGCGATCAGCACCAGTTCTTCACCCGAAGCGCTGGCGTAGGGCAGCACTTCCAGCACATTGGTGTTCGACAGCGTCTGCGCCGGCAGGAAGCCGCCGCGCACCAGCACGTCCTGCGTGTTGAGCGGTTTGGCGTGCACGAAACGTTCATTGGCATACCAGCTGGCGTAGCAATCGGCGATCTGCTGCGCGCTGCCGTTCAGCTGGCTGGCGTGCAGCGGCAGTGCCACCAGCATGCCGGTGGGGAAGTGGCCGACGCTGGGCAGGAACACCGGCTTGGTCTGCAGGCCGGACCACATCTGGATTTCCGGCAGGTGCTTGTGTGACAGGCCCAGTGCGTAGAAGGCGAACGGGTCGCCCTGGCCGCTTTCCTGCACTTCGATCAACGCCTTGCCGCCGCCCGAATAGCCCGAAACGCCGATCAGATTGATGGCCGCATCGGCCGGCAGCAAGCCGGATTCGATGATGGGGCGCAGCAGCGCGATGCTGGCGGTGGCGTAGCAGCCGACGTTGGCGATGCGCTTGCTGGCGCGGATCTTGTCGCGCTGGCCCGGCGCCAGTTCGGCAAAGCCGTACACCCAGTCCGGATTGATGCGGTGAGCGGTGGAGGCATCGATGACCGCGGTATTGGCGTTCTCGATCATGCTTACCGATTCGATGGCGGCATCGTCGGGCAGGCAGAGGATGACGACGTCGGCGGCGTTGAGCAGCTCGCGGCGGTGTTCGACCGAGCGGCGCCGCTCCAGCGGCAGGCTCAGCAGTTCGATGTCGCTGCGGCCGGCCAGACGCTCTGCAATCTGCAGGCCGGTTGTGCCGTGTTCACCGTCGATAAAAATGCGCGCCATGCCGGCTCTCCTCGAAATGACTGGGGAAAACCCGAAGGTTAACGGCGTGCGCGTCGGCGTACAAGCGCCGGCGTGTGTGCGTACGTACTGCGTGGCCGGCTTATTGCTGCTGCATGGTGTGGGTGAGCAGCTTGCCGTTGACGAACTGGCCGCTGATTGCCAGTTTGCCGTTCTGCCAGCTGGCTGATTCGGCTTCAATGCCCAGCAGGCTGCCGGCGTCGCTTTGCGTCGGCTCTCCCAGAATGGCAACGACCTCGGCGCGGCTCATGCCGCTTTTGACCTTCTGGTAGTTTTCGGCGGTGATCTTGCTGCAGGCAGCCAGCAGCAGCAGGGCGGTGAGGGCGAGGAGGCGTTTCATGAGGCTGGAACGGTCTGGTAAGGATTGCCTGTAAGCATACCGGAAAGGCCTCTCTGCGGGCGCAGCTGGCGCAGATTTCAGCCTGGCTGTGGCTGATTTGCCTGCTCCGCGTAGCGCATGGCCAGTGCCCGACAGTGCTGGCCCAGTTGCCGGCATTGCGCCCTGAGCGCCGCGTCCTGCAGATAGATTGCCGCGTCGTCCGGGCTTTCGCAGCCGGGAAAGAGGTAATACTCCAGTGCCAGGGCCAGATAGTCGAGCATGCTGATCTGCTCGCCATACGGGGTCAGCTCGATGACCGGATTGGCGCCTTGTTGCGGCAGGTAGAGGGTATATGGCGCGCCACCACTGATGTCTTCCTTGTGGTAAAGATCAGCCGCAATGTAGGCGGCCAGCCGCTGTTCGTGGAATTCCCGGTACTCCGGGTCATCGTGATACTCGGCCAGGCAGTCGTCGTGCAGGTAGGATAGCGGAAACCACTGTAGCGGGTCGGGCAGATCGAATTCATCCAGCCACGGCGCTTCGCCGCAGAAGCAGACGCTGCCGATGTGCCGGTAGAAACTCTGCAGCACATATGGCAGCGGGCCAAACTCGGCGGCCAGGCCGGCCAGCATGGCTTCGCAGCGGCTCTCCGGCACCCATTCGGTGTATTCCGGCGAATCGAACTGATAGCCGCGCTGGTCCAGATGGCGGTACACCGCCTGCAGCACGGTAGCCAGCTCGGCCATCAGGGCATCGGTCTGTTGTTCCAGTGACTGGCAGGCTGACATCGCAGGCCCCGGCTTAATTGGCGAGCGGTGACCAGTCGGTCACCGGCACAAAGTCATCCTTGTCCGGATGCTTTTCGAATACGCTGCCGACGGGTGCATCCAGCAGGGCAATGATGCTCGGGTCGTAGTTGGCGACCACGTTCACGTCGAGCTCGCTGTGGTTTTTCGGGTTGTTGAGGAATTTCTCGTCCTCGCAGCCGGAAAAGAAGCGCCAGCCCGAGTCGCCGTCCTTGATTGGCGGCTCGCGATACATGAAGCCGACCGGATAACCCTCGATGGTGATTTCGTCGCTGACCATGCACAGCCCGTGGCCTACGGCGCGTTGCTTGAGCATGCGCTCGTCAAGTAGATACTCTTTCATGTATTGCTCTGAGCTCCTTATAAATAATTGTCTATGAGCGTATACGTAGTCATTGCTCCGGTTTCGCTTCGATGTAGATGCGATCGTCCATCACGTAAATTGGCAAATAGAGTGCCATGGCACTTCCTGCCAGCATGGCCAGCACCAGCAGCAAGTCACCGGCACTGATCCAGCCCATACGTTGCCGGAACGCCGGATCGTGCTCACGTTGCAGGGTGATTTGTATCGCCAGAACAAGGAGCAACAGTGGAACAAGAAAATAAACGAGGCTGAAGCGTAAAAACAGCTCGGTGATTGCCGGCAGATCAACACCAAATCCAGCATACAACTCGCGGAAGGCCGGTATGACCAATTGCAGCACAGAGGCCAGCAACAGCGCGACTACCACCAAGATCCAGCTGCTCACCAGCAACAGCCGGCTCCGCCCGGAGGGGAGGTCGGTGGATTCTCCCGCGAGACTGGCGGTGGGCGGCTGGTAGGGAGAATGCTCGCTCATGGCGGAATGTCTGGATTGTCCGGATGCAGATGTTATCGCAAAAGTCGGAGTACGCCTTCAGCCAAGTTCAGCACATGTCGCTCGATGCGCCGAGCGAAATAGCCTATACAAAGAACTCAAGACTCAGTCGAGGAAACGCTATGAAGTGGCATGTGGGCGGCTTGCTATCCTGTGTCCTACTGGTGTACTCGTGTGAGCGCCTGTCTTCCGCGCCTTTTGATCGTAGCCCCGAAGAACTTAACTTTCCTGCGCTGGATTTGTCCGGGTCTGAGACTGCCGCCCCGCCTCTTGCCGCTGAAGGGGATCCTTCTCCTTTGACTGATCTACTGGGCGGTGACCGAGCCCCTGATCCCGGGGCACCACAAGTAGATTTTTCAGCCAATTACTCTGATCCATTTGGGGTCATTACAACAGGTGAAGGTTCTCTCATGGCAGGAGGCCTTGTACCACTTTATGGCCGTTTTCAGCTGGGGCCGAATTATCGAGAATTACTTGTCCGGGCGGGAATCGGCCTGCTGGACGACCAAATGGTGATGGTTTTTACCGGGCGTGGATTGCAGACCAGACAGGAACTCGATTTTGGAGGAAGCCTCGCTTCTCCATGGCTACGCGAGCATGCCTATGGTTTTGATATCGCAGGTAAATTCTTTGGCATGAACGTGGGGGCATATTCTGGAGTCATTCAATCAGCAACTAAAGATCTAGGCGATGTCCTTATCGTTCAGGATACCGCAGAGAGCTATATCAAATATCGCCAGCCTCGCCGGGTTGCAGGTGTGAAGCAGGTTAGTGCGGGCTTGCGCCTCGATAGTGTGATTAGTCCGACCCTCAAAGGTGGGCTTGCTTTGGGTGGTGTGCAGACCAGCACAGATTATTCGACTGGACGAAAAAGAACCAGCAGCTTTTCTGGAGATGTTCAGCTTGACTGGTTGCCGTTCAGGGGGGGGCGTCTATTGAGTACTCTGGGGGGGGATAAGGATACGATTTTGTTTCGTAGTAGGCTGCTGTTTCCGCTAGCGTCGAGTTTCAATGGTTTTGCTCAATGCATGACCCAGTACTTTCAGCGCTCGCGAGATAGTACATTTGCTTGTGGTGTTGGGGTTCAGTATCTGTTTGGTAATAGTGGTATACCAGAGTTCTTCTCAGAAGAAGGCAGTCATTTCTCTATTGGCGAATTGATGTCTGAAGTGCGCAGGCCTCCTTCTTACATTTATCCCGTAGTTCTAGGCGGTGTTCCGGATGGAAGCGCTGAGAGAACTGTTGAGTTAGAAATTATAAAGTCAGGACTTGGGCCCGGTGCTGAAATTGATGTGGTTACCGGAGATTTAGTGGTTGCTCCGCCGCCTGGTCAGTCTTGTGGCGCATTGCGTGATTTCTCGACAGTGAGTGGTGCGTCACTGAGTTTTCCAATGGATGTAATTGAGGCCTCCTCGAGTGGCGGTCGAGAGGTAATACGCTTTCATAGCGATAGAATTCTGAAAATAATGAATGGGTTCGGATCTTTATCGAGTACGGAAATTAGAGCGATGTTTGAATTTTGCTCGATACGTATCGTGGCTAGTTCAGGAATTTTTAGAATTAGTGAAATTTCATATTCCCAGAACCCGGTTGATCATAATCCCGTAGTGAATGCACCCCGAGCAATCAACGTCACCTCTACGAGTTTTACCATCGTAAATGGTATTAGTGATAGTGATGGTCTCAGAAACGTTCAGTATTTTGTTTATGAGATGACTGGTCCAGCGCCGATAGCTAGATTGAGGACTGCTATATCCTCACATAAGCGCGCTATGCTTGTATCCTCCAATCCCAATTTCAACAACCTGCAACCAGGAGTGGTTTACCAGATTCAAACAAAGGCGGAAGTTCTGAATCGATCAACTGGACAGTATTCGTTAGTTGAGTCGCCCCTTGGTAGTGCTAAAACCCTTGTAGCAACAGCTCCTGTACTTGCGCCTGTACCTGACCAGCGAGGGGTGGTGGGAACGGCCTTCACGCTGAATCTGGCGAGCTTTGTGACGGCAACCAACGGTGATCCGGTTACGGGCTATACCCTGGGTGGCACTCTCCCGGCGGGGTTGAGTTTTAATAGCAGTACCGGGGTTTTGAGTGGCACACCCAGTGCCGCGGCGACGGCCAGCTTGACCCTGAGTGCACGCGACAAGGATGGGGTGTCCAATAGCGACAGTTTTGTGCTGACCATCGCCGCGGCACTTGTACCACCGGTGGTGGGTAATGTGCCGGATCAGAGCGGAGTGGCGGGAACGGCCTTCACGCTGAATCTGGCGAGCTTTGTGACGGCAACCAACGGTGATCCGGTTACGGGCTATACCCTGGGTGGCACTCTCCCGGCGGGGGTGAGTTTTAACAGCAGTACCGGGGTTTTGAGTGGCACACCCAGTGGCGCAGCGACGGCCAGCTTGACCCTGAGTGCACGCGACAAGGATGGGGTGTCCAATAGCGACAGTTTTGTGCTGACCATCGCCGCGGCACCTGTACCACCGGTGGTGGGTAATGTGCCGGATCAGAGCGGAGTGGCGGGAACGGCCTTCACGCTGAATCTGGCGAGCTTTGTGACGGCAACCAACGGTGATCCGGTTACGGGCTATACCCTGGGTGGCACACTCTCCCGGCGGGGTTGAGTTTTAACAGCAGTACCGGGGTTTTGAGTGGCGCACCCAGTGCCGCGGCGACGGCCAGCTTGACCCTGAGTGCACGCGACAAGGATGGGGTGTCCAATAGCGACAGTTTTGTGCTGACCATCGCCGCGGCACCTGTACCGCCGGTGGTGGGCAATGTGCCGGATCAGAGCGGGCTACTTAGAACAGCCCTGAACATCGACCTGAAACCCTACGTAACTGCTACAAATGGAGATTCGATCACTAGTTATAGTTTGGTTGGCTCATTACCGAGCGGGTTGAGTTTTGATAGCAATAGTGGCGTAATTAGTGGTGCGCCCAGTGTCACTGGAAGTTTTTCGCTCAGTCTGACTGCTTCAGATAAGGATGGGGTTTCTTCTGCAGACGCGTTCATCTTGCGGATTGGCTCCGCTCCCATATTGGGGTCAATCCCTGACCAGTTTATCTGGGGAACATATAGCCTATCACTGTCTGATTATGTGACATTCACAGAGGGCGACCCAGTAATTGGGTATTTCTTAAGTGGCACATTGCCATCGGGTCTGAGCTTTGATAGTAGTAGCGGTCTTATTTCTGGTAGTAGCACTGTTATTTTTACTGATACTGCAGTGATATTCTGGGTCGAGGACAGGGATGGGGAGTCCAACCGAGTTACTGTTAATTTCATACCCGGAGGTTGATTGATATTGAATAATTCCAAGTTATCGGTTGAAATTGGCCTAAATTTTTTGCTGAGCCAACAGAATAAGCTCCAAAGCATTCCGAGAGTGAGGCCAAGACACTGTAGAACTTTCGTGCTGACTAACACGAAGCAACTCACAAAAGTGTGCGGTTTCGTAATTTAAGCCGCTGCCCTGCGGGATGCTTGCCAGTTCTTCCCGATGGCCGTTGGCGCAGACCACTGTGGCGCGGGACGGGTTCCACCATTTCTCGTGTATGACGATGTGCCCCGAGCAACCCGCGATCAGTGCTTCGCCCGATCCGCCGCAGTCCAGCCCGCAGTACAACTGACTGATGCCACGCTCGTGCCGGCTCTGGATGCTGGCAAACGTGTCCACGCCGCTTGGCCCGATCCGCCCGAGTGCCTGTACATCCAGCGCGGCACCCAGCCAGTCGACGGCCAGAAAGGCCCCGTAGATCCCGATGTCGAGCAGGCTGCCGCCAGCCTGCGCCGGGTCGAGTACTGCGTGTCCGGCGGGCACGTTCGGGTTGGCAAAGCCGGCACGGACAAAGCGTACTTCTCCGATTTCCCCGGCATCAATCCGCTGGCGGATTTCGCGGTACAGCGGGAAGAAGGGCGGTTTCATTGCCTCCATGTACAGTACGCCCGTGTCCCGGGCGACGGCCAGAACCGCATCCAGCTCGGCCGTGCTGATCGCGGCCGGTTTTTCGCATAACACGGCCCTGCCGGCTTGCAGTGCGGCGATGCTCAGACTGGCGTGGCTGGGGTGCGGGGTGGCAATGTAGACCGCGTCGATGTCACTGGCAAGGAGCGCTGCTACCGAATCGTATGTGTGGGGTATGTTGTGCTGGGCATTGAAAGCAAAGGCTTTGCTTAGGGTACGGTTATAAGTACCCACGGCGGCCGCGCCAGGAACATGTGCTAGCCCGACGACAAAGCGCGCAGCGATGCTACCCGTGCCGATGATGCCAAAACGGATGGTACGTGATTCAGCCATGGCCTATCCCCCAGCAAAAACGGCAGCGTAACCCGCCGGTACCGGTGTGGCACAGGCGGGTTTAACTGTAGCTCAGCGTTTGCTGAAGCGCACCAGCGCGAGACTGCCCAGCAGATTGGGCAGGAACTCGACGGGCTCACCCTGATGCAGCACGATCTGCTCGTCGATGCGCATGCCCAGCTTGCCCAGCAGCCGGTCGAAATCGTTGACCGTGCAGAAATGGATGTTCGGCGTGTTGTACCACTGGTAGGGGATGGTTTCGGAGACCGGCATCCGTCCGGTGGCAATCTGCCAGCGGTTTTCCCAGAAGCCGAAGTTGGGGAAGGTGACGATGCCGGTACGACCGACGCGCAGCATTTCCTGCAGGATGCCCTCGATGTTGTGCATGGCCTGGATGGTCAGCGACAACACTACGTCGTCGAATCGGCCGTCCTCGAACTGCGCCAGCCCGTACTCCAGATCGGACTGGATCACGCTCAAGCCTTTTTCAACGCAGCTGACCACCTGGCCGACATCCTTTTCCACGCCCATGCCCTGGATCTGCTTGTGACTGGCCAGCCAATGCAGCAATTCGCCATCGCCACAGCCCAGGTCGAGCACAGCACTGCCCGGCTTGATCCAGCCGGCGATCAGTTTCAGATCGGGGCGCAAGGTATTAACGGCGCTCATGCTGCGATCTCCTTGGCGATGTTGTTCAGGTAGGCGCGCATTACGCCGAAATACGGCTCGTCATCCATCAGGAAGGCATCGTGTCCGTGCGCGGATTCGATCTCGGCGTAGGAAACCGGGCGGCGGGCATCAAGCAATGCCTTGACGATTTCGCGAGAGCGCGCCGGCGAGAAGCGCCAGTCGCTGGTGAACGACACGACGAGGAATTTCGCCAGCGTGGTTTTCAGCGCGGCCACCAGATCACCACCAAAATGCCGGCCCGGGTCGAAATAATCGAGTGCCTTGGTCATCAGCAGGTAGGTGTTCGCATCGAACATGCCGGAGAACTTGTCGCCCTGATAGCGCAGGTAGGATTCGATCTGGAATTCCACATCGAAGCCGTATTTGTATTCCCCGCTCTTCAATTCGCGGCCGAATTTCTCGCCCATGCCGTCGTCGCTGAGGTAGGTGATGTGGCCGAGCATGCGCGCCAGACGCAGGCCACGCTTGGGAACCACGCCGTGCTCGTAGTAATCGCCGCCGTGGAACTCGGGATCGGTCAGGATGGCCTGCCGTGCGACATCGTTGAAGGCAATGTTCTGTGCGGTGAGCTTGGGTGCCGAGGCGATCACCAGACAATGCCGCACGCGCTCGGGGTGGCTGATTGCCCAGCGCATCGCCTGCATGCCGCCGAGGCTGCCGCCGATCACGGCGGCGAATTGTTTGATGCCCAGCCGGTCTGCCAGCCGCGCCTGCGTTTCCACCCAGTCGCGTACCAGAACCAGCGGGAAGGTCGAGCCATAGGGCTTGCCGGTCTCGGGGTTGATCGACGACGGTCCAGTCGAGCCATGGCAGCCGCCGAGGTTGTTCAGTCCGATCACGAAGAAGCGATCAGTATCGATCGGCTTGCCGGGGCCGACCATATTGTCCCACCAGCCGGCGGCCTTGTCGGTTTCCGCATACTTGCCGGCGACATGATGATGCCCCGACAGCGCGTGACAGATCAGGATGGCGTTCGATGCATTGGCATTCAGCGTGCCGTAGGTTTCATACATCAGCTCGTAACGCGGCAGGGCCGCGCCGCTGGAAAGCGTAATGGGCTGATCGAACACCGCCTTCTGGGCGGTGACGATGCCGACGGAGTTGGCAACGGTCATTGAGGTTGGATCCACAACTAGACGGATTGAAGAAAGAAGGTTACTAAAACATGCCCGAATTGGGGGATGTTAAGGAATATCCGGATTATGCAGACGCCTCGGTGTTGTGAAAATGCTTGTCGAGTAGTGAACTAACCGCAGAAATCACTGCGTCGCACGGAATGTCCCGTATTGCCAGCTCGGGGGCAATAATCAGCTGGTGCGGACATCGCCATGGATACCAGCGCGTCAGCTTTTCCTGCCGGTTTTCGAACATCGCAGCGATCGGTTTTTGCATTGCGGCGGCAATATGCAAAGCACCTCCGTCACTTAGTAGGTCAAGATCGGTACAGCTTAGGGCCGCAGTGAGCTCATGTAGGCTGGATGTTGGAACTGGTAGTACAGGCAGTCCGGCAAGAGCTGCGACTACTTCCGCGGCCAGTTCATCATCTCCTGGATGCTTGGGGTCGGATTGGCTACCAGGGGCCCAGAGCAGGGCAACACCTAGGTTCGGGTGGCTCGCCGTGAGCTTGCGGATAGCCGTGATGAAACGATCAGCAGGCCAGCGACGATTTGCTTCGCGAGCACTCAGATGAACACCCAGCACAGTCCGCCCATTCAGTGGCTGGAAATGCATCTGCATTTTTGTCAGTGTTTCCGGGTCTGTAAAAGCCTTTAGTGATCCGGGTGTACCTTCGATCCCTAGAGGCGCAAGCAGACGAAAGATGTCTTCCACTTCGTGCCGGGGTTGTTTGCGATTATATGGGATAGGGATGTCAACGCCGGAGAGCCTACCATTTTCTGGAGTGAAGCTGATGATATGTCTGGCACCTGATAATCTGGCGAATTTGATGGCTTGCTTGAACCAGCCCCCACCAACTGGAATTGCGTAATCGAATTTTTGCCTACGCAGTCTCAGGATTAGCTTGGCCGTCTCTAGGTAAACACCTAGGCGACTTTGACCCAGGTTGCGATGTTTGGCTTTGGTGTATACAAAAACCTTGTCGATGGCCGGATTTCCAGCAAGAATGTCTGCATTGTAGCTATTGGCTAGAACGGCAATGTATGCATTGGGAAAATGCAGCCGGATTGCATCAAATAAGGGTGTTGTGCAGACCAGATCACCAATATTGTCACGGCGAATTAGTAGGATTTTCATGATCTACGCTAATTAGTATTTATTGAGCTGAAGCAGGGGTGACGGGTGTCTGCTGATCATTAAGTGACTTGTGTTTTGCTTGAGCAAGCCAGTACCCCAGGCAGGACCAGAAGAGCATAACGGTTGCTCCGTGCATGAAGTCATCCGTGAAGTTCTTTGCAAGCATCGCTACCAATACGGCTAGACCGGCTGCAACTTCTCGGCGTGCTGACGAAAAATGACGCAAGAATTCCCGCATCACCGAGATATAGGCTGTAATCACTAAAATCAGGCCTGCCAAACCGCTTTGTAAAACAACATTTAGCCAATAGTTGTGAGCGTGAGCCAATTTGATGAAGAGACGATTTTCAGGTGTAATAATCTCGCCTGTAACAGGCGTTAGGGTGCCAAGCCCTTTACCTAGCCACGGTCGGTTTTTTACTCGATCAAGCCAGAATGCCCATATTTGCGGCCGTGCATCACGAACCGCGGTATAACTCAAACCCCGCTCAAGATTAACGGCGCCACGCTGTGTATTGGCAAGCCTCACTCCAATGCTGCCAACGGCACAGACTACCAGCAAAATGCACAGCATGCGCTTAAAGGAGTATGAACTAGCCAGCAGGATGTAACAGAATAAACTTGCAAGAGCAGCAATCCAGAAAAACCGGTTGCCAGTGAATGTCGCGGCGACTGTGGCTATAGCGATGAAGCTTATGCCTATAAATTTCGACTTTTTTCTGGGTTGATCAGATAGGTAGAATCCGAGTGGCAGGAGATACACCAATACTGTACTTGCAGTACCAGCTCCAGGGTACCAATATCCAGGACCAGCATCAAATTTATCGTTTACGGTTAACGGGACCCCCCGGGTTTTACCATATACGATAATGGCGGAAAGTAATAACATTCCCGCGATGAAGCCAAGTTCCAACCATGCTGGTTTTGATTGGCTTGCTTGATATACAAGAACGAATGCTATGATTGGAAGAAGTCCGTCTAGCCATAAAGCACGTTTAGAAAGATCTGGAGATGCTGACCAAATGAGGGTTGTGCAGGCAAACCCAAGCCAGATTACCAAGGGCCAAGCCCAGCGCATCGAGCCCATCTGTCTCCATGATATGCAGCACAAACCCAAGAGTAGTAACCCAAATCGGATTCCTTGCGTGTGTGACAACGGCAATAAAGCCAGTAGGAAGGCCATTGCGCAGCCTAATAGCAAAATCTTCCTGTCTGTGTTTTTGAATGATTCATTCATTGCTTTTCTCAATCTGCAGAATTCTGCTTAATTGAATTTTGACTCGCACTAGATCCAAACTATCCATACACTGCACACTTGCGCATTGAGCGGTGTTACGCCCGCACCGGCGGATCCAGTCTTTGTTGCGTCGGAAAAGAACAGTTTGGTTGCGACAGGAAATATCCGTTTCGGTCAGTGCGACAAAGGTGCTGTCGGCCCAGAATTGGCCAGTACCGCTGATTAGCGCATTGCCGGGGCCGAACAGCGCCAGTGTCGGCGTATTGGTCAGCCGCCCCAGATGCGCGACGCCGGTATCGGGGCAGATGAGTGCCGCAGCGCCGGCAAGCAATTGCCACAGTTGCGCCAAGTCGAGTTGGCCGGCAAAACTCGGATACAGCCCTTGCGGGTCGACGGTGTCGATCAGCGCGGTCTCCTTCGCGCCTGCGCTCCAGACCGGCTGATAACCCTGCTCCACCAGCCAGGCAGCGAGTTGGATCCACCGATCAGAAGGCCAGTATTTCAGCGGTGTCGACGCGCCGGGGTGCAGCACCACATAGGGCTGGCGGGGCTGCGCGAACGGTTTGGCGGCCGGGGCGGGCCAGTCGCTGGGCCGGTAGCGCAGGCTGCCGTCACCCCCGCCCAGTTGCGCGGCCATGTCGCCCCAGGCAGTCGGTGTATCGGGGAAGGGAATGGCTTCGTCGACTGGCCAATTTTTCCAGGCCGGAGTGTCATCGGCGTGTGCGACGATCCAGCGGCAGCCGGCGGCGAGCGCCAACCAAGCATGGCGGTTATCACCTGGAACGATACCCAGATCGTACGGGCCGCTGCGTAGCACCGCTTGCACGGTATCGGCCTGGCGCGGGTTGAAGCCGATGACTTCCACGCCGTAGGGGTGTGTGGAGTAAAGGGGGGTAATGGCTTGAGGGCAAGTCATTACCAATCGTGCAGACGGATATCTTTGGCGCAGTGCGGCCAGCAGTGCTGTCAGCATCAGTGTATCGCCCAGTAGCAGGTGATGCGCAATCAGAATGCGGTGGATTTGTGCCGGGCGACGACGCACACCGGCCAGCCGCGCAAGCCCTTGCCAGCAAAAACGTGGCAAGGCCCGTGCAAACAGCTGCAGACGACCCGCTGCGCGGCTCATGCGCCCGCCTTGATGGCATTATCGAAGACGATACTCATGGCGTCGAGCATGTGCTCGCTGCCAAAACGTGCCCGGGCATGCGCTAGCGCCGCGTCGGCCATCTGCTCGCGCAATGCCGTGTCACCCATCAGTTTTGCCAATGCAGCTTCCAGCTGGTCGAGTTGGCGTGGATCAACCAGAAAGCCTGTTTCACAGTCGACGACCGCCTCGGCAATCGCTCCCACTGTGGTTGAAACCACTGGCAATCGGCTGGCCATTGCCTGCATCAGACCTTGCGGTACGCCTTCGTTACCGTAGGACGGCAGGGTAAACAGGTCAAAGGCCTGCAGCCATTCCTCGACATCTTCGCGATTGCCAACGAAGTGCACCGAGTTTCGCAGGCCCAGTTCATCCGTCTGGGCTTCAAGCGCTTCGCGGCGGGGGCCATCGCCGCAGACTACCAGCTGCCAGTTGGGAAAGCGCGTCTGCAGCTTTGCCCACACCGGCAGCAGGTCGCAGTGGCCTTTCCAGCTGCGCAGCGTGGCAACAATCCCCAGCGTCGGACGCTCGGCCAGGCCCAGCTTCGCGCGCTGCACGATACGGTCGCCGGGGCAGTAACGGTTGAGGTCGATGCCGGTCGGGATCGACACCATGTGTTCCAGCGGATAGCGGTTGTCCGCATGCAGCGTCTGGCGCAGTTTTTCGCCGGTGGTGACGATATGGCGGGTGGCCTGCAGGTACAGCCAGCGGGTGAACGGCAGATTGTTGATCGCGGTCGACACATGCCGTGTGCGCACCACCGGCGGCATGCCGTACACCGACAAGCCGGCCAGCGCGATCAGCCAGGCGTCGGTCGAGCTGTGCGTATTGATGACGTCGAAATCCTGTGCATGCTTGGCAAGATAACAGCGCATGGCCCACAGGCTCCATGGGCGCTTCTTGAAAATCGGCAGCTCGACCACCGGAATGCCGTGATTCTTGGCCGCCCTAGCGATGTTCGAATCCGGGCAGGCGAGAATGGTGGCGGCGTGGCCGCGCGCGATCATGCCGGCTGCTTCCGTCAGGATGCGGATTTCCTGGCCGCCCCAGCCGCAGGAGGATTCGGTATGCAGGATGCGCAGCGTGCGTGGTTTCGCCGGGGTGTGGCTCATGCTTCGGATTCCGTAGTCAGCAGGCGCGCGTACAGGGCTTCCAGCTCCTGTCCCATGCGCTCCAGGGTAAAAGGTTTGGCGGTCGCACGCGCGTTGGCGCGCAAGCTTGGCCATTCGTTGCGTTTGTTCAGCCAGTCAGCAATGGCTGAGGCAAAACCGTCAATGTCCAGTGCATCGCGTACCCAGCCGTTTTCGCCCTCACGAATCCACTCCGCCGCGCCACACATCGTACTGGTAAATAGCGGCAATCCGCAGGCGAGCCCCTCAAGGCAGACGTTACCGAAGGGTTCGTACAGGGTGGGCAGGATCAGCGCATCGGCTGCGCCGTACACTGGCTTGATATCGTTGACGCCGCCCAGAAAACGTACCCGTTCGGCAACGCCATGCTGCACGGCCAATTTCTGGTAGCGCTTAATTGATTTGTCGCGACCGGCAATGACAAGATAGACGTTGGGGTGAGCGGCAATTGCTTGCAGCGCCCGGGCGGCTCCTTTGCGCTCGAAACCCGAGCCGACAAACGCGAGTAGTGGCGCATCCTGTGGAATTTGCCATGCTTGCCGCTGGATATAGCGGTATTTTTCGGCCAGTTTGGGATGAAACGAGTCGGTATCGACGCCGTTGTAGATCACGCAAAGCTTATCATCCGGAACATGGAAACGTTCGCAGATCTGCTGTTTGCCTTGCTCCGAGATGCAGATCACCATTTTCAGTTTCGGGTCGGCAAACATCGCTGCTTCCGCCGCCAGAATATGGCGATGAAAGGGGCTGTAGCGCCGCAGTGCATTGGACAGCGCTGACTGGGTTCGGGAATACTGCTCCAGCCATACCGCGTGCACGCCGTCACCAGCGCGAAAGATGTCGCAGCCAGGAATGCGCTCGTGGCTTTGCACTAGATCGAAACGGTGGAATTGTTTCTGCGCCGCGTGGGCAAAAGCCTTCTCGCGCCAGGCGCGGCCCAGATGGAAGGGGCGCAGCTTTTCGCAGTGCCAGCCACCGCTATCCTGCCAGTCACGGGTCAGCAAAGTGACATCGAGCGCCTGACGCTGACACAGGGTTTTCAGTGCGCGAGAGACAAAGCGTTCCGCGCCGCCGTGTGGGTTGTATTTCTGTCGGACAATGGCCAGTCGGATCATCGTGGCACCTCTGCAAGTAACTCATCGAGTGCTGCAAGCACGCTAGTGGGCGCGATGGCGGCCAAGCAATCGCTGACCTTGCCGCCGCCGCAACCGTCCTGGCCGCAGGGACGGCAGGGGAAATCGGCGGTGAGCAGGCGATGCGGCACCTGCCACGGCCCCCATTCGATATTGCCGGACGGGCCGAACAGCGCCACCGTCGGGGTTTGCTGGGCAGCGGCTAGATGCATGGGCACCGAATCGACGCCGACAAAGGCGCGTGCTGAGGCGATCAGCGCGCCAAGTTCTTTCAGGTTGAGTTGACCGGACAGATCCAGCGCCACCGGGCGGGTGAGCGCGGCGTTCAGTTGTGCCACCCAGTCCATTTCCGCCTTGGCTGGCGCTGCCGACAGCACCACCTGCTCGCCGCGCGCGGTGAGCGCATCAATCAGCGCCGCCATGTGCGCCACTGGCCAGGTCTTGAACAGCCAGCGCGAGGTCGGGTGAATCAGGATAAAGCGGTTGGCTTCGACGCCGGCGGCCGCCAGCTTCTGTGCCACGCTCGCGTCTGCGGCCTCGCCAGCGACAAAGCCCAGCTCCTTTTTGACCGGCTGAATGCCGATGCGGCGCAGCGCGTCGAGGTGCATTTCCACCGTGTGGCGCGTATTGCCGCGTGGAATCGGGAACAGGTGGGTAAAGGATTTCTTCCACGCGCGGTCAGCCCACTTGCTGTCGCGCTGCGCTTTCGGGGCGACCGACAGCGCCGGCTTCAGCCAGCGGGCCAGCCGCGCGCCATGCCAGTGATCGGTGAGATTCACGATCAGGTCGTAGCGGCGTGCCTTCAGTGTCTGAAACAGCGGCCACCAGCGCTTGAGCTGCGCCAGCGGGTTCAGCGTGCGCCAGTCCCGGCCGATGGTGTGCAGTTGTGCGAGGCCCGGATGCAAACTGAGCATCTCGCGTGTGTCGTGGTACACCAGCGCGTCGATCTCGGCATTTGGGTATTGCTCGGCAAGCTCCGCAATGACTGGGCTGGCGAGCAATACGTCACCATGGTGGCGCAGCTTGATCACCAGCGCGCGCTTCACCTGCGGGCGCGGCAGCGGGCTGGCGACGATGAGGCGTTCAGACACCGTAGAAATCCTTGAACCAGACGACAAAGCGGCGCAAGCCCTCGTCGATATTCACCGGATTCACTTCACCGATCACGCGGGTCAGCGCCGTGGTGTCGGCGGCGGTTTCCAGTACGTCGCCATCCTGCATCGGCAGAAAGCGCTTGCTGGCCTCGCGTCCAAGATGCTTCTCGAGCGTACCAATGAAATCCATCAGGTTCACCGGATTGCTGCCGCCGATATTCAGGATGCGATACGGCGCCCAACTGCTGCCGTTCACCGGCTTGAGCACATCGAAGGCCGGGTCGGCCTGCGGCGGCAGGGGCAGCAAGCGCACGATGCCTTCGACGATGTCGTCGATGTAGGTGAAGTCACGGCGCATCTGGCCGTGGTTGAACACGTCGATGGTCTCGCCGCTCATGATTTTCTGCGCGAAGCTGAAATAGGCCATGTCCGGTCGGCCCCAGGGGCCGTAGACGGTAAAGAAGCGCAAGCCGGTCACCGGCAGGCCGTAGAGGTGCGCGTAGGAGTGCGCCATGCCTTCATTGGCCTTCTTGGTCGCGGCGTAAAAGCTTACCGGATGGTCGGTAGGATCGGTTTCGCAGAAGGGCAGCTTGCGGTTGCCGCCATACACGCTCGACGAGCTCGCGAAGATCAGGTGGCCGACTTTGCCGTGGCGGCAGCCTTCCAGAATTTGCGTAAAGCCGGTGAGGTTCGACGCGCTGTAGGCCAGCGGCTGCTGCAGCGAATAGCGTACCCCAGCCTGTGCGGCCAGATGCACGACCGCATCAAATCCTCCCTCGCGGATCAGCATCCGGGTGGCATCGTCGGCCACGTCCTGCCGGATGAAACGGTAGTTGGCCTGACCCTCGAGGCGCGCCAGCCGCGCGGCTTTCAATGCCAGGTCGTAGTAATCGTTGCAGTTGTCGATGCCCGTGACGGTGTAACCCAGCGCCAGCAGCCGCTCGCACAGGTGCATGCCAATAAAGCCGGCGCTGCCGGTCACCAGAATGTTCATGGGCTACCCTATCTCGGTAGGGCGGCTTGTGCCGCCCGCTGCAAATCGCCGATTATATCAGCTTGCTCTGTTGATACCGCGTTTGCCGAACTATGACCACCCCTACACTGGGCGTCGCCCTGATTACCAAAAATGCCGCGTTGCGGCTGGATGAATGCCTCGCCTCGCTCGGCTTTGCCGATGAGGTGGTGCTGCTCGATTCCGGCAGCACCGACGACACGCTGGCGATCGCCGCCCGTCATGGCGTCAAAATCCACCACAGCGAGGACTGGCCGGGCTTTGGTATCCAGAAAAACCGCGCGGTGGATCTGCTTGCCACCGACTGGATTTTCCTGATCGATGCCGACGAAGTCGTGCCCCAGGAACTCGCTGCCAGCATCCGGGCCGCCATCAGCAATCCGCAGGCCGAAGTCTACGAGCTGAACCGCCTGTCGAGCTTTTGCGGGCACTGGATGCACCACTCCGGCTGGTATCCCGACTGGATCGCGCGGCTGTTCAAGCGCGGCAGCGCACGCTTTTCCGACGATCTGGTACACGAAAGCCTGCGCTATAACGGGAAGGCGGCACGGCTCAAGGGCGAGCTGCTGCACTACTCGTACGAGAGCTACAGCGATGTACTCAGAAAGCTCGAACACTACTCCAGCCTCGGCGCACAGCAGCGCCTCGCCCGCGGCGAAACCGCCAGCGTCGGCAAGGCCGTCACGCGCGGACTGTGGGCATTTTTGCGTACCTACTTTTTGCGCTTGGGCTTTCTCGATGGCAGAGCGGGGCTGATGGTGGCGATTTTCAACGCCGAGACGGTGTATTACCGGTTTTTGAAGATGCAGCGCGGTAGGTACGAATAGCAAAGCGTATTCGTACGCATGGCACGTCCGGACGATTACGCTACGCTAATGGTCCCTACGCAGGCTATCCGCCCCCGGCGGAAAAAATCCAATTCGGATCAGATAAATGAAAAAATACTACGCACTCAAATTTCGAAATGATCGCGGCAGCAGAGAGCATGTCAACGACTGGGTTTTATATGACAAGGAATATTCCAGGGCCGATCTACCAAGCATCAAGCATGGCTTTTTTCCTTGGTACGCAACCAATAGGAACTTAAAAATTGAAGAATTCCCTGAAAAAGCACACCTAATTTGCAACTCTGGACCAATGGAATTCGACATGCGCTCCTAGCAAGGGCATTATTTCACGCTAATAAGTGAGACCCTCATGAAAATACTTGCCCCTCTTTGGCCAGAACCACACCGATACGCATCAGTGTCAATATCAAATAAAAAAGGCATTTCGTTAACAGGTAAAAAATATTACGTTGCTCGCCTTCCGCAAAATGATATTGAAGCCATTGCAGACATAGACAGCATTTTCGAAAAACCGAGCAAGGACTGATAAAATCAATAACCACGCTAAAAATCAAAGAGAAGTCCCCCGCGTTCTTTAGAATAAAATACACCAACAACGGAAACTCAACTCTTTTTGTTGGCGAACAAATCGCAAAAAAAATCACGGAGCAAAAGTGCAACAATGGGTTTGAATTGATTTCAACCGACCAACTCAAAACAAAAGAAGATTGGAATTTTAAGCCAATCTAACTGCCTGGTCTCGGATCATGATTTACCCATCCGCAGTTGGCGACTCTATCTGGCACGTTCGGTTTTGGGTACGCTCTGCACGTCGATCTCTAGCGCGTAGGTCGGGCTGAATGAAATGAAGCCCAACATTGTTTCGCAACTACGTTGGGCTTCGCTGCGCTCAACCCAACCCAACTGGCCGAGCCGGAAGCCTTGCGGGTTGGTTTTATCAACCCGCGCATTGATGGCACGGCAAGGTGCGAGTGCAAAGTGCCCGCCCTGCGATTGCTGGGTATTGGTTTGTGGTCCTTGATATAAAAGGGCTGCAGGCCAATACCCTTGTTATTTATGCCGCGTCGCTGAACTGCACCGCGTGCATCTGCGTGTACAGCCCGCCTTGCGCCAGCAGTTCGGCGTGGCGGCCGGTTTCGACGATCTTGCCGTGGCGCATCACCACGATGCGGTCGGCGTTTTCGATGGTCGACAGTCGGTGGGCGATGACCAGCGTGGTGCGGTTTTTCATCAGGTTTTCCAGCGCGGCCTGCACCTTGCGTTCCGATTCGGTGTCGAGCGCCGAGGTGGCTTCGTCCAGAATCAGGATCGGAGCATTCTTGTAGATGGCGCGGGCGATGGCGAGGCGCTGGCGCTGGCCACCAGAGAGTCGTACGCCGTTTTCGCCCAGCTCGGTATCAAAGCCCTGCGCCATCTGTTCGATGAATTCGGTGGCGAACGCCGCGTCGGCCGCCGCGCGGATGCGTTCCATGTCGGGCCTGGCGTCGCCATAGGCGATGTTGGCGCTGACCGAATCGTTGAACAGCACCACATCCTGGCTGACCAGTGCGATCTGGCTGCGCAGATTGCCGAGCTGGTAATCGGCCAGGGCAACGCCATCAAGCAGGATGCGCCCTTCGACCGGCTCGTAGAAGCGCGGCATCAGGTTGGCGAGCGTGGTCTTGCCGGAGCCGGACGAACCGACCAGTGCGATGCTTTCGCCCGCGCGCACCTCAAGATCAATGCCGTCGAGCGCCCATTTGTTGCTGTCGCCGTAGTGGAAGCGCAGGCCTTCGATGCGGATATTGCCCTGGGCACGGGCCATGCTGTGCTTGCCGGTATCCGTTTCGGTGAACTGGTCGAGCACGCCGTAGACTGATTCGGCAGCAGCCAGACCCTTGTTCAGCTGCTCGTTCATCTTGGTGATGCTCTTGATCGGTGCCTGCATGAGCATCATGGCCGAAATAAAGGAGACAAAACCGCCAGCGGAGAGTGCCCCGGATTGTGCTTGCAGTGTGGCAAAGTAGATCACTACGGCGAGGGTGATGCCGATCATGAGCATCATCAGGCTGGAGTTCAGGCTGGAGGTGGCCGTCTGCTTGACATTGACCAAGCGCAGACGGTTGTTGACGCCCCCGAAACGCTGCTTTTCATAGTCTTGACCTCCAAATATTTTGACAACCCGCTGGCCGGAAAAAGCTTCGTCCAGTGTGCTGGTGATAATCCCCAGCTGATTCTGCGATTCGCGAGCAAGACGGCGCTGTCGCCTGCCAATTACCCGGATGCTGATTGCAACGACAGGTATTAAACCGATACAGAGCAGCGACAATTGCCAGCTTTGATAGAACATCACGCCCAGGAAAAAGAACACTGAGAGCGTATCGCGAATGAATACCGTCATCACCTGGATACCGGCCTGCATGATCTGGTTCACGTCATTGGTGATGCGCGAAATCAGCACGCCGGTCGAGCTCTGGTCAAAAAAGCGTACCGGCATGGCAATCATGCGGGCGAACATCTTGTCGCGTAGATCGGCGACGACGCGGGTACCCAGCCAGTTGCTGGTGTATTCATTCCCGAAATTGGTCAGCATGCGCAGTACGGCCAGCCCGAAAATCTGCGCAGGCACGACCCAGGCCGCGGTTTGTGCCAGTGAGTCGGCTTTCAGGTTCTGGTCGATCAGTGGTTTGAGCAGCAGCGACATGCCCGCATCGACGGCGGCGGCCAGTCCCAGACACAGCATGTTGAACACAACAATGTGCCAGTAGGGTTTGATTTCACCCAGAATACGGAAATAGAGCTGCCTGCTGTTCATGGATGCCTCCGGTCAAGCCGCGCATTATCGCGCAAATGTGCGAGCGGAGCATCGGGTAATACGCGGCCGTTCAGAAGTCGCCGTAACGGGCCTGCAGCAGTCCGGCGACCACCGGAGTGACGGTCTCGGCGCGGAACAGACGCGGGCCGAGCACGACCGGAGTATAACCTTGCGCAATCGCCATCTCGTCTTCGGTGGCGCTAAACCCCCCTTCGGGGCCAACCAGCATGATCGCGCTGTCAGCACTTGCCGGCAGGCTGTTCCAGTTCACCGCGCCCGTCGGGCACAGCAACAATTTGAGCTCTGCTGCGCAGGGTCTGGCCAGCCAATGCTCGAGACTGAGGATGGGTAGAATCTGCGGGACACGGGTGCGCCCGCATTGCTCGGCAGCTGCCGCGGCCACACCTTCCCAGTGTGCCAGGCGCTTTTCGGCGCGTTCACCACTGACTCGCTGCTGGCAGTACTGGCTGGTGATGGGCTGGATAATGTTCACCCCCAGTTCGGTGGCTTTCTGGATCGTGTAATCCATGCGGTCGGCCGCGGTCATGACCTGTACCAGGGTCAGGTGCAACGGTGATTCACGGTGCGCGTCGTCATGGCTGGCGATGCGTACGGCCACATTTCGCTTGCCCATCTCGGTGATCACCGCGGTGTATTCGCCACCCTCGCCATTGAACAGCGTGATGGCCTCGCCTGGCTGCATGCGCACAACCTGGACGTGGCGGGCCTGAGCTTCGGGCAGATTGAATTCGCTGCCGGCGGCAAGCGGCTGGGGCAGATAGAAACGCGGCATGGTCAGATGTCGAGTGCGGGGAGGGCATGAAAGCTCGATGGTACGGTGTCGAGCTGGTCGAAGGTGGCAAATTCGTAGCTGTCCGGGTCGGCCAGCATCGCGCGCAGCAGCTTGTTGTTCAGCGCATGGCCGGATTTGAAACCGGAGAAGCTGGCAATCAGCGGGTAGCCAAGGATATACAGATCACCAATCGCATCGAGGATCTTGTGGCGCACGAATTCGTCCTCGAAGCGCAGACCGCCTTCGTTGATGACGCGGTATTCGTCGATCACCACGACATTATCCATATTCCCGCCACGTGCCAGCCCGTTGGCGCGCAGGTATTCGACTTCATGAATGAAGCCGAAGGTCCGTGCCCGGGCAATCGCATCGATGTAATTGGTGTTGGCAAAATCAAAGGCGACGGTCTGGCAGGATTTCTTGAAGGCGGGATGCTGGAAGTCGATGGTCAGTTGAACCTTGTAACCCTCGTGCGGCTCAAGTTTCACCCATTTGTCGCCATCGTGTACCTCGAGCGGCTTTTTCACGCGGACAAAGCGTTTGGCGGCTGGCTGATCAAGGACGCCGGCGCTCTGGATCAGGTAGATGAACGGGGCTGCCGAGCCATCCATGATCGGCATTTCCTGGGCATCGACTTCGACCAGCACATTGTCGATGCCGAGCCCGGCAAACGCCGACATCAGGTGTTCGATGGTGCCAACTCGCACGCCGTCGACCACCAGCGTGGAAGACATTCGCGTGTCATTGACCTGATCCGGGTGGACACGGAAGGGCTGGCAGTCCGGTAGATCGACACGCTGAAAGCGGATGCCGCTATCGATGGGCGCAGGCTTGAGCGTCAGCGTGGTTTTTACGCCGGAGTGCAGGCCGACGCCGGTGGCGCGGATCGGGGTTTTCAGGGTGCGTTGCTGGAACATGACGAAGACTCGGAAGCAATGAGTGCATTCTAGCAGCGTGCCTCGCACGCCTGTATTGATTCGGGCAATCGGCGCGATTGCCTACCTTGCTGCAAACGCGAACACCCGCCTGCCCGGGTCAGTGGGCGGCGGGGTCGCTGGCTTGGCGGCGCGCCCTGACGGGCGCGGTACTGCGGTACGGCTTAGTCGGCCTGGCGGCGCAGGAAGGCCGGAATGTCCATATCGACATTGCTGCCGACATTGACCGGGGCGCGGCCACCGTTACCGGCATCGTTGCCACGGCGGTTGTTGCGCCAGATCGCCGGGGTATCGAAGTCTTCCGGATTGATGACCGGGGCGTTATCGGTACCGGTTTTCAGTGCCGGGGTGCTGACCACGGACAGTTGCGGCTTCACCGCTTCCTTGCCGCCCAGACCGGTCGCGATCAGTGTGACGCGGATTTCGTCACCCAGGCTGTCGTCGTAGACCAGACCATGCTTGACCACGGCATCTTCGGCGACACTTTCGTGGATGATCTTCATGGCGCGGGTGATTTCGGACTTCTTGATCGAAGAGCGGCTGCCGGAGAAATTCACCAGCACGCCACGGGCGCCCTTGAAGCTGATGTTGTCCAGCAGCGGGCTGTGGATGGCGGCCTCGGTGGCACGTTCGGCGCGGTCTTCGCCGCTGGCGCGGGCCGAACCCATCATGGCCATGCCCACTTCGCGCATCACGGTCTGCACGTCGGCAAAGTCGACGTTGATCAGGCCCGGGTAATGGATGATCTCGACAATCGAGGCAACCGCATCACGCAGCACATTGTCGGCAGCGCGGAAGGCTTCGTCGATGGTCACGTCTTCGCCCAGCACTTCTTCGAGCTTGGCGTTGGACACAATGATCAGTGAATCGACATAGCGGGACAGCTCGTCGATACCGGCCTGGGCGATTTTCTGGCGAACGCCTTCATCCGCACCCGGCTTGCATACCACGCCGACAGTCATGATGCCTTTTTCGCGCGCCACCTGGGCAATGACCGGCGCCGCACCGGTACCGGTTCCGCCGCCCATGCCGGCGGTGATGAACAGCAGATCGGCGCCATCAATCAGCTCGCCAAGGCGCTCGCGGTCTTCTTCGGCAGCCTGGCGACCGATGTCGGGTTTGCAGCCGGCACCAAAACCGCGGGTCAGTGCCTGACCCAGCTGAATCACATCATCAGCCTGCGACTGGCCCAGTACCTGGGCGTCGGTATTGGCAGCGATGAACTGCACGCCGCGCAGCTGATGTTCGATCATGTTGTTGATCGCGTTGCAACCGGCGCCGCCTACGCCGATTACCTTGATGTTCACGTTATGAACTGGTTCTTGAACTTCAATGGTCAATGCCATGTTTCGTTTCTCCTCTGACCCGATTTTACCGCCAAGCTGAATTAATCAGAAATCTGATTGCCTAAAAATTGTCTTTAAACCACGATTTCATGCGGCCCAGCAGGTCACCGATCCCTGCTTCCTTGCCGCGCCCCATCGGGTTTTTCATCATCTGTTCGCGTGCCAGCAGCAGTAAGCCCACTGCGGTTGAATAACGCGGATTTTTCACCACTTCTGCCAGGCCGCCGACATACTTGGGCAACCCCAGCCGTACCGGCATGTGGAAGATCTCTTCGCCGAGTTCGACCATGCCCGGCATCAGTGCCGCCCCCCCGGTAATCACGATGCCGCTGGACAGGCGCTCGGAGAAGCCGGAGCGGCGCAGCTCCTGCAATACCATGCTGTAGAGCTCTTCCACACGCGGTTCGACCACTTCGGCCAGCGTGTGACGGCTCATCTGCCGTGCACCGCGCTCGCCCACCCCGGGCACCTCGATCATCGCGGCCGGATCGGTCATGTGGCGCAGCGCCACGCCGTTCTGGATCTTGATGTTCTCTGCCTCCCCTGTCGGTGTGCGCAGCGCCATGGCGATATCGTTGGTGACCTGATCGCCGGCAATGGGAATCACTGCGGTGTGGCGGATCGCGCCATTGATGAACACGGCCATGTCGGTGGTACCGCCGCCGATGTCGACCAGACAGACACCGAGGTCTTTTTCGTCCTCGGTCAGCACGGCATGCGCACTGGCCAGCGGTTGCAGCACCACTTCGGCGATTTCCAGTCCGCAACGGCGGATGCACTTGGTGATGTTCTGAACCGACGACACAGCACCGGACACGATATGCACGCGTACTTCCAGTCGCACGCCAGACATGCCCAGCGGCTCTTTCACGTCTTCCTGGCCATCAATCACGTATTCCTGCGGCAGGATGTGCAGCACCTGGTGATCGGTCGGGATGTTGACTGCGCTGGCGGTTTCGATAACCCGGTCGATATCGGCCTGGGTGACTTCCCGATCCTTGATCGCGACCATGCCGTGCGAGTTGATGCCCTTGATGTGACTGCCGGCGATGCCGGTAAACACCTCGCGGATCTTGCAGTCGGCCATCAGCTCGGCCTCGCCCAGTGCGGCCTGGATCGCCGAAACCGTCTTTTCGATGTCGACCACGACTCCGCGTTTCAGTCCGCGTGACGCAGCGGAGCCCAGGCCCACCACATTGAGTGCACCGTCATCGGTGATTTCGGCCACGACGGCAACCACTTTCGACGTGCCGATATCCAGGCCAACGATGAGATTTTTCGCGTCTCTAGTCACTGAGAACCTCTTCACTTAAACCGATGCTTTAAGTTGCTCGGTTAATCAATTGCTTTATATAGAAAATCTTTGTTTTAAACCAATTATGCCGACGATCGTTGCGGTTTCGACTTCACCGCAGGCCCTGAAGCATTCACCGCTTCGGGCCGGTAGTCCGGCAATTTCACAGCAAAACCGTTCGGATAGCGCAGGTCCACATAGGCAAAGGGCTGTTGCAAGCGCGCCAGCGAGTGCGGATAAGCATGCACAAAGCGAGCAACCCGCTCGCGCGGACTATCGCGGCCGATTTCGACAATCAGTTCCTTGTCGAGCTGCACCCGCCACGCACGACGCTCGGACAGCCAGAGATGGGTGGGCTTGCGCTCGATGCCGCGCAGCTCTACGGCCAGATTCATCAGGCTGTCGACCATTTCCCGTTCGGTGCCATCCGGTCCTTCCAGTACCGGCAGATCGTCATTGCTGGCGGCATCGAAGCGTTCGCCATAGGCGTTGACCAGCCCGGTGTTGCCCCAGCGTGCAATCGCACGATGTTCTTCAATATTCACTTCCAGTTTGTCGGGCCAGCGCCGGCGTACTTCCACCTTGCGCACCCATGGCAGTTTTTCGAAGGCCTGACGGGTCTTGTCCAAGTTCAGCGTAAAGAACGTCCCCTTCAATTCGTTTTTCACCACATAATCCAGCTGTTCGCGGGTGATGTGTGCCAGATTGCCATCGACCTTGATGCGCTTGACCGGAAACAGCGGTGAGTGCACGGCCAGGAACAGCAGGGAATAGAAGAGCAGCAGCACCGCCAGCGCGGTGAGCAAATTAGCCAGCCAGAGCAGCAGTTGCGGCTTATCCCACATTGGAAAACCTCGCCATGCCTACTGCGCGACACCCGTCCGGCGTCGTGCGCTGCTCGCGATCCTCACGTACCGCATGTACGTTCCGGTCGCTGCACTGCTGGCTCCTTGTCCGGATGCCGCTCGCGACGGCCTGACAAGGTTTTCCGCACGAATTCACGTTTTCTTCCTTTCCTTTTACAAAGTGGTGTCCAGCACCTTCAGCACCAGATCCTCGTAGCTCAGCCCTGCTTCTCGGGCGGCCATGGGGAACAGGCTGTGGCTGGTCATGCCCGGTGCGGTGTTCGCTTCGAGCAGATAAATGGTGCCGTCGGTGTCGGTCAGAAAATCGATGCGTGCCCAGCCCGACGCCCCCAATACCCTGTAGGCTTTCTCGGACAGCTGGCGTGCCAGCGCTTCGTCTGCATCCGACAGGCCGGCCGGGCAGCGGTATTCGGTATCGTCGCGGATGTACTTGGCTTCGTAGTCGTAGAACTCGGTCGCCGGAATGATGCGCACCGTCGACAAGGCCTTGCCATCCAGTACCGCACAGGTGAATTCGCCGCCGGCGATATTGCGCTCGGCCAGCACGATGGCATCATGCTTGGATGCTTCCGCCCACGCGGCCTCGCAGTCGTCCAGCGACTTGAGCTTTACCACGCCGACACTCGAGCCTTCGTGTGCCGGTTTCACGAACAGTGGCAGGCCCAGCTCATCGGCCGCTCGGCGCAGCTCAGCGGCATTCTCGACAATGCGGTACTCCGGTACCGGCAATCCGGCGGCTTCCCAAAGCAGCTTGGTGCGCCACTTGTCCATGGCAATGGCCGAAGCCATTACGCCGCAGCCGGTATAGGGAAGGCCCAGAAATTCCAGCGCGCCCTGGATGGTGCCATCTTCCCCGCCGCGGCCGTGCAGGATCAGGAATGCACGATCGAAACCTTCATCGCGCAGTGCAGCCAGCGGTTTTGCTGCCGGATCGAAGGCATGTGCATCCACGCCGCGGCTCTGCAGTGCGGCGAGCACACCGCCGCCACTCATCAGCGAAACTTCGCGTTCGTTGGAGTGCCCACCCATGATCACGGCGACCTTGCCGTAGTGTTTCGTCGTCATTGTTCGCTCTTCGCCAGCAGTTTTGCAGGGACGCCGCCGATTGAGCCGGCGCCCATGGTCATGATCACGTCACCGTCCTGCGCAATCGCCAGAATCGCGTCGGGCAGGTCGGCAATCTGTTCGACAAAAATCGGCTCTACTCGGCCGGTGACGCGCACGGCGCGAGCCAGCGCCCGGCCATCGGCGGCGACAATCGGCGCTTCGCCAGCGGCGTACACCTCGGCCAATACCAGGGTATCGACCGTGGAGAGAACCTTTACAAAGTCTTCAAAGCAATCCCGGGTACGGGTATAGCGATGTGGCTGGAAGGCCAGTACCAGCCGGCGTCCCGGGAACGCTCCACGTGCGGCCGCCAGGGTGGCGGCCATTTCCACCGGATGGTGTCCGTAATCGTCGACCACGGTGATACGGCCACCCTGCGGCAGGGCCACTTCGCCATAACGCTGGAAGCGGCGACCGACGCCGGCGAATTCCGCCAATGCCTTCTGGATGGCGGCCTCGTCGGCGCCCACTTCCAGTGCCACGCCGATCGCGGCCAGCGTGTTCAGCACGTTGTGATGGCCCGGGGTATTCAGTACAACCGGGATGCGGCGGGTTTCGCCGTTTTCCCACACGGCATCGAAATGCATCTGGCCGCCGACGGCACGGATATTCTCGGCGCGCAACATGGCGTCGTCGCTGACGCCATAGGTCGTTACCGGGCTGGTCACGCGCGGCAGGATGGCGCGCACGTGCGGATCGTCGATGCATAGTACGGCACGCCCGTAGAAGGGCAGATGGTGCAGAAAATCGACGAAGGCCTGCTTCAGTTTCTCGAAGTCATGCCCGTAGGTGTCCATGTGATCCTGGTCGATATTCGTGACGACCGAAATCACCGGGCTCAGCAACAGGAAGGACGCATCGCTCTCGTCGGCTTCGGCCACCAGAAAATCACCGCTGCCCAGCCGGGCATTGCTACCGGCCGCGTGCAGCTTGCCGCCGATCACAAAGGTCGGATCGAGCCCGGCTGCTTCCAGAATCGACGCGGTCAGGCTGGTGGTGGTGGTCTTGCCATGTGTGCCGGCAATGGCGATGCCCTGCTTCAGGCGCATCAGTTCGGCCAACATCATCGCGCGCGGCACGACCGGGATTTTCTTCGCGCGGGCCGCGACAACTTCGGGGTTGTCATCCTTCACCGCGCTGGAGATCACCACCACATCGGCGCCCTGCATGTAGTCCGCGGCGTGGCCCTGATACACGGTTGCGCCGGCGGCCTGCAGGCGCTGAGTGGTGGCGTTGCTGCCGAGATCCGAGCCGCTGACGGCATAGCCCAGATTCAGCAGCACTTCGGCAATCCCGCTCATGCCGACGCCGCCGATGCCCACGAAATGGATGTGATGGACTTTATGTTTCATCTTACTTTGCCAATTCTTCGATGACGCTGACCACGCTGGTGGTTGCGTCGGGTTTGGCCAGTGCGCGGGCGGCGTTCGCCATCGTCCGGCACTGGTCGCGGTTGAGTTCCTGCAGCAAGGCCGCCAGACCGGCAGCATTGAATACAGTTTGGGGTATCAGCTTGCCTGCGCCGTTTTCGCTCAGGTAACGGGCATTACCCGTCTGGTGGTCATCCACGGCATGCGGGAAGGGCACCAGTACGCTGGCGGCCCCCACGCAGGCCAGTTCGGCCACAGTCAAGGCCCCGGCGCGGCAGATCACCAGATCCGCCTCGGCATAGGCGCTGGCCATGTCGGTGATGAATGCCACGCAATCCGCATCGATCCCGGCAGCCGCATAGTTGGTGCGCAGGGCGTCGATATGCTTTTCGCCGGCCTGATGCGTGACCAGTGGGCGCGTATCCGGGGCCAGCAGCGCCAGAGCTTTCGGGATTTCCTCGTTGAACACCTGTGCGCCGAGCGAGCCACCCACGACCAGTACGCGCAAGGGGCCACTACGCCCGGCAAAGCGTTCGTCGGGTGCGGGAAGGCTGCGGATTTCATCGCGAACCGGATTGCCGATACACCCATCGCGTCCCGGAAAGGCCGACGGGAAGGCAAACAGCACGCGATTGGCAATCCTCGCCAGGGTCTTGTTGGTCAGTCCAGCCACCGAATTCTGCTCGTGAATTACCAGCGGCAGCCACAGTAGGCGCATCGCCAGCCCGCCGGGGAAACCGGTAAAACCGCCGAAGCCGATGGCCACATCGGGGCGGTGCCGGAAAATCACGCGCAGCGCGCCGTAGAGCGCCTTGAGCTGCACCCAGGGCTGGATCAGTTTCTTCAGCAGACCCTTGCCGCGCACACCGGTGATGGCCAGGGTTTCCAGCGGAATGCCGTACTGCGGCACGACGCGGGTTTCCATGGCGCCGGCAGCGCCCAGCCATACGACCTTCCAGCCGCGGACTTCGACCGCCTTCGCAACTGCCAGTGCCGGGAAGATATGACCACCGGTTCCGCCAGCCATGACGAGGAGGGTGCGCGTGCTCACAGGCTTACCCCCCGCATCATCTGGCGGTTCTCATAATCGATGCGCAGCAGCACACCCAGCGCCAGCAGGTTGGCCACGATGCCCGAGCCTCCGAAGGACATCAGTGGCAGCGTCAGCCCCTTGGTCGGCAGAATGCCCATGTTCACGCCGATATTGATGACGGACTGCACGCCGATCCAGATGCCGATGCCCTGGGCAGCCAGTGCCTGCCAGTGACGTTCCAGCTTGGCGGCCTGCAGGCCGATGCGGAACGCCCGGAATACCAGGAAGGTAAACAGCAGAACGACGACGCTCACGCCAATAAAGCCGAATTCCTCGGCAATGATGGCCATCAGGAAATCGGTATGTGCTTCGGGCAGGTAGGACAGTTTCTCGACGCTCGCGCCAAGGCCGACCCCGGTCCACTCGCCGCGGCCGATCGCAATCAGCGAGTGGCTGAGCTGGTAGCCCTTGCCGAACGGATCTTCCCAGGGATTCATGAAGCCCAGCACGCGTGCGCGGCGGTATTCGGAGGTCATGATCAGCCCGGCAAAGGCCCCGCCCAGCGCCAGGGTCGCGCCGGCAAACAGCTGCCAGTTGAAGCCGCCGATGAACAGTAATCCCATCGCAATGGCAGTGATGACCACCAGCGCACCCATGTCCGGCTCGCGCAGCAGCAGGTAACCGACGATGCCCATGACCACCACCATCGGCAGGAGCACCTTCTTGATGCTCTCGATGAAGCTACCGGTCATGCTGTGAGCCTTGCGCACGGCATAGTCGGCGGCGTACAGCACGACGAAGAACTTCATCAACTCGGAGGGTTGCAAGTTGATAACAGCCAGCGACAGCCAGCGGCGCGAGCCGTTGACTTCGCGGCCGATGCCCGGAATCAGTACCAGTACCAGCATCAGTACCCCGAACAGGAACAGCATCGGTGCGTAGTCCTGCCAGTGTTTGCTGGCGATGCTGAAGCCGAACGCACCTGCGGCTAGCCCGACCACGAGGAAAATGCTGTGCCGGACCAGGAAATAGCTGGGGTTGAAGCCGGTATCCTTGTCGACTTCGGCCATTGCGATGGAGGCTGAATAGACCATCACCAGGCTGATCGACAGCAGCAGCAGCACGCACCATAGCAGTGCCGGATCATAGGCACTCATGGTGGGCTTCAGCCGCTTCATCGCCTGATAGAAGATCTGCCGCATGCGTTCAGGCTCCCAATGCCTTCACGGCCGCGATGAACACTTCGGCGCGATGGTGGTAATTGCGGAACATGTCTAGGCTGGCACAGGCGGGCGACAGCAATACCACGTCACCAGGTTCGGCGAGATTGGCCGCCACGGTTACGGCCATTTCCAGCGTCGGTACCTGCATCACCGGCAGGAAGGCTTCGCCTTCGTCGTTCTCAGTCACCAGCTCCGAGCGCGCTTCGCTGAGCACTTCGGCAATCTGCGGACCATCCCGGCCGATCAGTACCACGGCGCGGCAGATGCGTTCGCAAGCAGGAACCAGCGGACGGAAATCCTGACCCTTGCCGTCGCCACCGGCGATCAGCACCACCGGCTGGGTCATGCCCTTCAGCGCGGCTTCGGTGGCGCCGACATTGGTGCCTTTCGAGTCGTCGTAATAGCGCACGCCAGCGACTTCGGCGACGAATTCGACCCGGTGCGGCAGGCCCTTGAAGGCTTTCAGTGCAGCCACCAGCGGGCCGGTAGCGAGGCCAATGGCACGGCACAGTGCGATCGCCGAAAGCGCATTCACCGCATTGTGCAGGCCGGCCAGCGGCAATTCGCTGGCCTTGAGCAATTCATAATCACCGGCACGCAGGCTGAAGTCATCCCCCAGCGCCACCAGGCCATATTCACTGCCATTGCGCGGGGTATCTGCCCCAAACCAAACAATGTCGCGGCCTGCGCGTGCCATACCCCGGCACCAGCCGTCCTCGCGGTTCAGCACCATTACACCGAGCCCCTCGAAAATCCGCGCCTTGGTCGCAGCGTATTCGCGCATGCCGGCATAGCGGTCGAGGTGGTCTTCGCTGATGTTCAATACCGCCGCCGAGTCGGGCTTCAGCGACGAGGTGGTTTCCAGCTGGAAGCTGGAGAGCTCCAGCACCCACACGTCCGGCTGCTTGCCTTGTGCTTCGTAGTCGGCCAGCGCTTGCAGTACAGGCAGACCAATATTGCCGGCGATGACGGTATCGAGCCCGGCGGATTTGCACATTTCACCGACCATGGTCGTGACAGTGGATTTGCCGTTCGAACCGGTAATTGCAATCACCTTGCTGCCCTTGCCTTCGAGGGCCTGGGCCAGCAATTCGACATCGCCCACCACGGGCACGCCGCGTGTCGCGGCCGCGGCGATGGCGGGAGTCGCGACCGGTACACCGGGGCTGGTGACCAGCAGATCGGCATCAGCAAACGTGTTGTCGTCAAAGGCGCCAAGGCGGACTTCGATGTCCGGCAGTGCTGCCTGCAGGGCTGCGAGGCTGGGCGGGGCGCTGCGGCTGTCGGCCGCCGTGACGCGCGCGCCGTGTTTGGCCAGCCACAGGGCAGTAGGCAGACCGGTTTCACCCAGGCCAACGACGATGCAGTGTTTACCGTTGAGCTTCATATTCACCTCAGCGCAGCTTCAGTGTGGCGAGACCTGCCAGCACCAGCAGCATGGTGATGATCCAGAAGCGCACGACGACCTGCGTCTCCTTCCAGCCCTTGAGTTCGTAGTGGTGATGCAGCGGTGCCATCCGGAAGACCCGTTTGCCGGTCAGCTTGAAGCTGGCGACCTGGATCATTACCGACAGTGCTTCCACGACAAACACGCCACCCATGATCAGCAGCACGATTTCCTGCCGCACGACCACGGCGACGGTGCCCAGTGCTGCACCGAGCGCCAGTGCACCGACGTCACCCATGAAGACTTCCGCCGGATAGGCGTTGAACCACAGGAATCCGAGTCCTGCCCCCGCCATTGCCGCGCAGAACACTGCCAGTTCACCGGCTCCGGGAACGTGCGGAATGCCGAGGTATTTCGAGAACACCGCGTTGCCGGCCACGTAGGCAAAGATCACGAAGGCACCGGAAACCAGCACCGTGGGCAGAATGGCCAGTCCATCGAGGCCGTCGGTGAGGTTTACCGCGTTGGACGTGCCGACAATCACGAAATAGGTCAGCACGCAGAAGCCGACCGCGCCAAATGGATAGAGGATTTCCTTGTACAGCGGAATGATGAAGCCGGTCTGGGCTGGGTCTTTCACGAAATAGCTCAGAAATACGCCGGCAGCGATGGCAATCACCGATTGCCAGAACATCTTCGCCTTGGCCGACAGCCCTTTCGGATCCTTGAGGGCAACCTTCTTGTAATCATCGACAAAGCCGATGATGCCGGTGGCCAGCGTTACCAGCAGCACCAGCCAGATGTACTTGTTCTTCAGATCACCCCACAGCAGCGTGGTAATGGCGATCGACAGCAGAATCAGCGTGCCGCCCATGGTCGGCGTACCCGCCTTGACCAAGTGGGTCTGCGGGCCGTCGTTGCGCACGGCCTGACCGACCTTGAGTTCGGTGAGCTTGCGGATCACGTACGGCCCGAGCAGCCAGGAAATCGCCAGCGCGGTCATGGTGGCCAGCACCGCGCGCAGGGTCAGATAGTTGAAGACATTGAAGGCGCGAACCGACTCGCCGAGCCATTGGGTCAACCACAACAGCATTACTTTTTCTCCCCAAGGGCGTTATCAACCAGTGCGTCCGCGACGCGCTCCATCCGCATGAACCGCGAGCCTTTCACCAGCACGGTGCTGTCCGCTGGCAGTGCGGGCAGCAGTGCGCCAAGCAGTTCGTCCAGCGTGGCGTAATGCGTGCTGCCAAAGGCCCGGGCGGCCTCACTCATGTGTGCGCCCAGCGTGAACAGTGCCGTGATGCCCTTTTCACGGGCATAACTGCCGATTTCGTAGTGCCGTTCGGGCGCGTCGTCACCGACCTCGCCCATGTCGCCCAGCACCAGAACGGTATGACCGGGAACGGCGGCCAGCACGTCGACCGCGGCCTTCATCGAATCCGGATTGGCGTTGTAGCTGTCGTCCAGCACGGTAGCGCCATTGCTGGCCGTTTTGCGCTGCAGCCGTCCCTTGATGCCGGCAAAGGTCGACAGACCCCGGGCGATCACTTTCAGTTCCACGCCGGCGGCCAGGGCGCAGGCGGTGGCCGCCAGTGCGTTGCGTACCATGTGCAGGCCGGGAATGGCCAGCATCACCAGGGTTTTCTCGTCGCCGGCGTGCAGCAGGAAGCGGCTGCCGCTGGCATCAAGCTCAATGGCGCTGGCGGTGACAAAGGCCGGCTGATCCAGGCCGAACTCAAGCCTGGTATGGCTGGCGGCCAGCTCGCGCCACAACGGCGCATACTGATCGTCGGCATTGATGATGGCGACACCGGATGCTTTCAGCCCGGCAAAAATCTCGCCTTTGGCGCGCGCCACGCCCTCCACCGAGCCCAGTGCCTCCAGATGCGCGGCACCGGCATTGTTGATCACGGCGACATCCGGGCTGGCGATGCGGGTCAGGTAATCGATCTCGCTGAAATGGTTCATGCCCATCTCGGCAACAACGAAACGGTGGCCGGCATTCAGCCCCAAGAGCGTCAGTGGCAGACCGATGTGATTGTTCAGATTGCCGCGGGTGGCATGCACCTGTGCCGCGTTGCCGGTGGCTGCGGTGAAGATGGCGGCGCACATTTCTTTCACCGAGGTCTTGCCATTGCTGCCGGTTACGCCGATAACCGGGGTATTGCTATGCAGGTTGCGCCAGTATTGGGCTAGCTGGCCAAGGGCTGCCAGGGTATCCGCGACGACCAGCAGGTTGCCACCCCCGGCGATTTCACGTTCGACCAGCGCGGCTGCGGCACCTTGTGCCAGTGCAGCCGCAACAAACTCATGCGCGTCGAAACGCTCGCCCTTGAGAGCGACAAAGAGGTCGCCCGGACGAACGTCACGGCTGTCGGTGGTGACACGGTCAAATGTCGCGTCAGCGTTGCCGATCAGTCGGGCAGCAAGGGCGGTTGCGGCATCCCGCAGTGACAGCATCATCCTTTTTTCCTGGCAAGTACACGCGTGGCCACCTCGACGTCGTCGAAGTGATGGCGCACGCCCTGGATTTCCTGATAAGTCTCGTGACCCTTGCCGGCAATCAGCACCACATCGCCGGCCTGGGCCATGTCGATCGTGTCGGCAATCGCGTCGGCACGGTCCGAAGTAATCGAATAGTGTGCAGTGCCGGTGCCGGGAACGCCCGATACCCCGGCGACGATGTCCTGGATGATGCGCTGTGGCGATTCGCTGCGCGGGTTGTCGCTGGTGATCACCACCGAATCGGCCAGCCGGCAGGCAATTTCGCCCATGATCGGGCGCTTGCCACGATCGCGGTCGCCACCGCAACCAAAGACGCAAAACAACCGGCTCTGTGACGGCATGGCTTCGCGCAGGGTGGTCAGTGCCTTTTCCAGGGCATCTGGCGTGTGGGCATAATCGACCACGACCAGCGGCTTGCCATTGCCTCCCAGCCGCTGCATGCGGCCGGCTGCAGGCTGAATCTGGCCAAGCACTTCGCTGGCCTGACGCAGGGTCACGCCTTCGGCCAGCAGCACGCCCAGGCAGGCCAGCAGATTGCTGGCGTTGAAGTGCCCCAGTAATGGTGAGCGGATGCTCGCAGGCCCCATTGGCGTTTCGACTTCGAGCTGCAGCCCGTCCAGGGTCGCGGCGTAGCGGCTGACGCGCAGATCGCCAGCGGTGAAGCCGTAGCCATAGACCTGTTCGGCTTCACAGTGCGCGATCAGCTCGCGCCCGAATGGGTCGTCGGCATTGATGACGGCCGCATCCAGTCCTTCCCATTCGAACAGGCGCGCCTTGGCCGCGCCATACGCTTCCATGGTTTCGTGGTAGTCCAGATGATCGCGGGTCAGATTGGTAAAGACGGCCGTGCTGATTTCGGTCCCGTGCGCGCGGGCCTGTACCAGCCCGTGCGAGGACACTTCCATCGCGATGTGGTCAGCCCCTTCGGCATGCAGTTTGGCCAGCCAGTTTTGCAGCGTCACCGGATCAAGCGTGGTATGCGTCGAGGGCTCGAGCGCACCGGGAAAGCCGTTGCCCAGTGTACCGAGCACGCCGCATTTGTGGCCCAGCAAGGCAAAGGCCTGCCCCAGCCAGTTGGCAATCGAGGTCTTGCCATTGGTGCCGGTGATGCCGACCACGGTCAGCGCACGCGATGGTTCGCCCAGCAGGTGGCTGGCGACGATGCCGGCCTGCGCACGCAGTTGCGGGATGGCCAGATTGGGCACCTGCCATTGCGGATTCCAGCTGAAGTCTTCCGCTTCCCACAGTACGGCCGCCGCGCCATTGGCGATGGCTGCCTCGATGAAGTTGCGGCCGTCGGCATACTCGCCCTGGAAGGCGAGGAATACATCACCCGGGGCTAGCTTGCGGCTGTCGACGGCCAGCGGGCGGCCGGCAGCAATCGCATCGATTGCGTTCAGGTCAAGCGCAGGCAGGGTCCAGCTGGCTGGCTTCATGTTTCCTCCAGAAGTTCCGGCGCACCGGGGGGCGAGAGCAGGATGTTTTCGGTCGGGGAATCGGGCGGGACGCCCAGAATACGCAGGGTGCCGGCGACGACATTGCTGAATACCGGTGCAGCAGAAAGGCCGCCGTAGCGCATTTCGAATGTTGGCTCATCGATCATCACCGCCACCACGATGCGCGGGTCGGAGATCGGGGCAATCCCGACAAATGAGCCGATGCGCGCGGTATCGGAATACACGCCGTTGACCAGTTTTTTCGCGGTACCGGTTTTGCCGCCAACGCGATAGCCCACGACCTGCGCACGGGTGGCCGTGCCGCCCGGCAGGGTTACCATTTCCAGCATCTTGCGCACGGCCTGCGCGGTTTCCGCTTTGATGATCTGGCGACCGGGGATGGGGGCAACCTGTTTGGTGAAGGTGATCGGGCGCAACTGACCATCGTTGGCAAAAATCTGGTAGGCGTGCGCCATTTGCAGCACGCTGACCGAGGCACCGTAGCCGTAGGCCATGGTGGCCTGCTCGATCGGGCGCCAGTCTTTCCACGGACGTACCCGCCCTGCGGCTTCGCCGGGGAAGCCGGAATTGAGCTTTTCGCCGAAATCGAGTGACTTGAGGAAGTTGTAGTGATCTTCCCGTTCCATCATCAGTGCCATTTTTGCGGCACCGACGTTGGAAGATTTCTGGATGATCTGCTCGATCGTCATGACACCGCCCGGGTGGTCATCCTTGATGGTGGCCGGGCCGATGGTCATGCGGCCGCCTTCGGTGTTGAGCGTTGACGTCGGTTTGACTTTGCCGGCATCCAGCGCCATGGCTGCCGTGATCGCCTTCATGGTCGAGCCGGGCTCGTACAGATCGGTGACCGCACGGTTGCGGCGCTGGGCCGGGTCGATTTTGGCGCGGCTGTTGGGGTTGTAGGACGGCGCGTTGGCCATGGCGAGCACTTCGCCGGTGCGCGCATCCAGAACCACGATCGCACCACCGACCGCGTGACTCTGCTCGACCATGCTCTTGAGTTCTCGGAAGGCCAGATACTGGATGCGGCGATCGATCGACAATTGCAGGGTCTGCCCGTCCAGAGGAGGCACGATGGTCGAGATATCTTCGACGATGTAACCGCGTCGATCCCGGATCACCGTGCGGCTGCCGGCCTTGCCTGCCAGCGTCTTGTCGCGGGTGAGCTCGAAGCCTTCCTGGCCCCGGCCGTCGATATCGGTGAAGCCGATGACATGGGCCAGTTGCTCGCCGGCTGGGTAGAAGCGGCGGTATTCGGTCTGTGCATAGATGCCGGGAATGTTCAACGCCATCACGGCCTTGCCCTCGGCAGGCGACATCTGCCGTTTCAGCCAGACGAAATCCGGCTTCTTCTGGGTTTCACCGGCGCTGTTGCGGCGCTCTTCAAACAGTTTTTTGTGCAGCTCGGCTTCGCTGACCCCAAGCAGACTGGCAAGCTTGCGCACTTCGCCCGCCGAAACCGGAACGGTATCGCTCTCGTTCTTCTGCCGCCAGTCCTTGGCGCGCTCTTCACCGGCAGGCAGCAGGGTAATCGAACGCGGGCTGGCCCAGATGGATTGTACTGTGGTGGACTGCGCCAGCAGTTCGCCATTGCGGTCAATGATCATGCCGCGCAAGGCTTCCAGCTTCAGGGTGCGGGTATACCGGGCGTCGCCCTGGTCCTTCAGGAATTCCTCATTATACCCTTGCAGGTATGCGCCACGCCCCAGCAGGGCAGCGAACATCAGCAAGAGGCAGCCGAGCACGAACCAGGCGCGCCAGTGCTCCAGGCGCGGCTGCGGTTTTTGCGGGCGACGACCGGCGTTGCGGCGGGACTGGCTGGCCGTATTCGGAAAACTCATTGCGGCCCCGGTGCGGCGGAGGCCGGTTTATCGGACGGGACGGCAACACTGCGGTTGGCTGCCGGAACCTGCATGCCAAGCCGGCTGGCGGCTTCCAGTTCGATGCGCGAATGGATGGCCCAGGTGCTCTGCTCCAGCTGCAACTGCCCCCATTCGACCTCGAGCTTGCGTGCGGTGCTTTCTTCCTTCTGCAGCTCGCCGTACAGCTTGCGTGCACGGTGCGAGCTGGTGACCACACTGAGCGCACAAAGGATGACCAGACCCAGCAGGAACAGATTCAGCCGGATCACAGCGCACCCTCCGTGCGCTCGCCGATGCGCAGGATGGCACTGCGCGAACGCGGGTTGGCCGCTACTTCGGCTTCGCTGGCACGCAGGGGCTTGCCGACGATCTTGAGCGGTGCCTGCGGAATCTCGCTGGCGCGGATCGGCAGACCTGCGGGGAGTTTGTCAGCGGTAGAGCGATCCTGCATGAAGCGCTTGACGATACGGTCTTCCAGTGAATGGAAGGCAATCACCGACAGGCGACCGCCTGTTTTCAGGCGAGCCAGTGCCTGAGGCAGGACTAGCGCGAGCTCTTCAAGCTCCCGATTGATGAAAATCCGAACAGCTTGGAAGGTGCGCGTCGCCGGGTCCTGGCCCGGCTCGCGGGTGCGGACACATTGCGCCACGAGTGCGGCAAGCTCGCGTGTTGTTGCAAGGGGTTGCTCATTCCTGCGCGCAGCAATCTTTGCTGCAATCGATTTAGCAAACCGTTCTTCGCCATAGTCCTTGATAACCTCTGCGATGTCCTTTTCAGGAGCAGTATTGAGCCACTCGGCAGCGGTCATGCCGCGGGTGGTATCCATGCGCATGTCCAGCGGCGCATCGAAACGGAAACTGAAGCCGCGGCTGCCATCATCCAGCTGCGGCGATGACACGCCCAAATCCATCAGCACGCCATCGACGTGCTGAATCCCGAGCTGTTCCAGCGACTGATCCAGCGTGGCAAAGCCGTTATGCACGATGGTGAAGCGTGGATCCGTGATGGTGGCCGCCTCGGCGATGGCGGCAGGGTCCTTGTCGAACGCAATCAGCCGACCCTCTGGGCCGAGTTGCGACAGAATCAGTCGCGAGTGGCCGCCGCGCCCGAAGGTGCAGTCGACGTAGATGCCATCAGCGCGAATGGCCAGTGCGGCCACGGCCTCGTCAAGGAGGACCGTCTTGTGCACGAAACTCACAGCACGATCCCCTGCATCATTTCGGCAAGGGCATCGCCATCCAGCGTCAGGGCGGCATCATTGAGCGCATTCCAGCGCTCTTCGTCCCAGATCTCGAAACGGTTACCAACTCCGACAAAGGCTACCGCCTTGGTGAGCCCGGAAAGTTTGCGCAGATTGGGGGACAGCAGCATGCGGCCCGAGCCGTCCAGTTCCATTTCTTCGGCATTGCCGATGAGGTGTCGCTTGAGGAACTGGCCTTGCGTGCCCGGGGTGATGTTGATCTGGGCGGTAATCCGCAGCCATTCATCGTGGGTGTAGAGCGCGAGCGAGCCGGTAGGGTTGCTGCCGGTGAGGTTGAGCGTGAGCCACAGGCGGGTTTGTCCGAGCGCGGCCAGCAGGTCGCGCTGCTTGGCTGGAATCGCCATGCGCCCTTTGCTGTCAATCGTCAGTGTTGATACGCCGCTAAACATGCCCTGCTCTCGTGCGGGAAGGAACGGATCGTGTCAGAAACCCCGTAAGCTCCCAGCTTCTCAGCCGGCTTGGCCTGGCTCACGGGTTGGCCAATTTCTGCCACTTTTATCCACTTTTTCCCACTGCGGCCCACTATAAGGCAAAAAAAACGCGCACACAAGCGCTGTCTTCGGAAATGTCTTTTTGATACAATTACTTAGCTCGCATAAGTCACTGAATTGTTTTCCCTTTTTTAAAGAGGGGGTAACGACGCGAACTTAAAGTGATTTATCAAGATTGACGTGCCATCCGGACGAATATGGCACGATGGGGATAAGTTCCAGCTGCCGAGTGGTCGCCAATGCGTGTTTTTTTCCTGCTGTGCCAGCTCGGACTTGTCTTTCTTACAGTGGCATTGCTGCTTGGCCGCTTTCGTCCCGCGGCATGGCAAAAGATTGACCGATCCGTCAGGCTGGCGGCAGTATTTCTGGTGGCGGGATCGGCGGTGCTGCTACTCAGGCATCTGCTGGCCTGAGCGAGAATGCAAAACAAGGGCTCCAATGTGGAGCCCTTGTTTGTGTGGTTTGCTGAGCTGTCAGACCGGAGCCGGTAGCAGCGCCAGCTTCATTTTTTGCAGTGCCTTGCTTTCGATCTGGCGGATCCGCTCGGCCGAAACATTGTATTCGGCAGCCAGGTCATGCAGTGTCTTGCTCTCGCCTTCATCGGCCAGCCAGCGTGTTTCGATGATGCGCCGGCTGCGATCATCCAGGCTTTCCAGCGCCTCGCGCAGGCCTTCCGATTGCAGGCGGTCGTTGGCGCGACGTTCCAGTGCTGCTGTGGGCTCATCGTGGCTGTCGGCCAGCCAGTCGATCGGCGCATAGCCTTCATCATCGTTGTCATCCGCCATCAGCGCCACATCCTGGCCGCTCATGCGGGTTTCCATTTCCAGTACTTCTTCCGGTTTTACACCGAGGTCGTCAGCGATTTCCTTCGCCTGCGCGTGGGTCAGTGCGCTGAAGCCGGTTTTCATCGAGCGCAGATTGAAGAACAGTTTGCGCTGGGCCTTGGTGGTGGCAATACGTACCAGACGCCAGTTGCGCAGGATGTATTCGTGAATTTCAGCCTTGATCCAGTGCACGGCAAAGCTGAACAGGCGCACGCCGCGATCCGGTTCGAATCGCTTGACCGCCTTCATCAGGCCGATATTGCCTTCCTGAATCAGGTCGGATTGCGGCAGGCCATAACCTGAGTAACCGCGGGCAATTGAAACCACTACCCGCAGGTGTGAGAGAACCAGCCGGCGGGCTGCTTCGAGATCGTTGTCGCGATGGTAGCGGGTGGCCAGTTCGGTTTCTTCTTCCGGTGAAAGCAGGGGCACCGTGTTGACGCTTTGGATATAGCGTTCGATGCTGTCACCCGCAGAGAGTACCGGCAAGGCAATGGCATTGGACATGATGTTCGCTCCTTCCTGGGAAGTATTCTACAGCTGGTCAGATATTAGCACTCTTGTCGATAGAGTGCTAAACCCGAGTAAAGTTCTCGGATTAAAGCACAAATGCCGGCGGGCTGTGCTGTGAAAAATGCTATTGCGCTGATAGTCCGCCAAGTGGCGCAGGCATGCAAAAGCCCCCGCTTGTGGCGGGGGCCTTGTGCTGGATGACCGGGGTGGATTCCGGTCAGACCGAGTGGATTAGTACGGCCACTTCCAGTTCTTCACTTCCGGCATGTCGTCACCAACTTCGGCGATGTACTCGGCATGCTCAACCAGCTTGTCAACCATCTTCTGGCGAACATAAGCACCGGTCTTCTGCAGTTGCGGTACGCGGTCGATCACGTCGATAACCAGGTTGAAGCGGTCCAGCTGGTTAACCACAACCATGTCGAACGGAGTGGAAGTCGAACCTTCTTCAATGTAGCCACGTGCGTGGATGTTGCTGTGACCGTTGCGACGGTATGTCAGGCGGTGGATCAGCCACGGGTAGCCGTGGAAGGCGAACATGACCGGCTTGTCAGCGGTGAAGATCGCATCGAACTCGCGATCGGACAGGCCGTGCGGGTGCTCTTCCTTCGGTTGCAGCGTCATCAGGTCACACACATTCACGAAGCGGATCTTCAGGTCCGGGAAGTGTTGACGCAGGATGTCGGTAGCAGCCAGGGCTTCCATGGTCGGGATTTCGCCCGCGCAAGCCATAACCACGTCCGGCTCGCCGCCTTGGTCGTTGGACGCCCAGTCCCAGATACCCAGACCCTTGGTGGCGTGCTTGATTGCTTGATCCATGGTCAGGTATTGCAGAGCCGGTTGCTTACCAGCAACAACCACGTTCACGTAGTGACGGCTGCGCAGTACATGGTCGGTTACGCTCAACAGGGTGTTGGCATCGGCCGGCAGGTAAACGCGGATCACTTCAGCCTTCTTGTTCACAACGTGATCAATGAAGCCCGGATCCTGGTGCGAGAAGCCGTTGTGATCCTGACGCCATACGTGCGAAGTCAGCAGGTAGTTGAGCGACGGGATCGGCTTGCGCCAGTTGATGTGACGGGTAGTCTTCAACCACTTGGCGTGCTGGTTGAACATCGAATCGATCACGTGGATGAACGCTTCGTAGCAGCTGAAGAAGCCGTGACGACCAGTCAGGTTATAAGCCTCGAGCCAGCCTTGGCAGGTGTGCTCGGACAGGATTTCCATAACACGACCATCTTGCTTCAGATTGTCGTTGTTGTTGATGCCGTCCACTTCGAAGTGGTTGGCCAGCCAGTTCTTGCCGGAGTACTCGATGGTGGCGTTCCAGCGGTTGGATGCGGTTTCATCCGGGCCGAAGATGCGGAAGTTCTTCTCGGCTTCGTTTTCACGCATTACGTCAGCCAAGAAGTTACCCATCACGCGGGTCATTTCGGCGTTAACGGTGCCCGGCTTGTCGAACTTCACTTCGTAGTTGCGGAAGTCCGGCATCTTCAGGTCTTTCGATACCTGGCCGTGGACAACCGGGTTGGAGCCGATACGCTTCTGGCCCTTCGGAGCGATGGCAACCAGTTCTTCCTTGACGGTGCCGTCAGCGTTGAACAGGGTTTCGATCTGGTAGGACTTCAGCCAGTTTTCCAGGTTCTGCACGTTTTCGCCGTCGATGTCGGAGAACGGAACCTGGTGGGAACGCCAGTAATCCTCAACCTTCTTGCCCTTGATTTCCTTCGGACCGGTCCAGCCCTTCGGAGTGCGCATGATGATCATCGGCCACTTCGGACGGGTAATCATCTTGCCGGCAGCCAGTTCAGCCTTGGCTGCTTCGCGGATGGCGGCAAACTTGTCCATACACAGATCCATGGCAGCTGCCATGTCCTGGTGGATGTCGTTGAAGGTTTCAACCTTGTCGTTGAAGGTTTCTTGCTTCAGTTCAACGAAGATCGGCTCGTAACCGTAACCCACGAACAGAGCGGTCAGCTCGTCCTTGTTCATGCGGGCCATCAGGGTCGGGTTGGCGATCTTGTAACCGTTCAGGTGCAGGATCGGCAGAACGAAACCGTCGTTGATCGGGTGGATGTACTTGGTGGAGTGCCAGGAAGCAGCCAGCGGGCCGGTTTCGGCTTCGCCGTCACCAACTACTGCAAATACGACTTGATCCGGGTTGTCCAGTGCTGCGCCATAAGCGTGCGATACGGAGTAACCCAGCTCGCCGCCTTCGTGCATGGAGCCCGGGGTTTCCGGAGCAACGTGCGAAGGAATGCCGCGCGGGAAGGAGAATTGCTTGAACAGACGCTGCATACCGGCTTCGGTGCGGTCGATGTTCGGGAAGAATTCTTCGTAGGAGCCTTCAACCCAGGTGTTGGCAACGAAGCCAGGACCACCGTGGCCAGGGCCAGTGATGTAGATAGCGTTGATGTCGCGGTCGTTGATCAGGCGGTTGGCGTGAACGTAGATGAAGTTCAGGCCCGGCGTGGTGCCCCAGTGACCCAGCAGACGCGGCTTGATGTGTTCGCGCTTCAGCGGTTCTTTCAGCAGCGGGTTGTTCAGCAGATAAATCTGGCCAACGGACAGGTAGTTGGTAGCCTGCCAGTAGCGATGCATCTTATCGAGCAGATCGGGAGAAAGCGGTTGAGCCACAGTACACCTCGTTTCTTGGTTTGTGATTGGTTTGCCAGAGGCCATCGGCCTCGCGGCTGACTTCCCTCTTCGCAATGCAGTATACGCAGCTGGTATTTCCGCCTACTGACAAAGGTCAAAGTAGTGACAGCAAGACGTTTTTTCCCTTATTGCCGTAGGAAAACTACATCGGCACTGCTGTCAGAAAGCCAAGAGCAAGTTTATACAAAAAGAACCGCTTGTCATCCAGTAAATAAAAATCGGGTTTCGATGAAAGCAAAACGCCCGGCATCAGCCGGGCGTTTTGCCTGAAATTGAGATAGGTTGGCTGGTATTAGCCCGCAAGCCCCATTCCGCCGTAGGGGTGGAAGAATACCCATGTGATAATGAGGAAGAGCGGTAGCAGGACGCTCAGTGACCAAGCCATGTAGCCAAAAAAGCTGGGCATCCTGATGCCGCGATCTTCGGCGACGGCCTTGACCATGAAGTTGGGCGCGTTACCGATGTAACTCATCGCCCCCATGAAGACCGAGCCCGCCGAAATCGCCAGCAGCGTCGAGGGCATCTGATGCATCAGATGGATGGCATCGCCATGCGCCAGATTGAAAAACACCAGATAAGTGGGCGCATTGTCGAGGAAGGCCGAGAGCGAACCGGACATCCAGAAGAACATGTGGTCGCGTGGCGCACCGTCTGCAGCAAAGACCAGCGCCACCAGCCCGGAAAGCGCCCCCTGCTCGCCGGCACGCAGAATGGCAATGGCCGGAGCCATGGCAACAAAAATCCCGGCAAACAGCTTGGCTACTTCCTGGATGGGGCCCCAGCTGAAATCGTTCCCGGCACGCACGGGTTTCGGGGTGATGCGCAGCGACAGCAGCCCCAGTCCGATCAGCGCCAGATCCCGTGCCAGATTCTGCAGTTGCCAGTGCACCGGCCCCAGTTCCAGCGTGATGCCGGGATTCCAGATGCCGGATAGTACGACGCAGGCGACAGCGGCCAGCAGTAGCGGGATATTGCGCTTGCCATGAATCTTGATCGGCGAATCCGGGGTCTTGTCAAAGGGCAGCACGCCTTCCTTGCGGAAGTAATAACTGTCGATGGCAAAGAACACGGCCAGCAATACCGCGCAGGCGAAGGCAACCAGCGGCAGCATGTGCTGCAGGGTCCAGAAAAAGCCGACCCCTTTCAGGAAACCCAGGAACAGGGGCGGGTCACCGATCGGTGTGAGGCCGCCGCCGATATTGGCCACGATGAAGATGAAAAACACGATCACGTGGACATTGTGGCGGCGGTTGTCGTTGGCCTTGATCAGTGGGCGGATCAGCAGCATGGCGGCGCCGGTGGTGCCCATCAGCGAGGCCAGAATGGCACCCAGCGCCAACAGGCCGGTGTTGAGCAATGGCGAGCCATGCAGATTGCCCCAGATCAGTATCCCACCCGAGATGGTATAGAGCGCAAACAGCAGGATGATGAAGGGGATGTATTCCTCGACCAGGGCATGAATGACAACCGTGCCGGCGGTGCCCCCGCCAAACAGGATCGCGCACGGCAAGAGAAAGGCCAGCCCCCAGAAGGCGGCAACCTTGCCGAAGTGCAGATGCCAGAAGTGCGGAAGGAACAGCGGGCAGAGCGCGATCGACAACAGAATGCCGGCAAACGGCAGTATCCACCACAGCGAAAGCTGGCTGCCGTCCAGTGCGGCGGCATGAGCCAGGGCGGGCAGCAGAAAGAACAGGGCGCTGGAGAGCGCTTTCAGGGCAAAATGCATGAACGTGATTCCGGTACGGACGAAACCGGCCACAGGGGGCCGGCAGGCGGCGATCAGGGCTGGATGAATTCGATCTTGTAGCCGTCGGGGTCTTCGACAAAGGCAATGACGGTGGTGCCGTGCTTCATCGGCCCCGGCTCGCGGACAACCTTGCCGCCCTTGGCGCGTACGGCCTCACAGGTGGCGTGAATGTCGTCAGTGGCAATCGCGAGGTGGCCGAAGGCCGTGCCCAGTTCATAGCTGTCGGTATCCCAGTTGTGGGTCAGCTCGATCACGGTGTGATGGGCCTCGTCGCCGTAACCGACAAACGCCAGCGTGAAGCGGCCTTCGGGGTAATCGTTGCGGCGCAGCAACTGCATGCCGAGCACACCGGTGTAGAACTGGATGGAGCGATCAAGATTGCCGACCCGCAGCATGGTATGAAGCAGACGCATGGCTGGAATTCCTCAGGGATGGTGGGAAAATCAGCCGGCAGTCTACGGCAGGCTGGCGGGAGTGTCAGCGACGAAATGTCAAAAAGATGAATGACGCGCTTGACAGCGCTTGGTAAAGCTTTATAATCCGGCCTCTCTGGAAAACGGGTCGGTAGCTCAGTGGTAGAGCAGCGGACTTTTAATCCGTTGGCCGTGGGTTCGACCCCCACCCGACCCACCAAACTCCAGAATGGGTTGTTAGCTCAGTTGGTAGAGCAGCGGACTCTTAATCCGTAGGTCCACAGTTCGAGCCTGTGACAACCCACCACCCCTTTCAAGACGCACCGGTTTTCCGGGGTGTCTTCGGGTTGTTAGCTCAGTTGGTAGAGCAGCGGACTCTTAATCCGTAGGTCCACAGTTCGAGCCTGTGACAACCCACCAATTCCAAAGCCCGGCTTCATGCCGGGCTTTGTCATTTCAGCGCTGCGGGCTTTTGCAGGCAAACCCTTACCAGGGGTTTACCCTTATGTCGACGAGTTGTAACCAACATCCCCATAAAAACCGCTAGAATCACCCGTTTGGAATGGCGGGTATGCGCCATTCTGCAACAGCCGCCTGGGTGGCTAACAATACAGAACGGCCGCGCCACCAAGGCAGCAGCCAGTCAGATAACTGGGGAAACGAATCCGATGAAAATCAAGACACTGGCCTGGCTGTGTGGTCTGGCGCTGGGCGGCGCGTTGCTGGCTGAGTCCGCGGTGGCCGAGACGCTGCGTTCGGCAACCGAGCGCGCGATTCTCAACAATCCCGACGTCAAGGCGCGCTGGTATGACTTTCAGGCATCGCGCGACGAGATCGGTGTTGCGCGTGGCCGCTATCTGCCGCAGGTGAATCTGCAGGCCTATGCTGGCCAGGAAACACAGAGCCGGCCGAAGCAGGATCGCAATTCCTTCAGTCACCCCGGTGCCAGCATCGAGCTGCGCCAGATGCTCTTTGACGGTTTTGCCGTGCAGAACGAGGTGCGCAGCCTCGGTTATGCGCAGCTGAGCAAATACTACGAGTTGCTGGCATCTTCCGACGAAGTGGCCCAGCTGGTGGCCAAGGCTTACTACGATGTGTTGCGCTATCGCGAGCTGGAAAAGCTGGCGCGTGGGAACTATGCGGTGCACCGCGAGCTGTATGACCAGATCGAAGAGCGTGTGAAGGCCGGTGTCGGCCGTCGGGTCGATCTGGAGCAGGCTGCGGGCCGTCTGGCGCTGGCGGAGTCGAACTGGCTGGTGCAGAAAGCCAACCTGCAGGATGTCAGTACTCGTTACACCCGTCTGGTGGGGACGCCACCGGCGGGCGATCTCGAGCCTGCGCCCAATCTGGCCAAGGAGCTGCCCGCTTCCGCCGAGCTGCTGAATACGGCCATCCGCCAGAGCCCCAGCTTCTTGGCGGCGGTGTACAACGTCCGTGCTTCGCGTGCTCGTGCCGAGGTGCAGAAAAGCGGCTACTGGCCGCAGGTTGAATTCCGTGCCTCGCAAGGGCTGGACCAGAATCGCGATGGCATCGATGGCGATTACAAGGATGGCGTCGTGCAGGTCGTGCTGAATTACAACCTGTTCCGCGGTGGCGCTGACCGCGCGCGGGTCAACCAGTATTCGAACCAGCTCAATTCCGCTTACGAGATGCGTGACCGGATCTGCCGCGATGTGCGTCAGTCCACCGTGATTGCCTGGAATGATGTCAATCGCCTCACCGAACAGCTGCGTTACCAGGAGCAGCATGCGCTCTCCACGGCCAAGGCGCGCGAAGCCTACCAGCGTCAGTACGACATCGGTCAGCGCTCGCTGCTGGATCTGCTGGATAGTGAAAACGAATTGTTTACTGCGCGTATGTCGGTGGTAAATTCGCAGTATGACCAGCTGTTTGCCCAGGTGCGCGTGCTGGGAATCAGCAACCGCCTGTTGCCGGTGCTGCAATTGCAGCCGCTGGAGCCGCAGGCGCCGGAGCAGGATCTGGGGGGCGCGCAGGAGAATGACATGGAAATCACCTGCGCGGTGCCCTTGCCGGATGAGGTCACGCTCGATCGCGCAGCGGCCATGGCCGAACGTCCACCGCGTGCCGCCGATCCACTGCTGACGGCTGCCGGCGAAGGCAAGAGTGCCGAGCCCGCTGCCGACAAGGCGGTACTGGATGCGGTGACGGCCTGGGCAGCGGCCTGGTCGGCCAAGGATGCCGGCAAATACCTCGACAGCTATGCCGGCCAATTCAAGCCAGAGCAGGGCAGCCGTGCCGACTGGGAAAAGCAGCGCCGTCAACGTATCGAAAAGGCGGGTACGATCAGCGTCAAGGTCGAGGCGCCGGTGGTGAAGAAGCTCGACGACAAGACCGCGGAAGTGAGCTTCAGCCAGAGCTATCAGTCCGACAGCTACCGCGATCAGGTGCAGAAGGTACTGACGCTGTCCCGTGAGGATGGCAAGTGGAAGATCATCCGCGAAGCTGTACGCTAAGCCCGCGTCACTCTGGCACAATGCACCCGCAGATCCTGTCTGCGGGTGTTTGTTTTTGCAGGTAGCCCATGAAAATCATTCTGATCGCGCTCGGCCACAAGATGCCGAGCTGGATTGAGGACGGCTTTGCCGAATACGTGAAGCGCATGCCGCGCGAATTTGCTGTGCAGCTGATCGAACTGAAGCCCGACAAGCGGGTGGGCGCGAAGACGCCGCAACAGGTCATGGCGGAAGAGGCCGAACGGATTCTGGCCGCTGTACCGCAGGATGCGCGACTGGTAGCGCTGGACGAGCGCGGCGCCAACTGGACCACGATGCAGCTGGCCGAGCAGGTCAAGCGCTGGCACGGCGACGGCCGCCCGGTGGTCTTTGTGATCGGCGGCACTGATGGGCTTGATCCGAAGGTGAAGCAGCGTGCCGACCAGCTGCTGCAGCTTTCGGCGCTGACACTGCCGCACGGCATGGTGCGGGTACTGCTCGCCGAGCAGCTGTATCGCGCGGTGTCGATCCTGAACAATCATCCCTACCATCGCGAGTAGATACCCAGGTATCTATATCGATGAGGGTGTTTTCAATAAATTGGCACAGCCATATACCCATGATTTCGAGTTTGCCATGACTGATATCCAGCTTTACCTGGCTTCCGGCAGCCCGCGCCGGCGCGAACTGCTTGCCCAGCTTGGCGTGCGCTTCGCAGTGATTCGTGCGGACATCGACGAAACCCCCCTGCCGGATGAAACTGTCGAAGCCTATGTATTGCGACTGGCGCGCGAAAAAGCACTGGCAGGCTGGCGTGCGGCCGGCGAGCCGGCGTTGCCGGTACTGGGTGCCGATACCACGGTGGCCCATGACGGGCGGATTCTTGGCAAACCCGCGGATGCTGCGGATGCGGCGGCGATGCTGCGGGATCTGTCCGGCTCGACACATGCGGTGCTGACTGCGGTGGCGGTCTGCGCCGGTGGCGAAGTCGAAGTGACACTGTCGGCCAGCTCGGTGCGCTTCATGCCACTCGGCGAAGCACAGATCGCCGCGTATGTGGCCAGTGGCGAACCTCTGGACAAGGCCGGAGCCTATGGCATTCAGGGCTGGGGTGGGCTATTTGTCAGCGACCTGTCTGGCAGCTTCACCGGCGTGATGGGCTTGCCGGTGCACGAAACGGCGTTGCTGTTAGCCCGGTATGGTCTGGGTCATCTGGCTGAGGCTTGAGCGCAGCACGGTCGGCAGTGCCGCCGGCTTGCTGGCCTTGCGGGCTGGCCGGTGCCGCTGCAGGCGGTCGATGATCAGGGCCGGGCTGCGGTTTTCACGCCAGTTGGCCGCCAGCAGCCGCCAGACTTGCGGGTCATAGCCATCCAGTCGCCGCAGTTCGCGCAGGCCGTGACGCAGGGCACCACCCAGAATCAGCGCGACGGCCATGTGGTTGCGCTGATGACTGGTCGCCGCATTGACCACGTAATGGCTTGAGGCCAGTGAGCGCAGATAGCAGCGCACGATGTCATCATGCACATCGCTGCGCTGGCAGTACGCTTCACGATCGGCCAGCGACTCAAAGCGGCTCGCAATCTGCAGGTGCGCCAGAACCGGCATCAGGTTGCAGCCGTCGCCGCGCGGGCTGCGGCGATGCATTTTGCGGGCAAAGGCCAGCATGCCGGCATCATCGCGGCGTTCGGTGTAGGCCAGCACCAGTTGCAATTGCCCCCAGTAGTGGCGCGGGGCGCGCTGGCGCAGCGCCGCGAAGCGCTCTTCCAGCGTATCCATGTCCTTGCCCAGTGCACAGCCGACCGCAATCCCGACACAGAAGGGCAGGGGATCATCCGGTGCGAGGGTGTGCGCGCGTTGCAGGCAGTCATCGGCTTCCTGCAGCAGCGTATGCTGTTCCAGCGGGCTGCTGAGCTTGCGGGTCAGCGCTAGCAGGGTGCAGGCGTGGGCGAGCAGGGCTGGCAGATTCGGTTGCAGCAGCAGCCAGTTTTCGACGGCTTTGCCGTTGCAACTCAGTGATTGCAGTGCGGGAAATTGCAGCTCGGCAGGCAGGCGGGCAAACTGTTGATTCAGTTCGGCAAAACGCTGCTTCTGCAGCAGGGCATGCAGCGCGGAAATCCGTCCGTCCTCGGTCTGTTGCCGTGGACGCGGACTAAGCCCGGCGGCGGAAAATGCCCCGAACAATTGCTGCAAGACCTGTTTCATTGCGCTTCTCCCCGTGCGTAGCGAGCATGCTAGCTTTGCCTCCGCGGCCGTGCAATAAAAATGCCACGTACCGAGAGGTATGTGGGATTGCTGAAGCAAGGCGGCGCGTTACTGCGCCATGCGGCTTATTCGGTGTCGGACAGCAGTTTTTGCAGTTCGCCGTTGCCGAACAGTTCACGCATGATGTCGGAGCCACCGATGAACTCGCCCTTGATGTAGAGCTGCGGAATGGTCGGCCAGTTGGCGTAGTCCTTGATGCCCTGACGGATTTCCGGGTTTTCCAGCACATTGATGGCAACAAATTGCGCGTTGCAGTTTTTCAGGATCTGCACGGCGCCGGCGGAGAAGCCGCATTGCGGGAAGGTCGGGGTGCCCTTCATGAACAGCACGACCGGGTTTTCGGTAACGGTTTGGTGAATGAATTCCTGGGCGGTCATGATGATCTCTCGCGGGAAAGGTTGATTAAAATACTCGGGTAATTGTAAGGCAGAATCGTCAGCGCGGGCAATCCTCCGGATGGACGAGCTGGCCCAGCGTCACCCGGTCGTTGTCGCCCAGATCGCGGCAGGTGGCAATCTGCGTGAAGCCTGCCTCGGCCAGCAGTTGGCGGCAGGCTTCCCCCTGATCAAAGCCATGCTCCAGCAGCAGCCAGCCGCCCGGCTGCAGATGCACCGGAGCACCGGCAACAATCCTGCGCAGATGGATCAGGCCGTCACCTTCGTCGGTGAGTGCACCGCGGGGCTCGAAACGCAGATCACCCTGCGCCAGATGTGGATCGTGCTGTTCGATATACGGCGGATTGCTGACGATAATGTCGAATACCTGCCTGGCCAGCGCCGTGTACCAGTCGGACTGGGCAAACGCGACCTTGGCGCCGAGCCGGCTGGCATTCTCGCGGGCTACCGCAAGCGCGGCGGGCGAGACATCGACGGCACTGACCGCCAGATCGGGGCGCTCGCAGTGCAGCGTGACCGGAATACAGCCCGAACCGGTACCGAGATCGACAATGCGCGCGCCCTTTGCCGCGCGGGCCAGTGCCAGCTCGACCAGTAATTCGGTATCCGGGCGCGGAATGAGTACATCCGGTGTCACGCGGAAGCTGCGACCGAAAAACTCGCGCTCGCCCACCAGATAGGCCACCGGCTCGCCATGGCGGCGGCGTTGCGCCAGTGCCGCAAAGGCGCTGGCGTGCTCGGACAATGCCGGGTCGTCGCCATGGGCAATCAGCCAGGCGCGGCTTTGCTGGCAGACGTGCAGCAGCAGTACCTGCGCATCAATGCGCGCCAGGCCGCTCTGGCGTAGCAACTGCTGATAGCTGGCGTGGGTGTTCATGGGTATGTTTTTGAAAGCCTTATTCGGTATGGCCTTCAGCCCTAAGGGTGTGCGGGTTTAAAGGACGTAGCGCGCCAGATCGACATTGCTGGCCAGTTTGCCGAGCTTCTCCTCGACAAACGCGGCATCAATGCTGACCCCGCCGCTGCGGGCATCAAAGGAAATGTCCTCCAGCAGCCGTTCCATGACCGTATGCAGCCGTCGCGCGCCGATGTTTTCGGTGGTCTCGTTGACCTGCCAGGCGGTTTCCGCCAGCTTGCGGATGCCATCAGTGGTGAAGTCGAGCTCGACGCCTTCGGTGGCCAGCAGCGCCTGATACTGTCGGGTCAGCGAGGCGTCGGTTTCCGTGAGGATGCGCACGAAATCCTCGACCGTGAGCGAAGCCAGCTCGACCCGGATCGGGAAGCGGCCCTGCAACTCAGGAATCAGGTCGGACGGCTTGGCCAGATGGAAGGCGCCGGAGGCAATGAAGAGGATGTGGTCGGTCTTCACCATGCCGTATTTGGTCGACACGGTCGAGCCCTCGACCAGCGGCAGCAGGTCGCGCTGAACGCCCTGCCGGCTGACCTCGCCGCCGCTGCCTTCGGCGCGGGTGGTCACCTTGTCGATTTCGTCAATGAAGACGATGCCGTGCTGCTCGACAGCGCGCAAGGCTTCGGCCTTGGCGTCGTCCTCGTTGACCAGCTTGGCGGCTTCTTCGTCGGCGAGCAGCTTCAGGGCTTCTTTCACCTTCAGCTTCTGCGACTTTTTCTTGTCAGCGAAGGCACCCTTGAACATGTTCTGGATCTGGCTGGAGAAGTCCTCCATGCCCGGGGGGCCAAACACTTCCATGCTTGGTGCGGCTGCGGCGACGTCGATTTCGATGTCCTTGTCGTCGAATTTGCCTTCGCGCAGCATCTTGCGGAATTTCTGCCGCGTTTCGCTCTGGCCGTCATCGGAATTCACTGTGCCGTAGCTGCTGGCAGGCGGGGGCAGCAGCACATCCAGAACGCGGTCTTCCGCGGCGTCTTCAGCGCGCAGGCGGTTCTGCTTCATCAGCCGGTCGCGCACCTGCTTGACGGAAATTTCCATCAGGTCACGGATGATGCTGTCGACATCCTTGCCGACGTAACCGACTTCGGTAAATTTGGTGGCTTCCACCTTGATGAAGGGCGCATCGGCCAGCCTGGCCAGACGGCGGGCGATTTCGGTCTTGCCCACACCGGTCGGCCCGATCATCAGGATGTTTTTCGGCGTGATCTCATGCCGCAGCGGCTCGGCCACCTGCTGGCGACGCCAGCGGTTGCGCAGCGCGATGGCCACGGCCTTTTTGGCATCATTCTGGCCGACAATGTGCTTGTCGAGTTCGTGGACGATTTCCTGGGGCGTCATCTGGCTCATGCGCATTCCTCGTTTTCTTCGGCGTTCAGCCCTTCAAGATCGGGTTGAATGCGCGAATTTAAAGGGGAGCGTCGCAAAGCCGCTGCGGCTGGCTGCAATGCGCTTGGGAATTCTGACCGCGGCGTTCTACACTGGCATTCGGGTGTACCGAAATGGTATGCAGAAATACCGGAGTTGCTATGAGTGGACTGGATGATGACTGGCTTGAGGACGATACGGCAGGCGATGCCGGCGTCGCGCAGGTCGAGCCCTGGAATGTGCTGGTGGTCGATGACGAGCCGGATATCCATCATGTCACCCGTCTGGCGCTGACCAATATCTCCTTTCTTGGCCGGCCACTGAACATCATTTCCTGTTATTCGGGGCGAGAAGCCGTGGCGCTGCTCAAGGAGCGTCATGACATTGCGCTGATGCTGCTGGATGTGGTGATGGAGACCGAAGATGCCGGCCTGAAGGTGGCGCGCATCATCCGTGAAGAGCTGCACAACCACTGCATCCGCATCATCCTGCGGACCGGCCAGCCTGGCGTGGCGCCCGAGCGCCACGTGATCGAGTCCTACGACATCAACGATTACAAGGCCAAGACCGAGCTCACGCGCGACAAGCTCTATACGGCGGTGTTGGGCACATTGCGCTCGTACAACGACATCATGACCATCGAGCATCAGCGGCGCATGCTGGATGCCAACCGCCGTGGGTTGATCAAGGTGGTCGATGCATCGACCACGATTTTCCGTCAGCAATCGATTGAGCAGTTCGCCCAAGGCGTGCTTGAGCAGTTGCAGGCACTGCTCTTTTTCGAACAGGAAGCGCTGTATGTGGTGGTGAACGGCGGCATGACGGCCCTGAGTCATGGCGACCAGATCAAGGTGATGTACGCCACCGGGGGTTACCAGGATTACTGCGGCAGAGTGCTGGATGATGCTGCGCTGACCCGCTTCAAGGCATCGATTGACGAAGCCATCCAGGCCAAGCGCAGCGTCTATGCAGCCGATCATTTTGTCGGGTTCTTCCAGGCGCCGCATGGTGCCGTCAACCTGCTGATCATCGACGGGCCGGTCGAGCTGTCGCATCCGGATTCCGATCTGGTCGAGCTGTTCTGCCGCAATGTGGCGATTGCCTACGAAAACCTGATGCTGAACAAGGAAATCGAGGATACCCAGCGCAGCATCATCTACCAGCTTTCCGAGGTGGTGGAAAACCGCTCGACGGATACCGGCAAGCACATTCACCGCATGGCTGAGTTTTCCTACATCCTGGCCCGGGAAATCGGTCTGGACGAAGAGGAAGCCCAGATCATCAAGGCGGCCAGCCCGTTGCATGACATTGGCAAGGTCGGGATTCCAGATCGCGTACTCAACAAGCCCGGCCGGCTGGACGACGAAGAGCGTCGCGTGATGGATACGCACGCCGAGTTGGGCTACAAGATGCTCAAGGATGCCAAGCCGCGCATTTTGCAGATGGCGGCGACGATTGCTTACGAACATCATGAAAAGTGGGATGGCAGTGGCTATCCGCGCGGGCTCAAGGGTGAGGACATCCATATCGCCGGGCGCATCATTGCCCTGGCCGACGTGTTCGACGCACTGACACACGCCCGTTGCTACAAGCCCGCATGGCCACCGGAAGATGTGATCAAGACGGTGAAGGATGGCAGCGGCACGCACTTCGATCCGCAGCTGGTAGAGGCATTTATGCGTGCGCTACCCAGGTTCGAAGCCGTGGTCGAGCAGTACGTCGACAAACCCGAACCCTGATTGCGGTGTACGTGTTGATACAGGCCGGCTGCATGCCGGCCTGTTGCATTTCCGCGTACAATCGGCGGTTTCCCGCATGATTTCCGGTGACTGCCATGGCCAATGACTATCTGCAACGCATCCTGACCGCCCGCGTCTACGACGTCGCCATTGAGTCGCCGCTGGAAATTGCCCCGAATCTGTCCCGTCGTATCGGCAACAACGTGTTGCTCAAGCGCGAGGACATGCAGCCGGTATTCAGCTTCAAGCTGCGCGGTGCCTACAACAAAATGGTCAAGCTGTCGCGCGCCGAGCTGGATCGCGGCGTAGTGGCCGCGTCTGCCGGCAATCACGCACAGGGCGTGGCCATGTCCGCGCAGGCGCTGAAATGTCGCGCCATCATCGTGATGCCGGCAACGGCTCCGCGCATCAAGGTGGATGCCGTAACCCGCCGTGGCGCCGAGGTCGTACTGGTGGGGGACTCGTATTCCGACTGCTACGCGCACGCGGTCAAACTGGCCGAAGAGCAGGGCATGACCTTTGTGCATCCCTACGACGATCCGGAAGTGATTGCCGGTCAGGGCACCATCGGCATGGAATTGCTGATGCAGCACCCCGATCCGCTGGATGCGATCTTTATCCCGGTCGGCGGCGGCGGTTTGCTGGCAGGGGTGGCGGCCTACATCAAGGCCCTGCGCCCCGAGGTGAAGATCATCGGGGTCGAGCCGACCGATGCCAATGCGATGTACCTGTCGCTGAAGCTGGGCAATCGCGTGAATCTGCCGCAAGTGGGCATCTTTGCTGACGGTGTGGCGGTGAAACAGGTTGGCGAAGAAACTTTCCGCCTGTGCCAGGAGCTGGTGGATGACGTGATCCTGGTCGATACCGATGCCATGTGTGCGGCCATCAAGGATGTGTTCGAAGACACCCGTTCGATTCTGGAGCCGGCCGGGGCACTGGCGATTGCCGGCGCCAAGGCCTGGGCTGCGCGCGAAGGCGTGCAGGGCAAGACACTGGTGGCGATTGCTTCCGGTGCCAACATGAATTTCGACAGGCTGCGCTATGTGGCCGAACAGGCCGAGATGGGCGAGCAGCGCGAAGCCATCATTGCCGTGACGATTCCGGAACAGCCGGGCAGTTTCAAGGCATTTTGCGAGCTGCTGGGTGCGCGCAACATCACCGAATTCAATTATCGCTATTCCAGCGCTGAGGCTGCGCATGTGTTTGTCGGCCTGTCGATCCAGAACCGCAGCGAAGTGGTCGATCTGATCGAGAAGCTGGCGGCAGCCGGGCTGGCCGCACTGGATCTCTCGGATAACGAGGTCGCCAAGTTGCACATCCGCCATCTGGTGGGAGGCCGCGCCCCGCAGGTGACGCACGAGCGACTGTTGCGTTTCGAATTCCCCGAGCGCCCGGGCGCGCTGATGGCCTTCCTGAACGGGATGAATGTCGGCTGGAATATCAGCCTGTTCCACTACCGCAATCACGGTGCCGATTATGGCCGGGTGCTGGTCGGCATCCAGGTGCCTGACAGTGATCAGGCGCAGTTTGCCGAATTCCTGCAGATGATCGGCTATCCGTGGTGGGATGAAAGCAGCAACCCGGCCTACCAGCTGTTCTTGGGTGATTGAGGTATTGCCATGCAACCCTTTAATTTAAAGGGCTGCATTCAGATACCCATGAAAAAACCGGCGCGAGGCCGGTTTTTTCATGGCGTGCGGCGGGCTTAGTCGATCAGCCCTTCGAAGAGCTTGGTCGACAGGTAGCGCTCGCCAAAGGATGGAATGATCACCGCAATCAGCTTGCCGGCATTTTCCGGGCGCTTGGCAACCTGCAGAGCGGCCCAGACGGCGGCACCGGCGGAAATGCCGGACAGGATGCCTTCCTGGGTGGCCAGCGCACGTGCGGTGGCAAAGGCGTCATCATTGGTCACGCGGATGACTTCGTCGTAAGCCTGGGTGTTGAGTACCCCCGGAACAAAACCGGCACCGATGCCCTGGATCGGGTGCGGGCCTTTCTGGCCGCCCGACAGCACCGGGCTGGCATCCGGCTCGATGGCCACGGCCTTGAAGGACGGCTTGCGCGCCTTCAGGACTTCGGCCACGCCGGTAATGGTGCCACCCGTGCCAACCCCGGCAATCAGGAAATCGATCTGGCCGTCGGTGTCATTCCACAGCTCTTCGGCGGTGGTCTTGCGGTGGATTTCCGGATTGGCCGGGTTTTCGAACTGCTGCGGCATGAAGTAGTTGGCGTGCTCCTCGGCGAGCGCTTTGGCTTTGGCAATCGCGCCGCCCATGCCTTCCGGCCCCGGGGTCAGCACCAGCTCGGCGCCATAGCCGCGCAGCAGGGCACGACGTTCCTTGGACATGGTTTCCGGCATGGTCAGTACCAGCTTGTAGCCACGTGCCGCGCAGACCATCGCCAGTCCGATCCCGGTGTTGCCCGAGGTCGGCTCGACAATCACCGTATCCGGACCGATCTTGCCGGCGGCTTCGGCGGCATCAATCATGCTGACGGCAATCCGGTCTTTCACACTGTGGCTGGGATTCATGTATTCCAGCTTGGCGACCACGGTGGCAACGCAGCCATCGGTAACGCGGTTCAGTTTGACCAGCGGGGTGTTGCCGATCAGGTCGGTAACGCTATTGGCGATTTTCATCGGGCGTGATCCTGCGGTTGAGTGGGGAATTGCGCTTGATTCTAGCCGCGAAAGCGGGTCGAATGAAAATGATAAAAGCTCACAAGGAAAGATCATGCAGTTCTATCGTGTCGGCGGCGCTGTGCGCGACCGTTTGCTGGGCCTGCCCGTGCAGGATGTCGACTGGGTGGTGGTCGGCGCGACCCCGGAGGCGATGGTGGCGCAGGGCTATCAGCCGGTCGGCAAGGATTTTCCGGTCTTTCTGCATCCGCGCACGCATGAGGAATATGCGCTGGCGCGTACCGAGCGCAAATCCGGTCATGGCTACAAGGGGTTTACGGTGTTTGCCGACCCTTCCGTAACGCTGGAAGAAGACCTGCTGCGTCGCGACCTCACCATCAATGCGATGGCCGAGGATGCCGAGGGCAACATCATCGACCCGTATCATGGTCGGGCCGATCTGGCTGACCGTGTGTTGCGCCATGTTTCGCCGGCATTCGCCGAGGATCCGGTACGGATTTTGCGTCTCGCCCGGTTTGCCGCGCGTTTCGGCTTTGCCGTGGCACCGGAAACCATGACGCTGATGCGCGAGATGGTTGCCAGCGGCGAAGTCGATCATTTGGTTCCCGAGCGCGTGTGGCAGGAAATCAGTCGCGGGCTGATGGAGGCGCAGCCGTCGATCATGTTCGGTATTTTGCGGGAAAGCGGTGCGCTGGCGCGCATTGCACCGGAAATCGAGGCGCTGTGGGGCGTGCCGCAGCGGGCGGATTACCACCCTGAAGTGGATACGGGTGTGCACGTGATGCTGGTGCTGGATTACTGCGCGCAGCAGCAGTATCCACTGGCGGTACGCTGGGCGGCACTGTGTCACGATCTGGGCAAGGCAGCCACGCCCCCCGATATCCTGCCGCGGCATATTGGTCACGAGGCACGAGGCGTGCCGCTGGTCGAGGCACTGTGCGAGCGCCTGCGTGTGCCGGTGGACTGTCGCGAGCTGGCGGTACTGTGCTGTCGCGAGCACACGCTGGTGCATACCGCAGAGCAGCTGCGCACGAGCACCTTGCTGGATCTGCTGCAGCGTTGTGATGCCTTGCGCCGGCCGGTGCGTTTCACGCAGCTGCTCCAGGCCTGTCTGGCCGATGCGCGCGGGCGAACGGGCTTCGAGCAGTGCGCCTACCCGCAGCACGATTATCTAGTGCGGGCGCTGGAATTGGTACAGGCCGTCGATGCGGGGGCAGTGGCGCGGCAATGTGCTGAAAAGGCCCGTATTCCGGAGGCCGTGCGCCAGGCGCGACTGTCGGCCCTGGGGGCGATCGGCAAGTGCTGAAGATCGGGTAGTCCTTTAGTCTGATCTGGCATTAATCAGTAAACGATAAAATGCCACTTGTTCCTGTTGTCGCCTGGAGGTGGGAATTTGTCCGCGCTTGCGATAGTCGCTGGTATACGGGATAACCCTTATGCATTTGGCTTGACACCCCCCCTGTACCCATAGCATTCTCCGTCTACGCCAATAGCGATGCGGTAAGACGCGTTAAGCCACTTTTCCGGTGACGATGATGGAAAGTTAAGTGGTATTAATGTGCGGCGGATGGCGGGCTCCGAAGATGGGTTCGGGGCAATCTCGGTACAGGCTGCAGGCAGCCACGATTGCGCACAACGAGGACCCTCTCAGTCCTTGCTTACAAACCGGCCCTCGGGCCGGTTTTTTTTTGCCTGCTCCCGTCGGGTCTGCTCGCGGTATCATCGCATTTTGTTTTGCATTGCTCGCTCGCCATGTCCCAGCACAAACCCATCCGCCTGATCGTCGGTCTTGGCAACCCCGGTGCCGAATATGCCGCAACCCGTCACAATGCCGGCTTCTGGCTGGTCGATACTCTGGCGCGCGAAGCCGGCGCCAGCCTGCGGCTGGACAGTAAATTCCATGGCCTCGCCGGCCGTGGCCGCCTGCATGGTCAGGATGTCTGGTTCCTGGAACCACAGACCTATATGAACCGCAGCGGGCTGGCGGTCGTTGCACTGGCCCAGTTCTACAAGATCCTGCCCGACGAGATTCTGGTGCTGCATGATGAGCTCGACATCGGTCCCGGCCAGCTCAAGCTCAAGCAGGGCGGCGGCAATGGCGGGCATAACGGCTTGAAGGACATCCAGTCGCATCTTTCGACCCCCAATTTCTGGCGGCTGCGTATCGGGATCGGTCATCCGGGTAACAAGAATGAAGTGGCCAGCTTCGTGCTCAAGCCGCCGCGGCGCGAAGAACAGGAACTGATCGACGCCGCGCTGTTGCGTGCTGAGCAGGGTATGGCTCTGGTGCTGGTCGGCGAGATGGGCAAGGCCATGGCCCAGTTGCATACCGACGAAGCCAAGAAGCGCCAGCACAAGGCTGCGCCGGGCGAAGCGCAATGACAGCCGCTGCGCGTGTGCCCGTCAATCTGGTGACCGGTTTTCTCGGGGTGGGCAAAACCACGGCGTTAACGCATTTGCTGGCAGACAAGCCGGCAGACGAATACTGGGCGGTGGTGGTCAACGAATTCGGTGAAGTCGGTATCGATGGTGCCACGCTCTCCAGCTGTGGCGAGGGGCTGCAGGTTGCCGAAGTGCCGGGTGGCTGCATCTGTTGTACGACCAGCCCGCTGCTGCGAGTTTCGCTGACACGCTTGCTGCGCGCGCGACGCCCCGCCCGGCTGCTGATCGAGCCGTCTGGCCTGGGACATCCGGCCGGGATCGTCGATCTGCTGCGTGATCCCATGCTGGCCAAGGCCTTCGAGCTGCGGGGGGTGATTACATTGCTGGATCCGGCTCATGTTGGCGATGCCCGCTACAACAGCCATGAAACCTGGCGCGATCAGCTGCAGCTGGCCGATGTGGTGGTGCTGAACAAATGCGACCGTGCGGATGTGGCGCAGCTGCAACTCGCCCGTGAGCTGGTCGGCAAACTCTATCCGCCCAAACTGGCTTGTCATGAGACCAGCCAGGGCATTTTCCCTGCCGGGTTGCTGGATATCGAGCTGCAACCCGAGCGCTGGGGGAAGGCGCCGCAGATCCCGAGCGCGCACCAGCGCAGTCCCGTGCAGCCAATGCGGCGCAACAAGCCTGCCGCAGAGCCTGCGCCGGAGGCTTGGCCGCTGCGCAAGGCGCAGTCCAGCCTCGATTCGCACAGTTGCGGCTGGATTTTTCCGGCAGAGACGCAGTTTTTCAGTGCCGCTTTGGCCGGATTGTTCGAGCGCTTGGGGCAGGATGCCGCACTAGGTCTTGCCGGACTGAGTCGGGCCAAGGGGGTGTTCCATACCGAACGTGACTGGTACCGCTTTGACTGGGTCGACGGCTATCCCGGCGTGCAAGCTTCGGCCTACCGGCGTGATAGCCGCTGCGAGGTAATTGTGCACGCAGAAAAGGCGCCCGACTGGAGCGCCTTTGAACAAGTGCTGCTGGATGCTGTAATCAACCCGAAAACCCTTTCCGGGATATCGACAGGGGATTCAGACTAGCAGCGGCGTGCGCTTATGCCTCTTGAGTTGCCAGTAGCGCATTCACCTGGCGCTGACCGGTGTCGGCTGCGCCGCGATGACCGGAGCGGCGCAGCGCAGTCAGCCATTGTTCGATGATCGGGGCGAATTCGTCGGCATGGCGCACTTTGCCCAGCTGTTCGCCCAGGCGATCGGCCCAGCTCTGGCCCAGGTATTGCTGGCTTACATCGAGAATCACCTTGCGAGCCGCATCCAGTTGCCGGGTATTACTGACCGGCAGTTTGGGGGCAATGGTCACGGGGCCGGCGAAATCGAGCGGGTCGACCTTGGTTTCCTTGACGGCCGCGATCATCCCCAGGTTGCGCAGCTTCAGCAGCATGCCGGGTACATCTTCACCGGGCAGGAGCGCCGCAAGAATGGTCGCGTCGCGCTTGCCGTCTATCGTGATCAGCAGGCGGCGTTCTTTCTGGCTGATCAGTCCGCCGCGTTCATTCAGCTCGTTGACCCCGAGTGCGGTCTTCTGGAAGAGAGTGCTATCCATGGTGCTCACCAATCTTGCAACGTCGTCTTACCGATATAAGGCTTTTATGATGTAGTTGCAATAGCGAGGCTACATTTTCTGACCGACGTGGCCGTGATGGCACCCGGGTGTTGTTTTGATCTAACGCAAATTCAGCGCAATGCCGCGCGGATTTGGGACATGTGGCTTTCCGCGATGCCGTCGAAGCCCGCTGCCAGCATGCGCTTGTGCCAGGCATCGATGCAGAAGTTGAGGTCGTCCGGGCCGCTGAGGTTATCAAACAGATCAATCAGCATGGTATCCAGTGCATCGTTCAGGTATTGCTGGCTGCACATGGCCAGGATCATGCGGATCTGAGCCAGATTGCGTGCTGAAGGCAGGCCGTTAACCTGCAGCGGTGCCGTCGCCGGACTGCTGTGCGTCGCCGCTGGCGCGGGAGCGGGAGCGGGGCGGGGTGGGGCTGGGGCGACATCGTGCAGCAACTCGATCAGGTGCTGGCCGAGCAACTCCTGCAAGCGCTGGCTGAGTTCGGGTTCCGGGACAAAGCGCTGCAGATCAGCGACGGTTTTCTTGCCGTCCACCATGATCAGAACCTGGCGCTGCTTCAGCCCCAGTCCCAGAACGCGTTCCTGGACTTCGTCCAGTCCCAGTTGCGTTTTGCTAAAACGGTATGTCAGTTCCATATCCCAACCCCCCTGATGATGCGAGCATTCCGGATGCTTCTTCTGCGATTATTAGCAGTCGATTATACGGCCTGCTGTGCGCAACCGGGGATCAGGTGAAGCTTTTATGACGACAAATAACTACAGTCCGCCATAGGAATGCAGGCCCGACAGGAACATGTTCACCCCGATGAAGGCGAACGTCGTGATGAATAGTCCGCCAACCGACCACCATGCGAGTGTCGCGCCGCGCCAGCCTTTCACCAGCCGCATGTGCAGCCAGGTCGCGTAATTCAGCCACACGATCAGTGCCCAGGTTTCTTTCGGATCCCAGCTCCAGTAGCCACCCCAGGCATCGGCAGCCCACATGGCACCCAGAATGGTGGCGATGGTGAAAAACAGGAAACCCACGGCAATGGCTTTGTACGAAATCTCATCCAGCACCGCCGGGGCAGGCAGGTAGCTGGCCAGCTGGCCGCGATTGGCGGCCACCACGCACAGCAGTGCCGCGCAGTAGGCAAATTTTGCGGCAAACATGGCGCGTGGCGCGCCGGTTTCGCCCAGAGCACCAGCGCCCAGATGCAGGCCCAGACCCAGTACCGCAATCAGGGCGGCGGCCAGCCAGAGGCTGCGGCGCTGGCTGCTGGACTGATTGGCCGGCTCTGCCAGCAACCAGGCGACGCCGAGCATGGCGGCCATGGCAAAGGCGCCATAACCCACAAAATTGGCCGGAACGTGGATCTTCATCCACCACGACTGCAGCGCCGGAATCAGCGGCTGGATTTCATGGGCCTGGCGGTCGAAGGTGTACCAGATGATGAAGCCGACCGCCGCCGAGATGACCAGCAGCACGAAGGCGCCCATGCTGCGGGCCTGGTAGCGCGCCTCGTAATAGAGATACATCAGCGCCGTGATCAGGCAAAACAGGATGAAGACTTCATACAGGTTGGAGACCGGAATATGCCCGACATCCGCGCCGATCAGGTAGCTCTCATACCAGCGAACCAGCTTGGAGATCATCGCGGCTGCGGCCGCGGCCCAGGTCAGGCCACTGGCAACGCCCAGCGCCGTAGCGGATTTGCGCAGCAGACCGACCCAGTACATCAGCGTGGCCAGGAAGAACAGCACGCACATCCACATCACGGCAGACTGGCTGGACAGTGCGTATTTCAGCCAGAAGCGGCTGCTGCCGTTGGCAAGAGCGCCGTCATACAAGCCGATGGCGCCGAGCGCCAGCAGGCCGCACAGCGGCAGGAATACCCGCAGTGGTTTCCAGAACCAGCCCAGCCAGACGATGCCGGCGGCACTGCCGAGCAGGATGCCCTGCTCGTAATAATCCAGATAGTTGCCGTACTGCTTGAAAGTGAGTGCCGCGGCGAAGAGGATGAGCGCGGCGAAGGCGTAATCGAGGCGCCCGATCGGTGTGCGAAGCGTGTGGTTCATGGTGTTTCCTTGTCTTGCTCCTGTTCCGCGGCGGTCTGGGGGAGCAGTACGGCGCGGTGCAGGTCGAATTCACGGTCGAGGTCAGCGGTGCGGCGATTACTGGTCAGTGCCAGCAGTGTGCCCTGCGGGCTCAGGCGGATCCACAGCCGGTTTTCCCGGATATAGAACATGCAGAAAATCCCCAGCACCAGCAGCAGCGAGCCCAGATAGACCACATTCTTGCCGGGTGAGCGGGTCAGCTGAAAACCGCTGCCTTTGACTTCATCAAAACCTTCGAGCTGGATCAGTGCCGGTCGCCCGTAGTCGAACAGGTTGCTGATGGCGACCAGTGCATCCTGGTTGAAGCGGAAGGCTTTGGCATCTTCGGCCGGAGTGGGCAGGCCGGCGCGGCTATTGGCGATTGCCAACGCTTCGAAGGTCGCGCCCTGCAGCACTTTCAGGTAGGTCTGGGCAACGACATTGCGTTGCGCTTCGGGGACGCGTTCGGTCAGGAAGCGGTCGATTTCCGGGAAGCCGCCACGAGCGAACTGCTCCAGCACGCCCAGCGTGATCTGCTCGAACTGCTCGCGTCCGCTGGCGGACACACCTCCGGCAGCGAAGGCTTTGGCCGTCGTCTGGCGGGCGATCACGGCGTGCTGTGCGGGATCGGTCAGGATCGCGCGCAAGCGCATGAAGGTGTCGAGGCGGTTATCGCTATCGAGGGGTATGCGGACAAAGCCGAATGATTCCGAGACTTCCCTGCGTATACCCGACAGCATATAAAAGGCGCCATCTTCCTGCCATGGCAGCATGTAGCTCTGGTATTCAATGGCTTGCCCGGTTTCGTCGCGCAGCTTGAACTGCTGCATCGGACCGAAATTGCGGACATTGTGGTCGCCTTTCACGCTTTGAGCGACGGCCATGGCGCTTTGCAGGTTGTCCGGTTCGGCGGAGGTGCGCCCCATGTTCTGGATATTGATCGGGCGGAAGTCGCCCAGCTCCAGCGTGTAGCGTTTGCCTGCGATGCTGATGTCCTGGCTGACCTGGGAACGCGTGGCCACGGCGCTGGCCTGACTGCTGGCCAGATCCCAGACGCGCAATTGCAGGCCCGAGCCACCATCGCCAAAGCTGGATTGATAGATGGCGACACCATCGACAATCAGTGGTTTGTTGACTTCGACCGTGCCGCTCTTGAGCAGTTTGCCGTTCAGATCGAACACGTCGATATCGCTGGCAAAGCGCTTGGGCTGGCCAGTGCTGTAATGCTCGATGTGGAAGGCCTTCAGCTGCAGGCGGAATGGCAGTTCCTGCACGAAATAGCCTTGCCCGGCATTCAGGAAAATGACGTCCGCAGCCGAGCCCTCGGAGAGAAAGACATTGCCGCGGAAGCTGAGGTTATCGGCCTGCAGGCGGCTGGCGGGTGGAATCTGGTCCAGCGGGATCGAGCGGACTTCGGGGTGCTTGACGCCGAAGGCTTCCGCCAGCTTGAGCGGCAGGTTGCCATCCATCAGCCCGCCGAGACAGATCACCACGATGGCGGCATGGGCAAAGAAATACCCCAGCTTCTGGTAACTGCCTTTCTTGGCCGCGTAGAGTGTGTAGTCTTCGCCCTCGCGGACGCGCCAGCGGTAGCCATGCGCGCTGAGATGCGCGGTGACGCTCTCGGCGGCCAGGGGGGCGGGGCTTTCGAGGTGGTGGCTGATGCGCTGCAGGGATGACAGCGTGGCGCGCTCGCGGAAGGAGCGCATCTCGCGCAGCATTCCCGGAACATGTCGCCAGATGCACAGGCTGGTTGAAACCACCAGGAACGTCAGGATCAGCAGAAACCAGGCCGAGTGATACACGTCGAAGAGCCCGGCCGCCTCGAAATGCTGGAACCAGAATTCGCCGAATTCGATGCGATAGTTGTTGTAGGGCTCGTTCTGCTTGAGCACGGTGCCGATAACACTGGCAATCGCGAGCACAACCAGCAGGCTGACCGCAAAGCGCATCGACGACAAGAGATCGAACAGGGCGCGGGGTAAAGAAGATCGGGAACGGTTCATGAGCCGGAAAATGTCAAAGAGGGGCGTGACGCGCCCCTCTTGGATGAAGGCCGCCGCAATTGGTTCCGCGGCGACCGGACCTGCATGGCCAGTGCTTACTTGTGCAGGGACTGGATGTATTCGGCGACAGCCTTGATTTCGGCATCAGACATCTTGGCGGCGACGTCGGTCATCACCTGGTTATTGCCACGCTCGCCGGTGCGGAAGGCCTTCATCTGGTCAGCCACATAGGAAGCATGCTGGCTGCTCAGGCGCGGATACTGGCCCGGAATGCCGGCGCCGCTCGGGCCGTGACAGGCCATACACGCCGGAACATTCTTGCTGGCGATGCCACCACGATAGATTTTCTTGCCGGCCGCAACCAGATCCTTGTTGGATGAGCCGCGTTCCTTGGAGGTCTGCTCGGCAAAGTAGGCCGCCACATTCTGCATGTCGGCATCCGACAGCGGCGTTGCCATGCCCAGCATCACGGCAGCCTGGCCGTTTTTGCGCTTGCCTGCCTTGAATTCCTGCAGCTGCTTCACGATGTATTCCGGATGCTGGCCAGCAAGGCTCGGGTTGGCCGGGATCACACTGTTGCCATCGGCGCCGTGGCAGGCGGCACAGACGTTATCAACGATTTTCTTGCCCTCCTGCGGGTTGCCCTTGCTGGCAGCCGACGCAAAGGGAATGGACAGGAAAAGTGCGGCAATGGTGATGGCGGCGGATACGCGGCGCATGGTGTGTGCTCCCTCAGTGAGGCGGTCCGCCGGTCTAGCGCGGCGGTTGGATTCGATCAAATCCTGTTATTCTATAACAAGACTTTTTTTCAAACTACTTTGGCCGCTCTCTGATGTCGCTCTTTCGTGGTCTGCAATTCCTTACTACCGTCAATGACCTGCGTTCACTGCCGAACGAAGGGCTGGAGGTCGCCTTTGCCGGGCGCTCCAATGCCGGAAAATCCAGCGCGATCAATACGCTGGCCAATCATACCCGCCTGGCGTTTGTTTCGAAGACCCCCGGCCGCACCCAGCACATCAATTACTTCGATTTTGGGCAGGAGCGCCGGCTGGTCGATTTGCCGGGTTACGGCTACGCCGAAGTGCCCGCAGCAGTGCGTGCGCACTGGGAAAAGCTGCTGGGGCTGTATCTGGTTAACCGTAGTAACCTGATCGGGCTGGTGCTGATCATGGATTCGCGCCGCCCGCTTACGCAACTGGATTGCCAGATGCTCGACTGGTTCCTGCCGACCGGCAAGCCGGTGCACTGCCTGCTCACCAAATCGGACAAGCTGAGCAAACAGGACAGCATCAAGGTGCTGCGCGAAGTGAAAAAGCAGTTTGCCGAGCTCCCCCAGGTAACGGTACAGCTCTTCTCCAGCCTGAAAAAACAGGGTGTCGAGGAAACCGAAACGATCGTCGGGCAGTGGTTTGCGCAGGCGCTTGCCGCACAGGCCGAGCAGTTCATGGATGACCCTGATCACGAAGCAAGCATACAAGACACTGACGAGCGGTAATCGATTCCAGTTTGCTTTTCCGGCGAACTTTCCTAATGTTCAATCGGGTGCGCCCCTGCACCCCCCGCTTTTCCTCCCTGAGCGGGAGCTCCGATCAGATCGGAGCACACATTGGGCCCCGGCTGTCCCCTTGAGCCGGGGTTTCTTTTTTTCTGCCATCCCCCGCCGTCATTGCATTCGCTGAGGGATTCCCGAGTTGGCAATTCCGCAGTGTAAGCCATACTGCAGAAACATTCTGGCTGATGCCGGGCAGGGTCGTCCGCCGGCCTGTTCTGCCTGATGCTTGTCAACGGATATCCCCTGACGATGCTGCGCTTTCTGGCTCTGCTTTCTTCCTACTTTGCGGCTGGCTGGCTGGGTTTGCGCATGCCCGCGGTGGATGCCCATATCACCCTGATCTGGTTGCCGACGGGCATTGCCGTTGCCGGGTTGTTTTGCTGGGGCAGGGGTTTGTGGCCCGCGGTGGCACTGGGGGCGCTGCTGGTCAATTTGACCATCGGCTCTCCCTCGCTGGCAGTGGCCATTGCTCTTGGGAATACGCTGGCGCCGCTACTGGCTGTCGAACTGTTGCTGCGCACGGGATTTCTGGCCAGTTTTGCCCGCCAGCGCGATCCGTTGCTGTTGCTGCTGGCCGCCGCTGTTGGAATGCTGATCTCGGCAGGCGGCGGCGCGCTCAGTTTGCTGCTGGCCGGTGTTATCCCGGCTGCCGCCTTCGCCAGTGCCTTTCTGACCTGGTGGCTGGGGGACGCGGTGGGTGTCCTGCTCGGGGCGCCACTGTGCATGCTGATCCTTGCTGGCTGGCGCAGGCCTGGCTGGCGCGAGCTCAGGGAAATGCTGGCGTGGCTGGTACTGGCGCTGCTGTTTGGCTGGTTCATTTTTCTGCGCAGCGATTCGGCGACGGGTCATTTGCCTCTGGCATTTCTGCCGGTGTCGCTGGTGGCTCTGGCTGCAATGCGCTTCGGCATTGCTGGCGCCGTGATTCCCAGCCTGGCTTTTTCCGTGCTGGCGGTGTTCGGTTCGGCAACCGGACGCGGGGTATTTGCGCTGCATGATGCTGCCCAGGTGCCCTATCTGGTGTGGGCATTCATGACCACCTGCGTGGTGACGGGCTTGCTGATCACCGCCTTGCAGGCCGAGCGCAAGCGGATGGAGAGCACGCTAAGAGAGAGTGAACAAAAATTGCGTGGTTTGTACGAGCTGTCGCCAATCGGGATCGCCATGACCGATATGCAGGGGCGGTATCTGGAATTCAACCAAGCATTCCTGCAGATTTGCGGTTACTCGGCAGACGAGTTGCGTGCGCTGGATTACTGGCAACTCACGCCCAGGCACTATGAGGCCGATGAGCAGCGGCAACTCGAGCAGCTGCAGCGTACCGGGCGCTACGGGCCGTATGAAAAGGAGTACATCCGCAAGGATGGCAGCCTGATTCCGCTGCTGCTCAATGGTACGCTGGTCTCCGATCGCGATGGCCAGTCCTGCATCTGGTCGTTTGTCGAGGACACCACTGAAAGCCGTCGCATCCAGCGGCAGATGCAGGCGGTACTGGCCGAGCAGCGCGCGATGCTGGAAAACGACCTGATCGTGATTTTCCGCGTCAGCCAGCGGATTATCCGCTGGACCAATCGCGCATTCGATCGGCTGCTTGGTTACCAGCCGGACGAATTGATCGGACAAAGTACCCGGGTGCTGTATCCGGATGAGGCTGGCTATCTGGCGCTGGGCGAGGCGGCTTATCCTTTGCTGGCACAGGGGCTGGTATACCGTGCAGAACATCAGTTCGTGACCAAAACCGCGGAAATCCGCTGGGTTGAAGTGAGTGGTGCGATGCTCGATCTGGATAATGGCGAGTCGCTGTGGGCGCTGGTCGATGTGAGCGAGCGCCGCCGCTCGCAGGCCGCCTTGTCGCAGGCCAAAGAGGCGGCCGATGCGGCCAATGCCGCCAAAAGCCAGTTCCTGGCGACGATGGCACATGAAATCCGTACACCGCTGAACGGGGTGCTCGGGATGGCGCAATTGCTGCTGCAAGAGGAATTGTCCGAGCGCGAGCGGCGGGATTACGCCCGCATCATTCTCGGATCCGGTCAGGTATTGCTGACGCTGCTGAATGACATTCTGGATTTTTCCAAAATCGAGGCCGACAAGCTGCAGCTGCAGAGTGTCGTTTTCCATCCCGCCCAATTGCTGGCGGAAACCGCCGCCCTGTTTGCCGAGCTGGCCAGAAGCAAGAATCTGCAGCTCGAACAGTGCTGGCATGGCGACGCCCGGGGCCGCTACCGGGGCGATCCGGTGCGCCTGCGACAGATGCTTTCCAATCTGATCGGCAATGCGATCAAATTTACTTCCGTCGGTATAGTCCGCATCGAAGCCCGCGAACTGGCACTGGCTGACGATCGTGCCGAGCTGGAGTTCAGCGTCAGCGACGATGGGATCGGCATTTCGCAGGAGCAGCAGGCGTTGTTGTTCCAGCCGTTCTCGCAGGTGGATGCATCAAACACCCGGGCGTATGGAGGCACCGGGTTGGGGCTGTCGATCGTGCGCAAGCTTGCCTTGATGATGCAGGGCGATGTCGGGGTACGCAGCCGGGAAGGCGAAGGCAGTTGCTTCTGGTTTCGGGTGCGGGTTGAGCCGGTTGCCGCCGATGACGAGGCGCGCGAGCAGTTGCGCGACCGGGGCGGGCAAAGTGACCTGCCGCAAATTGCCCGGCTGGTGCTGGTAGTCGAGGACAACGCCACCAACCGGATTGTTGTGGAGGCGATGCTGAAAAAACTGGGACAGCGAGTGGAATGCGTCGAGCACGGGCTGGCTGCGGTTGAGCGGCTGAGCCGTCTGCCCAGGCCCGATCTGGTCCTGATGGATTGCCAGATGCCGGTCATGGACGGCTACGAAGCCACCCGCCAGATCCGCCAGCAGGAGCTGGCGCGCGGTCAATCACCCATTCCGATCATTGCGCTGACGGCGGGGGCCTATGAAGCAGATCGCCAGCAATGCCTGCAGGCCGGAATGGATGCTTTTCTGTCCAAACCGGTGATGCTGAAGGATCTGCAAGCCATATTGCCGTCACTGCCTGCTGCTGACGGCTCCGCGCCACACCTCACCGGATCGTCGCCATGAATGCCATGCAAGCCATGCATGAAAATGCTTCAGCGGCGGGGTGAGTGGCGGCTGTTATAGTCAGTGTTTTGTCACCGCCCTGCCCATACGCCCGATGCGCCCGCCGATCAGTTTCGAGTTTTTTCCTGCCAAAACCGCCGAAGGCGCGATCAAGCTGCAGACGACCTGCCAGCAGCTGGCGCAGTTCAATCCGGAGTTTTTCTCTGTCACGTTTGGTGCCGGTGGCAGTACGCAAGAAGGGACGCTCAAAGCGGTGCTCGACATTCGAGCCGCCGGTTATGCCGCCGCCCCGCACCTCTCCTGCATCGGTGCCACTCGCGAGCGCCTGCGGGCACTGGTCCAGAATTACCAGGATCACGGCATCCGGCATATTGTCGCGCTGCGGGGTGACATTCCTTCCGGCATGGTCGAGCTGGGCGATTTCCGCTACGCCAATGAGCTGGTGAGCTTTCTGCGCGCGGAATTCGGCGACTGGTTCCACATCGAGGTGGCTGCCTATCCCGAATTTCACCCGCAGGCGGTCAGCGCCGAGGCGGATATAAGCAATTTCGTGAACAAGGTGAATGCAGGTGCCGACGCGGCGATCACGCAGTATTTTTTCAATGCCGATGCCTATTTCCGCTTCTGCGACGCCGTGCAGGCGCGAGGTGTGACCATTCCGGTCGTTCCCGGCATCATGCCGATCCAGAATTTCAGCCAGCTGGCACGCTTTTCCGATGTCTGTGGTGCCGAAATTCCGCGCTGGCTGCGCTTGCGCCTGCAGGCCATGGGTGATGACGTGGCATCGATCCGCGCCTTCGGCCTGGATGTGGTAACCGAGCTGGCTGACCGCCTGCTTGCCGGTGGCGCACCCGGCCTGCACTTCTACACGCTGAATTCAGCCGGGGCGGTGTCGACCATCTGCCAGCGGCTTGGGTATTGATACCCTTGTGGCTATATCTATGCAGGCCTTTTATTTGAATGTCTAAATGACAATACCCTGCCTGTCAGTGTTGGCTATCGTGGGTGCCGGTAGATGTGCCAGGGGCTACCGCGAAATGCCACTTCCTGTTCAAAGCTGGCTCCGACGGCCAGAGCCAGACGGATCGAAGGCTGATTTTCTGCGTTGATGAAACTGATCAGTTGCAGCTCGGGCAGGCTGGCGCGGGCCATCTGCTGAATGGCGCGTACCGCCTCGCTGGCATAGCCCTGCCCCCAGAACTCGCGCGCCAGTAGCCATTTGATTTCCGGAGCCGGCCAGTCATTCGGATACCAGAGTCCCGCCGCGCCGATGACCTGACCGGTGCTGCGTACTTCGAGTGCATAGGGGCCGTAGCCACGCAATGCCCAATGTCCGGCCATACTGGCCATCGCCCGCCAGCTTTCGCCCTCGCTGAGCGCGCGCCGGAACGTAAAGCGGGTGCAGGCTCCATCACGGTAATGCGCGTGCAGAAAAGGCCAGTCTTCGTGGCGAAATTCGCGCAAAACGAGGCGCTGGCTGTGTAGTTGCCGTGGAATGCTCATATCGATCCGATCGTGTGGCTGGGGCGAGATGGTGGTAGGCGTCATTTAACTGGAAACAATCTGGCGGATGGTACGTTGCAGTACGGCAAGTACGGCGTTGCGCTCCAGACGCTGGCTGGTAAGCCCGCGTAAACCAAGTCCCTGAAACAGGGCGCAGATTGCCTCAATGCGAGCGCCGAGTTCGTCCGGGGGCAAGGGAGGCAGGCCGCTGCGCGCTTTGCTGAGCAATTGGTCGCCGAGATCTTCCAGTGCCCGATCCGAGGCGCTGAGGATTTCCGCTACCCGGGGATTGCGGCTGACTTCAGCAAGGATCTCCAGTTGCAGTGCAACGTTGGCGCTGTCCAGATGCTCATCCAGCCCCTTGTCGGCAAATTCGATCATGGCTTCGATGGTGTTTTCGGCAGAAATCATCAGCTCCAGCAGCGCGCGGGTTTTTTCCTGCTCAGCCGCCACGATGGCCGCGATGATGGCTTCCTTGTTTTCGAAATAGTGATAGATGTGGCCGACACTCATGCCCGCAGTGCGCGCGATGTTGGCCATGCTGGCGCCGTGAAACCCCGACTGGCGGAAGCACTGGGCGGCAGCGCACAGGACCTGGTTGCGGCGGGTTTCGGCCCGGCAGGGCTCATTACAGGATTTTTCGCTTGTCATTTTGCTTTGCACACAGAGTTGATTGTCATGCAATCGTGATATTTCCTTCATTGTACCCGCTTGTTTCGCATCGACAAAATGCATAGAATGAACGATCATTCTAATTTTAACCGGTAGCCGTGTGGCTGCCGGGGCAATGACTGCGAGAAAACAGACCATGACATTCAAACAAGGGATCCTCCCGCTGGCGCTCATGCTGGCATTGGGCGTGACGCTGGCGGGGTGCGGCGGTGGCCAGGGCGGCATGCCGCCGCAGGGGCCGGCCGACGTCGGCGTGGTGACGCTGAGCGCGGTCAGCGTGCCGATCGAGCGCGAGCTGCCGGGGCGCGCGACACCGTACCGCGTGGCAGAAATCCGCCCGCAAGTCGGCGGCATCGTACAGAAGCGCCTGTTTGCCGAGGGTGGCGAGGTCAAGGCGGGTGAGCTGCTCTACCAGATCAACCCCGAGGTGTATCAGGCTTCATTCGACAGTGCCAAGGCCACGCTGGCCAAAGCGGAAGCCAATCTGATGACGCTGAAGCTGAAGGCCGAGCGCTACAAGGAACTGGTCTCTATTAACGGCGTGAGCAAGCAGGAACACGACGATGCGCAGGCCGCCTGGCTGCAGGCGCAGGCCGATGTGGCGGCCGCTAAGGCTGCGCTGGAAAGTGCGCGCATCAATCTGGCATATAGCCGCATCACATCACCGATTGCCGGTGTGATTGGAAAGTCGTCAGTTACCGAGGGTGCGCTGCTGGCAGTGGGCCAGGCCGCGCCGCTGGCTACCGTGCAGCAGCTTGATCCGATCTATGTCGACATCAGCCAGTCCAGCGCCGAGCTGCTGCGCCTGAAGCGCGAATTCGGCCAGCAGGCCGGCAAGGCCGGCATTCCGGTCCAGATCGTGCTGGAAGACGGCAGCACCCACACCCAGCCGGGCAAGCTGGAATTCACCGACGTGACGGTCGATGCCGGCACGGGCGCGGTCAGCTTGCGCGTGCTGGTGCCCAACCCCAAACATGACTTGCTGCCGGGCATGTTCGTGCGCGCCCGGCTGCAGCAGGCCGAGGTGAAGGATGCGCTGCTCGTGCCGCAACAGGCCGTCAGCCGCACGCCCAAGGGCGAGGCCACCGTCATGGTAGTCGGCAGCGGCGACAAGGCCGAAGTCCGCGTGGTGGAGGCCAGCCGCACGGTAGGCAACCAGTGGCTGGTCAGCAAGGGGCTGGCTGCAGGCGACCGCGTGATTGTCGAGGGCTTGCAAAAAGTGCAGCCGGGTATGCCAGTAAAGCCCTCTGCTGCAAATACCTTGCCGGCAGTACCTGCTGGTGTATCTGGGGCGTCTTCCACGGCTTCGGCCCCCTCCGTGGCGTCTGCTGCGTCAGCATCGGCCGGCAAATAAGGAGCAGGATCAATGGCACGTTTTTTCATTGACCGGCCCATTTTCGCCTGGGTGATCGCGCTGATCATCATGCTGGGCGGTCTGCTGGCCATCCGCGGCCTGCCGGTTGAGCAGTATCCGGCCGTCGCGCCGCCGGCGGTCACCATCCAGGCCTTCTATCCGGGCGCTTCCGCGCAGACGGTGGAAGACTCGGTGACGCAGATCATCGAACAGAAAATGAAGGGCATCGACGGGCTGCGCTACATCAGCTCGAGCAGCGACCAGAACGGCAGCGTCAGCATCACGCTGAGCTTCGAGGCGGGTACCGATGCGGACATCGCGCAGGTGCAGGTGCAGAACAAGCTGCAGCTCGCCATGCCGCAGTTGCCGCAGGAGGTGCAGGCACAGGGCATCAGCGTGTCGAAATCCTCCGCCAGCTTCCTGATGGTGCTGGGTTTCGTGTCGGAAGACGGTAGCATGGACAAGACCGATCTGGCCGATTATGTTGCTGCCAATGTGCAGGACCAGATCAGCCGCGTGCAGGGCGTCGGCGACGTGCAACTCTTTGGGGCGCAGTACGCCATGCGCATCTGGCTGGACCCGGAAAAGCTCAGCCACTACCAGCTCACCACGCTGGACGTGATCCACGCGGTGCAGGCGCAGAACGCGCAGGTGTCCGGCGGTCAGGTGGGCGGAGCACCCTCCGTACCCGGCCAGCGCATGAATGCGGCGATTATTGCGCAGACGCGCCTGCAGTCGGTCGAGCAGTTCGAGCGCATTCTGCTCAAAACCAACGCCGCCGGCGGCCAGGTGCGCCTGTCCGATGTGGCGCGGGTTGAGCTGGGTGCGGAAAGCTATGACGTCGACAGCCGCTTCAACGGCAAGCCGGCCACCGGCCTGGCCGTAAAGCTCGCCACCGGCGCCAATGCGCTGGCCACCGCCGAGGCCGTACGTACCAAGATGGCCGAAATGCAGCCTTACTTCCCCAAGGCCATGCAGGTGGTCTACCCGTATGACACCACGCCCTTCGTGAAGATCTCGATCGAAGAAGTGGTGAAAACGCTGGTGGAAGCCATGGTGCTGGTGTTCCTGGTGATGTACCTCTTCCTGCAGAATTTCCGTGCCACGCTGATCCCGACGATTGCCGTACCGGTCGTGCTGCTGGGTACCTTCGGCGTGATGGCGGCGCTGGGTTTCTCGATCAATACGCTGACGATGTTCGGCATGGTGCTCGCCATCGGTCTGTTGGTCGACGATGCCATCGTCGTCGTCGAAAACGTCGAGCGCGTGATGAGCGAGGAAGGGCTCTCGCCCAAGGAGGCCACGCGCAAGTCCATGGACCAGATTACCGGCGCGCTGATCGGGATTGCGCTGGTGCTGGCCGCCGTTTTCGTGCCGATGGCGTTTTTTGGGGGCTCGACCGGCGTGATCTACCGCCAGTTCTCGGTGACGGTGGTGTCGGCGATGCTGCTGTCGGTGGTGGTGGCGCTGACATTGTCACCCGCGCTGTGCGCGACGCTGCTCAAGCCCATTGAGAAGGGGCACAGCTATGGCGAGAAGGGCTTCTTCGGCTGGTTCAATCGCGTATTTGATCGCGGCAACCAGCGCTACCAGAACGTGGTCAGCCGCTGGCTGGCGAAAAGCGGCCGCTACATGGTGGTGTATCTGGTGATCGTGATCGCAATGGGCGCGCTGTTTGTGCGCATGCCGACGTCCTTCCTGCCGGAAGAAGACCAGGGCATCCTGTTCTCGATGGTGACGCTGCCACCGGGCAGCACGCAGGAACAGACCGTGGCCGTGCTGAAGAAGGTGGAAGACCACTTCCTGAAGGATGAAGCCAAGTCCGTGAACTCGATCTTTACCGTGGCCGGCTTCAGTTTCGGTGGCAGCGGGCAGAATGCCGGTATCGGCTTCGTGCAGCTCAAGCACTGGGATGAGCGCAAGTCGCCCGACCAGCATGTCGGCGCGATTACCGGCCGTGCCTGGGGCGCCTTCAGCCAGATCAAGGAGGCGATGGTGTTTGCCTTTGCCCCGCCGGCGATTGTCGAGCTGGGCAATGCCTCCGGTTTCGAACTGCAGCTGCAGGATCGCGGCGGTGTCGGGCATGCGAAGCTGATGGAAGCGCGCAATATGTTGCTGGGGATGGCCGCGCAGGATCCGAACCTGATGGGTGTGCGCCCGAACGGCCAGGATGATTCGCCGCAGCTGCGCCTGCACATCGACCAGGAAAAGGCCACGGCGCTGGGCGTGTCGCTGTCTGACATCAACCAGACGCTGTCCACGGCCTGGGGCTCGGCGTATGTGAACGATTTTGTCGATCGCGGCCGCGTGAAGAAGGTGTATCTGCAGGGCGAGGCCGCCAGTCGCATGGCGCCGGAAGACCTGAACGACTGGCAGGTGCGCAATGCCAGCGGCCAGATGGTGCCCTTCTCGGCCTTTGCCAGCACCAGCTGGGAATACGGCTCGCCGCTCTTGAACCGCTACAACAGCGTACCCTCGGTCAACATCCAGGGTTCGGCCGCGCCGGGCAAGAGTTCGGGTGACGCGATGGCGGCGATGGAGGCGCTGATCGCCAAGCTGCCGCCTGGTATCGGCTATGAATGGACGGGGCTGTCGCTGGAAGAACGTGAATCGGGTGCGCAGGCACCGGCACTCTACGCACTGTCGCTGCTGATCGTCTTCCTCTGTCTGGCCGCGCTATATGAAAGCTGGTCGATTCCGTTTGCGGTAATGCTGGTGGTGCCGCTGGGCGTGATCGGTGCCCTGCTGGCGGCGACCGGGCGCGGTTTGTCCAACGACGTGTATTTCCAGGTTGGCCTGCTGACCACCATCGGTCTGGCGACGAAAAACGCCATTCTGATCGTCGAATTCGCCAAGGATCTGCACGAAAAAGGACAGGACCTGATGAGTGCGACGCTGGACGCGATCCGCATGCGCCTGCGCCCCATCCTGATGACCTCGCTGGCCTTCGCCTTCGGCGTATTGCCGCTGGCACTGAGCACTGGTGCTGGTTCGGGCAGCCAGAACGCCATCGGTACCGGCGTGCTGGGCGGCATGATCAGCGCCACCGTACTGGGTATTTTCTTTGTCCCGGTGTTCTTTGTCCGCGTGCGCCGCCGTTTCAGCGGCAAGCGCCACGAGCAGGACACGAACAGCCATGGGCAGGAGTAACAAGATGCACGATTTCATGATTCGCAGCAGCGCCGCCGCCGTGGTGCTTGCGCTGCTCGGCGGTTGCGCCAATCTGGCGCCGGATTACCGGCAGCCGGATGCGCCGGTGCCGGCCACGCTGGGCAATGCCGATGGGTATGCCGGTAAAGCCATCGATAGTAAAGGATCGCAGGACAATACCCTGGAGGATCAGCGCTGGCGCCAAGTATTCACCGCCCCGGCCTTGCAGGCGGTGATTGCGCAGGCGCTGGCCAACAACCGCGACTGGCGCATGGCGATGCTGAATGTCGAGAAGGCGCGCGCGCAGTACCAGATTGCCGATTCCGCGCGCATGCCATCGATCAACGCCACCGGCAGCGGTACGCACCAGCGCACGCCGGGAACGCTCACGGACAATGGCGCGGCGCGCATCGGCCATCAGTATGCTGCCGGCGTGGGAATCAGCAGTTTCGAGCTGGATTTCTTTGGCCGCGTGCAGAACCTGTCCGAGGCCGCATTCCGCGACTACATGGCGACGACCGAGGCCAGACAGAGTGCTCGCCTTAGCCTGATCGCCAATGTGGCCAACGGCTGGTATGCACTCGCCGCTGCGCAGCAGAAGCTGGCGGTGGCACGCGCCACGCTGGCCAGCCGCCAGGAAACCCAGCAGCTGATCGAGCGGCGGCTGGCCGCCGGCGTTGCCGGCGAGCTGGAGCTGCGCGAGGCACAGACGCAGACCGAAACGGCTGCCGTGGATGTGGCGCGTTACCTCAGCCAGGTTCAGCAGTCCCGCAATGCCCTGCAATTGCTGGCCGGCGCGCCGGTCGATGTCGCCAGTCTGCCCGATGGCTGGCAGGGCGCCGCAGTGCCGGGCGTACCGGCGATTCCGGCTGATCTGCCTTCATCGGCATTGCTGCAGCGCCCCGACGTGAAGCAGGCCGAACAGCAACTGCGCGCGGCCGATGCCAATATCGGCGCCGCCCGCGCTGCCTTCTTCCCCACCATTACGCTGACTGCGAATGCGGGGGCGGCCAGCACGCAGCTCAACCAGCTCTTCAAGGGCGGCAGCGGCACCTGGCTGTTCGCGCCGCAGATCAATCTGCCGATCTTTGATGGCGGACGCAACCAGGCCAATCTTGATGCGGCGAAGGTTGATCGCGAGCTGGCTGTCGCCGGCTACGAGAAAGCCATCCAGAGCGGTTTCCGCGAAGTGGCCGATGGCCTGGCGCAATTGCAGGGCGATGCCGACCAGCTCGCCGCGCAATCGCGTGTACTGGCCGCCAGCCAGCAGGCGCTGAAGCTGGCCGATGCGCGCTACCAGAAGGGCGTGGCCGGCTATCTGGACGTGCTGCTCGCACAGCGCAGTTATTACGGAGCGCAGCTGGTGCAGATCGACCTGCAGCAGGAGCAGGCCGCCAACCAGATCGGCCTCTACAAGGCGCTGGCGCTGTATTGAGGGTGAAGCAGCATCGTGCAGGGAAGCCGTATTCTTTGCACGATGCTTGCATGGCTCTGTTGCTTTACGAAGCTGTGGCATAGTGGCACTTTTCTCGCCAAGGTGCGCCATGTCCCTGCTTATCAATGTCTACAGCACTTTGCAGTGTGTGCCCGAGCCAGATTTCCCGCACACCCTGCTGGGCCGGCGCGATCACTCCGATCCGGAGTTGGCCGGGCATCTGGATGGTTTTGTCCAGTATGCTCTGAGCCTGCGCGAGCAAATGACCTTTACGCTGTATCACCTGATGCGCCATCTGCAGCGTGTGCGCGTGCAGCTGAGTCTTGAAGTGAGCGACGAGGCTTTGCCGGCATTCAGTGCCTGGGCCGCACGCAGTAATGTGGTGTGCTACCTGCCCGATGGCTCGGTGCGTGATGCCGCCCTGCGCGTGCTGCTTGCTGCCGGTGGCGACGACGCGGACGCCCGTCTTCCCTATCCCGACAGTGCCTGGCAGCGCAAGCGGCAGAGTGATGCGATCCTGGCGGAAGAGGGAGTGCATGTGCCGGCGCATCTGCCGCCGGTGCTGGCGGAGGAAGAGCTGCTGCTGCGCCCGGCCGGTGAGGTGCTGCGCCGTGCGGCCGCACTGTTTGCCGTGGCGGTGCGTGCCGAATCGCTGGCGATGGGGCGCCCCATCCCCGTCGATGAGCTGGCGGAGCGACTGCCACTTGCCGCCGCGGCGCTCAGCCCGGCCGAGGTGGACTTCTGGCATGACCCTGCCCCGCAAGAGCAGGCCGTGGTGAATGCCTGCTGGCGTTACGAGGCGCTGCGGGTGCTGGTGTGGGCGCTGCGCCTGTCGCCGGCCCCGCTGTCGCGTCCTGATGCGATCTGTGACGTTTCCGCGCTGGCGCAGTGCCTGTTCGGGCTGAATTGGGAGGAGGCGCTCGCACAGGCCGAGTTGCGGCCGGCCGCAGAAATTCTGGATCAGCTGGATCGGCATTTCCGTTACCACTGGGCCTGCCGGCAGGCGCGGCAGCAGCAGCGCGAGCCCGATGGTGGTCTGCTGCCCGGCGTGGTGATGGAGCGGCACCATGCGCTCAACTGGCTGGTGCAGTTTCTGGGTGCGCAGTGGGATGAGGTTGATACACCGACCTGAGCCGCAAAGGCTGGCCGCTCCTCTCGGTCTGCAGCTGTTTGGCCCTGATCGGAGGTCTTCGGCTAGGCAACTGGCACTCGCGGGACTGGCTGGTTCGTTTCAGTGTCTGCGCGGCAGATAGGTCGATGCTTCATTGCGGCGTTTGCGCGATGGCCAGTTGCAATCGCAACAATCCAGCAGTTCGGCCGTGTCATTGATCGAGCAATGACCCGGATCGGGGAAGTCGCAGGCGCAGTCACAGTCGCCGCGCTGGCTGGCAAGTGCACTGGCCAGTGGCATGCTGTGGCGGTAGCGCCGGTAGGCAATTCCGCAGCGCAGCAGGCGTTGCCGCAGGACCCGCGTGCCGTGCCAGAGGCCGAAACGCCGGATGGCGCGGTAGCCCAGTGCCGAGCAGCTGCAGCGGCCGGTGTGCACACGATAGGCACAGCGAAACCCTTTCTTTGGCGAAAGGTGTTGCTGGTACTGCCGGATCAGCCATAGCGCGAAGGTGCGCATCGTCAGCGGCGCCGGTACCAGCCAGTCAGGGACAGCCGTTCGCGCCGTGCGGGGATGACTTCATGCTCGAAACGGTTCGACAGGAAAGTAACCAGCGTACCTCCGGCCGGTTGTACATCATGGTGGCTGCCGTCATCCAGATAGAGGCGCAGCTGGCCGCCATCATCGCTCTGCCAGTCTGGCGGGTTCAGGTAGAGCACGACGGTGACGACGCGGGTGTCTTGCTGGCGGTGCTGGTCGAGATGCCGCTGGTAGAAGCCTCCAGCGGGGTAGGCGGCGAAGTGTAGTTCCAGTTCGTTGAGCCCCAGATACAGCTCGCGATTGAGTTGCTGCTGATAGTCGGCGAAGCGCTGCATGACAAAGCCCAGCTCGGGATCCTGGTTGTCGATCCACAGCACAGCGTCACGGCGGATATCGTCACGTACATTCTGCCCTGCGGCGCGGCCGATGCTGGCGCGATGGAAATCCTGCCGCCGTGCCTGGCTGATGCCGGCCAGCCGGGCAACTTCGCCGGGGCTCAGAAAACCGCGGGCTTCGGCCCAGCCCTCGCCGGCGAGGGCGTCGATCAGGGCGCTCAGGGGGGCGTTTTCCAGAATCACGCGCTCTCTCCGGCCGTGGTCTCGCTGTTTTTGGGCTGGCGTGGCGCAATGAAGAAATCCTGCGGCCGGCGCATAAAGTGCTTGAGCAGCATGCCCAGCAGCGGTTTGAGCTCCGAGAGCAGGCGCTGGCGTGAGCGCATCGCGGTCCATAGAGCCAAGGTGAAGCTGACCGTCAGGTTGGTCGCACCGATGATGGCTACGCCGGCCAGCCCGAGTAGGGCAATCTGCCAGCTCAGGTTGAAGTCGACGGCCGCGGCGACAAAGGCCAGATTGGCCGACGAAAAGGTAATGTGGCGGATGTCGAGCGGCAGGCCAAGCAGGAAGCCGACAAAACCGGTTAGCCCCAGCATCATGCCGAAATAGAAATTCCCCGCCAGTGCGCCCAGGTTGTGCTCGACATAGCGCCCCAGTTTCCACGAACGGTGTTCACCCAGCAGCCGGTTGAGCAGCGGGTGTGCGGCGATGCGTTCCGGCAGGCGGTGGTAGAGCGCCTTGTTGTCGTAGTAGCCGGAAATCAGCCCGGCAAGGAATAACCAGACCCCGGCAATGGCGGCGTGCGGCAGCCCCAGCCCCTCCAGCGGACGCAGGTCGTGCAGCAGCACTCCGGCCTTGTCCAGATTGATGAAGGGCTCACCTAGATAATGCGACCACAGCAGTGCCAGCCCCAGTGCCACCGGCATCGCCAGCAGTACATTGCCCATGATGGCGATGAACTGGGTGCGGGCGACTTTCACGATCAGCTCGACCAGTGCCGAATAGCCTTCGACACTCTTGCTGCCCGGAGGAGGCAGCGTGGCGGCGATGGTGGCCGCGGTCATGGCTGGTTGTTTGGTGGCAATCGTGCAATGCAGCAGATGGACGATGATGAAACCGATGCCGTAATTGAGACCGAAGGCGATGGCCTCGATCAGCGGGGGCAGATGCGCTTTGGCGATCAGGATTTTCAGCAGCGCCATGAAGCCGACGATGATGCCGGCGCCGGCGGCCGCGCGGAACATGCCCAGCCACTCGCGCCGGGATTCCGCGATGTAATGTTCCCCGGTATGGCTGGCGTGCTCGGTGACCTGCAGGGCCAGCAGCTCGGTATTCTCGCGCAGTACGTCGCGCAGGCTGTGCTTGCGGTTTTCCGCCTGCACCAGCTGCAGGAACAGCCGCAGCAGGGATGGCCCCCAGTTGGGTGAGGGGACAGGGTCGACCAGTTCCAGCAGGGTCTGCATGCGCTCGATGTGCTGTTCCAGCCGCAGCAGGTGGTAGGTAAGGCTGACCGATACCCCGTGGCGCAGCGCGTGCTTGCGGATGCGGCCGATTTGTTCGGTGCACTGATCCAGCAGCACCATGATTTGCTTCTGGTCGTCATCGAGCTCGGTTTCGGCAACCAGCGCGTTGCGGTAGTTTTCGATGAAGGATTGCGTTTCGACATTCTGCCGCACGAAGGGTGATTCGAAGCGCGCCATGTCGGGGGAGTTCTGCACCAGCTCGGGCTCGAGCCCGATAGTGGCAATCCGGCAGGACAGCACCTGGATGGCTTCCAGCCGCTGCAGCTGCGAGTAACGATCCGGGCGGAATTCGACATCCAGCATCAGGCTGTGGCACATGTCTGCCCATACCTGGTAGGGAATCTCGGTGAGCCAGAGGTAATCATCCTTGCGATCGAACAGCAGCCCGAACACGTCTTTCAGCAATTCCGGGCGGGGCTTGATCGGCAGCAGGCGCTCGCCGATGCGCCGGCGCAGGCCAGCCAGCAGCGGTTCGTTGGAAAGGATGCCGGTGTCCGTGTAGAGCTGAACCTGACGGGTATTACCCATCAGCTGGTCGAGCTGGGTACGCAGCGCCTCGCGGTAGGCTGGGTGTTGCTCCAGCAGAAACGACAGCGCCCGCAGATTGTTGATTGCGGTGGCGCTATCGCTGGCCTGTTTCGGGCGGATGGCTCCGATGAGGGCGCGAACATTTTCCAGTGCGGTCGATGCGGGAGCGTCGACCATGGCTTGCAGGCAGTGTTCCATTGATTTTCGGCAACCGAGGCCGCGACGGTTTTTTTCAGGCACAAGGCTAGCTGCTGCGCCGCACGCCGGCAAGCGCCGGATTTACGTGACAGCGGCCTTTCGCTGCCGGTTTGGCCCGATATACTGCAGTTATCGATGCGCCGCGGCCATGCCGCAGACAGGTAGGCCATGATTCTGACGATCCGGCAGTGGTGTTTGCGAATGGCTGATGATGTACGCCTGCTGCGCTGGGCTCTGGTCATCGTGCTGCTGCTGCAACTGCTGCTGGCCGCAGCCTATCTGGCCTATGAGCGACACCGGCTGGAACGCTTTACCGTCCAGATCCTGCGCAATACGTCCCTGCTGTATGCCCAGATGCTGGAGCAGACGCAAAGTCTGGTGCACTACCAGTGCCAGATTCTGGGGAATCGCATTCTGCGGGGCGAAGCGGGCGTTACTGATCTGCAGCGGGCACAGACCCAGTCACCCTGGATAGCCGGCATCAGGGTGCTGGATGCCACGGGCGAGGTAGTCGACTATGCCGGGCATGTGCCGGTGGCCGTTGCGGGTAGCCACGCTGCCGATGATGAGCAGGCCCTCAAGCTGGACATCTACCCCAACCTGTATGTGCTCAGCCTGCCCGGGCAGGCAGATCAGGATTTCGGCGGGCTGGTCGAAGTGCAGACCCTGCGGGGCCGGCAGGGGCAGCTGCTGGGGAGTGTGCAATCGTTCATCAGCAATCGCCGTCTCAACGAACAGTTGAATATCAGCCTGCGCCGCGGTTTTGATCTGGGCCAGTCCGGACGCATCGTGGTGATTGACCGCAAACAGAGCCGGATTGCCTTTCTTGCCGGCATGACGTCGCATGGCCTGCAGGCCGGGCAGCAGCAAAACTGGCAGGAGCCGGTATTGCACGCCACTGCGTATGGCGAAGGGGTTGTGCGCTACCACTCCAGTGTCGATGGAAGCGAACGCATCGGCGTGCTCACCGAGTTGGAGTCGGGAGCGGAGCGTCGCTGGATGCAGGTGATCAGTATTGACCGCGACGAGTACCTGCACAGCTGGTATTCGCAGCTGGTAATGCTGATGTTGCTTTTCCCTCTGCTGGCGCTACTGCAATGGCAGCTGGCGCATGTGGCCTATCGCAATCGCCGGCAGCGTCTGCAGCTGGCCTATGATTCGCGCCACGATCCCTTGACCGGGCTGGCCAACCGGCGCCACTTCGACGAGTGGGCCGGACAGGCCTGCAGCGAGGCGCGGCGCTACGGGCAGCCACTGAGCCTGCTGGCTCTGGACCTGGATCACTTCAAGCGGATCAATGACCGCTGGGGGCACGACGTGGGGGACAAGGTGCTGGTGGCGACCGCCGGCTGCATCCGGCAGGCGCTGCGCGAATGCGATCTCGCCGCGCGTTTTGGAGGCGAGGAATTTGTGGTGGCCTTGCCCCAGACGTCGCTGGCTGCCGCGACCAGTGTGGCCGAACGGATTCGTGCCAGGGTGAGCGAATTGCGGGTTGATGCTGGCGCGGAACAGATCAGCATGACCGTCAGTATCGGCATTACCGGCCTGCATTCCGAGGAGGCTAGCGCAGACGCCGCCCTGCTGCGTGCGGACGAGGCGCTGTACGCGGCCAAGCATGGCGGTCGTAATCAGGTATGTGTCCGAGAGTAAAAGGCGGGGTATATTTACCCCGCCTTTTTATTAATTGGCTTTTTGATTGATACGGGCGTGGGTATTAGCTTTCGCTACGCTGGTTGCCCAGAGTTTCCATAATGGCGCGAGCCTGTTCCAGTGCATCGTTAGCATCCTCGGCCAGCACGTTGAAATGCCCCATCTTGCGACCAACCCGGGCTTCTTTCTTGCCGTAGAGGTGCAACTTGCTGTTGGGGGCCGTCATCAGGATTTCCCAGTTCGGCTCGCTGCCATCCTCACCCCAGACATCCCCCAGCAGATTGACCATCACCACCGGCTTGAGTAGCTCGGTGCGCCCCGGATACAGGCCGCACATCGCGCGAACCTGCTGTTCGAACTGGGTGGTCAGTGTGGCATCCAGTGTGTAGTGACCGGAGTTGTGCGGACGGGGGGCCATTTCGTTGATGACCAGTTCGTCACCTTCCAGCACGAAAAACTCCACGGCCAGCACGCCGACGTAGTCGAGTTTCTCGGCCAGCGTCATCGCCATGTCGCGTGCCCGTGCGGTCACGGCATCGGCAATGCGGGCCGGCACGATTGAAACATCCAGAATGCCGTTGGCGTGTTCGTTCTCCGCCGGCGGAAAGCTGACGACTTCACCGGCGCGGCTGCGTGTCACGATGACCGAGACTTCGGAAACCAGCGGCAGCATTTTTTCCAGCACACAGGGCTGGTGCTTCAGCTCGGACAGCGCGTAACGCACGTCCTCGGGGGTTTTGACGCGAACCTGCCCCTTGCCGTCGTAGCCGAGGCGCGCGGTTTTCAGGATGCCGGGCAGATAGGGCGAAAGGTCGTCCGGTAGATCACCCGCGTTCAGGATCGCCAGAAAAGGCGCGGTGGCCAGCCCGGCATTGCGGATGAAGGTCTTTTCGGCAATACGATCCTGCGCAATGGCGACGCAGTCACCGGAAGGCGATACGCGCAGGCCCTGTTCGGCCAGCCAGCGCATCGAATCCGCGTTGACGTTCTCGAATTCGGTGGTGATCGCTGCACAGGTGTCGACCAGTTGCTGCAGTGCGTCGCGATCAGTATATGGCTTGCACAGGTGCACATCGGCAAAGTCGGCCGCCGGTGCGCTGGCGTCAGGATCCAGTACGGTGACGCGGTAACCCATGGTTTTGGCGGCGGTCGCAAACATGCGGCCAAGCTGGCCCCCCCCCAGAATGCCGAGCATGGCTGGCGGGAGAATGGGCGAAGTCAGCGGCTTGGTCATTGGTCTTCCTCTTGGTCTCGCTCAAGGCGGCGGGCCTTGATGGCCTGGATGCTGGCATAACCCCAGTTGGCCCAGGCATAGATGCTGCCGGCTATCAGCCCCAGCGGGAGCGCCTGCAGCATCGCAGGCAGAAATTCGGTGCTACGCTGCGTAATCTGCTGGATGGCGGCGAACAGTGCGGCAAAGGGAATGCCCCAGCCCAGTGCGCCATGCCAGATCAGGTTGCGCCAGAAGCCGCGTGCCAGCACGCGTTGCCACATCGGGTCGGCTGGGCTGCTTCCGGGCAGGGGCATGATGCGCGGTGATCAGTCCACATCCGGCAGGCTCATGGCCAACACGGTCTGTTTCTGGGTTTCACGGAAATCGGTCAGCTGTTGGGCCAGCGCCGGATGCTGGCCGGCCAGCATGGCCACGGCAAACAGGCCCGCGTTGGCTGCACCGGCTTCGCCAATGGCGAACGTGGCAACCGGAATGCCCTTGGGCATCTGCACGATGGACAGCAGGGAGTCTTCACCGCGCAGGTATTTGCTGGGAACCGGGACGCCCAGCACCGGAACCGTCGTTTTGGCGGCCAGCATGCCCGGCAGGTGAGCGGCACCGCCGGCACCGGCGATGATGCAGGTCAGCCCGCGCTCGGCGGCGGTTTCCGCGTATTCGAACAGCAGATCCGGGGTGCGATGCGCCGAAACGACCCGGCATTCGAACTCGACGCCGAAGGCCTTGAGCTGCTTGGCGGCATGCTGCATGACATCCCAGTCACTGTTGCTGCCCATGACCACGCCTACTTGCACCATGGCGGTATTTCCTTGCGTAAAGCGCGGATTTTACCGAAAAAACCGGTTTTGTCAGCATCCGGCCGACAGATAAAGGCCTTGATACTGTTGTTTTTTTGGAAGATTAGAATATTAGATTTGCCTTAATAAGCGACCTGCTTCAGGATGGCTCCCGAAGGCAAATGCATGCCTTGTTTCGTTTCCATCCAAAATCTGATTGCGCAGCGTCTGTTGTTCGGACGCTGTCTTTTTCTCTCCCCCTGTTTCCATGTACGGCAATGCTTACGAAAGTAATTGCCGTGTAATGCATTGTTATTTTTATGTACAAATACAGAAAGCAAGTGTTGCCATTTTGCTGAATCCCTGTAGAATCAGCGATGAAGAGTCAATGGCGATAACCCGCAGCGTCAGCTGCGTGACTTTTCATTCCTCCATCTTCCTGGCACCCGTACTCCGGGTGCCTTTTTTTTGCCTGCTTATCTGAATGCCCCGAATGGCTCGGTCAGCGCTTGCGAAGTACGAATTCGATGCCGCACTCAGCCATCGGTGTCCGGGTCTGATCCAGTCCTTGCGGCAGGGTTTTATGGCGATATCCGTGGTCGAGTTGCTGCAGGGTGATGACTTCGGCGTGCTGGCGGAATTGTCCGAGCAGATCCAGCACATTAACCGAGACGGGTGACCAGGATTCGGCCTTGGCTATCGTGAAGGTCAGCTTGTGATCACTATTGAAGCGACTCGGCCAAACCCCTTGCTCGTAGAGATCCTCATCGGGGACATTAATGATCAGGTGGCCTCCAGGCCGGACTACCCTGAGCCAGTGGTGCAATGCTTCCGCTGGATCCCGCAAATGTTCCAGACAATGAGACGAATAGAGAAAATCAAAGCTGTTATCGGCAACATTGGCGAGCAACTGGGCATCCCCATGCGGACGGTCGTAAACGAAGATATTTTTCGCCAAGGGGAAAAATTCGCGATACAGCGCTAGCGAATCGCCGCCACCGCCAACATCGATCCCGTTGCCGACAAAATAGCGGGTGGCAAACCGGCTATCCTGCACCCGGCGTTGCACCGAAATGGCGGTCACGCCCGGAACGCCTGGCCGATAGCTGAGCTGACCTGAATTATCATGAGGCCGGATCATCAGCCAGCTTGAGCGATCAAGTGGCTTTTCCTTTGGCGCGATGACCAGATAGCCCTCATCTTCGCGTAGCAGGTATGCCGTGTGAGTGTCTTTGAGTCGGTCAACACGGGCGATCAGTGCGGCTTGTTCCTGCCAGCGCCGGGCAAACTCCGGGCAGACCCCGGTCTGGAACGATCCTTCGAAATACATCCGGATGTCATCGATGATGATGATGCAGCCGGACAGATCATTCGCAAGCAGCACATCGAGCTCATCCAGGAGCGGAAAACTGTCTTCCGCCTGTGCCGAGCTGATGTAGCTGGTTAGTCCGAAATCCGCACCGCCGGAAAAGTGCGCATCCAGAAAATACAGCGTTGGTTGTTGCTTGCCAGTCGAAAAATGCTGGAGGAAGTCACAGCTGCTACCTTCTTCAAGATGTATTTGGGCCTGACCGGCAAAGCGCTGCTTGCAGGCAGAATGGAGTTTCTCGACCATTTCGACCGAGTGCAGCTCGGCAAATCCGGCTTGCGCAGCCCATGCCAGCGAGTTGCCCATCCCGGTACCTGTTTCGACAACACGCTCAATGCCGAAATTATTGCGCAGGTGTTTCAGGTTGAAGCGCAGCATACTACCCATTTTGTTTACCCTTTTCGGCGGCTTCTACCGCAAGTGTTAAATCGTGATGCAGACGTGCAAGCGGCTCTTCCCAGTCGCCCCGCACCGCTTGACGGTAGAGCTTGAATTGCGGATACCAAGGGGAGTCCGTACGCTGCCAGAGCCATCGCCAGTCAGGAATCCATGGGAGAAGCAGACGAACAGGTTTGCCCAGTGCTCCGGCCAGATGCGCCACCGAGGTATCTACGCTGACCAGTTCGTCCAGCTCGGAAATAATGGCGGCTGTGTCGTCGAAATCAACGAGATTGTCACCTGGGGCAAACACCTTTCCGGCGTATGCCCAATCGCCCAGTTGCGCCAGTGGAGATCCTTTCTGCAGTATGACCCAATCCGCAGGAATGTCGCAGATCAGGGATTCCAGTTGTTGCAAGCTCATCGATCGGTTCACATCGTTCGCATGGGTTGGTCGTCCTGCCCAAACCAGACCGATGCGGTATTTGTGTTGCCGAGGAAGCAACGCCTGCCATTTTTCACGATAAGCAATTGCGACAGACAGATAGGGGAGGTCGGCTGGAATGTTGTCCAGGCGCGTCTTGAATGCGCGCGGCAAGCTCAGCAGCGGGCAGTGACAGTCAAACTCGGGTAATGGCGCGCCACTGGGGATCAAGACAAGTGCAGGATGTAGGCGTCGCGCAAAGGATTCCAGTTCGGGCTGAATGACCAGTATGACTTGCCTTGCCTGCTGACAAAGCAGTGGCACATAGCGCAAAAACTGGAAGCTGTCGCCAAAGCCTTGTTCGGCGTGAACCAGAATACATCGTGTGCTGAGATCTTCTCCTTGCCAGAGTGGCTGAACAAAGGATCTTTGCTGCTTGCAGTCGGGCTGTTGCCAGCGTGATTCATAGTGTTCCCAACCCTCCTGCAAATTGCCTGTCAGCAATTCGAGCAATGCCTGATGCAGTTGAGCCTTGACATGATATCCAGCTAGCCGTTGTGCATGACGAAATTCATCCATGGCTTCGGTGAAACGGGCATTCTCTTTTAATGAAATGCCATGACTGAACCGATAATCCGGATTGTTTGGATAATCGCTGACCAGTTGTGTTGTCAGTGCCAGCGCCTCTGGCCAGCGTCCCAGTACACCCAGCAGATTGGCCATGTTGGAGCGAACTGCCGGGCTGGATGGGGCTAGCTCTTGGGCGCGCAGCTGGCAGACGAGTGCCAGTTCCAGTGCTTTGCAGTTTTTCAGATAAGCGCCACAGTTTGACCAGATCTCGGCATCGCCAGGTGTTTGCCGGCAGGCTCGAAGCCCGTAGAGTGCTGCGGCATCGTCTTGGCCAAGCCGATAGGTACAGACAGCCAGGGCATTGGCAAAGGCGGCCATTCCAGGCTGCATCGACAGTGCATGTTGATAATGCCGCTTGGCCTCAGCAAAGCGGGAGGTCGCCAATAGTTGCCCGCCTTGCTCCTGTAACTTGCTGGCGTGTGAAAGCAGGCGCTGCCCCTCGGAGGTATCGGGTTGGCTAACTGCGCTTAATTCCTGGACAACGTCCAGCAATACGCTGGTCCAATCCCCCGCTTTGTGCTGGCGGAATATGCGCATGGTTGGATACCAGGGCGAATCAGCACGCTTCATTTGCCAGCGCCAGTCCGGAATATGGGGGAGCAGCAACCATACGGGTAGCCCCAGTCCGCCAGCAAGATGAGCAATCGACGTATCGACACAAATCAGCAGATCCAGTTGCTCCAAGGCTGCGGCAGTATCGGAAAAATCATGCAGATTTTTCCCGAGGTCAATGATGTTCAGCCCTGGAGTGCTTGTCAGTGCCTTGTTCGCGGGCCCTACTTGCAATGAATGCCATTTGATTCCTGGCACATTCCAGAGAGGGGACAGCTCATCGAAGGCAATTGAGCGGTTGATGTCATTCTTATGGGTAGCGCTACCCGCCCAGACAATACCCACCTGAAGACGAGTTGCATCTGGCTGAGAGAGCCAAGTGCTTGCCCGTTTCACATCCGTTCTCAGGTACGGTGTGTCGTCAGAAATGGATTCGGCCGTTGTTCCACAAAGGTGTGGGAGGCTTAACAAGGGACAGCAAATATCGAAATCGGGTAGTGGCTTGGTTGTGTCATGCAGTTCTACCGCAGCAGGGAGATTGACTACGTCGACGAGCGGTTTCTGGATTATTAGGATGACTCGCTTGGCGAGACTGGCTACCAAGGGTAAATAGCGCACAAATTGCATGGTGTCGCCCAGCCCCTGCTCAGCATGCAGCAGTAAAACCTGCTCACTGATCAGTTCACCTCGCCAGACTGGTTTGTCCGTCTGCAAGCGCTGTGAGGGGAAATCCGGAACGTCAAAACGGTACTCGTAATCCGCAAAGCCCTCCGCAAGTTTGCCTGACAGAAGCTTGGCCAATCCCCGGTTGTACAACAATCCCGGATAAGCAGGATGGATCGCTAACCCTTCATCGAAGGCCTGAAGTGCAGCCTCAAGGTCATCTGCGGTTTTTAGGTAGGCGCCATAGTTGGACCAGGTTTCAGGATTGGTTGGCGTCAGGCGGCAGGCCCGCATGCCGAAGTGAGCGGCCTGCTCGGGCCGGTTCTGCCGGTAGAAGCTGACTGCCAGAGCATTCGCAGATCGTCCATCCCACGGGGATTGCACTAATGCACGCCAGAAAAACCGCCTGGCAAGATCTATCTGATTGGCTTCCAGTAACAATCTACCTTCTTCAAGCTGATTTGTGACTGAAATTGAACGCTGCTGTGCGGGCATGCTTTCTGGTTGGGAGTACAGAAGCAATTCTGCATCGAGCGCGGCAATAACGGATGACCACGATCCTGTTTCCGCTTGCCTGAAGATACGTATGGACGGATACCATGGCGAATCGCTGCGGTGCAGTTGCCAGCGCCAGTCGGGCATATGGGGAAGCATCAACCAGACAGGCAAACCCAGTGCCCCGGCAAGATGGGCGATCGAGGTATCGACGCAGATCAGCAGATCCAGTTGCTGCAAGGCAGCAGCCGTATCGGAAAAATCGGCCAGGTCGCCACCCAGATCGCAGATCTGTTGGGAAAGCCCTGATGAAGCTAGATCTTCGCGTCTGGCCCCCACCTGAAGCGAGTACCAGTGAATCCGTTTGTGTCGCAGCAGTGGCGCAAGCTGGGCGAGGGGTAGTGAGCGGTTTGAGTCATTACTATGCGCGGGATTGCCGGCCCAGACCAGGCCAATCCGCATCCCTTCCCCGGAAACCCTGTTTTTCCAGTGGCTGGATTGCGGGTAATGGCAACGCAGGTAAGGTATTGAACTGGATAGTGCCCGCGGATTGATTGTTAGCAGATGCGCCAGAGACACCAGCGGGCAGATTGCCACAACATCGGGCATTTTGCTGCCATTGGGCAGAAGTTGTACGTTATCCGGCAGAGCAGGCAGGTCCCCGAGTTTTTCATCAATCAGTAACCAGAGCTGCCTGACTCGATTGGCCGCAATGGGTACAAAGCGCAGAAACTGCAGCGTGTCGCCTAAGCCTTGCTCGGCATAAACCAGAATGGCCGCATTGGGTAAAGTTTGTCCATGCCACGTTGGCTTGTTGGTATCGAGTCGGCGCGATGGAAAATCCGGTACATCGAAGCGATGCTCATAGTCGGCAAAACCACCAGCAAGGTCACCAGCCAGCAGGCGGAGCAGAGCCCGATTGTAATGCAGGCCTGAATGATCCGGCCGGATGGTGATTGCCTGATCGAGGCAATGCAGGGCTTCCGGCAGGCAGTGCCGTTCGCTCCAGAGCTGGCCAAGTGTTCCCCAAGCTTCGATGTGAGCAGGGTTTTGCTGCAGCACCCGCTCTAGCGCGGCTTCAGCACTATCGAGTAATCCTTGAGCCAATTGTGACTTGGCAAGCATGAAGCGTGCATCGATGTCATCTGCCGCCATGCTCAGAACCTGAGCAAAACAGTTCGCGCCTTCGGAAAAGGCGCGCAGTGCATACAGCAGATTTCCGAGATTGCTGTAGGCGGGAATGAAAGAAGGCTCAATGGCAATTGCCTGGCGATAGGCGTTTGCGGCCTCTGCATTGTTACCTTGCGCACGTAGGACAACGCCGCGGCCACACTGCGCACGTGCCCGCCGTGGCTCCAGCCCAGCGAGCCGCTCGAAGCATGCCAGCGCTTCCTCCAGCCTGCCCGACTCTTTCAACAAGACGGCTAGATTGTTCCAGCCATTGGCGTGACCTGGATCGCGTTCAAGGATCCCCCGATAAGCCTTTTCTGCCGCAATCAGGTTGCCCTTGCCATGTAACTCAAGGGCAATTGCAAACAGTTTAGCTAAATCGGGAGGACTATCCTTGTCGCTATCAGATCGTGCCAATCAAATTGTCCAGATAAAGTCGGTTTCGCTCAGTGCCGGTGCGCCGGTCAGAATAATCTTCATATCTGCTGCACCATTACCATCAGTATCCACTGTCAGGGTGCTGGTTCCCGCGTTCCAGAGCGCCTGTGAACTGCCGGTTGCAGTCAGACTACCTACCATCGAGAACGAGTTGGTCAACATGCCTTGGAAGCGTAGTTTGTCCTGTCCAACGACAAAGTCACTGATCGTATCTGTTATGGTGCTGGTCGACTGGATCTCTGCGGTGAACGTAAAGTAGTCACTTCCTGCGCCACCGACCATCGTATCCGCACCATTGCTGCCGGTCAGAATGTCATTTCCTGCGCCGCCTTCTAATCGTGATCCGACAGTAGCGATGGCCATGGTAATGGTATCAGCATCATTACCGCCAACAACGGTTTCAACACCTGTGACATTCACGCTATTGGGGCCAGTGTCGGACAGAATCAGCTTGTCAACGCCAGCACCCAAATTCACCGTGTAGTTGCTGACCGCGGTGCCAAGGGTGACCGTATCTGCAGCGCCGCCTGCAACCAGTGATTCGACACCGCTGATGGTCAAGGTGTTCACCCCGGTTCCGAACAAGGTTAATGTATCTGTGCCGCCTCCCAGGTCGATCACCGCGCCAGTGATCGCTGTGGTGTAGGTAATCTTGTCGGCGCTGCCATTGCCGGTAAGATTTTCGACGCCGCTGACACTAACCGTATTTGCACCTGCAGCCAGGATCAGTGAATCACTGCCCAGACCGAGATTGACGGCCCCACCGGCCAATACCGATGTGTAGGTAACGCTATCGTTGCCAGTGCCGCCAGTTACAGTCTCAATGCCGTTGACCGTGATGGCATTGCTGCCATTGGCCAGCGTGATTTTGTCGACTCCCAGACCCAGTTGGTACAAAGAGCCATTGACGGCTTCCGTGAGGGTAATGGTATCGGCACCTGTTCCACCGGTCACGGTTTCTACCGATGCACCTAGTGAAAGTGTATTGGTGAGGTTCGCCAGGATGAGCGTGTCGGTTCCGGAGCCCAGTGTGTAGACGTTGGTTGCGAGCGTGGCATCTTGAATGGTCAGCGTGTCATTGCCCGTTCCACCGACCACCGTTTCGACACCCGTTAGATTCAGGTTGTTAATACCGTTGGCCAGAACGACACGGTCATTTCCAGTCGCAAGGCTGAGTACAACCCCAGAAACTGCGGATGTGAAGCGGATGGTGTCAGAGGATGCAGCCCCGGTGACAGATTCAACCTGCGTCACGGTAAGGTCGTTAGTACCAGTAGCGGTCGTAAAAATGATGCGATCAAGACCTGCCCCCAGATTGGCAACTGTTCCGCTTGTCGCGGTGCTGAAAGTAATAGAATCATTTCCGGAGTTGCTGGTAACGGTTTCCACGCCAGAGACGGTGACGGTATTGCCTGCAGCAGCCAGAATCAGCTGGTCACCCGTACCGGCGCCTAAGTTGAATACTCCACCGCTGATCTGGGTCGTGATGGTCACGACATCGTTCAGTGTGCCGCCAAGGATGGTTTCAACATTGCTGGCGCTCAGGGTGTTGGAGCCGTTTGCTAGTGTCAGCTTGTCGATGCCCCCGCCAAGATTGTAGGTCGTGCCGCTGACTGCCCCAGTGAGGGTCAGCGTATCGGCGGCGCTGCCGCCGGTCACGGTTTCAACGGTGTTGGCAACGCTCAGGATATTGATGGCGTTGGCCAGTGTCACGCTGTCGGTTCCGCTGCCCAGATCCACAACTACGCCGGCAGCTGTAGCCGTGCTGTAAGTGATGATGTCGTTACCATCACCTCCGATCAGGGTTTCGACCCCGGTTACACTCACCGTATTGCCTCCGGAGGCCAGCGTGAGCTTGTCAATGCCAGCACCCAGATCGACCACATTGCCGGTGCCGCTCAGGCTCGCACCCAGAGTAATGGTATCCACACCAGTGCCACCCACTAGTGTTTCGACGCCCGTTACCGTCAGGGTGTTTGCTGTGGTATTGAACAAGGTAAGTTTGTCGATGCCGCCACCCAGGCTGACTGAGGAGCCGGATGCGGCTGCAGTACCCAATGTCACGGTGTTGTTAGCCGAGTTGCCGGTGATCGTTTCGGTATTGAGTACGGTGACAAAGCTGCTGCCTGTGGTGGCGGCCAGATGTAGCTTGTCGGAGCCTGCGCCCAGATCGAAAGTCGCCCCGGAGATGACCGTGGCAACGGTCACCGTATCAACACCCGAGTTGCCAGTAACGGTTTCGATATTGCTGACTTGCAGAGTATTGGCGCCATTGGCCAGGACCAGCTTATCTGCGCCGGCCCCCAAATCAAACAGGCGATCATCAGCAATGACAGTGGTGAGGGTGATGGTGTCGGCCAGTGTGCCACCCACCAGCGTTTCGATCGAGCCATTGATCGATAGCGAATTGACTGTGTTGGCCAGAACCAGTTTGTCAGCGGTGCCAGTGCCAAGGTCGACCACCATGCCAGAGGCCGCTGTTTGCAGGGTGATGACGTCATTCCCCGTTCCGCCGACTACGGTTTCAATATTCGACAATGTCAGTGAATTGTTGCCGTTAGCCAGTTGCAGCTTGTCGATACCGGCAGCCAAGTCGAGACTCTGCCCGCTCACCGCTGCGCCCAAGGTGACGACATCGGCACCAGAATTGCCGACGATGGTTTCGATATTGGTCACCGTCAGTGTATTCGCGCCGTTGAACAGTACCAGCTTGTCGCCGGTTCCTGCGCCCAGGTCATAGCTCTTGCCGGAAACTGCGGCACTGAGCGTGATGATGTCGTTACCCGTGCCGCCAACCAGCGATTCAATCGACGTGCTCAGCGTCAGAGTATTGCCGTCATTCGACAGAATCAGAGTATCGCTTCCGGCGCCAAGGTCGATACTGGCGCCAGATACTCCGGTTGTCAGTGTCACGATATCGGTCAGGGTGCCGCCGACGATGGTTTCGGCATCACCAATGCTGACCTCGTTGGCGCCATTGAACAGTACCACCTTGTCAGTGCCGGCTCCGAGGCTGAGAGCCGCCGAGCTGGTCGCAGCGCCCAGCGTTACTGTGTCGGCTCCCGTGCCACCGACCACGGATTCGACCCCGGTAACGGTAACGGTGTTGGTGCCATTTGCCAGTTGCAATGTATCGCTGCCGGCCCCCAGATTAACGATTGCACCGGTGGCCAGTGAGCTCAAAGTAATCTCATCATCCCCATCATGTCCCGTGATGGTTTCGACATTCGCCAAGGTCAGGGTATTCCCGCCATCGGCCAGAATGATCCGGTCACTGCCTGCACCTAGGTCGTAGCTGCGGCCACTGAGCGCTGCGGTCAGCGTGATGGTGTCGATGCCGCTGCCAGCGACCAGTGTTTCGATGTCGGCGCCGATGCTCAGGGTGTTGGCTGCGTTGGCGAGGACGAGCGTATCGCTGCCTGCGCCCAGAGTGATGTTCAGCCCGCTGGCTGCAGCCCCCAGGCTCACGGTATCCGCCCCCGAGTTGCCCGTGATGGTCTCGGTATTGAGGACTGTTACGGTATTGCTGAAATTGCCTAGCGTCAGGCTGTCGCTGGCGGTGCCCGCACCCAAGTCGATCAGCCCGCCGGAAAGCTGCGCCGTCAGTGTGATGACGTCAGCCCCCGTGCCGCCAGTCACTGTTTCCACACCGGAGACGGTGAGGGTGTTGCTGCCATTGGCCAGAATCAGCTTGTCACCAGTTCCCGCGCCAAGCTGGTACACATTGCCGGCAGCAGCCTGTGTCAGCGTAATGACATCGTTGCCGGAGCCACCCACTACAGTCTCGATTGCGGCGCTCAGTGATAGCGTATTGCTGCCATTGGCAAGAATAAGGGTATCGTCTCCTTCCTTGAGGTCAATCGAGGCTCCGGAGGCTATACCCAATAATGTAACGGTGTCGTCGCCGCTGTTTCCGACGATCGTTTCGACGTTGCCCAGCGTGACGATGTTGCCGCCATCGGCCAGCGTCAGCTTGTCGATGCCACCACCGAGGTCATAGCTGCGACCGGTTGCACTGGCCGAAAGGGTGATGGTGTCCGCGCCGGAATTGCCGACCAGTGTTTCGATTGTGTCCGAGAGTGTCAGGGTATTGGCTGCATTGGCAAGAATCAGCTTGTCGTTACCTGTGCCGAGGTCAACGGCTCCGCCACTAATGCCGGTTGTCAGGGTAATGATATCGTCACCGGCGTCACCACTCAGTGTTTCGACATTGGCAACCGACAGGGTGTTATCGAAGTTGCCCAGCAGCAGGCTATCTGCACCCACCCCCAGATTGATCATGCCAGCGGTGTACTGCGTCAGTAGCGTCACCGAGTCGTTGCCGCTTGCGCCCCCAGTGATGGTTTCAACATCGGAGACGGAAACAGTGTTGCTACCTGCCGCCAAGGTCAGTTTGTCGTCGCCCGCACCCAAGTCATAGCGGTGACCTGTGGCCAGCTGGGTCAGGGTCACGGCATCATTGCCGGTGCCACCCAAAACCGTTTCAGTAGTGGCGTCGATAAACAGCACATTGCTAACCACATCGGCCAGTTGCACGGTATCGGTGCCCGTTCCCAGCGCAATTACCTGTCCGGAAACAGTTGCAGCACCCAAGGTGATGGTGTCATCGTCAGTGCCACCCACGATGGTTTCTACATTGGTGATGGTGGCAGTGTTAGCCGCATTGGCCAACACCAGTTTGTCTACACCCGCTGCTAGGTCAATGCTGGCGGCGGTCAGCCCGCTAGCGAAGGTAATGACGTCTGCTCCGGAGTTGCCGCTAATGGACTCAACCCCGCTCAGGGTGAGCGTATTGCTGCCATTGGCCAGCGCCAGGGTGTCATTGCCCGCGGCGAGATTGTAGCTGTGGCCACTCACCGCCGCAGTCAGGGTGATGCTGTCATTGCCACTGTCGCCGGTTATGGTTTCAATCGTGCCATTGAGCGACAAGGTGTTGTTACCATTGAACAGAATCAGCTGATCCTGTCCCAGCCCCAAACTGATTACCCCGCTGCTGACCGCTGCGGCCAGCGTGACAATGTCGCTGCCCGAGTTACCCAGCACAGTTTCGATGTTGCTGATTTCGAGGACATTGGATTCTCCGACGCCGACGTTGGCCAGTTGTAGCGTGTCATTACCGCCAGCCAAATCGAACTCGCCCGCAGTGATGCGGCCATTGATGGTGACGGTATCATCGCCACTGCCGCCAACAAGCGTTTCGACGCTGTTGTGCAGGGTTAACGAGTTGGTGAAATTGCCCAGAATCAGTTTGTCATCGCCAGCGCCCAGCGTGATGCTGCCAGCCGAAACAGCCGTGGAGAAGGTGATGGTATCGTTGCTGGTGCCGCCTACTACGGTTTCAACGTTGGCCAGTGTCAGGGTATTGATCCCCTGCGATGAGAGCGTCAGCGCATCCGACCCCGCTCCCAGGTCGATACTCATTCCCGCACTGGATTCGGACAAGGTAATCACATCGCTGCCCGATTCACCCAGTAGTGTTTCCACTCCGGAAACGGTCAGCGAATTGCTGCCATTGGCCAGTTTCAACGTATCGTCGCCAGTGTCCAAGTCCACTCGGGCGCCGGCAATCTGGAACTGGTATTCAACGACATCATCGCCACTGCTGCCGGTCACTGTTTCGACGGCATTGACAAATACGCTGTTGCCGGATGCCGAGTCCAGCACCAGTTTGTCGGTGCCAACGCCCAAGTTGATGATTGCATCAGAAACGGCAGTTGTCAGCGTAACCGTATCGCTGGACGTTCCGCCCTGTACGGTTTCGACATTGGCAATATCAATAATGTTGCTGGCAACGCTACTCAGATAGGCCCGGTCGTTGCCGCTGCCAAAGTCGAAGCTGCCGCCAGTCACCGCAGTGCTGAATGTCACCTGATCATCACCGGTGCCACCTTGCAGGGTCTCGACATTACCAATGGTAAGATTATTCAGCGCGGCATCAGCCAAGTTTAGACGGTCGTTGCCACCGGATAGGTCGTAGCTCGTTCCGGACACCGCAGCTGTTAGCGTCAAGGTGTCAATATCGGCACCACCAACGACGGATTCGACACTAGCGTCCAAACTGAGTGTATTGGCGCCTGCATCCGACAATGTCAGCTTGTCCGCGCTCGCCCCTAGGGCAAAGCTGCCCCCGTTGACCGCTGTGGCCAGTGTGATGGTGTCAGCTGAGTTGCCACCAACTATCGTTTCGGTATTGCTGACGGTCAGATTGTTGCTGCCGGCGCTGCTCAACGTCAGGCGATCTGCACCGCTATCCAGATCGATCACTCCGCCGCTGAGGGCGGTAGTCAGGGTGACGAGGTCGACATCAGTACCACCGGTAATGGTTTCGGTATTGAGCACTGTGATGGTATTGGCGCCATCAAACAGCTCGAGACTGTCGGTGTTGCCGCCTCCCAGGTTGATCGTCGCGCCGCTGATTGCTGCTCCAAGCGTGACAGAGTCGCTGCCTGAGTTGCCAAGAATGGTTTCCACTCCGGTCGCAGTCAGGCTGTTGCTGCCATTTGCCAGATTCAGCGTGTCGTTGCCGCCGGCGAGGTTGTAGTTGGTACCGGCGACTGCGGCAGAAAGAGTGATGACATCATCACCACTGCCACCGATCACGCTTTCCACGCTGGCACCGAAGGTAAAGGTGTTGCCGCCGTCCGCGAGGGTAACGCTGTCGATACCGATGCCCAAATCCATCTGGCCGCTGCTGAGATTGGTCAGGACGGTGATATTGTCATTACCGCTGCCACCGCTGACGGTTTCAATATGCGATACGCTCAGGGTGTTGTTGCCATTGGCGAGAATCAGCTGGTCGCTGCCGCCGGCCAGATCATAACTGCTGCCGCTGACCACGTTGGCCAAGGTAATGTTGTCATTGCCGGCACCGCCGACCAGACTTTCAATGCTGCCATTTACGGTTAGCGTGTTGCCTCCTGCACTGAGCAGCAGGGTATCGTTGCCGGCCCCCAGATCGATGGAGCCCGCCGTAATTGTGCCGCCAAGCTGGACGACATCGTCGCCCGAGCCGCCAGCGATGCTTTCTACATTCGTGGCTGTAAGCGTGTTGCCGCCATTGGCCAACATCAATGTGTCGGTGCCGGACCCCAGCGAAATCGTCACCCCGGATGCGGCGGTGCTCAGTGTGATGCTGTCATTGCCTGCGCCACCCGTGACCAGCTCAATGTCGCTGATGGTTAGGTCGTTGCTGCCATTGGCCAGCGTCAGCGAGTCGGAGCCGCTGCCCAAGTGAATTTGTGCTCCGCTGATGGCTGCGGTCAGGGTGATGGTGTCAGCCAGTGTGCCACCGGCCAGTGACTCGATGCCGGCAAGGCTGACGGTATTGGCAATATCGGTGAGTGTGACGGTGTCCGTGCCGTTGCCGCCGGTGATGCTCGCGGTATTGGATACGGTCAGCGTGTTGCCGCCAGCGGCCAGGATCAGGTGATCGCTCCCGCCACCCAGATCCACGACTGTGCCGGTGACGCTGGCGCCGAATGTGATGGTGTCATCTCCGGCATTGCCGTTGAGTGTTTCCACTCCCGATACGGTTAATGCATTGCTGCCATTCGCAAGGTTAAGGATGTCGGTACCGGCTGCGAGATCGATGCTGGCTCCGGAAGTGGATAAGGCCGCCCCCAAGGTGACCACGTCGGCGTCGGCGCCACCGACTACGGTTTCGATGTTGCTGATGCTGAGGGTGTTGCCACCCGCAGCAAGGGTCAGTGAATCGGTGCCACCCGAGAGATTAATGGTTGCACCATTGACGGTGGTATTGAGCTGGACACTGTCGCTGGCTGCACCCCCCTGGATAGTTTCAATATTGCTGGCGGTGATGGAGTTGGCTCCGGCGCCGGAAAGCGTCAGGCGATCATTGCCGCCAGCCAGATCAATGCTGGCACCGGAAATGGCGCCACCGAGCGTGACCAGATCTGCTCCGGCGTCGCCGGTGATGGTTTCGGCGCCGGAAATGGTCAGGGTATTGCCGCCGCTGGCGAGCGTCAGGCTGTCCGTGCCTGCTGCCAGATCGACAACCGCGCCACTGATGGCCTGGCCAAGGGTAATCACATCGGAGCCCGTGCCCCCCTGAACGGATTCAATATTGCTCAGGGTGAGGGTATTGCCACCGTTTGACAGGGTCAGCTCATCGTTGCCATCCCCAAGATCCATCGTGCCACCGCTTTGTGCATCGGTCAGTGTAATGCTGTCATTACCTGCATCCGCAGTGATGTTTTCAACGCCGGTGAGAGTAAGTGTGTTGTCGTCGTTGGCTAGGATCAGAGTATCAGTACCACCGGCCAGGTCGATGCTTGCGCCAGATATGCCAGCCCCCAGCGTGATGATGTCGGTGCCGTTATTACCGGTGAGCGTTTCCACACCGGTGATGGTCAGGGTGTTGTTGCCACTGGCTAGGGTCAGCGTGTCAGTGCCTGCACCCAGAGAAATATTCCCTGCCGCAAGACTGGCTGTTAGCGTAACTGTGTCATTGCCAGAGCCACTGACGATGGTTTCGACGTTGGTCGTCGTTACGCTGTTGCCAGGGGCGGTCAGAACCAGCGTATCGGTGCCGGCCCCCAGATTAATGACACCGCCGCTCAGGGTGTTGTAGACCGTTACTGTATCGTTCCCGCCGACGGCCGTTATTGTCTCGACGCTGGAAACAGTAATGTCGTTATTGCCTGCCGCCAGAGTCAGCGAGTCTGTTCCGGCTCCAAGATCATAATTGCCACTGGTAACGGTGCTGAGCAGTGTCACGATATCGTCACCGTTACTGCCACTCACACTTTCCACATTCGTCAGCGATACCGTGTTGCCGTTGCCTTGCAGTAGAACTCGGTCAATCGCAGCACCAAGGTCAATAGTGGCTCCGGCAGATAGCGATGTAGTAATGGTGATGACATCAGCGCCGCTGCCACTGGTCAATGTTTCCACATTGGCGACGGTTGCAATATTGCCACCGTCAGCCAGTTCCAGCGTATCGGCGCCTCCGCCCAAGTCTACGCGCAGAATAGATGTGGCCGCACTTAAGGTGATGGTGTCATCGCCGCTGCCCGCTGTCACAGTCTCGATGCTGCTGTTCGCGAGGGTCAGTGTGTTACCACCATTGGCCAGGTTCAGGATGTCATTACCATTTCCCAAGTCGATATCCAGCGTGCTGATCGCCGTAGACAGTGTGATGGTATCTGCGCCGTTACTGCCGGTAATGGTCTCGATCGTGTTATCGAGTGTCAGCGTCGATGACGCTTGCAAAATCAGCTTGTCGGTCCCGCCGCCCAGGGTGATGCTGCCGCCGCTGACGGCGCCGCCCAGGGTGATGGTGTCGTCCCCGCCTACGCCTGTAATGGTTTCCACGCCCGTTGCCGTCAGGACGTTGGTTCCAGTTGTCAGCGTCAGCGTGTCGACACCGGCGCCGAGGCTGTAGTTGGCGCCGCTAATGGCGGCGGTGAGCGTGATGTTGTCGCTGCCAGTCCCGCCGGTAATGCTTTCGACCCCGCTCACACTCAGGCTGTTGCTGCCATCAGCCAGCGTGATCGAGTCGGTGCCGGTGTCGAGATTGAACACGGCAGCACTGAGAGCGCCGGAAAGCGTCAATGTGTCATTGCCGTCATTGCCGGTCACGGTTTCCACACCTGCCAGAGTGAGGGTGTTGTCGCCCGAGGCAAGCACCAGCCTGTCACCGGTGCCGCCTGCAAGGTCATAGCTCAGTCCGGATACATTGCTTGCAATGGTAACGATGTCGTCACCAGCGCCACCGACGACGGTTTCAATCGTGCCGTTAACGGTGAGGGTGTTTCCGCCTGCGGCCAGAGTCAGTTTGTCAGTACCGCCGCCGAGGTCGATGTCGGCCCCGTTGACCGTGCTGGCCAAGGTGACAGTGTCGTTACCACCCACGCCGACAATGGTCTCGGTATTGCTGACGGTGATGACATTATTGCCGGTAGATAGCGTCAGCTTGTCGTTGGCATCAGCGCCGAGGTCAATCTCGCCGCCAGACAGCGCAGCGCCAAGCGTGACAGTGTCTAGTCCGCCACCACCAGTGACTGTTTCGGTGGCTGTTACGGTGACGGTGTTGCCCCCACTCGCAAGCGTAAGGTGGTCTGCCCCTGTCCCCAAATTGATGGCCGCGCCCGAAATGGCCGCGCCAAAGGTGACCGAGTCGTCACCCGTGCCGCCGGTGACGGTTTCGACGCCAGTCGCGGTAAGTGTGTTGCTGCCGTTAGCAAGCACCAGGGTATCTGTGCCGGTGCCCAGCGTTATGGTCGCGCCACTGATTGCGGTGCCCAGCGTAATGCTGTCATTACCGGTGCCGCCCGTGATGGTTTCGACATTGCTGGCGGTCAGGCTGTTGGCCCCATCGGTTAGGGTAAGACTGTCAGTGCCGGCGCCAAGATTAATGCTGCCACCTGCGATCACTGTTGCAATAGTGACCGTATCGGCACCAGTTCCGCCCGTGATGGATTCGGTATTGCTGACCGTCAGGCTATTGGTTCCATCGGCCAGCGTCAGGCTATCATTGCCTGCGGCTAGATCGATTTCGCCACTAGCGATCACGGCACCCAGCGTGACCGCATCATCATTGGCCCCACCGGTTATGGTTTCGACGTTTGAAACCGTAACCGTATTGCCGCCAGCCGCTAGCGTCAGCTGGTCTGCCGTACCACCTGCCAGATTGATGACCCCCCCGGAAATGGCAGCCCCCAGGGTAACGACATCGTCACCTGCGCCGCCGGTCAGGGTTTCCACATCCGAGACGGTCAGGGTGTTGCCGCCGGCTGCCAGGGTCAGACTGTCGGTGCCGCCGTTCAGGTCAATGGTGCCGGAAGCCAATGCTGTAGCCAGTGTGATGTTATCGGTGCTGGCGTTCCCTGTGATGCTCTCTGCCCCGCTTACGGTCAGTACGTTGGTGCCATTGGCCAGTATGAGGGAGTCCGTGCCTGCACCAAGGTCAAAACTGCCTGCCGTTACTGCTGCCCCGAGTGTCAGGGCATCGTTGCCTGCGCCCAGCGAAATATTCGGGTTGCCGAAGCTGCCATCCAGACTGATCGTATCGTCGCCGGTACCGCCGACGATCGTTTCCACATTGCTGAGGGTCAGGTCGTTGCTGCCATTGGCCAGAGTCAGTTTATCGCTGCCGGCGCCAAGATCGATGACCGCACCGGAGATGGCCGCCCCCAGTGTGATGGTGTCGACCAGCGTGCCGCCGACGATGGTTTCGGTATTCGAAACCGTGGCCGTGTTCGCCTGATTATCCAGAATCAGCTTGTCGCCGGTGCCTGCCGCGAGGTCGATCAGCGAACCGGTGAGCTGGCCGGTAATGGTGATGATGTCGTTGCCGTTGCCACCAGTGAGGGTGTCAATATTGGCCGGCAGAGTAAAGGTACTGCCGCCGTCAGATATGGTCAGGTTAGCCATGATTGAAGCCCTCGATGGTGAACTGCGAATATAACGAAATGCTTATGTTAAAAGTACCGGGCGGAGTGTGCTTGACAAACTGCCAAACGGTGGACGCATTGCCGTCGTTTAACGGTTATCGGTCTGCGCGACCCGATCTTTAGAAGGATAGGAGAGGAAAAGTGATGCCGCCCGTCGCCTGTCGGTAGGCGATGGAAAAACAGCCGGCGAGCAGCTATGGAGGGAGAGTACTTGCAGGGGTATCGCCATGATGGCGTTTTTCTGCGGTGTTGTACGACGTATAGGTTGCAGGGTAATGTGGTGTGCGGCGGGAAGTGCGTAGCTGTCCGGCCGAGACTTACTGCCGAGCGGTTATCCGCGTATTGATTGTTTCTGCCAGGGCCGAGCAAACAAGTGCTAGGTCACCGCCATCGGCCAGTTGCACGAGCAGGCCCGGGCAGTCAAAGGCGTCCGCGATTTCGCTGCGGAAAGTCAGGAATATCTGTCGCTCATGCAGTTGCCAGCTGGCAAATCCGTCATAGCCCGCATGCTCGCGACTGCAGATTTCGAAGTAACAGTGCCCGAGTTCGTTGTCTTCGCCTCCGCACTGCAGGATCAGGTAGTTCTCCGGATCCGGGGCCAGGCCTTCGGCGAAGGCCAGCGTCAGGATGCCATCTTCATCACGGTCGATGTGGAGCTGGTCGGCCGTGATGAGATGGTAGTCGCCGAAGTTTAACGGCTCAGCCATCGCGCAGCGTCGAGGGCGTAGTAGGTGAGGATGGCATCCGCGCCGGCACGCTTGAATGCCAGCAGGCTTTCCAGTGCTACTTTTTCCTCATCCAGCCAGCCATTCTGCGCCGCGGCCTTCAGCATCGCGTATTCCCCGGAGACCTGATAGACAAAGGTCGGCACCGCAAATTCGTCCTTTACGCGGCGCACGACGTCCAGATAGGGCATCCCCGGTTTCACCATCACCATGTCGGCGCCTTCCTGCAGATCCAGCGCGACTTCGTGCAATGCCTCGTCGCTATTGGCCGGGTCCATCTGGTAGGTTTTCTTGTCGGCCTTGCCGAGATTGCCGGCCGAGCCGACCGCATCGCGGAACGGGCCATAGAACGCTGAAGCGTATTTGGCGGCATAGGACAGAATACGGGTCAGTTCGTGGCCATTGCGGTCCAGCGCGGTGCGGATGCTGCCAATGCGGCCGTCCATCATGTCCGAGGGCGCGACGATGTCGGCGCCGGCTTCGGCGTGGCACAGCGCCTGCCGCGTCAGCGCGGTCACGGTGATTTCATTCAGCACATAGCCATTTTCGTCGATGATGCCGTCCTGGCCGTGGCTGGTGTAGGGGTCGAGCGCGATGTCGGTGATGATGCCGAGCTGGGGAAAGGCGGCTTTCAGTTCGCGAATGGTGCGTGGCACCAACCCGCGCGGATTCCAGGCTTCCTTGGCGTCCAGCGACTTCAGATGTGGCTCGATCACCGGAAACAGCGCCAGCGCCGGAATGCCCAGCCGCACGGCTTGCGCTGCGGTGTCCAGCAGGCGATCAATGCTCTGGCGTTTCACACCCGGCATCGAAGCCACCGGCTCTTCGCGATTGCTGCCATCCAGCACGAATACCGGCAGAATCAGATCATCCGCAGTCAGGGTGTGCTCGCGCATCAGGCGGCGGGAAAAGTCATCCCGGCGCATGCGGCGTAGGCGGGTAGCGGGGAAGTTGCGATTAATAGTCATGGCCGAGCATCTTTGAAAAGCAATGCAGGCATTTTAGATCAAGGTGGTGTAGTGCAGCAGCGGCAATCATGACGTACTGTGTCGCTATCCAACTCGCTGAGTGGGATTGGCAATTGCCAGAGGCGGTGATGGGGTCTCCTGGCTGGACTTGGTTCTTCCTGCGCGAGGCCGTATATTCGACGGCACGATCGGCTTATAAAAATTTGCCGCGCAGGTTGGCAAACCGGGTGTGCTCGTAACACAAGTAGAGTGGTGCTCACGGACACTCTCGACAGACCGTGGGGAAAGAAACGACAAGCATTGATATGCAGCATGCGTTTTTGTCGCTCACGCAACACATCCTGTGACCCTACAGGTCCTATTGCCTGTCTTACAACCGATTCACTGGGGTTTTAGTAAGCCACAGTTTGGTCATCAGGGGTGTCAACGCCAGCCACTACTAGGGATCCTCTTAGATATGTCTGAAAATAAATGGTATGAACGCCTTCTGGCGCACCTGGATGACGGGCAATTTTTCCTGGCATATGACACCTATCGTGAGGCCGCCGCCGAGTACCCTGCCAGCTTGCAGCTGAATTTGCTGGGCGCACTGAGTCTTCTGCGAGGTGGTGCTGACCAAGAGGCCAGGAAGCTGATGGCTGCTCGCTGTAACCGCTTGCTCAGCAGCTCCCAGCGGGAGCGCCGGTTTGCACAGGCATTCCGCGACGCTGTTGAGCGTTACCAGAACGAGGCTGAGTTTTCCACTGCCGTCAGCGAGCTGCTGGCTTTGCTGGACGTGGAAGCCACCCAGTGTCACCGGGGGGGTGAGGCGGATACACCGGAAGTTTTGCGCTTGCTAAGTCAAGTTCATGTCGAACTTTGGTCCCGCCTGGGTGATCCTGGTGACCTGTTGCAGGCTGAGACGAGTGCTGGTGCCGCCTTCAGGCTTAGCAACAGCCTTGAGGACGGGCTCATGGCCGCCGAATTGGCCGCCATGCGAGGCCATATGGATACAGCCTGCAGCTTGGCCGGGCTGTTGCAGGAGCGTTGGGCTGCTCTCCCGGTCCCCGAGGCCGCTGAGACGGCCCGCGCCGGCCCGTACTGGCATCAGGGGGCCGAGTTGGCGCTGCTGCTGGGTGATGATAAGGCGCTGAGCTACCGCATGGCTCGGGCTGCAAGCCTGCAGCCACGTCACCTACCTTCTGTGATCGCTAGTTTGCATCGCATCCGCTTGTTGGAAACGAGCGGTTTTTCCGTGCCGAACGCATTACATGACCAGCTACCAGCGCCGCGGATTGTCGTGTTTGCTGGGCAGATGCTTGATGCGCCGTGGGAAAACTGCCGCAGCTTTCCTCCTGCGCTGGAAGAAGCCGTGGCACGAAAAATCGCCGCCGAACTTGAGGAGCTGGGTGCCGAAGTCGGTTTTAGCTGCGCCAGCGCGGGTGCAGAATTGCTATTTGTCGAGGCGATGCTTGATCGTGGTGCCGAAGTACACCTGTTTCTCCCCTTTGATCGCGAGGACTTTGTACGCCATCGTGTCGCTTACGCGGCAGGCAACTGGGAACGGCGTTTTCGCAATGCTTGCAAACTGGCAACCAGCGTCACATATGCTACCGAAGAGTCGTTCCTTGGGCATAGTGCACTACTACGCTTCAATAACCACTTGATCCAGGGCATGGCGCGGGCGCAAGCGAATCTGCAGCAGGCCCAACCCAGTCTGCTGGTGCTATGGGACTATGCTGCAGCCAGCGATGCCGGCAGTGCTGCCGATTTTATCGATAACTGGCCTGAAATTGAGCAGCTGCGAATAATCGATCTGGATGAGCTGCGCGAGCAGGCCAACTTGGCTGACATGCAGGTTCCGAAAAACACTGGCTTGGGGGTGCAGTCGCAGAGCAGCGCCGTTGTGCTCCCTCAGCGTACCATTAGTACCATGCTGTTCGCTGACATTGTCGGTTATAGCAGGTTGAGCGAGGCCGAGTTGCCGGCGTTGTGGCAACGCTTGGCGGCTGTCAAGCCGCTACTGGCGGAGACGTCTGCTAGATTGCGCTTGATTGAAAGCTGGGGGGATGCCATTTATGCCGTCATGGATACCAGCCTCGCGATGGCCGACTACGCCTTTGCGTTGATTGACGCAATCAGCCAGTTGCATAGTGCGGACGGCTCGCTTTCAAAACCGCTGCAGGTCCGTATCGGTCTGCATGCCGCTCCAGTCTTTTCAGGCGAGCACCCGCTGACCGGGCGCCCCATCGTATATGGCAGTCATGTCAGTCGCGCCGCACGTCTGGAGCCGGTCTCGTTGCCTGACCATGTGTATGCATCCCAGCAGTTTGTTGCCATGCTGCTGGCTGAGGAAAATGCACTCCGGCATGAGGCGCAAATGACGGGAGGCGACTATGGGGCGCGTTATGCCTGCGAATATGTGGGCATATTGTCATTGGCCAAAAACTACGGCCGCCAGCCTGTCTATCATCTGCGGCGCTTGACTTGATGGACATAGCGGCCTTTGTCGGCGTTTTCCTGGGGCTGCTCGGCCATTTTGGTCGCTGCCTTTGCAGGTATTCACCCAAGTGGGTTGATTAATAAAACCTGCAGATGCATACATCTGTCCAGATGCTATTGGCGGCCTAGTTCTTGGCTCCGGCTCGAGAATTACAAGAATTTGTCTTCAATATCCACCGATGAGACGACCCCGACCTTGGCATAATGCTGTTGAATAAATGCCTCTGCCTTGTTGCGTCCAAGCTCAAACAGGCGAGTGATGTAGCTGCGGTCGAGATTGGCCTGGCTGGCCGCGCCAAGCTTGTTCATCGTTTCCTCGGCGTCGATGGTGTGGATATAGGCTTCCTTCAGCTTGCCGCCGTCGTCGAAGCCCTTACGCACCAAGCCGTTGATGAAATTCACCACGCGCATTTCGCGCATCAGGCTGGAATTGAAGCTCAGGCCGTTGATGCGGTCGAAGATGGCGGTGGCGGTGGTTGGCAGCTCCGCCAGATTGATCGGGGTGATCTGCACGATCATCACGTCGCGGCAATCGCTGTTGTAAAAAATCGGGAAAATGGGCGGGTTGCCCATGTAGCCACCATCCCAGTAAAACTCGCCATCGATTTCTACAGCGTGATACATGAAGGGCAGGCAGGCCGAGGCCAGAACGGCGTCAACGGTCAGTTCGTCGCGCTCGAAAACCTTGACCCGGCCGTTCATCACATTGGTTGCGCACAGGAAAAGCTTGGGGCTGGTGTCCTTCAATTCGCGCAGGCGGGCAAAATCAATCACCTTCTCGATGGTAGGCTGAATGGGATTGAAGCCCTTGGGGTTGAGTTGGTAGGGTGACGCTATGCGGGTCAGTGCATCGGCAAAATCAAACACCGGTGAATAATTCATGTTGCCGTCCCCGATCATACGGTCCAGCAGTGATGGCCACGGGGCATAAGCGCCGGTTTTCATCATCAGCTCCCAGTATTCTCTGAGGCAGGCGCGCGCTTGTTCCGGGCCGCCGACTTTCAGACCATAGGCCAGCGCGGCAGCATTCATGGCTCCGGCGCTGGTGCCGACAATACTGTCGAAGTCGAAGCAGTCTTCCTCCAGCAGGCGATCAAGCACGCCCCAGGTAAATGCGCCGTGTGAGCCGCCACCTTGCAGAGCCAGATTGAGGGGTTTGCGCTGCTTTTTGCTGCTGCCTGCTGCCATGCTGCGTTCTCCTTGGGAAATCGGGGAATCCATCGCTCATTTGCGAATCGCTTTCCATACTAAAACACCATACTGGCAGATTTATATCGTTATCTTTCGCCAGATTTGCCGCGCTGTAGTAAAACACGGGGAGGCAAAGCTGTCGATGCCCAATACCGGTCTGGGGTCTGGGGTCTGGGCGATACAATTCACCTCACATTTACTTGTCCGGCCCCACCGGACTTTGCCGCTGTAACGGCCACTTTCAATGACGCAGATACTTCGCATCGCTCAGATTCGCCCCACCAGCGCCCTGTCACAACGACGGCCTGTGGTGCTGCGCATGTTGCTGGCAAGCATGATTATTTTGGTGCTCGCCCAAGGGCTCAATGTGTTCTTGACGCTGGCGGCTCAGCGTAATGCCAGCGTGCAGACGCTCGCTACCGCGATTCGCATTAGCGGGCACGAGCAGGTGTTTCATATCGAAAATGCCATGCGACTGGGTAAGCCGTTGGCTCAGATGTATGGACTGAGCGATACGCTGGCAGGCTTGCGCCGCACTCTCCCCTTTATTGAAGGAGTGGCACTCATCAATGCGGATGGGCAACTGCTGCTGCAGGATGTGGCAGAGGGGGGCACGGCGATGCCCGTGGGGGCAGCTTTGGCGAGCTATCGTGGCGAGGTGCTCTGGCACCAGCGTCGGGATGATCTGCATCTGTATCTTTTGCCCATTCATGCCGGTGAGCGTCAGCTGAGCGGCTTTCTGGTCTTTCTGCTGTCCGAGGATGCGGTCACGAACAGCCAGCAGGAAAGCCGCGAGCAGATGCTGCGCAGCCTGCTGATGAGTAGCGCGCTGGGTCTCTTGCTCTTGTTTGCGGCCACTTTGCTGCTGCAGCGTTGCCCGGAGCGCTTCTATCGCCGGGCGTTGTTCATTGCGCCCTTTGCGGCGGTGCTGATCGCGCAGGGTGTCTTCTCTTGGTACAACGTGACCAGTTTCCGCAGCAGCTATCTCGCCGGGCTGACCGGCAATGTGCAGCGTGCCTGCGATAGTCTGGGGCGCGAGTTCGAGCGCCTGCTGGCGCTGGGCGTAGATATCCGGCGTTTTCACGGACTGGATGCACCTTTCCAGCGCATGCTTGACGATATTCCCGAACTGGCCAGTGTGACACTGTACGACGCCGAGGGCCGCGCTCTCTTTACCCATCCCAGGTTTGGGGGCGCCCCGGACGAGCAGGGGGGCGCGGCAGCGCAGATCCAGACGCCCCTGCGCATTGTGGCGGCAGATTCGCAGTCTGCATCCAGTATGGAGGGGGTATTGAGTGCCAGGCTTTCTTCCGCTCAGATATCCAAGGGTATATGGCATAGGGTATCGGATGCGGGCACGGTGGCACTCACCTCGGCCATTTTTGTCGGCGAATTGCTGATCCTGCTGGCGGCACTGATGCACCGGGATCAGCAGTCGGAGCGCCGTCGCCGTGCCCGCCCGTTGCTGGCGCGCACGGCTGCCTTCACCTTGCTGTTTGCCTGGGCTTTGCCGCTGGCTATTGTGCCGCTGCACATGGCACAGCTGATGTCGGCAAATCGCGTTATTCCGGCAGAAATCCTGAATGCGTTGCCGGTCTCAGCCGAAATGCTGTTCGCCTTGCTCGCCACACTTTTTGCCGGCCGGCTTGCCGACCGTCATGGCTGGCATTGGCCCTTTTTGGCCGGCACACTGATTTGTGCCTGTGGTGGTTTGCTCAGCGCGCTGAGCAGTGGCGCTGGCGATTTTATCGCCGCGCGCGGTCTGGTTGGCCTGGGCTATGGGCTAGCCTGGATGGGCATCCAGTCCCACGTCTATGCGGCAAGCCCGCCGCGTACGCAAATGCACGCGATTGCCAGCCTGGTGGCAGGCATTTTTGCCGGACATCTGTGTGGCAGCGCCACCGGCGGCATGCTGGCCGAGCAATTTGGCGCTGGCAGCGTATTTTTGCTATCGGCCGTGCTGGGTTTGGTGCCGCTGCTGTTTGCGCTGGCCTTCATGCGCGACCATTTCCGTGCACCACCGCAGGGCACACTGGCACCGGCCAGCACCAGTGCACTGCGTGAACTGCTGGCGGATCGCAACTATCTGGCGTTGCTGGCCCTGTGTGTTGTGCCGTTTTCCATCGTGCAGGTCGGTCTGCTGTATTTTGCGCTTCCCTTACACCTTGGTGCGCAGGGCGCATCACCGGCCGATACTGGGCGTATTCTGATGGTCTATGGTCTTTCAGTCATTTATCTGGGGCCCTTACTGGGGCGCTGGCTTGGGCGTTTCCGGCAGCGCAAGCATTTCGTGGTACTGGCCGGGCTGCTTGGTGGCAGCGGGCTGGCCGCGCTGTATCTGGATGCCGGCCTCTTGGGCATGTTGCTGGCGGTTTTCCTGTTGGGCATTGCGAGCAGCTTCGGCGGTCCGGCGCAATCGAGCTTCGCCCTGCAGTTGCCTGCCGTGCAGCGTGCGGGGAAAAACCGGGCGATGGCCATCCAGCGTACCGCCGATAAACTCGGCCAATTGCTGGGGCCGCTGTGCATGGGCGGGCTTTTTGCCTTGCTGGGAAGTCAGGCGGGGTTGAGCATTGCCGGTTTGATGTACATGCTGTGCGCTGTCGCCTTCTGGCTGTTGGCGCGTCACGGCGATCGCACGGCGGCTTCGTCATGAGTACGCGCAACAGCCTTAGTGTCGGCCTGGAGCTGGAGTTGCCGGTCGCGCGCGGGGATGATGGCCGCGCTGGCGATGCGCGAGCTGCCCTTGCCGCCTTGCATGCACTGCGCTTCGCGCACTCGCCGGAAGCGCCCACCTTGCGCACGTCGGACGGCAGCCTGCTGGGCGTTGGCAGTGCCTGGGGCATGAGCTCCTTTGATAATGGCTACAACAATCTGGAAACCTCGTTTGCCCCCGTGTTTGGCGAAACGGGGAGTCTCAACCGACTGGCGCGGCAGGTGTTTGCCGAACAGTCCGAGCTTGAGCAGGCGCTGGCGGCGCACAATCTGTATGCGCTCAATCTGGCCGAACACCCGAGTACCGTGCTGACAGCGGAGCACTATCAGCGTCTGCGCGCCCCACGGCCGATTTACGACTACTGGATACAGCACCGGGGCTGGGATCATGCGGCGGGAATGGACGCCAAGGCACAGAATGGCCCGACTACCGGAGTGGCCGCCACGCAGGCGATCGCCAGCCTCAATCTGTTGTTGCTGGCCGCCCCCGCGTTTATCGCACTGTTTGCCAATAGCCCTTTCGAGGCGGGACATGACACGGGGCGGCGCGAAAATCGCCTGCAACTGTGGCGGCGCATGTTTGCCCGTGCGCGTTACCCGGCTGACCGGCGTCTGTGTGAGCTGCCGGCGCGCCCGTTTACCGGGCTGGCGGATTACCTGCGCTGGGTATTTGCACCCGATACGGTGATGCATGCCATCGCCGCCGATGCCAGCTACAAAACCTTTGAGGATCTGGTCGTGCTGGATACGCCGCTATCGCTGCTGGCTTTTCTGCACGGACCGGCGCAGACCGGGCGGGGTCTGCATGGCCGACAGTCCTCCCTGATCACGCCGTCAATGGCGCACCTGGAACAACTGCAATTCGCCCATTTTCTCGATGCCCGCATCCGCTTCGCCTTTGACACTTTGCCGGACCGGGAGGAATTTCTGGGCTCGCTGGATGGGGCCGGGGCGACCGAAGCCCTCTTTGCCAGGCACTGCCGGCACGTCTATCTCGAAGGTCGTGTCGCAGGCAACAATCTGGCCGACGCTGGCTTGCTGGCCGATGCCGGGGAAACGGTGGCGGCCAGCTGCGTGATGGCCCCCAGTGCGCTGCAAACCGGCCTGCTCAATGCGCCCGGCGCTTGGGAAACACTGCATGCCGCCCTGTCTTGGGCGCAACTGGACGGCCTGCGTGATGCCTGCATCCGTGACGGGCTGGCGGCCGAATATGCCGGTGTGCGCAGCCGGGACATCGCTGCGCTCGTGCTGGAGCTTGCCAGCACCGGGCTGGCCGCCGACGAGCAATGGATGCTGGCTTATCCGCGCCACGTGCTGGCCAGTGGCGAAAATGGCGCCGACCGCGCGCTGCGCCTGGTCGCCCGCCATCACGGCCCGCTGGAAGATGCGCTGCAGGTTTTGCTGCAAAGCAGGCGGATGGTCGTCGTCCCGCCGCCGGCTTGTGATTGCTGAAGACAGGCACAACCCTGCGACGAAAAGGTGTAACGTGATCAATGGGTATGTGGCTGAGGCCTTTTAATTAAAAAGCCTGCAGCAGTATAGATGGCCGGGTATCGAGATTTCCGCGTCTTTTCCGCATGAAACAGGCGTGTGCCAGCCAGCAATCAGCGTGGTGAGGGGGGCGGGCTGATGCGGGCGTAGATTTCATCGCTGGCCATCAGAATGTCAACTGGCGGGTTGTAGCCGATGCGTTCGGCTGTTTCCAGATTCAGTGCGATCTTCGCCGGTGCCTGCCAGACTTGCGGCAGCTGGCGCGGACGGGCGCCGTTGAAAATGCGCGCGATGGTTTCGGCGTGAAAGCGTCCGACATACAGGTAATCGAGCTGGGCAATGCTCATCAGCGCCCCCTGGCGGACTTCCTGTTCGCCCAGCATTGAAAAGGTCGGCAAGCCTTGCGCAGTCAGGGGTTCAAGTACCGCTGGCAGAGTTTGCGGGGTAATGCCACGGTGGACGGTAAGGTAGACCGCATCGGCTACGCGCGCGATTTCGCGGTAGCAGGCCGTGACGCGCGCCTCGGCCTCCTGCTGGCTGACGCCATTGAAGGGGGCATGGCAGGTCTGCACCGTAAACCCACGCTTGTTGGCAATCGCCGCGATTTCGTCCACGGCGGCAAAACTGCGTCCTTCCATGCTGTCTTCATAAACAATTCCCAGCTTCTTGAAGCGGAAAATGTCGTGAAACAGCGTCAACTGGCGACCATAGCGCCCCGGCTCGGTTTTGGCGTGCAGGTGATCAAGGCCGGAATCGTTGTCGCTGCGAACAATGCCGCTGGCGACCGGATTGCTGGTGGACATGACGACTACCGGGGTGGCGATGCCGGGCTTGGCCAGATCTTGTCCGGCCCAGGTACCCATGGCGATGATCAGGTCAATATCGCGCCGCTCCTGCAGGCGTGTGCGCAGGCTGGCTGCTACCACCGGGCGCAACTTGGGGTCGAAATCGCCGGCGGCATGGTAGCCATCCGGCAAAAATTCGAGATAATCGCTGCGCGCATTGGCGGCTAGCCAGCGCCAGAAACCACCCGCCTGCGGGTTGTTTTCGGCAGGCAGAGGCATGTCGCGCAGCCAGCCCAGCGCCATCAGCCCACGCACGGTGGCCTTGAGGATGACTTCATAATCGCGGTACTGCCCACCCTCGTAATAGGCGATGCGCCACTTGCTGCCATCGGGTTTCAGGCGCGGCGTGAGTGGCCAGCGATTGGCTGTTTGCTGCGCCGTATCGGACAGAGCCTGTGGCTGTGGCGTGCTCGCCGCCGTCTGGCTGGCGGTGCTTAGTGCCCCGATCATGACGGCAGGCGTGCTGGCCGCATCCGGCTTGCTGGTGGAAGGCGAACAGGCGCACAGCAACAGAGCCAGCATCAAGCTCCAGAGTTTCACGTTTCTTCCTTATCGGTATGTGTTGCCGCACCCAGGTAGCGAATTGCCAGCACCGTGATGTCATCGGACTGGTCTGCCGCGCCGACATGCGTCGCCAGATCCGCCATCAGCGTATTGACCCGTTGTTCGGCATTTCCTCGGGTGTCGCACGCCGCCATCAATTGCGCGAGCCGTGTTTCTCCATACAACTGCCCGGCAGCATCCATTGCCTCGGTAACGCCATCGGTATACAGCAAAAGCCAGTCGCCCGGCTGCAGATATTCCGTAAAGCTGGCGTACTCCATGTCTTCAAATGCACCCAGGGCGGGACCGCTGATGTTGCGCAAAATCTCGCAGCGGCCATCGGCTCTCAGGATCAGCGGTGGGTTGTGGCCGGCATTGGCAAATTGCAGCTCGCCGGTATGCAAATCCAGTACGCCATTGAACGCCGTGACGAACATCAGGTTGGGATTGTCGCGTGCCAGATGGTCGTTGACCTGACAGACCGCTGCGCCGGGGGTCGTGCAGCTTTCGCCTGCTGCTTTCATCAGCGTTTTGGTGATCGCCATGAACAGTGCCGCCGGTACGCCTTTGCCAGCGACGTCGCCGATGGTGAAATTGAGTGTGTCGCCCGTCAGGAAAAAATCGTAGAGATCGCCGCCGATCTCACGCGCCGACACCAGTGTGGCATGCAGATCGATTTCCGGGCGTTCCGGAAAAGCCGGAAACATCTTGGGCAGCAGGCCAAGCTGGATATCGCGTGCCACGCCGAGCTCGCCTTCGATGCGTTCGCGCTCGCCGGTGATTTCGACCAGTGAACGGACATTGCGGTACAGCGCGGTTTCCATGCTGGCAAAAGAGCGTGCCAGCGCACCGATTTCATCCTGGCGGCCGTCAGCCAGATCAGCCGGCATACTTTGCACTGGTGCTGCGGAAAAGTCAGCGCCTGCCAGCCCCTTGGCATATTGTCCAAGCCGCACCAGCGGCCGGGCGATGCCGCTGGCGACCGCCCAGGCCAGCAGCAAGCCGAGCAGGAGACCACCGGCAAATACCAGTGCCTGGCGGGTGACCAGATTGCGTGCCGGTGCAGTCAGAGCCGCTTCCGGTGCGGCCACGGCCACGTACCAGTCCAGTGCCCGCACATAGGTCGCCCAGCCCTGCATGACTCGTCCGTCGCGACCCTGGAAATGCACCGCATCCCGATTGCCCGCCGCCGCGCGCAGGGCGGTCTTCGCGCGGGGGTCAATGTCGTCATTGGCCGCAGCAGGAGGTACTACCCACTGACCTTGCCCGTCGAAGATAACTACCGCGCCATTACCGCTCACTTCAACCTGGCCGAGGCTGCGTGCCAGTTCAGTTCGGAATTGCGCCAGACGGGCATCGGCCTCTCCTTGCACCTCGTCGACACGCCCTACCGAGGCCACCATCCAGTTCCATGGCCGGAAGGGCAGAAAATGTCCGTAGCGCTGCACCAGCCGGTTCGAACCGACCGCCTTCCAGTCGTAAATCAGCACCGTCTCGCCATAGCGATCCGCTTCGTCCCACGCGGCGGCGACCACGCTGCGCCCCTTGAAGTCGGTGTAACCCGACAATTGCGTACCCAGCAGTGCAGGTTCGGGATAGACCAGCGCCACGCCATCGCGGTCGAAAACCAGCAGGTATTCGCCACCCACTGGCCGGATTTTCTGCAGCCAGGCCAGTGCTTGTGTTCGTGCTTCCTGTTCGCTGAGCTGGCCTTGCGTGGCAAGGTTCTGATAGTGCGCCAGCGTTTGCAAGATGACCCGGTCGAACTCGCGAAACCGTGCCTTGCGTTCCTGCACCAGCGCGACCTTCCCGGCCAGCAGGGTGTGGTACTCGCTGCGGATCGCCAGCTCGGCCATGCGCAGCACGTTCTGCACCGAGCGCTGCTCGGCGACAATCGCCGATTCGCGCACGGCCAGCAGTGAATGAGCCATGACCACGCAGGCCACCAGGCCGAGAATGGCTGCCAGCGCCAGAAAAATCCGGGCTTTCAGCGAATGGATGGCAAGGCGCACTTGCGTTGCTCCGCTCAGCCCGCGAGTCGCCCGCGACCTTCATCCACGGAGGCAGCCAGTTCCAGAATGCGGGTAAAGCCGCTCATCTCGAACACCTCGCTCACCTGGGGTTGCAAGCCACACAGCACGAAGCGCCCGCCAGCCTGTTTGGCGCGCTTGGCCGCCATCAGGATGATGCGCAGGCCGGCGCTTGACACATAATCGAGCTCAGCCAGATCCAGCAGTACCTTGCTGCCCGGCTCTGCCAGCAAGGGCAGGAGATTTTTTTCCAGTTGGGGCGAGGTGCTGCCGTCCAGCCGGCCACTCGCCCGCAACAGGGATGTATCCGCCAGGGTTTCGAGCGTGGTGCTAATTGCCATGATGTTCCTTGTCTCCATCGACTAGGCCAGCGCGATCAGCGCGAACCCTTGAATTGTTCTGTTGCATTCAAACGGGCAGGTTTTTGCGCAGCAAGATGCGATTTCGCCCATCCTCGCGTACAAGGCGATAGTCATCCATCAAGCTGCGCACAAAATGCACCCCCAGACCACCAGGGATGCGATCGTCCAGTTCCGCGTCCAGATCCGGCGGAGCCACTTCGGTAAAGGGATCGAACGCCGGTGCGTCATCGCTAATGACGATCTCCAGCCAATCACCGGCCAGTTTCAGCGAAACCGCAATTTCATGACCGCTTGCGCCGGCGAAACCGTGGAGGATGGTATTTGTTAGCAGCTCGTCCAGGCAGAGGTTGACCTGCATTGCAATGCGCGGTGTTTGCGCAAGAAAGGCTGTCACCGCCTCTGCCAGTCCGGCAATGGCCGCCAGGTCGGAATTGAGCCGGTATTCAAGAACCTTGTCGTCGCTTGTTGTCACCGCCCCATCCCCAACCATTCAACGGAATCCAGCCCTACAGGCCGTAGGAAAACCACCTGTTCCCTGTTTTTCTCGGCGAAGCCGGGAAAAATGTGTGTAAAACAAACGTATTTGTTGCTGATGCAAAAGAAGCCGGTTTGTGACTAGCTTTGCCTAGTGTTTGTGTTGATGAAGAAACCGGCTTTTTCAACAGCCCGCTAATACGGCATCGCCATTCGCCGCAAAAGCCCTGAGCTGTGTTCAGTATTTCTGATTTAAATTTAAAGCTGACTGTGCCTCCTCCTCGAGAAAGCTGTCGCAGTGCAAACAGTCTCGGCAAATAAAGTACTGCTTCGTACGATAACCCAGTCTGTTCCGTGAGGCAAAACTGATGATTCACAGGGGTGATTCAACCCGCCAGAACGACTCTGCTATTGAGGGAATGCGCTACTGTCTTTTATGTATGGGGTTGTGGTTATTGATAAATATGGCTCACGCGGGCGTACCCTTGCGGGTATTAAGGCGTGCTGGTGGCGGATTCCGGTTCCGGCCAGCGGCTGGCAAAGCTGAAGGCTTGTGGATTCGGGCCTTGCTGGCGCAGGAGTTCCAGTTTCGACATTCCCTCGCTGACGCTGGGGGTATGGCCGGCGGGGATCCACCACAACGCCAGGGAAGGCCATTCGGCTTTGCGGAACCACTGGCGGCGCTGTTTCAGGCTGGCGAGGTGCGGGCCGCTATAGACGTAGCCTTCCAGGCTGTCGACCGATTGCCACACCGACATGTTGACCAGCAACAGCGGATCGCTACCGGCCAGGATGGATGTGGCATTCCCGCTGTCATCTTGCAGCCGCCAGATGAAACCGGGGCTGCGTTCGGCGAGCGCATTCAGTGCGTCCAGTTCGCCGGTGAAGCCGGCCATGCGCGGGTCGTCCAGCGGAGCTAGCGCATGGCCTACGTTGATCTGGGCCAGTTGCCAGTCTGGGTTGAAAGAAAGGGGGCTTTGTTCAGGCATGGCGGCTCCGGATGCGGGGGATCAACTGCAGCGGCTCACCACTGAATTGCAGGGTGGCGGGGCCTTCGACCAGTAGCTGGCCGGCGGCCAGTTCGGTGCGTTCACCGGCATCCAGCACCAGATCGGCACGCACGGCACTGCTGGATATCCAGGCCGTGCCGGACTGGCAGAGCAGGGCGGCGGGTTGGCGCAGCTCGGCGATCAGCAGCTCGTGGGGCAGGAGATCCAGACGCAGGTAGGGGGTAGTCATGATGGCGATTCCGCTGGCATACAGGTGTACTATATCGACAAATCACTCGCGTAAAAGCGACGTTTTTTCCGGTCTTTTGTGAAGGAAATTCACATGAATGCATTGCCACCGCTTGCCGCGCTGCGCGCGTTCGAGGCGGTCTGCCGACTAGGTAGCGTCGTGAAGGCCGCCGATGCGCTGTCGGTCACGCACAGTGCCATCAGTCATCAGCTGGCCGCGCTGGAAGATTATCTGGGCATTGCGCTGTTCGAGCGACAGGGTCGGCGGCTGGTGCCGACGGAGGATGGCCGGTATTACGCGATGCGCATCCGGTTGGCGCTGGGCGAGGTGGGGGAGGCCACCCGCGCGCTGCAGGCGCGCCCGCGCCCCAACGAGTTGCGACTTGCTACGCTGCCGTCGTTTGGCATGCACTGGCTGATGCCGCGGCTGCCTGAATTCCAGCAACAGCACCCGCAATATCGGGTTGAGGTACGCGCCGGAATCGGCTTTGATGATCTGGCCAATGGGCAGGTTGATCTGGCGCTGCGAATGGGCAGTGGCCAGTGGGAGGATCTGCAGGCGGCCTTTCTGCTGCCGGACTGGCTGGTGGTGGTTGGCCGGCCCGATCTGCCTGATTTTCCGGCGCAGCCGCAGCAGCTGCCACAGGCACGCCTCTTGGGGACGATGGAAAAGTGGAGCAGCTGGGCGGCGCAGGCGAACCTGACGGATTGGCGACCCGAGCCCCGGCTCGCCTGCAATGACAATAATCTGGTGCAGCAGGCCGTGCTGCAGGGGCAGGGTGTGGCGCTGCTGCGCCTGTCGCTGGTGTTCGACGACCTGCTGGCCGGGCGGCTGGCGGCGGTGGGCGGTTTGGCGGTGCCGCACCCGCTCAGCTACTGGCTGGTATGGGCGCCACGGCTGGAGGGCTCAGCCAAACTGCAGGAATTCCGCCACTGGGTCAGTGCCGCCGCGCAGCGCAGCGCGGCGCAGATGCAGGCATGGGTGAGTGCTCAGAGCCGGTAGGGGGCCGCAGACAGCGCCGGGGGCTTGCCCGAGAGGAGGTCGGCGAGTAACTTGCCCGAGCCGCAGGCCAGCGTCCAGCCCAGTGTGCCATGGCCGGTATTGAGCCACAGGCCGTCGAGCTGTGTTGGCCCGATCAGCGGAACACCATTGGGCGTCATCGGCCGCAGGCCGGTCCAGGCACTGGCCTGCCCACGCTCCGCCGCGTCGGGGAAGAGCTCGTCGACGACCTTGTGCAGTGTCGCCAGCCGCTGGCTGTCGAGCTGGCGATCCCAGCCTGCGACTTCGGCCATGCCCCCGACGCGCAGTCGTGTGTCAAGGCGCGTCAGCGCGATCTTGTAGGTTTCGTCCATCACGGTTGAACGGGGTACGGCCACCGTATCGCGCAGCGGCATGGTCAGCGAATAGCCCTTGACCGGATACACCGGCAGATCGAAACCCAGCGATTGCAGCAGCGGCCGGCTGGCACAGCCGGCCGCCATGACCAGGGCATCGCAATCGAGCCGCTCATGGGTATCCAGCTGAACGCCTTCAATATGGCTGCTTTGCTCATGGATACCCGTAAGGGTAGTTGCCAGTCGCAAGGTGATGCCCTGCTGCACGGCCAGTGCGGCGAGTCGCTGGGTGAACAGGCGGCAGTCACCGGTTCCGTCGCCGGGCAGGTGGAGCGCCCCCAGCAGCGGAACGCGGGCGCGGGCCAGGGCAGGCTCGATCGTGGCGATGTTGCCGGCGTCGACCAGGTGATGCGCAATGCCGAGTTCGCCCAAAAGGCGCGCATCGCGTTCGGCGGCATCGAGCTGGCGAGGCTTGCGGAAGACCTGCAGTGTGCCCAGCCTACGCCCTTCATAGGCGATACCTGTTTGCTGCTGCAGCGCCTCCAGTTCGGCGAGGCTGTATTCGGCCAGCGGCAGCAGGGCGCGCCGGTTGCGCAGGTAGGCTTCTTCGGTGCAATTGGCGGTTAGGCGTGCCAGCCAGGCCAGCTGGAAGCGGCTGCCATCCGGACGGATGCGCAGCGGCCCATGCTCCTGCAGCAGCCAGCGCGCGGCCTTCAATGGCACGCCCGGGGCGGCCCAGGGGGCCGCGTAGCCGGCCGAGAGCTGGCCGGCGTTGGCGAAGCTGGTCTCCATGGCCACCTCGGGATGGCTGTCGATGACGGTTACCCGGCAACCGGCGGCACGCAGATACCAGGCACTGCTGATGCCGATCACGCCGGCACCGATGATGATCACATGCATGCTTGACTCCAGCTGGAAACGCGGCGCCATGCCGGCACTCGCTGCTTCCAGTGTAGTTCGCCCTGATGCGGCGCCTGTATTAAAGAAAAACCTGATATTGCCGAAACAGCGGCAGGAGGTATCAGCAATGAATCAGCAGCGTCCCCTGACCGTTTCCGGCTTCTACAGCGTCGCCGAATACAATGCCCGTGTTGCCAGTGCGCAAGCCTGCCGCGCGGGAATCACTGCGTTCTGGAGCAAGGCTGCCGATGCCGCAACCCGCGAGGAATGGGAGCATTACGCTGCAGCGGCCCGTGACATGGAGGTGTTTGCCCCGCGTGTCGAGGCCCAGGCCAGACGGCTGGGCTTGGCACTGGGGCTGCCACTGGAGCGTTGTGGGCAGCTGCTGTCCTTGTCCGAATGCGAAGCGCTGTTTGGCTCCGCCTGCCTGCCGGAGTGCGAGGCCGCCTGATCCTTGCGGGATGGCCCTCTATACTGGGGGTTCCCGGACTCACAGGCTCTCCACGATCATGGCGCTGACTCCTTCCACCATGCCCCCGCTGGGGATGCCGCTGCCCGATGCCACATTGGCCGACGGGCGCGGCACACCGTATACATTATCGGCACTGGCCGGCCAGCACGGCTTGCTGGTGGCCTTTATCTGCAACCACTGCCCTTATGTGCAGCATCTGAATGGCCAGCTGGCGCCCCTGGGAACGATTCTGGCCGAAGAAGGGGTTGGCATGGTGGCGATTTCCAGCAACGATCCGCAGGCCTACCCGGCCGATGCGCCGGCCGAGATGGCGCTGCAGGCAGAGGGGCTGGGCTACAGCTTTCCCTATCTGTTCGACGCGACCCAGGATGTGGCGCGCGCCTTTCACGCCGCGTGCACCCCGGATTTCTTCCTGTTCGATAGTCGTCTGCAGCTGTTCTATCGCGGGCAGTTTGATGCCTCTCGCCCCGGCAAGGGCAAGCCGGATGGTGCCGATCTGCTGGGCGCCGTGGCGGCACTGGTCGCCGGCGAGGGGGCGCCGGCCGTGCAGCAGCCAGGCATCGGCTGCAATATCAAGTGGCGTGAAGACTGAATGGCTTAGTGGCCGCCGCCTTTGCCCCCTCCTCCACCATTCCCGCCACCGTTACCCCCACCAGCGCCATTGCCGTGGCCCCCACTGGCATTCCCTTTGCTACCGCCTTCACCTGATGCATGTCCCTGGGCGTTATTGCTTTTGGCTTCCGCCTTGGCCTTGCCGTTGGCGTTGGCATCATCGCCCTTGTCGGATTTGCCTGGTGCCGCGGCAGATTTCTGGTGGCCTTTGCCTTGCAGCTGGCCGACTGTCGTTCCCAGTGCGGCGGCAATCTGCCCCCAGCCCATGCCGCTGTCCCGCATGCTCTGTACGCCTTGCAGCGAGACCTGGCCACTGCTGGTCATGATGGTGCCCCCGTTCAGTGCGGCGCTGATCTGCGAGGGGCTGGGATTGGTGATGCCGTATTGCGACAGTGAAAAGCTGGCTGCCGACAGCGCCAGTGACACGTTGCCCCAGCCGGTGCCCTTGCTGGCGCTGACCGTACTGCTCTGACCGCTGCTGTCGGTCAGTGTCGCGGTGCCTCCGTTGCGTAGCGCGCCAACCAGAGCCTGCGAATTCTGCCTGGAGCCCGCCCAGCCGCTATAGCTGCTGACCAGCTGACTTTGTGTCGGGCTGGATTGGGTGGTCGTGGTGCTTTCGGCGGCCAGCGCCGGCAGCGGGGCCACCGCGAAGCCCAGTGCGGCGGCAAGAATCAGGTGTTTCATGGCGTCTGCTCCAGTGGAATCCAGTGGATGGATGCACTGTAAGCATTGCCGGCCAGCGAGGGGGGGGCGGGGTTGCCCGGCGGCAGCGCTATGCCGCTGGACGGTCGAACTGCATCTCGATGTGCGGTATGCCATCCTCATCGTATTCATCGCCATCACGCACGTAGCCCTGGCGCTCGTAAAAGCGCTGCAGTCTGGCCTGAGCGCCGATGCGGTTGCCACAGCCCGGATAGAGTACTTCTGACTGGCGCAATCCTTCCTGTAGCAGGGTGTCGGCAAGGCCCGCGCCGCGCAGGGGCGCGGCAAGCACGATGCGTCCCAGCGATGGCGACGTGTATTTGACCCCGGGTGCCAGCAGACGCAAGCCGGCCTGTACGCGACCAGCCTCGTCCAGGCCGACCAGATGCCAGGCGGCTTCGTCGTACTCATCCATGTCGGAAAAGATGCAGGTCTGCTCGACCACGAAGATGTCACTGCGCAGACGCAGGTAATCGAACAGGACGCGCGAAGGGATTGTGTCCAGCGTATGCCAGTGCCACTTGAGCATGTCGTTTCCTTGAAAAGCCACAGGCTCCTTGCGGAGCCTGTGTGGGTATAAGCATGTAGCCCTTTTATTGAAAGGGTTTCATCGGCATACCTGTCTTAATTGCCAAGGCGCTCGCGCCACTTGGCCACCTGCACCAATACCTGGAAGGGGGCGGTGCCACCGACGTGATCACGGGCGTTCAGCGAACCTTCGAAGGTCAGGATGCTGAAGATGTCGTCCGCAATCAGTGCCGAGAAACTCTGCAGTTCGACCAGCGAGAGCTCGGACAGGTCCTTTTTCTTCTGTTCGGCATAGCGCACCGCCAGTGCGACCGCTTCGTGCGCGTCACGGAAGGGCAGGCCCTTTTTCACCAGGTAGTCGGCCAGGTCGGTGGCAGTGGCGAAGCCCTGGCGCACGGCACGCTCCATGGCCTCTGGCTTGACGGTGATGCCGCGCATCATGTCGGCGTAGATGCGCAGGGTATCGGACAGGGTGTCGACGGTGTCGAACAGCGGTTCCTTGTCTTCCTGGTTGTCCTTGTTGTACGCCAGCGGCTGGCCCTTCATCAGCGTCAGCAGCGATACCAGATTGCCGTTGACACGGCCGGTCTTGCCGCGCACCAGCTCCGGCACATCCGGGTTCTTTTTCTGCGGCATGATCGAGCTGCCGGTGCAGAAGCGGTCGGCGATGTCGATGAAGCCGAAGCGCGGGCTCATCCACAGGATCAGTTCTTCGGACAGGCGTGACAGGTGCGTCATCACCAGTGCGGCCGCAGCGGTGAATTCGATGGCGAAGTCACGGTCGGATACGGCATCCAGCGAGTTCTCGCACACACCCTCAAAGCCCAACAGCTGCGCGGTGTACAGACGGTCGATCGGGTAGGTGGTGCCGGCCAGCGCCGCCGAGCCCAGCGGCATGCGGTTGATGCGCTTGCGGGCATCAATGAAGCGCTCGGCGTCGCGGCCCAGCATTTCCACGTAGGCCAGCATGTGGTGGCCGAAGGTGACCGGCTGTGCCACTTGCAAGTGGGTGAAGCCTGGCATGACTACGGACGAATTCTTCTCGGCCAGATCCACCAGGCTCATCTGCACCTCGCGGATAAGCTTGATGGTGGTGTCAGTGGCGCCGCGCAGGTAGAGGCGGATGTCGGTGGCAACCTGGTCATTGCGGCTGCGACCGGTGTGCAGGCGCTTGCCCGCATCGCCGACGCGCTCGGTCAGGCGCTTTTCGATGTTCATGTGCACGTCTTCGAGATCGAGGCTCCACTCGAAGGTGCCGGCGTTGATTTCCCGCAGGATGTCGGCCATGCCGGTCTGGATGGCTTGCAGGTCTTCCAGGCTGAGCACGCCGACCTTGTTCAGCATCTGGGCGTGCGCGAGCGAGCCCTGAATGTCGACCTCGGCCATGCGCTTGTCGAAATTCACGGAAGCGGTGTAGCGCTTGACGAGTTCGGTGACGGGTTCGTTGAAGCGGCCAGACCACGTCTTGTTGCCAGAGTCCTGCATGGGGGAAATCCTGAATGGGCAAAAATGCCGGCAATTATACCAGTGCCGCGGCGGGCTTGGGCTGCAGGCGCAGACATGTCGCCAGCCGGGGGGTAACAGGCGCTGCATCGAGCAGTGTTGATGTAGGTCTTTGCTGGGTATTTCCGTGAATGTCTTGTTGATGGCGTTGTTTGGGGTGATACATGGTGATGTATGCTGATGGCTTTCTATGAGGGTCGGGAACTCATGGAGGTGATTGCCCGACTAAGAGCGGCACGGTTGCTGTTGAGGGCTGCTCGCCATACGCTGCAGGAGTCCGGTGCTGTGCAGTGTTGTGGCAGTGACCGACAGCAAGGCCTGCCGCGTTCATTCATGGTCGGTTGGGCCAATGCGGGCGTATAATCCCGCGACCTTCCGGTAAGAATCAGTTTCGGAGACCCACCCAGCATGCCCGCACCTTCCCGTAAACCACGCAGTTCTGGCCATTCTTCCGGCGGGGGCAGCTCGCTGCTGGCCGGCCTGCTCATCGGCCTGTTTATCGGTGTCGCCGTTGCGGTGGGGGTTACCGTCTATCTCAATCGCAGTGCCAGCCCCTTTACCGGCAAGACCCCCGCCAGCCAGAGCGCTGCGTCACAGGCGGTGGAAACCAAGCCGGAAGTCCTGCGTCCCGCTCGCGGCAAGGACGAGGTTGCGCCACCGGCAGCAGCCAGTGCGGCGGCCGATGCCAGTACCACCGAATTCGATTTCTACAAGATGCTTCCGGAAAGCGAGAGCAAGGCAACCCGGCCGGCGCCCACCCCCGTGCCAACTGCCAAACCGAAGCCCGAGGCTAGCGCGGCATCAAAAGTCGAAGCGGCCAAAGGCGGCTGGTTGCAGGCTGGCGCTTTCCAGAACGAGGCCGATGCCGATAATCTGAAGGCCAAGCTGGCGCTGATCGGCATCGAGTCGCGCATTCTGACCAGTGAAGTGCCGGACAAGGGCGTGTGGCACCGAGTCCGTGTCGGTCCCTATGCCACGGCCGAGGAGCTGGATCGCACCCGCGCACAGCTCAAGGCCAATGGCATCGATAGCACGGTAATCCGTAGCAAATAAGCCCCGGCAGTCGGGGTAAATGTAGGCAAACAACACCCATAGCAAGGGAGAACGCAATGCGCTGGTTGAGTAAAGTGATGGTGATGCTGGGGCTGCTGTTGGCGGGCCTGGCTCAGGCTGCACCGCAGCAGGGCAAGGATTACACGCTGCTGGCCAAGCCGATGCCGGTCGCCGTGCCCGGCAAGATCGAGGTGATCGAGTTTTACTGGTATGGCTGCCCGCACTGCAATGCCATTGAGCCGTTCGTGGAAGCTTGGTCTGCCAAGCTGCCCAAGGATGTGAATTTCCGCCGCATCCACATCAACTGGGAAGATTCCAGCCGGCAGGGGCACGTCAAGCTATTCTTGACCCTGCAGGCGATGGGGCTGGATACCAAGCTGCAGCCGGCCGTATTCAAGGCCATTTTCCAGGACAAGCTGGAGCTGCGCCGCGAAGAGGTGCTGTATTCCTGGCTGAAGACCCAGGGCGTTGACGTCGAGAAGTTCAAGGGAATCTATAACGGCTTCAGCATGGGTGTGATGCAGACCAATCTGGCCAAATTGACCCGTGATTATGGTGTCGATGGCGTGCCGCGCTTCATCGTGAATGGCCGCTATGTCGCTCGTGGCATCGAAGGCGCCGGTGAAGAGTCGGTGCTGAAAAATGTCGATGCGCTGATTGCCATGGAGCGCAGCAAGTCCGGCAAGGCGAAGTAGGTCGCCTGGCAGAAGATTGGGAAACGCAGGCTTTCAGAGCCTGCGTTTTGCATGATGGGCCAGCAGGGAATGGATGGCGTCTTTCAGGCCATCATCATGGACCTGGTCGGCGAGTGTTTCAAAGGCGCGGGTGGCCGCGTCGGTCATGGCCAGTGTTTTGGGTGGTTGCCACGCAGGCAGCAGCGCGCTGCTGATCCGTGGCGTGATCTGGCTCACGGCAATGCCTGTGGCCTGCAGCTGACGCAGGGCGGCCGGCGCACATTGCTTCAGCCGCATGGCTGCGGCACCGCTGCTCACGGCCACGATCAGCTGGTTGCCCGACCAGCTGGCTGCCAGGCAGCAGGCGGCGACTTCCGTGGGCAGGGACCGGCGCAAGGCTTGCAGCACGCGCTCCAGTTCGGCGACCTGGCGCAGCAGTGGCCGCAGTTGCGGATCGGTCTGCAGCGGGTTGCGGGCGGAAAAACGCTTCATCGGTAATCTGCAAGGAGGGTTAGCCATGAATGTTATTGTGGTTTCCGACCGTTTGGCAAAGGCCGTCAGCATGACTGGCTGGCAACTGGCGCTGTGTTCGGTGCCGCTGGTGCTGGTGCTGGTGCTGGCCGGTTACTGGGCAGGGCGGGTGGGCGTGGCTGTCCCCGGGGCTAGTCCGCGCAGTATGACCCCTGTCGAGCGGGCACAGCTGGATGCACTGGCAATGCAGGTCGGTGAGCTGCAGGCGCGTCTGCTGCGCATGGATCAGCTTGCCGTCGAAGTCGGCAAGCGCACCGGTCTGGATATCAAGCCCTTTGTGGCCAGTGGCGTTGCCGCGCGTGGCGGGGTATTCCGCCAGAGCGCGCTGCCGGGGCTGGATGAACTGGCCAGCGCGCTGCAGCAAAGCGATCTGCAGGCACAGGGCGCGCTGGATGCGCTCAATGTTGCACACACTCTGCTGCTGCAGCCGAGTGCCTCACGGCTGCCGGTACATGCTCCGATTGCCACTGGCATGCAGACATCCAGCTTTGGCTGGCGCAGCGATCCCTTCCGCGGCACCCAGGCCTTCCATGAGGGACTGGATTTTTCCGCGCCGACCGGTACGCCGATCCAGGCGGCAGCCGACGGCCTGGTGCGCTTTGCCGGCTGGCATCCGCAGTATGGCAACATGATTGACCTCGATCACGGCAATGGTGTGACCAGCCGTTATGCTCACGCCAGCGAGCTGCTGGTGGCCGAGGGGGCGCAGATCAAGGTGGGGCAGGAGATTGCCCGGGTCGGCAGTACCGGCCGTTCGACCGGTCCACACCTGCATTTCGAAATCCGCTTCATGGGGGTTGCCCAGAACCCGCTGCGCTTTGTTGCGCCGGAGGTACTGGCCAGCACTAATCCGGGTGGGTGAACGGCACTTGAACTGGCGGAGCTTGACGCCATATCTTACGGGGTTCATGCTGCGACGCTGCTCCATACATAAAAACCATGCCCGGCACGGGTGAGTTGATAAAACCATGATTTCTACCCTGTTCAAAAAAGTATTCGGAAGCCGTAACGACCGGCTGCTCAAGCAATATCGCGCGATCGTGAAGCAGATCAATGCGCTTGAGCCGCAGATGCAGGCTCTGAGCGATGACGAGCTGCGAGCCAAGACCGCCGAATTCAAGGAACGCCTGGCCAAGGGGGAAACACTGGATCAGCTGCTGCCGGAAGCCTTTGCCGTGTGTCGCGAAGGCTCGGTTCGCGTACTGGGCATGCGCCATTTCGATGTACAGCTCATTGGTGGTCTGACGCTGCATCAGGGCAAGATTTCCGAAATGCGCACCGGTGAAGGCAAGACGCTGGTGGCCACGCTGCCGGCTTACCTGAATGCGCTGACCGCCAAGGGCGTGCATGTCATTACCGTGAATGACTATCTGGCCAGTCGTGATGCCGGCATCATGGGCAAGCTCTACAACTTCCTGGGCTTAAGCTGCGGCGTCAACCTGAGCGGCAAAACGCATGATGAAAAGCAGCATGCCTATGCCTGCGACATCACCTACGGTACCAATAACGAATTCGGTTTCGATTACCTGCGCGACAATATGGCCTTCCGCAAGGAAGAACGCGTGCAGCGCGGCCTTGCCTACTCGATTGTCGACGAGGTGGACTCCATCCTGATCGACGAAGCCCGTACTCCGCTGATCATTTCCGGTCCTGCCGACGATAGCACCGAACTCTATCAGGCCATGAACGCCGTGCCGCCCATGCTGAGCAAGCAGGAAGAGGAAGAAGGCGAGGGCGATTATTTTGTTGATGAAAAGGCCAACTCGGTCCTGCTCTCCGAAGCCGGCCACGAGAAGGTCGAAGGCATCCTGACCCAGATGGGGCTGCTCGCCGAAGGTGATAGCCTTTATACCGCCAGCAACATCTCGCTGGTGCACCACCTGAATGCCGCACTGAAAGCGCATGCACTGTTTGTCCGCGACAAGGATTATGTCGTCCTGGATGGCGAGATTGTCATCGTCGACGAATTCACCGGCCGTCTGCAGACCGGCCGCCGCTGGTCCGATGGCCTGCACCAGGCGGTCGAGGCCAAGGAAGGCGTGACCGTCAACCAGGAAAACCAGACGTTGGCCAGCATCACGCTGCAGAACTACTTCCGCATGTACGGCAAGCTTGCCGGCATGACCGGTACGGCCGATACCGAAGCCTACGAGTTCCAGCAGATCTATGGCCTGGAAACCGTGATCATCCCGACCAACCGCCCGATGATCCGTCAGGATCGCCAGGATCAAGTCTACAAGACCGCGATGGAGAAGTACCACGCGATCATTGCCGACATCAAGGATTGCCGCGAGCGGCAGCAGCCGGTGCTGGTGGGTACTACCTCGATCGAGCAGTCCGAGCTGCTGTCCGGCCTGCTGAACGAAGCCGGTATCGAGCACAACGTGCTGAACGCCAAGCAGCATGCCCGTGAAGCCGACATCGTCGCGCAGGCCGGCAGCCCCGGCGCTGTCACGATCGCGACCAATATGGCCGGTCGCGGTACCGATATCGTGCTGGGCGGCAGCCTGGAAGGCAAGATCCGCGAAATCGAGAAAAATGCCGAACTGAATGATGACGACAAGCATGCCGCCATCGCTCAGCTTAAGGCTGCCTGGCAGCCGGTGCACGATGCCGTGGTTGCTGCCGGTGGTCTGCACATCATCGGGACCGAGCGCCACGAATCCCGCCGTATCGACAATCAGCTGCGCGGCCGTTCCGGCCGTCAGGGTGATCCGGGCTCCAGCCGATTCTATCTGTCGCTGGAAGATCCGCTGCTGCGCATCTTCGGTGGCGAGCGTGTGTCGGCGGTGATGAGCATGCTGAAGATTCCGGAAGGCGAAGCCATCGAATCCCGCATGGTCAGCCGTGCCATCGAATCGTCACAGCGCAAGGTCGAAGGCCGCAACTTCGATATCCGCAAGCAGTTGCTGGAATACGATGATGTGGCCAACGAACAGCGCAAGGCGATTTATGCCCAGCGCAACGAACTGCTCGAGCATGACGATGTCGCCGAGACCATTGCCGCCCTGCGTGACGGCTATTTCGGCGAACTGTTCGACCAGTACATCCCGCCGAATGCCATGGAGGAAATCTGGGATCCGGCAGGGCTGGAGCGCGAGCTGGCCGACATGGATCTGGTGCTGCCGGTATCGGTGTGGGTCAAGGAAGAAACCGGCCTGTCCACCGACGACATGCGTCAGCGGGTCATCGATGCGGCCAGAGCCTTGTATGCCAGCAAGATCGAGCAGGCCGGCGAGCAGGGTTTCCGCCACTTCGAACGTTCGGTGCTGCTGCAATTCCTCGACCAGCACTGGCGTGAACACCTCTCGGCACTGGATCATCTGCGCCAGGGGATTCATCTGCGCGGCTATGCCCAGAAGAACCCGAAACAGGAATACAAGCGCGAATCCTTCGAGCTGTTCTCCGACCTGCTGGCCCGCATCAAGCGCGACACCATTTCGGTCATCATGAAGGTACAGATTCGCAGCCCTGAAGATGTCGAAATGCCGGAGCCGGAAGCACTGCCGGAAGACGTCATGCAGTTCCGCCATGATGAAGCCCAGACGGCCTTCGGTGGCGAAAGCTCGCTGGCCAGCGCCGAGCACACTTTCCAGCCGACGCCGGCAAACAATCCGTATGCCAATGTTGGCCGCAACGAGCCCTGCCCCTGCGGCTCGGGCAAGAAGTTCAAGCACTGCCATGGCGCACTGAACTGAGTTCCAGTGGCACCAACAACAACGGCAACCTGCGGGTTGCCGTTGTTGTTGGTGAGCGGCGCAGCCTTGTTCAGACTGACGCGTCAGGGTGAATCACCGGCAGGGTCATGATAAAGCGCGCGCCGTGATCCGGGGCGCTGACCAGTTCGATTTGCCCGGCGAGCCGCCCGCACACCAGCGTGTAAACCAGGTACAGGCCGAGTCCGCTGCCGCCCTGGCCGAATTTGGTGGTAAAGAAGGGTTCGAATACCCGCTTGTGCAATTCCGCCGGGATTCCGCGGCCATTATCCTCGACAGCCAGCTGCACCTGCTGTTTGCTGCTGCGAGTGGCGGTGATGCGGATGACGCCATCGGGGCGACCGTCAAATCCGTGCATGATGGCATTGAGTACCAGATTACCCAGTACCTGTTCCAGTGCACCGGGATAGCTGTCGAATTCCAGGTCCTCAGGCAGTTCGGTTTCGATGCGGTAGGGGGTGTGCTTGTAGCGTGGCTTGAGGGCAAACAGCACTTCATTCACTGTGGTCGCCAGATTGAAGTGGCGGCGCAGGTCGGAGGCGGTATCAACGGCAACCTGCTTGAAGTTGGCGATCATTTCGGCGGCCCGCCAGCAATTGTGCTCGATCAGCCGGGCTGCCTCGCTGGTCTGGACCAGGAAGGTGTCCAGTTCGCTGCGCTTGATCGCGCCCGCTTGCACTTTTTGCTGCAGGGTACGTGCTTCTTCTCCGAAGGTGGTTGCGGTGGTTAGCGATATACCTAGCGGTGTATTGAGCTCGTGAGCCACCCCGGCTACCAGACTGCCCAGCGCGGCCATTTTTTCGGTCTGCACCAGCTGCGTCATTGCTTGTTCAAGTTCGGCAGTTCGCGCCGCAACGCGTGCTTCCAGTGCTTCGTTGGCACTGGTCAGCTCGGTATTGAGTTGCTGGATGTTCTGCTGGTCCAGCTGCCGTTCATGATTGATCAGCGCGCGCGCGGCAATATCGGCCAGCTGTCCGCCGCGGGCGACCTCGATCGGTGACCAGTTGCGCTGGGCTCCGCTGGCTTCGCACAACAGGACCGCGACAACCCGCCGCTCAACCCGCAAGGGAAATCCCAGCAGCGAGAAGACATGATTTGGGGCCAGGTAGCGGGCATGCAGCTCCCAGGTTAGCTGGTGATGACGCGCATCATGCGCAACCAGCGGCCCGCCGCGGGCCAGCCATTCGAACACGGCAGGGCATTCACGGGCGTCGATCCGGCTGCGCGGCAGCTCGGCGGGCAGCCCGCCGCGGCACAGATAGCTGCAACCCAGCGTACCGGCGTCGGCGTCATACAGCCAGATGCCGCAGCGCTGGACATCCATGACCTGGCAGCCGGTGGCGCAGATGGCGGCAAATGCGGCATCCAGTTCGCCGGTATCGATGCTGGGGCTATTGGACAGCTCCAGCAGCAGCTGGCTGGTGTTGGGGTGCAGCCCAGCCCAGTTTTCCAGCTCACCCATGCGCTGTGGCGCGGCCTCGCGCACGATGCTCAGCTCCAGCTGATGCCCCTGGCGATAGTAGTCCAGCGCCTGTGTCAGCGAGCCGGCAGCGGCCGCGCATTCGGCGGCATCAAGCAGAACGGCAGCCTCCAGATGTTCGTTGGCGATGTCGTGCGCCAGGGCAATGGCCTGCTGCAGCAGTGGCAGCCCCTGTGCCGGTCGCTGCTGCTGCATTTCCAGCAAGCCCTGCAGCCTGAGTACATTGATACGGGTCCAGCTGTAACCGGCCTGCTCGGCAATCGCGAGTGCCTGGGTCAGCAGCGGTCGTGCGGCATCGCCTTGCTGCTGCATCAGCAAGACTTCGGCGAGCCGGAAGGCGGTTTCGGTGGCAAATTCGGTCAGCTGGTTGGCCAGGCAGAGTTCGCGTGCCCGTTCGTATTCCTGGACGGCACCGGCGAAATCACCCGTCTGGCGCAGGTTCTGCCCGAGGTTGATCCGTGCCTTGGCTTCCAGATAGGGATCCTGCAAACCGTGTTCGTGCATGCGTTGCAGGGCATTGCGATGGATCTGCACCGCCGTCGCGGGATCCTTCAAAGCATCATGGATCATGCCCAGGCCGATATAGGCCATGATCTGGGTGACCCATTCCTGTGCCAGTGTCGCGACCTCGATGCAGCGGGCCCAGAATTGCAAGGCGCTGTGATAGTCCCCCTGGACGTAATAACTGCGGCCGATTGATTCGAGCAGATGCGCTTCGGCGGAAAACAGATGCAGTGACTGGGCAATCTGCAGTGCTTCATACATCCGGTCACGCGCCAGCACCGCCTTGCCGAGGTTGTCCATGATGTGGCCGTACAGCTCGGCAATTGCGACGAAGCCGCTGTAATCACGCCGCTCGCGCGCCTGTTCGAAGGCGATCTCGCACAGTTCGCGGGCATCATTCTGCCGGTCGGCGGGAATGGCGGCGATGCGTGCCAGCATTTCGGCGGTCAGGGGCGAGACGGGAATGGGCATGGTAAAACCGGTGAATGGATCTGTTTCAGCATAGTCAGCGTGTCGGTCAAATGAAACAGCCGAACCATGTACTACAGCCGGTGCTGGCGATCACGGCATAATGGCATCCTTTGCCAAGGATGACGCATGCTGACCCGCCAGGATATCCCCGCGTTGACTGCCGGTTTCATTACCGTGCTGGTGGGCTACACCAGCTCGGCCGCCATCGTGTTTGCCGCCGCGCGAGCGGCGGGAGCCAATGCTGCCGAACTGGCATCCTGGTTGCTGGCACTCGGACTGGGAATGGGACTGACCTGCATCCTGTTGTCGCTGCGCTACCGCGTACCGGTGGTGACCGCATGGTCGACACCTGGTGCCGCGCTGCTGATGACCAGTCTCAGCGGGGTACCCTTGGCCCAGGCGATCGGGGCCTTCGTGTTTTCGGCGGCGCTGATGCTGCTGTGCGGGGTGACCGGCCTGTTCGAACGGGTCATGAACCGGGTGCCGATGCCACTGGCTGCCGCGCTGCTGGCCGGCATTCTGGTGCGCTTTGGCCTGAATGTTTTCAAGGTATTGCCCCAGCATCTTGTGCTGGTACTGGGGATGTTTGCCGTCTACTTGCTGGCCAGGCGGCGGCAGAGTCGCTATGCGATTGTGCTGGTTCTGCTGACTGGCCTGCTGATTGCTGGGTGGCAGGGCGAGCTGCACTGGCAGGGTGTTGGCCTGGAGCTTGCCCGCCCGGTATGGATTTCCCCGGCCTTTTCCTGGCCGGTCCTGCTTGGGGTGGGTCTGCCCCTCTTTGTCGTGACCATGGCTTCGCAGAACATTCCCGGGGTGGCGACGCTGCATGCCAATGGCTACCGTCCGCCCATATCGCCGATTCTGGGCGGTATCGGGCTGGTCAATCTTGTGCTCGCCCCGCTGGGCTGTTTTGCGCTCAATCTGGCGGCGATTACTGCCGCACTTTGCATGACGCCGCAAGCGCATGAAGACCCGCAGCGTCGCTATCTGGCCAGTGTGGCCGCAGGGAGCATCTATCTGCTACTGGGCGTGTTCGGTGCGACCGTCGGTGCAGTTTTCGCGGCTTTCCCGCAGGCACTGGTTCTGGCAGTGGCCGGGCTGGCCCTGTTTGGCACCCTGGCTGCCGGCCTGGCGATCGCCATGCGTGACGAGCCTTTGCGCGAGCCGGCACTGATTACCTTTCTGATTACCGCGTCGGACATGACACTCTTCGGTATCGGCTCGGCATTCTGGGGGCTGGTCGGTGGGGTGCTGGCCTGGCTGCTGCTGGTTCGGCCGAAGTAGTCATGGGTATTGCTCTCTGATCCATGCAGAAAGAAGACGAGGCTTGTATAGGGTCATGGGTATATGCTGTCGATCCGGGTGTAGCTAGGGCCTTGCGGGGTCAGGGTCGACGCATAGAGCCCGGCTGCGCCGGTTTGCCATTCCAGTGTCGGCGCGAGTCGGGCTTGCCAGGGGGCCGCGTCGCGCAGCAGGGTGATGTGCGGCTGCCATGGCCGTTTTTCCACCGGCAGCCCCAGTGCGCGCAGGCCCTGCTGCAGTTGCGCCAGCCCTGCAGCGAGCGCCGCAGGTATTGTGCTGCAGCCCAGCCAGACCACATGGCCGTGCTGCTGGCGGAAGCAACCCAGTTCGTCGAGGATCAGTGTGCCGTAGTTGTCGGGCAAACCGGCCAGTAGCGCCTGTATATCCGGCAGTGCTTTGTCCGGCGTGTCGCCCAGAAAAGCCAGTGTCAGATGCAGATTGGCGCTGGCCACGGGGCGGCCCTGGCATTGGCCGTGCAGCGCGTCGCGGATGTTGCAGATGGTGTGGCGTAACGGGTCGGGCAGTGGCAGCGCAATGAACAGGCGCTTATTCGTCATGGTGACGTAACAGAAAATCGGCCGTCACCCAGCCCGCGTCACAGGTGAATTCATGCAGTCGGGTCGCCGCTTCGGCGCCAGGCAGCAGGCTGAAGGCGGCGACTTCACCATCCCGGTTTTCCGGGATGAAATCGTCCGGTAGCAGCAGGTCGTAGCAGTACAGGATCTCATCATGGGTGCCATCCGGCTCGTTGCGCGTGCTGCGTACGGCACCGCAGGCGACCAGTTGACCAGCCAGTTGCGGAGGAAGGCCGGCCTCTTCACCGAGCTCGCGGATGGCGCAGTCTGTCAGTGTTTCCCCGGCCGGCAAGCCGCCGGCCGCGAGATTGTCGAGCCGGTCAGGATCGATGGCCTTGCCGGGGGCTCGCCGGCCGACCCACAGTGCGCCGCTGTGCGTGTAGCCATTGATGTGCACAGCCCGACTGGTTAGCCCGAAGCGCCGGAATGCGGCACGTTCGAGCCGGAACAGCGCCTGATCGGCATCCGGCCAGCCGCGTTCGTCCGGTGCACAGCAATGGTATTCCTCATTGCGCCAACCGCTGATCAGGCCTTCATCGCGCATGGCTTCGGCGCTGGCACGCATCAGGGCCTGCAGCTGGCGCAGGCCGATGCTCACCGGCACTTCGATTTGTGTTGCCGAGGGGACAAAACGCCGGTCAAAGCGCTGCAACCAGTCGGCGGTTTCCGGCGATACCCAGCCCAGCGGCAGTCCTGCGGCGTGAAAGCGCAGCAAGCCGGAAGGCGAAAAGCGGGGCAACTGGCAGCGATACTGGGCGAGCAGATTATGCAGCATGGCGGGACTGGATCAGGCCGGGCAGCCAAGAGGGCTGCCCGTGCATGGCTTACTTGGTTTTGGCCGGGCGGCCGGTCTTGATGCGCTCGACACGGCAAGCCGTCGCGGCCAGCTGGGTATCGTCCAGCTCGGCCAGCAGCAGCAGGCCGGCTCGCAGCAGCTCGCTTTTCTTGATGTCGACGCCCTGCTTGAGCACGCGCGCCTTCAGCTCGGCCAGACGGGCGTACTCGGTTTCCGGAATCGTGTAACTGTCGCGAACCAGCTTAACCTTGACGGCCTTTTTCTTCTCGACCTTTTCCACCTTCTCGACTTTCTCGCTGCGGGCGGCAGGCTCGACGAGCACCGGTTTGGCCGGTGCAGCTGGGGCGGGCTTGGCCGGAGCGGGGGCCGCCGCTTTGGGCTGGGCTGGTGTTTGTGGCCGGGTTGGGGCGGGTTTCGCCTGTGCAGCAGGCTTGGGCTGAACAGGCGCATTCGGCTTGGCAGGCGCTGCAGCCGGCGAGGGCGCAGCAGCGGACTTCGGCTGGGAGGGCTTCTTTGCCGCTGCCGGCTTGCTGGCAGCGGGGGCGGATGTGGCTGCAGGGGTGGCTGCGGCTTTCGGTTGCGGCTTTTTGGCTGCCGTTTTGTTGCTGGGTGCTTCGCTGGCAGGCTTGCTGGCCGGTTTGCTGCTCATGCTCGACTCCTCATGTCATGAATGCTTCATACTCTAAACGATATATACCGTTTAAACTATTACAGTTTCAAGACAGCTGGGTGTAGTTAATCAATGCGCCGAATTCTGATTGCCAATCCCAAGGGCGGTAGCGGGAAATCCACGCTGGCCGCGCATCTGGCCTGCTGGTTTGCCTGGCAGGAAGATCAGGTGTTGCTGGGCGATACCGATCGCCAGCAGTCGCTGGCTGGCTGGCTGCAGCATCGTCCGCCCAGTTTGCCACGCATTCATGGCTGGGATGTGAAACCGGGCGAACCGGCACGCCCGCCGCGCGGCACGCAGGTCGCTATTCTGGATAGCCCGGCCGGACTGCATGGCAAGCGTCTGAAGGCCTTGTTGGGGATGGTCGATCAGGTCATCGTTCCCTTGCAGACCGGCATATTCGATTTCCGGGCCACTGCGGGCTTTCTGGAGGAACTGGCGGAAACCAAGGCACTCCGGCGGGATGAGATTCGGGTGGCGGCCGTGGGTATGCGCGTGAATACAAGAACCAACAACGGTCGTGAGTTGATACCCTTTCTGAACCGATTTGCCGTTCCGCTGGTAACCCAGTTGCGCGAGGCCACGCTGTACCGGGATACCATTGCCCGGGGGATGACACTCTTTGATCTGACCGAGGCGCGTACGCGGCAGGACCGCGCGCAGTGGCAGCCTCTGCTTGACTGGGTGACCGCGCCGCGCTGAGGACCTGTCAGTGCCAGGGGCCTGGCAGGAAGGCAAGGCAGATGATGAGTGTGCTGCCGACCATGAGCGCGCCGATCAGGCCGTTCAGCCAGAATAGCACACGCACCGGTCGTGACAGGATGCGCCGGAAGCGCCCGGTGCGGGTCAGCAGCCAGATGCTGCCCATGTAGGCCCCCAGCTCTTCCGGATCGGCGTACAGCGAGCCTTTGGGTTTGTCGAGCATGTCGTTGTAGTGCTCATCGACATAGTCATACAGCAAGCGCGACACGAGCGCGTACAGCAGAAAGCCCGCCAGCCCGGTCACAATGCAGATCGGGAGAATGACGTCGAGAAACACCCCGGGCTGTGCCATCGCTGTTTTCCTTGTGTAACTAGAGCGCCGCCGGGCTGAAGCCGCCGGCATCGTCTTCGCGCGCGTCAATCTGCTGTCGCTGGATCAGAACCGGGATCAGCACCCGCACGATCGGCGGCGTGCGTGCGAGGGTGTATTCGGTCAGGTGCAGCGGCAGGGCATCACCATCTTCGCTGTCGATCATGCCCAGCCCGTTGACGCGGTATTCGCGGCAGCTCATCTGCAGCAGATCCGGCGTGGCGGCCAGCTGGGTTTCCAGAATGTCGCACAGCGCATCGGGGTTCAGTGCCTGATGCGAGCGTTCCAGTTCGGTGGTGAGGCTGCGGATGCGCTCTTCCTGGCGCGCCTTGTCGGCGGCAGCCTCCGGAGTACTGGTCGATGCCAGCCGCAGCATGACCCGCGCATTGCCCAGTTCGTCTTCCAGCTGGGTCTTCTCGGCTTCCAGCAACTCGATACTGCGGCGCGCTTCGCCGGCCACCATGTCGAGTATCTGCAGCGGCAACAAGGCCTGCAACGCGGCGGGACTTTCGACTGCCCGGCCGAGGCGGTGGTCGCGGAAGGTCAGCAGCCGCTGCGGGACATCCTGGCGCAACTGGCCATCCTGTTCACTGACACCATAGCGGGTTTGTTCATGCGGCGTGACGACCAGCAGGGTGCACAGCGAATCGGCCAGTGGCCAGTCGTAGAACCATTGCGCCAGTATGCCGTGCTGGTTGATGACTTCGTGCATCCGCTGCGGCGTGGCGAACACCAGCTGCAGCAGCCGGTCCTGGCGCCAGCTTTCGCTGGTGAGCATCACGGGCGCGGGCAGATGGGCTGCCGTCGCCGTCGCCTGTGCTTCTGCCCAGCCCAGATAGGGCGCCAGTCGCTCCTTGTACCGGCTGGCCAGACGGATTTTCGGGCTGGCCAGCTCGACCAGCTGCTCGATGAGTGCCAGATCGACGCCGGCCAGCGGATCGGGGCGGTTCCACAGCTGCTTGATGGTGTTCCACATGATGGCGGGTTCAGGGATTCAATTCATACAGTGTAGCCGGATCGGGCTCGTCGAGCTGGCGAATGACGTGCGCCGGGTTGCCGGCGACCAGTGTGCAGCGGGGCACATCCTTGGTCACGACACTGCCGGCACCGACCACACTGTGATCGCCGATGGTCACCCCAGCCACGATCAGCGCATCTGCGCCGATCCAGACATTTTCGCCCACCGTGATCGGTCGGGCCCAGAAGGCCCAGCGTTGGCGTTCGGCCGGATCCACCGGATGGTAGGCGGTGAGAAAGCGCACGCCCGGGCCGACCAGCGTGTGATGCCCGATAGTGATTGGCGCCGAGCCGTCAAGCACGACGGCGGCATTGATGAAGGCCTTGCGGCCGATACGGATATTCCAGCCACTGCCGATGTAGGTCGGATTCATGATGGTGGCGCCGCCGTTTTCGGCCAGCATGCGATTCAGGATGTCCTGCGCCTCACTGGCCTGCTCGAACGGGTCGAGTTCGTTGTAGCGTGCCAGCAATTCGGCTTCAGCTTCACGTTCGGTGCGACGCTGACCCAGATCGCTGAATGCAAAACGGATTGGTGGCTGCATGCCCATGACGCGCATCCTCGCGGTGATTGATTCCATTATGGCGTGTGCCGATGGAAGTGGCGGATATGTAAGCAAACAATTATGCTGTAACCAATTTCGGGTGGTTTTTCCCGAATTGCGTTTATCCGGAGGCAAATGATGAAGAACTGGAAACTGCGAACCCGGCTGCTGGCGGGCTTTGGTGCCGTACTGGCCTTGCTGCTGGTGGTCGGTGGTGTCGGTTTTCTCAGCGTTGCCAAGGTGCGTACCCAGCTGAGCGAACTCGTTGACAGCACCTATCCCAAGGTGGCGCTGGCCAATGAAATCATCCAGATCAATCTGGGAAACGGGCAGGAAATCCGCAATGCACCGCTCGCCGACTCGCTCAGCGACATGGATGATGTTCTGGCTCGCGCTGAAACCGGGCACAAGCAGTTGCAGGCGAAGCTGGCCGAGCTGAAATCCCTGCTGACCGACCCCGATGCCATCGCGCTCTTTGCCAGTGTGGAAGCCAAGGGCAAACAGCTGGATCAGGCGACAACCGTGCTGATCAACCAGCTGAAAATCGACCGCAGCATCGCCGGCAAACTGATCAATCAGGACTACGCCAAGGCGAGCGGCGAGTTTCAGGCCAGCCTGAATGCGCTGGCCCAGCACCTGCGTTCCGATATGGAAGAAGACCGCAACAGTGCGCGCACGGCAACAACGGCGGCTTTGTCGCTGATGCTGATGCTTGGCGCGATTGCCATTGTGCTGGGCCTGTCGGTTGCCTGGGTGATTGCCAGCAAGGTCGCCAGCCAGCTGCGCTCGGCCGCGACCGTGGCCGGCCAGATCGCCGAAGGCGATCTCACGCACGACTGGAGCGGGCAACGCTACGGGCAGGATGAGATTGGCCAGCTGCTTGGCTCGCTGCACAAGATGCAGGACAAGCTCACCGACATGATCCGCCAGATCAGCCGCAATGCCGACAATGTTGCTGGTACCGCGCGCCAGCTCAGCAGCGTGTCGCAACAGCTGACCGGCAGCTCGGAAGAACAGTCCGGGGCTGCCAGTGCGATGGCTGCTGCCGTACAACAGGTGAGCACCAGCATGGAGCAGGTGGCCGACAACACGCTGGAGGTCGAGCAGCAGGCGCGCAGCGCCGGCGATCTCGCCGAGGCCGGCAATGGGGATGTGCAGGCGGCCAGCCATGAAATGCGCGAGATTGCCACCGAAGTGACCGCTGTATCGGAGCGCATCGCCGAGCTGGGACAGAATATCCGCGACATTGGCAGCATTGTCGTCGTCATTCGCGATGTGGCCGACCAGACCAATCTGCTGGCTCTGAATGCGGCAATCGAAGCCGCGCGGGCCGGCGAGCAGGGGCGCGGTTTTGCGGTCGTGGCCGACGAAGTGCGCAAGCTGGCCGAGCGGACGGCCCAGTCGGCCAGCCAGATTACCGCCATGGTCAACAGCATCCAGCAGGGCGCCGAGCAGGCCGTGCAGAGGATGGATAACGGTAGCCGCCGTGCTTCTGCAGGGCTGGATCAGGCCAACAAGGCCAGCGAAAGCATTGAACGCATCAACCAGCGCAATCACGATGTGGTCGCGGCAGTGACGGTGATTACCGAGCAGATGCAGGAGCAGCGCGTGGCCACGCGCGATATCGCCGTCAATGTCGAGCGCATCGCCGGCATGGCGCAGAGCACTTCGCAGGCTTCACGCTCGATGGCCAGCTCCGTGCATGAACTGGAGCGCATGTCCGCCGAACTGGCGGCCGCCATGCAGCGCTTCCGCGTGCGTTAAGCCCCGTTCAGCACAACACAGCAGCCCGGCACGCCGGGCTGCTGTTTTTTGTGGGTATGTTATTGCAAGTTATATTGGATAAGGTTCTTGGTGCTATACCTTGCCACCCTTTCGGCTGGCAAGCTGGGCGCCGCACAAGACCAGTCCCGCGCCCGCCCATTGCACGCCACTGAAGTGCTCACCCAGCAGGGCCATGCTCAGACCGATCGACAGAATCGGGCCGACGCTGCCGATCAGGGCCGTGCGCCCGGGGCCGATGCGATCCATCGCCATGGTCATTGCGTACACCGGCAATACCGTGCAGAACACGGCCATGATGGCGGTATCTGTCCAGACCACGACCGGCAGATCAAGCAGGCGCTGCGGATCACGGGTGAGCAGGTAATGCAGCACCAGCGCCGTGGCGGACACCAGCAAGGCCAGCTCGGTAAAGCGCGTGGCGCCGATCTGGCGGATGACAGGGGCGCTGAAACACATGAATACGGCAAAGCTCAGCGTGCTGCCCAGAATCAACAGCATGCCGGTGACATCGCCATGCGTGGCGCCACCGTGGCTGCTGGCCACCAGCAGCGTGCCGGCCAGGCTCAGCGGCAGGGCAAGGACCAGGCTGCCGGGAATGCGGTTGCCAAATGCCAGCCAGCCCATGATCAGCGTGAAAGCGGGGTAGAGCGTCAGGATCAGTCGCTCCAGGCTGGCGCTGACCGTCTGCAGGCCCAGAAAATCGAGCAGGCTGGAGAAGTAATAGCCGCACAGTCCCAGCATGATCAGCCAGCGCCACTGTGCGCCGGTGAGTGGCGACTGTGCGGGATCGCGCCGGATTGCGCGAACAGCCAGAATCAATGGCACGCAGAAGAGCAGGCGCAAGGTCAGTACATCCAGCGCATCCGCGCCGTGTGCATAGGAAAACTTGATGAAGATGGCTTTCAGGGCGAAGCCGGTGGCCGCCAGTACGGCCAGTGCAACACCGGCCTGGTGAGGGGAAATACGTTGGGAAGTGGCATTCATCGCAGTGCTCCGTCTTGTGGGTGGGCTGGCTGCGGTGAAAGGGATGGTCTGCACCGCAGCGTACTGCCGCGGTGTGGGTGCTGATCTAGCTGACTGATGCGCACGCACGAACCGCGGAGGCTGTTTTCAGCCACACGATTCGTTTCAGGACGGCGATTGCGCCGCTAATGATTGTGCTTTGCATCATGAGTGCACGGTAGCAAGCCGACTTGGCGTGGGTCAATCCCCGGCTTTGATTTGCTGTGTAACGGAAGTAATCAGGCGGTAAGCCAGACTGGCCCCGCTGGGAATGTGCGGCAGCGCATCAATGTGATACCAGCCGGCGTCTTCGATCTCGCCGGGCTGGCAGACGATGTTTCCGCTGACGTAGTCGGCGGTAAAGGCCAGCATCAGGGAATGCGGATAGGGCCAGCTCTGGCTGCCGAACCAGCGCAGATTGGTGATCTCCAGCCCGACTTCCTCGCGCACCTCGCGCACGGCGGCTGCTTCCAGTGTTTCCCCCGCATCGACAAAACCGGCGATCAGACCATACACCCCGGGGATGAAGTGCGGCGAGCGGGCCAGCAGGATTTCCGAGCCGCGGCGCACCAGCACCATTACTGCAGGCGAATGTCGGGGCCAGGCGCGCTGCCCGCAGGCCGGGCAGGCCACGGCCGCTTCATCTGCGGCCATAAGTGCCGTTTCGTGGCCGCAAGCGCCACAGAAGCGGTGCTCGTCCAGAAAATGCAGCAGCTGTCGCCCGCGCGCGGCAATGCCGTATTGGCCGGCCGGCAGCAGTGCCCAGCTGGCGCGCAGGCTAATCGGAGTCAGGCTGTCCGGACTGGTCGCATCCGGGAGCGCCAGCAATTGCACCGGCTGGTCCTGCCAGTGGCCGATCAGCCAGGCACGCGTACCAGTCGGCCAAGGCTGTTGCTCGGGGAGGGCGGTGCCGGCCAGCAGCAGCTCGCCGGCACGGAAGGCCACGCTCAGTGCTGCGGGCAAGGGAGCGGGCAAGGCATGGAAGCTGGCCGTGAAATCGTCTGGCAGGGTCGGCGAATGCATGGGAAACCCTCAGAAAGCCTTGATGAAGAGTGACAGCCCGGTCAGCAGGGTGACAAGCTCGAAGCAGCGCTTCACCAGCCGGTTGCCTTTGACCAGCGCCCAGTGTGCCCCGAGGTAGCCGCCCAGTACCGAGGCCACGAGCAACACTGGCACCCAGGGCCAGTAGATGCCAGCCTGCGCGGCCAGTGCGGCAGCGCCAGCCCCGTTCCAGAACAGGCCGACCAGCACCAGGGTATAGGCAACCGCGCGTTTGTATTCCAGCCCGTACCAGTACACCAGCCACAGCGTGACAAACAGCCCGGTGCCGGACGTGAGCGAGCCATTGAGTACGCCGATCAGAAACAGCACCAGCGCACCAGCCGCCAGTCGCCAGCCCGCCCGGTTGCGGGGTATGGCCTGCAAACCCAATTCTGGCGTGAGCAAGGAGTGAATACCCAGTCCGGTAGTCAGGATGGCCAGAGCCAGCAGAGCCCACTGGTCGGGGATGCGCAGAATCAGGTGTGCGCCAAGCACGACCCCGGGCAGGCCGGCGGCAAGGATCAGCGCAGAAAAGCGCAGATTGAGCGTACCCGAGCGCAGGTGTTTCAGGGTGGCCCCGACACCGAGCGCAACACTGGCGAGTTTGTGGGTTGCCAGCGCGACGGGAAACGCCAGTCCGAGAAACAGCAGGATCGGTAGCTGCAGCAATCCGGCGCCTCCCCCGGCCAATGCCGACAGGGTATTGGCGACCAGCGACACGGCAAACAGCAACAACGAATCGAGCACAAGCGCATCCTCGGGCAAAACAGCAGCTTAACGCGTGGCCCGTCAGTTTCGCGTCACGCTTTGTTCGCTACTTCAGATAGGAGCGGATGACCTGCTGGACGACGTCGAGGTCTTCACGGCGTTTGGCCAGCTCGTTTTCCTCGACCAGATGCACGGTCAGGTGCTCGGTCAGTACGGCACCCATCAGGCCGTTGACGGCCCCGCGCAATGCGGCAATCTGCTGCAGCACATCGGCGCAATCGCTGCCGTTTTCCAGCAGTGTCGCCAGTGCGGCGGCCTGGCCCTGGATGCGCCGGGTTCTGGCCAGCAGTTTCTTCTGATCACGCAATGTGTGTGACATTCGCTTACACCTGAAAATCGCCAAAAATACTGGGGGGTAGTATCCTGTGATGCTCGATTCGCCGCAGGAATACCGCCGATGACCGAATTTACCACGCTGTTGCAGCAGGGCAATGCCTGGCTGTTCGTCCCGAGTGCCATCCTGCTGGGTGCGTTGCACGGTCTGGAGCCGGGGCATTCGAAAACCATGATGGCCGCGTTTATCGTGGCCATCCGTGGCACGGTCGTCCAGGCGGTGCTGCTGGGCTTGTCGGCAACCCTGTCGCATACCGCAGTGGTTTGGGCGGTCGCCATGGCCGGTTTGTATTTCGGTCGCAACTGGAATGCGGCAACGACCGAGCCCTATTTCCAGCTGGCCTCCGGCATTCTGATTGTGCTGGTGGCCTTGTGGATGCTCTGGCGTACCTGGCATGAGCAGCATGGCCATCATCACCATCATCATGACTGCCACGACCACGACCACGACCACGACCACGACCACAAATATCGGCGACATGAGCCGCATGCTCATCACCACGATCATGGCCATGGCGGACTCGCGCTGGGCGTGGCGGATGATGCGCATGCCCGTGCCCATGCGGCCGATATCCAGCGCCGCTTCGCCAACCGCCAGGTCACTACCGGCCAGATCGTACTGTTCGGCCTGACGGGTGGGCTGATCCCCTGCCCGGCATCGATCACGGTGCTGCTGCTGTGCCTGCAGCTGAAAAAGATCGCACTGGGCGCCACCCTGGTGCTGAGCTTCAGTGCTGGCCTGGCGCTGACGCTGGTCGCCAGCGGTGCCGTGGCAGCACTGGGGGTACGCCACATGGCGCAGCGCTGGCAGGGCTTTGATGCCTTTGCCCGCCGTGCACCGTATTTTTCGGGGGCGCTGATCGTGCTGGTTGGTTTGTATGTGGGCTGGCTGGGCCTGCGTGCGCTGATCTAGGCTGGATTTCGCCGCTGCGCCGGCTTACCATGCGCAGCTTCTGTCCCGAACCGAGATTGCGCCATGGCCAAAGCCCTTACCCTCGACCGTTTCCTGCAAAGCCAGGGCTTCGGCTCACGCAAGGGCTGCCGCGATCTGGTCGACGACGGCGAAGTGACGATCAACGGCGAGACCGTAAAAAGCTGGAAGCAGGAGGTCGTTCCCGTTGAGGGCTTGCCATTCACGGTGTTCGGCGAAGACTGGGAATACCGCAGCCAGGTGTACATCGCGCTGAACAAGCCGTCCGGCTATGAATGCTCGCGCAAGCCCTCGCACCATCCGCCGGTACTGGAATTGTTGCCGGAAAACTTCGAATGGCGGGATGTGCAGCCGGTGGGCCGACTGGATCATGACACGACCGGCTTGCTGCTGCTGTCGGACGACGGGGCATTCATCCATGCACAGAGCCATCCCAAACACCACGTGCCCAAGCTGTATGTGGCAACCTGTGCCGAGGCCGTCACCCCGCAACTGGTGGCCAAGCTGCTCGCAGGCGTGCAACTGATTGACGAGCCGGCGCCGCTGGCCGCCGTGCATTGTGCGCAGCTTGACGAATACCGGCTGGAAATCGTGCTGGAGCAGGGCAAGTACCATCAGGTGAAGCGCATGCTGGCAGCCGCCGGCAATCACTGTGCGGCGCTGACGCGGACCGCGATCGGCGGGCTGACGCTGGCTGCACTGGATCTGGACGAGGGTGAGTGGCGCTATCTGAGCGCAGAACAACTGCTGCAGCTGCAGGCATGAAAAAACCCGCCAGGGTATGCCTTGGCGGGTTTTATTTTTGGCTAGCTACGAGGCAATACCCTGCTTATTGCTGGCCGCAGCCCGAGCAGCCGAATTTATCGCTGCTGTCGGTTTTCAGATTGCTGCGGATCGCCTCCAGCTTGTACGGCTCGTTCAGCTGGCACATTTCATCCACCAGTTCGGCCTGCCAGCTGTTGTGGGTGTCCTTGGTGATCAGTTTCCATTTCGGATCGCTGAACGTCTGCCATTCACCCTGCTGATTGGCCCAGGCGTAGGTGTGATACTGGTTCGAGAAGCAGTCCAGTCCTTCGAACAGCACATTGCGCGCCTTGCCGCGCTTGGATTTCACCATCATCACATAGCGCACGATGCGGTCATCCTTGCCGACCGTGATGCTGTCGAGCGCAATGGCGTAATCGTTCTGCTGCACCGGCTGATGCGGAATGGTGACCTGTGCCCATTCCTTGAGCTTGGCCAGATCCGGCATGGTGTATTCGCCTTCCTTGGGGGCCGGCTTGCCGTCCTTGAGCAGGTTGCTGAACATGCCACCATCGCTATCGCCATCCCCGACGACCTGGCCATTGGGCCCGCGGCCGGAGTCATATTCGGTGGCCTGGCTCAGCGGGCTGGCCAGCAGCAGGATGGAGGAAAGGGCAATCGCGGCGCGGCGCATGATGAATACCTGCATGGAAGAAGGAGTGGATGCTAGCAAAGGGGCGGTTACCCATCAATCGCGCTGGTGATGGATGGGAATAATCCGGCCCTCGCGGTGTTGGGGCTGCCAGCTGGGCTGCAGGGTGACATGGTCGATCTGGAAGCGCTTGAGCAGCATCTGGTTCAGCCGTGGCAAAAGCGCCGGCCAGTCGCTGCCCTTGCTGATCTGCAGGTGTGCCGACAACGCAACCCGCCGACCGGAAATCCGCCAGACGTGCAGATCATGCACTTCGCGCACGCCGGGCTCGGCGGCAATCGCCATGCCGATATCGTGCAGCTTCAGGTGCGGGGGGACGCCCTCCATCAGGTCGTGCGTCGTCTGTTTCAGCAGTGCCCAGGTCGAGCGCAGGATCAGGCCCAGCACCAGTACCGACAGAATGGGGTCGATCGGTTTCCAGCCGGTGAAATAGATGATCGCCCCGGCGGCAATGGCCGCGACTGAGCCAAGCAGATCTCCCAGGACATGCAGCAGCGCGGCGCGGCTATTCATGTTGTCGTGGTCATGCGAGAGCTGCCACGCCGAGAGCACATTCACGATCAGGCCGATGACCGCGATCACCATCACGCCACCGCCGTTGACTTCCTGCGGGTGCAGGAGCCGCTGTACGGCCTCGACCCCGATCCATACCACCAGCGCAATCATCGCTAGGCTGTTGAGCAGTGCCCCCAGCACCTCGGCCCGGCCAAAGCCATAGGAATGATCATCGTTGGCCGGGCGCTGGCCGATCAGATTCGCAATCAGCGCCAGCAGCAGCGACGCCGAATCGGTGAACATGTGACCGGCGTCGGAAATCAGCGCCAGCGAGCCAGCCCACCAGCCGCCGATCAGCTCGACGAAGGCAAACCCGGCGGTAATCAATAGCGCGAACACCAGCCGTTTCTGCGAACTGGGTACGCCGTGATGATGGTGATGGTGGCTGTGGTCGAATTCATGGTCATGCCCGGCATGGTGCCCCCCGGGCTGATCGTGCGGGTGTGCGTGTGCGTGACTCATGCCGGTGCCTCATTGCCGGACCGGGGCCAGCTCAGGGTGACTGCGAGTCCGCCCTCTGGGTGGTTATGAAAGCGCAGCTCGGCGCCGTGCAGCTCGGCAATCCGCCGGACGATCGACAGCCCCAGCCCCGAGCCCGGTTGCGTCTGGCCGGCTTGCCGGTAAAAGCGCTCGCCCAGGCGCTGCAGTGTTTCCGGGCTGATGCCCCGGCCGTGGTCGATCACGCTGAGACCGTCGGCGGCAAGCTCGATCCGGATCGGCGCAGCGCCATAGCGCCGGGCATTGTCGAGCAGGTTGCGCAGTAGCAATTGCAGCAATCCGGCATGGCCTTGAATGTGCAGATCGCTCTGCCCGCAGAGCGCGACGTCGTCTGCGGTCTCGCTGTCGAGGGTGGTTTGTACCAGCGCCTGCAGGCTGAGGGTGTCCGTCGCCAGTTCGTCCAGATGTTCCAGCCTTGCCAGTTCCAGCAGCTGATTGACGAGCTGGGTGGTGCGGCCAACACCGGTTAGCGCTTGCTGGATCGCCCGTTCACGGGCCTCGGGGCGCGGGCTGCGTCCGGCGACTTCCAGCTGGATTTGCAGGGCGGCCAGCGGCGTGCGCAATTCATGGGCAGCATCGGCGGTGAAGCGTCGCTCACGGGCCAGGACGGTGCTCACCGCAGCAAACAGCTGGTTGAGTTGCCGGGTAAGCGGGCGGATTTCCTGCGGGACAGGATGTTCCAGAGGTGTTAGATCGTTCGGAGTGCGGGCAGCCAGCTCCGCGCGCAGGTTTTGCAGCGGCATCAGTGCGCGCCGCAGGGCGAAGTAAAGCAGGCCGAGCAGTAACAGCGCGGAAATGGTGACCGGCCAGCCCAGATGCTCCAGGATTTCTTCCAGCAGTTCGTCCTGCCAGTCGCTGCGTTCACCCACCACGGCGATGCGCTCACCATCACGGGCAATGGCAACCAGCCAGCGCTGCCCGCCATGTTCAAGCAAGCGCCGGGAGCGCCGTTCTTCGCGGTTGCTCAGCAGCGGCAGAGGCGGCTGCTGGTCGCTTGCCAGAAGTACGCCATCCCGGCTGTAGATGGCAAAGCTGAAGGATTTGTCATTCTGCTGGCGCACCAGATCCGGCTGGCGGTGAATGTCGAAATCCAGCAGCATGCGGGCAACGTGCTGCAGGCGGTGATCCAGCATTTCGCCGAATTCGTGCCGGACCGTGAGGACAGTGCTGATACTGAGTGCCAGCCAGACCAGCAGGGTCGCAGCCCCCGTAAACAATGTCAGCCGGGATAGCAGTGAGCGCTGCAACCAATCCTTGAACATGTCAGGCCTCGCCCATCCGCCAGCCCAGTCCGCGCTGATTGCGGATGGTGTCGTTGCCCAGCTTCTTGCGCAGGTGCGAGAGATGGACATCCAGCGAATTGCTTTCCAGCTCGCTTTGCCAGCCAAACAGTTTTTCTTCCAGCTGCGGACGTGAGAGGTAGTGCGGCGCGTTCGCCATCAATAGATACAGTAGGCGGTATTCGGTTGCGGTTAGTTCTAGATGCTGGTTATCAAGCAATACCTGCTGTTTTCCCGGGTTGAGGCTCAGGTTGCGCCAGCGCAGTGTGGCGTCGGCATGGCCGTGGCTGCGGCGCAGCAGTGCGTGCAGGCGCGCGGTGAGCTCGCCCAGTGCAAACGGTTTGGGCAGGTAATCGTCGGCGCCGCAGTTCAGCCCTTCGATACGCTGCTCGATCTCGCTGCGTGCGGTAAGCAGGATGACGGGAACCGCATCGCCCTTGCCACGCAGCTGCCGCAGCAGGGTCAGCCCGTCCATGCGGGGCAGGTTGATGTCGAGCACGACCGCATCAAACTGGTGCGTTTGCGACAGCACATGCCAGGCATTCTGGCCATCGGTCAGCCATTCGACGACGAAACCGGCGTCCAGCAGGCCTTCCTTGATCCCGTCGCCCAGCAGGGCATCATCTTCGACCAGCAATAACTGCACGGCGGGGCTTACTCCTTGGTTGTGGTGTGATCTTGGCTACGCTTGTAACCGGTGATCATGGCCAGCGGCAGGTTCTCGCGGTGACGGACGCTCTCGATGACGGCCGCCAGCACATGCAGCAGCACGCAGGCGATCAGCGTGTTGGCAATGCCTTCATGCAATTCTTCCAGCCACTCTTCGCCCCAGTAGGCATCCATTCCCATCATATACCCGGTGGCGCCCAGTGACAGCACCAGCACCATCAGCAGCAGCATCATCACGGCGCCAGCGGGGTTGTGCCCGAGATGGCGTGGCGCCTGCCCTCGCAGGAGTGCTTTCAGGTAGGGGAATAGCCGCGATGGTGTCGGGAACCAGTCGGAAAAGCGGGCGTGCCGGCTGCCGACGACACCCCAGATCAGACGCGTAAGCACAATGCCGCTGGCGATATAGCCAGCCAGCCGGTGCCAGTCTTCGCCGGATTCATTGAGAAAATTGCCCAGCACGCACAGCACCAGACTCCAGTGCAGGATGCGCACCAGCGGATCCCAGATCTTGATGCGGTTCATGGTGTGTCTCCTTGATGGTGGACGGGAACAAGAGCCAGGCGCTGAGTGCCGCGACGATCGCCCAGCTCAGCCAGACCGACCACAGCGTGTGCGAAAGCAGGTGCGCGCCGCGCATCTGCTGCAGCCAGCCCAGCATCATACCGGGCGCCAGCAACAGCGGCGTCATGGCCAGTGCGCGACGCGGGCGGTCGGGCAGCCAGCAGGCGATCAGCCCCAGCAGCCATAATGCGCTGGTGGCATGGCCTGCCGGGAAACATTGCCCCGGTGACGTTCCTGAGGGGAGCGCATCAAAGAGTCGCAGCAAGGGGGCATGCCCGCCCCAGCGGTCGATTTCCCATGGGCAATGCAGGCTACTGAAGTGTTTCAGGGTGGCGATAATACCCGGGACGAGTATGACGCTGAGTCCGATTACCAGTCCGCGTTTTCCGGCAATACCCGTGGTCTTGTGCTTGCGGATTTGCCAGATGCTGCCGACGACCAGCGCAACGCCGAGAATCTGGAATAGCAGCTTGAACCAGTGGTGTCCCAGCTCGGCAGTGAGCCAGGCATCGCGCCAGGGGAAGCGCTGCTGCGCAAAATCGTAATAGTAGTCCGTCAGCCGGACATCCCAGTCGGTGGCGTAATTGACCAGCACCAGCAGCACGGCGGCCACGCAGAGGCCGCCGGCTTGCCAGCGCAGGAATTGTCCGCGGGTCAGCGCAGCGTGCGGCATGGATTACTTGCCGATCTCGGCCTTGACGATGCTGAGGTCCTTGGTGTCGAAATACACCTCGGCCTTCTTGCCGTCCTTGTTCCAGCCGTAGATTTCGTAGCAGTTGCCGTCAACCTTGAATTTCTTGATCTTGTAGCCCATTTCCACGATCCTGGCCTGGGCTTGGTCTTCCGGCAGCCATTCGTTTTTCGGGTGCTTGGTACAGCTGGCACCGGCGAAGGCCGAGCCGGCGATCAGGGTGGCGGATACTGCGGCGATCAGTTTCAGCATGACAAATCTCCAGATGGGTATGAGAGGTGCAGAGTCTGCAGGACGGATTGAACGTCATGAGGATGAAGCAAAACTTAAGCGCTGCCGCTTCGTTGTGCCGGAGGCTGCCGCTGGGACGTGAAACACCGTAAAATCAGCTTTTTGCCGCCTGGCCAGCCCACCATGACCCGTCCCGCTGCCGATCTTGTTGCCGATCTGTCCGGCCTGAATTGCCCCTTGCCCATCCTGCGCACCAAGAAGGCGCTGGCGAATCTCGCCGGCGGCCAGTTGCTGCAGGTGACCTGTACCGACCCGGCAACGCCGACCGATTTTGCGGCGTTCTGCAAACAGACCGGCAATCTGTTGGTCGAACACTGGGTCGAGGACAGTAAATTCCTGTTCCTGATCCAGAAGCGTGCCGACTGAGACGCGCCCCGATTTCCTGTCATCCGGAGTTTTCCATGCAAACCCTGACGCTTACCCGCCCCGACGACTGGCACCTGCACGTGCGCGACGGCGAATTCCTGCAGTCCGTTGTGCCGCATACCGCGCGCGAATTCGGTCGTGCCATCATCATGCCCAACCTGCGCCCGCCGGTGACCACCGTCGAGCAGGCGGCCGCCTACCGCGAGCGTATTCTGGCTGCCGTACCAGCAGGTCTGTCCTTCGAACCCTTGATGACACTGTACCTGACCGACAATACCTCGCCGGATGAGATCGTGAAGGCCAAGGAATCCGGTTTCATCCACGGGGTGAAGCTCTACCCGGCGGGCGCCACCACCAACTCCGACAGCGGTGTCACCGATCTCGACCGCCGCATGGCGGTGCTGGAGAAAATGGCCGAAGTCGGGCTGAATTTCCTCGTGCACGGTGAAGTCACCGATGCCGAGATCGATATCTTCGACCGCGAAGCCGTGTTCATCGACCGGGTAATGCAGCCGCTGCTGGCGCGCCTGCCCGAACTGAAAGTGGTGTTCGAGCACATCACCACCAAGGATGCGGCTGATTTTGTTGCCAGCGCGCCTGCCAATGTGGCCGCGACCATTACCGCGCATCATCTGCTGTACAACCGCAATGCCATGCTGGCCGGCGGCATCCGCCCGCACTACTACTGCCTGCCGATCCTCAAGCGCGAGGTGCATCGCCAGGCGCTGGTGCGCGCGGCGACCAGCGGTTCGGCCAAGTTCTTCCTCGGCACCGACAGCGCGCCGCACGCCAAGGGTGCCAAAGAAGCGTCGTGCGGCTGCGCCGGTGCTTACACCGCGCACGCCGCGCTGCCACTGTACGCCGAGGCGTTCGAATCGGTCGGCAAACTTGATCAGCTCGAGGCGTTTGCCAGCCTGAACGGCCCGGCCTTTTATGGTCTCAAGCCGAACGCCGACAAGGTGACGCTGGTGAAGGAAAGCTGGTCGGTGCCGGAAGAGTACGCTTTCGGTGACAGCGTGGTGGTGCCGCTGCGTGCCGGCAGCAGCATTGCCTGGAAGCTGGCCGACTGATGGTCAGCTACCGTACGACGCAAAGCCCGGCCTGGTGGCTGTTTGGTGCCGGGCTGCTGGCGGCGGCCCTGTGGGGCCTGCCCCTGATCGAGGGTGGCCCCGAACACAATTTCTTCGGCGTGTTCTGGTACACCATGCTGGCGGCAGGGCTGTTCTTCTGGGCGCTGCCCACCGAGCAGATCTGTGATGGCCAGTCGCTGATCCGCCGCACACGCTTGCTGGGGCTGCTGGCCCTGTGGCAACGCACCACGCCGCTGGCGCCGTTCACGCGGATCACGCTCGAACAGGAGCCCAATCTGTTCCGCCGCGATAGCGTGTGGGTGATGGTGCTGGGCGACGGAGAGGATGCGCCCCGCTTTGCCTTTGCACAGTTTCCGGCTACGCCGCGCGGCTCGGGCCGGGCACAGGCGCTGGCTGCGGATTTGGCGCGAGTAACGGGTTTGCGCTTGACAGATGCTGGCGGCTCCCAGTGATGTGCATGCTGGCGCAATTCAGACAATGACTGGCCATGGATTTGGTGGCCGCTTTGCTGGTGCCTCACAATCTACTGGGGGCAGGAGCCCCGATGAGAGGAGAAAGGCAATCATGCATAAGACGGTACTTACTGTGCTGCTGGCCGGGATGCTGGCCGCCTGCAGTTCAACCGAAGTCGTCAAGCCGGCGGTCAATGTGTCGGTTGGGCAGCAGTTGATGGACCTGAAGAAGGCCTATGATGCGGGCGCAATCAGCGAGAAGGATTACAAGGCCCAGCGCAAGTCACTTATCGAGAGCGTGGAGTAGATCATGCGGAAGATTATTGCGGTAATTCCCGTGGCGTGCCTGCTGTTGCTCACGGCCTGTGGCAGCACAACCAACGTCAAGGTTCAGGGTGTGACCACCGTTTCCAAAGGCCAGGAACTGGTTGATCTGAAGCGCGCCCTTGATGAGGGTGCCATTTCCCAGCAGGAATACGACAAACTGCAGACGATCATTCTGAAGCGCAAGGACTGATCGGCAATGGCGTTGCTTTCATGGGCAGCGGTTCCTGGCCCATGGAGGGCCAATGCCGGCGCTCCGGCTCAGAGGCAGCGGGGGCGCTGTAGCAGCAGGTATTCCTGCAGCATCTCATAGGCGGTGCGCGCCGGAATATGAAACTCGTGGCTGATGCCTTCGATGATTTCCAGCGTACTCGCACTGCCAGCCATGCGGCTGTCGATGTAGCGGCGGATGGTTTCCGGCATGGTTTTCTCCTGATGATTCATGCCTTTATCATCCCGGTTCTGCCGTTGCATGGCGCTGCACAAATGCAGCTGACATGTATGCATTTTTACCGCAGCAGCGGCTCGTAGCCGGGGGCTGTCTTGCCGGGCTGTCCAGGCTGCAGCCGTAGCGCCGCTTGCCGTTCGGCCAGCCCAGCCCGCAGAAATGCCCACGATTGCTGGCAGGAAATTGCGGCAATCCCTTGCAGGCGGTGTGTTTGCTGCAGCTTGCGCTGCTCAAGGTGTGTGGCGGTTAGCGTGCTGCTCATGGCGGCCCCCGGTTTCAGACTGGATAGCTTTTGATTGTCCGCGGGGAGGAGGAGGCTTTCACGGTAGGAATACCGCTTCTGTGCGGGAAAAATGCCGGACGGGTTTGCTACGGGACGGCATGTCGCGGATAATCGCCCCCGCAAAGCAGGCCAGACTGTCGCTGCCCCGGCAACGGGGGGGAGGAAAGTCCGGGCTCCACAGGGCAGGATGCCGGCTAACGGCCGGGCGTCGCGAGGCGACGGAAAGTGCAACAGAGAGCTGAACCGCCGATGACCCGGATTTCGCGGTGCGCAAGCACCGCAAAGTCCCAAACAAGCAGGATGCTGCTTGCGGGCTGGCAATCCGGCAACGGATTGCCAGGGGATCAGGCAAGGGTGAAAAGGTGGGCTGCGACAGCAGCCGTCCGCAAGGACCGGTAAGGGCGCACCGCCGGGGTGGCAACATTCCCGGGCAGGGTAAACCCCATCCGGAGCAAGACCAAGCAGCAGACGTTGAGGCGGCCCGCCGAGTCTGCGGGTAGGTTGCTGGAGCCAGTCCGCAAGGGCTGGCCTAGAGGAATGACAGTCACCTGCCGCAAGGCAGGGTACAGAACCCGGCTTACCGGCCTGCTTTGCAATACCCACTACCCCATGTGGTCAACGCCCTCGATTTTCGTGGGTTCGGGCTGCATACATCTCTAGTCAAGCCAGCGCGGATTTGCTTCGTAGTCGCGTACCCATTGCGGGAAGGCTGCGGCAGGCATCGGCTTGGCAATGCCGTAGCCCTGCACATGATGGCAGCCCAGGCTCGCCAGCAGCTCGCCATGCTGGGCTGTTTCCACGCCCTCCGCGATGACCTTGCGCTCGAAGGCCTCGGCCAGGCTGATCACCGCACGGACGATGGCTTCATCATTGGGGTCGGTCAGCATGTTGCGCACGAAGGACTGGTCGATTTTCAGTACTTCCGCCGGCAGGCGCTTGAAGTAGGTCAGCGAGGAATAGCCGGTACCGAAGTCATCCAGTGCAAAGCGCACCCCCATGCCGCGGCAGATGTTGAGGATGCGGATGGCGCGGCCGATGTCTTCCAGCGCGGCGGATTCGACAATCTCGATTTCAAGCAGGGCCGGATCGATGTGTTCGTGGCGTGCCAACGCCTTGGCCAGCAGCAGCGGAAAATCGGCGTTGGCCAGCTGACGGGGGGACACGTTGACGCTGATCGGGATGCGCAGATCATGCTGGCTCTGCCAGCTGTGCATCTGGGCGAGCACCGTACCGATGATCCAGTAGCCGACATCGCTGACCAGCACTGAGCTTTCCAGTACTGGCAGGAACTCGCCTGGCATGACCATGCCCCGTTCGGGGTGTTGCCAGCGCAGCAGTGCTTCGGCACCGATCACGCGGCCGCTTCGCATGTCGACCTTGGGCTGGTAATACAGCTGCAGCTCGTTGTCGGCCTGGGCCCGGGCGATGCGATCGAGCAGCTGGCGCTGGCTGCGCATCTGCTGGTCTTGCTGGGCATCAAAGAAATGGTAGCGGTTGGCGCCGGACTGCTTGGCGCTGTACATGGCCTGATCGGCATGGCGCAGCAGGCCTTCGGCATCGGCACCATCCTGCGGATACAGGGTGACACCAAGGCTGGCACTGACACGCAGCACATCCCCCTCATACAGGTACGGTACCGATACGACATGCAGGATGCGTTTGAGCGCCTGTTCGCACTCCTCGGTCGAGGTGTGGTTGCCTAGCAGCAGCACGAATTCGTCACCGCCCAGCCGGGCAACCGTATCGCCGCCGCGGACGTTGTCGATCAGCCGGCGGCTGATTTCCACGAGCAGGTCGTCGCCGACTTCGTGGCCGTAGCGGTCGTTGATGGGTTTGAAATCGTCGAGATCCAGGTAACAGACGGCCAGCAGCAGGCCGCTGCGCCGGGCGAGGGCCAGCGCCTGCTCCAGCCGGTCAGCCAGCAGTACGCGATTGGGGAGTCCGGTCAGCGCATCGTAGTGTGCCAGCAGCTCCAGCTTCTGTTCTTGCTGTTTGAGCTGGGTGATGTCGGCATACACGCCAACGTAGTGACTGATCTGCTGTTCGGTATTGAGTACGGCGGAAATGGTCAGCAGATCGACGCACAGCTCACCGCTTTTACGCCGGTTCCAGATTTCACCGCGCCAGTGGCCCTGACTGTGGATGCGCTCCCACATCGTGACGTAAAAGTCGCGGTGGTGGCGGCCGGAACGCAGCACCGCGGGCTTTTGCCCCAGCAGCTCGCTCCGTTCGTAGCCGGTCATGCTGAGGAAGGCCGAGTTCATGTCGATGACCCGGTTGTCTGCATCGGTGATCAGGATACCTTCGTGGGCATATTGGAATACGCTGGCGGCCAGGCGCAGCTGCTCTTCGGCCTGCTTGCGCGCCGTGATGTCGATGACCAGTCCGCTCAGTTGCAGCTTGCCGGCATCATTACGCCGGACGGAGGCTCGGTCGTGCAGCCAGACCCAGCGCCCGTCGCGGGTCTGGAAGCGGTATTCCAGCTCGTAGTCTTCCTCGACGGCGACTTTTTCCATGGCGGTGTGCATCACCATCGCGCGATCGGCCGGATGCACGCACGAAATCCAGAAACCCGGTTGCATCCAGCTGTGCGGTGGGTAGCCCAGCATGCGCTCGCACTGGCTGCTGACAAACGTGGTGTTGTGTGTGCCGGGGTCAGCCTCCCAGACAATCCCGTCGACGTTGTGCAGCAATTCCTCGTAGCGGCTGCGGGTGTCGCTGATGGCTTGATGGATCAGTTTCTGCTGCGTGATGTCTTCATGCGCCAGCAGGACATGGCCATTCAGCTCGTGTACCCGCTGCATGCGGCACAGGAACCATTGCAGCTCTTCACCGCAGGGGGAGGGGATTTCGATCTCGAAATAATCAAGTTCGCTACGCAGCACGGTATGCAGGCCGGCCTGATAGGCCTCGTACAGTTCGTCGAACTGGAAACCGCTGCCAGTGCCTGCCGGCGGGCGCAGGCGCAGGCATTCGCTGGGGGGGACGCCGAAGCGGTTTTCAAAGCGTTCCCAGGCCGCATTGGTGGTGATGACCTGCCCATCCTGGTTGAGAATGGCAATTGCCGCGGAAAGTGCATCAAGCATGGCCCGGGATTTGGTTTCCGAGCGGATCAGCTCCCCCAGCGAGTCTTGCTGGGCGCTCAGATCGATGATGGTGCCGGTCATGCGCAGCGGTGCGCCGTCATCGGCCCATTCGATGACCTTGCCCCGGGAAATGTACCAGTGCCAGCTGCCGTCTTCCTGCATCAGCCGCCATTTGCCTTCGAATTCCGGTGTCTTGCCTTCCAGGTGCGCCAGTAGTGCGGCATCGGCATTGCCTTCGTCGACCGGGTGACGGATCTTGCGCCATTCATCGATATGCGTGTCCAGCGAGTCGAAGACATGGCTGAAATGGCTGTGGAACTGTTCGTTGACGTGGATGATGCCGCTGGGGATATCGTAATCCCAGGCCCCGATCTGTGCGTCGCGCAGCACCTGGTTCATGTGCTGCGTCAGCGCGGCAATTTCCTGGCGCGCATGGTGTGAGGGCGTGATGTCGGTCCAGAGTGTGGCCAGCATCACTTCACCCTGGATCAGAACCGGGCGGCTGCTGATCCGGACATTGATACGCGTTCCCTGTTTGGTGCTAAGCAGGGTATCGCGGATAACGCATTCGCCATTAGTGGCTTCGCGAGCATACCCTAGCCAGGTATTGATGTCCTCGAGCCTGCCGAGCTCAACCAGCTGCAGCCGGCCGAATTCGGCCGGCGAGTAGCCAAGCATATCCGCGGCGGCGGGGTTGAATTCGATAATGCTGGCGGTGTGCGGATTGATCAGCACAATGGCATCGCGAGCCTGCGTTACCAGTGCGGAATACAGCTCGCGGCGCATTTGGACTTCATCGCGCAGGGCGGACAGTTCGCGCTGGTCATACATCAGCCCGATCTGCCGGCTGTCATCCAGTTGCCAGATCAGCCACTGGATGCGCATTTCCTGCAGGCGCGAGTTCAGTATCCAGCCTTCCAGCGCCAGTGGCGGCATGCCCGGCCGCAGATTCAGCAGCTGGCCGCTCAGACGGAAATGTTCGCTGACGGGCAGCAATTCATTGAGGAAATGGCCGCCCAGTTGTTCGACCGTTCTTCCCAGCAGCTCGCTGGCGGCAGCCGAGGCATGCAGCAGGCGCAGTTGCCGGTCCCACACCAGCACGGCGAGCTTGCCCTGGGAAATGAACTGCCAGGCATCATCGAGTAGCGGTTGTGCGAGCGATTCGGTGTCGGAGGGGGCGTTCAGCACATCAATGCCTGACAAATTGTGAAATCCATTAGTATGCTAGCGAATTCCGGCCACTTTGCCAGTAGGGTTGGAGGCCAGCGGGCAGCAGCGGCCGACTGGCCGCCTTGCTGCCCATTATGCTGGCATGGTTATGCCGCGTCGAGCGCCTGCGCGAGATCCGCCAGAATGTCATCGATGTGCTCGATCCCGATCGACAGGCGGACCATATCCTCGCTGACGCCCGCTTTCTTGAGTTCTTCCGGCGAGAGCTGGCGGTGTGTGGTGCTGGCCGGGTGGGTGGCCAGACTCTTGGCATCGCCGATATTGACCAGTCGCGTAACAAGCTTGAGTGCATCCTGGAAACGCGCGCCTGCGTCACGGCCGCCTTTTACGCCAAAGGTCAGCAGGCCGGATGCCTTGCCACCGAAATACTGCTCGACCAGCGGACGGCTTGGGTGATCCGGCAGGCCTGCGTAATTCACCCAGTTCACTTTCGGGTGGGTTTTGAGGAATTCCGCGACCTTCAGTGCATTCTCGCAGTGGCGATCCATGCGCAGCGCCAGGGTTTCCAGTCCCTGCAGGATCAGGAAGGCGTTGAACGGCGAGATGCATGCGCCCATATTGCGCAGCGGTACGGTGCGCGCGCGGCCAATGAAAGCGGCAGGGCCCAGCGCCTCGGTGTAGACCACGCCGTGGTAGCTGACTTCCGGTTCGTTGAGGCGCTTGAAGCGGGTTTTGTGTTCCGCCCACGGGAATTTGCCTGAATCAACGATGATGCCGCCGATGCTGGTGCCATGGCCACCCATGTATTTGGTCAGCGAATGCACGACGATATCGGCGCCGTGCTCAAACGGGCGGGTCAGGTAGGGAGAGGGAACGGTGTTGTCGACAATCAGCGGCACGCCACCGGCATGCGCTACGTTGGCAAAGGCGGCAAAGTCGACCACATTGCCCAGTGGATTGCCGATGGATTCGCAGTAGATCGCCTTGGTGCGTTCGTCGATCAGTGCGGCGGCCGCTTGCGGATCGCTGGCATCGACAAATTTCACGCTGATGCCGTATTGCGGCAGCGTGTGCGCGAACAGGTTATAGGTGCCGCCATACAGCGTGGAGGTGGCAATGATGTTATCGCCCGCCTCGGCGATGGTGAGGATGGCATAGGTGATTGCCGCCTGACCCGATGCCAGGGCCAGCGCGCCGATCCCGCCTTCCAGCGCCGCGACCCTTTGTTCGAGCACATCGGTGGTCGGATTCATGATGCGGGTATAGATATTGCCCTTCACCTTCAGGTCAAACAGGTCGGCACCGTGCTGGGTGTCGTCGAAGGCGTAGCTGGTCGTCTGGTAGATCGGCACGGCCACCGATTTGGTGGTCGGATCGACGTCGTAGCCGGCGTGAATGGCAAGCGTATCGAACTTCATGCAGCACTCCTGATGGGTGAGGGTCAGAGATGCGAAAGACTCTAGCATGGTCGCATGCCAAGGCTTAGATCGATCTGGAATGAGCTTGGATTGAATCAAATCCGAACAAAGCGACGCGACTTGTACTTCAGTACAATCGCCTCTGCCAGCCAGACAGCATATCTTCCACATCAGATAATGCTAATTCTGGAGTTCCCGTCATGGCCGAGCAGTCCACCCCGCACGCAGATAACGCCAAAACCCTGCTGGTCGTCGAAGGCCGCGCCTTCATCCGCCAGCCTGATGGCAGCCTGCTTCCCGTAGCCAATGGCGAAGCACTCCATGAAGGTCAGGTACTGGTTACCGGCGCCGATGGCAAGGTAACCCTGCTGCTGCCCAATGGCCAACTAGTCGAGCTGGGGCCGGATCGCTCCGTGCTGATCGACGGGGACCTCAGTGGTCTGAATCCGACTGATGCCACGGAAGCCAGGATTGCCGATGCAGGCCAAAGCGTCGACCAGATTCTGGCCGCCTTGGATCAGGGCAAGGATCTCTCCACCGAACTGGAAGCGACCGCAGCCGGTCTGACCGCTGGCGGGCAGGAGGAGGGTCATGGTTTCGTGCAACTGCTGCGGATCGCCGAAGAGCTCGATCCGGTCCGGTTCAATTTTGGCGCTGGCGGCACTGCCGAGCGTGAATTCCGTCAGGTGACCGGTACAGATGGCACAGCCACTACCGAGACCGTGGCAGATAAAGTTACCGCAACCACCGGCACCGGCAGCGTACAGGAAGACGTCAAGACCAGCGACAGTGGCCAGCTGACTGCGACCGGTGGCGCGACCTTCGTAGCCGACAGCCAGAATGGCGTGTATGGCTCGCTGTCCATTGATACGGATGGCAAGTGGACGTATACCCTCAAGAATGGTGATTCGGCAGTCCAGGCTTTGACCGATGCGGATCGCAAGACGGAAACCTTCACGGTGACCCTCAGCGATGGCAGCAAGACTACCGTTACCGTCAATGTTGCCGGCAAGGATGACGTGCCGCAGATCGGTCAGGCCACGGGCGACAAGGGCAGCGGCACCGTCAAGGAAGACACGGCCGCCCAGACCATCGCCAGCGGCAAGCTGACCGTGGTGGATGCGGACGCCAACCAGTCGGAAATGACCCCGTCGAGCAAGACCAACGCCTACGGCACGTTCAGCATCGACAAGGACGGCAACTGGACCTTCACCATCGACAACAGCAGCCCGACGGTGCAGGCGCTGGCCGAAGGGCAGAAGGTCACCCAGACCTTCGCCCTTCACCATCGACAACAGCAGCCCGACGGTGCAGGCGCTGGCCGAAGGGCAGAAGGTCACCCAGACCTTCGACGTGACAGCCAAGGACGGCACCAAGTCGACGGTCACCATCGACATCCTCGGCACCAACGATGCACCAGATGCCGTGGATGATCCGGCTACCACCACGGGCCTGCGCTCCGAGTATTTTGCATATCAGGAAGGCGCGCTGGCAGATGGCGGCAATCTGACCTCACTGTCGATGATCAAGGATTTCATCGCTACGCATAATGCCTCTGCCGTGTTTACGGCTAAAAACATCAGTTATTCGTTGAATGACGGTGATCTGGGCGGCAATAATAATCTGCAGACTTTCCTGGGGAGTGATGCGTCTACGCTGAATACCGATCCGGCCAACAGTACTGACGCAATCATCCGCATGAGCGGCAATATCACGCTTGATGCCGGTACCTATAACTTCAAGGTGCTTGCGGATGATGGCTATGTAATTTATGTCGATGGCGTGAAAGTGGCCGAGGTCAACAAGAATCAGTCGCCGACCGGCACCGAACATGCTTCGTTCACTGTGGGTACCAGTGGTGCGCATACCATCGAAATCCTGTACTGGGATCAAGGTGGGCAGGCCGTGTTCCAGCCCGAGCTGCGCCCTGGAACGGGCACATACAAACCGCTGTCCAGCTATACGCTGACCAGCCAGACGCCCTTTGCCACAACCGAAGATACGGCGCTGACGATCAGCAAAGCCACGCTTCTTGCGAATGACCGCGATGCGGACGGCGATACGCTCAACATCATCTCGGTGCAGGATGCGACGCACGGCACCGTGGCTCTGGTGGGGGGCAATGTGGTGTTTACACCGAATGCCAATTACAACGGGCCGGCGACGTTTACCTACACCATCAGCGATGGCAAGGGCGGAACCGATACGGCGAAGGTGACGGTGCAGGTTACTGCCGTCAATGATGCACCGGTCAGCAGCAACCAGACAGTGAGTACCCCGGAAGACGTGGCCCTCAACGGCAAGATCGTCGCGACCGATGCGGATGCAACCGACATCCTGACCTATACACTCAAATCCGGTACTGCACCGACACATGGCACGGTCACGATCGACTCGAAGACCGGGGCGTATGTCTATACGCCGAACAAGGATTACAGCGGTAGCGACACCTTTACGGTGACGGTGAGTGATGGCCATGGCGGGAAGGTGGATTCGGTCGTCAAGGTCAATGTCACTCCGGTCAATGATGCGCCGGTAGTGGACAGCCACTCCGTCCAGGGCCGCGAGGGCATGCCGATTTCGCTCGGGATTGCTGCTCCGACCGATGCCGATGGTGATGCGATGACCATTACCGTGACTGGCCTGCCGACTCTGGGGCAGGTATTGCTGGCCGATGGTACGGCGGTCACCAATGGCATGACGTTGACGGTTGCCCAGCTGACGGGCCTGCAATATGTCCTGCCGGGCGGTATCAGCAGCACGACCGATGTTGGCTCGTTCACTTACAGTGTTGCCGATGGCACGGTCAGCGTATCGGGCCAGATTGGCATTACCATCGACAACAATCCCAATATGCTGGACGGGCATGGCGGGGTGACCACCATGACTGCGACAGGGAATACGGTGACGTGGGACAGCGCAGCCTACAATCCGGGACCCGGTACGCCGGGTGGTGGCGGGGTCGGCCCCATAATTGTTAATACTACCTCCCCTAATCAAGTGCTCTCGTCAGGCGCCAGTAATGATCGTATTGAGGGTGGCAATGGCAATGATGTGCTCTACCTGGGAGAAACCCAGAGCCCGGATCAGGCCGTAAAAGTCCCGACATTCGACCAGCTGATGGCATCGACTTTCCTGAAGGCGGATGAGGCAGGTCTGGTTGATGCCGGCAAAGAGTTGCTGCTGACCAGCATCAATGCCGAGATGCAGCCGATCTCCGATCTGGGTAATGGTGGTTCTGGTAACGACACCATTTTTGGTGAAGGCGGTGTGGACGCACTCTATGGCAATAGCGGCAATGATGTTCTGTACGGTGGTGTTGACATGGATGTGCTGCGTGGGGGGGGTGACAATGACACGCTTTACGGTGGCTCTGGCAACGACATCCTGCGCGGCGACACCGGTAACGACACGCTGACTGGCGGTCTCGGTGCGGATACCTTCTACTGGGGGCTGTCAGATAAGGGAGGTGTCGGTGCACCCGCTAACGACACCATCACCGATTTTGGACTGGGTGGCGAGAAGGATGTGCTGCATATCAAGGATCTGCTGCAGGGCGAAACGCATGGTGCCAATGACACTGGGAATCTGGCGCAGTATCTGCACTTTGAAAAATCGGGTAACAACACCATTGTGCACATCAGCTCGGGTGGCAAGTTCGATACGACCAACGCGTTTCATAGTGATGTGGGTGGCAAGGAGGATCAGGTGATCGTGTTGCAGGGTGTGGATCTCACTGCCAATGGCACTTCGAGCGATCAGGCCATCATCCAGCAACTGTTGAATCAGAACAAACTGATCACAGACTGATTGCAGGTGGTTTGGGTATAAGGCTGTAATCCTTTCAAATAAAGGGTTATGGCCTTATACCCTTGTTTTTTCTTGTCCGGGCCGCTGCGGGTTTCTGCTTAGGTGGAATACCCGGTAAGGGCTGCTGATGCCGCACAGCACCGGGAGTCCGGCTTGATGGTAAATTAAGGGTATTGCCATCGCTCGGATGCCAGACGGGCATCTATTGGAAACCATGGATTTACTGACCCAACTGCAGCGCTTGTGCGCCGTTGCCCGCCAGGTCGGGGCCGAAGAAATCATGCCCCGCTACCAGAAAGTTGTGGCCGAGAAAAAACACGACGGCAGTCTCTTTACCGAGGCGGATCTGGCGGCACAGCAGGCGTTGCAGCGGCTGCTGCCGGCCATTGTCGATTGTCCGGTGCTCGGCGAGGAAATGAGCCAGGCCGAACAGGAGGCGCTGTGGCGAGATCATCCCGAGGGATTGTGGGTCGTCGACCCCATCGACGGAACGACCAACTTTGCGCATGGCCTGCCGTATTTTGCGGTATCGATTGCACTGATGCGGCAGGGGCGTCCGCAACTGGGGGTCGTCTATCTGCCGGTGCTGGATGAGTGTTTCAGTGCCGCAGCCGGCACAGGGGCGTGGCTGAATCAGCAGCGCCTGCCGCTGGTGAGTGATGACAAGACGCTGTCCGATGCGGTTGCAAGCATCGAAACCAAATGGCTGTCCGGGCACCTTGCGGCGCGTGTGGTGACGGTCGGGCCGTTTCATAACCATCGCAACTTCGGTGCGTCGACGGTGGATTGGTGCTGGCTAGCGGCCGGGCGCACTGATGTGCTGCTGCACGGCGGCCAGAAACTGTGGGATTACGCCGCTGGTGTGCTGATCCTGCTGGAGTCAGGTGGTGTTGTCGGCGCCATTCACCAGCCGGATTACTGGCAGGAAAATCCGTGGCAGCGCTCGGCGGTCGCTGCGCGTACTCCGGCGCTGTACGAGTCGTGGCGCAGCTGGGTGCGGCAGAATCGCTAGTATTACCTAGTTGACTGGTTGGGCAATGCCGTCGCGTAGCAGGCGGGTGAATTCCTCGGCTGGCAGCGGGCGTGCCAGATAGAAGCCCTGCAGCAGATCGCAGTCCATGCCAGCCAGAAAGCGTGCTTCCTCGATGGTTTCGACGCCTTCGGCGATCAGCTCCAGCCCCAGATTCTGCGCAATGCCGATGATGGCGCGAACGATGGCGACGTTGTTGGCGTCATACGGCAGGCCACGAACGAAGCGCTGGTCAATTTTCAGATAGTCGATCGGAAAGGCCAGCAGGTAGGCCAGATTGGAATAGCCCGTGCCGAAATCGTCCAGTGCTAGCGTAAATCCAGCGTCGTGCAGCTCCTGCAGCATCTGGGTCATGCGCTCGTCCACCTGCATCAGCAGCGTTTCGGTAATTTCCAGCTCCAGCTGGGCTGGCTGGATGTGGTAAGGGCGCAGGACCTGCAGCAAGCGCTCGGCCAGCCCGGGCTGGAATTGTCGTGCGGACAGATTGACCGCCAGTCTCGGCAAATGCAGGCCATCCTGCTGCCATTGCGCTAGTTGCTGGCAGGCAGCTTCGATTACCCAGTTTCCGACCAGTCCGATCAGGCCATTTTCTTCGGCAAAGGGGATGAATTCACCGGGCGACAGCAACCCGCGAACCGGATGCTGCCAGCGGATCAGTGCTTCGGCGCCGCTGATCAGGCCTGATTCCGGATTGATCTGCGGTTGGAAATACAGCCGCAGTTCATTCCTTTCGATGGCGTGATGCAGATCGGTGGCCAGTTTGATGCGGGCGAGACTGCGCCGGTTCATCTCGGCGGAATAGAACAGATAGGGTTGATCGGCCTGTTTGGCGCGGTTCATTGCGACGGCTGCGTCATTGATCAGCCGATCGGCATCACGGCCGTCGTCGGGGTAAACGGTCATGCCGATGTGTGCCTTGAGCATGACTTCTTCGCGCTCCAGCTCGATCGGTTCGTTGATGCGTTCGAGAATGCGGCGGGCAACCAGTGCCGCATCATCACGGTGTGCAATATCGAACAGGCCGATGTAAAACTCGTCGGCGCCGAAGCGGGCCAGCACGTCCTCTTCACGCAGGCAGGCACGGATGCGCTGGGATAACTCAACCAAGAGGCGGTCGCCACCGCCATGGCCAAACGAATCATTGATGGCTTTGAAGCCCACCAGATTGAAGCACATCACCGCACCGGTATTGCGCTGGCGGCGGGCTTCGGCAAGCGCCTGTTCGAGCAGGGTAAACAGCAGGGCCCGGTTGGGCATGCTGGTGAGCGAATCATAATAGGCCAGCCGGTGGATCTGCTCTTCGGCCGCCTTGCGCTCGGTGAGATCGGAAAAAACGGCAAAATAATTGAGCACTTCACCGTGCTTGCCGCTGACGGCGGCCAGCGACAGCCAGACCGGATAACGGGTGCCGTCTTCGCGCAGCTCCCACAATTCGCCTTCCCAGTGGCCGGTCGTCTGCAATTCGGCATCGATCTGGTGGCCGAGCTCCGGATGCTGCAGGAAGCCGGGGGTCTGCCCCTGTGCCTGTTGCGCACTGCGCCCGCTGATGCGGCAATACGCGGGGTTGACGTTGATGATTTGCCGTTGCGGGTTGGTGATGACGATGGCGTCCGGCGTGCTCAGAAATACCCGGGACAGCAGGTCAGCGTGCTCCCGACTGGCAATCTGCTCGCTGATGTCGTGCACGAAGCCGATCAGGCGTTCCGGCTGGCCACTGCTGTTGCGCACCAGAATCAGCTGGATGCGGGCCCAGAAAATGTCGCCGTTCTTGCGGCGGCGGCGTACTTCGACCGTGCCGCGGCCACTGGCAAAAACGGTATTGAACAGTTCTGCGTCGTCTTCGTTTTCATCCGCATACAGTCGCAGGATATGCTGGCCAAGGATTTCCTCCGGCGTATAGCCAAACAGCTGTGTGGCACCGCTGTTCCAGCCGGTGATATAGCCCTGCGGATCCAGTACGATCAGCGAGGCTTCCAGCTGATCCAGCAGGCGGGCACTGATGTCCAGTTCGTTATGCACGCTGCGTGTGTCCTTGCGTCTGGAGCTGACGTGCCCAGCCCAGCGCCGCGACTTCGCTTTCCAGCCAGGCTCTTGGGGTGATGCTGGAGGCAGGCAATTCAGTGCTGCTGGCTGTTTCGAGTGCTTCGGCAGCGAGCAACGCCCTGCCCAGTTCGCCTTCATGGGCAAGCAAGGCATCACGCAATGCGGGCGGCAACGGCAGGCCGGCCAGCAGCTCCTGCAAGGGAACGCCGAAAAGCCGGTCCAGCAGTGAGAGCATGCCGATCAGAAAGGCGCTGTCCGCGGGGTGATTCAGCCAGCTGCGCTCGGCCCATTGTTCCAGCCGCTTAGCTCGCAGTGCGGCGCCGGTCATCAATGCCCGATTGCCCTCGCTGTCGGCGAATTGCTCGGCATACAGCAGCAGCTGCAACCAGCGCTGCAGCTGGCGGCGCCCGAGTACCGTAATCGCATGCCGGATGCTGGTGACTTCGACACGGCTGCCGATGCCGACCGAATTGACCAGCTTGAGCAGGCTGACCGTCAGCGACGGCGCATGGGCAAAGGCTTCTTCCAGCTGGCGGGTATCCGCATCGTCCACGACCAGCGACAGGATGTGCATCAATGCCGGCTGGCTTGGATGACCTTGCAGCGTGTGCTGGGCATGCAGATAGCCGTTGCCATAGCAGAGGCTGCCCGCCGGCAGTGTCTGCAGAAAAGTCGCTGTGCTGTAACCGCCAGTGATGCGAACGCCCTCACCCAGCCAGAGCTTTCCCTGTAGCTGCAGGTTTTGCAACTGGGGTAGATCGGGGAGTGCCCCCGGGACATAGCAGGGCAACTCGTGTAGTGCGGGGGTGTCTGCGAGCTGTTCGGCCAGCCACGGCTGTTGCTCCCGCGGGCACAGCGCGAACAGAGCCTGCCACTGCCCTGCAGGATCCCAGAGGGGGTGTAAATGAATGAGTGCCATGGCTCCGGTGGAGTGAACGCAATGCTTACACGCTAGTCGGCGGATCAGGACGACGCAAGCCGCAGCTGTACAGCTGGCTGATTCTGTCTGCCGGCTGTCTTCAATTGCTGCGCCGCAGCAAATAAAAGACTATGCTGGAGTTCGATGCCGTTTCAGGCTGGCAGACACAAGGCAAACTTGTGCACGAACAGGGGGCTGTACCATGAGCATGCGCGATAGCTCGACCTTGCTGGAATCCGATAACGGACGACTGGCACAGGTGCTGGCGATGGCCAGTGATTTTTCCATGCCGCAACTGCTGGCCATGGCGCTGGATCCGGCGCAGACCGAACTGGTGCGGCGACTGGCGGCAACGCTGGCCGCGCTGCAGGACGAATACCTGCCTGGGCGCTTTGGGCGCTATTCCCGCCATGATTTGCTGCTGCTGCAGGCGGCGGGCCGCTTTATCGAAGTCGCCAGCAGCTGGCAGCTTCCCGAAGGACTGCCAGCCACCGACCATGGCGGTTTGCGCCCCTACATCCCGGCGGAGCCTGACTGGGAACACAGTGCCCTGTTCCAGCGCATCCGCTCCGGGCTGGCCCCCTTGCCCTATCCGCCGCCCACCAGCGGTGGTCAGCCCTGGTATGCCGTAGTCGAGATCGCCGGGGTTTATCCCGTCGTCATCAACGCGGCGCAGGCCATGGGTCATAGTGAATACCCGCATGTCGAACTGAACGGCTGCCCCTGGCAGGTGCTGGCCCATCTGTTGCCGGATGGGCGCGAGATTGAGGGGGCGCCAGCGGTTTTCCGCGATGATTGCAGTTATGTGGTGTGCTATGGCCGCTGGCCGGATTTCCTGCTCTTTCGCGGGCGTACGGCCAACCGCTGTTCGCCGGAGTATGCCCGGCAGCTGGTGGAAGAAGGGGGGGACGATATTCACCCCTCGCCGCGCATCCTCCCGGATGCACCGGACGAAAATGGCTGGGTACAGCTGGAATATGATCACTGGATGCTGCGCCAGCGTTATCCGGCACGGGATGCGCACACGGAAGCCGACGGGATTGCGCGTGATCGCCAGATCATCCGCGAAGGGCGCATCACACAGCGTTTCCCGCTTTGCCAGCAGCGTTTTGAAGATGCCGACCTCAATTACGACTGGGATGCCGAGCGCCCGGAAAACAGCACGGTCTACCGGGTGCGTACCCTGGCCGACCAGATGCGCATGTCCTATCCCGAACTGGCGGACTGGAGTGACAAGAGTCTGGTTATCGCCGCGGGATTGACCCAGTGGTCACCGGCCGAGCGCGACCCCGATCTTTTCGTCAGGCTCTATGAGTACGAGCTGCATGCCGATTACATGTCCGGGGGGGCTTTTGCCAGCATCCGCGAAGCACGCTTTATGGGCGGGCGCTTCGAAGACAGCTACCGGCAGCAGCTGGCACGCCGGATTGCCGCTGCCGGCGGATAAGCGGAGGGGCACGAGGCTTGGCGCGGTGGCTGGCGATGTTAAACTGACCTCTCGTTTTGCAACGTCACGGCGGCCACGATGTGGCCGCCGTGCATTTGTAGTGCCGCATGCCTTTTATGACCGAATTGCGCCAGCAGCTGCTTTGCCGCTGGCAAACTGTACCGCTGCGCTGGCGGCGACTGTTGCTGCTGTGGGGACCAGTCCTGGCTTTGCTGCTGGGCCGCATCCTGCTGGAAGCCGATGCGATTTCCCCGGCACGGCTGGTGTTTGTCTTGCTGCTGTACTGGTTGCTTGCTTTCCCGCTGGCACGCTGGGCTGCTGTAACCGCCAGCCTGGCCATTGAATACCTGCTGCTCAGTGTCAACCAGATCAAGGAGGCCCAGACCGGCAGCCCGTTGCTGGCTCGCGATCTGCTTGAGGTCGCGCAGGGCGTGGCGCTGAGCAGCTACATTATCCCGGGCATGTATGTGGCCCTTGTGATATTGCTGCTGTCGCTCATCGTCGGCTGGTATTACCGTACACCCCGCAGCCGCCGCAGGTGGCTGCTGGCATCCGTCCCTGCCAGTGCGCTGCCGATGCTGCTGGTTCTCCAGCTGCCGCTGCATGACAGTGGCAGCTGGTATGTCCGGCAGGGGCTGCGTCTGCTGGGCGTGCAGTATCACGAATACAACCATCTGGTGAATGCCCGCACTAACGGCATGCTTGCGCACCTGTTCCAGACTGCCGAAGTGGTGCGGCCTCCCCGGGCTGCGCCGCACGATTTTTACCAGAGGCAGGTCGAATACGCGCTGCCAGCCGAGCGGCCAGATGTGGTGATGATTCTCTGCGAAGGCTGCTTTACCAGCTTTGATGACCGCTTTCCGACTGCGATGCAGCAGCTGGGGCAGCGGGGCTTCTCGCCGTTCTACCTGATCAGCCCGGTCTATGGCGGTGGAACGGCGGAGGCCGAATTCGAGGTGCTGACCGGTCTATCCTCTGCGGTATTGCCCGGCATTGATTACCAGAGTTATGCGCAGGATTTCCGCCGCGATGCCCGAACCCTCGTCAGCCGTTTCCGCGATGCTGGTTACCAGACCAGCGGCTTGCACAACTTCTACGCGAATTTCTGGCGCCGGCAGGAGCTCTACCCAGCCTTCGGATTTACCGCTACCCGCTTTGTCGAGGACATGCCCTGGCGAACCCGCGGCTGGCCGCAGGATGCGCTGCTGTATGACGCGGCGCTGGAGGCTTACCGGAAAAGCCCGCGCAAGCAACCGAATTTCATGTTTCTGATTACCGTGCGCACCCATGGCGCCTTTACCCATGAAGGCGATGATTTTGGCCGGAAGGATTATGACCTGCGGCTGGGTGAGGCCATGAAAGACATGACGGCGTTCTTCTCCGCGCTGGAGAAAGAAGCGCACAAGCGCAAGCGGCCGCTAGCAATTGTCGTGTTCGGCGATCACAAGCCGACCCTGACCGGTGCCTTCGAGCGAGCCGGCGTGCTGCCAGCCAGCTTGTTCCTGTCGCGGGGGGCGCACAATGACAGTTACCGCTTCATTCCGAACATGAACAAGGCACAATGGCAGGCGCGCGCGCAAAGCAGTGCCTATGTGCGGCTGAGCGATCCGCAAGCCGGGAAGGCGCTGGCTGAGCGCCTGAATGACCGGCCGATGTTCTGCCTGCCGGCCGAGCTGGCCGGGCTGGTTCCCGGGCAGGATGACGCTTTCTGGCGCGCGGTACTGGCGCGTTGCCGCCAGCCAGTCGATACCTTGCTCGAACATGAGCCGGTGCGCTGGCGCCAGACTTTTCCGCTGGGGCTGTATGGTGAACGGCTCTTTTGAGTGACGGGTATGTGGTGCCGATGTATTTGAAGCAAGGGTTTTGTTTGTATAGGGTTGCGCGTACCTATCAACCCGGCAGGGTGATATCGATCTGCAGAAACTGGCCGGCTTCACTGCTGAGGCTGATCTCTCCCCCCATTACGGCAGTGATCAGGTTGTAGGCACTGTAAAGACCCAGTCCGCCACCCGAGCCCAGTTGGCGCAGATAGAAAGGGTCAAAGGCATAGCGTACGGCTGCGGCGGGCATGCCGACACCATTATCCCGTAACTGCAGCCGCAGCCGGCCACCGCCCTCATGCGCAGCCAGTGTGACCAGACCCGTTCTCGGTGCCGGAAATGTATGTTCGATAACATTGCCCAGCAGCTGGGCGAGGGCCTGCTGCAGAGCTGCTGGCTTCAGGCACCAGCGCAGTGCCGGGTCAGCCACAAGCTGCACTTGGTGGCCCCGCTGCTCCAGCGGCTCACGATAGAGCTGGATGACACCTTGCAGCACGTCGTGCACCGAGGAGATCACGGCGCTTTCCTGATCCTGCAAGCCGCTCAAGGTCCGGTAGCGCTGCACGAGATCGGCGGCACGCTGCACATTGCTGGCACACAGGCTTGCCGCCGCAGCCTGCTGGCTGAGCTCCTGCAGGACGTCTTCCCGGCCGGGGCGGCCATGCCGGATCAGCCCGGAGAGCTCCGCCAGACTGCTGGCCAGCGTCGAGGCAGCGGTGACCGCTATGCCTAGTGGCGTATTGAGTTCATGTGCCATCCCGGCCATAAGGCGTCCGGTGGTGGCGAGCCGCTCGCTGTGGGCAAGCTGGGTCAGGGCTTGCTGCAGGGCTGCTCCGCGTTGTGCGACATGCACGGCCAGGGCCTGATTATCCTGCTGCAGAGCCTGATTGATTTCCGCCAGCTCGGCTCCCAGTATCTGCTGGCGCCGGCGTTGCAGTACCCGGCGCACCAGTTCGCCAAACCGGGCGAACAGGGTTTCATCATCCGGTAGCCAGTACTGGCGATTTTCACCGCGTTCCAGCCAGATCAGCCAGCTGGCACTGCCGTCCGAGACCGGAGCGATCAGTAGTGACTGCGGCGGGGCGCCGTGCCACTGCCCCAGCAGTGGCTCGGTCAGCGGATGTTCGCGTGCGAGCGGCGCATTCAGGTGTGTGCGACGTTGCAGGAAGTGCAGCAGCGCCGCGCCCTCGTGCCATGGCAGCTGTGCCGGAGCGGTTGACGCATGGCGCAGCTGGCATAACAGGGCATCCTGTTCCTGTATCAGCCAGAGGCTGCCGCCACTGCAGCCGAACAACAGGCAGGCTTGCTCCAGCAGCAACTGCAATGCTGCCGTGCAGTCACCGTGCTCGACGAGTTCATGGCTGGCCAGATCAAGCAGCTGGCGCTCCCGGTCAGCCAGGGTGTCGCCCTCGGTGCTCGCCGCGGTATTGGTCTGCTGTGAACGCAGGCGCAGCAACTGCTGCAGATGCTGCAGGGCTGCGGGCAGATCGCCGCGCTGTTCGGCATAGCTGGCGGATTCTTCCAGCATCTGCATGCGCAGGTGCTGGTAGCCGATCAGCTCGGCCAGGCCCATGCCTTCCCGGTTCAGTTCCAGTGCCTGCAGCAAATCCCCGCTGGCCGCTGCCAGCAGGCTGAGCTGGTGCAGCAGGCTGGTCTGCGCCCAGTAGTAATCGATCAGCCGCGTAATCTGCAACGCTTCGCTGAAGTGTTGCCGTGCGGTGTTCAGCTCCCCGGCGCGCAAGGCGATTTCGCCGAGCCGGCTGAGGGCTTCCGCGGCATAGTCGAGTAACTGTGCCGCGCGGCAACCCGCCAGGGCGGCGGTCAGTGCACGGTGTGCCTCGTCATCCTGCCCGCAGGCCAGCAGGTTGACCGCCAGATTGATGCGGATCTTGGCCAGCAGATACGGATCCTCAAGGCCAGCCTCCAGTGCCAGCGTCAGCGCGAGCTGGTGGCTGCTGACGGCGGCGGCATGATCACCCAGTGCATCATGTACCTGCCCCAGCCCGACTTCGGCATAGACCCGGGTTTCGACTTCCCCATCCGTTTCGCTGGCCAGATGCAGTGCCTGTTGCCAGTATTGGCGCGCCGGACGGTACTGGCCGGTGGTGTAGAAGCTGCGGGCGATCTGTTCGCAAAGGCGTGCTTCGGCGCGCTGCCAGTTGTAGGCCTGGCAGTACTGCAAGGCTTCATAGAGTGTGCTGCGGCCATATTCGGGCACGACCAGCCCGTAGAGCTCGGCAGCCGCAACCAGCACCGCCGGCTGCCGCTCTGCCCGGGCCTGCCGTATCAGCGCCTCGCAGCGCCGGATCGCATCCTGCTTCTGATTATTCAGCAGCGCACGCACTTCCGCGAGGCCGGTGGCGGCCTCGGGCGGAATCACGAAAGGGGGCTGGGTAGGCATTACGTCCATGGCATCAGCATGGCACAGTCCGGCCAGACGTGGGCTGCGCGGTGACAAAAAACAGCAGCCCGCCTGAAAGGCGGGCTGGGGCGCTGGATCAGGCTGTCAGCTTTTGTAGTGCTTCGCGGTATTTGGCCGCGGTTTTTTCGGCGACTTCAGCGGGCAGCGCCGGTGCCGGCGGGGTCTTGTCCCAGCCGGTGCTTTCCAGCCAGTCACGCACGAACTGCTTGTCGTAGCTGGGCGGGTTGCTGCCCGGCTGATACTGGTCGGCCGGCCAGAAACGGCTGGAGTCTGGCGTCAGCGCTTCGTCCATCAGGCACAGTGTGCCATCGGCATCGAGGCCGAATTCGAATTTGGTGTCGCCGATGATGATGCCGCGTGTGGCCGCGTATTCGCTGGCGGCCTTATACAGCTTGATGGCGGTATCGCGCACCTTGGCTGCGAGTTCCGCGCCGAGGATTTCCTCGCAGCGGGCATAGCTGATGTTTTCGTCATGGTCGCCGACGGCGGCCTTGGTCGAAGGGGTGAAGATCGGCTCGGGCAGCTTGTCGGCTTCGCGCAGACCGGCCGGCAGCTGAATACCGCATACCGTACCTTGTTGTTTGTATTCTTTCCAGCCGCTTCCAGCGATATACCCGCGAACAATGGCTTCGACCGGTACCGGCTTCAGGCGCTTGCACACCACGGCGCGCCCTGCGACCTGCGGACGATCGCAGGCATCGACCACGTCCTCCGGCTGCTCGCCGGTGAAGTGGCTGGGAACGACATCCTTGAGCTTGTCGAACCAGAAGTTGGAAATCGCGGTGAGGATCTTGCCCTTTTCCGGAATCGGCTCGGCGAGGATCACGTCGAAGGCCGAGAGGCGGTCGGTGGCGATCATCAGCATGCGCTGGCCGTCGATTTCATAGAGGTCACGAACCTTGCCGGAGTAGATTTTCTTCAGGCTGGTCAGATTGGTCGAGGTCAGGCCGCTCATGGCTATCCTTTGCGAAATGCGGGAAACAGGGCGCTATTTTGCCTGATTTGCCGCGGTTTCGCATGCAGCCTTGCCGACCGGCAGGCCGCGTACCAGTCGCAGCACGCGGATCGGCTCTTCGCGGTGATCGAGCCGGGTTTCCCAGCCTTCCGCACGGAAGCCCTGCCGCTGGTAAAAGACCCGTGCGCCGACATTGTCGGCAAAGCAGATGGTGGCGATCTCGGTGGCGGAAAATTGCCTGGCCGCCAGTTCTTCCATTTCGCGCAGCAGTCGGGCTCCCAGTCCCTGGCGGCGCCACGCCGGATGGATGATCAGATGGCCGATCCACACACGTCCGCTGTGCTGCACATTGTAGAACGAGGCGTAGGCCACCGGCTGGTCGCGGTGATCGGCCAGCACTAGCCCATCGCTGTGTTCGGCGAGGTGCGCGGCAAGGGCATCAAGCTCGGCGGGCCAGCGGGCGCGCGGGAACAGGTTGCGCAGTTCGATCACATCCTGCGGCCAGGCGACGATGGTGGTGAAATCATCCGCCCGGGCCGGGCGGGGCAGCATTGCGGAGAAGGTCATACCGGCGCAGAGGTATTGGGCAACTGCTCCATCGTAGCCGATACGGCGGGCTTTTGCTGGCGGCTGGCGGAGACTGGTGACCGTTAATCGTCACGGGGCTGATTTTGGACAGGTTTTTGCCATGCTCAGAATCCGTCACTTGCCGAGGTTTGCCGCCATGGATATGCCACTGCCTGCTGCCAGCACGCCCGATCAGCCTGCCGATGTTCCGCCATCCTGTCCGGTGCCACCCCCGGCTGATCGTGCGGCGGCCCTGGAAGGGGAGCTGGGGGATGACAGCTGAAACAAAAGGCGCCCCGAGGGGCGCCTTTTGCATGCATGAACCCCGCTTATTTGTCGCCCAGCGTTTCGAGTACGGTCCACTTGCCGCTGACCACCTTGTACACGGTAATGGCACCGTCCTTCAGGTCGCCCTTGTCGTCGTAGGCAATCTTGGCCGAGGTAACGCCTCCGGTGTATTCGATCTTGGCCAGCACCGGCAGATAGACGGCCGGATCGGTCGAATTGGCTTGCTGCATGGCCGCCAGCAGTACGCGGGCCGCGTCATAGCCGTAGGGGGTGTAGATTTCCATCGGGCCGTATTTGGCTTCGTAGCGCTTGGCAAAATCCGGGCCGCCCGGCATCTTGTCCAGCGGCAGGCCGGCCAGCGAGGCGATGGTGCCTTCGGCCTCGGTTCCGGCCAGCTTGAGGAAGGTATCCGAGCGGGTCATTTCACCCGAGACCAACGGCGCCTGCAGGCCAAGGCGCAGCTTCTGCTTCACCATCGGGCCGGATTGCACGTCGGTGCCGCCGAAGAAAATCAGATCGGGGCCGGCGCTCTTGATGGTGGTCAGGATCGACGAAAAGTCCGTTTCCTTGTCGCTGGTGTATTCGCGCTTGACGATGCTTGCGCCGGCGGCCTTGGCGGCCTTCTCGAATTCATCGGCCAGTCCCTGACCATAGGCGGTGCGGTCGTCGATCACGGCAATCTTTTTGGCGCCCAGCTTTTCGACTACGTATTTGCCCAGCACCGAGCCCTGCTGGGTGTCGGAGGTCATCGAGCGGAAGGCGGTCTTGAAGCCCTGCTGCGTCAGCGCCGGAGCGGTGGCCATGGCGATGTGCGGCAGGTTGGCCTCGGCGTAGATTTTCGATGCCGGGATGGTGGTGCCGGAGTTGAAGTGGCCGATCAGCCCCGCCAGCTTCATGTCGGCGAATTTCTGCGCGATCTGGGTGGCCGTTTTCGGATCGGCCATGTCGTCTTCGGCGATCAGCACGAACTTGACCGGTTTGCCGGCGATCTGCGGATTCTGGCTGTTCACGTCATCCAGCGCCATCTGCACGCCGTTCTGGTAGCCCTTGCCGTAATGCGCCTGGCTGCCGGTCAGTGGTGCGGCAAAGCCGATCTTGACTTCGGCCGGGCCGGAGGCTTGCGCCTGTGCCGCGTCCTGACCCTTGTTGCAGCCGGTCAGAGCCAGCCCGCCAGCCACAATGGTGGCCAGCCCCAGATGCCATGTCTTCATGCAGATTCCTCGGTGATCGTGATTGTTCTCATGCCGGGCGCACGCGGCCCGCACCCTATCATGCCGTAGCGCTTGGGTCGTGACATTAGGGAAAGCGCTTACTTTGACCGGCGTCATGCCGGCTGATCTGTCTTGGCCAGGCTGGTCAGTTTTTCGATGCTGGGGACAAAAAACGCCGCGCCAGTGACTGCCCGACTGAAATTCAGCAGGTGATCGACGCGGCCATCATCGGTCGGAGCGACCATGCGGGTGAGCATTTTCTCGAAATGTCGCGGGGTGTGGCAGTAGGAGGCAAAGTACAGCCCGCGGTCTCCACCCGGTGTACCGTAGGGCAGCGACTGGCGCAGCAGGGCCAGTTCCTCGCCGTTTTCATCTTCGATGACCACGCGGCTGATGTGCGCGGTGCGCGGACGGTCATCATCGGGCAGCTCTTCGTCGCTGTGCTTGGTGCGCCCGATGATGGCTTCCTGCTGCAGCACCGGCAGCTTGTTCCAGCTCTCCATGCGGTGCACGTAGCGCTGGATGTGCAGATAGCTGCCAGCTGCCCAGTCCGGATCCTGCTCGCTGACCAGCGCCACGGTTGCGCGCTCGTCGTCTTCGGGATTTTCCGTGCCGTCGACAAAACCGGTCAGATCGCGTCCTTCGCGGCGGCGAAACGCCGCGGTGACCTCAACCGGTTCGAGCCAGTCGCGTACCGCGTCAAGGAAATCACTGGCAACGTCGTGCAGCAGATCGGCCTGCTCGCCGCGCAGATGCACGATCAGGTCGGCATTGGTGATGGGTGCGGGGTGAATCGCGCCGGCAATGTGCGGGAAGGCACGCAGTTCGGCCGGGCGTTCGCGGCCAAACAACTCGGCCCAGCATTCTGCACCGATGCCGATTGCCGCCAGCACAGGGGTATCAGGCTGTGATTTATTGAATTCCATGAGTTGCGAATGAAACCCTGCAATGTATTTGGCCAGCTGTCCGTCAATGCGACGGCCAAGACGGCGGCGAAGCAGCAGAAACAGTGCATGGCTGCTGGCGGCGGGAAGAATGGCGGTTTGCGGGGTCATGCAGCAGCTCCGTGGGCAAAATCAAGAATGGCCGGCAACCAGTCGCGGTAGCCGGTAAAGCCATGGTCACCGCCCTCCAGCACGGTTTGCCGGCAGCCGGCATACCACGCCACGGCGTGACGATAATCGAGCGTTTCATCACCGGTCTGCACCAGCAGCCAGTAGCGCGCATGCCGGGTCGGGCGGCGTTCGTAATCGACCAGCTGCTGGGCGTAGTCGGGCAGGATGATTTCGCACTCGCCGGTATGGTGGTTGCGCTGCTCGCCGGTATAGGCGGCCACTAGCCGGGAGGGCTGGACGGCGGGATTCAAGAGTACCGCCCGCACGCCGAAAGTTTCCACGGCCCAAGTCGCCCAGAAGCCGCCGAGCGAGCTGCCGATCAGGCAGGTGGCCTGCGCATCGCAGCCCGCGAGCAGATCGCGCAGCAGGGCGGCGCAGGCGTGGGGGGCGGTGGGTAATGCGGGCGCGTGAAACTGGCTGGCCAGCCCGCGCTGCTGCAGCCAGTCGGCGGTCGCGCGTGCCTTGCCGGCAGCCGGGCTGGACAGCAATCCGTGCAGATAGACCAGATGCGTCATGCGGCGGCCGGCAGCAGAATGGTTGACCCGGTGGTCTGGCGGCTTTCCAGTGCCCGGTGCGCCGCTGCCACGTCCTGCAGGGCAAAGCGCTGCTGAACTACCGGCTGGACAAAGCCATGCTCGATGCTGTGGAAATAGTCACCCGCAGTATCGACCAGCTCCTGGCGGCTGGCGGTGTAATGCCCGAGCGTTGGCCGGGTAAAGAACAGCGAGCCTTTCTGTGACAGCAGCAAGGGATCGAAGGCCGGAACGGCTCCCGAGGCGTTGCCGAAGCTGACCAGCATGCCACGCGGAGCCAGGCAGTCCAGCGAGCCGTGGAAGGTTGCCGCGCCCACGCCATCGTACACTACCGCCACGCCATGGCCGGCGCTCAAGGCACGCGCCTGGCCGGGCCAGTCGGTATTACGGTAATCCAGCACGTGATCGCACCAGGTGCCCGCCAGTACCTGTTTGGCGTCGCTGCCGGCCGTGCCGATGACGGTGGCGCCCAGAGCCCGGGCCCACTGGCACAGAATCTGGCCGACACCACCCGCTGCGGCATGGACCAGAATGGTCTGTCCGCGCTGGACCGGGAACGTGCGTTTCAGCAGATACTGCGCCGTCATGCCACGCAGCAGGGTGCCTGCGGCAATTTCATCGGGTATACCGATGGGGACATGAACCAGCCTGTCTTCCGGCATGATACGGTGCTGGGCATAGGCGCCGGTGGCACCGCCTGCGTAGGCCACGCGGTCGCCGGGGCGGAATTCGCGCACGCCGGCACCAATGGCTTCGACCACCGCGCAGGCTTCCAGCCCAAGCCCGGCAGGCAGGGGCAGCGGATACAGGCCGCTGCGGTGGTAGGTGTCGATGAAATTGACGCCGATGGCGAGCTGGCGCAGCAGAACCTGACCGGGCGCCGGTGCGGCCAGTGGTACGGTTTCCAGCTGCATGACCTCGGGGTCTCCGTGACGATGGATGCGGATGGCTTGCGTTTGCATGATTGCCCCTGTCCGGTGGTCCGGATCATCATGTCTGTGTAAGAAAGCGACTGCTTATATTGTTGGGGAGCCGGCCGGGTCTGTCCAGCCGGCAACCCTTGCGGTGCATGGTGCTGTGTTTACACCCGGTAGCGTGCAATCGACTGTTCCAGTTCCTGTCCGAGCTGCTGCAGGCGCCGGCCTTCATCGGCGGTGCTGGCTGCTGCCGCGCTGCTTTCTTCGGACATCTGCGCCACGCGCTCGACCTGCTGGGCCATGGCCGAGCTGGCTTCGCTCTGTTCCCGCATCGCCTGCGAGATCTCGCTGACCTGTTCAACCACGCGATCGGCGCTCTGGCGAATCTCATTGATTGCCGAGCTGGCCTGCTGGGCACGCGATACGCCTTCATCGACTTGCCGGACGGTGGCCTGCATGGTTTGTACCGTGCTGCTGGCCTCGTTCTGGATGGCCGATACCGTGGCGATGATCTCCTGCGTCGAGCTGCCAGTCCGCTCGGCCAGCTTGCGCACTTCGTCGGCCACCACGGCAAAGCCGCGTCCCAGTTCGCCCGCCCGGGCGGCTTCGATTGCGGCATTCAGTGCCAGCAGATTGGTCTGGTCGGCAATATCCTTGATGACATTGACGACGGCACTGATGCTGGTGGTCCGTTCCTTCAGCGATTCGATCTGGCCGGCCGACTGGCGTACCTGATCGGCAATCTGGTTGATGCTGGTGATCGTCCCGTCGATGACTGCCCCGCCCGAGGCGGCCTGCCTGCCGGCTTCACGTGCGGTCTGGTCACACTGGCAGGCCTGATCGGCGACATGACTGATCGAAACGGTGACTTCCTCGATGCCCGCCGCCATGCTGGATGCCGAGCTGCTGACATTGTTGGCGGCCTGCGACATTTCGCGACTGTTGGACGAGAGTGCGCTGACCGCCTTCCCGACATTCTGGCCGATCTGGTGCAGCTGCCGGATGCTGGGTTGCAGTGCATCCAGCAGCACATTCATGGCCTGCAGCGAATCGCCGATCTCATCGCGGCGCTTGACCGGCAGGCGCTGGGTGAAGTCGAAACGGGTGCTGAGATCCTGCATGAAGGATTGCATTTCGCGTAGCGGTACCGTGATGCTGCGGGTGATCAGCTGGCTGATGATGATTCCGGCAATCACCGCAACCAGGGAGAGCATGCCCAGGGTGTACTCGGATTGAATGATCAGCTGGCTGGTTTCTTTGGTTTTTGCCGCGTTGAGCTCCGTTTCCAGCTTAGCGAAATCACGCAGGATGCTGTTCAGGGTTGCCATTTTGGCCGCGCGGTTATCGACATCGCTTCTGGCTTCGACAAAATTGCCGGCCATGGCCAGTTCGATGGTCTTGTCGGTGGCCCCCATCGCAGCGGGGATGGCCTCCTGCAGCCTGGCCAGTAGGGCCGATTCTTCCGGGAAGGGCGGATACAGCGGGTTGTTGAACAGCTGCTTCAGTTTTTCATGGCCGTCGAGGACGGCTTTGCGCGCAGCGAGGTATTTTTCCTGGGTGGCTTTCTGCTTTTGTGGCAAATCGTCAAGCAGCAGTTGCCGGTACTGGATCCGCATTTCCTGAACATGGTCGATTAGTCGCAGGGATTGTTCGAGCTGTTTCGTGTTGGCGTCGACAATTTCATGGACGTTGTCGCCCAATGACTTGATGCGCAGCATGCCGAACAGGTCACCGGCCACCATCAGGATCAGGATGGCACCGAAACCTAGCAGCAGACGTCTGGATACGGTCAAGCTCATGTGTTGCCTCTCGCAAATGATGAAGACGGAACGCGCTACTTCTCATCCTAGCCTGCCCGACGGCAGGTGCAAAAAAACCCGGAACAAGCCGGGTTTTCTGTCGGGCAGGTATCGCGGTCACGCGCGGGTATGCAGGCCACTGTCCACATAGAAGGTCGTGCCGGTCAGGCGCTTGGCGCCATCGCTGCACAGGAAAGCGGCGGCAGCGCCTACGTCGTCGATGTCGATCAGCTCGCGCAGCGGTGCCTGGGCTGCCGATTCTTCCAGCAAGGCGTCAAAGGCCGGGATGCCGCTGGCGGCCCGGGTCATGACCGGTCCGGGCGAGACGGCATGCACGCGAATCTTGCGCGGACCCAGTTCATTGGCCAGATAGCGCACGCTGGCTTCCAGTGCAGCCTTTACCGGCCCCATGACACCGTAGTTCGGCACAACCTTTTCCGCGCCGTAATAGCTCATGGTCAGCAGGGTGCCGCCCTGTGTCATCAGCGGCTCGGCAAGCCTGGCCATGCGGATGAAGGAGTGGCAGGAAATATCCATGGCCAGCGAGAAGCCTTCGGCACTGGTGTCAACCACGCGGCCGTGCAGATCGTCCTTCGGCGCGAAGGCAATCGAGTGCACGCCGATATCCAGCCGGCCCCACTTGGCATTGATGTCGGCAAAGACGGCTTCCAGTTCCCCGGCTCCCTGGACGTTGCACTTCACCAGCACGCCCGGCTGCAGTTCGTCGATCAGCGGGGCGATGAAGTCGCGGGTGCGGTCGGTCTGGTAGGTGATCGCCAGCTCGGCGCCCTGCGCTTTCAGGGCGCGGGCGACACCGTAGGCGATCGAGTTTTCATTGGCCATGCCCAGTACGAGGGCGACCTTGCCTTTGAGAGGCTGTTCCATGCTCTGGCTCCTTGCTGGGGCAGCCGCATTGCTGCCCCGTTCCTGTGCCGGGATGATCCCGGCGTTCTGGTCCTGAAGTGTGCGCGCCGCCGTGTTCAGGCGTCTGTTCCCGGCTTGCGCTTGCTGCTGCGAGCGGGCTTGTCCGCCGGGGCAGTGGCGGGTTTGCCTGCCGTGGTGGACTTGGCCGCAGGTGCGCGGCGCGGCGCAGCCGCCTTGCGTGTGCTGGCTGCGGCTGGCGTTGCCGGTCCCAGCGCTGCGCGCAGGGCCTGCAGCCGTTCATCCAGTGCGGTGAATTCACCCGGAACCAGCTCGGCCAGTTGCGCATAGGTGTTGAATGCGTCATCCAGCGCGGCCTGCGTGTCAAACAGCCGGGGCAGGCTGGCCAGCGCGGCATCCGGCAGGCGCCATACCAGCAGGCTTTGTTCGCGGATCAGCTGGCGCAGGGCCTCGTCGTCCAGTCCGGCCAGCGCCGGCTGGCGGGTCAGCCAGTTGACGGTGAACTGGCGGCGGGTCAGCGGAATGCGGTCGCCGTCACGGGTGAGCAGCAGGCCCAGCCGGATCAGCCCGGCTGCCGCGCCCCCCTGATCCAGCTGCGCAGCCAGTGCCGCGTCGTCCACCTGGCCAGCCTGGTCGGGTTGGCGCGTATCCTGGCGGTTTTCCGCGCCAATGCCCTGCATGGCGAGCCAGCCATAGGTGCTGAAGAAGGCCGCCTCGGTCGCGACATCACGCAAATCGCCCAGCAGATTGAGGCTGGCCGACAGGCGCGCGGCCAGGTCGCGTTCCCATTGCCGCCAGGGGTTATCGTCTGCGGCTGGCTGGCGGTGGGCGCGGATTTCGCCGGCCACTGCCCCCAGTGCACTGGCGACGGGATTCAGGCTCGACCACGCCCACTGCTGCAGCCGGTTCGGGTGCAGCATGCGGCCGGCCTGTGCGGTGGTTTCATTGGTGAATGCGCGTACCCAGGGTCGCAGGAACATTTCGTAGCTGCGGGTGGTGAGCTCGGAAACTGCCTCGACTGCGGAGAAGGGGATCTCGTCCTGACGGTCGAACTGCTGGGCGTGCTGCAGCTCCTCGACCCGCCGCTCGGTCAGCTCAGCGCGCCAGCCGCCCGGAGCCTGCGGGTCGGCAGTGATCTTCATGGCGTACAGCCCCGGTGCCAGCGTTTCGATCACGTGCATCAGCTCGACGATCTTGGCGTGCTCTTTGGTGGCCACGCCGGCGGAGACAAAAATGCCGAGATGGCCGACGCTTTCGTGCACCAGCCCGACCACGACCTGCCCGGCCTGTTTCAGCGCGTCGGTGGTCGGGTAGAGGTCCAGAATCCAGTTGAACGCCTGCTGCGGCGGGGTGATGTTGTCACCCAGCGAGGCAAACACCACGATGGGGGCATGGATCGCTTTCAGGTCGTACTGTCCCTGGCGGGCGGAGGCCTTGCCTTCGACCAGATTGTTGCCGATGAACAGGTTTTCCACGATCCACTGGATCTCCTCCTCGTTCATCAGATAGGGGCCGCCCCACCAGCGTTCGAATTCCAGATAACGGGGCGGCTCGGTATCGACCCGGTCGTAGAGGTGATAGCTCTTGTCGACCAGCGTGTTGCCCAGATTCAGGTTTTCGAAATTGGCGACCAGATGCGCGCCGTCAAACAGCCCGTTGCCCAGATCGGACGCCAGCAGCGCCGGCCAGGCGCCGCCGAGAATCCCGCCGGCGTAGCGCATCGGATTATTGTCATTGCCGGCCCAGTAGGAGACCGGCGCCCCGTTGACCACCACGGCACCCACCAGCTCGGGCGCTGCCGCGGCGACCAGCATGGCCGCCCAGCCCCCCTGGCAGTTGCCGACCAGCACCGGTTTGGGGGCATCCGGGTGTTCGCGGCCCACCCAGCGCAGGAATTCCTCCTCGGCGGCGGTCACATCGGCCAGTGTCTGGCCCGGCTCCGGGCGCGGGAAAAAGATCACCGCGTATACCGGATGCGCATCCTTCAGCGCCATGCCGATTTCCGAATCCTGCTTGAAGCCGCCGATGCCCGGGCCATGCCCGGCACGCGGGTCGATGATCACATAGGGGCGGCGGGTCGGATCTACCGAGGCCGAGCCGGCGGGCGGGATGATGCGGGCCAGCGCATAGTTGGCCGGGCGGGCGAAGCTGCGCGCGTCGAGCACGATTTCATATGCGAAATGCAGCACCGGCGGCTTGCCGGCTGCCTCGTGGGCCAGAAACTGGTCACCACGCTGGCGCAGCACATCCCAGAACAGCAGCTGCCGCTCGGCCGTGTCGCGCAGATAGTCCAGTCCGCTTTCGAACAGCGCCTGCGGGTCGTGATAAGCGGGAGCGGCCGGAGCGAGTTCTTCGATGGCCTTGCCGGTGACGGCTGCGCTGCGCTTGAGTACGCGCCGGGTTACCTTGCCTTGCAGCTGGACGGTCTGTTCCAGTTGCCTGTCGTTGGTCCACATAAAACACCATCCTTCCTGCCGGTACGGCGAGTGATTGTTTCAGGGAATATCGCGGCGCCGCCGCTGATGTTGCGGTGCAATTATTGCAGTGCAATATAAAGGAAGGATGTCCGATGCGCCGGCGATTTGCAAGGCAGAAGAAAGTAAATCAGGGGCAGACGTAGCGGCTGCTCAGGCAGTGGTTGCCAGCGAGGGACTGTCACCCCGTTCGCTGACTGCGGCAATCGCGTAATGCGAGCTGAGCTGCTGTGCGCCTGCCCGCAGCGCCGGCGCCGGCTCGCTCAGGCGCTGTCGCCATGTATTGCCATGTAGGCCTTCCTGAATAAGGCTTTCCCGCGTATACGCACCAAGTTCCTTGGTCTGCTGCTGCAGGACTGCGGCAGGGGCCTGCGCGGCTTGCGGGCTTTGCGGTGCCTTGAAGTTCTGCGGGGCACGCACGGCCACCGGCAGCACGGCCCGGATGCCGGGATGCTGCCGGGCGGCAAACAGGGTGGCTCTGGCATTCATGATGGCTTGCTCCGCACGTGGCATGACAATGCCTTGATGCTAAAGCTGGCGGCGTGGCCGGGCTGCGAACTAGTACAGCCCGCCAGCGGTAAAAATCCACAAACGCGGCCGCCGCAGCCACTGGGCGGGTCACACCGCCAGGCTGATGCCAGGGCGTGCCGTGGTATCGGCGGGGGAGGCGGGAACCGGCAGCGGCTGTGGCTGATTGCCGGCATTGCCCTGCAGCGCGCCGCTTTCGGCCATGGCCTGCATCATCTGGTATTTCTGCGCCTTGCGCGTGGCGTCGACCACGTCGGCGCTGCTTGGTGCCTGCGCGGTTTCGGCCGACTCGCTAGTGCTGCTTTCGGTCGCCGCAGCGTAGGTCTGGGTGTAGGTATCCAGCATTTGCTGGGCCTGTCTGGAGATGTAGACCGTTTCGGCCATCTGGCGCGTGCTGCTGCCTGCGGCATTTTGAGACGTGCCTGCCACAGCGGGCGCCGCCTGTTCCGGTGCTGCCTGGCTGCGGTTCAGGGGCTGGTAGCTCTGGAGCGGATTCAGTGAATTGACGTTCATGGCGATCTCGCAAGAATGCACTTCCGATGACGAAATCATAGCCAGTAATGGTCTTGATTTTACAGGTATTTTTACCGCCGTTGCGCCGGAAGGTCGCCCAGCCCCGGTGCCACGCTGGGTGCTCGGGTGGCTATGGCGCCGGCCGGTCTGCTTGGGGCTGCTGGTCCGTGGTAAAATTCACGGTTTTGCTGTCTGCCAATCCGGATAAACCCATGACCCGCACCGAACACCTCAAAAGCCTGCTGAAACAACGCATCCTGATGCTCGATGGCGGCATGGGCACCATGATCCAGCAGTACAAGCTTTCCGAAGCGCAGTACCGCGGCGAACGCTTTGCCGACTGGCACGTCGACCTCAAGGGCAACAACGATCTGCTGGTGCTGACCCAGCCGCAGATCATCGCGGAAATCCACCAGCAATATCTGGATGCCGGCGCGGACATCATCGAGACCAACAGCTTCAACGCCACCGCAATGGCGATGGCCGACTACGAAATGGAAGGGCTGGTGTGGGAGCTCAACCACGCCGCCGCCAAGCTGGTAAAAGACCTGTGCGTGGCGGAAACCGCGAAGAACCCGGCCAAGCCGCGCTTCTGTGCCGGCATTCTGGGCCCCACCAGCCGTACCGCGTCGATTTCGCCCGACGTGAACGACCCCGGCTACCGCAATGTCACCTTTGACGAGCTGGTGACCGCCTACCTCGAATCCATCGACGGCCTGGTCAAAGGCGGTGCCGACATCCTGATGGTGGAAACCATCTTCGACACGCTGAACGCCAAGGCGGCCGTGTTCGCCATCAAGAAATACTTTGCCGACCGCCCGGACATCGAAGCCCTGCCGATCATGATTTCCGGCACGATTACCGACCAGTCCGGCCGCACGCTCACCGGCCAGACCACCGAGGCCTTCTACAACTCGCTGCATCATGCCGATGCGATTTCCTTTGGCCTGAACTGTGCGCTCGGCCCCGATCTGCTGCGCCCCTATGTCGAGGAAATGAGCCGCATCAGCGATACCTTTGTCTCGGTGCATGCCAACGCCGGCCTGCCCAACCCGCTGGCACCCACTGGCTACGATCTGTTGCCGGAAGACATGGCGCCGCAGGTGCGCGAATGGGCCGAATCGGGGCTGGTGAACATCATCGGCGGCTGCTGCGGCACCACGCCGGCGCACATTGCCGCGATCTATCAGGCCGTGAAAGACCTGCCGCCGCGCAAGCTGCCCGAGATCGAGGCCAAGTGCCGCCTCTCGGGCCTGGAGCCCTTCAACATCGGCGACAACGACCTGTTCGTGAACGTCGGCGAGCGCACCAACGTCACCGGCTCCAAGGCCTTTGCCCGCCTGATCCTGAACGGCGATTACCCGGCCGCGCTGGAAGTCGCCCGCCAGCAGGTGGAAAACGGCGCGCAGGTGATCGACATCAACATGGACGAGGGCATGCTGGACGCCCAGAAAGCCATGACCACCTTCCTGAACCTGATCGCCGCCGAGCCGGACATTTCGCGCGTGCCGATCATGATCGACTCGTCGAAGTGGGATGTCATCGAAGCCGGCCTGAAGTGCGTGCAGGGCAAGTGCATCGTCAACTCGATCTCGATGAAAGAGGGCGTCGAGCAATTCAAACACCACGCGCGTTTGCTGAAAATGTACGGCGCGGCGGTGATCGTGATGGCGTTCGACGAAGTCGGCCAGGCCGATACCTACGCCCGCAAGGTGGAAATCTGCGAAAAGAGCTACCGCATCCTGGTCGACGAAGTCGGCTTTGATCCGGCCGACATCATTTTTGACCCGAACATTTTTGCCGTGGCCACCGGCATCGAGGAGCACGCACGCTACGGCCTGGACTTCATCGAAGCCACCGGCTGGATCCGCCGCAACCTGCCGCACGCCAAGGTTTCCGGCGGCGTGTCGAACGTATCGTTCAGTTTCCGCGGCAACAACAAGGTGCGCGAAGCCATCCACGCCGTGTTCCTGTATCACGCCATCAAGCAGGGCATGACGATGGGCATCGTCAACGCCGGCGCGCTGGAAAACTACGACGAAGTGCCGGGCGAATTGCGCAACGCGATTGAACGCGTGGTCCTCATGGACGGCGCCGACCCGATGGCGGACACCGACGCGCTGATCGCGCTGGCCGAATCCTTCCGTGGCGACGCCGCGCAAAAGTCGGGCGAGGACCTGAGCTGGCGGACTCTGCCATTGCAGGAGCGCATCACCCATTCGCTGGTGAAGGGCATCACCACCTTCATCGTCGAGGACACCGAAGAAGCGCGCCAGAGCGTCGAGCGCCCGATCCACGTGATCGAAGGCCACCTCATGAACGGCATGAACGTGGTGGGCGATCTGTTCGGCTCGGGCAAGATGTTCCTGCCGCAGGTGGTGAAATCCGCCCGCGTGATGAAGGCCGCCGTGGCGCATCTGGAGCCCTTCATCGAGGCCGAAAAGATCGCCATGGGCCTGGCCGACGCGCCGGCCAAGGGCAAGATCATCATGGCCACCGTCAAGGGCGACGTGCACGACATCGGCAAGAACATCGTCGGCGTGGTGCTGCGCTGCAACAACTATCAGGTGTTCGACCTGGGCGTGATGGTGCCGTGCCAGACCATTCTGGACAAGGCGAAGGAAGTCGGCGCCGACATCATCGGTTTGAGCGGCCTGATCACCCCGTCGCTGGAAGAAATGGCGCACGTCGCCAAGGAAATGCAGCGCCTGGGCTTTGATATTCCGCTGCTGATCGGCGGCGCCACCACGTCGAAAGTGCACACCGCGGTGAAGATCGAGCCGCATTACCAGAACAGCCAGGTGATCTACGTGCCCGATGCCAGCCGTGCGGTCGGCGTGTGCTCGAACCTGCTCAGCGATGACCTGAAAGCGCCATTCGTGGCCGAAGTGAAAGCCGAATACCAGAAGGCCCGCGAGATTTTCGAGGCCAAGGACAGAACCAAGCTGGTCGATCTGGCGGAAGCCCGCGCCAACAAATTCGCACCGGATTGGTCCGGGTATGAGCCGGTAGCCCCATCGTTTACTGGGGTGCGGGAATATACCCAGTATGATCTGAGTGAACTTGTGCCCTTTATCGACTGGACGCCCTTCTTCCAGAGCTGGGAGCTGTACGGCCGCTACCCGGCGATTCTGCAGGACGAAGTGGTCGGCGAAGCCGCCCGCCACCTGTTCGACGACGCGCAGAAGATGCTGAAGAAAATCGTCCAGGAAAAATGGCTGTCCGCCGCCGGCGTGATCGGCTTCTTCCCGGCCAACAGTGTGAACGACGACGACATCGAGCTGCGCGACCCGGCCACGGGCGAAGTTGCCATGCTGTGGCACAACCTGCGCCAGCAATTGCCCAAGGCCAAGTCAGGGGACATCAAGCCCAACCTCTGCCTGGCCGACTACATCGCGCCGAAAGCATCGGGCGTCACCGACTACATCGGCGCCTTTGCCGTCACCGCCGGCATCGGCATTGATGAGCACGTGAAACGCTTCGAAGACGCCAACGACGACTACAGCGCGATTCTGCTCAAGTCACTCGCCGATCGTTTCGCCGAGGCCTTTGCCGAACACATGCACTGGAAGGTGCGCACCGAGCTGTGGGGCTACGCCGCCGGCGAAAACCTGAGCAACGACGAGCTGGTCGACGAAAAATACACCGGCATCCGCCCCGCACCCGGCTACCCGGCCTGCCCGGATCACACCAGCAAGGTTCCACTATTCAAGCTGCTGAACGCACCGAACATCGGCATGACCCTGACCGAGGGCTACGCCATGCTGCCGACCGCAGCGGTGAGCGGCTTCTACCTCGCCCACCCGCAGGCGCGCTATTTTGGCGTGGGGAAGATCACCAAAGATCAGGTCGAGGATTACGCACAACGCCGTGGCGTCAGCGTCGCCCAGGCCGAGCGCGATCTGGCGCCGAATCTGGGGTATGTGGCTTGATGCTTTGAAATTGTTGGTGTCTGGCGCAATACGTCAAACAAAAAGCCCCGCAGTTGCGGGGTTTTTTACTGATACGGATTGCCCTGCGGACTGCGCTGCACGAGGTTACAGCCCCCGGGTAAAGTACCAAAACATGAACAAGATGTAGCCCACCACGATTAGCAGCGGCAGGCTGAGTAATAGCAGCAGGGCATAGAGAAACCAGTGTGCTTCGGCAGTGGCCCTGTCTGGATAATGGGGCAGAGGTGGTGGCAGAGGTTCTGGCAGAGGGCGCTTGAGCACAGCCAGATCGTGCAGCTTGAAGCGTATGGGCCCTTCGGCTTCGATTGGGGTATGAGCGAGTGGACTTTCGCAGCGCACGCAGAATGGTGCTTCGACAGCATTGAGCGTGCGGCATTGTGGGCAGGGCGTAGTCACATTGGCTGGCTTGTCTAGTGTTGATGCTAAAGCTTATACGAAGCTTTCTTGAGTGTCGTGTTTCGTGAATGGATTGTGGCGCAGGAGTATAAATCACTGACGGATGTGGTCGTGTTTTCTGGCATAGCACCTTGCGTGCTGCTTGCCACATGCGCCGCAAGTAGCCAGCAATGCATTCGGCCTTTAATCACCATAAAGCTGTGCCTGTTCGCCACCAGCCCAGTCTGCCGGGTACACCCCGGCTGCCACCAGCGTGTGAAACGTCGAATACGGCCAATCCGCCACCCGGCAGACCAGGCGATGCTTGACCGGATTGAAATGCAGGTAATCCATGTGTGCCGCAAAATCCGCCGCATCGCGGATCAGATGCTCCCAGTAACGCCGCTGCCAGATTCCGCGTTCACCACGCTGCTGGCGCACCAATGTGCGCCGCTCAAGCTTTGGCAGCTGCCGTGAAAACAAGCAGCTTGATCAGCCGCCAGCGCAACGCGAAATCGGCGTCGCCCGCAGGCAGCTCCAGAATGCAGTGCAGATGCTCCGGCAGCACCACCCAGCCATGGATGATAAACGGGTGGCTGCGTTTGACGGTTTGCACCGCAGCCCGCAGCAGTTCGATTCGCTCGACCAGCAAGCGATTGCCACGTCGTTCGAGCAAATTCACGGTGAAAAAATAGGTGCCACCCGGGCACCATGCACGCCGATAGTCCATCTGCACAGCATAGTGGTACAGCGGCCTAGCCGATGCATGCTTTTCCGCTTCATCGTAGGGCGCATTCGCCGCTTGGCGGCAATGCGCCGGAAGTTGCGTGGGGCTTGCCACATGCGGTGCAATGCCTGCGGCGATTGCGCCCTACGGAGTGCGCCGTACGAGGTGAAAGGTGTCCTGTTTATAAAGTACGGTTTTTTTCTCCGTGCGTAACAATAACACTTTTGAGCATTTTTAAATTTAGACTTTTGTTGGCTAGAAGATCATTCAAGGTGGTGTTGTCTGCGCGTAAAATCAACCTGTCCGCTCTTTTGTATCCCATGGAGCCGATATATATCTTGCTTATTGCTGCTGTGTTCTTCGAGAAGCTTAAGCTGGAAAGACCATTTTCTTTGCAAACGCTTATGACCTTTCTTAGTGTTTCAATGTTGACTCCGTCGCCAAATGAAAGGTGATAATGATCATCATCGAATTTGCTATCAAACTTGTCACTAATATAGATGCTTTCTTTTGCTAGTTTTTCTGATATTTCTTTTAGGTTCTTTATTGAGGAGTTTATGGTTATTATTGTTTGGTCTGAGGCGGTTGCTGAATTTATTGCTAAGTCGTCATTGTTGCTGTTGTTGGTCTCTGTGATGGGTTCAATGATCTCTTCTTTTTGCTCAGTGTCGTATGAGAATTTCATTTTTAAATGTGCGGAGTAGTACTCGTCGTCTTGCATTTCTGCTCTGTATTTCGTTTGGAGTTTAAATAGTCCAAACAAAAATATTGGGACGCATAAAATTGATGCGATGACTAACAATACGGCTAACCAGTTGGTGTTGGAGATATTGGCTGCGGCTGTTAAGAATGAAGTGCTCATTAGAAACATTGTAATTAGCCAGGCAGCTAGGATTTGAATTGGCTTTGTAAATTTAGTTGCGTCGCTTATTTTTTCCACAAGAGTCTCACTTTTGCACTGGCCCGGTGCGCAGCCATGTAGCCATGTAGGGCGGGTCGTGACCCGCGCTGATCCATCTTTGTGGCCGCTCCGACGCCGGATCAACCACGTTCTAATTACCGTTCAGCTTACCATGGCTGAATGGCGGGTTATCCCCCAAGGGGACTTCCTTCGGGGCGCGCCTTTGGCTAAACCGCCCTGCGCGTGTTGCATTACTTATCCGTGGGGCAGGGTGATGTCGTGTTATCGGCGCTCGAACGGTACGGGGCTTCGCATTTCTTCATCGTGCCGCATCGCCTACTGCAGCTTGAACAACTCCACCGGCCCCAGCCATGTAGGGTGCGCAAATCCTGATTTGCGCACGCGGCGCGATCTTTGAACACTCGCTGCGGTCTGGACGAACCGCATCCGGTGCGCAAACCCCTGCGGGATTTGCACACCCTACCTGCTGCCGTTCTTCTGCTTTTCCGAAATCACCACCGCGCCGCTGTCCTGCGACACCTTGATGGCTTCCTTGAGCTGGCCTTTGTCCTTGATGGCGTAGGTGCCGAGCAAATCGCTGCTGGCGGCCTGCGCGCCCAGCGCCATGCCCAGCAGCGCCAGTGCGGCGAGTCGTTTCTGCATCATCAACTCCCTGATGATTGTGCTTGCGTAAGCAAAGCTTGTTTTTTCTGAAAGCCTACCACGGCTGATTTTCCGGATAAATTGATCTGCCACAGGTGCGATGCAGGAATGCAACGTCGCCGCAGTTTGCCGCTGGCCCGACGCCGGATGTGAGCGGCTTTGGGTATGTGCATGGGTATGGGGCTGCAGGCGTTTTACTATGCAATTTGCATGGCAATACCCGGCAAAAGCCCCGCGATGCGGGGCTTGTTGTTGGCTGGGAGGGTGCGCGGTCGGGCGACAATCAGCGCAGCGAACGCCCCGAAGGGAGTCCCCTCGGGGGATCGCGCCGGTTGTGCTGAGTACGGGATCACGCATGTGGCGCATTGGCGATGCGCATTGACCCCGACGAGTGCACCGTACTCGGTGGCGATGATCTGCGGATGGTGGATTGTGTTTGGCGCAGTCCCGCCAGATTTCCGCGACATGCCGCGCCAGTGGCCACCTGGCCGGACGCCGCCCGGCCAGTGTGTACCCGGATGGGGCGGGCTTTAGCGCGCGGCCGCGCCGGCCGGCAGCGAGCGTGCCAGCCGGAAGCCGATCGACGGATTGCTGAACGTCGGTGCGCCTGGTGCGCGATCGGTCAGGTGCATGTCGAAGGTGTTGTCCCAGCTGGCGCCGCGCAGGATGCGCACCGGGCTGTCGACGGGGCCAAGCGGATTGTGCTGCGCTTCGGCCGTGAACGTGCGCTCGCCATCGTTGGTCCATTCCCAGACATTGCCCGACAGGTCGTACACGCCCAGCGCATTGGCCGGGTAGCTCCCCACCGGTGCCAGGCGCGGATGGCCGTCGTCGTAGTCGGGCCAGGGGGTGAAGCCGGCGGCCAGCTCGCCGAAGTAGGCCATGAAGCTGGCATCGGCGACATTGGCGGTCGGCTTGCCATTCACCAGCGGGCTGCCGTTGCCCCAGGCGTTGACGATGTCGCGGCCGCGCTCGCGCGCCGCGTATTCCCATTCGGCCTCGGTCGGCAGACGGTAGCCGAATACCTTGCCCACATCGCGGGTGGGCTGGCCGGCCGAGTCGAGCAGCGCCCCGGTGGTTTCGTCATACGCACGGGGCCAGCCGTGCTGCTGGTTCAGCCAGTTGATGTATTTGATCGCATCGAACCACGTGACGTTGATCACCGGGTTCTGCCCGCGCCCCATCTCGACCTGGCCGATGTCGAGCGAGCTGGCCGGCGTGCGGCCGGTGGCACGCGTGTAGCGGTCGTAGTCGGCAAAGGTTACCTCGGTCTTGCCGATCTGGTAGCTCGACAGCGTGACCGGATGCACCGGCGTCTCGTTCGGGTAATTGAAGCCGTTCTCGATGGTTGCCCCCATCATGAAGCTGCCGCCGGCGACGGTGGCCATGCCGCGCCTGGCGGCATGGGCCGATTGCCACGGCCCCCACTCGGCGCCGGGCGCCTCGCCGTAGGACCACCAGCGCGCCTGCCAGTCTTCGCCATCGTGGCTGACGGTTTCGCCCTTCTGGTAGGCGCGATTGGCCTGCCAGCTTTCCGCGGCGAAGGCGGCCGGAAAGAGGCCGGCCAGTACGGTGGCAAACAGCGCATGCAGCGCCATCTTCTTGCTCTTGTTCATCTTATCCATCCTCATTGTCTTGCGGTCTGTGCCGCTTTATCGCGCCGGCCGGAATTGGCCGGCCGGATCAGTGTACCGGGATGGCTGGGGTGTGCTGCCGGAAAGTGCATGGTTGTTGTAAGTTTGTGGCAGCGATGCGGAGCTGAGTGGCTTTTGTATACGGGTGGTGGGTATGCCTGCATAAGCAATCAATTTAATGCTTTCCGCTTGGATACCTGCAAGATTTCTCGCTCTGCGTTTTGGCAGGCCGTACTGATGCACATGGCTTGCACGGAAAGCCGAGTAGGGGGGGCGCAAAGTCTGATTCGCGCACGCAGCATGATCTTTGCACGTGCGCTGCGGCCTGTACGCACCGCTACCGGTGCGCAAAGCCCTGCGGGATTTGCACACCCTGCGTGCTGCGGCGTGGCCGTGAGCGGCTGCGAACATTTGCATGGGTATGTGGCTGCAGACTTTTGATTGCAGAAGCGGCATGGCCATACCTGGCAAAAAGCCCCGCGTGCGGGGCTTTGTCTTGTCCGGTGTTCGGGCGCGAGCTGCGGCGTAAGCCCGGTGCCCTAGCTGGTGGCGCGCTCCGGTGTCCGCTCGGGCGCCTTGCTCCAGATGCGCGTGTTCAGGTCCAGCGCGTCGACCACGCCCAGGTAGCGCTGCAGTTCCTCGCGCAGGCTGAGCGCCAGCTCGCCGGTGAGGAAGGAATCACCGCCATCGACCTGAAAGGGCTCGCTGGCCGGCAGCGCCAGCAGCAGCCGGCTGTCGCGGTAGGCAGCATGCAGCTCGGGAAAGCGCTCGTGCAGCGCCTTGAAACGCTCCATGGTGCTGGGGGTGAGCAGGTAGCGGGCCTCGACCTCGTTATCGGACGATGCCTTGAAGATGGCATTGAATTCGGGGTCTTCCAGCGTGAGGTAGCTGCCGAAGTAATTGTTGAGGGCATTGACGCTGCCGGGCTGCAGCCGGGTGCGGGAATAAAAGGCCTTGTTGTTGTCCGCCGACAGGAAGATGCCCTTGAACAGGGTGCGGTATTTGGTGCGGGTTTGGCGTTTGCCCTGCGAATCGGTGTACGGCTCCTGATAGGATTCCTCGGCATGCACATAGCCAAAGTGCAGCGCGGTATCGCCGACGCGCCCGCCGATCCAGCCGCTGCTGCTGTAGCGGTCGATGTCGTTGAAAAAGCCGGCCGCGGCAAATTCGTCCTCGGCAATGCTGCGGGCAGGGTCGTAGTGCATCTGCGGTGCCAGCTCGGCCAGCAGGGCGGGGAGGACTTCCAGCTTGAACTTGATCGCCGTTTTGCTGCCGCGCTGCAGCCACAGCATGCCGGTGACGAGGGCGCCGATGCCCAGCGGAATGGCGCCGGCCAGCAGCTCGCCATACACGATCAGCGCGATGATGGTCAGTACGGCGGTGCCGCCAGCGGCCCACAGCATGTATTGCCCGTCCCGGCTGACCTCGGCCGCGCGTTCGCTTTCCAGCCGGGCCAGCAGTTCCCGGATGGCGGGGGAGAGCTGGCTCATCGCCACACCCGTACCGGTTCGCGTTCTTCGGCGGTGGCCTCGAACCAGCTGCGTACCTTCAGCCCCATCATGCTGGCGAGGATGCTGGTGGGGAACATCTGGCAGGCGTTGTTGTAATCGGTGACCGCGGCATTGAAGGCGCGGCGCGCGGCGGCGAGCTGCTCCTCGACTTCGCTCAGCGCGCGCTCCAGCGATTCGAAGCTGCTGCTGGCTTTCAGCTCGGGGTAGCTTTCGGCCAGGGCCATCACCGAGCGCAGCTGCGCGCTGGCCTGCCCATCCATGCTCACTTTGCCGTCATCGCTGGACTGCATGAAGCTGGTGCGGCTGGCCGCCAGATCCTTCAGCAGCTTTTCCTCGTAGCCCATGTACTTTTCGCAGACGCTGACCAGATTGGGAATCAGGTCGTAGCGTTTCTTGAACTGCGCATCAATGGAGGCAAAGGCAAATTCCACCTGGTTTTTTTTGCCCACCAGGGTGTTGTACAGGATGACAAGGATGATCAGCAGCAGCAGGGGCAGGGCCCAGACAAGAATGCTTGGCATTGGATGATTCCGATAGCGATGCGCAGCCGCAAGTAGCTGCCGAAGCCGTCTGCCGGTTTGGCAAAGCGACACTTGCGCCTAGCTTACCAGCAGCTGGGCGCGTTCTCATCCCATGCGGGTGCAATGTTGCGGGGCGGGGACAGGGCGCGGCCTTCGTCGACTGCGCCAGCGATGCAGGCCGGGTCAGGCACGCTGGGGGCGCAAATCCTGATTTGCGCACGCAGTGCGACCTTTGCAGATGCATCGCTGCCTGGGTGAACCGCTTTCGGGACGCTCCCCCCGGCGGGTCTTGCTTCTTGTCTGTTGCAGGGTATATGGCGCTGGCCTATTGCCTGCATTAGCTACGAGGTAATACCTGTGGACTTCATTCATCCGTTCCGGCAGCTAGACTTTGCGCACGCGCTGCGTCAGGCCCTTGAGGAAGTGGCGCAGGAACTGGTCACCACACGCCCGGAAGTGCTTGTGATCCTTGCGGCGGAAAAAGGCAGAAAGCTCATGCTTGGAGACGGTGAAGCCGGCGGCGGCCAGCATGGCGCAGATGTCGTCGTCTTTCAGCTCGAAGGCGGTGCGCAGCTTTTTTAGGACCAGATTGTTGCTCACCGGCAGCTCGATGGGCGGCACGGGGCGGCTCTCGTCCTTGCCCCGGCGCAGGATGATCAGCGCATCGAGAAAATGGGCCAGGGTGAGGTCGTCGCATTCGGCAAAGCCCGCTTCGTCCACTTTCTTCAGAAAGGCCTGCATGGTGTCCAGGCGGATGTCATGGCCGCTGGCTTGCACCATCTCGGCCATTTTTGCGTCGGACAAATCCAGCATGTAGCGAATGCTGCGCAGTACATCGTTATTCAACATGGCGTGGCCCCGTGGGTGAAGCGGGCATTTTACGCGGCCGGCCAGCGCCTGCCCGCATTTATGCATTTATTCAGCCACGACGCGTCGCGTTGCACATGGGGAACGTGAACGCCCTATCGCAAGCGCCAGCCGATTCGGGAACACAAACCCTTGCGGGATTTGCGCACCCGTGCTGCTGTAGTTTGACCGTGGGTCAGGCGACAGCCGCGCGTGATGGCGGGCGCTGCCGCAGCGCCACGGCGCAGGCGGCGATGAACAGCAAGGGCAGAAAGGCGGCGGTGTTGACCTGCGGCAGCGTCACCGCGCCCAGCCACAGGTATTTCAGGGTGACCAGCCAGTCCAGCGCCTGGATCACCAGCATGCTGCGCAGCCAGGGGGCGGCCTGTGCGGGCTGGCGCAGCGCCACGATCAGGCCGTAGCCATAACCGAGAAAGCGGGCGGCCATCATGCCGAACAGCCAGTTGCTCCAGCCCGGCGCTTGCGGCAGGCCCAGCAGCAGGGCGCTGCGCTCGGGGGCGGCGAGAAAGGCCAGTCCCAGAATGATCTGTACGGCGGCCATCATGGCCAGAAGTGCCCGGCTGGGGCGGGATAAACGTGTTTGCATGTGCTGCTCCGGTGGGAATGGGGAAATGCCGGTGCATCTTGCGTGCCTTACTTTCTTTTTGGAAGTAGTTACTTTTTTAATAGTATTAATCCGGTGGATGAACGATGAACGAACACAGACAGGACATGGCATGCGCCGGCGATTGCCCGGTAGCGCGCACGGCACGGCTGATCGAGGGAAAGTGGACGACCCGCATCATCCGCGATCTGCTGGGCGGCACGAAGCGCTATTCCGAGCTGCAGCATTCGCTGGCCGGCATCAGCCCGAAGGTGCTGGCTGACCGGCTGAAGTTTCTGGAGCGCGAAGGCTTGCTCAGCAAGACCGTCTATCCGGTGGTGCCGCCGCATACCGATTACACGCTGACGCCGCTGGGAATGCAGCTCGCCGACCTGATCGCCGCCATGGCGGCCTTCGGCATGCGCCTGCCACCAGCCGGGGCCGCTCCGCGCAATCCTTGAATGGTGCCGCCAGGCGGGCTGCGCGGTCACGCCTGCCATAACCGTGGCAGCAACAAAGGGCGGTATTGATGGCGTGCTCAACTATGATGGCTAGACACATGTCGTCGCCGGCGGTCGGCCGGGGCGGACGCCTGGGATCCTTTTTCTGGAGAACGCGATGTATCTGGTGCGCTTGATCTATGTAAGCCAGTTGTCCGAGCAATTCCGCCCGGGGGATGTCGAGCACATCCTGCAATCGGCCCGCAGTAAAAACTCCGCCCTGCACGTCACGGGTGCACTGTTTTTCAATCCGGCGTTTTTCCTGCAATGCCTCGAGGGATCGCGCGAAGCGGTCAATCAGACCTATCAGCAGATTCTGAAAGACCCGCGCCACAACCACATCCTGCAGCTGCAGTATCAGGAAATCGCCCGGCGCGATTTTTCCGAATGGTCGATGGGCTATGTGCCGGATTCCGCCAGGCTTGCCCCCGTGATCAAGGCCTATTCGCGCAGCGACATGCTTGATCCCTACACCATGAGCGGTGAAAGCTGCTATCAGCTGCTGCTGGCGCTGAAAGGCCTGATGGCCTGATGGCCTGAGGGTGACAGGCTGCCATTTGCTACCCCAGCGATTAGTCAGGGGTATGTTCCTGCAACTCAATACTCAATATGCTTTCAAGGAAATACCCTGGTCGTCGGTGGCGAGCTGCACCTTGCCACCGTGTCTGTGCTCAATCAGGTCAGGCAGCTCTTGTCAGCCCCTGTCCTCTGTATCCGGAGATCTCATGAAGCGTTTTATCCCCGTTCTGTTTTGCCTGCTGGCCGTGCCGGCGCAGGCACTGGATTGCCGTCAGGCCAGCTCGACTCCCGACATCGAGCAGTGTGCTCGCATGACCCAGGAGAAAACCGAGCAGCAGCTCAACACGGTCTACCGCCGCGTACTGAAGCAGGTGGAAGCCGTGAGCGCCAACCCCGAAACCGAGGAACAGGGCGCGCTGAAGAAGAATTTCATCGAAGCGCAGCGGCTGTGGGTGAAGTTCCGCGAGGCGGATTGCCGCAATGTGTATAGCTACTGGTCGGGCGGTACCATTCGCGGCACGATGTATCTGGGCTGCATGCAATCCCGCGCCGAGCAGCGTATCAAGGAGCTGCAGCAGTTCGTTGAAAATCAATGACGCCCTGTCGGTAATTACCGTTGATGGTATACGTCTGAATCAATGGTAAATGAATGCATTCAGGCTTATACCCGGTGCTTTTTGCAGGGGGGTGGAGCCAGCCGTTCAGCGGCCGGTCAGTTCTTTGGGCACGCCGCGAATGGCAGACTGCAGAAAGTCGTACAGTTCGGTGTTGGCGGGATTCACGCCCAGATGGCGGGTGAAGACATCGCGCGGGGGCTGGCTGATGTAGAGCCAGCGATCCAGTTCGGGGTATTCGCGGCGCAGGTGCGGCAGCGCGGATTGCTGCAGTTGTGTCACGTCGATGCGCCCTGCTTGCAGTTTGCGCAGATTGGCGGATTGGCTGGTGGCATCTTCGCGGCGGATCTTGCCAGCCTGAATCGCGGGGGTCAGATCGCCCAGCTGTCGCCCGAGAATGGCACCGAAGGTGAGGCCGGTTAACGATTCCGGGCCACGATAGTCGACAGGCCGGCTTTTGCTGCTGACGATCAGATCCGCATCGTGCGAGTAAGGCCCTGTCCAGCGCAGGCGGCCGAGAGGCAGATTGCTGAAAAAATCAGGATTACCCCAGGCCACGACGCCTTGCCAGTCGGGTTTCTCCAGTTCCTGATCCAGCCGTTTGCGCGGCAGCTGCACCGGTTCGAAGCGGTAGCGCCCCTGCGACGCGTCGCTGAGGTAGTCGGCGAGATCCGCGGTGAGGTTGTCCGGATGGGCGAGTCCGAACGGCGAATCGTCATAGTAGGTGTAGAGCGGAATGTGCTGCACCGCCGCTGCATGCCCCAGCAGGGCCCACAACAGCGCCAGCCCCGCCAGCAGGATGCGTGTCATGCTTCAGCTTAAGACGTCGGGGCACGGGGAACAAGCCGGCCTGCGCCGGTGTGCCGGGGATGTCTATACATGCATGTGTATATTGCTGCGCTCATTATTGGCAATGACTTTCTGGTGTATACCTGGTTATTCAATTGCCGGCGCTGCGCGCAAACGTCGCTTCGATCAGCTCGCGCGAGTAGTAGCGCTCCAGCTCCGTCTGCAGCACGCCGCCAGTCCGCAGCTCGTTCAGCAACCGGGTCAGCGTTTGCCGGTCGGCCTCGGACAGCTTGCGGCTGAGGTAGGCGCCGTTTTCCACCGCCGGCAGATCGGCCAGTGGGCGGTAGACCAGTGCCCCCGTCAGCGCCTGCGTTTCCGGGGATTCCGCCAGGGCGGAGACCAGTAGCGTGGCGGCGACGATGGTGAAGTCCCCGCGGTCGGCGTTGAGCATCTTGCCCAGGGTAATGAGGTCGTTGGCGGTGCTCAGCCGGTTCTGGCGCTTCAGTTCGTCCATGAAGCGGTTGAATTCGTCGCCGTAGGAATAGCCGCGCACCGTGATGCCCTGCAAGCGCGGGTCGCTGAGGATGTCCTGCAGCGAGCGGGCGGCCACCGGCTTGCGTTTCAGGAAGATCAGGCTGGGCCGCACGTCGGTCAGCTTGATGAAGTCGCCCCGGGCATCGCGGCTGGCGTTGCGGCTGATCGAGACCAGCAGGTCGCCCTCGTCGGCGTCCAGTACCATGTATTCGGCGCGCGTGCGGGGGACCAGTGGAAAGACAAACTGGCAGCCATACTTGCGCCCCAGCGTGCGCAGCGCTTCGGGGTAAACACCGCTGACCGTGTTGTCCTGCACCTGCACGCTGAAACCCAGTGGCGAGCTGGGGACCACGATGGGGCGGCTGCAGGCGGCGTGGACCAGTCCGCCCGCCAGCATCGCGAGTGTCACTACAAGCAAGCTGCCTGCCCGAACCATTGCCTTCCCCTTTGGCTGTACCGCAGTTCTGCCACTATAGGCAACGCTGGCGCGGCTGTGAGCACGGCTACTGCAGCGGGCGCTGCCACATGGCAGGGTGCGGTTTCTCATCCTGCTGGGAATAAACCATGAGCCAGCTTTTGCCTGCCCGGCGCACGATGGCGTTATCGGCCTATGCCTACGATCTGGGCGTGCCCTTGCCCGAGTTCCTGCTGCGCCTGCAGCTGTGCACGGCCGATGCCGCGCCGCGGCACATTGCTGCCGGCGAGGTGCGGCTCGATGATGTGGTTCTGGGTGATCCGGCGCTGGTGCTCACGCGGGCACGGCTACCCGCGGGTGCCGTGGTCAGCCTGGGCGAGCAGCAGGTGAGCATCACTTACTGGTCGGACGACAACGGTCTGCGCTGAGGCTCGGGCCGGGCGTGATAGGTATGCGCCCACGCGCGTCGCGGCGTGCTTCGGCCGGGGAATCAGCTGGCCACGCCGTATTTCAGGCGGGTTTTGCGCAACACCTCAATCAGCTGCAGGCCGCGCCCGTTGGCGGGGCTCAGTTCCGACGCTCGCCGCAGCAACTCGGCCGCGCGTTCCATATAACTGGCATGCCAGCCATGCTGGTTCACGTAGGCCAAAAGGGCATTAACGGTGTTGTAGATGATCTGCACATTCGCCGGCATGTCGGCGACTGCCCGCAGGAATAGTTCGGCGGCTGCGGCCAGATCGCCGCTGCGGGCCAGCTGAACCGCCTCGTTGTTGAGCCGGACAATGTCACCGGTGATCGAATCAATCAGTTCGGCGGCTTTCTCCGGCTGGCCCGCCTGCTGGTAGAGCGCGCGGATCTGTCCGGCAAGATTGGGGGCATCATGATTGTTCCGCAGCAGATTCTGCATCAGCAAGGCGGCGGCTTCCGCGCTGCCCAATTGCTGCAACGCCCTGGCCATCACCATGCCGGACGCGACATCCGGTGGCGATTCCTGCTGGTCCAGCCGCTGCTGTGCCAGCCCAAGCTTTTCCCGTGCAGCCTGTTCGTTGCCGGACTGGCGCTCGATGCCAGCCTCCAGCAGCAGCCCCATGCACTCCTGACCGGGGGCCCCGGCAAACGCGCGGCGCAGATCGGTCAGGAGCTTGCGTGCTTCGCCAAGCTCATTGCGTGCGGTAAGCACTTCAATCAGCCGCCCATGATCCGCAGGGTCACGCCAGAAGGAATAGCGCGACAGGCCGACCACTTCATGAAACGCGGTCTGCGCTACGCCCATGTCGCCGGTCTGCCAGGCCAGCTCGCCCAGTTCACGCTGGCGGCTCACCACAAAGGGCGAACGCGCCACCGCCCTGTCGACGGTATTCCGGGCATCGTCCAGCTTGCCCTGGGCCTGTTGCACGCGTGCCAGCCAGTCGTAGGCTTCCAGTACCAGTTCATGTTCAGCCAGCACGCTCTGGAATAACTCCGCGGCTTCCGGGTACTGCTTCTGCTCGAACAAGGCCTTTCCCAGTGCCATTCTGGCCCACGGCAGATCCTGCTTGGCCAGCAAGGTGCGGCACAGGTCGCGCACACCGGCCCAGTCGGCAATGCGCAGCATCAGGTGAACCTTCATGCGCACGAACTCCAGCAGATCGGCGCCGCCCTGCTTGATTTCCTGATTGCACAGCCGGATGGCCAACAGGAAATCATGGCGCAAGATGGCGGAATCGATCGGCTGGAAACGACGCTTGCGCCGCAATGCCCGGCGCAAGCGGGCATAAAGGCTGTCACCGGTAAACGGTTTGAGCACGATGGCATCGGGAACCAGCTCGGCGGCGCCCAGGACTTTCTGCGTGCGCCGCTCGCCGGTCACGATGATGAAGGCACACGACGCTTTCAGCAGATCATGCCGGCGCATTTCCTCGAACAGAAACAAGCCATCAAAGCCATGCCCGAGGTCGTATTCGCACAGTACCACGTCATATTCGGTGCGGCGGATCAGTGCCAGCGCATCACCCGAGCGGCTGGCCTGTTCGATCTGGCGCACACCGTACTGCCCCAGTGTCATCGCGAGGGTGTGGCGCAGATCCGCGACCGGATCGATCAGCAGGAATTTCAGGCTGGCAAGGTCGTCCGGATCGCCAGTGGCCGCATCCAGATAGGGTGGAGATTCAAAGGAATAAGGGCGCACGCTCATACTACGAGTGTATGCGGCTGCCGCAATCGCAGCAAACCTTGCGTGAATTCCCTGATCTGGTTCGCCTGCGCCGGCTGCTGCCGCTTTCAGCGCGGCTGCGGCAGGCCGGCCAGCCCTTCGGCCAGATGCCAGACATTCTCGTAGCCCTGCTGGCGCAGATGGCTGAGCAGTTGTCCGCTGCGCCGGCCACTGCGGCAGGCCAGCAGCACACTGTGCTGATGTGGCCACTGCGGCAGCCATTGCGCCAGCTGGCTCAGCGGATGCTGTTCACTGGCCATCCCGTCCAGCGTGGGGCAGATGCCGCTGGCGGCCTGCTCCCAGGGCTCGCGGATGTCGATGAACAGCGCTGGCGCATGGCGTGCACGCCAGTCCGGCAATTGCGACGCGGTGATGGCGTAACGGTCGGAGAGCTCCTGATCTTCCTCGGGGAGCGCCACCTGTTCCAGTGCCGCCATGGCAGCGGCTTGCGATTCGAGAATCGAACCGCACAACTGCAGGCGTGCGACGGCGGCATCGATGTCGGTGGCATCGCACCACGGCGAAATCGACAGGCGGATCGCGCTGGTCGCACGTTCTTCGCCCAGCCCCATTGCCATCAGCACATGACTGGGTTTGGCCGTCTTGCTCGAACACGCCGAACCGGCACTCAAGCGCAGGCCCAGCGCGTCGAACACCTCCAGCAGCCGCTTGCTGGGCACACCCGGCACCGAGAAATTGATGGTGGTCGGCAGGCAATGCTGCGCAGGGCTGTTGAAGACGACTCCGGGAAAGGCGCTGCTGACCGCCGCACGCAAGCGCGCATTGGCCGCAAGCAGCCGCGCCGGATCGCCGAATTCGCCGGCGGCCAGTGCTTCGCACACCGCGCCGATGGCCGCGATGCCCGGCAGGTTTTCCGTGCCGCAGCGGGCATTGCCTTCCTGTCCGCCGCCGGCCAGCAGGCGGGTGAATGGCGCGCCATCGCGCACATACAGAATGCCGCTGCCCTTGGGCGCATGCAGCTTGTGCCCGGACAGCGGGACATAGTCCGCGCCGAGCGCCAGCCAGTCGATATCGAGTTTGCCAAAGGCCTGGACGCCGTCGACCAGCCACAGGGGGCGCGGTGTCTGCGCGGCAATGATGGTGCCGATGCCGGCCAGATCGGTAATCACGCCGGTTTCATTATTGGCCGCCATGGTGCAGATCAGTGCCGCGCCTGCCGCATGGCGGGCCAGCCAGTCCAGATCATGCCGGCCAACGCTGTCGACCGGAATGGCCAGCAGTTCCAGATTTAACCCCAGCAGTTCGCCCCAGTGTGCCAGCGCCTCGGGCACCGCCTTGTGCTCGGTGGAGCCGTACAGCACCCGCACAGGGCTGCCGGCCTGCTGCGTGTGCAGCGCCGACAGAACTGCGGTCTGGATGCCTTCGGTGGCACCGGAGTTGAAAATCAGCTGGCCGGCCGGTACGCGCAGCACCGCAGCGGCGGCATTGCGTGCACGTTCCAGCTCCAGCCGGGCTCGGATCCCCGCGCCGTGGGGGCTGCCGGGGTTGCCGTAGTTGTCCGTCAGCGTGCGCAGCATGGCCACCTGCGCGGCCGGCAACAGCGCGGTGGTGGCATTGGCATCCAGGTAGATTTCGTTGCAGGCGAGGGCAGCGGTGGTCGACATGAGGGTATCCGGCAGCAATCAATGGATCATTGTGCGACCGGTTGGCTTACAGCTTCAAGTCGCACTGCGGCCTGACCGGATCAGTGGGGGCCCAGTGCATCGGGGGGCATGGCCGCCAGCGCCTGCTGCAGAAACTCGTAAAGTTCGGTCGAGGCAGGGTCGACCGCCAGATGGCGGCTGAATTCCCATCGGGGGATCGGGCTGATGTAGAGCCATTGCTCCAGCCCCGGCAAGCTGCGGCGGAAATAGGGCAGCGCGGCGCGCTGGATCAGGGCGGCATCGATGCGGCCGGATTGCAGCTTGCGCAGATTGGCCAGGGCCGTGGGCGCATCCTCACGGCGGATCTTGCCGTCACGGATATCGGCATTGAAATCGTTGAGCTCCCAGCCGCGGATCGCGCCCAGCGTCAGCCCGTAGAGCGATGCCGGGCCGCTGTAGTGCACCGGCCGGCTCTGGCGGCTGACGACCAGATCGGCATCGCGCATGAAGCCGCGCGTCCAGCGCAGGTGGTCCTGCGGCAGCTGACTGAAGAACTTGGGGTTGCCCCAGGCCAGAGCCCCCTGCCAGCCATGGCCGGCCAGCATCTGCTCCAGCCGCTTGCGGGGCAGCTGCACGGGTTCGAACACATAACGTCCCTGCGAGGCGCGCGTCAGATAGGCCGCCAGGCGCACGGTCAGATTGTCGGCGTGCGCCAGCGAGAAGGGGGCTTCGTCATACGAGGTGTACAGCGGTAACGGTGTTGCCGGCGGTGCGGCATGGCATGCGGCAGCCAGCAGGAACACGACCGCGAGCAGAATGCGGATCATGCTCCAGCTTAGGTGGCGCGACCATGCCGGACAAGCCGCTAGCCGACGCGATAGATCTGCCCGGTCTGCAGCCCCTCGACGCTCTTGCTGTAGGCCAGCGCCACGCGTGCGGCGGGCACGGATTCAAAGCCACGGAAATAGGGGCCATAGCCTGCCAGTGATTCGCTCAGCACCGTCGGACTGACGACATTGATGCGCAGGCCGCGAGCCAGTTCGATGGCGGCACCGCGCGCGAAGCCTTCCAGTGCTGCGTTGACCATGCTGGCGCTGCTGCCGTAACGGATCGGATCGTCGCTGAGAATGCCGCTGGTCAGCGTGAAGCTGCCGCCATCACGCACGACTTTCTGGCCGGCCAGCACCAGATTCACTTGCCCCATCAGCTTGTCGTTCAGGCCGATGGCGTAGTGCTCGGGTGTAAACTCGGCCAGCGCGCCGAAATGGACATTGCCGGCGGTGGCAATCACGGCATCGACCGGGCCGACGCGCTCGAACAGTGCCGTGACGCTGGCGAGGTCGCGCAGATCGACGTGCTCGTCCCCGCTGCTGCGCCCGGCGCTGATGATGCGGTGGCGCTGGCCGAGTTCGTGAGCAACCGCCTTCCCGATGGTGCCGCTGGCACCGATGAGCAGAATATCCATGTGCATCTCCTTGTGTGCTTGTTTGTTGACGTGGATAGAATAGAGCGGCACGATCTGGCGATAAATCAGCGTTTATTCACAACTTTGTTGAATTCATGGAAACAATGACGGCCAGCCAGCAGGCGCAGGAATTGCAATGGGCGATGGCCTTTGCCTGTGTTGCCGAGCAGGGCAGCTTCACCCGGGCGGCGGAGGTACTGGGTGTGTCGAAAGCCCTGCTGAGCAAGCAGGTGGCACAGCTGGAGCGACGGCTGGATGCCCAGCTCCTGTACCGCACCACGCGCCGCCTGGATCTGACCGAGGCGGGGCGGCTGTATCTGGCGCACTGCCGTGACTGGCTGGCGCGGGTGGCGGCCGCCCGCCAGGCGCTGGGCGAGCTGCGCAGTGAAATCGGCGGCACGCTGCGCATCACCGCGCCAAGCAGTTTTGGCGGGGTATTCATGGCCGAGGCGCTGCTGGCGTTTCGCGAGCGCTATCCGGCGATCTGCATCGAGCTGGATCTGGGAGCCACACCGCGCGATCTGGAGGCGGAAGGCTTTGATCTGGCCATCCGCGCCAACCTGCCGCCGCCCGAGCATCTGGTCAGCCGCCCGCTGGTCGAGATCCGTGACTGGCTGGTGGCCAGCCCGCAGTTTCTGGCGCGACACCCGCCGCTCGAGACCCCGGATCAGCTGGCCGGCCTGCCGTGCATTGCCAATCAGCGTTTCCGGCATGCGCGGGAATGGTCGTTCAGCCGCGGCGGCCAACTGCATACGGTGGCCGTTCCTTCGCCCATCAGCAGCAACGATTACTACCTGATCCGCAATCTGGCGCTCAATCATGGCGGGATTGCGCGGCTCCCGGCCTATCTGGCCAGCCCCGATGTGGCCAGTGGCCGGCTGGTGCGCGTCCTGCCCGATTGCCAGCTGCAAGGCATGCGGCTGTCGCTGATGTATCCACAGCGTCTGCCCCAGCCAGCCAAGCTGCTCGCCTTGCTGGATTTTCTGCAGGAATGGTTTGCCGATCCGCGCCAGGCGGCCATGCTGGCCTGAGCCGGCGTGGCTGCTGCGCACGGTGTGTGAGGGTATCGGCTGCGGGGGCTTTTAAAACAATGCCGGTATTGGCATACCCTGCATGGTAATTTGCTCAGGCGCGTTCGAAGGCCGCACTGACCGGCACCGGCCCGGCCAGCGTCTGGTAAACCACGCAGTAGCGCTCGGTCAGCTTCAGCAGGGTGGCCAGTTCCTCCTCGGTGGCGGTGGTGTCCAGCACGAACTGCAGACGGATGGCGCGAAAGCCGACCGGCGTTTCGCGATCCAGCCCCAGTGTGCCGCGAAAATCAAGATCCCCCTCGGCATGCAGCTCGGCATGGCGCAATTCGATCCCCAGCGCGGTCGCCACGGCATTCAGCGTGACACCGGCACAGGCGACCAGTGCCTGCAGCAGCATGTCGCCAGAGCACAGCGACAGCCCGTCGCCACCCGTGCCGGGGTGCAGGCCGGCGCGCGCCAGCGCCTGCCCGGTTGCCACGTTGCAGGTGATACCCTCGCCCAGCGTGCCGCTGGCCTGCAGGGTAATGCGGGCGGACTGCGGGTCCTGCCGGTAGGCCTCCTTGATCGGTGCCTGCATGTTGCGCAGTGTGCTGGCGTCCATGTTTGTCTCCCCCGGCGGCAGGCCGGCTAATCGGGTGAATCTCAACAGAGCCTAGCTCCTGCCCGTTCCGGGCTGGCGCCGTAATACGCCGCATCCGGACAGAAGGCAGGCGCGCATGGCCCGGTTAGTATCGCCTTGGGGTATGGCGTTCCATGCCTTTATTGAAAGGCGGAAGGGGTTGGTACGTTGCCGGGTATTTACTGCTGCGGCCGAGCCGGGCTGGTGGCCAGTGCGGCTTGCACCATGGTGGCGAGCTGCTCGTAGCCAAAATCCTGCAAGGGGCGGCCGTTGACGAAATAGCTGGGGGTCTTGTTGATGCCCAGCGCCTGCGCATCGGCGATGTCCTGCCGGAGGATCGCCATGATCTGCTCGCTCTGCATGTCCTGCTGCAGGCGTGCCATGTCCAGCCCCAACGGTGCCAGCTGGGCCAGTGCCAGCCCGACATCGGCGCGGTGATTGATGGCCCACTGGCTTTGCGTGGCCAGCAGCTTTTCCAGTGCCGGCCAGTACTGCCCCTGCAGACGGGCCGCTTCCAGCGCCGCGACCACACCGGCGGCACCGTCATGCAGCGGCGCGTAGCGCACCACCAGCCGGATCTGCTCCGGTTGCTGCCGCATCAGGTCCTTCACGAAGGGGTAAAACGCCGCACAGGCTTCGCAGGCCGGGTCGAGGAATTCGGTAATGGTGACGCGGGCATCAGCCGGGCCGTATGTTGGCGCATGCCCGCGATTCAGCGCCTGCTGATTGGCGGCGATCAGCGCGTCCTGGCTGGCTTGCTGCTGCTGTTTCACGTACAGCGCGCCGCCGATGAAAAGGCCGAGCAGGAAGAGGGAAGCAAGGATGAAGAGCAGTTTCTGTTTCATGGTTTCGGACGGATTCTCAGGGCGACAAGGCAGATGGTGATCAGGGAGAAGGCGAGCAGCGACAACAGGGGGAGGGTGACAAAGCCGAACCAGCTCACGCTCACCTCGGCACAATTGCTGCCCTTGAAGCAGGGGCTGGCGGTTTCGGCGATGATGCCCAGCTGCAGCAGCCAGTGGTAGCCGGCCAGTAGCAGGCCACCCGCGGCCAGCGGCAGTGCGTAGCGCACGACGCGCAGATCCAGCGGAAACAGCGCCAGCGGCAGCATGATGGCCAGCGGGAACATGGCAATGCGCTGGTACCAGCACAGCGTGCACGGTGCATAACCGAGCACTTCGCCGAAAAACAGCGCGCCCAGCGAACTGGCGGCAGCCAGCAGCCAGGCGGCAAACAGCAGCAGCCAGTCGTACGGGCGGGATGTGGATGGAAACTGGGTCATGGCAGGCCCCGGTCGCGGTTACCCTGCCCGGATGGTACAGGGGTCAAGAGGGGCAGACCGGCAGGGGGCCGTTTGGTTTCCGGAATGTGAATTATGCCGCGCGGCTATCCGCCGCAGCAGCACGTGGCGGCTGTGCTACGCTGCGGCTTATTTTCCTCGGGAAATGCCACCATGCTGATTGCTGCCGACGCGTTGCTGCCTGCCCTGCCCAGAGCCTGGCATGGTGCTCTGGTCGATCCGGCAGATCTGCCGCAGCTGGGCGCGCGCCTGCCGGCGTCGTGGCTGCTGGCGCTGAGCCCCGGTGTCGATCCAGCCACCGCCCTGGATGTGCTCTGGGGTAGCGTATTGGCTGATTTGCCGCAGACTTCGGCCTTGCTGAAGGAAACGGTGCAAGGGTATGCGTTGCTGCGACTGGCTGCTGACGATCTGCGGCTGGTGTACGGATTTCGCCGCGCCGCCAAGCCCTGCGCCATGGTCGGGCATCTGCCGCATGCCGGCACTTCCCCGGCACCGCTGGCCGGCTTGCCGTCGTGGTGGCTGGCACTGCATGCCGTTCATGATGGCTGGTATGCCCCGAAAGACGGTAGCCGCGGCCATTTGCCCCTGGCTGGCTGGAGCAATCTGGCCGGCCCGGACTGGCTGCTCGAGCCCGAGCTGCGGGCACGGCTTTCCTGCGATCCGGCGCAGACCTGGCTGGGCTATCGGCATGGTGGCGGCGGCTATCTCGGGTTTGCCCGCAACGCGGCAGGGGCTTGGCAGGCGCTGGAAGTATGGAGCCGCAAACTGGCCGAGCCGGAATACCTTGCCGATGTGCTGGCCCGCTACGATGCCTGGACCGCGGCACATCTGGAAGAAATGGACGCGCGGGAGCCGGAAGGCTGAAGCCCTGTGACGGTGTTCACCGCCGCGGGGTGTGGCTGAGGCGAATCGGGTCGGTGCGCTGGCTGTTGCGGCAGCAAACTGCGATGATAAGGTAAAACCCTGATGTCGTTGCGCATTGCCCATGTCCGACCTGATCGAACTGCTCTCGTCCCTTTCTTCCGTGCTGACTTGCGGCGATGAGCCCCGCTGGGGGCTGCGCTGCGGCGAGCTGGCCAACCGGCTGGCAGCCGCCCCGCGCAGCCACTGGCCGGATCTGGCGCGGGAAGGCCTGCGCTGGTTTGCCGGCAGTGGTTCGCTCAATGATCTGGTGCTCTATCCGGCAGGCCGTGTGGATGCCGGGCTCAATGACGAATTTGCCGCACTCGCCGCGTCCTTGCATGCCGCACTGACCGGCGCTCTGAACGCGGGCCCGCCGGTGGATGCCATGGCCGCCTACCATGCCCTGCATGCCGAGCTGGACCATCTGCGCACCGAAATCGACTGGGCCGTGCGTGGCCGGCGCAGCCCGCCCTACCGCAGCAGCCTGCGGCTGGCTCAGGGCATTCCGCAGGAATATCAGCAGCTTTGCCCGGAATATCTGCTGGCGCGCTGCCCCCTGTGCGGTGCGCTGCTGCAGGAACGCATCGATACCTACTCGCTGGCCGGTATGGGCTGGTGGCGCATGCCGCCGGATGGCACGGGCTGGATGGGGCGCTATTTCGGCGGTGACGGGCGGGCATTGTGCCCGCCGGGACAGGTCGCCCCGTACAGCTACCGGGCCGGCTGCGCGCATGTGCAGGGTGTGATGTATGGGGTGAACCTGCAGGGGGTACTGCCGGATGACGTGCCGCAGGTGCACGAGTTGCCGCTGGGCGCGGCGGTCCCGCACCTGCACCGTCCCTTCATGGCACTGGCCGGCAGTCGCGCGGTGCTGCGCACGCTGGCCATCGGCCGGCTGGATCGGCCTGGCCGGCCGTATTACACGGTTTGGCTGGCCAGCTATTTCCACCCAGAGGCCGGCGCACTCGCCGCCACGCTGGCGCCGCAGGATAGTGAGCACCGCCTGTTCCGCTGGCCTTACGCCGATGCCGCTTATGACCTCGGTCCGTGGCTGGCCAGCGGGCAGGTGTTCTGGCTGGATGAGGTGGGCGAGTTGCACGATCACGGGCCGGTGCTGGCCGGCTGGCAGGGCAACTGGGTGCGGGAGCGGGGGCAGTTTTTCCGCTTGCCCGACGCGGGAGGTTCGCTGGCGCGGCTTGAGCGTTCGGTGCAGCAGTGGCCGGAGGTACTCCGCGAGAGCGCCGCAGGGCTGACTGCATTTCCCTTGCAGTCGCTGGCGGGAGCACGCTGATGCGTCATGCCGGTTTGCGCCCGATAGCGGGATTTGTGCTCGTGCTGGGGGTGGCCTTGAGCCTGCCGGCCTGCTGGCAGCTGCTGCGCCTTGCCTTGCTGAGGCAACAGCCCGAGGTGACTATCGCGGTGACGCGGACATGGATTACCCAGGAAGACAGCACGCAGTTTTACTGGTATCGCAATGGCCGTCCCAAAACCGAGCCGCTGCGGCGCGACTGGGTCGAGCTGGCGGAGTTGCCGGACAGTCCGGCTGTTGCGCCGCCGCCGGCGCCCCCGACCGCGGGGGAGGATCGTGCCAGTGCGGCGGTGGCCGCAGTAATGGCGAAAATTCGCGCAACTCCGCTGCCAATTCCTGCCGGTACGGCGCGGTATGTCCGCGATGATCTGCCCCCCGCGCTGCGGGCTAGCCTGTATCCGGGCAAGATCGTCGCCGGGCGGGTGGGGCTGGGGACTGCCATTCTGAGCGGCGAATCCGGCAACGGGTTGGGTGGTGCACGCGGCCCCTTGCTGGCGCTGGGGGCTGCGCTTGTGCTCCTCGGAGGGCTGATGTGGCGTTTGTTCGGTGGCAAGCCTAAGGGTATATCGTGATGAGCCATGATTTACATGAGCTTGCTGGCTATACCCCTAAGCGAGAGGCTTTGCTGCTGCATGAGTTGGTGCGCTGGGATGAGTACAACGACTACGAGGGGCATTGCCTGGCCAGCTGGCATGGCCGGCAGGACTGCTTCTACCTCCAGCTGCAGCCCGATGAATGGGATGCGCTGCACCCCGGTCTGTGCTGGCATGCTCCGGTGTTCTTGCAGCGCTACGGCCGGCTGCAGCACTGCCCGGCTGGCGAGCGCGTGCCGGCGCTGATCCGGCTGGACGGCGTGAACTATCGCGTTCAGGGCGAGGTGCTGGCGCAGGATGGGGAGAACATCGTGCTGGCCATGCCCTGGGGGCACTTGCAGGTCGATCTGAACCTGCGCGAGCCGGCTGCCATGTGTGGCCAATGGCTGCGACTCGAGGGCGTGCTGCAGGCGCAGTGGCCGGATGAAATCTGCAGCAGTGTGAAAGGGTGAGGTATGGGAGAAGTTGCTCTGGACTGGTTTGCGGCCCTGCGCCGGGACTGTGTCTACATCGAGGCCTTGTCTGACGCAGCAGCGGCCCCGGACGACTATCCGGCCGCGCTGCGGGCATTTCTGCAACACTTCGGCGTCCAGGACATCGATGGCCTGCTCATCGGCGGGGATGCTTGCCTGAATCCCGAGTCTGCCGTTGCCGAGGCGCTGCGGCGGCAAAACCTGCGGCCCTTTGCCCGTGAGCGTTATGGTTTGGATTATTTCAGCCTGACCTCGGAAGATCGGGTCGTGCGCTGGTTTCACGACGGAGAGCGAACCGGCAGAATGCTCGCACCCGATTTCACCCGGTTTTTGCTGCACCGTTGCCTGCTTCTCTGCGACCGCGCCGAAGCATTCGGTGAAGGTGAGGCCGCAGCCTTGCTTGCGGAGTCCTGGGCTGTTTTCCTGCGCCGGCAACTCGGAGAGGCAGGTGCTGATCTGACGGATCCATGGTGGCCCCTGTGGCCGGATGCTGCATCCGGAGCGGGAGGGTAAACCATGATCAGTCGCCGTATGCTACTGGCCGGTCTGGCCAGCTTGCCCTGGCTGATGCCGCCGGTGCAGGCCGGCGACGTGCCGGCGCTGGTGGCGCAGCTGTCTCGCGAGCTGGAGGGGGAAGGCTGGCAACGCCGCCCATCCGACAGGCCCGGCATCTGGCGGCTGGATGCGCCGGCACAGATCGGCACCTTGCATCTGGCCATCCACCATCGCCCCGAGCGGCGCTGGCTGGCGCTGTATGCGTTGTACCCGCGCAAGCTTGTGTCCTCCGAGCGCGAGGCGCTGCTGGCGCGGCTGGCCGCCGTCAATCATGCCCTGCCTGCAGGTGTGAATTTCGAGCTGGATCTGGCGGATGGTGATCTGCGCTGCAAGCTGGGGCTGGACGACGGTCGCGGACAGCTTGATATGGCGGCACTGCGCCATGGGTTGTATCTGCTGGCTGCCAGCTACCTGCAGCGCAGTCCGGTCGTGTTTGCCACCACAGCGCAGCCACAGCCTGCGGCGCTGGCGCCGCCAGCCGCACTGGCGAAAGCGACGCCACCGTCCATGCCCGGGCTGGACGCGATCGCTGCCGCCATGCGGCAGCAGGGCTGGCCGGCCGAGCCGGATGCGGCGGGACCTTTCATCCAGACTGCGTACGCACAGGATGGTCGGCGCATTCCCCTGCTGGTGTCGCTGGATCGACCGCTGGCGAGCCTGTTGGTCGAGGCCTATCCCGGGCGCGCCCTGCGGGTGCCGGCCTCGCGACTGGCGCAGGCGGCACGCTGGCTGGCCTTGGCCAATTATGGTTTGCCGCTCGGGGCATTCGACCTGGCCGCCGGCACCGGCCGGCTGAGCTTCCGGCATGCGCAGCGGCTGCCTGCTGCCGCCTTGCTGGCGCCCTGTCTGCACGATGCGCTGATGGTGGCCAGTGTGGCCATGTATCGCCAGTTGCCGCAACTTGATACCCTGCTGGAGGACATGCCGCGATGAGACGTTTTGGCCATGACCTGCCGCTGGCCTGGCAGCAGTTTCAGGCCGAGGTAGCCGGGCTGGGGCTGGCTCTGCCGGCCGATGCCGAGCAGGCCGCCGGCATGGTGCATGATCGCAACTGGACGGTGTACTGGCTGCGCCAGCGCGATGTGGCGGCCATTGATGTGCTGGCCGAACACCGGCATGGTGCCATGCGCCATCTGCGCTTTAGCGCTGAAGGAGGGCGCAGTGATCTGCCGCTGCCCGGCGATCCCTATGCGCAAACCGGGGCGAGTGCGGCAGATCAGGCCATCTGGCAGTCAATCACGGCCAAGTTTGCGGCTTGCAGGCCGGTGATAGCGCCTGGGCCGGGGCTGGGTGATGCGGATATCGCGCAACCTGAGCAGCCTTTTGATGCCGCCAGCTATACGGCCTTTCTGCGGCAAAGCCATGCGACGCGTGCGCAACGTGGCACTTGCCAGCTGGGGCGCGATGGCGTTCCGGCCGGGCTGAGCCAGCTGGCCTTTGCCATTGAACCGGATGCCTACCGCGCCCGCCTGCCGCGCTACCGGCTTGCAAGTTGCCCGTTCTGCTACCAGCCGCTTACCGAGGCCATCGACACCTTCAGCCTCAATGGCCCGGGCTGGTGGCGCTGCGAGCCCAACGGGCTGGGCTGGTTTGGGCCACCGTTTGCCAGTACCGAGACCTCCGGCAGCTTTCTGGCGCTGCCATTGGGCAACCAGCCCAGCACGAGCGGTTGTGTCTGCCTGCTGGCCGTGGATTACGGCGTGAATCTGCATGGGCAGATTCCGCAGGAGGTCACGGAAAACTGGGTATGGCTCGGCTCGCCGCGTCCGGGATTGCGCCCGCAATTGCTTGCCGACCCTGCTGTTGCCGTCGTCATGCAGGCGCTGCCGGTCGGCAATGGCCGTGCGCGCCCCTATACGCTGTGGCTGGCCAGCTATTTCCGCCGCGGCGGTGCGGCGCAGCCGGTTACGCTGCCCGCCGACGGTGGCTACGAGTACCGGCTTGCTGCTGCCGGCGAGCGCCTGTGGTTCCAGCGCGGGCATATGATCGGGCATCACGATCATGCCGGAATCGGCGGGCAGGAAGCGCCGCAGGGCCGCTGGTGCATCTGGGGGGGGCGGGCCCGCGAATTGCCGCCCGGGCTGTCGGGCAGGGCCTTGCTCCGCCTGCGCTGGCCGGTTCAGGGCTGAGGCACTGCCTGCCGGCGGTGTGGCAGGTAAAGGTGGAAGTAGAGCAGCATTTCGCCCAGCAGCAGCGCCAGCAGAATCAGATTGCTGCTGGCCAGCAGCGTGTAATGGCCGGCGAACCACTGATCAATCAGGCCATGTGCGCTGCGCGTGATGGTTCGCGGCAACTGGCTTTCCAGCGCCTGCAGTGAACGGGTATCGCCGCCGGATTGCAGGATCTGCACGACCGAGTTGCTGCCGGCGGCAGCCAGCTCATTGCGGCTTTGCGCATCCAGTGGCAGCTCGGCCAGCGGCATGGCCAGCCATTCGCTCAGTACGCCGTGCAGCAGCTGGCGGCCGCTGCCTTCGAGAAAGCCGTTGAGCCAGGCGGCGCGCTGTGTATCCCACCAGTTGCTGCCTTGCGGCAGCGTCCAGCCTTGCAGCATGCCCCGGGTGAGTTGATCGATATCGCTGCCATGCTGCTGCAGCTGGCGGGCAGTGTAGCTGACCAGCGCATGGGTGTGTTCTGCCGTGACGGGGCCCAGCGTGTCGTCGACAAAGCGGTTGCAGTTCACCTGCAGCTGCAGCAGAACGCCCAGCAGCAGGCCACTGATTACCCCCTGGGCCAGCAGCAGCGGGTAGGCCAGCTTGGCCAGCAGATTCCAGAACAGTGGCTGGCGTTGCAGCGCGTTTTTCCGGAACAGCAGCACGCAAATCAGCAATGCCAGCAGTAGTCCGCCGAATGCACCCAGCAGCCCCGCCCACAGCAGTGACCAGAAGCCGGGCAACAGCTGCAGCAGCAGGCCGGTGACGGTTTCAATGGCAGCAGTATTCAGAGGGTCGGACATGGCGGCCTCGCTAAAAATGCTGCTTATGCTGAACCCTGCATTACTGTTTTTGCAAATATGCTTGCGGTGCGTGTTGTCATTATCCTGGTTTGTTGCTGGGTATGTTCCTGCTTGTGCTTCAAATAAAGGCTTGTGGCCATATACCTTGCAATCTATGTGCGAGTGCTTCCGGTTTGGCTTGCCGGACTGAACTTTGCCAACAGGTCAAGTGATGGTCAGTGCTGCGCAAGATGTTCGGCGGCGAATATACTCCGCGCATGAAACCCGCACTCCGCCGCCTTGCTCCCTTGCTGTTTGCTGCAGCACTTCTGCCCGCTTTTGCCGAGACCACGCCGTCCCCGGACGAGTACGCGCCAAACAGTGCCTCGGTACAATTTGCCGTGGCCCATCAGCGCTGCCTGCGTGAAGGCGGGGACATGATGAGCTGCACGCAGAAGCTCATGCCGCTGCTGGAACAGGCGGAGCGGGAGATGCGCAATCTGGACAGGCAGAGTGCGCTGCTGGAAAGCGCGCGCCGCGAGCAGGGCTCGCTGCGCTACAAGGCACGTGACGAGCTGTTTGTGCTGCGCTATCTGGACTGCGCCGCCCAGGGGCGCACGGCACAGTGCATGATGCGCACTCTGGGCTGGATGCGGCAACAGGGTGTGCCCTATGACGAGGTCGTGATGGACGCCCCGACGACGGCGGGACAGCATGTCGATGCGCTGCAGTTCCACGCCAGACTGGTCATGCTGGACGAATGCGTGCGGGCCGGGGTGAAAGACTGCGCCCAGCAGTTTCATGCCGAGCTGGGCAAGCTGCGCCGTGCCTCCTTGCTGAAGAACGCGCAATTGTCCGGGCCAAAGCAGCTGGAGCTGGGAAGGGGGCTGACCTTCTCGCTGCAGGCCGGAGAGGCATGGCTGTCACCGCAAGAACTGGCGCGGCTGAACGCGCTGGTGCAGGCATCCGATGACCCCCGGCCCTTGCTGTACCCGACCCTGGGGCCGCTGCACCAGCCGGTCGCCGGCTATCTGACGCTGCCGGATATTCCGGCGCCGGTTGCGGTGATGGTGCTGCCTGGCCATGTGGACATTGATCGCTGGCTGAATCCGTCGGCCATGCTGGATGAAGTCCAGCGCCGGCTGCCGCAAGGCAGCGTCGCGCGTTGGCGGGTCGAGCCGCAGCGGAGCAGTTTGCCGCAGCGCCTGGAGAGTGCCTATGAGATGCAGTCCGCCGAAGGCAGTGGTCCTGCGGTAATGAGCTACCAGGTACTGCTGCCAGGCCGGCAGAGCACGATCCAGCTGCAGGTGCTGCAACAGGGTAATCGTGACGAAAGCTGGTTCCGCGAGAATCGTCGCGCGCTGGATGGGCTGGTCGCCCGCCCGCAGTTCCCGCCCGGCCAGCGTGCCGACGATGTCCTTGAAACCGATCCGCGACACCCCCAGCCGCTGGAGTCGCTGATCCTCGGTCTGGATATTCCGCCGGATTCGCCCTTGCTGAAACACGGTGGCCTGCTGTCGTGGCTGTCCTGGCGCAGCCTGGGCAGCAACTTCATGCTGCAGGCCGGGTTGCTGGCGATGGTCATCGTGCCCATGCTGCTGGTCGGCTATCGGCGCTCACGCACGAAACCCTCTCGCAAACCGCGCCGCGCGCCGGCGCATCCCGCCGGAGGTTCGCCGACGGCATCGGTCGCTGTCCCGGCTCATGAGCCCCCTCCCGCCCGGCCGCAGGCCCGGCGCAAGCGCAAGAAGAAAAACTAGCACTCACTGCAGAGCCACTGGGGCCAAGAGGTGCTGGTTGGTCGTAGGATGCCTGACCAGAACTATGGCTTGAATTAACGCTTGGAATTCTAGAGGGATGGTGCATCAGTGGGGCTCGCCAGCGAGCAGCCGCTATGTCTATCGGCGTATGAAATGCTATCGATTATTAAGAATCTTGCGAAAGATAGGTAAAATTTCTTGACTGATTAGCCCTAGCCCCCGATTTTTTGCTTGCAGCCAAAGGTCGCCCGCTAATCCATGCACCATAACTCCGGAGAGTGCGCTTTCCAGCGGGCTAAGATGCTGCGCGAGCAATCCACCAATCAGGCCCGCAAGCAGATCCCCTTGTCCGGCACAACTGAGAGCCGCATTGCCGCTCTGATTGAGCCAGTAGCGTCCATCGGGTGCTGCGATGACAGTACCCGCGCCTTTCAGAATGCAGATGCTCTGGAAATGGCTGCTCAAGGTTCGGGCGGTACTGATGCGATCCATTTGCACTTCTGTTACGGTGCAATTGAGTAATCGTGCAGCTTCGCGGGGATGCGGGGTGAGAATGGTTGTTCCATTGGGGCGCTGCAGCAAAAATGTCTGCAGATCTGGGGACTCTGCAATCAAATTCAGTGCATCAGCATCCAGCAGAAGGGGGGTAGGCGACTGCCGCAGTACATCGGCTACTAGCCGTCGTGCCGCTTCCGATTGACCTAGCCCCGGGCCAAGGGTTTGAACCGTTACTTCAGGGCGGTAATGCCAGTCCAAACCGTTGCTCAGCATCAGTTCTGGATGCAATAGGTCGACGGTCGGTGCGTGGGGGGCGAGAAAGTGTGCCCGGATTTTTCCTGCTCCAGCGTAAAGAGCTGCTCGTGCGGCGAGCAGGGGCGCTCCGACCATGCCCTTGTCACCGCCGATGACTTCCACGCAGCCAAAGCTGCCTTTATGGGTGTCATGTTTGCGCTGCAAACGCTCCAGAAAGGGGGTGATTGAATGAGGGCTTAGTAAATGTCCTGCGTTGGCCTCATCCGAAACGGTGATGCCGAGATCAAAAAGCGTAATTGTGCCGCAGTAATCTTTAGCCTTGCCGGTATGTAGCCCAGGTTTCTCGGCCAGAAAGGTCAGCGTGTGTGTGGCTGCGATCGTAGCGGGATCTACCGCACCGGTATCGGGATTGACTCCACTGGGGAGATCCAGCGCAATCACGGGGCAACCCAGCGCAGCGGCCAGTCGGAGACAGGATTGTGCATGAGGATCGAGCGGACGGCGCAAGCCGAGCCCGAACACACCATCCACGACAAGATCTGCAGATTCTGGGAAATTGGATTCTGTAATGCGAGTCCCGGTATAAGCCTGCCATGCCTGCAAGGCTTCGCTCTGGTAATTGCTATCTGGGTATACCACCAGGAGCATTGTATCTATTTGCCTCTGGGCTAGTACATTGGCCAGTATGAGTGCATCGCCACCATTATTGCCGGGCCCGGCCAGAACGAGAATCTTCCGTGCGTGCGGGTAATGCTCGCTGATCCAGTTCGCTGCTTGCGTGCCTGCGCGCTGCATGAGGGGCACCCCATCCGCCAGTGCCGCCATTTCGATACTGCGGATGGCACGTGTATCGAGCAGTGGCTTCATCGTGATTGTTGTAAACGCTCACGCTCGATGCGCGTAATGTAACGCATGACCATGTTTTGTGCTCCTGCAGCCAACGACAGAAAGCTGCAACCGGTTCGCAATGTCGGAATCTGTTGGCGGAGCTGGTATTCGGCCACGCTCTGGATGGCGAGGTCCGCGACAAGCAGTCCGCAACCAGGGAGATTGATTTTGCAGCCTTGCAGGGTGAGGCCTTTGCGCAGTGTGAGTTCGGGTGCAAAGCCCAGTAAGCCGATCCCATTGACGCTGATGTCGGCAACCGCGAGTGCGACATCTTCATGCCCTGCGAGCGGCACTAGGCAAGTCAATGGTTCGCGCAGGGGGATGCGCTGGCGGTAGGCATCACGACGTTGCACATACATCAGGGATGTGGGCAGTGCGCAGCGCAATGCCGGTTTGCCGCCCTGAGTCGCAGTTTGGATCCCTTCTGCGGAGAACTGGCTATGGATATTTCCGGCATGTGCGACGACGATGGCACTGCCTGATTCCTCGAGACGTTTGCCAACTAACTTATCTGCCGGGATGTCGAGCCAGACTGATCGCTCGTCGCAATCCAGTATCGAGCTCAGTGCGAACTGGGTACTGTCAAGCGCGGTGTATAGCCCTACAAGTTCATGCCGATCAATCAGTTGCTGCAGGTGATGGCGAATCAATGCCGGTTCATCAATTACAAACGTGGCGTGATTATTGGGATTGATCGGACGCAGGGTCGAAGTACTCATGGTCAAGGCTCGGCAGTCGACAGGCTGGCTGGCTGCGCCTCAGCGTGTAGCAAGGCACGCAGGCCATTCAGGTTCAGGCGTTCGCGATCCGCTTTCGAGGCCGGGTTGCGTTCGGCGCTCGAAGGGAGCACCTGCAATCGCACGGGTGTGCCATCGAACCAGAACGCCAATGAAGGGTAATTCTCAAAGCGGCGTGGCCCAGAGGCCGGGATGATGTCGTAATCGATCTGCTGGTTCAGCAAGAATAATTCAACACTTTTGGGGTCATCCTGAAACAGTTGGAGGTTGATATTCGAGTGCGCCCCCGCGTGACCTGTCAGAACCGACCCGCACAGATAGGGCCGGTACTGCGCAAAGAAATGCAGGAGGTAAGCCGCTTTCTGCCGCAATTTGAGCAGCAGAGCCGCATGTTCCGGATCCAGCAGTTGCCGGTACTCGTCCAGCGCAGCAACGATTTCATCGTTGCTGGGCAGCAGGCTGCTATCGCCAAACCCCAATTGTCGCGCGGCCTTGCGCTTGGCTGTGGCAAGGTCGTGGATGTGCTCTTCCGCAACCAGTCGTGCCGCACGCTGGGCAATCTGCTGTCGTTGAAGCTGTCCTGCGCGTTCATTCGGATGACGGGACATGGTGGCTTACCCTAACCTCAGAAAAGTTGCTCCTTGATTTCTTCCATCTGCGGGTTGGAGATTTCCTCGCCACTACCGCCGCTATCCAGTCCCAACTCGGGGTTTGTACCAGGGAACTCGGTCAGGAAGTACTCGGTACGCTCCCCGCGAGTTGATGCAACCTGTCTGGCAATCACCCCATCAGGGACCGGATATTGATACTCTGGCGCATTTTGCAGCGCTTTGCCCATGAAGTTGATCCAGATTGGCAGGGCTGAGGCACCGCCGGTCTCCCCACTGCCCAGGCTGCGCGGCTGGTCGAAGCCGACCCATACGATGGCGACGAGTCCCGGTTGATAACCGGCAAACCATGCATCAAAGCTGTCATTGGTGGTTCCGGTCTTGCCGGCCAGATCGTGACGGCCAAGTACATTGGCTTTGGCTGCTGTGCCAAACCGGACAACGTCGCCCATCATGCTGGTCATGATAAAGGCGTTGCGCGCATCCAGAGTGCGCTTGGCATTCTTGCCAGCGACCTCCGGTTCCATTTGCGCAATCACCTTGCCTTTGCTGTCGGTGATGCGATCGACAAAATAGGAGTGTACGCGGTAGCCGGTGTTGGCAAAGACAGCGTAACCCTCGGCCATTTCCAGAGGAGTTACACTTCCTGCACCCAGCGCCATGGTCAGGTAGGCGGGGTGTCGCTTGGGGCTGAAACCGAAGCGGGTAATGTGCTCTTGGGCATACTCCGGGGTGATGGCTTGCAGAATGCGTATCGAGACCAGATTTTTCGAACGGGTCAGGGCATCGCGCACGGACATCGGCCCGCTGAATTTGCCATCGTAGTTTTTCGGCTCCCACCGCTGGCCACCCACAGCATCTGGGTCAATAACCAGCGGGGCATCGTTGATGATGGTTGCCGGGGTGACGCCTTTTTCCAGTGCAGCAGAATAGATGAAAGGCTTGAAGCTTGATCCGGGTTGCCGCCATGCTTGCGTAGCATGATTGAAGCTGCTGCGCGCAAAATCAAAGCCGCCGGAGAGGGCACGAATTGCCCCGTTTTGCGGGTCTAGAGCGACAATTGCACCTTCGACTTGTGGCAATTGTGTGATTATCCAGCCATTTTTTTCATTCCGAACCCGGATTACGGCCGCAGGACGGATCTTGCTGTTGGGGGAGGCTTTGTCGCTAAGCATGGGGCGCGCCAACTTGAGGGCGTCGCCTTTGAGGGAAATAATCTCGCCACCGCGCAGATAGGCCTTAACTTCCTGTGGTGAACTGCTGAGAACAACCGCTACACGGTAATCATCTGCGTCCTTGATTTCTGCGAGAGCTTCGTCCAATGCCTCTTGGCGGTCTGTTTCCAGTAGTGCGGGATCCAGAAATGCCTCTGCACCCCGATAACCATGTCGTGCATCGTAATCGGCAAGCCCCTTGCGCAGGGCGAGATAAGCCGCTTGTTGCTGTTCAGCGGAGATGGTAGTTATGACATTAAAGCCCTGGGTATATGCCGCATCCTTATAGCGTTCCACCATCATTTGGCGAACCATTTCAGCAATGTACTCTGCATGCACAGAATAATCTTGTGGACTGCGCTTGATGACTAGCTGCTCATTCTGGGCCAGGGCATAGTCCTGGTCTGTAATGAACTTGAGCTCGTGCATGCGACGAAGGACATACATTTGCCGCTGTTTTGCGCGAGCAGGATTGACAACCGGGTTGTAGCTTGAAGGGGCTTTGGGTAGACCGGCCAGCATGGCGAATTCTGCGATCGACAGCTGGCTCAGATCCTTGCCGTAGTAGATCTGCGCTGCCGAGGCAAAGCCATAGGCGCGCTGACCAAGGTATATTTGATTGATATACAGCTCGAGAATCTGATCCTTGCTCAGGTTGTGTTCTATCTTGAATGAAAGCAGGGCTTCATTGAATTTTCGGGTCAGGGTTTTTTCATTGGAAAGATAGAAGTTGCGGGCAACCTGCATGGTGATCGTGCTTGCGCCGGAGCGAGCTTGACCAGACACGACATTGCCCGCCATGGCCCGTAGCACCCCCAGATAGTCAACACCACCATGCTCATAGAAGCGTTCGTCTTCGGCAGCGAGTAGTGCTTTTTTCATCAAGTCAGGAACGCTTGCTATCGGGGTAAAGGCTCTTTTTTCTTCGCCAAATTCCCCGATTAGCTGATGGTCCGACGTGTAGATACGAAGAGGAATCTTAGGGCGGTAGTCGGTGAGTGCATACAGGGGCGGAAGCTTGGGGTAAGTAACCGCGACGGCGATGAAAAGTAGACCGGCGCCGAGAATCAGCAGCACCAGCAGGCAGGTGGTTAGGAAAAGCAGTGGTCGTTTGAGCATCGTATTCCGGAAAACCAGTCGGTTGAACTGCAGCAGGATACCAATGTACGGGATTCCAGTGCTGTTGCAAAATTAACTGCCCTTGTCTACCTTGCTTTACATAGGCTCAAGTGCGCTGTTAGCATTTTTTTGATACAGATTAGAAAAGGGGCTGCAAAGTTGATCCACGAATTCCTAAAGGCGAAGGCGCCGCCGCTTATCGGGGTGGACATCAGCTCGTCTGCTGTCAAAATGGTGGAGTTGAGCCAAGTAGGCAAAAACTTCAGTCTTGATCGCTACCACATTGAGCCTTTGCCGAAAGACGCTGTGGTTGATGGCAACATAACTAATCAAGATGCTGTCGCAGAAGCTGTGCGCAAGGCTTGGAAAATGCTTGGCAGCAAGGTGCGCAACGTGGCTGTAGCTCTGCCACCTGCGGCCGTGATTACCAAGAAAATTCTGGTTCCCGGGAAAATGACTGAGCGGGAACTGGAGATGCAGGTCGAGACGGAAGCAAACCAGTACATCCCCTTTTCGCTGGACGAAGTCAACTTGGACTTTCAGGTGCTGGGACCGTCAGCCGTACAGCCCGATGAGGATGAAGTCCTGATCGCCGCAGCAAAGAAAGACAAGGTCGATGAGAGGGTCACTGCCATCGAAATGGCTGGACTTAAGCCTTCAGTGCTGGATGTTGAGTCCTTTGCAGCTCAGTCGGCCTTTGAATTGATGAGCTCCCAGTTGCCGGGGGGGGGGCGAAGGGCAGGTTGTTGCGCTAGTGGATATCGGTGCTACCGCTATTCATATGAATGTCTTCAAGAATGGGCAATCGATCTACAGCCGTGACCAGGCCTATGCAGGCAACCAACTGACCCAGGAAATCCAGCGTAAATTCAATATGTCTTTCGAGGAGGCAGAGCAGGCCAAGCGCCAAGGTGGGCTGCCGGAAAATTACGAGCCGGATGTCCTGCAACCCTTCATGGATACGCTGGCTCTTGAGGTGTCTCGCTCGCTCCAATTCTTCTATACATCCAGTAACTTCAATTCTGTAGATCACATTCTGCTCGCAGGCGGTTGTAGTGTTATCCATGGATTGGATGAGGCAGTTTCTAGCCGCACCCAAGTTGCCAGCACGATGCGTGCCAATCCGTTCTTTAGCATGTCAACAGGCAAGGTACGTAGCAAGCAGGTGCAACTGGATGCCCCTTCTTTATTGATTGCGTGTGGGCTTGCGATGCGGAGGTTTGACCCAGCATGATTCGAATTAACTTATTGCCCCATCGTGAGCAAAAAAAGCTTGCAAAGCAGCGGCGTTTTATTGGAATGATGGTGTTTTCAGTCATTGCCGCTGGTGCTGTTGTATTGCTCGGGTTTTTGGTGCTTGCTGCACGACTTGACTCTCAGAATGCGCGAAATGACCTCCTCCGTGCAGAAAATCAGCGACTTGATCAGCAAATAGCTGAAATTGATAAGCTGAAAACTGAAAAACAGGCAATGCTGGTAAAGAAAAGCATTATTGAGCGATTGCAAAATAACCGCACTGAAGCTGTCCGGTTGATGGATCAACTTGCTCGACAAACACCGGATGGGATTTATCTCCGTGAAGTTAAGCAGTCAGGATCGAAGCTTGTGCTGTCTGGTATTACGCAGTCAAATGCCAGAGTTTCTTCGCTAATGCAAAACTTGACGGACTCGTTGCTTTTCGAGCAACCAGTGCTTGAGGTTGTTAAGGCTGGTACAGGTGTTGCGAGTAATCTTTCTGACTTTACTCTCTCAGTAGAAATTTCGCGGCCCAAGGTTGAGGTTGCCTCAGGTTCGGCAACCTTGGAGAAAGGGGGGGCTAAAAAATGACGTTAGATGAGTTGCGTGGACTGGATCCGAAGGATGTCGCGAATTGGCCTCTTGCTGTGCAGTTGGTTGCGCTGGCATTTGCTTTTATCCTAACGGTAGGAGCCGGCTACTATTTTGTATGGGGTGACCAAATAGCAGAAATTGATGCAAGCCGGCTCACTGAAGTACAGTTGAAGGAAGAGTTCATCAAGAAAAAATCGCAGGCAATAAATCTGGAGGCCTATAAAGCACAGCTGGATGAAATTCAGCGTACTTTTGGTGCGCTACTTAAGCAGTTGCCAAGTAAGGCGGACATGGAAAGCCTGTTGAAGGATATCAACCAGGCAGGGGTTGGCCGAGGCCTCAAATTTGTCCTGTTTAAGCCTGCTACTGAGATCAAGACCGCCGAGTTTGCGCAAATGCCGATTGATATTGAGTTAAATGGTTCGTTTCATGATTTAGCTGCATTTGTAAGTGATGTCTCTCAGTTGCCTCGTATTGTTACCATCTCTGACTTGATGTTGTTCTCCGGCAAGGACAAAGACTCCAGTTTGGTTTTGAAGGCGAAGGTTAATACTTATCGAGCGCTCGATGAGGCAGAATTGCAGAGTATTCGGCAGGCAGAGGCTGAATCCAAGAAGAAAAGTCGGCGGTAAGGAGGGGCTATGAGAGTGTTGAAATTCAGTCTATTGCTTTTGCCGATTCTATTTTTATCTGGCTGTTTTTTTGGCGGAGATGAGGATGATCTGCGTGCCTGGATGAAAGAACAAGAGGCAGGGATGCGGGGGAAAGTGGACCCTCTTCCTGAAGTAAAGCCGTACGAGCCATTTGTCTACGCCGCGTTTGACTTGGTGGAGCCATATAGCTTGAAGAAGATGGAGTTGGCTCGTCAAAAAGCCGGAGGTCCCAGGCCAGATCAAAATCGCCCCAAGGAGTATCTTGAGAACTTCGATCTAGAAAAGTTGCGGATGGTCGGGACGATGCAGAGAGGGCGGCTGATTCAGGCCTTGATCAAGACTCCTTCCGGCGAGTTGTACAGGGTAAGTCCCGGTAGTTTCATGGGGCAGAATTTTGGCCGAGTGACTAAGGTTTCAGAAACTGAGGTTACGTTGATCGAGTTGGTTGGTGATAGCAGCGGTGATTGGAAAGAGCAGACTACAACCCTGCCATTAGATGAAGCGGAGCAGAAAAAATGATCAGAACGATTAAATACCTTGGACTGCTTGTGCTATCTGCACTGAGTGTTGTGGTATATGCGGAACAATCAGCGCTAACGGCGGTGGATGTAACATCCGAATCAGCTGAGCGCCAAGTGGTCAAGCTCACGTTTTCTGGGCAGCCACCTGTTCCGACCAGTTTTGTGGTAAAGGCTCCCCCGCGCATTGCATTGGACTTTGCCAATGTTGCAAATCAGGCAGGCAAGAACGCAGTTCAAGTGAATGGCGCAGCTGTTCGCACGCTGAATATCGCGGAAGGCTCGGGGCGCACCCGTGTCGTGCTGAATCTTGCTAAGTCGGCTGGATATACGACAGAAACCCAGGGCAACACTGTGCTGGTGGTCGTAGATGCTGCAAGTGTCGAAGCTTCCTCTGGGACTTCTTCTAAGACAACAATATTCTCTGAAACAAAGGCAGTTGGTAAAAAGGAGTCAATCCAGAATATTGACTTCCGTCGCGGAGCAAATGGCGAGGGCAAAATTGTCGTGGATTTGTCCAGCCCAAATGTCGGGATCGATATTCGCCAGCAGGGCAAAAATCTTTTGGTGGATTTTTCCAAGGCCAGTCTTGCCAAGGCACTTGAGCGCCGTATGGATGTCACTGACTTTGGTACTCCGGTGCAAAAAGTCGATGCCTATGCTCAGGGCGATCAGGTGAAAATGGTCATCGAGCCAAAGGGGAATTGGGAATACTCCGCGTATCAGACTGAAAATCGCTTTGTAATTGAAGTTCGCGATGCTTCCGCAGATAAGGCAGCACTATCTAGCCAGAAGAATTACAAGGGCGAAAAACTGTCGCTGAATTTCCAGAACGTTGAAATTCGGACTGTGCTGCAGGTCATCGCTGAATTCACCGGGATGAACGTGATTACGAGCGACACGGTCAATGGTGCATTGACTCTGCGCTTGAAAGATGTGCCTTGGGATCAAGCGCTGGATATCATCCTGCAAGCCAAGGGCTTGGATATGCGTAAGTCTGGTAATGTGCTCTGGATTGCCCCGCGCGATGAGCTTGCCGCGAAGGAAAAGCAGGAGCTTGAAACCAAGAAGCAAATTTCTGAGCTTGAACCCACACGTACTGAATACTTCCGGCTGAAATATCACCGAGCCGAGGCTTTTGAGAAGATTCTGAAGGACGACAAGCAAAAACTGCTCTCGCCCCGTGGAAGCGCAGTGATCGATGAACGTACTAATACACTGATCATTCAGGATATTCCGACCAAGCTGGAGCAGATTCGTGACGTGGTGGAGAAGCTGGATATTCCGGTTCGCCAAGTCATGATTGAGGCGCGAATTGTCGAGGCTTCTGACGGCTTTGCGCGCAACTTGGGCGTCAAGTGGCATGGTATTGGTTGGAAGGGCGATGTTACAACCGGCGGTGGAATCACCACTAAGGATTATGACACTGTCAGTGGCGATAAGGCTAAGGGTCCAGCCATCGATGGTAGTAAACCACAAATCAATCTTGGAGCGGCTGGTTTGAATGACTTTGCGGCGGCCTCGTTGGGCTTCCTGATTAAGGGCTCTGATGGCATGCTGGCCTTGGAATTGTCCGCCATGGAAGCGGATGGGCTTGGGAAGGTCGTGTCTAGTCCTCGTGTGATGACTGCTGATGGCCAGGAAGCCAAGATTGAAGAAGGTCAGGAGGCTGCATTTACGGAGACCGCACCAAATGGCGCTACTACGACAACCTTCAAGAAGGCTGTGCTTTCCCTGAAAGTAAAACCGCAGATCACTCCAGATGGAAACGTGATCATGGATGTCAAAGTCAACAAGGACAATTTCGAGAATGTCCGTCTTGGCCTCCTGAATACCAAGCAAGTTGAAACGATTGTCCGAGTAGAGAATGGCGGAACAGTTGTTATCGGTGGGATTTACATCACTGAAGAAGCTAAGGATGTAACCAAGGTGCCTCTGCTTGGCGATATTCCTGGGGTGGGTAATCTCTTCAAGAATACGTCAACGTCTACCAAGAAGCGCGAGCTGCTGGTGTTCCTGACACCTAAGGTTATTGATGGTGCATTGACCCTGCGTTAACACACAAGCACTGCAGAAGCCTGCAGTGCTTGTCGCTTTCCGCTAAAATGCCTGGCATGAAAATGCCAGGCAATTTTTATTTGGTCGGCCTGATGGGGGCTGGCAAGACGACAGTAGGCAGGGCGCTGGCGCGAGCGACCGGCAAAACCTTTTATGATTCCGATCACGAGATCGAAGAACGCACCGGGGTCAAGATCCCGATCATCTTCGAAATCGAGGGCGAAGCGGGGTTTCGTCTGCGCGAAAAGGAGACGATTGCCGAGTTATGCACGAAGCAGGACATCGTGCTGGGTACCGGCGGTGGTGCGATCCTTGATCCGGCCAATCGTGCCGAGTTGCGCAAACACGGCTTCGTGATCTACCTGAATGCGTCCCCCGAGGAACTCTATCAGCGTACAGCCCACGACAAGAACCGCCCCCTGCTGCAGACAGCAGACCCACTGCAGCGTCTGCGCGAACTGCATGCAATACGTGACCCGCTTTATCGCGCGACCGCCGATCTGATTGTTGATACCAGCAAGCAGTCCGTACAGGGCATGCTCTCGCTGCTTTTGAAAGAACTTGAACATGCGCACCGTAAAAGTTGAAATCGATCACGCCCCCTATGACATTCTGATTGGCAAGGGGGCGCTGGGGCGTATTGCACAGATCAAGGCCTTGCTGCCGCAGCCCCGTGTGGCAATTGTCACCAATGCCACGGTCGCCCCCCTCTATCTTTCTGCGCTGCAAAGCCAGCTCGAGGAGGGAGGTGTCAATGTTCTTCCGATCATTCTTCCCGATGGTGAGCAATACAAAACCTGGGAAACACTCAATCTTATTTTTGATGCTTTGCTCACAGCCCGCTGTGAGCGCAAAACAACGCTGATTGCATTGGGTGGTGGCGTCATCGGAGACATGACTGGCTTTGCCGCTGCGGTGTATCAGCGCGGTGTGCCCTTCATCCAAATCCCGACCACATTGCTGGCACAGGTGGATTCCTCGGTTGGCGGCAAGACGGCGATCAATCATCCTCTGGGCAAGAACATGGTCGGTGCGTTCTACCAGCCCAAACTGGTGCTCGCCGATCTCGCTGCGCTTGATACCCTGCCTAAGCGTGAGTTTTCTGCCGGCATGGCTGAAGTCATCAAGTATGGCCTGATTGATGATCTGGAGTTCTTCGAGTGGCTGGAAGCCAATATCGATGGATTGATGGCTCGCGATGAGGCTGCCCTGGCGTATGCAATCGAACGCAGTTGCCAGAACAAGGCGCGCATCGTCGCTGCAGATGAAAAAGAAACCGGTCAGCGTGCACTACTTAATCTGGGGCATACCTTCGGTCATGCCATTGAGGCTGGTATGGGCTATGGCGTCTGGCTACATGGCGAAGCGGTTGCAGCTGGTATGGTTATGGCTGCGCATGCCGCCCGCATTCAAGGTGCATTGAGCGATTCGGAACTGGCCCGCATCGTTGGCCTCTTGCAGAAAGCGGGCCTGCCTGTTGTTGCCCCTGATCTCGGGGCTGATCGCTATCTTGAGCTAATGGCTCAAGACAAGAAGGTCGATGCGGGGCGAATCAAGTTTGTCCTGATCGAAAAGCTCGGTCAGTCCTACATTGGGGAATTGTCCGACGAGGTGGTTCGCGACGCGCTGGCAGCGGGTTGCCGGGCTCACTAATTCCCGCTGTGTTGTGACGCAGCCGTGTTTGACTGCATCTCGTCAGCCTTGCTGCTGAAAAGCTCCGGTCTCTGATCGAGGTAGGAGTGCAGCGAGCGCTGCAATGGGGCTGCACACTCCTGCAGGATAGACGACAGCACCGGCTCGCTCTCACTGGCAAGGCTGCTGCCGACCAGCTGGTAGACATCCTTCAGCTGGATGTGTTCAGGCGCGATGGCCAGCACCCATTCTCCGTCTTTGCCTTCCTCGACCCAGCCGCGTGGTGCCATCAGCTCAAGCAAGCCATGTGTTGCATCGATTCCTAGCTGTACCCTGCGGCGCAGCTGATCGATATGCAAAATTTCGCCGTGCCGGTGCGCCACTGCCAGCGCAGATAGAATGTGCATGGCCTGTTCGAATCGCGAGCCATGGTCCTGCCCCCAGCGCCAGCCTGCGCGGTGCCAGTAGGACAAGGAAGCCGTCAGTACCGCGCCGCCCAGAATGATCACCCAGCACACATACAGCCACATCAGAAAAATCGGGATGCTGGCAAAGGCCCCATACACCAGTTTGAATGAGCCGAACTGACGGATATACAGCCCGAAAAGCTGCTTCATCAGCTCCAGCAGTAGTCCGGTCACGACGCCGCCGATCACGGCATGACTGCGGGGCACGTAGCAATTCGGCACGGTGATATAGATGAGGGTAAGCGTGCCCCAGCCAAGGATCAGGGGTGCAATTTGCGCGATATTCAGCCAGCCGACATCCGCCTGCTTGCTGAGTGCGGAGGCCAGCGACAGGCTGATGCCAATCAACAGCGGTGCAAGTGTGAGTGTTGCCCAGTAGATCAGTGTGCGCGCCAGCAATTTGCGCGGTCGGCGGATGCCCCAGATCTCATTGAAGCTTTTCTCGATGGTAAAAATCAGCAGCAAGGCGGTAAACACCAGGCCGATCATCCCCATGGCAGTCAGCCGCTCGGCATTATCGGAAAACTGTCGCATGTATACGCCGATCAGTTTTCCCGAGGCATCCGGAACCAGATTGGTGAGCAGGAAGCTTTTGAACTTGCCGCTGTAGTCATTGAAGACCGGAAACGCGGAAAACAGTGTCAGGGCGATGGTGAATAGCGGCACGAAGGCCAGCAGCGTCGTATAAGTGAGGCTGCCGGCCGTCTGCAGGCAGCGATCATTGATCAGGCGCCGTCCGACAAAACGGGCGAAGCCGATCAGTCGCTGCCAGAACGCATAGTCCAGAGCTGAGGTGACGCTGTAAGGGGTGTCCGACATCGTGATTCGGTTCCGCAGGGCAATCCGCCTATAATAGCGCATCGCACAACACAGGGGCCGCTTCGCTTGCGTGTATGCCGCACGAAGACTTACTCCCCGGGTAACTCATGGCTGAAATTCTCGTACTGTATTACTCCACCCACGGCGCAACGCGCCAGATGGCGCAATTGATTGCGCGTGGTATCGAATCGGTTCCCGGTGCTAGCGCACGCCTGCGAACCGTGCCGCGCGTGTCCAGCGTTTGCGAGGCGACCGAGCCAGCGATTCCCGAGGCCGGAGCCCCCTATGTCGAGATCGCTGATCTGCAGGAGTGCTGCGGATTGGCACTGGGCAGCCCGACTCGCTACGGCAATATGGCTGCGCCTATGAAGTACTTCTGGGACAGCACCATCAGCGAATGGCTGAAGGGAACGCTGGTTGGCAAGCCGGCATGTGTCTTTACCAGCTCCGGCACGATGCACGGCGGCAATGAATCCACCTTGCTGACAATGATGCTGCCGTTGCTGCACCACGGCATGCTGATTCTTGGTACGCCGTACACCGAGAACGCGCTGCTTTCGACGCGCACCGGGGGAACGCCGTATGGCGTCAGCCATGTCGCCGGCACCGAGTCCAACTGGCCAATTTCCGAAGAGGAGAGGCTGCTTTGTCTGGCGCAGGGTAAGCGCCTTGCACAGGTGGCGCTGAAGCTGAGGGCGGAGGCATGATGGACTGGCGCAAGGCAGTTTTCTGGCAATGGTTTGCCGTGGCGACACTGTTGCTGCTGGTGGCGCTGTGTCTGGCCTGGGAGTTGTGGCTGGCGCCGCTGCGCCCCGGTGGGTCCTGGCTGGTACTGAAAGTGGCGCCGTTACTGCTGCCATTGCGCGGCATGCTTAATGGCCGGCGCTATACCTTCCAGTGGTTCAGCATGGCGGTGCTGTTGTGGTTTACCGAAGGCGTGATGCGTGCCTACGGCGATCACGGTGTGTCACAAATGCTCGCGCTGGCAGAAATCCTGCTGAGCGTGCTGCTTTTCATGGCGTGCAATCTCTACTCGCGACTGACTCGCCCCAGTTTGCTGGGTAAATAGGGTGCTATGTATTGCCGTGCAGGCCTTTTAGATAAGCGCCTACGGCTTTATACCTCGAATGCAAAAAGCCTCAGCCCGCCAATGTGCGGGCTGAGGCTTTTTGCTTTGGGTTTCCGCTTGGCATCACGGCTTGTGGCCAGCTGCGGCGGCTTGAAGGTCCGGGCCGGTAAGCCCGATCTTCGTCCGGCGGCGGGGTGGCGCTGCCGGATTCCCGATGACGCAATCCTTATACCGGCTGCGGGTGTACGCGCTCGGTATTGCTTTGCAGCTTGTTTAGTGCCGAGATATAGGCCTTCACGCTGGCGACAATGATGTCGGTGTCCGCGCCCTGGCCGTTCACGATGCGGCCATCCTTGGCCAGTCGCACGGTGACTTCGCCCTGGCTGTCGGTGCCCTGGGTGATGGCATTCACCGAATACAGCTGCAGTTCGGCACCGCTGTTGACCAGTGATTCAATCGCCTTGAACGAGGCATCGACCGTGCCATCGCCGTCGGCGTCGGCGCGGCGCTCACTGCCAGCTTCGGTGATGACCAGTGTGGCATGCGGAATTTCGCCAGTTTCGGAGGTCACCTTGAGCGATACCAGCTTGAAGTGCTCCTGCTCGATGCTGATCAGCTCGTCGGAAACCAGGGCGTGCAGGTCTTCGTCGAAGATTTCGCGCTTGCGGTCGGCCAGTTCCTTGAAACGGGCGAAGGCGGCGTTGAGTGCTTCCTCGCTGTCGAGCTGGATGCCGAGTTCGGCAAGCTTGGTCTTGAAAGCGTTGCGGCCCGAGAGCTTGCCCAGCGTGAGGCGGTTGGTATTCCAGCCCACCGATTCGGCGCTCATGATTTCGTAGGTTTCGCGGTGCTTGAGCACGCCATCCTGATGGATGCCGGATTCGTGGGCGAAGGCATTCGCGCCCACGATAGCCTTGTTCGGCTGCACCGGGTAACCGGTAATGGTCGAAACCAGCTTCGAGGTGGGCACGATCTGCGTGGTGTCGATGCGGGTTTCCACACCAAAGATATCCTTGCGGGTGCGGGTCGCCATCACGATTTCTTCCATCGCGGCGTTGCCGGCACGCTCACCCAGGCCATTGATCGTACACTCGACCTGGCGTGCACCACCAAGGACGGCGGCCAGCGAGTTGGCGACCGCCATGCCGAGGTCGTTATGGCAGTGTGCAGACCATGTTACCTTGTCGCCGCCCGGTGTCTTGGCGATCAGCTCGCGGAAGAAGGCTTCGGTTTTCTGCGGCACGGCGTAGCCGACGGTATCGGGAACATTCAGGGTTGTTGCGCCGGCTTCGATCACCGCGCCAAAAATGCGCGCGAGAAAGTCGATGTCCGAGCGCAGTGCATCCTCGGCCGAAAATTCGACATCGTCGGTGTATTCGCGGGCAAGCTTGACGGCCTTCACTGCCGCTTCAACGACCTGATCCGGCTCCATGCGCAATTTGTGCTGCATGTGGATCGGGCTGGTGGCAATGAAGGTGTGGATGCGGCCGCGCTTGGCCGGCTTGATGGCCTCGCCAGCGGCGCGCACGTCGCGCTCGTTGGCGCGCGCCAGCGAACAGACGGTGCTGTTTTCGATGATGCCAGCAATGGTATGGATCGCGTCGAAATCACCGGGGCTGGCCGCCGCAAAGCCGGCTTCGATTACGTCGACACCCAGTTTTTCCAGCTGACGGGCGATGCGGATTTTTTCTTCCTTGGTCATCGACGCGCCCGGCGATTGCTCGCCATCACGCAAGGTGGTGTCAAAAATAATCAAACGGTCGCTCATGGCGGCATCCTTGTGCGGTTGACTGGTTTGGCCGGCGGTAGCCGGGGTCTGGGTATCCGCGGGGCTCGCGAAATACTGCTCGATGGCGAAACGACGCCCCTGCTGTGCAGCCAGTTGTGCCAGCTGCGAGACTTTGGCAAGCGGCATGCTGCCGCGTTCGCGCCACTTGTAGACTGCGGCGCGGCTGACCGGATCATCGGGCCAGGCCGTGGTAAGCGCTTCGGCCAGGGCTCCTGGCCCGCCGAAATCATCAATTAGACGTTCGATGTCCAATTGCATGGGGTTTCTCCATCAGATGTTGAGTTCATCATTCTATATGTTCGACGTTGTGTCAAACAAAAAATACAAAAAGCCGGCGGGCGCCGGCTTTTTGGTGTGGGGCGGTTAGACTTTTGCGGCTAAAGTGGACAAAATGTCTAATTTGCGCTGTTTTCTGGTGAGGTGGCGCTGCTGCGTGGCTTGCGCAGAATCAGGCAGTATAGCCAGTAGACATAACCGGACAGACCATAGCCGATGAAGAACAGGAACAGCACCAGCGGAGGCTTGGATACCAGAATCAGCAGGCCGATCACGACCAGCAGCATCACGATGAAAGGCACCGTCTTGCGCATGTGCAGCTCCTTGAAGCTCCAGAAGCGCACGTTGCTCACCATCGACAGGCCGGCGAACAGCGTGAAGATCAGTGCCAGATACGGCAGCGCCGGCATCAGCGGTTCAAGGTCTTCGGCGTATTCGTGACTGATCCACACCAGGCCGGCGACCAGCGCCGCAGCGGATGGCGAGGGCAGGCCCTGGAACCAGCGCTTGTCGACAATGCCGATGTTGGTATTGAAGCGCGCCAGACGCAGTGCCGCAGCGGCGCAATAGATGAAGGCCACCATCCAGCCGATTTTGCCGAACTGGTGCAGCTGCCACACATACGCCACCAGCGCGGGGGCCACGCCGAAGCTCACCATGTCGGAAAGACTGTCGAATTCAGCGCCAAAGGCCGATTGCGTGTGCGTCATGCGCGCGACGCGCCCATCCATGCCATCGAGCACCATTGCGGCAAAGATCGCCACGGCAGCGAGGTCAAACTGGTGGTTCATCGCCGAGACAATGGCGTAGAAGCCGGCAAACAGTGCCGCGAGGGTAAACAGATTGGGGAGCAGATAAATGCTCTGGCGTTTCAGATCAAGCGGTCGCTTGGGGGAGGTTTGCATCATGGCCTCATGAAAAACGGGCGGCTCGCCGCCTACGGGGCATAGTGTACTCCGTGAACGCCGGTCTGCAAGCCGGCACGCCGTCAGCAGGTGCGTTACAATTGCGCCCTTTCCTGTTCCTGCGGAAACTGCCGTGTCCGATCGCCTGTTTGTTGCCTTGCAATACGTCATCCCCAAGCTCGCATTGACCCGGCTGATGGGCTGGCTGGCCGGCTGTCGCGCCGGTGGCCTCACCCACTGGGTGATCCGCCGCTTCATCGCCCGCTATAACGTCAACATGGCCGAAGCGGCCGAGCAGGACATCACCCGCTTTGCCAGCTTCAATGAGTTCTTCACCCGCGCGCTGAAAGACGGCGCGCGCCCGCTGGCTGCCGCCGCACAGGTCTGCCCGGTGGATGGTGCAATCAGCCAGTTCGGCGCGATCGAGCAAGACCAGATTTTCCAGGCCAAGGGCCACAGCTACTCGACCACCGCCTTGCTGGGCGGAGATGCGGAATTGGCGAAATCGTTCGAGAACGGCCACTTCGCCACCATTTACCTCAGCCCGCGCGATTACCACCGCATCCACATGCCGGCCACCGGTCGCTTGTTGCAGATGACCTATGTGCCGGGCGAGCTATTTTCCGTCAACCCCGCCACCGCGCGCGGCGTGCCTGGGCTGTTCGCGCGCAACGAGCGTGTCGTGTGCGTGTTCGAGGATGAAGCCGGCAAGCCCTTTGTGCTGGTGCTGGTGGGGGCAACGATTGTCGGCAGCATGGCGACGGTGTGGCAGGGCGTGGTCAACCCGCCGCGCCCGGGCACGATCTGGACGCGCGACTACCGCGACCAGCAGATCGTGCTCAAGCAGGGCGAGGAAATGGGCCGCTTTCTGCTTGGCTCCACTGTCGTGCTGCTCTACCCGCAGGGGGACTGGCAATGGAATCCGGCGTGGGTACCGGCTGCTTCTGTGCGGCTGGGTGAGGTGATGGCGGGGTGATCTGCTTCGCTTCTTGAAAATGATAAAGGCTGCTGGGTATGTGCTCGCAGCCTTTTATTTGAATGATTGCGCTTGCATACCTGTGTATTGCTTGCTGGGGCTCTTGCTGACATGCGTACGATTACGCTGTGCTAATCGTACCTACACGGGCTATTTTTTCGTCTCTTCGCACACAAGTATTCCGAGGTCCGCTTGTTTTTGACATTTATATCCACATTCGTAGGCTGCTTGGATTTTGGTCTCTAGCAATTCCGAACGCACCAAGCGAGCCCCTGTTTCTTGGCAAGATTCAAAACTGTTGAATTTCCCCGCATCGTAGTTGTGAGCCTCGGTGGCAGGAGGCATTTTTGCGACGTCGGGGTAGTAGAACAGAGTCCATTCATCTTTCTTTGAACAACTGACTAATCCTAAGGCAAGAACAAGAAGCAGGATTTTCATGTTTTATCTGCGGTTTTGATGAAAAGACGTCCATTGTGACGGAGCTTGGTTAAACCAGCGTAGGGACGATTAGCGCAGCGTAATCGTACGCATGTCAATCATCGCCGTGTACCGTTGCCGCCATATCGCTACAGCAATCTGCCTGATAAATCCCCACCCCCTTTGCCCGATGACGCGCGTAGTTTGGGCAGAATGAAATGAAGCCCAACATGATATCCGCCGCCGTTCTTGGCTTCGCATGCTCTGTCCTGCCAACGAGCTGATGGCAGATCAAAGCGCAAGGAGAGTCAACTTCAGCGATGGCTCGGCGCGTTATGCTTAACCCCCGTCACCCGCGACTCCGGAAGAGCGGGATAAACAGCGCGCCTGCTCAACGGGCAAAACCGACGGAGAAATAATGCTACCCGCCCTGCATTTTGAAAAAATGACCGAAGATCATGTCGACCCACTGACCCGGTTGATGACGCTGAGCTTCGATGCCGATGCCTTGCTGCATTGTGGGCAGGAAGAAGGGGGACCTCCGGGGTATAACGATGGCTCGTTTCTGCGCCAGTGGGGCCTGCATCCCGACGCAACGTCCTTTGCCGTGACGCTGGACGAGGAACTGGTCGGCGCACTGATTCTCTGGCGGCATCCCGATGGCAATCATGTTCTGGGCAATATGTTCGTCGCTCCGTCCCGGCAAGGTATGGGACTCGGGCGCGCGATGTGGCAATTCGTCGAAAACCGGTATCCGGATGCGTTAAGCTGGGCGACGGAAACCCCCGGCTTTGCATTACGGAATCATCACTTTTACCAGCATGTCTGCGGGTTCACACTGACCAGCATCGCGCATGCCGGCACCGCGGATGAATCCTGGTGTCTTCGAAAAAACTATAGCCCGCGTAGGTACGATTAGCGCAGCGTAATCGTACGCATGTCCATCATTGTCCAGTGGGTTCAACGAGTAAGCCCCCCCAGGCAGGACTGCTATTGCTGGCACCAAGGTCAACAGAGGTTGAAAAATACCGCGAATTCGCTGAGCCATTTGTGTCCATTATATTGATCGATAAGGACAAGGGCATGCAGTGATATGAAAATGATAAAAATAATGACAATTAATGCTGGAGGGCGGCGGCTAGAATAAAGCCTCGGTTTATGGAAGGCGATCAGCAAGGAAATATAAAACATGCTGGTGGCAAGCTGAAGCATGATATTGGGGGGTGAGCAATAGCCATCCATTGTGTAGCCAAAGAAAACGGCTACGCACAAAAAAAGCATCAAGGCAGGCAGAAGATAATTGCGTATGGATGGTGTCATTTCGGTGCAATCAATTGGTCGGGTTGTACGGTGTTTTTTAAATCGTCTTGATGCCTGTCATCTTGTCTGCGCTTGCGAATAGCGTTTGAGTGGTGGCGACGCGCCCATGGCCGCCGTACTCATGTTCCATTTGCTCCGGTTGGTTTATATTTCCCGGTATTGATTTGGCTGGCTGCAAGAGGAAATTAAAAGGGCATCGCTCTGCAGCCTTTTCATCCAAATTGGTTCAGCCTTATACCTTCGGGGGCTGGTTCCGTTCTGCCTCACGCTCGGCCTTGCGCTGGGCGCTGAGTTCTTCGCGCTCCTTGTGCTTCTTGTCGTAGGCGTCGACGATTTTCTGCACCAGCGGGTGGCGCACAACGTCTTCGCTGGTGAAGCGGTGCAGCATGATGCCGCGGATGTCCTGCAGCACTTCCTCGGCGTCGATCAGGCCGGATTTCATGTGCTTGGGCAGGTCGATCTGGGTCGGGTCGCCGGTGACGACGGCCTTGGAGCCGAAACCGATGCGGGTGAGGAACATCTTCATCTGTTCCGGCGTCGAGTTCTGCGATTCGTCGAGAATGACAAAGGAATGATTGAGCGTGCGCCCGCGCATGAAGGCGAGCGGGGCGATTTCGATCACGCCGCGCTCGAAGCAGCGCGTCACCTTGTCAAAGCCCATCAGGTCGTACAGCGCGTCGTACAGCGGGCGCAGATAGGGGTCGACTTTCTGCGCCAGATCGCCGGGCAGGAAGCCCAGCTTTTCGCCGGCCTCGACCGCCGGGCGTACCAGTACGATACGCTTTACGGTATCGCGCTCCAGCGCATCAACGGCGCAGGCTACGGCCAGATACGTCTTGCCTGTTCCTGCCGGCCCGATGCCAAACGTAATGTCGTGCTCCATGATGGCCTTGATGTAGGCATTCTGGCGCGGCGTGCGCCCGCGCAGATCCATGCGGCGGGTTTTCAGCTGCGGGGCGTCCGGGTCGGGCGGGCAGTCTTCCGGCGCGCGCGTCAGTTCGATGATGCCGAGCTGGATGTCGTCGATATCGAGCGGGTCGGCGGCGCAGTTGTAGAAATATTCCAGCGCATCCAGCGCCACACGGACCTGGCGGGTCTTGCCCTGCACCTTGAAGTGCGCGTCGCGGCGCGAGATGTTCACGTCCAGCGCGGTTTCGATCTGCTTGAGGTTCTCGTCGAGTACGCCGCACAGGTTGGCGAGGCGGGTGTTGTCGACGGGAAGGAAGGAAATGGTATCGGTCTGCACGAGGCGTATCCGGTGTAGCTGGGATGGCCTCATTGTCGCAGATATTCGGCTGGGCGCACCATGCGCTTGCCCCGGTGCGCAAGATTCACGCGCGGCCGAATGCCTCCATTTTGTGGGCAAGATGTTCCAGGTCGGCGTCCGTTTCGGCGTAGCGTGCGGCGATCTCCGCAAACTCCTGCTGGATGAGCACAAACGCATCCAGTAAATCGGGGTCGAAATGGCTGCCGCGACCTTCGGCCATGATTTCCAGTGCACGGGCATGGCTGAATGCGGGTTTGTAAACGCGCCGGCTGATCAGGGCGTCATACACGTCTGCAACGGCCATCAGCCTGGCTGATAGCGGGATGGCATCACCGGCCAGCCCGTGTGGATAACCTGTGCCATCCCATTTTTCCTGATGCGACAGGGCAATTTCGCCTGCCACGTCCAGTACGGGGGCATGCTGCCCCACCCGAAGCTGGGTGCGCTCGATGGCTGCGAATCCCAGAGTGGTGTGGCGTTTCATGATCTCGAATTCTTCCGGGGTCAGCTTGCCTGGTTTAAGCAGAATGCGATCGGGGATGCCTACCTTGCCGATGTCGTGCAGCGGCGCGGCACGAAACAGCAGATTGATCTGCTCATCGGACAGTTCGGCGGCAAAGCGCGGGTGCTGGCGGGCCTGCAGGGCCAGCGCCCGGACATAGTGCTGGGTGCGCAGGATATGGTTGCCGGTTTCGTTGTCGCGGGTTTCGGCAATGGATGCCAGCGCAATCATGGTCATTTCCTGCGCAATGCGGGCATCGTCGGCGCGACGTTGTGCCTCTTCGGTGCGCCGCTGCACTTCCTGCTCCAGATAGCTGTTGCGGTCACGCAGAAAATCGGCCGCAGCCTTGAGTGCCAGCTGGGTGCGCACCCGGGCGTGCACGATGGGCGGACTGACGGGTTTGAGAATATAGTCGACCGCGCCGATGGCCAGCCCGAATGCTTCATCGGTGGGGTCGGTTCTGGCGGTCAGAAAAATGACGGGAATGTGCGCGGTAGCCGGGTCGGCCTTCAGTTGCCGGCAGACCTCCAGTCCGTCCATGTCCGGCATCATGATATCGAGCAGGATCAGGTCGGGCTGCGGATCAGCGTGCGCCAGTTTCAGTGCCCTGGCTCCGGAAGGGGCAACCTTGACCCGATAGTCAGTGGCGAGCAATTCGTCCATGAACTCCAGATTGGCGGGGGTATCGTCGACGATCAGGAGCAGGGCTTTGTCAGTCGCGGGTCTCTGCATCATGGTGGGTCCGGTTATCTGGCTGCAGTAGCGCCAGTGCCTGTTCAAAATCGTAAGCCTGGATGGCTTGCTGTAGCCTGGCATAAGGCTCGGGCTGAAGCTCGCGGGCAATCCGGTGCGCATGTTTTTCAAAGCAGGCATGCGCTTTGGCATCATCGTTGCCAAGCAAGCGGATCAGTTCCTGTTTCCAGCTAGCCTCGTCCGGGCCTGCGTCACTGTCCGCGGCGGTTTCGCCAGGCGTAGCTGGCGAGCCCAGCGACTGCTGGATGGTCTGGCAGAGCCGCTGCAGCATGGATTCGAGTTCCTGCAGCGGGGCTTCCAGCTGTGCGGGTGCCGGGTGCTGCTGGAGACTGTGTTCCAGTTGCGCGGCGTGTGCCGCGAGATGGACGGCCGCAATCTGCCCGGCCTGCCCTTTGAGGGTGTGCACTATCCTGGTTGCGTCATCCCAGCGGTTCTCTGCCAGTGCCTGGCGCAGACGGCTGGTTTCATCCGGCTGGGATTGTGCAAAGCGCAGCAGGTATTTCACATAGCGTGCCGGACTATTGCCGGACAACTCCAGCCCTTTGGCCATTTCCAGCCCGCTGATGCTGACAGGTAGCGGTGACTGCTCGGCCACCTGTGCCGCTGCCAGCGTGCCGCCATCCTTGCCACTGTCGGTGGCCAGCCACCGCTGCAGCAACTGGTAAAACTGCTCGGGGACGATGGGTTTGGCCAGAAAATCATTCATGCCGGCGGCGAGGCAGCGTTCACGATCTTCCTGAAGGACATTGGCGGTCATGGCCACGATGGGCAGGGCACGCAGAGAGTCATGGGCTCGAAGTTGCTGCGTGGCGGCCACGCCATCGAGTACGGGCATCTGCATGTCCATCAGGATCAGGGCATAGTCGCCTTCAATGGCCATCTGCACGGCTTTCTGGCCATTTTCGGCAATATCAGCCTGCAAGCCGGCCAGTTGCAGGAATTCGATGACCAGATCCTGATTGATCGGGTTGTCTTCGGCGATCAGAATGCGCTGGCCGGCAAACTGGGACAGCGCTTGGATGTGGGCAGTCGCATTGTCGGGCATGTCGCGGCGTACCCCGGTCATGGCCATGATGGTGTCGAGCAGCATGGATGGCGAAACCGGCTTCATCAGAACATGCTCGATTCCTGCTGCCGCACACTGGTGTAACACTTCCTCCCGCCCGTAGGCGGTAACCAGTGCAATGGCCGGCTGGGGCTGCAAATCCAGCTGGGCAATTTGCCGTGCCGCTTCCACTCCATCCGTGCCCGGCATGTTCCAGTCCAGCAGGATCACCCGGTATGGCGCGCCATTGCGCGCAGCGGCACATGCCGCATTCACTGCGGCTGAACCGGAATCGACACTGGTGACCTGGAAATCAAGACGTCTGAGCATGTCGCCAAGCGCCTGCCGAGCGCCGGCATGATCGTCAGCGAGCAATGCCCGCTCTCCGTCAAAGTGCGGCTTGTCTTGTTTTGCTGTGCTGTGCGGCGCCACGCCCAGCCTTGCGGTAAACCAGAAGGTCGAGCCGGTGCCGGGCGTGCTTTCGACTCCGACCTCACCGCGCATGAGCTCCGCCAGCCGCCGGCAGATGGCCAGTCCCAGTCCGGTGCCACCATATCGGCGGGTGGTGGAGGCATCCGCCTGTTCGAAGCTCTGAAACAGGCGGCTTTGCTGTTCGCTGGTCAGCCCGATGCCCGTATCGCTGACGGCAAAGCGCAGCATGATTTCCTGCTCGTTCTGCCAGACCGGACTGACCGCGATGCGGACTTCGCCCTGCTCGGTGAACTTGACGGCATTGTTGCCATAGTTGGTCAGGATTTGTCCGAGGCGCAGGGGATCTCCGCACAAGGTTTCGGGCACTTGCGGGTCGACTTCGAACAGCACTTCCAGGCCTTTCTGGGCAGCCTTCTCGCCAATCAGGTTCGCAACATTGCGAATTACGGCGTCGAAGGCAAAGGTGCTGTTTTCGATCTCCAGTTTGCCCGCCTCGATCTTGGAGAAGTCCAGAATGTCATTGATGATGCCCAGCAGATGCTCGCCCGAGCTGCGGATCTTTTGCACATAGTCCACCTGCCGTGCTGACAGGGGGGTATTCAGCAGCAGGTGGCTCATGCCATAGATGGCATTCATCGGTGTTCGGATCTCATGGCTCATATTCGCCAGGAAGCTGCCTTTGGCGACATTGGCAGCCTCGGCGGCGATGCGCGCCCTGACCAGATCCTGCGTGCGGTTTTCCACCTCGAACTCCAGGGTTTCCCGGTGGTGTGCCAGCTCGCTGTTTTGCCGGGCCAGATCGTGTTGTTGCTGCTCAAGGGTGTCGAGCATGGTGTCAAACGCGGTGGCCAGCCGCCCGGCTTCATCCTTGCCACTCAGGCGGGCGCGAACGCCGGTCTGGCCGGCCTGGACGGTATCCGCGACCTTGCTGATGGTTTCCAGACGCCTTGCCAACCCGCGAGCGGAGAAATAGGCAATTAGTACACCACAGGCCGAGGCCAGCAAGGCAAACAGCAGTGCGTGCTGGCGGATGCTGGCCAACTCATTCTTGAGCAGGGTGTTGCCAAAGCCGATTCTGACCCAGCCCAGATGCTGTTGTCCCAGTGTAACCGGGTAGAGTACGTCAACAACCCCGCCTGCCGAGTAGAGGGTTTGCGGGACGGCTTCGGCAGGCTGCTGGCTCAGATACTGTCCGCGCCGCTCGTGTTCGCTGTGCGCCACAATCAGGCCATTGTTGGCGGTGACGATGGCGTAGCGCAGATCGGGATATCCGGCCAGGCCGCCAAGAATTTCCTGCACACCGGCATAATCCCGGGACATCATCCACACCGCACTGGAGGTGGCCACGCTGCGCGCCAGCGCCCGGGCAGTGAGCTCGTAATGGGCGCTGACGTCCGCTTCATGCCGGCGGATCGAGTCAGCCGCCAGGGCCAGTACGGTGGCCGTGATGATGCAGCCTACGGTGAGCGCAATCCGCCAGCGCAGAGGCATGGCACGCAAAAAAAGTAGTATCCGCATCATGGCTGCTTGACCGGGCGCACCTTCCGTTCGAAGTCGGCAATGAAGTTCTGCACGGGGGTGTAGGTCTCATTGCTGGCCGGGTAGAAGGCCTTGGTGGCCATGCCGTCAAGAATCCGGCGGCCCTCGGGGGAGTCAGTCAGGGCAAACAGGGCGTGTTGCACTTTGCTTGCTACGGTCGCAGGAACGTCATGGTGAACCATGACAGAGTTGTTCTGCAGATGCGGGGTCTCCCAGGCCACCCGCAATTGCGCCGCTTCGGCGGGGTGTTCTTTCTGGAACAGGGTCCACGGCAGTGTCCAGGTGGCGCCCGCTGCTGTTTCTCCGAGAAACACGTTCATGATCGAGGATTCCTGTGAGCCGACATAACGGTTTTCCAGATCCTTGTTGATATCGATTCCCTGCTGATACAGAAAATACTGCGGCAAGATGCAGGCCGCCAGTGCGGTGGCCGAAGGGTAGCTGACTGCCTTGCCTTTCAGATCAGTCGGTTGCCGCACCGGGCTATCCTTGCGCACTAGTATCAGTCCGCGGAATTCCGTTTCATCCCCGGCCATGGCGATCACCCGATAGCCGCTTTGCATGGCTTGCAAGGTCTGCCAGGGGTTGGGGAGGATGAACTGCGGTGATTTCGCAGTGATTTTCTGTTCAAAACTGGCGTAGTCCTTCGAGGATTCCAGCTTGAAGGTGGCTTCAGGAATGCGGCGGTTGAGCTCATCAATCAGCGGTTGGTACGCCTGGATCAGTTTCGCCGGGTTGTGCAGTGGGTGTACCGCAAAAGTGTATTCAGGTTTGCTGCTGGCGGCAGGTGCAGTGCTGTATTGCGGACCGGGAGGTTGCTCTTCCCTGCCGCAACCGGAAAGCAACGATGTGAGCAGGAGCGCTGCGAGTGCCAGCAAAACGCGCATGAGCTTCTCCCCGGGATTGGGCAATCTGGTTTGCCCCTTGCAGTGAATGGCGGCATCCCCGGTGCGAGCGGGAATGCTTTCAGTCTGGCATATCTTCATGGCGAAGCAAGCGGCAGGCTGACGGGAAGCTGGCGTGATGCCGGGGCCGTCAGCGTCCCGGCATCATGCAGGGGAAATCCTCGCGTTCAGGCCGGGGCAACCTGCATCCGGATCTGCCGCAGGATGCTCTCATCCCTGATCCGGTCATCGTCCAGCAGCATGACAATCTTGCTGATGATCTCGGCCGTGCGGATGTCGCTGTCTTCAAACGGCAGGCGCAGCTTGCCCTGTGCCTGCGACCAGTCCGGAATCACGCACAGGTAGGCGCCTGGCTCGATGTGGATGTGCGCGCTGGCGAGGTTGACGCGGTAATTTGCCAGCCGCCCGGTGACATGGGCGTGGCGCTCGTCGAGGCGCAGGCGTTCGCCACCCAGTGCGGGCGTCAGCGCCTGCAGCAGTGCATGACGGGCGGCGAGCGTTTCGCCGGAGGTGAATTCCTCGGTGTCGTTGACAAGCGAACGGGCGATCATCAGGTCGAGGTCGCGCATGGCTTCGCTGAACAGGATGGGCGGTACGCTGGCCAGCGGCACATCCTGACTGTCCTGGCGGAAGGTGACGCCGGTGGTCTGCAGCGTATCGACTTCGGTGAAATAGTGCGCGTCGCAGTCGAAATCGATGTTGGCGCTGTAACCTTCGCCGAGCGGGCGATGATGTTCGGCGTCGCCGCTGTCGCCGCTTGGCCGCCAGCCGCGCTGGCGAAAAATGCCGGCAGCGATGCGGGTCTTGACCCAGCGGTGCGCGTAGCGTTGCGAGACAGTGCCGGATTCCAGCTCGGCGGGCGTGGGGACGTACAGTGCGCGGAAAATCTGCTGGATCGGTTGCAGCAGTTGCAGCGCAACGGCGTGCTGCTGCCATGCCGCCAGTGTACCGTCGCTCATCCACTCCAGCGGGTGCGCCAGCCGCAGGTTGCCTTCGATGTCGTGGAAGTCGTCCAGCCCTGAAAGCTGGCCGAGCTGATACAGGCCGCAGTGGCCCGCATCGTCCACCCACACCAGCTTGCTGATCAGGTCATAGAGCACCGGATGTGCGCGGGCGGCGTCGAGTTGTTCCCCGCTGAAACGGGTCTGGCGCACCAGATGCTCGTCCAGCACCGCACGGAAGCGCCGGCGTTGTTCTTTCAGTGTGTCCCACGCGTCTTTCAGCGCCAGCCAGTCCGGGTCTTTTTTGATGGCCGCGGGCGGGGTGGCCAGCGTCTTGCCCTTGGCATTGACAATGACAATGCCGGAATCGTCGCCAGCGAGCCGGATGTGTGCCTGATAGTCGCCGATGGCCTGCGGTGCAAAGAATGCTTGCAGCTCCTCACCCTGCCGGCTTTCCATTGCCCATTCCAGCGCGCCCAGGCTACTGAAGCCCGCATTGGCGGCCAGATTGGCCAGACCAATCTGCACCGCTTCGCGCTGGTTGGCGCAGCGCTCGGCTCCGTATTTGCTGGCGAGCTGATGCAGCTCTTTCAGTTGCAGGTAGCGTTGCTGGCAGAGGGCTTCCTGCTGTTCGGCAGGCAAGGGGAGCAGGCCCAGTGACATGATTGCGAGATGGGCGTGCTTCTTGAGGGCCGATTTTTCGATCGCAGAGGAGTCATCACCACGCAGCGCGGCGGTCAACCCTGCCAGCTCTTTGGACAGCATTGCATTGCTAAGGAGCGCCCAGTCTTCCGATGGCAGGGCTTGCAGCGTTGAGCGCAGCACAGCCACGTCACCACGTGGCTCATCGGCTGGAGCATCGATCATCAGCTCACGGCATCGGTGGCTAATGTCCAGCAGCTGCGCTTTGCCCAGCGCGGGCAACAAGGCGCGCTGTGCGCCATCGCCACTCCAGCCCGCCTTCTCCACCAGAAGGTGCAGCACCCGGGGCGGATAGGAGGCCAGCTCTGCAATGGCGGATGCTTCTTCGGCCTGGTCACGCGTCCAGCCCGGATCAAGCAGGTTATTGCGCGCAAAGGGGGCGAGCAGATTCTGCAGTTCTTCGGAGCCGAGCGTGGCATCGTGCAAGGCTGTTCCGAGTTGGCGCAGCACATGCAGATACGCCCGGTAACCGCAAATGCGGGTGGAGAGCTCGGGTTCGATCTCGTCGGAAAGCCAGTGCAGGCTCCGCGTTTGTGGATCGAGCAGCAGCAGTTCGAACAGTGTTTCGCGCAGCGGCAGCATGGCGGGCGGCCAGTCATCCATCTGCCAGCTCAGCAGTTCATACGGCGCCGAATCGGGCCATTGCCGGCAGAATGTGCTGATTGCGCCGACCTCTGCGCCATTGGCACGAACACCATCGATCAGCAGCCTGCGCTGGTGTTCGATCGCATGCAGTGAGCGTCCGGGCTGTACGGGCAGGCCGATACCCCCGCCTTGCGGTAGCCAGATGCCGTTGTCGTCAAAGTGCAGGACGCCGGATACGACTTGCCGGAATAGCGCCAGGTGGTTGTCAGAAGAGTTCGGCGGCGTTTCGTCGTAGTAGCCCATCCGGTTGGTTGGCAAGCCGGCCAGGGTGCAGGCGAAAAGCTGTTCGAACAAGTCGGGTGTGGCCGGGTAGTCATAGAGCTCGGGCGTGCTGAGCAGATTCCGGCTCAGCCGTTGCTGCATTTCCAGCAGCACGCCCATGCGGTCAAGGCGGGTTTCTTCGTAGCCGTGTGATGAATCGCCGGCATTGGCGAAGGCAGGATGGTTTGCCCGCAAGGCGCAGAATCCGGAAACGACAGACCACAGCCACTGCCTTGTGCCATCCTGCCCCAGGCAGTCTTCCACGGCTCGCCACCAGGCGCAGCGCAAGGCGCGATGGGTTTCGTCATCATATTCAAGCTCGATGAGTTGATCGAGCACATCGGCCCACAGGCGAAATTCGGCGCGCAGCTCGGGGTGGGCGGCACGGTAGTCGGCAAAGCGGCGGTCCAGATCGAGCACGCTTGCGGTGAGTTCGGCAACCTGTGGCCAGTGTGCATGCAAAAAGGGATAGGCAATGGGTGTGATCATTTCAGCCACCTTGCAGGGGAATCAGCCGCACGAAGCGGATCGGCTGGTGCGGGTTAAGGGTGATGATGTCGTCTTCCGCGCGGATTTGCCGCTCGCCCACCAGCAACAGAAAACGGCGGCGGCGAAAGGCCTCCAGCGCGATGGCTGTTTCCAGGTCGGGAGCGGGGGCGGCGAGATCTGCCGTGGCCTGTAGGGCAACACGGCCATGCTGCCGCATGTGGGCGATGTCGGCCTCGCTGAGGTACTGGCGAGCAATGCGCTGCTGTGCCTGGGCCGCATCAAGTTGTTCCCGCTCGGTCAGGATGCGGCATTGCTCGAGCACGGTCAGGTGGATCAGTTCGTCGGCACGGATGCTGCCGTGCAGCCAGGGCAGCTGCAGCCGGCTCTCCGGCTGGCTGGGCAGGGTAGACTGGATGTCCAGCTCGATGAGCGGCATGACATGCTCCGGAACAGGGGCGCTCAGTCTAGCATTGTCAAAGCTGCGTCAGACATGGGGAAGCTAACGGCCTGTGGTCGGCGTAACAGTGCTGGCAGCCAGTCGCTGGCGGCTGCGGGCAAGGGCTCCCTGATCCAGCGTGCCATTTGCCTGGGCTACGAGCAGTGCATCCAGCACCGGGTAAACCAGCGCCGGGTCCCAGGCGACCAGTAGCCAGTCGACGCCGGCGTTCAGTGCGCGCACGCTGCCGGCCTCGATGCCGCCGGGCTGTTCGCGTGCTCCGGCCATGCTCAGATCGTCGGTGATCAGCAGGCCCTGATAAGCCCAGTCCTGCCGGATCAGTTTGCCGATGACGGCGGGTGATGAGGATGCGGGCAGTTCAGCATCCAGTGCCGCCAGTCGCGCATGGGCCAGCATGGTCACTGAATCGGCTTGCATCAGCGTGCGGAAGGGCTGCAGATCGCTGGTCTGCAGTTCGGGTAGCGGCGTGGTGATGCTGGCGCTGTCCGCATGGGTGTCCTCGAACACGCGCCCCAAACCCGGAAAGTGCTTGTAGGTGCATTGCACGCCCTGCTGGCGCAGGCCGTGGCAATACGCTGCGGCGGCGGTCGTGACGGCGGCCGGCGTGCTTGCCAGTGCGCGCTGGCTGATCTTTGAGTAACGGTCGTCCGGATTGCGGATGCCGTGATCCAGATCGATCACCGGTGCGAAATTCAGCGTGATGCCCAGCTGGGCAAGCCCCCGGCCTTGCTGTGTGCCGTATTGCTCTGCAGCCTTTGCTATGTCTTGGCTGCCGAGCAATACCTTGCCCAGTGCCGGCTGGAAATCCAGCGGCGGCGACAGCCGCGACACCAGCCCGCCTTCCTGATCGGTGGCAATCACCAGCGGCGGCAGGCCGTGTTCACGGCGCAGCGCCTGCCAGCTGGCGATCAGTGTGCGGATATCTGCGGCATCCATGCCCTCGACATTGCGGCGGGTGATGAAGACCCCGCCGATCAGTCCACGTGCGATCAGCTCGCGCAGTTCGGCCTCGTCGGTGTAGCCGGCGATGAGGTGACTGCCGATTGCCTGCGCATGGTCTGGATCGGTTTTCATGATTTGGTATTTGACGGAGAGGTGGCTGATTTGCCACCAGGCCGTGAGCAGGAACGCTGTGATTGCGGGTGTTGCAATAAGCCCCCGAAAAGGCAGTCGGTAGCAACAAACAAGAATGATCAATAGAGCTGATGCAGTCAGTACAATTCGGATGCCCAAGGAGCGCCACACGACCAGTCCTGCGGAGTCCCAAAGCAGTGAAAGGGTGAGGAGTGCACACGCGAGCAGGATGCTAGCAAGTGAAAAGCTCAGCCGGAATGGCTGACGTGGATTGTGGCTGCAGGAGGAGATCAATTTACTCGTCGCGAGCAGTGATCCAGCCATCCGTGATACCGCCATGCTTAGTAGCGACAGCATCCAGTTCAGCCTCGAAGGCAGTGATCGCTGCATGCTCAGGCAGCATCACTCTAGTGATGCTTGCCTCCCAGGGTTCATGCTCGCTCAGGGACGTCTGATAATTCTTTTGTTCCATTGCCGCGCCAAACTGAAGCAGCGCATTTTGCGACGGGAAGGCCACGTAGAATGTGATCGACTTGGGTTGACCCAGGTCGGCCCCGCCCATGACGAGGCGGCAAAGCGCATCGCCATTGGCGTCCGAAGGCAGATCATCACAGTAGCGCTGCGCCATCACGTTCGGAATCAGACCGATTGTGAGCAGGATGGCTCCCATTCCAAGGCGCAGAGCTTCAAGTATCCGCATGGTTATTTCCGGGAGTCCTCTCGGTTTAGTGCCGGCGACCCGGGCGGCGCGGCTGAAGGGCGATGGGCGGGATCTGGTCGATCCACCATGCGCGCAGTGCCGGAATGGCTTCCGGCAGCAATTGCGCCACTTCATGCTCGAAGCGGGCCAGCTCTTCCTCGTCGCCGCCCATTTCCTCGCGGGCTTCATCGTCGGCACAATCGAAGAGCGGCGAGAGCAACGGGGCGAGGTCTTCGTCGTCCAGCGCATCGGCCCAGGCATCGCCTGCCAGGCCCACGCCCAGCGTGAAGCCGTAGCACCACGGCCGGGTGATGTCGAGGTTGCGCTCTTCGTCCAGATACAGCATCGGCTCGAAGGCCTCTTCGCTCGCCAGCTCGTCGGCGAGCTGGTTATACAGCCGCAGGATCAGATCCTCGATGTCATTCTGCTCGGCGGCGCTGGCATAGCGCGGACGCTCGCCATTGTCGCCCCAGACCTGCGGCAGCCATTCGCCAGCGTCGGGGGATTTGGGGTAGAGCAGCAGCGCGGTCAGGAAGCCGTGCAGCATCGAAAGATCCATGCTTTCTTCCGGTGCCGCTTCGGATTCGAGAAATTCGGCCAGCCGGTCAAGCTCGGCATCCGTCAGGGGCTGCAGGGTGGCAGCGGAAAAACCTTTGGCCATGATGGCTCCTTGGTGGGTATTGCCCGAGTGGCCTTTTATATAAAAGGCTGGCGAGCAATACATGGTGGTCTATCAGGCCTCGCGGGTCACAATCTCGCCGCGCAGACTGTGGCTGAGCGCGCTGGTGATGGTGACATCGGCGAAGTGGCCGATCAGGCGGACATTGCCGGCAAAGTTGACGATGCGGTTGTTGTCGGTACGGCCAGCCAGTTCGGCCGGGTTCTTCTTCGAGCGACCTTCGACCAGCACGCGCTGCACGGAGCCGACCATGCTCTGGTTCACTTCGTTGGCGAATTCATCGATGCGCTTCTGCAGGCGTGCCAGACGGGCGGATTTCACCTCGGCGGGCACGTCGTCCTGCAGGTCCGCGGCCGGCGTGCCGGGGCGCTCGCTGTAGATGAAGCTGAAGCTGGCGTCGAATTTCACGTCGTCGATCAGCTTCATGGTCTTTTCGAAATCGTCGTCGGTCTCGCCGGGGAAGCCCACAATGAAGTCGGAAGACAGGCAGATGTCCGGGCGGGCTTCGCGCAGCTTGCGCACCAGCGATTTGAATTCCAGCGTGGTGTAGCCGCGCTTCATGTTCACCAGCACGCGATCCGACCCGGCCTGCACCGGCAGGTGCAGGTGCGACACCAGCTTCGGCAGCTTTTTGTAGCAGTCGATGATGCGCTGGGTCATTTCCTTGGGGTGGCTGGTGGTGTAGCGGATACGCTCAATGCCCGGAATCTCATGCACGTATTCCAGCAGCATGGCGAAATCGGCGATGTCGTCATCCTCGCCATCGCGGGCGATCTTGCCGCGATAGGCGTTGACGTTCTGACCCAGGAGCGTCACTTCCTTCACGCCCTGTTGCGCCAGGCCGGCGATTTCCACCAACACGTCGTCGAGCGGGCGGGAGACTTCCTGGCCGCGGGTGTAGGGCACGATGCAGAACGAGCAGAACTTGGAACAGCCTTCCATCACCGACACAAAAGCGGTGGCGCCTTCGACCTTGGCTGGGGGCAGGTGGTCGAATTTCTCGATTTCCGGGAAGGTGATGTCGACCTGCGACTGGCCGGTTTCGCGCTTGACCTTGATCAGCTCCGGCAGGCGGTGCAGCGTCTGCGGGCCGAACACCACATCGACGTACGGCGCGCGCTTGATGATGGTTTCGCCTTCCTGGCTGGCGACACAGCCGCCCACGCCGATCACCAGATTCGGGTTGGCGAGCTTTAGTTCGCGCACGCGGCCGAGATCCGAGAACACCTTTTCCTGTGCCTTTTCGCGCACGCTACAGGTGTTGAACAGGATGACGTCGGCTTCTTCCGGGTTGTCGGTTTTTTCCAGGCCGTCGGAGACGCCCAGCACGTCGGCCATCTTGTCCGAGTCATACTCGTTCATCTGGCAGCCGTAGGTCTTGATATAAACTTTCTTGCTCATTATTGCGTCGTTACTGTGGGTATATGCCCACGCCTTATGTAAATCGGTTAAAGCTCGAAGCTACCTAGTGGGGTATTGATGATTAGCCCCGGTTTGCGCACACCGAGTTCGGCCTGCTCTTCCTCGGTCAGAATCCACAGCCGTACCACCTGCCCGGTGCGTTCCTCCAGCAACATGTAGGCTTTCGCCTTCAGTGGCAGCTGGTTGATCATCAGCAGCTCGCCGCGCGCGCCGCGGATCTGCAGCCCGGGGGAACCTTCATACACCTTGTCTTCCAGCTTCAGGATCGGGAAGGGCCGCGTCACCTCGTAGGCGTCGACGGAAACCACACTGCCGCCAGCCGGAAATTTGCGGGGGGCAGCCAGGGCAGCCGGAATCATCAGAATCAGGGCAAGGCAGAGCAGGAGCTTGCGCATGGTGGGGTCTCGCCGGACGGAAATAGTGCAATGGTAGCAATCTGCCGCGCTGGCGGCCATGTTATTCCCCGTCTTGCGGGCAAGGGCGCGATTCTTGCGCAGTTTGCCTTGTGCGGCAAGGACTTGCGACGGGAGGCGTGTGTCGCCGGTTATACTGATCCGGTGTGTTTTCACCACAGGACCGCCATGGCTGCACTTCATCCCCTGCTATCGCATGCGACGCGAGCCGATCTCTTTGCCCAGCTGGCGGCGCTGGAGCGTGCCGGTGTGCCGGCGCAACAGGCGTTTGCCGGACTGTCGCGCCTGCTCGGGCCGCGTTGCGAGCCCATGCTGCGTCAGCTGCGCACCGGCGGCACCATTGCGGCGGCGGGTGAGCGCTGCGGGGTGTTTGCGCCATTCGAGGCCCGGCTGGTCGGGGTTGCCTGTCATGCCGGCAGCCCGGCCAAGGTGTATGCCCAGCTGGCCGAATGGCATCGTCAGCGTGATGCCCAGTTCCGTGCGCTGCGTTCGCGGCTGGCCATGCCGGTACTGGTGTTGGCGCTGGCGCTGTTGATCCGCCCATTACCAGGGCTGGTGACGGGCGAATTAAGCGTGGCCGCGTGGCTGTGGGGCATGCTCTGGCCGCTGGGGTTGCTGGCCGGATTGGCAGCCGCATTGCGCGAGCTGTGGCGTGGCCGCCAGCAGGGGCGTTATCGGGGGGTCGATGAGGTGTTGCTGCAGCTGCCGGTTTTCGCTGACTGGCTGCCGAGGCTGGCGCTGCGCGACTATGCCCAGCATCTTGCCTTGCTGACCGATGCTGGCATCGGCGTGCACGAGGCCTCCCCGCTGGCGATGGCCACTGTCAGCAGTCCGGTGCTGGCGGCGCGCATGGCCGTTGTGCAGCGGGCGTTGCTGGCGGGCGAGCCTTTGGCCGCAGCGCTGGCGAAGGTGCGTGGCCTGCCGGTGCAGGAGCTGGTGGCGCTGGTTGATACCGGCGAGCAAAGCGGCCGCCTGCCGGAGATGCTGGCGCATTACGCCGCACAGATGACTGCCGCACTGGAGCACGAGATCGCCCAGCTCATGGCGTGGCTGCCGCGGTTGCTCTATGCGGCAGTAGCGCTGTGGATGGCCTTCGGCATTCTGAGTGGCGGCAGTCTGATCACGCCCGTGCCTGCTGATTTGCAGTAGCCGGAAAGCAGAAAGTCCGCAGTCTTGCGACTGCGGGCTTGGATCTGGTGGTATGGCGGGACTCGATTGTGTTCGTATATGCCTCATAAATGCTTGCATCTGTGTCTACTTTCCCGATTCGTGCCCCTAAGCGTACCCCTAAAAAATTTTGCTATGACTTTTTGGATGTTCCTCTGACCGTTGCGGTTGCTTCGGTTTTCCAGTCTGCCAATGCTCGCTGCAGTCAGACAAGTTGTAGGCTCGGCTGCCAGTCCCCCAGAATTGGTCAACAAGATACACTTGTTGGAACAGCGTGTGCAGCGCAAAACGGTTCGCCGCCCTGCAAACATGGGTGAACTTTCAGGATAGCGTAATAAATGAGCAGGTCGTAGTTGCGGCCACATTCCGCAAGATCGCCTGACCTTACACCTTCGCAAATATGGATGATCATGAGAATAGCACTCAATACATCTGAAATTCTGGATATGCTTAATGAACATGGCCCGCATTATCATTCGCCATACACCACCCAGCTTGAAAATGATGAGCGCAAAAGCGAAAAATTGGCCGTTTCGCTTGCGAGACGAATTGTTCAGGAAATAGATGACGAATTAGAGGCCAGGAAAAAGTCTGAAGAGGATGAGCGCGATCTGGAGGATGAGTTTGAGAAGGTAATCAGCAATAATAAGAATGAGAAGGCGATAGAAAAGGAGATAAATAGAATAATATTTAAAATGGTGAGGAGGAAGTTAGATAGAATAAAAAACAGCCAAGAAAATGAAAAAAACATCCAGGATGATACATTGGAGTACATCAGGGGGTCACTTTGCTTCTTAATTGAAAATATCTCAGAGGTCGCTCCATTTCAGAAGCTAGTTAGCCATTCATTTTTTAACTTCAAAGAAAGCGGGCAAGTCGAGAAACACATTTTTACAAAAAGGGCGCAATTGCTTGCGCGGCGCATCTACGCTAAACACACCGTAGTTTTAGAGAATGGCGATATTGTTGCTTATCCTAGTATTGAAAAAGTGAAAGATGAGCTTCTTCAGTTTGATTTAAAATCTAGGTTATTTGTTAACAATGTTAGTTTGTGGTCTAAAGAAAAACAGGCCATTAAAGAAGCAGAAGATGCCGCGAATTGGGTTACGCCGATCTACATTAGGATGTATAAAAGACGTGAAGCCATCTTGAATTTGGAAAATACACCCGAGTCTACCGAGTAACTTGGTCAAGCAGAAGAACTACGAAGTTCTTCTTCTGGCCCCCTCTCCCCCTGCGAACTAGCATTCCATCCTAAGTTTCACCCGGCGTCCTCGGGTGTTACTTGGTCTCATAACCAAAGGAATGCTATGCAAGAAAATCCGCACGGGCTTCAACGGCAAACCCTCGCCCCCGCGTCCCACCGCATCCTTCGCATGAAGGATGTCACAGCCATCACCGGCATCTCCAAAAGCTCCATCTACCGTCATATCCAGTCGGGCCATTTTCCGCAGTCGATTCGGCTGTCTCAGCACGCCGTTGGCTGGCGTTCTGACCAAATTGAGGCCTGGATGAATTCCCTGCCTCGAAACACTCAATGACCCATTTGAAGGAAAATCACATGAACTATCACTGCATTGACCAATTTGATCACGACAGCATCATGAACAACGCAAAGCTGCTGCATTCGCAGCAAATGGGCGTGATGACAATCAAGCTGATTACGCACGACGAGGATGACTTGATGATTGTCGGCCCGGTAGAAGGAAGCGGAAATTACATCGTGATTGATGGTAATTCTGAGGCTTATGACGGAAGCGCTCATGATCATGTGCGGTATTGCGTAGCCAAGGGGCTGCTGTGATGATGTGCAATCAACCAATTACTGATGGAAATTAAAATGCATATTCAAAAAATCAATGAAGACAACTATGTGGCCGTCATGGCTGAGAACAGAGAAGGTCAAGCAGGTGATGAAGACATCCGATTTATCTATTCCAAAAAATATGCCCGGCAGCACATAGGCCAAACAATTGACGCGGGCAGCCAAATTATCTATTCCACCAAATATGCCGGTCAGCACATCGTCATTGTTGGCCCTTTGCCGAACTCGGAATATGTGCTGATTTCTGAGGGGCCATGCAAGCTGCCAATCTCCATGAGCTGCTGATTGCGGAGCGGAGCCGGGATGAGGAAGCGTTCGCCCGCTGGCTGGAACAGATACAGCGGCAATCGCTGTCGCAACTGCTGTCGTCATTGCGACATCAGCGCAATCCTGCCCGGCGCTGGGTGTTGCAGTTTCTCATGGCTGCGCAGGGGCTGCCGCCTGCGCTGCGAGGTCTTCCATGCTCTGATGAGCTGGAAGACCCGCAACGCGCCTATGAATGGTGGCTGGCTGATGTCGATTGGGTCAGGAGAACATATCCGAAGCACATTCCGATTTGGAGTAAATGGAAGCGTCTATTTGCCCCACAAACCGCGCAGGACAGCGCCAGCTGGCACAAGACCGCACTATGGGTCTATGGGCGCGCGGAACGCTCTGCGACCTATTACGCGGGCGGCATGGGGCTTCTGCCCAGGCAGCGCGATGAACTGGCTTGGTTATGCGGTCGTGATGTTCAGCTCAAGCGCAGAACGCTGAATAGGCTGCGCGAGAGCAAGGTCGAACTGATGCGTGAGCAAATGGCTCGCCGGGACAAGTCGGGAAGTGTCAGCAGTAGTGATGTGCTCAAACGTCGAATGCTGCTGAAGGAAATTCACGTACTGACCGGCGAGCACAGCACCCGGACGGCCAGCTATTACCGGCGCATTACCGGACAGCCCATCACCCGACAATCCGTCGATAAGCAGCTCGCTAAGCTGGACGAGCTTTGTCATCAACTGAAACGAAAGGAGAAGCTCAATTAGTTACATATTGACCTTTCTATGGGCGTGTATCTGCCCCTTCAGGGCAGATGAAAGAAAAAGCCCTGAAACCCGCGCCGTTGTTGGATGAAATGGGGTTGCACTCTTTCGCCGCAGAAGGGGTTGCATCAGTCACTGCAAATGCAACCCCTTCCCCGGCAAATTCTGCAACCCCTTTTTACCTGAAACGGGCAAGCCCACGCTTGCCCGCAGATGCAAAGATCGCCCCACGCAGCAGACAAGGTTTTCGCGCCGGAGTGCCGAAAACGGGCAAGGGGAAGCCCTTCAGCAACCTTGCATAATCAGGGCCGAGAAGCATCCAAACCCGCTGAAACTTCTCCTGCATTGTGAGTGACAATGCTGCTGGAAGTGGCTCTGTCATTGAGTTTCAGTGCGGCCTGAGACAAAAGGTAGCCTTGCCCCTGACTTGCATGTCTGCGGCTGATGCAATTTGCGCCACGTCCTTCCTGACGGCCAGGAATCAACTACCGCAGCACATAACACCCCGGAATGGGCCAAACGAACTCACCGAGCCTGCATTGGAGGGCGAAGCCCTAGAAAAACAAGCGATGCTGACCCCATTCACGCCGCGTCCATTCTGTTGCGGCAGATTTGTCCTTGGACAGCCAAGGCTCAAATCGGGGCTGTCATCTTGACCTTATGCGTGACTCACTGCCTCGTTACGCCCAGCCTGCATATCAGCGCTCGGTATGCGCCCGCAGTTCCTGCAGCTGCTCAGTGAGCGATGGCAAGGCTGCGTGCTTGACCCCGGCAACGGAATGAGATCGCAGCTCATCAATGAGCACTCCAACCGCCGTCCAAATGCTACCAATTAGCAGGCCAATAAGTGAAACCGCGATACCGATATATCGCAATTCATAATAGTGCTCAACCTGAACACTATCGCCGTCATAGACCACTTTACCGCCGCTCCAAGAATAGAGCATGAGCAAGGCCAGTATGCTGACAAACATGATGATGACACCCAAGAACTTCAGCAGCCACGGGTTTGATTTTGGTTCGTCGATATTGGGGGCGACTTGTTCGGACATATCCTTAAACTCTCTAGGCACATATTATTCCGGCCAAATTGCCGGGCGATTAGTTTAGAGAAAAGGGGTTTTCAAGCAAGTCTATCGTCAGCATGTTCTCGAATATGTCTCATTTCCCATACATGCCCCGTCGTACTTAGCAACTTCCGGCATGATCGCTTGTCGCTGGCGCTGCCCGATTGCTTCATCGACACCGCCCTCAAGCGGCGCGGTTAAGCACCAGCACCGCAGCCTTGCCCGGATTGAAGTCACATGGCTCGATATGATGGCCGGCGTCTTGCAGCGCATCGAGCCAGTCAGCCCACCATTGCAGCATGGCTTGGCGCTCTTTCAGGTATTGCGCGTTGCGGTTGTAGATCGCACGCACAGCAGCTCCGGCGCTGGCCTTGCCCTCATGGCCAATGTGGCGTTCTACCGCATCAGGGTTAAAGCGGCCTGACTCATTCAGCGCGGAAACCATCATGGTGCGAAAGCCGTGGAGGCACACGTCCTGCTGCGTGTCATAACCAACACGTCGCAGCAGCTGGTTAACGGTGTTTTCGCTGATGGGAGTGCCGGGCTTCTGGCCGGCAAACACAAAGCCCGCTGTGCCGTTGATTTCCTGCATGCGTGCCAGCAAGGCGACGGTTTGGCGCGAAAGATAGATGATGCGCTCACGGCCCATTTTCTCGCCGCGCTCGCTGTATTTGATGCCTTCCACGGCTTCGCGCTCGGGCGGAATAGTCCAGATACCCTTGCCCAGATCAAACTCGCTCCACTGCGCAAAACGAAACTCTGATGACCGAGCTCCGGTCAGCAGGGCGAATAACGAGGCATCACGAGCAATACGGCTGCTGTAGCCGCTAATCCGCGCCGCCAGCTCGCTGGTGCGGGTGAGGGGCAGGGCAGGGTGATGGCGTGCTTGGCGGCTCGCTACAGCCCCTTGCAGGTCAAGTGCAGGGTTGCTGTCGATACGGCCGGTCTGCACGGCATAGCGCATGATGGCGGTCATGTACTGGCGTAGTCGTTTGGCCAAGTCCAGTGCGTCACGGGCGGCAGCTGCCTGCAGCACGACCAGCAGATCGCGGGTTTTCAGGTTTTCGACCGGCTGGCGGCCAATGTGCGGGAATACATCATCACGCAGGCGCTGCAGGATGCGCCCGGCATGATCATCGCCCCATTTGCTGCTGGCCTTCTCTTTGGCATGCCATTCCAGCGCCACCAGCTCGAAGGTGTTGCTGGCTGCGTATCGGGTGGCCAGCTGTTCTGCTGCGCGCTCGGTCTGAGGGTCTTTGCCGCTGGCTAAAAGCGCGCGGGTATCGTCGCGCAGCTTTCGGGCAGCGCTTAGGGGTACGTCGGGGTATGCGCCAAACGACAGGCTGGATTCTTTGCCGTCCGGTTTGGCGTACTTCATTCGCCAGAGCTTGGCTCCGCTGGTTTTGACCAGCAGAAACAAGCCACCGCCATCAAACAACTTGTAGTCCTTGTCGCCTGGTTTTGCGTTGCGGCATTCAGAGTCAGTCAGCGGCTTGGTTTGGCGGGGCATTGGGGTATCTCCGGTTCGTACCCCTAAGCGTACCCCCAAAAATATGGGATGCGCTAGGACGGCGTGGAGATGCCTGGGAATGAAAAAACCCCGCAAGCCTAAGCTTTACGGGGTTTTTGGTAGTTTCTGGCACTGCCTGAAACTGATGTCTGGTGGCTATGGCGGGACTCGAACCTGCGACCCCAGCATTATGAGTGCTGTGCTCTAACCGACTGAGCTACATAGCCAAGAGAGGCCGGATTATGGAGGTGCTTTTTCGGGCTGTCAAGCACCTCGCCCGCAAAAATTACAGCGCGCCGGAACGGTCGGCGCTGCGAAAGCCCGGCAGCAGGCTGTTGCCGCTTAATCCGCGCGAGAAGGCGATGACCTTGAAGAGCTCGCCCATTTCGGCCGGCGAGAGCAGTTTCTGCACGGCGTTCAGTGCCATGATGCGCTGTTTGTCATCCAGCTCAGGGGTATGAGCCTCGAAGCTTTGTAGAATGCCGCAGTCGAGCAGATACTGCCCCTGGGATACGTAGCCCTCCAGCGCGAGGCCGGCGGCATGACCTGCCGAGTAGATGGCGGAGAAGTCGACATGACAGGTGAGGTCGGTGAGTCCGGGCAGCCAGAATGGGTCGTGGATGCTGTGGTGACGGTAGTGCCCCATCAGCGTGCCTTCGCTGCGTTGCGGGTGGTAAAACTCGCGCGCCGGAAAGCCATAGTCGAGCCACAGCATGGCGCCTCGGGTCAGTCCGGCGGCGCAACTGCCAATCAGTGCCGCAGCTTCGGGCTGGAATTCGCTGGTGTAGTCGTCAGGCAATATGCTGGCGGCCTGGGCAAGCGCTGCATCTTGCAGCGGTCGGTCGCTGAACGCGAAGCCTTGTTCGCCGACACTGACACCGCGCTCGAACAGTGTGCCGGCCGCATCGCGATGTACCAGCTGACAGGGAACCGCATCGAGCACTTCGTTGGCCACCAGCATGCCTTGCCATTGTGCGGGCAGTGCATCCAGCCATTCGACGCGGTCGAGCAGCTGCGGCAGGGTTGCGGCGATGGTGGCGCGCTGGCGTTCGCGTAGTTCGGCCGAGAGGTCGAGGATGCAGTAACGGGCGGGCAGGGATTCCAGGCGCTCCAGTTCGCCCAGCAGCTGTACGGCCAGCTTGCCGGTGCCGGCGCCAAGTTCGAGGACGATGCCGTCCGGAACGTCGGCGAGAACAGTGGCGACCGTCTGTGCGAGGCTCTGGCCGAACAGTGGCGAGATTTCCGGCGCGGTGATGAAGTCACCGGCCTCGCCGAATTTGGTGGCGCCTCCCGAGTAATAGCCCAGTCCCGGTGCATACAATGCGCTGCGCATGTAGTCGGCAAAGGAAATCCAGCCGCCGGCGTCGGCGATCTGCTGGCGGAGCGCGGCCACCAGTGCCTGCGAGTGAGCGAAGGCTTCGGGAGTCGGGGCGGGGAGCTGGGCTTGGTTCATGCGCGAGGGCTCGCTATTCGGTGCTGGGGCAAAGCGCGTTATTCTAGCATTCCCGCACCGAACTCCAGTCGGCGGGCAGAATCAAGGGTGGCAGGAACATCAATGCAGACAGGGCAGGTATTCGACGCAGAAGTATTGATTATCGGGGGCGGCGTGGGTGGGCTGACGCTGGCGCAATGGCTTTCCGGCATGGGGCATCGCTGGTTGCTGCTGGAGGCTGCGGCACAAGCTGGAGGGGCACTGGCGCACAGTGATTACCCGCTGAAGTGGATTCCCGGTTTTGCCGGCATCAGCGGGCGCCAGTACATGGCCCGGGTGCTGGCTGAAGTCGATGCGGCGCGGTTGCTCTGTGGCGATCAGCCCGAAACGGTCGAGGTGCTGCGACACGGGTTTGCGCTGCAAACCAGGCTGGGGCGCAACGTGCGGGTGCGGTCGCTGGCGCTGGCCTGCGGGGCCCGGCCGTTTTCGCCTTACCCGCCAGCGCCGCGTCTGCTGGTGGGGCCCGGGCTCGCTGCGCTGGCCGAGGTGGTGCCGGGCATGCGCGTGGCGGTGCTGGGCGGGGGGGATAATGCCCTCGAGCACGCCCTGATTCTGGCGCGGCGGGGGTGTGCGGTGAGCGTGCTGGCGCGTGGAGCAATCCGTGGCAGTGCCTTGTTGCGCCAGCAGGTGGTTGCCGAGCCCGCCATTGCCGTGCACGAGCACTGCGGCGCGCTGCAGCCGGCCTGCGATATGGCTGGTGTCTCGCTGGCAGGGCAGCGTTATGACTATGCCTGTGTCTTTTATGGCTATGAGCCGGTGCCCGTGCTGGCGCAGTTCCCGCAACTGGCCGTGAATGGCTTGCCTGCTGAGGAGCGTGGGGTGTTCTGGCTGGGCGACATGACTCGCCCGGCGTATGCCAGTGTGCTGCTGACCCAGGGCGAGGCGGCGGTGGTGGCGCGCAAGCTGGATGATTACCTGCAGCGAGCCTGACAGGCAGGGTGGGAAGCTCCGGCCGTCGCGAGTGTCAGCTGTTGGTGTCCGCATGTCCCGAGAGGAAAAAACTACCTTGATGTGCCATGCTGGTGCATGGACAGCAACTAGGGCATGGAATGGATGAGAGCCTCAGTCCGCCCGAGCAGCAACTGCTGGCGGAAATCGATGCCATCATGCATACGGACCTCGAGAGGGGGCGCAAACTCTGCGTTGGCCTGATCGAGGCGAGCCGGCTTATGCGTTCGCCACTGGCGCACGTGCAGGCGGCCGAGCGGTACGGGCTGATCATGGACCATCAGGGCCATGCTGCCGAGGCGCGCAATGTCCTGTTCGAGGCGCTGCAGGTTGCACAGGCACAACATCTGTTTGCCAACGAGGCCTGCCTGCTCGAACAGATTGCCCGCAGCTATTACACCAATGCCGAATACCGTCCGGCCATCCAGTACTGGGCGCGCTGCGTGGAGATCTGCGAAACCACTGGCGGCAGTGATCGTGTCTGGATGCTGGCAAAAGTCGGGCTTGGGCAAATCTATGATGCACTCGGTGATTATGCGTCTGCCGCTACCCTGCATCGCGCGGCTCTCGGGCGTATTCACCTGGATTACGACCCCTGGCTGGACGCCAAGATCAAGATCAACCTTGGCGTGAATCTGATGCGCTACGGCGATGCTGGTGAGGCTCGTGAAGTCTTCGAAGATGCGCTGGCGCTTTGTAACGAAGGCAAGTTCTGGGATTACGCGGCAGAATCGCATCTGCGTCTCGGGGAGATGTTCCTGCGGCAAGACCGGCTTGATCAGGCCGAGCTGCATCTGTTTGCCGGTCTGGCGACGGCCAGGATGGTGGATTATCGCTGGGGGGAGGCCAATCTGTTGCTGGCGATTGCCGAAGTGAAGGCGCGTCACGGCAAACTGGAAGAGGCGCTGGAAACGCTGATGGAAGGCGTGAAAATCAGCGAGGAATTCAATTTCATTCATATCCTGGAGCGGCAGCATCTGGCGATAGCCCGCTATGCCGAGCAGCTTGGCGGATATTCCACCGCGCTTAATGCCTTGAAGGCCGGCTTTACCCTGGCCGAACGTATCCAGGCTGCGGCGGCGCCCGAGCGCCAGCGCGAGCTGGAGGACAAGGCGGGTTTGCGGCCCAGCCCGGCGCGATTGCTGGTGGAATTGTCCAACCATCCGGCGCTGGACTCGGGCAAACAGGAAGAAGCCTTTGCCATTCTCTGCCGGCAGGCCAGCGCCATCATGGGGGTTGCCCGGGTGCAAATCCTGCTGCTGCAGGAGGATGGACTGAGCCTGAAGAGCCCGAGCATCTTCATCGCGGCACTGGATCGTCTTGAACGCGGACAGGAATGGGGGCAGCAGGCGTGGCCGCAGCTGGCCAGCTGGCTCAGCGAACCTGAATCGATCATTGCCCACGATTGCATTCATCACCCTTTGACCTGGGGATTGGCGGCCGAATACCTGCAGCCGCTGGCGATTTCATCGCTGCTGGCTTTTCCGGTGCGGGTGCCAGGCCGATTGATCGGGCTGTTCTGGATGGAGCATGTTGGTGCCCAGCGCAACTGGACGCCTGATGAGCTGCTGCATGGCAGTCAGCTGGCAGATATGTGTTCGCGGGCGCTGGCCAACTCCGAGCGCAAACGCTTCCAGCGGGAAATCCATCAGCTTAATGCCCGGCTGATGGAATCCAATGAAGCGCTCGAAGGCAGGGTCAAGGAGCGCACGCGCGAGCTGGAGCACGCCAACGAGGAACTGCATCACGCGATGGCCAAGCTGGTGCAGTCGGAAAAACTCGCGTCCCTGGGTAGCCTGGTGGCCGGAATTGCGCATGAGCTCAATACGCCGCTGGGCGGTGCACTGACCATTGCCTCGACGCTGATGGATGAGGCGCAGCAGTTCGAGGACGGCATGCGCGAGGGGCGGATGAAGCGGGCAGAGGCCGAGCGTTTTGTTGCACTGTGCCGTGACGGCACGGCGATCATGCAGCGCAATATCAACCGGGCCAGCGATCTGGTTGCCCGCTTCCGCCAAGTGGCGGTTGATACCACCAGCGAGCAGCGGCAGTCATTCGATCTGCGCGAGGTGCTGGGTGACGTCTTGGCTACCTATGCCGGAGTGTTGCAGCAGGCCGGACATACTCTAGAGTGTGATCTCGCTGGGGCCTTGCTGCTTGACAGTTATCCCGGCCCGATCGAGCAGGTGATCAGCCAGTTATTGGGAAATTCACTTCTGCATGGCCTGGCAGGCCGATCGGGCGGTGTGATTACTGTTGCGGCGCGCGAGCTGGATGCCGAACGTATTGAGCTGGTCTACGAGGATAATGGGGCAGGCATTCCCGAGTCCTTGCACAGGCGGGTTTTCGACCCGTTTTTTACCACCCGCATGGGGCAGGGGGGCTCGGGGCTCGGACTGTATCTGGTGTACAACCTGATCACGGGCGTGCTGGGGGGGGAGGTATTGCTCAGTAGCGAAGTGGGGCATTTCACGCGCTTTACCATGATGCTGCCGCGCCATGCGCCGCAGGGTGGCGTGACAGCGCCGGCTGCGCTGAGCTAAAATTCGCGTCAATTCAACGATCTGCCGTTAACGGGGCGCCTTCTCCTTGGAGCTGCGCCCCGTTTCCATTGAGAGCCCATGGACGCCAAGACAACTGCCGAGGTCATGAACGACCCGGAAAAGAAAGCCCAGTACAACCTGAACAAGCTGGCCAAACGCCTGCGCCACGGCGTTGGTGATGCCATCAACGACTTCAACATGATCGAAGAGGGCGATCGCATCATGGTCTGCCTGTCGGGCGGCAAGGACAGCTACACGCTGCTCGACATCCTGCTGAATCTGCAGAAATCCGCGCCCATCGATTTTTCCATCGTGGCGGTCAATCTCGACCAGAAGCAGCCGGGCTTCCCCGAGCACATCCTGCCCGAGTATCTGCAGTCCATCGGGGTGGAATACCGCATCGTCGAGGAAGACACCTATTCCATCGTCAAGGCTATCATTCCAGAAGGCAAGACGACGTGCAGCCTGTGTTCGCGCCTGCGTCGCGGCATTTTGTACCGCGTGGCCGAGGAGCTGGGCGCGACCAAGATCGCGCTGGGCCACCACCGTGACGACATCCTGGAAACGCTGCTGCTCAATATGTTTTACGGCGGCAAACTGAAGGGCATGCCCCCCAAGCTGGTGAGCGACAACGGCAAGCACGTGGTGATCCGCCCGCTGGCCTACTGCCGCGAAAAGGACATCGAGCGCTACGCCGAGATCAAGCAATTCCCCATCATTCCGTGCAATCTGTGCGGCAGCCAGCCCAACCTGCAACGCCAGGTGGTGGGCGACATGCTGCGGGACTGGGACAAGCGCTTCCCTGGCCGGCTGGAAACCATGTTCACCGCGATGTGCAATGTCGTGCCTTCGCACCTGGCCGACCCCAAGCAGTTCGATTTCGTGAACATCCGCGCCGATGGCGTCGCGCGTGAGGATGGCGACAAGGCCTTCGACAAGGAAAGCTTCAGTGATCCTGCCCGCATCAACATCCTCGCCTCGCGGCCGGTCGCCGGGCTGAACGATTGCGGGGAGATGTGATGCTGTTCCGCTCCAAGCGATTTTCCAAGACCTCGGCTGATGATATCGTCATCGATATTTCCGAGGATGCGGGTATCCGCAAGCTGCATTTCGGCGGCGATGACACGCAAAGCGCGATGCGCATCAGCAATCCGACCGAACTGGTGCTGTCCTACTCGCGCTGCGTGTTCGGCAGCCTTCTGTTTGCTGATGCGCCGCGCGACATGCTGCTGATTGGGTTGGGTGGCGGCTCGATTGCCAAATGGGTGCACGAATTCCTGCCGGAAACGAAGCAGACGGTGGTCGAGTTGCACCAGCAGGTGATCAACGTGGCTCGTTCGATGTTCTATCTGCCCGAGGATGACGAGAGGTTGAGCGTACTGGCCGCCGATGGCGCTGCACATGTGTATGGTATGCCACTGGAGTCTACGGATTTCATAGTGATGGATGCATATAGTGCCACGGGTATTGCGCCGCCACTGGCAACTGCCGAGTTTTTTCAGGCCTGCTGTGATCGGTTGCGCGAAGGTGGCGTGCTGGCAGTGAACCTGTGGGGATCGGACAAGCGCTTTGCCCAGTACTGCGACCTGATTTCTGCCGTCTTTGGTAGCCGGATTCTGCTGTTGCCGGCGCGGCAGAAGGGCAATGTGATTGCCTTTGGTTTCAAACGGGCACTGAACAATCCCAAGTGGGCTGAATTGACGGATCGTGCTGCCGAACTGGAGGCGCGCTATCCGCTCGAATTCCGCGAATTCGTCAGTGATCTGGCCAGAATGAACCCGCATAACGATCGCCGCCTGTTCATCTAATGGCTTTCGGGGCAGAAAACTGCCCCTGGAAACGAACAGTACGGTTTGCAAGTGCCCCGCCATGCCATAAAATCGGGGTAACCAACGAATTCAGGAAGTAACCATGCTCGACCGTGACGGCTATCGGCCGAACGTCGGCATCATCATACTCAACCGCCAGAATCAGGTGTTCTGGGGCAAGCGCGTGCGCGAGCACTCGTGGCAGTTCCCCCAGGGCGGGATCAAGCACGGAGAAACGCCGGAGCAGGCGATGTTCCGCGAGCTGGCCGAAGAAGTCGGCCTGCTGCCGGAACATGTGCAGATTCTGGGGCGTACGCGCGACTGGCTGAAGTATGACGTGCCAACCAACTGGGTGCGCCGCGAGTGGCGGGGTACCTACCGCGGGCAGAAACAGATCTGGTTTCTGCTGCGACTGACCGGGCGGGATTCCGATGTCTGTCTGCGCCGCACCAGTCATCCCGAGTTTGATGCCTGGCGCTGGAGCGATTACTGGTTGCCACTGGATTCGGTGATCGAATTCAAGCGTGGCGTATACGAGGCGGCGCTGTCGGAGCTGTCCCGCTTTGTCGAAGGCATGCCGCGACAGCATCATGGCAGTCACAGCGCCCGCTAGCAGCGGGGTGCCTTCGGCGGAGGCTGCATTGGCCGCCAGCGAGGCGCGCTGGCGCTCGCTGCGGCTGCTGAACGGCTTTCGCCTGCTGGTGGTGCTCGGACTGGCGGTGGGGTTGCGCCTGCGAGCCGGGCAATACAATCTCGACTACAGTCAGCTGCCTTTGCTGATCTGGACGCTGATGGCTTACGCCACGGCATCCTGTCTGTTCTTCCTGCCGATCCTTGGGCGGCGGCCGGCCTTTTCGGTTCAGCTCACCAGCCAGTTGCTCGTGGACATCGGATTCGTGATGCTGCTGATGCACTTCATGGGCGGTGTGCGTAGTGGTCTTGGCATGCTTTTGCTGCCCTATCTGGCTGCCGCCGGGCTGATTGCCCGGGGGCGGATGACGCTGTTTTATGCCGCAGTCGCCACACTGGCGCTGCTTGGACAGACCGCCTGGATGACCTGGCAATCCAATGGCGAGCTTTTTCCCGATTATTTCTCGCCGGTGTTGCTGTGCGTGGCTTTTTTTACCGTCGCGCTGGTTGCGCACCGGCTGGCCCGTTATGCCGAAGAAAACCGCGCCCTGGCCGAACAACGGGGCATTGATCTTGCCAATCTGGGGCAGCTCAATGCCCGGATTCTGCAGGATGTGTCCGATGGCGTGGTCGTGGTCGATGCGGCCAACCAGGTACACCAGTACAACGAGCAGGTCTTGCGCCTTGGTACCTTGCCGCCGTTGCGCGGCGAGGCTTTGGCGGACTGGTCTCCGGCACTGGCTGGGCAGCTGGAGCGCTGGCGTGCCGGGGATTGGTCTGCCACCGGCCTGCTGCAACTGCAGCGCAAGACACTGCGCTCGCGTTTTTTGCCCCTTGGCGAAGACAAGGCGGGCAGCGTGCTGATCTATCTGGAAGACATGGATCGGCTGCGGCGAGAGGCGCAGCAGCTCAAGCTGGCTGCGCTGGGGCGGCTGACGGCCAATCTGGCGCACGAAATTCGCAATCCGCTGGGAGCCATCAGCCATGCCGCACAATTGCTGCAGGAAGAAAGCCAGCATGATGCGCTGATGCAGCGCCTCACCGGAATCATCACGGAAAACACCCGCCGGCTGGACCAGATGGTCAGCGATGTGCTCGAACTGAATCGCCGCGACCGGGTACGACGCGCCGACATCGAGCTGCATGAGTGGTTGCGGGTCTTTGCGGAGAGCTTTGTACAGCAGGAAGGGATAGTCGTTGCCCTACCGGTGCTGGGGCATCTGCCGGAGCCGATCCGTTTTGACCCCGGCCAGTTGCAGCAGGTGCTGTGGAACCTGACGCGCAATGGCTGGCGCTATTGCAGCAAGACAGCAGGCAGCCTGCGTTTTGTGCTCGATATGGCAGAAGGCTATGCCGTGCTGGATGTCATCAACGATGGCCCGCCGGTGCCTACCGATGCCCAGCATCAGTTATTCGAGCCGTTTTTTACGACCGAGGCCAAGGGGACAGGCCTGGGTCTGTATATTGCGCGGGAAATCTGTGCGGCGAACGGGGCGAGCCTGGAGTATCACGCCCCCGCTGACGGTGGCGCCTGTTTCCGTATTCTGTTCGGGGTGGTGAATGCAGAAAAGAACGAGGAATGACCGTCGGGTGCTGGTGGTCGATGACGAGCGTGATCTCGCTGATCTGCTCGAGCTGACACTGATCAAGATGGGGCTGATCGTCGACAAGGCCTATGGCGTGGCTGAGGCGAAGGCATTGATCGCTCAGACGGCCTATGATCTGTGCCTGACTGATATGCGCATGCCCGATGGTGAAGGGCTGGATGTGCTGAAAGCCATTCAGGTGGCCGGCCACGATACCCCGGTCGCCGTCATTACCGCCTACGGCAGCACTGAAAGCGCCGTGGCGGCGCTGAAGCAGGGGGCCTTTGACTACCTGGCCAAGCCTGTGGCGCTGGAGCAATTGCGTACTCTGGTGAAATCGGCGTTGAAGATCGATGCCGCTGCGGCCCCGGTGCAGAAGCCAGCAGCGGGCGAAACCGCGCTGCTGGCCGGCGATTCGGCGCCGCTGCGCCAGGCTTTGCAGCTGATCGACAAGCTCGCACGCAATCAGGCCCCAGTTTACATTACCGGCGAATCCGGTTCGGGCAAGGAAAGGGCCGCGCGCATGATTCACTATGGATCAAGCCGTGCCAGCCAGCCCTTTGTCGCCGTGAATTGCGGGGCGATTCCGGAAAATCTGATGGAAAGCGAATTCTTTGGCTACCGCAAGGGGGCCTTTACCGGTGCCACCGAAGATCGTGGTGGTTTTTTCCAGGCGGCGCATGGCGGTACGCTGTTTCTGGATGAGGTTGCCGATCTGCCGCTAACCATGCAGGTCAAGCTGCTGCGCGCGATCCAGGAGCGCAAGGTGCGCAAGGTCGGCGCCACGCAGGAAGAAGACGTGGACGTGCGCATCATTTCGGCGACGCACCAGAATCTCGGCAAGCTGGTCGATGCCGGCAAGTTCCGTCAGGATCTGTTCTACCGCCTCAATGTCATCGAACTACGCATGCCGGCACTGCGGGAAATGGGCGATGACGTGCTGACGATCGCCCGTCTGTTGCTGCAGCGGCTGGCCGAGCGCAATGGCAGTGTGCTGCCCGAACTGAGTGCGGCGGCTGAAGTGGCGCTGCGACAGTATTCTTTCCCGGGCAATGTGCGTGAGCTGGAGAACGTCCTCGAACGAGCCGTGGCGCTGTCGGATGGGCAGCAGATCCAGCCCGACGATCTGCAGTTGACCGTCTCCGATGCCGAATCCCTCTGCGCGACAAGCTCTGTCGCCCTCACCGGTTGCTTTCCCTTGCAGGACTACCTTGACCGCACCGAAAAGGTGGCAATTCTGCAGGCACTGGAGCAGACCGGCGGCAATCGTACCCAGGCTGCCAAAGTTCTTGGCGTGACCTTCCGCAGCTTGCGCTACCGGATGGAACGGCTGGGTATGTCCTGATGGCAGAATTGGCTGAATGGCTGCAGCAACATGCTCCCTGTGGGTATGAAATCGACGTGGCAGGCTGGTGTGTTGCTGCGCGGCGGGTCGCGAGTCCGAACTGCAATGCCCGCCCCGCTAGCAGCGAGGTCGAGCTGGTGGTGCTTCACAATATCCACTTGCCGCCCGGCAAGCCCTTTGCCGGCCACGATGTTGAGCACCTGTTCACCAACACGCTGGATCGCTCGGCACATCCGTCCTACCCGCAACTGGCCGAGCTGCGGGTCAGTGCGCATTTTTTCCTGCGCCGGGATGGCTGCCTGCTGCAGTTCGTGCCGACCACTGCACGTGCCTGGCATGCCGGTGTTTCCAGCTGGCAGGGGCGTCCTGGGTGTAACGATTTTTCGGTGGGTATCGAGCTGGAAGGCTCTGATTTCATAGCCTTCGAGCCGATACAGTATGCTGTACTGGATATGCTGCTCGCTGCCTTGTGCAAACGGCATCCGGTCGTGGCTATTGCCGGGCATTCCGACGTCGCCCCGGGACGCAAGACGGATCCGGGCCCCTGGTTCGACTGGCGGCGCGTACGCACGGGGTTGCAGGAGGGGCATGTCCGGGTGGCGGGCGGGGAGCAAAACAGTGCGCCGGCCGCGGAACTGCGCCCGGATGGTGCATCGCCGCAACAGTCGACCTAGAATCAAGGGCATACTGCGGGCGCGGCGTTATAATCCGCGCCTTTTCCTGAATCCGCTCAAGGCCGAACCCATGGCTGCTGCGCAAACCGCAACCCACCAATCCAGCCTTTCTGCCCTGTCGCTGGCGGCACTGGGCGTGGTGTATGGCGATATCGGTACCAGTCCGCTGTACACCCTCAAGGAGTGTTTCAACGGGCATGTGCCACTCACGCTGGATCCCTTCAATGTGCTGGGGATTCTGTCGCTGGTGTTCTGGGCGCTGATGCTGGTGGTCTCGCTGAAGTACGTGGCCTTTGTTTTGCGCAACGACAACCGCGGAGAAGGCGGGATTCTGGCGCTGATGGCGCTGGCGCTGCGGGCATCCAGTGGCAATCCGCGCCGCACCATGCTGGTGGTGCTGTGCGGCATTTTCGGGGCATCGCTGTTTTACGGTGAAACCATCATCACTCCGGCCATTTCGGTGCTCTCCGCGCTGGAAGGGATCTCGGTGGTGTCGCATGAGTTTGACCCCTATATCATTCCGGTGGCCATCCTGCTGATGATCGGGCTGTTTGCTATGCAGTCGCACGGCACTGCGACCGTCGGCAAGCTGTTCGGGCCGGTGATGACGGTGTGGTTTGTCACGCTGGCGGTGCTGGGCATAGTCAACATCATCAAATCCCCTGATGTGCTGGCCGCCATCAATCCCTGGTATGCCTTCCACTTCTTTGCCGCGCATCCCTGGATCAGCTTCGTGCTGATGGGGGCCGTGGTGCTGTGCATTACCGGCGCCGAGGCGCTGTATGCCGATATGGGGCATTTTGGCCGGCCGGCGATCCGCATTGCCTGGTTCGGGCTGGTGCTGCCTGCGCTGGTACTGAATTATTTCGGGCAGGGCGCCTTACTGTTGCATAACCCCGAAGCGATCAAGAACCCCTTCTTCCTGCTGGCACCGGACTGGGCGCAGCTGCCGCTGGTGGCGCTGGCGACGGTTGCCACCATCATTGCCTCGCAAGCGGTGATTTCCGGCGCTTATTCGATGACCAGCCAGGCCGTGCAACTGGGCTTCAGCCCGCGCCTGGATGTGCGCCACACCTCGGAAAAGGAAATGGGGCAGATCTACATTCCGCAGATCAACTGGTTCCTGCTGGCTTCGGTCATCCTGCTGCTGTTGATGTTCCGTACCTCCAGCAATCTGGCCGCTGCCTATGGTCTGTCGGTGACCTGCACCATGGTCATGACGACTCTGCTTTGTTTCATCGTTCTGGGGCATCGTCTGCAGGGCTGGAAGCGTGTCGGCGTATTTGTCGTGCTCGCTGGGCTGTTGGTCATTGATTTGCTGTTCCTTGCCGCCAATACGCTCAAGATTCATGTCGGTGGCTGGGTGCCGCTGGTGATCGGGCTGGTTGTCTTTACGCTGATGACCACCTGGAAACGCGGGCGAAAACTGCTCTACGAACGGCTGCGCGAGGGTGAAATGCCGCTGACCGGCTTTGTCGAGGGGCTGGAGGCCGGTGATACCCTACGAGTGGAGGGCACGGCCATTTTCATGACCACCAGCAGTGACTCGGTACCGCACGCCCTGCTGCACAACCTCAAGCACAACAAGGTGCTGCATGAGCAAGTGGTGTTCATGACGCTGACCACTGATGATGTGCCGCATGTTCCCCGCCGTGAGCAGGTCGCGGTCAAGCGACTGGGCAAGACCTTCTTCCAGGTGATCGTGACCTCCGGCTTTAAGGACGAACAGACGGTTCCGGCGATCATCGAGCAACTGCGCCAATTGCAACCCGAGCTGAATCTCGATGATATGCAGGTGTCGTATTTCCTGAGTCGCGAAACGATTGTCGAGGCACAATACCCGGCCATGGCCTGGTGGCGCCGCCGGCTGTTCAGCCTGATGATGCGCAACGCCACGCGCGTGACCAGTTTCTTCCGCATCCCGCCCAACCGGGTGGTCGAAATGGGGATGCAGGTCGAGATCTGACCTTCGGACAGGTCAGTCACGGGCCGCAGCGATGCGGCCCGTTTTTTTGTCAAAACGCCAGCGGGCTTGTTTGTATCGACTATCTTTGAATTCAGCCAGATGAATCGGAGAGTGTCATGACAGGGCCGGCCAAGGCATTGCAGCTGATCGAAAACGAAGACGATCTGCGCACCTACATCGAGAATGCCCGCAACCAGTTGCACAAGCCTGTCGGTCAGTTGCTGCTGGAAGCCGGGATGGTGACGCAAAAAGACCTCGATCTGGCTTTCATCCTCCAGAAAAGCCACCCCGGAATGCGTCTGGGGGCTGCGCTGGTGGAGCTCGGACTGGTCGAGGAGCTGACCCTGCAAACCGTGCTGCATCAGCAGCTCGGTGTGCCGCACATCAATCTTGAGCGTTTCATCATCCAGTCGGCATTACTGCGCCGCTTGCCGGCGTCGATTGCCCGCGAACATTGCCTGCTGCCAGTCATGGAGCTGCCCAGTGTGATCGTGTTGGCGGGAGCCAAGATTCCGTCGCAGGATGCCTACCAGGATCTGCGTTTTCTGCTGCAGAAGCCGGTCATGGTTGTTATCGCCGACCGGATGACGCTGCTGAACCGCATCGGGCAGCATTACGATCGCATCGAAGAGCACCTCGAAGAAGAAGCCAGAGAAAGCGGCGTCAAGATCGCCGACAGCGCAGAGGATCGCCGCCTCTGGCTGGAAGCGGAATACCTCGCGAAGCAGACCCCCATCGTCAAGCTCGTCGACAGCTTTTTCCAGGAAGCTCTGCGCATGCGCGCTTCCGATCTGCATATCCGGCCGCGCCGCGAAGATGTCGAACTGGCACTGCGTGTGGATGGTGAGCTGCGCACCCTGCGCATCATCGAGCGGCACCTGCTGCCGGCCGTCGTCAGCCGGATCAAGATTCTGGCCACACTGAACATTGCCGAGCGGCGACTGCCCCAGGATGGCCGGATCGCCCTGAAAATTGACGGGAAGGACCTCGACCTGCGGGTCTCGATCATGCCAACGCCGTATGGCGAAAATGTCGTCATCCGGTTGCTGAATCCCTACAGCGCCGTGCGTGCATTCGACCAGATTGGTTACGCCCCCGAAGATCTGCGCAAGCTGGATGAACTGATCCGTCATGAAAGCGGCATGGTGCTGGTCACGGGCCCAACCGGTTCCGGCAAGACCACGACGCTGTACGCGATGCTGCAGGCCATTTCCCGTGCCGGGTTGAATATCGTCACGATTGAAGACCCGGTTGAATATCACCTGCCCAATATGTGCCAGATCCAGCTTTTGACCAGTCAGGGCTTTGGTTTTCCGCAAACGCTGCGGCATGTGCTGCGGCAGGATCCGGATGTCATCATGGTCGGGGAAATTCGTGACGCCGAAACGGCGCAAATGGCCGTGGAGGCCGCACTGACCGGGCATCTGGTGTTCAGTACGCTACACACGACGTCAGCCTGTGGTGCCATTCCGCGCTTGCTGGAGCTGGGCATTTCACCGCAATTGCTGAAAACGTCGCTGCTGGGGGTGCTGGCGCAGCGGCTGGTGCGCCAGAACTGCCCGAACTGCCGGGTACGCGAGAAAATCCCTGACATCATTACCCAGAGGTTGGGGTTGACCGACCTTGCGCCGTTCGAGAAGGGGCAGGGTTGCAAGGTCTGTGATGGCTATGGTTACCTCGGCCGGCGTGCGGTGTACGAGTTGCTCGAGCCTGATGACGAACTGCGGGAGCACTTCCTGCCGACGCTCTCGGAACGGCAGCTGCACGCCAAGGCGCAGGCCGCGGGCATGCGCTTCATGCTCGGTCACGGACTGGAGCTGGCCCAGCAAGGGCTGGTGTCGCTGACCGAGGTCTACCGCGCCTGTGCTTAATGCATGGATTAGCATCATGCTGCAATTGTTTTGCTGCCTTCGGCCATTTGTAGCGCGATGGCGATCAGTTCAGGTGCCAGTGAGCGTGGTTCCCCGCCATGACCGGCCGGATCCTGATAAAGGTAGGTGGCCAGATTTCCCTGCCGGTTTAGTCCATCGCTGAGCGCATTAAAGCCAAACTCCTGGCAGAAAGGCTGGTAATAACGCTGGAAATGCAGCTTGTCGAGTTGGTTTTGCACATAGAGCAAGCGAACGCCCGGTTTTTGCAGGCGAGAGTGTAAATCGAACAAGTGGTGCCCTTGCTTGACGATCGTTTGCGGATTAAGACTGGGGTAACAGGTGCGCAGCCAAGCCGTAAATAGCCCGCCAAAGTGCCACAAGCGGGTTTGCGGATTGATGGCGACGGCGACGGCCTCTGCGAGTTCCGAGGCTAGGCAAGCCGCTGCAAAACCACCTGCAGACGACCCATAGCACACCAAGGGATAGCGCGCTGCCCCCAATTCAATGCGGATATACTGAACCAGCTCAGCCAGTGCGGGAATGCCCGGCTGCCTCTCGTCTCCTAGATACCAGCCGGTACGAAGCAGTTTGGCTTGCGGGTGATGGTGTACGGGATCCGACACATACAGCACATGCCCAGGAAAAAGCGGTGCAAAACTTAGTCGGTCAAATTTGGGTACGGGATGCTTGTCCGGATTTCTCAAGCCGGAAAGAATGACAAACAGCGGTGACCCCGCACTGTCATGGCGATGTAGCAGGCAATCAAACCGCAGGCCGCCATGATCCAGACTGAACAGCCCTTCGCTGACAGCGTTAATGTCGTAGTCATCAAGTGAAATGAAATGTCTTGGAGTTGGCATTGTCAGCAGTAAAAGCTCCCGGCGCAACTTTTGTCGCTGACGAGGGATGTCTGGCCCATCTTCGTCAACCAATTCCATTAGCGCCCATAGCTTGCGAATGATTGGTCGGTGATTTTTGAAAAGTGAATTAATAGAAATCACAAGATGTATTTAAAATTTCGAGTTTTGATTTTTTTGCTGTAGTCATTCAACAAATAGCTAGTATCCTGATTGGGAATGGATACATATGCCAAATGCAATGGTGTAGCGGCTTGTTTTACCCTGGCTAGCTAATCATGCGTGACTCGTTACCATGTGTGAAGAGTCACCGCAAAGCAATGAGACGAGCGCTTGTGTGTAGTGCCATGCTGACATGAAGGACCGCGCTCATGACCATTTATTACACATAGGGGAGAAGCTTGCGTAGAGCCAATCGCCACCAAGGGAGTGCCGCCTGTTTACTCTGACGCCAGCTGATAAGTTCATCCAATGCTCTTTCCGGTGTGGTATAGCGCCCAGTTATTCGGCTGACATATACTGGATAAAGGATCAAGGCTGCGGCTACCAGTTCGTCCAGGTTGCGAAGGCGAGTACGTCGATTGCACTGCATATGGTCGTGCGTCAATCCCCACCCCGAGTAGAACGGCATGCCCCATACTTCAACCTGAACACCACGCAATAGCGCCTCAAATCCAGTCAGTGAAGTCAATACATGCACGGCATCAACTTGGGTGAGCATATCAGCCATCGGCATATCAGTGACAAGTTCATCACACCAGTGTAAGGCTTCATCTTCGTTCTGGCCGCGTTCGCGCAAGCCCGCCAGAACATCAGGATGCGGCTTGTAAACGATCCATGCCTCCGGCTGTGCCGTTCGCACTGCCTGTAATAAGCCAATATTGCTCCGAATCTGGCCTGCGCCATACCGAATTGATGCATCGCTTTCCACCTGGCCAGCAACCAGCACTACTGGCTTGTTGCTATTGGGGCGCTGCCAGGAGCCAGTGCCAACGTTATATTTGGTTAACTTTTCTGCAACAATTCGTTCACGCAAACGGCGCGCCCGCAACAGCAAAGCGTCATCCATATCAACATGCTCGAGCAAATGTTCCAGATCGGAAGGGCGGGAAGCATCAAAATAAATACCTCTGGAATCGAATACCCATGACACTGGTCGGATAAGGTCAGCCCCCAGGCCTACTGATCGAATAAATCCGTCCTCGACAGAAATGCGTGTGGTCGTTTGTATGTCTGGGTATTCAGTGTCCGGAAACGCTTCCAGGTGTTTCTTGCCCCAAATCAGCATTGGCAAGGCTGTTTTCCGGCGCCAGCGCTTCCATCGTAGAAAATCCACCTGGCTACCCCAGGTGAAATCTTGCACAATTGGCCGCTTCCACTTCGAGAATCCATACGCCTGCACGCAGTTCGGCAGTCGGCTGCGCATACGACGTTGCAGCGCAAGATGGGCCAGTACAACTTCTACCTCGCAGGTCTGCTGGGTTTCCGGATCGACATAGCGTGGATAAGCAATCAGGGCCGCATGAATCAATTGCTCCAGATTTGCGTGACTGCGGCGTGAAGGTGCTGGCAGGTCATCGGAGGTCAAACCCCATCCCGCATAGAATGGCATGCCGAAACAGCGTACCGGAACGCCCCATAGCAGTGCATCAAACCCCATCTGCGATGTTACAACATATACCTGCGATGCCAAAGGCAACAGTTCTGCCGGGTGGATATCGTCTGCTAGCAAGATAATGCGCGGATTGGTACGTAGCGCTTCGAGCGAAAAATGCCCGCGTTTACGCCCGGCCAGAACTTCCGGATGAATTTTCAGTACAACGGGAGACCCTGCATTTTCAGCTAATGCAGCATTCAGCATACGCTCAAATGTATCGGCTGACGCCCCTCCAAATTCAATGGCTGCATCGCCATACGTCTGGTCAACTACCAGAATAAAGCCCCTTGGCAGAGTCGGGTGCACGATGCGCTGATGGTTGTATTTGGAAACCGCACCAGCGCACCAATGCTGCCTTAGCGCTTGGGCGCGCGTATGCTGAATTGCCGTGAGCGGCATTGCAATAAGCGCTTCCAAGCGGGATGGGTTGCGGCAATCGTAATAGATGCCCAAATCATCCAGAACAAGAGAGAGAGGTAACTCTCCCTGCCCTATACCCACTGATCGCAGAAAACCATCTTCAACGGTGATGAAATTCAGTCCTTTCATCTCGGCAAATAAACGTGCCTTTGCTGCTGAAGGTTTTAATCCCCAACCAATGACGGTCGTACCGAGGGCTAACTGTTTGCCGGGTCGATAAAGCGTCAAAGGGGCGGGTAAAAGCCCCTTGCTGGCGCATTGCGAAAAGACGGGCTTGCTCAGAGCAAGAAAGTGTGAGGGTTGCTGATTAGCCAATGTCATAAATCTGCAGTACACCAACGACGTTGTCGTGCGCGTCAAGAACGATAAGCGAACTTAGTTTTTTTGTGCGCATGTATTCCTCTGCAAACGCAAAACTCTCATTTTGACCGATGACCTTGGGTTGCTTTGTCATGATGTGCTGAGCCGAAAGCGTTGTTGGGTCTTCGTGCATTTCGAATGCACGACGCACATCACCATCAGTGATGATGCCTGCGAGTTCTTCATTACCGTCCATGACCAATACAAGTCCAAGGCGGCCAGCAGAAATGCTGTGGATAAGATCGCGGAACGTTGTGTCGGGCTGGCAAGTTGGAAGGTTTTGTTTATGCATGACATCTCGCACTTTTGTGAGCAACCGCCGACCAAGGCTACCGCCGGGGTGGAAACGTGCAAAATCTTCAGGCTTGAAATCTTTTAGAGTGGACAGTGCTACTGCCAAGGCATCGCCCATGACCAGTGTCGCAGTTGTCGAGGACGTTGGCGCAAGGTTGTTGGTACATGCTTCCTGCTTGACCGAAATATCCAGAACAGCATGCGCATTGACTGCCAGAGTAGAGTTAAGACGCCCTGTCATGGCAATGATCCTGTTTTCCTGATACTGGAGGAAGGGGATTAGCCTGACCAGCTCTTCAGATTCACCGCTATTGGAAATCATCAGTACAGTATCGGTCGGTTTGATCATCCCAAGGTCTCCGTGAAATGCCTCGGCGGGATGAACAAAAAAAGAAGGAGTACCGGTTGATGCAAATGTGGCGGTAATCTTCTTGCCGATCAGCCCGGACTTCCCCATTCCAACAACTACAACGCGCCCTTTGGTAGAAAGAATTAGCTGAACCGCAGCATGAAAATCTGCCCCGAGCCGGCTGGACATATCGTGCAGCGCTGAAATTTCGATGTCGATGACTTGTCTTGCAATTTCCAGAGAATTTACAGAGTTGGGCATAGTTACGGATTATCCAGATCATGTAGGTCATGTAGTAGAACCGTGCAGCAACTTCATCACTCTCCGCCCGGGGAAACCGCATTCAGGCATGCTGCTGGCAAACAACATCCAGACTGATTCTTCCATGGGCAATACTCCGTCATCGCGGGAGCGGCTAATCGGAAGGTGGTGCACGACTTTGTGCGACAAAACAAATAAGAGGTCGACTCGCTTCTTGAGCACGCGCAGGGTTAGGATTCTACTATCGAACTGCCTGTGCAGAGTCTTCCCCTAGGGTGACAATTTGCTGCACGAGCAGAAGCAGCATCAGGACTAATCAAGTTTCAAGTGTGCAATGAACTTACTGGGCTACTTTGTGCATGGCTTGCAAGAAGCCCGCCGCCGACTCATAAATGGATGATTTGCCCTGCGCAGCAAGAAGCATATCCGAAAACTCCCGGAATGCCCCCTGACCGCCTGGTTTGTTGAGTGAAAGCCGGGCATGCTTCTTGATGTAATCTGGTGCATCAGCTACTGCGACTGCGACAGCACATACTTCAAAAGCAGGCAGATCAATGGTGTCGTCCCCTATGCAGGCAGTTTCAGCAGCCCCTACTCCCGCCTCAGACATCAGCTGTAGGCAAGCTGCAGCCTTGTCATTTACACCAAACAGACTGAATGAAATCCCAAGGTCTTCAACGCGTTTGCGCAGGGTGGCCGAATCGCGTCCCGAAAGTACGGCAACCCGGATGCCACTTTCTTCCAGCATACGAATGCCCAAACCGTCCCGCACATGAAATTGCTTTTGACACTCTCCGGAGGCATCATAAATGATGCTGCCATCGGTAAGCACGCCATCCACATCAGTAATCACCAAGCGGATGCTTGCAAGCGGATTTACTGCCTGCCAGCTCCGGCCAGCAACAATCGCGCGCACTTTTTCCAGGCACTCCGGTGTATCAACGCCTGGGGCCGTAGGGGCTACACCCACCATGCGAATGGTGTAACCACTAGCCAGCAAGCGCAGTTGTTCCAGTGATTCGGCCGCTTCCAGCATAGGCTGAGGCAGTTGTGCATACTGACTCAGCACCGCGGAACGGTATGCATAAACACCGATATGTTTATTGTATAGCGCTGCATCAGCCTCCCGAGGATAAGGAATAGGAGACCTACTGAAATACAGCGCATTGCCATTATTGTTCAGTACTACCTTCACTGTATTTGGGTTTCTTGACTCGTCAGCGGAAACAGGATGATAGAGCGATCCGACATCCACCTCAGGATGACTGCACATCATATCGACTAGGGCCTGCAAATCTTCCGGTCTGACCAATGGCTCATCGCCTTGGATATTGATATAGACATCTGCCGGATGCTGGCGAGCCACTTCCGCAAGCCGATCCGTCCCCGACGGGTGATCGGTCGAGGTAATTACTGCGGTACCGCCAAAATGCTGGACGGTATCGATGATCCGCTGGTCATCGGTAGCAACCAGCACCTTGTCTACGCCTTTGACCAAGCAAGCTTTTTCATAGACATGCTGAATCATTGGCTTGCCGCCAATATCCAGCAAAGGCTTGCCTGGTAATCGGGTTGAGCCAAACCGGGCCGGAATGACAATAATGACTTTTGACATGATTATTCAATCACTAGCGGTGGAAACGATTTGACCAGATCATCAATGGCCTTGATCTGGGTAAGGAAGGGCTCGAGTTGATGGAGTGGCAGGGCGCTAGGGCCATCACACTTGGCCTTGGCCGGATCCGGGTGGGCCTCAAGGAAAAGCCCTGCTAGGCCGACTGACATACCCGCTTTCGCAAGATCAAGAACTTGCTCACGCCGGCCACCCGACGCCGAACCCAGCGAATCTCGCTGCTGCAAGGCATGCGTTACATCGAAAATAATGGGTAGATTGCCCGTAACCTTTTTCATCACACCAAAGCCCAGCATATCAACGACCAAATTGTCATAGCCAAAGCAGGTGCCGCGATCGCACAGAATAAGTTGATCGTTTCCCGCCTCTTTGAATTTGTCAACGATATTGAGCATCTGGGATGGGCTGAGAAATTGTGGCTTTTTGATGTTGATCGGCTTGCCTGTTTTAGCCAACGCCACAACCAGATCAGTCTGCCGCGCCAGAAAGGCTGGCAGCTGCAGAATGTCGCAGACTTCGGCAACCAATGGTGCTTGCCATGGCTCATGTACATCGGTAATCACAGGAACACCAAATTCGGTCTTCACCGCTTCGAAGATGCGCATACCTTCTTCCAGCCCAGGGCCGCGGTAAGAGTGGATAGAAGACCGGTTCGCTTTGTCAAAAGACGCTTTGAATACGTACGGGATCCCCAGTTTCTGGGTGACTCGGACATATTCATCGCACGCAGTTAAGGCTAGCTCTTTGGATTCCAGGACATTGATCCCGCCAAAAAGTGAGAATGGGGTTGTGTTAGAAGGGTTAATCATTTTTTGTGCTCTCGAAAATTTCTACGGTTGGTAAGTTTCCGTGTGCAAATGCAATGCTATTGATTTTAATAGATTTGCTCTTTCCGTCAGAGAGGAAGTATATGCGCGCAAACAGCGCATCTCTGTGTTTGTTGTTTACTGTGTCGGCATGAAAAACAAGCGTGTGGCGCCCAGATGATTCAATTATTTTGTTGGCTTGATAATAGCCAGATATTCCATGGGCGCCCAAACTTAACGTGATACTTCCTCTCTCAACCTCCACGTCGATCATGCATGATATTTCATGGCCATTTTTAAACCCACTATCCAGAAAGTGATTTAAGCTGATGTTAAAGTAGCAGTTTTTCCCGGTGATGAATTTTGCTGTGAAATGGCCGCCCCCATCTGAGTGGAGGAGGCACTCTCCATCAGGAGCGCGAAACCATGCATTACCTATGGCTTGGTTGTTGCTAACAGGGCCATATGGAACTTCATCTGCAGAGAAGTCGTGTATTTTATCGCAGGGCATAGCTGATTTTAATTGCCATAGCTCGCTTCCGTCGAAAATGAAGGGGGTGCCAGTTTTCTCGCCGCTCGAATTGTAAAGTCCGATGTCACGGCAGAAATAAATTCCTGGATTTTGGAGGAAGTGACGCCTGTTCCATGCGAAAGACTGTTGGTCGGAGCCTTTCCAATTCTTGTAGTACCGTTTAATGCCGTGCCTGTTATTGTGGTGGCGGTTGTCTTTTAATATTTTTATGTTGGATTGTGTGGCGCCAATCGGCAGGTTGAATTTGTGGAATGCAAAAATTAAATCGAGTGCTGCGTTGACCTTTTCGATGTCGCGCCCAAAAGGCATTGCGTGATCATCGCTATCAATTGTATGGGTTATTAATTTCCTGTGGTTGGGCGTTGCCTCAAGAATTAGTTCAACGTTTGCTATGTCTATCGGTGCGTGGCCATGAATAATAAAAATCACGCCTGTATGATTAGACTGCTGCTCGGCTAGCTCTTGCAGATTTACCGCGCCGCCATTATTTATGGTCCGCAGCATGTTCTTGTTTAGCTCGTGCCAACCATAATCCAAACTTAACTCAATGCTGACCTGTGGGTTGCACGCAAGGCAATGCAAGTTGTTTTTTAGAGCGAAATGGATTGCCGCATATCCGGCCATGGATGAGCCAAAAATGCAAGTATTTCCTTCCGGAAAGTTGTTTGAATAGCTAGATATTATTTCTGCGTAAGTTTTGCCTTTGTCATTGTCAAGGTACCATGTATTGTTCGTGTCCGTTAAAAATAGTAAATTGTCAGTTTGGTTCTCGAGAAAAGTCCTAAGAAGGAAGTAGTTGTTTTTCTGATTGTGGGCACTTAGCAGTACAAGTAATTTATCGCTGTGGCTCTTGGGGACGAAGAGTACTTTCTTTCCGTTTATGGTTTTCTCATGCGTAGATATAATTTTTTGAATATCTATAGACATTTTTATGCCCTAAAGAAATGAGCAAGCGGGCGCATCCATTTGTGCTTGCTGTCTGCAAAGAAACGCTTGGGTGAGCGCTTGAATTTTCTCAGTTTTCGTTGGAAAGGCGTTAACTCTGTGCTGTTCCTTTTGTCCTCCGAGATGGCTTTTTCCTCCGAGATGGCTTCTCGGTTCTGTGTGGATTCAGTGCTATGTGTGATTTTAGGCTCGCGCTGGGGAGACTTGATAGGGTTTGATTGGTAGGTCACTGCGGACAAAGCGGAGAATAGGGTGCGCAGTTTGGCTAACCCTGATGGATGCTTACTTATCAACTGGCCTTGTAGTATGACAGTCAGAAACGTCTCGAACTTATCATACTCTTGTAAAGTGAGATTAAAATTATCGTTTGGTGATTTTGCTATAAAATCAATTGCCGCATCAATATTCGACGGATGGAAATCTGTGCTAAATCCTTTGTGACCATAGAACGGAAGACCTAGTGTAATAGGCTTGAATCCTTGCCACGCAGCCTCAATTCCTGATTGAGAATTGATCGTTACTACAGAATCTGCATTATCAAAGAGCTCATCAATATTGAAATCAGATACAACGCAAAGGCGTTGTTCATTGGCAAATCTACGCTGAATCTCATCGGCCGTTACATTTGCTTTCATATTGGTTTTCTTTAGTTCCCACGGATGGGCTTTGAAAACAATATTAAAGTCGCTTTGGTCAAGTATTTTTTGGATGAGTTTTGTGTATAGGCTGATTGAAGAAATCGCGCCGCCTTGTCCATTGATTAGTGAAAAATCGTTTGCAACTTGGCCTAGTATTAAAATTGTGCGTCTTTTGTTCTTGAATAAGGGCGCGTTTTTTCTTGGGGGTTGTTTGACATTCAAGTTGCAGCCGAGCTGTATTTTATTTAGCGCTTTCGTCTTTTCTTTGTGGCTGGTGTCAGTAAGTTTTAGTAGTTGATTGTAGTAATTTTCGGACTTTATTTGCGAGTTGTTCGGTATTGCTTCAAATGTTTCTTCGCAGTAAAAATCATTGCCGGTAAAAAAGGTTTCTAAAATGAAAACCCGTGTGCTGGTGGTTTTTAACTGCTCGATGAGGGCTCGCGTGTACGATAAGCTGCCTGAAAAAATCAGAGCGAAGTCATATTTTGGTGCGTTTAGCAAGAAACGCTTCCAGTAATGATACCAGTATGCTGCCATAGCTATGTTTCTGATTAGTATTTCTTTGTGCTCGTTATGGCAGTAGTTGAATATGTCCTCGAATGTGTAAAACGTAGGGTGATCTTTATGAGGCGTGATTGCGAAGACGTAAGATAGCAGTTCAAGTTGACATAGCTTGAAAAGATTCACTCCGTCGATTTGAGCTGTGTAGAGTAATTCTTTGTTGTATTGCTTGTATTGTTCTAGTTGCGCGGATGCTTCTAAGGGGAAGTCGGTATAATTGCCGTAGTTGGCAATTATACGAGCATCCTTTATGTGTTGATCAAACTCGTGCTTTCCTTCTGTAATAAAATCGAAGATAGATTTAAAGTTCTTCGTGTTTATGTGTAGGCTGTCTGGTGAAAAGAAGCGCATCAATTTATCTCCCGGTAAATGTCGCAGTTTGCCTTTATTGATTTTTCCCAGGTTATTGCCTTTGATGAATGTTCCTGGGTGGCTGAGTTGGCGAATATTTCTGCGATCTTATTCGGGCTTTTTATTAGTGAATTGATGTTTTCTCCATCCGTCACTGGGTCCATGGTTAGATATAGCCCATTTCTCATGTTTTGCACTAGGTCAGCGGCCATTCCTATCGGGTTGCAGATAATTGGCGTGCATGTTGCAACTGCTTCTGGGATGTTTGCAGGGCCGCCTTCGAAATAGCTCGGCATCAGAAGAAAATCCGATTGTCGATATAAGTCGTTGAATAATTTATATGGAAGCCTGTCATAAATCTTGGTTTCGAACCCGAATTTTTCAAAATAGGGGGCGTCGAGGGATCTGTCTTGGCCAACTAAAATAAACGCAATGTGAGTGTTGTCTAAATATTTCAGTAAATCAATAATGTAGGCTTCACCTTTGACCCTGCGGCCATAACGCCTAGATGTAACCAGGAAAGTGTATTTCTCTTTTACTTGCTTGGCTTCATTGGCTATAAATACCTTGCGGTTATATCCGTGCGGAATGATTGTTGTGTTTGTGATGCCTTGTGCCGTTAAGTATGCTTTTTGCTGTGTGTTCAAGCAGACAATCTTTTGCGACTCTTTGTAGCGATCATGAAATTTCTCGTAACTCAACCATGGGTCGGTATCAGAAAGATCGTGATGAACTGTAACTACAGAGCGTGGTTTCAGCCTTTTTTCCAGATGAGGGCGATGGTAGTGCCAGACAGATGCCTCTGAAATAGGCTCTACTGTTGTGATATGTTGAAAATCCGAACCGGAGAATTCTTTAAAATAATTGATGATGCTACTGTAAATGTTACTCTGTACGTCTTGGGACATCACATGATTGATAATTATCTTAGACACGGTTACTCCTGTGATTTGATCTTGGCGACGTTGTTGGGAAGCTTAATTGCTTTGGCTTTGTTTCCAGTGGCTCTGCTATATATTGCCGACCCTGTGAGAATGTCGTCGGTGTGGCTGTCTTTTATGTTGTTGCCCGAAATTTCATTTGGGCCCATTTCAACAATAATGCCGGCTTTTTTCGATGATTCAATTTTGTTGTTGGCTATTGTGTTTTCGATGGCTTCATCTTCTACAAATACGGCGCCATTGCTATCTATTTTGTAGGGGGGTCTTCCGCATTTCATGAATCGCAAGTCGCGGCTTTGCCTGGATGCAACCCAAATTCCAACTATCTCGTTCTTAAACGTATTGTTAATGATCAGGTTTTTGTTTGCGCCGTGGACGCGTTTTACAGAGTGGCCGGATTCCCAATCTTCATCGCAGTTCCGGTAGAGTGCGACTCCTGCAAGGCCGTTTCCAAAGAATTTATTGCCCGAGATCGTGTTGTTCTCTGACGCATCTATTGCAATTGCAGGCTGGGTTGGATGTCCTTTCTCATTCCATCCATTTTCAACAAACAATGAGTTGATGATCGTGCTTTTCTCAGAGTCGTGCTCAATATAGATGCCTGCGCCCCGAACGTTCTTGACTGAGGAGTCTTTTATTGTTACGCCTGATGTATGGTCGTCAATGTAGATCCCGACCCCTAATATCCCTGAGATGTGTACCGATTCAATATTAACGGATTTTGGGTGTTGTCCATTGGTTTTTTGATAGTCGGGAATTGCCCAGCCAATCCCGATCCCCGTGTTCTTGTAGTTTTGGATTTTGCAGTTGGTTATAGAGATATTGCTTAAATCTTTCCCTTGTGAGTCCACGAGAATACCTGTGCCGAGTTTTCCTTCGCCATCTAGTGTTGCGCCATTGCAGTTTAGCGCTGTGTTTGGTTCTGTTATTTTAATTGCGACATTATAAGAGCAGGAGCCGATGAGCTCATGACTTCCTGCTTTTAAGACTGATGAAGGGATTGTGCAGGCGGCCCGGCTTGGCGCAGCATGAAATACTATGACTAGTAGACAGGGTATAAGTAAATGCCGCATAAAATTTCCTCTATTGCAATTTTTTGCTGGCTTGTTCAAGCCGCGTTTATTTGGATAACGTTATCAAGTTGATTGAGTAAACTAGTTCTTGAAGTCAAGCACAACACCAACTGCCACAGCAATTTGATAAACGATTTGGCTGATGTCCATCGAAAATTGCATGAACTTAGTGTCTACCTTGGGTAGCACCATGATGCGATCACCTTCGCTGATTTTTTTGAGGTTTTTCTCGCTGGAAAAGCTGCCGTTGGCATGGGCAACCACGATGCGGGATGAGTCCGCATCCTGAGTAAAGCCGCCTGCCGCGCTGATGTAGTCTTCAACGCGCAGGTTTTCATCGTAGGCTATCGAGTTGGGGAAGAGTACTTCGCCGCCTACCAGCACCAGCCCGTCTTTTACTGGGATGCGGATGATGTCGCCATTCTCCAGCAGCAGATCATTCTTGCGAGATGACTGGGCGATGAATACTTGACCCGTCGGTTCAAGTTGACGGGCTCGATCGATCCAGTTGAGGATTTTTGTCGATTCGTCACTGCGGATCTTTGCTTCATTGACCGATCCGGAGCGGGCTGTCAGTACCGTTGCTTCCAGGGATTTCAGTGCGACATCAAGCATGGCTTTTTGGCGGTCTTTAACGCTATTTCGGAAAAGCTGCACGCTGGCGCTATCGGAGTTTGGGGTATACTCCACCTTCCCTAGCAAATCGCCGACCTTGGCCCCATAGGGAAGCACGTATTCCTGCGCGCTTAGATGCTCGCCTTCAATGCGTACTGTAATTGTTCCGGGCTTCTTGTCTGCTGTGTATTCGACTTCATCGCCGCTTTGTACGATTAGCTGGTTTGCATTCGCAATTGTGTGGTACTCGGTATTCTGTTTGTTTCCTGTGTTGCGGGTGATACGGATATTGGTTGCATGCGGCAGCGGTTTGGCTAACTGCCCCAGAGTCGCAAGCTCGATGGTGTTGCTGGTGAATTCGAACTGCTTTGGGTTGCTGGCCAGTCCTTTTACCGTGACAACATTATGACGAGGAGCAACGAAAATTACATCTCCATCGGCTAGCTGCACTTGCGGCATATTCCCCTTGGTGAGGAAATCGTAGAGGTTGATGCTTGCGCGAGTCTGGTTACCCCGTTTGATCTGAACATCAAGAAACGAGCCGCGCTCGGGATCGATGCCTCCAGCTCGATCCAGGTATTGCAACAGGCTGTCGGTGCTGGTGCCTTCATACATGCCCGGCATATTGACGAAGCCGCTGACATAGACCTTTACCGGCTGACCCATGGCTAATGAGGCATAGTTATATACATTGGCCCGGAAAACCTTTGCAATGGCAGTGTTAATGCTTTTCTGCAAATCCTGGTTGCGTACTCCCTGAAGCCTCACCGGCCCAACGTGCGGCAGGAACACATTGCCTTGTGGATCCACGATCAATTCTGTGTCTAGGTCAAAGGCTCCCCACATCCGCAGGATGATCCTGTCGCCGCTCGCAATCAGATAGTCCGGGCTGAATAGCCCCCCTCCTTTGTTGCTGAAATTGCCACTGAACAGGTTTGCACCAAACACAGTATTTGCACTGGCTTTGCTCGGTTCGCTCAAGACGCTGGTGGCACTGTCTCCATAACCTGCGTTGCTGTTCTGCACTAGCGCCGGAGCATTAGCCTGTGCTGCAATCTGGCTTGCTGCCGATGGCTTGGCAAAGGTGTCGTTGACCACCATCAGTTTGCTGGCGGGGTCAAGCTTTGCAGCCTGTGCGAGGCCGGCTATGCAGACAGCGGCAATGGAAAGATTGATAAACCAGTGTTTGCTCATGCTTGTTCCGGGTAAATATTAATGGCGTTATGCTGGTATTAACCAGCATCCAGCTGAGTGCGTTTGCAGAATCAATGCATCCCGTGCTGGATTCTGAAGATGAAGCGTGCTTGGCTAGAGTGAATCCGTTTTGATATTGAAATACTCATCAGGTAAGCCACTTACTTTAATCTTTGTGATCGCGAATGACTGCGACCAGCAATTGCACGATGCCGGCGATGATCAGGGTCACCAACACAAAGGTCAGTATGTTAAATAGCCGGCGTGGCTCTAGCGGATACTCAGGCAGGTTCGCGCTCTGCAGTATCGATACTTTCTTCAGGTTGCGGGTTGCCTCAAGCCGGCCCTTTTCCAGTGCCACGAGTGCGGTCTTGTATACCTCTTCTGCCAGTTTTGCCTCGCCTTCAAGGATTTTGTAATCAAGCACCGATGCATTTAGCGGTTTGCCATCTGGCGAGGCCAGGCGCAGGCGTTCTGCAGTGATTTGTTTGTCGAGCGCGTCCAGCTGAATATTCAAGTTGGCAATGTCGGGGGAATCTGGGCTCAGGTACGCCAGCATGCCAGCCCGCTTGGTGCTCAGTTCAACACGCTGAGTTTCCAGTGCATTGATCACACCCGCCATGTGTTCGGCTTCTTCTTTGGGGGCAACCATTCCGGTTTTGTTCTGGTAGGCCAGCAGCTTGCGCGACGTCAGCATGACTCGTTCATTCAGGTTGACCACTTGTTTTTCCAGGAAAATGACTTGTTCACTGGCCAAGCGGTGGCCGAGCTGGTTCATGAATTGCTCGCCGTCTTCGACCATGGCCTGCACGATGGCTTGGGCCATTTTAGGCTCGAAGGCTTCCGCGCGAATGATTAGCACGCCAGAATAATCATCAAATTCAACGCTGACACGCTTGAGGAAGTAATTGTGAAAATACTCCAGCTCTTCATCTTTGCTCCACATTCTTGAGAGTGGATCGCGCCGGATGTCGCTGAAATGCTCGCGCAATTTGAGTCTTGCATCGAGCTTTTTCAGCATGTCGAGCGAGAGCAGGTGTTCGCGCAGTAGTAACTGGTCGCCACGGTTATTGCTGCCGCCGCCGGCTAGCAGGGCGCCGAAATCCATCGCTTGGCTTGCCATCAGGTCGGTACGCTGGATCAGTACATGCGATGTGGAGACGTAGCGGTCCGATGCAATAAAGCCCCAGTAGATACAGGCGGCCAATGAAATGTAAAAAGCCGTACGAAATACCCGGCGTCGCATGATGGCGGGTAGCAGCCAGCCCTGCGCCCAGTTCACGGTGCTGGCCGACATGCTGGCCAAGCCTTTCAGGTATTTCATAATTTGATGCTGTCCTTGTAGTTTTTCAATGCGTCTTCAATATCGTCAAACCAGTAGGCCTGACCTTGATGCAGCCAGATACCTGCCTGGCAAAACTGTCGAAGGGTGCCTTCGCCATGCGAAACCATGATCAGTCCGGCATGGTCCGAGAGTTTCTTGAAAGCCGCCGCGGCTTTGTTGCGAAATGCGGCATCACCAACGGCCGTAATTTCGTCAGAAAGATAGACATCGAAATCGAAGGCGAGTGACATGCCAAAGAGTAGGCGCGACTTCATTCCGGATGAATAGCTTTTGACCGGCTCATCGAACGCGTCGCCGATTTCGGCAAAGTCCTGGATGAACGCGAGTTTCTCGGGGATTTCTTCTTCACGGCCATGAATCCGGCACACGAATTTTGCATTTTGTCGGCCGGTCATGGTTCCCTGCAGTCCTCCCGCGAAGCCTAGGGGCCAAGAGACAGAGCAATCTCTGCGTACTTCACCCTTGCTGGGGTGGTCAACGCCACCGATGATGCGTAGCAGAGTTGATTTGCCTGCACCGTTCGGCCCGACCAGCCCTACATTTACACGGGGCGGAATGGTGAACGACACGCCGTTCAGTACCCATTTTCCGTAGCCCTTGTCGGTCTGATAGCGTTTGTGCACGTCACTGACGATGATCATAGTGTTACCAGGCGCTGTGAGAAGCGGCGTTGCAGTAAAAGACCAACAAAAATCATTGCGAGCGCCCAGAGTGCCAGGTAGGACAGGTCGATACTGGGGGGAGAGGAGTAACGCGGAAAAAAGCCATGCCGCAGCATTTCGATACCGTGGACCAGGGGGTTTAATAGCAGCATGTCGCGGTAAGGCTGTTGGATGGATAGGATCGGGTACATGACTCCGGATACGAAATAGAGAGGTCGCATGATCAAGTCAACAACCTTCCCTGCATCCTCGCTCAGTGTGCTCACCACCGACAGAATCAGGCCGAAGCCCAGGCCGGTAAGCCACATTACCGCAAGGGAGCCGAGCACCAGCAGCGGGTTGTCGGGGATGACATTGCGCCCGATCATGGCTAATGCTGCGAATAGGATGCCGCTGGTAAGCAGCATTAGCACCAGCTCAACCAGCGCGCGAGCAAGCAGGGTGTCAAGCACCTTGACTTGGCGATAGCTGAACAATGCCAGGTTGGCCGATATGCCGACTTTCACTTGGGTGGCAGTACGCTGGAATGTGAAATATCCAATCAGGCCGATGGCAATAAAAATTGCCGGGTCGGTTCCGGGAATCAGGCGCTGCAGGATAAAGCCGAACAGGGCAACAAACAGTGCGAGGTGGGCTATCGGTTCCATGAGCAGCCAGAACCAGCTGAGCCGTCCTCCCGCGATGCGCAGGGCGGCTTCACGAAGTATTAGCGCGCGGATGACCGCAAAGAAAATCTCCGGAGAGCTGCGAGTGCGTTTCATTGCCAGTTTGGCCGGACTCGATCATGCCGAGACTGGCGCTTCTTGTCAGATTGGTGGGGAGCTATGTTACACCAAGTTTTGTGCGCGGTGGCGGTGCTAGACCAAGCATGCACTCGCTGTGATCATTGCCGTATTTGGGTTTGGCATGGCTTTGCGCAATAGCTTTGCAAACTTTAATCTTTGAGGGCCCGTCTTTGGCCTCTGCGGTATACTGCGCCAGGCTTTTCGACAGAAAATGCCCATCCCTGATTCCGCTGTGTAGTTACGATGCCACGCAAGTCATTCCTTTTTCTGCAAGGTGTATGTTCCCCTTTTTTTTCACGGCTTGCACAGCAACTCCGAGCCGATGGGCATGCCGTATGCCGTGTCAATTTCAATGTTGGTGATGCACTGTACTGGCTGGAAGGGGGGGGGGTTCACCATAGGGGTGATGTCGCGAAATTAACTGGTTTGCTCGATCACATCTATGCCGAGCATGACATCACCGACCAGCTGATGTTTGGCGACCAGCGTCCGGTTCATCGGCCTGCAGTCCTCCACGGCGAAGCATGTGGGGTACGCAATCATGTTTTCGAGGAGGGCTATTTCCGGCCATATTGGGTGACGCTCGAGCGAGAAGGCGTAAATGGTCACTCCTTGTTACCACGGGATCCAGACTGGTTCATGGCGGCGGGCGAAGCATTGCCCGACTACGGCGACGGAGCGCCTTTTGAATCTTCTTTTTTGGCGCGCAGCGTTCACGATGTGATCTATCATCTAGCGGGATTCTGGAATCCCCTACTCTATCCGGGCTACCGCACCCACGCGCCGGTAACAGCCCCTGTCGAATATGCGGCCTATTTATGGCGTCTGCAGCGAGTTAAGCGCCTGCATGCCAATGACAATGTACAGATCAATCAGCTAGCGGATTCAGCCAAGTGCTATTACGTGTTGCCCTTGCAGCTCAATAGCGATGCGCAGATTCGCTACCACTCGCACTATACGGACATGACAGAGGTTTTGAGTGAGGTGCTACTCTCCTTTGCCCGCCATGCGCCGTCCGATGCGCTGCTGGTGATCAAGAATCATCCGCTCGATATTGGCTTAGTCGATTACGCGGGTTTCTTGCGGCAGAAGGAGCGGGAGCTCGACCTGGCTGGTCGGATCGTTTATTTGGAGTCTGGCAATCTGCACAAGCTGGTGGCTCATGCACGTGGAGTCATCACCGTGAACAGCACGGTGGGCGGCGTATCCTTGGGCTTGGCGTGTCCGACGATTGCGCTGGCGGATCCGATATACAACCTTCCTGGGCTCACCTTTCAGCATGGGCTCGACCGCTTCTGGCTGAATGCATCTGCACCTGAGCCGGAATTGTTCAGGCGCTTTCGCAATACGGTCATCCATGCCACGCAGATTAACGGTGGCTTTTATTGCAAAGCAGGAATTGCCATGGCGGTCGCGCAGAGCGCCGCAGTGTTGGGTAGTGAGCGGTCACCGCTGGAGCTGCTACTGGAAATGTATCCGGCAAATACAAACGGATTATGTCGGTAGCCACTGAATCGGGATATGCATGATTCATTTGAAGATTGACATCACATACGGCAAATGTTGAGCATTTGCCAACCCTTTGCGGTTTTACCCTTTGGTCGTGCGATCACGACGAACCTTTTGGAAGGTGCATGTATGGAGTTGCCAAATTCCATTGTGATTACCGGGGCAACCGGAGCCATTGGTGGAGCACTTGCGCTCACATACGCCACCCATGGGTGCCGATTGCTATTACTTGGCCAAAATGCTGAGCGCTTGAGTGCACTGGCGCAGGCGTGTGAGTCAAAAGGCGCGCGCGTAATTTGCCAGCAGATGGATTTGCGCGATATTGCAGCGCTTCGTGCATGGGCTGCCACTGTCTTTGCAACAGAGATCCCGGATTTGCTGATTGCCAATGCGGGTGTGAATATCAATCTGACTGATGATCCGGCTGGCGAACGCTGGGAAGACATCGAGCGTCTGATGGATGTGAATCTGCGCGCGACACAGGCACTGGTCCATGCGGTCTTGCCGTTCATGCGGCGCAGGGGGCGTGGCCAGATTGCTCTGGTGAGTTCCCTGGCTGGGTACTATGGCCTGCCAATGACGCCCAGTTACAGCGCCAGCAAGGCGGCGGTCAAGGCCTACGGCGAAGCTCTGCGTGGCTGGCTGGCACCAGAAGGGGTGCAAGTCAGTGTCATCATGCCGGGATATGTCGCTTCGCCAATGTGTGATGCCATGCCAGGGCCCAAGCCATTCCTCTGGTCGCCCGAGCGTGCTGCGCGGGTAATTCGGCGAGGTCTGGCGGCCAACCGGGCCCGAATCAGTTTTCCTTTTCCGCTCAACTGGGGCAGCTGGTGGTTGGCGGTGCTGCCAGCCAGCATGTCACAGCGCATTTTGCACTGGATCGGTTACCGTGTCTGAGCTGCTCATGGCCTTGCTGCTCCCGTTGCTAGCTGGGGTTTTGGTAACCCTTTTGCTTGAGCGGGCGATGCTGCCGGCTCCTGCCCCGTGCTGGCGACGGCCATGGCTGGCGAACCTGCTGCATGTGAATGGCTGGCTGATGGTGTATTGCTTCGAACTGCTGTTGTTCCAGCGCCCCTGGTTTGCTGCGCTATTATCGACCGGCTTTTTCGCACTGCTTGTGCTGGTCAATAACGCCAAATATGTCGCTTTGCGCGAGCCGTTCATTTTTCAGGACTTCGAGTATTTTTTCGATGCGCTGCGTCATCCGCGGCTTTATATTCCTTTTTTCGGAATCGCCAAGACGATTGCTGGTTTTCTCGTGTTTGGCCTTGTCCTGGCAACAGGTTTCTGGTTAGAGACGTCAGTGCTTGTCCGTTTGAGTCCGTGGCATTTCTGGGGGGGGCTCCTACTGCTTGTCGGCGTGTGCGCGGTGCTGTGTGTGCTGGGCAAGAAATGCAACCCCCACTTGCAGTTTAGTCCCGCAGAAGATCTAAGGGCGCATGGTGTATATGCCTATATGCATTATTATGCATGGGCTGAATCACACATACCTTGTGATGTATGTGATCCGCCCGCGTCATGGTCCGCAGATGGATTACCACTGGCAACGCGAGTTCTGGTGATCCAGAGCGAATCCTTTTTTGATGCACGCACCCTGTCCTCGGATATTCGTGCCGATGTTCTGCTCGAGTATGACCGGCTTTGTGCGTCTTCATGGCAAACTGGTGGCCTGACGACACCTGCATGGGGGGCGAATACCGTACGCAGCGAGTTTGCTTTTCTGTCCGGTTTGAGTCCGGTGCGAATGGGGGTGCAGCAGTTCAATCCCTATCGCAAGCTGGCAAAGTCTTCTCCTTACACCTTGGCTCGTTGGTTCAGGCAGCGCGGTTATCGTACTGTCTGCATTCACCCTTATCCAGCCAGCTTTTATGAGCGGGATCGCGTTTATCCTGAGCTTGGATTCGACGAGTTTATCGATATCACCGCCTTCGAGCCGCCGGAGGCCGGGCTGCCTTATGTTGGGGATGTCGCGCTGGCGGACAAGGTGGCTGCAGTGCTGGAAGCCGCAGACGGGCCGCTATTCTGTTTTGTCATCACGATGGAAAATCACGGACCGCTGCATCTTGAGAGCGTAAACGAACAAGATGAAGCAAGGCTCTACATCAGCAAGCGGCAGGCGCCCGGCTGCAAGGATTTGACCGTTTACCTGCGGCATCAGCTGAATGCGGACCGGATGGTGCGACATCTGCGTGGCGTGCTAGAGCGCGGCGAGCAGCCAGCTGTACTGTGCTGGTATGGCGACCATGTGCCGGTCATGCCGGCCGTCTATGACCATTACGGCGCACCCGACGGTCGGACCCGTTATGCGATTTGGCGCAACTGGTCGGCGGGAGAAGGGCGGCAGATTGATCTCGCTGCGCATCAACTCGGCGCGGCGCTCTTGGCAGGCATACGTGTGGAATCCGCTCCACGCGGCGCCTGATGCCATTGACGAGGCAATGGTCAGGCTAGGTTCGGATGGCCGTGTGCGATGATTTCCTTGAGTCGACTGGCAAAGCGCATCAGCGGTGCGCCGTCGATGACGTCATGATCCGCAGCAAGGGCGAACTGGATTGACTCGCATTCGTCCAGTTGCCCGTCCTTGATGATGAGCTTCTTGCTGACGCCGCCAATTGACAGTGTCAGGGTTAAGGGGGAGATGGGCAGGATCAGCATTGCGCCTGAGCCGAACATGCCGATGGACGTCAGTCCGACTGTTCCCATCAGCTGCTTGCTGGTGTAGGGATCGCGGCGAATCCAGAGCCATACGAACCAACGCAGCCAGCCTGGCCAGTGCAGAAACCAGTTTTCCAGCGGACTGAGCGGGCCGCCAGCGCCCACGGGAGCGATCCTGGCTTGCTGGAGCTCTTGCTGGATGATTGGCAGGGACTTGTTCTGGCAGTCGCGGATGATGTAATGCAGTGGCTGCCTGCAGCCATCGGGCAATTCACGTTCAATCATGCAGGCCAGATCAATGCTGTTGAATACGATGCGCTTTTTGCTGCCGCGGAGATAAGATTGCATTTCCGGTTGTTCCTGCAGCGCGCAGGCTAGTGCCTTGCCTAGGCACGCAGTCAGCGATAGCGGTATTTCCTGCGCTTTGTGGCTGGCAATCAGGTTTCGCAGATGGCCGAGTTCGGCATCCCCGGTTAGATAGATGGTTTTCTTGCGCCGACCTTCCGCCAGAACATCAAAGATTAGATTGCGCTCTGGAGGGAGTTGTATTTCTCGCGCAGCATCTCTTGGCTGGCGCAATTGCCGGATCAGTGCGGAAAAGACAGCATTTGCCATGTAGGTCGGGCTCGATAGACGTGTTATGAATGACAAGAGCTTCTTCCATCGCCCTTTGATGATGCTGCCTGATAGCCCCCCCTGTAGGCTGATCCGGTTTGCAAGGCATGACCGATCTCGCGCGCAAAGGCGTCAGAAGTCCGCTAGAGCCTTTTTCAGTGCGGCAAGTGTTTGGTCGATTTGCTCTTCGGTATGCTCGCAACTGATGAAAAAACGCAGGCGGGCGGCTTTTTCCGGGACGGCCGGATAGAGAATGGGCTGCACATTGATGCCTTGCTCAAATAGGGACGACGACAATCGGGCCGCTCTTAGAGAGCTGCCGACAATCGCCGGAATCACGGCCAAGCCCGTGCTTGCCCCCGTGTCGATGCCAAGCTGCCGAGCTTGCCGCAGGAAGTAGGCGCCCATTTGCTGCAGTCGCTGTACCCGCTCCGGTTCGGCTAGCATGCAGTTCAGTGCCATTCGTGATGCCGCGGCGACGGGGGCGGGCATGCCAACACTGTACAGGAAGCCCGGGGCCAAAAATTTGAGGTGCTCAACCAGGGCGTTTTCGCCGGCGATGTAGCCGCCGCAGCCTGCCAGCGATTTGCTCAGGGTTCCCATCCAGATATCAACCGCCTTGCCAGCGATACCGAAATGTTCGCGCAAGCCCAGGCCGTTTCTGCCCATGACGCCAAAAGAGTGCGCTTCATCCACCATCAAGAAGGCGCGGTGACGCTGCTTGATTTCGATCAGTCGGGGCAGGTCGGGGTAGTCGCCGTCCATGCTGTAAATACCTTCGACCACGATCAGTACACGCTCGAAGTCATGGCGGTTTCGGATCAGGATATCGTCCAGTGCGTCCAGATCATTGTGGGGAATGGAAAGTCGCTTGGCCCCGGATAGCAGCATGCCTTGCAGTGCGCTGTTGTGGATGTACTCGTCGTGGATGACCAGATCCTTGGGGCCGAACAGCATGCCGATGGTGCTGACATTGGTCGCATGGCCACTGACAAAGACGACAGCAGCATCCACCTCGTAAGCGGCAGCGATGGTTTCTTCAAGTTCGCGGTGGACGGGGCGTTCACCCGACACGGGGCGGCTGGCGGAAACAGAAATGCCGTAGCGGTCGATGGCCTGTTTGGCCGCTTCCTGAACCGCAGGGTGGCCGTTTAACCCAAGGTAGTTGTAACTTGCAAAATTGATGTATTCGCGGCCGCCAATGTGCGTGGTCGCCCCGGCCAGTCCATCGTGCAGTTTGAAGAACGGGCTGGGAACGCCAAGGCGTTGCCCCCCCTCGGACATGATGCGCAACTGCTGGTAACCTGGGTGCAGGTCGAAGCGGCAGAAGCTCTCCGGAATCTCGCGTCCTGATCGCAGTGGCTGCAGTGGCGCCTGTTCGGCTTGCTTAAGTTTGCGTTCCAGTGCCTGCTGGATTAGCTTGTCCTTCAACTGTCCAGTCAGCCCGGCGATTCCTTTACCTGCCATCAGTGAATCATCCTTTTGCTGGCGTTAGCCTGAACAAGTTGCGCAGCCAGAGCCGCGGAATCCGTTTGCTCGCTGACCCCATGCTGTACCGCCAACGCTTGGATTTGGGCTTCGGTATCGCTTTCCGGGCTGGCTTCAGTCTGCCCTTTCAGCTGCAGGATCAGCTTCTCTGCCAATTTACTGATTGTCGGATTCTGGCTTAGCGCCATCACCTGTAACCGTGTGCCGAAGCGGTCTTCAAGCGCGACGACCAGTTCGACGCCCATCAGAGAATCCAGCCCCATATCATAGATCGAGCCATCCGCATCGATCTTGTCCGGCGCGATACGCAAAATTGCGCCCACTTCCGCCTTCAGCATGCCGATAAAGCAGGCGTGCAACTCGCTGTCCGGCAGAGTGTGCAGTAGGTGCTGGATATCATTGCCAGCCTCATCGCCCTGCTCGGCTTGGCCTGCCTTGCGTGCGATGCGACGGAATTTGGGGCTACCCGCTGATGGCAGGAAGCGCTCCAGCGCACGCCAGTCGAGTTCCAGTACGCCAAGATCGGACGAGCCGGTGCTGATCATCTTGCCGAGAATATCCAGAGCCGCAGCCGAGGTGAGCGCTTGTCCTCCCATCCGGCTTTGCAGGGCATCCTTGATCTTTTCGTTGCGGGCGAGGAACCCGACGTCGTCGATGGCGCCCCAGCGGGCGCAGGTAGCGGGTAGGCCAGCAGCCCGGCGTGTGGCAGCCAAGGCTTCCAGGTAGCTGTTGGCGGCAACGTAACTGGCCTGGCCCGGATTGCCGAACAGGGTGGTTCCCGACGAATACAGTACGAAGAAATCGAGCTGCATATTACGGCTCAATGCATCCAGGTAATCAGCACCAAGCAGTTTCGGGCGCAGGACCTTTCCGATCTGCTCCGCATCCAGATTCCTGACCAGTCCATCGTCGATTACGACGGCTGCATGAACAAGTCCCTTGAGCGGAGGTCTGCTGACACCGAAGGTGCTGAAAATCGCGCTCAATGCTGCCCGGTCTGTGACGTCGCAGGCCAATGCTTCCGCCTTGACTCCCTGAGCGGCAAATTCAGCCAGAGCATCACGGGCTTCATCGCTGCTTGCGCCGCGCCGACTAAGTAGCAACAGATGACGCGCCCCTCGGGTTGCCAGCCATTTTGCCGTTTGCAAGCCAAAACCGTTCAAGCCACCGGTAACCAGATAGCAAGCCTTGCCGTCGAGCTGAAGCGGGGGGCTTACCGATTCGGTCGCTTCGCCCTGTACCGGCTGAATGCCGTTGTAGTAAGTCACAACGATCTTGCCGATCTGTCGGGCTTGCTGCATCTGGCGGAAGGCATCGACCACTTCGGCTGCGTCAAAGACCTGATAGGGCAGGGGGGTCAGGGTGCCGTCGGCGAACAGGGCAATGACTTCGGCGAACAGACGTTGCGTCAGCTCGGGTTTTACCTGCATCAACTGGTCGGCATCGATGCCGAAATAGCTGACATTATTACGGAATGGTCGCAGGCCGACCTTGGTATTTTCGTAGAAATCGCGTTTGCCAAGCTCAAGGAAACGGCCAAACGGGCGCAGCACGTCAAAGTTGCGGTTGACTGCCTCTCCGGCCAGTGAATTGAGCACCACATCGACACCTTCACCGGCCGTGTCGCGCAGGATTTCGTCCGCGAATGCCAGAGAGCGGGAGTCATAAATGTGCTTCACGCCTAGATTGTGCAGGAAGACCCGTTTTTCATCCGAGCCGGCCGTGGCGTAAATTTCCGCGCCCAAGTGACGCGCGAGCTGTATGGCGGCAATGCCAACGCCACCTGCCGCGCCATGAATCAGGATGCGTTCGCCGGCTTGCAGGTGAGCCAGATGATAGAGTGCGTAATATACGGTGAAAAACACGCTGGGAATGGTGGCAGCGGCTTCGCAGCTAATCCCTGCTGGAATGTGGGCAATGGCGGATGGGGTGGTATACACCCGGTCCGCAAAACTATAAGGGCCAAAACCGACGACCAAATCACCGGCCTTGTAGCCTGTGACGTTGCTACCGATGCGGCGTACCCGGCCCGCAAATTCCAGACCGAGCGAAGGGCCGGCAAAGCCGTTCTCGACTGCTTCGTCGGAAAGCAAACCGAGGGCGTACATCACGTCGCGGAAATTCAGTCCGGTAGCCAGGACCTCGACATCGAGCTGCTCGTCGCCAAGTTCGCCCGGCTCGACGCTTTCCCACTGCAGGTTGCGGAGCTGACCGGGGAACTGGAAACCAAGTCGGCGGATGTGTGATGCCTTGCCGTCGCTTGCAGCTTGTCCGGCATTGGCCATGCGGGTGTAGCGCATGCGTGCGGCAAAGCGCTCGCCGCCTGCCTGACGGATTACTTCGGTTTCCGCATCCGGATTGGCTATTTCCTCGTTCAGTATCGCCGCCATCGCTGTGGGCGACAATCCCGGGTCAAGGTCTAGCAGGCGGATGGCGGCAGAGCTGCTTTCGTTTTGCAGCGTTCGGCCGAATCCCCATAGTGCGCTATCGCCAGCGGGCGAGCCTGCCGCCTGCCAGTGTGGGAGCAGATGGCTGGCGGCTCCCCGGGTTGGAATCCAGATCGTTGTCTGATTGGATTGTTCTTCCAGCAAAACGTGCAGACGAGTCAGTGCATGGCAGCGGGCCGTCTGCCAAGTGACGGTGTTTTCTGGCGATGAGCTGCCACCGAACAGACCATGAGCCATGACGATGGCCAGGGGGGCGCTTCCGGCGGCCTGCTGCGCCTGGGTCAGTGCGCTTTCATCCATTCCAGCCAGGCAAATGGCCGTTTCGGCAAGAACGCCGCTGAATGCAGTGGGTAATTCGGCCGGATCGGCCCAGAGTAACACATAGGGTTTGCTCGCCGCAGCTTGCTGCGGCTGTGGCTCTTTGTGTGCGCCGATCAGGAACAGATCGCTGTCGTTGCTGGCGTTTTCTTGGGTGTACGCACTCAGCCCTTGAGATTCAAGGACTGTGGCTATATAGGCTTGAGTGTATGCTTGGGTTTGTCCGTCGACGAAGTCCATCCAGCGTGAGGCTTTGCGGCCGATAAGCAGCAAGCTGCCGTGCTGGCCGAGGCTGCGGCTGGCCAGCTGCAGGGCAGACTGCAGGGCGTGCGGGGCAATGAAGTCGAGGGTCAGAACGACCAGATCGGCCTCGATGGACAGGGCCGCGTCGTCGTCCAACTGGACGGCGTCAAGGTTGGCATGCTCTTCCAGCTGATGCTGTATGTTGCCGAGCGCTTCGCTGCTTTCTGTGGCCAGGGCAAAATTGAAGCGCGAGTCGGTCAGAAGTGGGCGACATTGCTTGAGCAGCAGGCTCTCGGCGCCGCAGATTTCCAGCACAGCGAGACGCTGGCCGGCCTTCAGGCTGGAAAGCCGCTCGCCGAGCCAGCGATATGTGGCCGAGGAAATCAGCTGCGCGCGAGGGCCAAGCGCTGCCCGCCAGAGCTGGGGGCGCAGAGGGGCGGGCAGTCGCAGTCTTGTCGCGCTCGCGTCGAGCATGACGGTGGCCTGTTTGGCGGCAAGGTCGATGGCGTGTGTGAGCTGGAAGTAGTCGGGATAATCGGCCAGGAGTGCTTGCCAGATGGCTTGTGCACTCACGTCGCCATTCGGCGAGTCGCCAAGCCTCCAGCCATCAGTATCGCGTTCAAGTCCGCCTTCGCTCTCGGCCATGGCGATGCTGAACGCATAGCGCTGGGCCGCATCGCTGCCGGTGGCAGTGTGCAGGGAGGTGGGGAGGTGTCCGTCGGCACTCAGGTTGCTCAGCAATTCATGGTTGCACTGCGAGGCGAAGGCATCCAGCAGCGGATCAACTTCACTGGTAAAACGCTGTGTATCGGCGCTCTCTGCATGCTGCCGCAGTAGCTCGGCAAGTAGAGTTTCAATCCCTGCCGATTCGCCAGTTTTGTTCAGTGGTGCCGCTTCGGCCGTGTAGTCAAGCAGGTGTAGCGAGTTGTCCTTGCCCTTGTGCAGGCGGACGCTGCGGAAACGCGCCTCTTCGATTCGCGCGATGACATCCCCTGCTGCATTGAAGAGTGTGAATTCGGCCGTCAGGGAGTGCGGAGCTCGTTGCCGTAGTGAGGCGCGTGCATACGTCGGGCGGCCAGCACCGGGGGTGAAAGTGACATGGCCGATTTTGGTCGGAACAAAGGCGATACCGGCGAGATCGGCGACTTCGTCGCGCAGCAACTGGATGATCAGCTGGAAGGTGCAGTCCAGCAGGGCCGGGTGCAGCAGGTAGTTGTCCAGCCCCAGCTCGATCGATGCGGGAACAATCAGTTCGGCCAGAACCGAGTCTGCGTCAACCCAGCCGTGCCTGATGCAGCAGAAAGCGGGGCCGTAGGCGAGTCCGGCTGTTCGGGTCAGGAGGGCGTGGCTGGCGGCGGTAAAGTGGGGCTGCCGGGTGGGTATGCTCAGGCGATCTGCCGCGGCGAGGCGTACCGTGCCTGGTTCGGGGCGAACGCGGGTCTTGGCGTGCAGGGTCCAGTTGCCTGATTCACCTGCATAATCGCGCGCCTGGATCTGCAGTGCACCATCTGCGCCTACTCGCGCCGTACGGCTGATCTTGATCTGTCCATCCGAGAGAATCAATGGGGCGAGGATTTCCAGTTCTTCCAGTTCGATGGCGCGGCCGTCCGGGGATTGGGCATGTGCGGCGGCCAGGGCCATTTCAACATAAGCCGTGCCGGGGAATACGGTGGCGTCACCGACCACGTGATCCGCGAATGCTGGCTGGCTTGCCGTATCGAGCCGATTTTCCCAGGTTCCTTCGAACTGGGCGACGGCATGGCCCAGCAGTGGGTGCAGCTGCTTGCGCTGCAGCAAGCCCAACGATTCGCTGGTGGTGCTGTGCCAGAGGCGTTCGCGTTGCCACGGATAATGCGGCAGATCGGCGACTTGCCCGGCAACTGGATAAAAGTCACTCCATGCATTTGAGCAGCCAGCAATCAGCACGCGTTGCGCTGCAGTCCAGATTTTGTCGCAATGTTCGTCATCGCGGTGCAGTGTGGCAATGTTGGCGCCGTCCTGCTGCGCCGACTTCAGTGTGTCGCTGATGTAACCGCGCAATACCGGGTGCGGGCCGATCTCGACGAAGACATTCATGCCTTCTGCTATGAGTGCATCGGTGGCGCTGGCAAAAAGCACCGGTTTGCGGATGTTTTTCCACCAGTAGCTCGCGTCGAGCCGGGCGCCATCCAGCGCTGTGCCGCTGACCGTCGAGTAAAAAGGCACTGCGCCGGTGCGAGCCTGTATTCCGGTAAGCGATGCGATGACGCCCTCTTCGATCGGGTCCATTGCCTCACTGTGGAAGGCGTAATCGAGATCAAGCCGTTTGTAGAAGGCTCCCTTCTTGGCCAGGGCCTGCTCCACGAGGGCCAGATCATCTGGTGCGCCGGCCAGCGTACTTCCCCTGGAGCTGTTGACCCCTGCCAGCGCCACACGATCTGCAACTTGCAACTCTGCCAAGAGCTCCAGCATTTCGGACTCACCAAGGCCGGCGGCTGTCATGGCGCCCTGCCCCTTGGTTTTGCCCTGCCAATGGCTGCGGTTGTAGATGACTCTGGTCGCGTCCTCGAGCGACAAGGCACCAGCGCACCATGCTGCGGCAACCTCGCCCACACTATGTCCTGTGACGGCTAGTGGATGGATGCCGCGACTTGCCAACATGCGCACGATGCCGACTTGCAGTGCAAACAGCGCCGGCTGGGCAATTTCGGTGAAGTCGTATTTCTGATCCGGCAGCTCGCCAGCCAAATGCTCCCGCAGTGACCAGCCGGCCAAGGGCAGGAAATGCTGGTCGATTTCGGCGATGGTGCCCCGGAAAACGGAATTTTCCCGGAGCAGGGTTCGGCCCATGTTTTGCCACTGCGAGCCATTGCCAGAAAAGACAAAAACCGGCCCCTTGGCCGTGGGCAAGGCATTACCGGTGGTGACGGCAGGCGCCTCTTTGGAAGCATCATCCACTCCAGCGATGGCCCGCAGGGCTGCCTTCAGGCTCGCGGTGTCGTGAACGTGGGCCGCAGCCGCGCAGTCGAACTGCTCGCGGCAATGCAGTAGGGTATAGGTGTAGTCGTAGAGGTCGGGAGCATTGTTTTGTTCCTCCAAGTCTGTCAGCAGATTGCTGGCAAATGCTCGTACGGCTTGTTCGCTGCGCGCGGAAATTCGCAGGGGAAACAGCGTATGCTTCGACGTGGCCTGCTTGTTGGGTACTACTTCCGGGCTTTGAAGAATGACATGCGCATTTGCGCCGCCAAAGCCGAAGGAGTTGACGCCGACGGTGACCGGCCCTTCCGGCTTGAGTTGTTTCGGCTCGGTAACCACCTGCAGGTTGAGGTCGTCGAAATCGATCTTGGGGTTGAAGCGCTTGATGCCAATGGTGGCCGGCGCCACTCGATGGCGCACCACATGCAGGGCCTTGACCAGTCCGGCCATGCCGGACGCTGTTTCCAAGTGGCCCATGTTGCTTTTCACCGAGCCGATGGGCAAGGGTTTGTCCTTGCTGCGACGTTTGCCGAGCGCTAGGCCAATAGCGCGGGTTTCAATCGGGTCGCCGACCGCAGTACCGGTGCCGTGTGCTTCAAGGTAATCAATGTCGTCAGCCTGAATCCCGGCCTGGCTGTAAACCTGGGAAAGGAGGCTGGCTTGCGCCGTGTGGCTGGGAACGGTCAGCCCGGTTTTCTTGCCGTCGGTATTGACGGCGGAGGCGGCTACTACCGCAAGAATGGGGTCGCCATCAGCCAGTGCCTTGTCGTAGTTTTTCAGCAGGAAAACCCCGCCCCCTTCCGAGCGGACATAACCATCTCCGCTTTCGTCGAATACACTGCAACGGCCTTTGCGCGACAGCATCGTGGCTTTCGAAAAAATAACGAACCCGTATGGGTGGAGGTGCAGGCTCACTCCACCCGCCAGTGCCATGTCGGTTTCGCCCGATCGGATGGATTGGCAGGCCTGATGGAATGCGACTAGCGAAGATGAACAGGCGGTGTCGATCGCCATGCTCGGGCCTCGCAGGTCAAAGGTGTAGGACAAGCGATTGGCTGCGATGCTGCCGGTATTGCCTGTCGCTGCAGCAGAATCCAGTGCCGCGAGGTCTTCGGCCATTCTGTAGGCATAATCCACGCTGGCAAAGCCAATATAGACGCCGCAGTTGCTTCCGCGCACAGTCGAGGGTTTTTTGCCGGCTCGCTCGAAGGCTTCCCAACTCATCTCCAGCAGAATCCGCTGTTGGGGGTCCATCATTGCTGCTTCGCGGGGCGAAATGCCAAAGAAGCCAGGGTCAAAGCCCCCGACATCACCAATCGAGCCCGCGGCAAAGGTATAGCTGGTTCCTGGTGTGCCTCGATCCGGGTGCAGATACATATCCTGCTCCCAGCGGCCCGACTCGACCTGGGTAACCAAGTCCTCTCCTGCTAGCAGTTTTTGCCAGTAGTTTGCTGCAGATACTCCAGGGAAACGAAACGAATAACCAATAATTGCGACTCGAGCAGTCATCTTGTCCGGCATTGCGATATCAATCTGAATATTTAAACCGCCAATGGCCTGACTCTTAAATTGCTTTACGAGTCAGCATTTGGTTCGGCGCGAAGAGCGAAAAGTTCCTTAGTCTACCAAGACTCATCTCTATTCCCGAAGTGTTTTTTGATGTGGCGAGAATGATTGTCAATTAGATGGGGCGGGCAGATTATCAAGACCACAGCCCGGCACGCAGGCCGGGCTGTGGTGGTCTGCCAGAACCGCAGGCAGGGTTAGAGAACGAAGGCCGTCGAGGTCAGGCTGCTGACGCCGGTGAGCTGGATTTCAAATTCGGCCGTGCTATCGGCGTCGGTATTGCCGTACAGAATGCCGTTCACCAGCCGCAGCTGCCCGGCACCGGTAAATGCATTGCCGCCGATGTAGCTGAAGGCCTCGTTGGAGGCCGTCGTGGCGGTATTGGCATCCAGGGTCGACAGGTCGATCTTGTCGCCTTCGACGGCCTTGAAGTCGTTGATCACGTCACGGCTGGTGCCGATCAGGATTTCCGAGAGGGCATTGAAGTCGAAGTGATCCGCGCCGTTGCCGCCGCTGAGGCTGTCTGTACCGGTACCGCCAAGTAGCACATCCGTGCCGTCGCCGCCCACCAGGCTATCACGCCCATCTCCGCCGTTCAGCGTGTTGTTGCCGGTGTTGCCAGTGATCACGTTATTCAACGCATTACCAGTGCCGTTGGTGGCGCCAGTCAGCAGGGTGAGGTTTTCCAGATTGCTGGTGCTGCCCAAGGTGTAGCTGACCGCGCTATTCACGCTGTCGATGCCGGTTGTACTGGTTTCGCCAGTGATCACGTCGGTACTGGCGTCGACGTAGTAGCTGTCGTCGCCCGCCCCGCCGTTCATCGAGTCGGTTCCGGCGCCGCCAACCAGGGTGTCGTTGCCGTTGCCGCCCAGCAGGCTGTCGTTGCCGGTGCCGCCGTCGGTTTTGTCATTGCCGTCGCCGCCGTTCAGCGTGTTGTTGCCGGTGTTGCCGGTAATCACGTTGTTCAATGCATTGCCGGTGCCAGCAGTAGCGCCAGTCAGCAGGGTGAGGTTTTCCAGGTTGCTGGTGCTGCCCAGGGTGTAGCTGATCGCGCTATTCACGCCATCGATGCCGGTTGCGCTGGTTTCACCGGTGATCACGTCGGTGCTGGAGTCCACGTAGTAGGTGTCGTTGCCCGCGCCGCCGTTCATCGAGTCGGTGCCGGCGCCGCCAACCAGGGTGTCGTTGCCGTTACCGCCCAACAGGCTGTCGTTGCCGGTGCCACCATCGGTCTTGTCGTTGCCATCACCACCGTTCAGCGTGTTGTTGCCGGTGTTGCCGGTAATCACGTTGTTCAGTGCATTGCCGGTGCCGGAGGTGGCGCCGGTGAGCAGCCACAGATTTTCCAGGTTGCTGGTGCTGCCCAAGGTGTAGTTCACCGCAGAGCCAACGCCGTCGATGCCGGTTGTGCTGGTTTCGCCGAGGATTACGTCGGTGCTGGAGTCCACGTAGTAGGTGTCGTTGCCTGCGCCGCCGTTCATCGAGTCGGTGCCAGTACCACCAACCAGCGTGTCGTTGCCGCTGCCGCCCAGCAGGCTGTCGTTGCCGGTGCCGCCGTCAGTCTTGTCGTTGCCATCACCACCGTTCAGGGTGTTGTTGCCGGTGTTGCCGGTAATCACGTTGTTCAGTGCATTGCCGGTACCGGAGGTGGCACCAGTCAGCAGCAGCAGATTTTCGATATTGCTGGTGTTTCCTAGCGTGTAATTGATGGAGCTGCGTACGTTATCGGTGCCACTAATGGAGGTTTCGCCATTGATTACATCTAGGCTGGAGTCGACGTAATAAGTGTCACTGCCTGCGCCGCCGCTCATCGTGTCGTTGCCTGATCCCCCGAGTAGCGTGTCATTGCCCGCCCCCCCTCCGAGGCTGTCGTTGCCGGTGCCACCATTCAGCGTATCGTCGCCGATGCCACCATCCAAGTGGTCGTCGCCCACGTCTCCGCTCAGGCTATCTTGGCCATCTCCTCCGCTGAGATCGTCGTTGCCATCTCCACCAAACAGACTGTCATCGCCCAGGTCGCCAAAGATGCTGTCATCCCCGAGTGCTCCCGTTAAAGAATCGTCGTCATTGGAGCCGTCGACATCTCCGCCGTTCTCAAGAGCAACTTCAAAGAGCACCATCGGATCCGCAAACACTTCCTCGGTGATTTCCGTTACATCTACCGCCATGCCGGTTGCGACGTACTGTTCCACCCCATCTAATACCATTCGTACCCCACCAACAGTACCGTTGACTGTGCTGAGGTCATTGCCCGCCCCCCCGGTAAAGCTGCCACTAACGGTAAACTGAGCTGAGCGCCCACCGCCCAGATCGACGTTGATCTGGATTTGAGTACTATTAATGCTGTTAACGCTCACCGCCGTACTGGCGACGGCCTCTAAGCTTTCCCAGTCTGCATACGCGATATTGATCGTGCCCATGGTCGTCTCCGGTTAAGTGGTAAGGTATTAATATCACGGTAGATTTAAGTGAAACTGAAGCTTTTGTTGCAGGGGGAAATAGGGGTTGAACGGTTGTGCTGCTGACGAATGGGTGGATGGCTCTACTTTTACCCAAGTGCTGCGTTCAAAGTTGCCAGGCTATCAGGCTGGCAAAATGTGTTTACTTCCCGGCTTGAGTCCCTCAGGGGGGGCTGAGCGATAGAGTCGGTGTTGTTATAGATAAAGTTCGAGGGTGTGCTGTATTGGGGGGGCTGAAGTGTCTTGGCTGGCTGTTTGTGTGGAGGAGGAGATTGGATAATCGACGATTCGGGGCTGATTGCTCGGCGTTTGCTGCGCGATATGAGGCGCAGAAGCTGGCATTTGGCCCGGTGGTGTTTCAGTGCGTGCGCATTGCCTGGAAAAAAGGCCTGCTGGCGGCTCTCGCAGATGGTGCCTTGGCAAGCAATGAGTTGATGGTACGGCATGGGTTGAGTGCTTATGCCGTTGATGTGCTGCTGGAAAGCTGTCTATCGGCAGGTGTGGTTGCCAGGAAAAATGGTCTGTGGGAGCTGGAAAAACCCGGGTATATGCTGGTCAATGATCGCCTTACCCAGATCAATTTTGACTGGGTTCAGGATGTCTGCTGGCAGGGGCTCTTCGATCTCGAGCGAGCGCTGGACGAAGAAAAGCCGGTGGGGTTGCGGCATCTTGGAGATTGGCCAAGCATTTATGAAGGCCTGTCCGTGTTGCCCGAGCCCGCGCGCTCATCCTGGTTTGCCTTTGATCATTACTATTCGGATTCGGCGTTTCCGGATGCGCTGCCTTTCTTGCTGAAGCGCCAGCCGCGCCGTTTGATGGATGTCGGAGCCAATACCGGCAAGTTCGCCCGTCTGTGTCTTGAGCATGATCCCGCAGTGCAGCTGACACTGGTTGATCTGCCCATCCAGCTGGATGTCGCCTGGCGTGGATTGCAGGAAGCCGGGCTGGCCGAGCGGTTGATGCTCGCGCCGCGCAATCTGCTCGATGCCGCTTTGCAGCTCCCGAGCGGGCACGATGTGATCTGGATGAGCCAGTTCCTTTCCTGCTTTTCGCTGGATGCCATCCGGCATATTCTTGCTTGTGCCGCCAGGGCGCTGGATGAAGGCGGGCGGCTGTTTATCCTCGATACCTTCTGGGATCGCCAGCAGTTTGATATTGCATCGTATTGCCTGATCAATACCTCGCCTTATTTCACGGCAATCGCCAGTGGCAATAGCAAGATTTACCGTGCAGATGAGTACATTGCCTGCGCCAGCGATGCTGGTCTGGAATGTCTGGCCATTCATGATCAGCTGGGTTTGTCACATTCATTGCTGGAATTCGGATTGCGCCCCTGATGCCGGCAATCAGGCCGGGGTGCGGTGGCAGGGGGCTGTGAGATAATGCCCCTAACTTCTAGACGTTCTGATTGCCCATTTTTGCTGTCTGCCCCATATCACGATGACTCCCCCCCCTGCCTGGTCACTTGCTGTTCGTGTCGATGCGTCGGCCTGCTGGTGCGCTCACCGCGATGGTAAGCCTGCGCTTGGCTTTGTCCCGGCCATGGCTCGGCGCAGGCTGTCGGCCCTGGCCAGGGGCTGTTTGCATGTGGCGCAACAGGTCCAGGATGAAGGCGACCGGGCGCGGCTGATTTTCGGTTCACGGCATGGTGAAATCGCCAAGACACTTGGGATGTTGCAGGAAATCGCTGCGGGAGAGCCAATCTCGCCTGCGGCATTCAGCCATTCGGTGCATAACGCAATTCCCGGTTTGTGGTCGATCCTGACCGGGTTTACGGGTGAATGCAGTGCGGTGGCCGCAGGAATGGATACCTTGCCCATGGCGCTGCTGGAGGCCCAGGGGATGCTGCACGATGATCCATCAACGCCGGTTGTTGTGGTGATTGCCGATGAGGCCTTTCCGGAGATGCTGCATTCCGAAGCGGTCGAGCCGGGAGAGGGCTATGCATTGGCTCTGCGCCTCAGTGGCGGCGCGCCCAATCTGCAGCTGCAGCCCCGCAGCGCCGCTCAAGTTGCGGCAGACCCGGATCTCGTCTTGTCCTGGTGGTCGTGGTGGCTGCAGAGGCATAAAGCCTTGGTGCTGCCAGGAGAACGCCACGACTGGCTCTGGAATGCGGCATGAGTGTGCGGGCTCGTCTGGACTGGTGCCGGCGCTTGCTGGGTACCGCCGTGGCCTTCAGTACTTTCGGCGTGGGCGGTGTGGTATTGGGAGGGGTGTTTCCGCTACTGAACCGCATCACGCCTCTGGCGCTGCGCCGTGCGCGTGCGCGCCGGCTGATTCATTTAACCTTCAGCGTGTTCATGCGCTGGATGCGCTGGCTGGGCATCATGGAGTGGCGTATCGAAGGTGAGCACAGACTGGGGAGACCCGGGCAACTGGTGGTGGCCAACCATCCTTCGCTGCTGGATGTGGTTTTCATGATGTCGCATATCCGTGAGCCCAATTGCGTGGTCAAGGGTGGCCTTTGGCGCAATCCCTGCATGGTTGGCCCGGTCAGTGCCGCCGGTTTCATTCCCAACCATAGCAGCGAGCAGATGGTGCTCGACAGTATTGCCGCGCTGCAGGAAGGGGATTGCCTGATCGTGTTTCCGGAAGGCACCCGTACCACGCCGGGGGCGCCATTGCATTTCCATCGCGGCGCCGCGACGATTGCCGTGAAGGGGGCGCAGGTGCTGACGCCTGTCGTGCTGACCATTACGCCCACCACTTTGACCAAGCAGGACAAGTGGTACAAAATCCCGCCGCGCCGCTTTGTCATGTCGCTGCGTGTCGGGGATGACATCGATCTGGCCCCCTATCGACAGGGCGTCAGTGCTCCCGTAGCTGCGCGCCGTCTGAATGCCGACCTATTTGACTTTTACCAGCAGGAACTTCAACGTGGATAGTGCGCTGATCAATGAAATCAAGTGTTTTGTCATCGAAACACTCAATCTGGAAGACATGACGGCGGACGAGATCGATACCGATGCACCGCTGTTCAATGATGGTCTGGGGCTGGACTCGATCGATGCGCTCGAGCTGGGGGTCGCTCTGCAGAAGAAGTACGGCATCAAGCTGCAAAGCGACGCGGCCGAAAATCGCGCCCATTTCGCCTCGATTGCCGCGCTGGCCGAACTGGTCAGCCACCAGCGCAAGCAGTAAATCCGCCGGGGGCGCCGGCAAGCCCTGCCCGGAACGGGGCAGGATGCGATCAGGGAGAAAATATGGATAAGCAGACTGTTCAAAACGAAATTGTGCGGATTATGGGCGAGCTCTTTGAGCTGCCCGCAGAGCGGATTGTTCCCGAGGCACGGCTGTATGACGACCTGGAAATCGATAGCATCGATGCGGTCGATCTGGCGGCTGAATTGCGCGATCTGGTCGGGCGCAAGATCAGCCCGGAAGATTTCAAGCAGGTCCGCACGGTGGCCGATCTGGTCGATGCGGTACTGAAACAGCAGCAGTGAAACCTTGCGCCGCGTGCTGACACTGCTGGGCATGCTGGCCAGCATTGCCTATCCGCTGATTGTCTTTCTGGCGCTGGATCACTGGCAGCCAGGCGCATTCGCGCTGGCCTTGCTGGGGCTGGCCGTCTTGCGGCTGGCCGGTGGCTGGCAGCAACCTGCGGTGCAGTTGCAGGTTGCGGTATTGCTGGTGCTGGCCTTGCTGATCTATGTGCGCGGCAGTACCGGCTGGTTGCGTTATTACCCGGTCGTGCTGAACCTGGGGTTGGGCGCGCTGTTTGGCTGGTCACTCCGTCATCCGCCGTCGATCATCGAGCGGCTGGCGCACTTGAGTGAGCCGGAGCTGCCCGCCGCAGCAATCCGCTATACCCGGCGCGTGACCATGCTGTGGTGCGGTTTTTTTGTGCTTAATGCGCTGGTTGCTGGCTGGACCGCCTGGTTTGCTTCGTGGGAAGTCTGGACTTTATACAACGGCCTGATCGCATACCTGCTGATCGGCCTGCTGCTCGGCGGTGAATGGTTATTCCGGCAGTATTGGCGTGCGAGGATGGCCGATGGGGTGGTCTGATGCACTGCACGGCGATGGTGTTATGGCCTGCACCCCAACTGGCCTTGTCACCCGCGAGCGTTTTGCCGCTGAAGTAGGCCGGCTCGCGGCGCATCTGCGTGAAGAGGCTGCCAGCGATCTGGCGCTGTTTGCTACGGATGCCTACTGGTTTGCCGTCGGGCTGTGTGCCGGCTGGCTGGCCGGTAAGACCCTGCATATTCCCGGTGACGTGCTGCAGCTCAGGGCAACCGGCTGCGCCTGCCTGCTTGGCGATAGTGATCTGGCTGAGCTGCGCATCGATCAATTGGCCTCGTCCACTTCCGCTGCAGTTCCTGCCCTGCAGATGCCCGATGCATCGGCGCAGCTGGTGATCTACACCTCCGGTTCGACCGGCCAGCCCAAGCCGATCCGCAAAAGCCTCGCACAGCTGCTTGCCGAGGCCGCCACGCTCGAACGGCTCTTCGGTGCGGAGCTGGGTGATGCGCTGGTGTTGGCGACGGTCAGTCATCAGCATCTGTATGGCCTGCTGTTCCGCATCATCTGGCCGCTGCATGCGGGGCGACCTTTCATGTGTGAAACCGCGTTTTTTCCCGAGCAGCTGTTTGCCCATACACTGCGAACCACCCGCGCGCTGTGGGTGGGTAGTCCGGCACACTACCAGCGCTTTGGCGACTCACTGGATTGGGCGGCGGTCCGGCCAAGACTGGCCGCGCTATTTTCTTCCGCGGGGGCGCTGCCCCCGGTGGTGGCCGGACACCTGCAACAGCAGGCGGGTTTGCCGGTCTACGAGATTTTCGGCTCATCCGAAACCGGAGGTGTTGCCTGGCGGCAGCAGCCGGGACGCTGGCAGGCCCTGCCAGGTGTCGAGCTGCGCCAGGATGACCGTGGTGCGCTGGCCTTGCGCTCGCCGCACCTCGACCATATGGACTGGGTGGTCATGGATGATGCCGTGCGTTTTGCCCCCGACGGTGGTTTCGAGCTGCTGGGGCGACTGGATCGCATCGTCAAGATCGAGGGCAAGCGTATTGCGCTGGCCGGTGTCGAGCAGGCGCTGCTGTCGCTGTCGCAGGTGAAGGATGCTGCCGCACTGGCGCTCAACGATGCGAATCGGCAGCAGGTGGCGGCCGTACTGGTGCTTGATTCCGCCGGTCAGCAGGCACTGCAGCAGCTGGGGCGGCGCGCGTATGGCCGCCAGCTGCAGCAACTGCTGGCAGACAAGCTCGAGCCATTGGCCATCCCGCGCCGCTGGCGCTTTGTCGCCGCCTTGCCGCAGAACTCCCAGGGCAAGGTCGTGCGTGCCGCACTCGAGCAGCTGTTTGCTCCGCCGCGTCTGCCGGAACTGCGCGAGCTTGCACAAGTGGACGGCAAGCTGGTTCTGCAGTTGTATGTACCGGCGGATACCGTCTACTTTGCCGGGCATTTCCCGGGCCACCCGATCCTGCCCGGCGTGACCCAGATTCATTGGGCCGCACAGCTGGCGCGCGCGCATTTCCCGCTGGGGCGCCAGTTTCGCAAGCTCGAGAACATCAAATTCCAGCAGGTCATCCGCCCGGATAGCGAAGTCACGCTGACGCTGGAGTGGGATGGTACAAAGCAGCGGCTGCAGTTTGCTTTCGCCTCGGGGCATGGTGTGCATTCATCGGGGCGACTGGTGTTTGCCGATGAGTGAGTTCCGCCCGTGTTTTGTCATCCCCGTCTACAACCACGAGGCCGCCATCGGCCAGGTGTTGCTACAGCTGCAGCCTTTCGGCCTGCCCTGTCTGCTGGTTGACGATGGCAGCAATGAGGGCTGCCGGGCGACGCTGGAAGCGCTGGCAGCCGAGCATCCGGATTGGGTTCGCCTGCGTCGGCATGCGCAGAACCAGGGCAAGGGCGGCGCCGTAATGACCGGGTTGTGCTGGGCATACGCTGATGGGTATAGCCATGCCGTACAGATTGATGCCGATGGCCAGCATGATACCCGTGAGATTCCGCAGCTGCTGTCGCTGGCCGAGGCCGAGCCGGCGGCATTGGTTTCCGGCTACCCGGTGTATGACGAATCGGTGCCCAGGGGCCGGCTGTATGCCCGCTACCTCACGCATGTGTGGATCTGGATCAACACGCTGTCCTTCACCATTCGTGATTCGATGTGCGGCTTTCGGGTCTACCCGCTGGCCAGCAGCGTGGCGCTGCTCGAGCGTCAGCGCCTGGGCCGCCGCATGGATTTCGATCCGGAAATCATGGTGCGCATGTACTGGGCCGGCGTCACCATCCGCCAGCTGCCTACCCCGGTCCATTATCCGCTGGATGGGGTGTCGCATTTTCTGGTCTGGCGCGACAACGCGCTGATTTCCCGCATGCATGCCCGCCTGTTCTGCGGCATGCTGCTGCGCAGCCCTGTGTTGTTGTGGCGCAATTTGCGCCGCTGGTGCCGGAAATGAGTTGGGCTGGCCAGCGCGAGCAGGGTGGCGGCTTTGCCTATTACGGGATGAAGCTGCTGCTGGCGAGCTACCGAGTGGGTGGCAAGTGGCTGTTTCGCGTTTGCCTGTATCCGGTGCTGGGATGGTTTTTCTGGTTGGGCGCTGCGCCACGGCGGGCGTCACTGGATTATCTGCAGCGCCTGGCGGCGCATGCGCCGGAGCTGGGGCTGCGGCCGGGGCTGTGGCTGTGCTGGCGGCATTTCATTGCCTTTGCTGACATGGTGCTCGACAAGCTGCACGCCTGGAGTGGCCAGCCGCTGGCCGCGAGCTCAATCCGTGGGCGCGAAGGCATGCTGCAGCGCCTCGCTGCCGGGCAGGGTGGCATCATGTTGACTGCACACTTGGGCAATACCGAAGTGATGCAGGCCTTTGCCGAAGACATCCCCGCTTTGCACCTGACCATCCTGGTGCATACCGCGCACGCGGCGCAGTTCAACCGCCTGCTGGGCGAGCAGGGCGCATCGTCGCGCATCCGCCTGCTGCAGGTCGAGGCGCTGGACGCGGTGCTGGCGGCCGATCTGGCCGCGCGGGTGGCGGCTGGCGAATGGCTGGTCATTGCCGCCGATCGCGTGCCGCACCGCAAGGGGCGTCGCGATGCGACGCTGCCGGTCCGTTTTCTCGGCCATTCCGCCTGTTTGCCGCTGGGGCCGCATTTGCTGGCACTGCTGCTCGCCTGTCCGCTGGTGCTCGCCTGTTGCGTGCGCGAGCAGGCCGGATTCGCCCTCTCGTTCACCATGTTGTCCGAGGCGCAGACCGTGCCGCGGTCGCAGCGCAACGCCTGGCTGCAGGCCTCCGCGCAGCGTTATGCCGATGAACTGCAAGCGCTGTGCCGGCAGGAGCCGCTGCAATGGTTCAATTTCTATCCGTTCTGGTCCACGCCCGATGAGTAATCCGTCCCTGACACCGGTTGAGTTCGGTGCTTCCCGCCTGTGTATCGAAGATGTGCTGGCGATTGCCGGCGGGCATCCGGTCCGTCTGGCCGCCGAGCCGGCCTTTCGCCGCCGTGTCGATGCCGGCAGCGCGTTTCTCGACAGTCTGCTGGCCGAACACGGCGAAATCTACGGGGTGACCACGGGTTACGGCGACTCGTGCACCGTGGCCATTCCGCCGCAGCTGGTCGCCGATCTGCCGCATCATCTGTACACCTATCACGGCTGCGGGCTGGGCGCGATGTTTGATGCGTATACCGGTCGTGCCATTCTGGCCGCCCGGCTGAATTCGCTGGCGCAAGGTTACTCCGGCGTACGCTGGCAACTGCTTGAGCAACTGGCTGCGCTGATCAATGCGGACCTGGTGCCGGTGATTCCCGAAGAAGGCTCGGTCGGCGCCAGCGGCGACCTGACGCCACTATCATATGTGGCTGCGGTATTGGCTGGTGAGCGAGACGTATACAAGGCTGGCGCGGTATACCCTGCCGCTAAGGCGCTCGCGGAGCACGGCATCCCGCCCTTGCGCCTGGCACCCAAGGAGGGGCTGGCGCTGATGAATGGCACGGCCGTCATGACGGCACTGGCCTGTCTCGCCTACCGGCGTGCCGATTACCTGCTGCGGCTGAGTTCGCGTATGACTGCGCTGGCGTCGCTGGCCTGTGCCGGGAACAGCTATCATTTTGATCCCAAACTGTTCTCGGTGAAGCCGCATCCGGGGCAAAATCGCGTCGCCGCCTGGCTGCACGCCGACCTGCAGGCCGGCGAAGCGCCGCGTGAAGGCTTGCGGCTGCAGGATCGCTATTCGCTGCGCTGCGCGCCGCATGTGCTGGGCGTGCTGGCCGATGCGCAGCCGATGTTGCGCCAGTTCATCGAGAATGAACTCAACAGTGCCAACGACAACCCCATCATCGATGGCGAAGGCGAACACGTGCTGCACGGCGGACATTTCTACGGTGGACACATTGCCTTTGCCATGGACAGCCTGAAAAACATGGTTGCCAATATTGCCGACCTGATGGATCGCCAGCTGGCGCTGATGGTCGACACCCGCTACAACCACGGCCTGCCGAGCAATCTCTCGGGCGCACAGGGCGAGCGTGCCGCGATCAATCACGGCTTCAAGGCCGTGCAGATCGGTGCGTCGTCGTGGGCGGCCGAGGCGCTGAAACTGACCATGCCGGCCAGCGTGTTCAGCCGTTCGACCGAATGCCATAACCAGGACAAGGTCAGCATGGGCACGATTGCCGCGCGCGATGCCTTGCGCGTGCTGCAGCTCACCGAACAGGTTGTTGCCGCGCATGCGCTGGCGGCGGTGCAGGGTGTCGAGTTGCGTATCCGCCAGGGGGAGCTGACGCGCGAGGCGCTCTCGGAGGGCGTGCTTGCACTGCTGGATGAAGTCCGTACGCAGTCGGCCTTCCTGCATGAAGACCGTGCGCTGGATGGCGAATTGCGTGCCGTGCTGGCCATGATGCGGGCGGAGCATTTCAGCGTGCCGGAGCAATCCGCATGAGACCGGCACTGACGCACAGCATTCTGGTGACGCCGCCGTTTCACGACATCGACCTTATGGAGGTCGTCTGGCATGGCCATTATGTGAAGTATTTCGAGCTGGCGCGCTCGGCGCTGCTGGCGTCGTTCGACTATGACTATCCCGGCATGCGGGCATCGGGCTATGCCTGGCCGGTGGTCGATCTGGCGGTGCGTTATTCCCGTCCGGCGCGCTTCGGTCAGCCGCTGCGGGTGACCGCGACAATTGTCGAGTGGGAAAACCGGCTCAAGGTCAGCTACCGCATCCATGACGCGGCCAGCGGCGCGCTGCTGACCAAGGGGGCAACGACGCAGGTGGCGGTGAACGTGGCCAGCGGCGAGATGTGCTATGTCTCCCCCGATGTGCTCTTCGAAAAACTGGGAGTCCCCAAGCCATGAAGCGCGTGCTGACAGCTCTACTCGGATGCTTGTTGCTGAGTGCGCCGGCGCTTGCCGGGGTGATCGACGACGTGCGCGTGCGCGTGGCGTTGCCGGATGCGCAGCGCGGCGAGTTCCGCCAGGAAAAGCACGTGGCAACCTTGAGCAAGCCCCTTATTTCAAGTGGCCAGTTCATCTACCTGAAGCCCCGTGGGCTGCTCTGGCGCATGGACAGGCCGTATGCGTCCGATGCCGTCATCACCGGCGAGCAGCTGATCCAGCAGGTGCGCGGCAAAACGATTGCCCGGGTCGAGGCGCGTAGCCAGCCGGGCTACAGCTCGGTATCGCGCATTTTCATGGCGCTGGTCGGCGGCGACTGGCAGGCGCTGGAGCAGGATTTCGTCATTCAGGGCAAGGTCAGCGGGCCGTCCTGGCAGCTGGAGCTGACCCCCAAAGGCGGGTTGTTTGCGAGCTTTGCCCGTACGCTGACGCTGTCGGGCGGCAAAACTCTGGAGCAGCTCGACATCGCCGAGAAAAATGGCGACCGCACCGTATACGTGTTCAGCAATGTGCGCGAGGCCGGCCGGCTCACGGCTGCGGAAGACGCGCTGTATGCGCTGAAATGAGGGTGCCGGGGTGACACAACGCGAACGCCACGGGTTTGCTGCTTGGCTGATCGGTGTGCTGGTCGTGGCCGTGCTGCTGGGGCGGCTGCTCTGGCAGGGGCTGCCGCTGCAGACCGACCTGCTGGCCATGCTGCCGGCCAATGAGCAGGATCCGCTGGCGCAGGCCGCATCGCGCCAGCTGGATGCCGTACTCGGCGAGCGCAGCGTGCTGCTGGTCGGTGCCGGGGACGCCGAGACGGCGATTGCGGCGGCAGGCCGGGCGGCCGCCGAATTGCGCGCCAGCAAGGCGTTCAGCGACGTGCGGCTGCAGCGCCCGCAGCTCGATGCGCTGGCCAGTGCCCTGCAGTTCCGTTTCGCGTTGAGTGACCCCGATCGCGTGCTGCCGCCGGGGCCCCAGGGCTTGCAGGGGGCACTGGACGAGGTGGCTGCACAGCTCTATGGCCCGCTGGGGGCGCCGCGTGCCGCACTGCTCAGCCGTGATCCGCTGTTTCTGGCTGGCGATCTGCTGCAGCGGCGCATGGTTCCGGGGATGGACATGGATCGCGGCGTACTGCTGCTGCACGGCGAGCAGCGCGTCTGGGCATTGATCGAAGCGCGCAATGCCAGCCGGGCCTTCGTCGATCATGGTGATGGCCCCGCACCGGTTGCGGCAGCCATCGCCCGGGCGCGCGCTGCGGCTGCCGCGCCGGGTGTCGAGGTGCTGGCCAGCAGTATTGCCCTGCACAGCGGCCTGGCCAGCCGGACGGCCAAGGACGAAATCAGCCGCATCGGTATCGGCTCCTGGATTGGCGCCATTTTGCTGATGTGGCTGGCATTTCGCCGGGTGAGTGCGATTGTACTGTGCCTGCTGCCGCTGGCGGTGGCGACGGCCGTGGCCTTGCTGGTGACTGTGACGCTGATGGGCAGTCTGCATGTGCTGACGCTGGTGTTCGGTGCCAGCCTGATCGGGGTGGCCATCGATTATGGGACGCACTGTTTTGCCGACAGTCTCGGGGCGGATGAGCATTGGAGCATGAGTCATGCAGTACAGCAGCTGCGTCCCGCGCTGACCTACGGCATGCTGACCAGCGTCACCGGTTATCTGGCGCTGGCACTGGCGCCCTTCCCGGGCTTGCGCGAAATTGCCGTTTTCTCGTCGGCAGGTTTGCTGGCGGCGTTTCTCACCGTGGTGCTGGCCTTTCCGGTGCTGCTGCGGCACTACCGGCCTGATACACGAGGTATGTGGCTGGCTGCTTTTATTGATGGGGTCTACCGGCGCATGGGGTCATGGGTTTCCTGGCGCAGGCTGCTGCCCTTGCTGCTGCTCTTGCTGGGCGGCCTATGGCAATTGCGCGCCAGCGATGACATTCGCAGCTTTTACGCGCGCGATCCGCAGCTGGCGCAGCAGGATGATCGCATCCGCGCGCTGTTCGGGCAGGCTCCGGAAACCCAGTTCTATCTGGTGCAGGGCCGCTCCGCTGCCGAGGTGCTGCAGCGCGAACAGCGCCTGCTGCAGGCGCTGCAGCCAATGCTGGCAGCGGGCCAGCTAGGCCATGTGCGTGCGCTGTCGCAATTGCTGCCCGATCCGGCAAGCCAGCAAGTGCATCTCCAGCGTTGGCAGCAGCGTCTGGCCGATCCGGCCTACACGAACTGGCTGCGTGGCCTGGGGATTCCCGAGGAGGCGATTGCGGCCGATGCGGCGGCGCTGGCGAGTGCGCGACCGGTAAGTCCGTCGGGGTGGCTGGCCAGCCCGCTTGGCCAGGCGGATCGCGTGCTGTGGCTGGATGGACAGGCCGCAGGCAAAGCTTCGCTGGTATTGCTTTCCGGCATTCGTGACCGGGCGGCGCTGGCAGATTTGCCTGCCCGGGCCGGGCTGAGCGGAGTACAGTGGGTTGATCGCACCGCCGATGTGTCCGGGCTGATGGCGCGTTCGCGCAATCTGGCGCTGGCACTCACCGCGGCCGCCATCGTGGTGATGCTGTTGCTGATGGTGCCGCGCCATGGCTGGCGCGGCGCAACATGGATCATCCTGCCCTCGGTGTTTTCGGCGGCCGGCGCACTGGCACTATTTGGCTGGCTGGGGCTGCCGCTGAATATTTTCTCTGCCTTTGCACTGCTGCTGGTGCTGGCACTGGGCGTGGATTACGCGATCTTTTTCCGCGAGTCCGGCGAGGATAGCCATCAGGCCATGCTGGGCGTGGCACTGGATTCCAGTACGACGGTGCTTTCGTTTGGCTTGCTGGCGCTGTCCAGCCTGCCGGCGGCGCGTTCCTTCGGGACGATGGTGCTGTTCGGCATTATGCTGGCCTTCCTGCTGGCGCCGCTGGCGCGCCCGCAGCCGGGGAGGACCGCATGAGAGCGGCCTTGCTGTTTGCGCTATGGCTGCTGGCCGGCTGTGCAGGTGTGGCTGAGCCGAGGGTGGCGGTTGCGGACTTCGGTGTCCTGGCGCAGACCGAGCTGGTGTCGCTGCAGGCTGGCGAGCGCGAGGCCGCGTTTACCGCACGGCTGGAAAGTGATGGTGAGGTATTGCGCGTGGTGGCGATCACACCGACCGGTCAACGGCTGTTCAGCCTGATCCGCCGCGGGCAGTCGCTGCAGACCGAGGCCGGGCCGCTGTGGCCGGCGGCGATGCCGCTGACGGTGGTGTGGGCGGATATCGAGCTGGTGCATCTGGCGATGCGGGCGCCGCAGGCAGGCCTGCCCGCCGGCTGGACACGGAAAGCGGAGGGGGCCTGCGACGAGTGGTCATACCGCCAGCAAATGCAGGCGAAGGTTTGCCATGACGACGGGCGTTACAGCCTGATCCGTCCGGCTTACCGGATCAGTGTGGAGGTCTTGCCGGAATGAACTGTTATCTGAATGCGCTGGGACTCATTTCACCGCTGGGCAGCGGGCAGGCGGCCAACCATGCCGCGCTCCTCGCCGGGCAGCGAGCCCTGCAGCCGGCGTCAGCCGGCTGGCTGGCGCAGCCGGTGCAAGTCGGAGCGGTGACTGCGTCCTTGCCCGCATTGCCGCCGGCGTGTGCGGACATGCAAAGCCGCAATAATCAGCTGCTGTATGCGGCTGCCTTGCAGATCGATGCAGAGATCCGGGCCGCGATCAGCCGGTATGGCGCGGGGCGAGTTGCGGTGGTGCTGGGGTCCAGCACCTCAGGGGTGGCCGAAACCGAGCGCTATCTGGCCGAGATGCACGCCGGCCAGCCGCCCGCTCCCTATCGCTACGAGCGCCAGGAAATGAGCGATCCGGCACGCTTTATTGCACGACTGTATGACCTCAGTGGCCCGGCTTATGTGGTTTCGACCGCCTGTTCCTCGGGGGGGCGGGCATTGCTGGCCGCCCGACGGCTGTTGCGCATGGGGCTGGCGGATGTGGTGATCTGCGGCGCTGCCGACAGCCTCTGCCGCTTGACGCTCAATGGTTTTGCCGCACTGGAGTCGGTGTCTGCGGGCGAATGCCAGCCTTTCAGCGCCAGCCGGGACGGGATCAATATCGGAGAAGGTGCGGCGCTCTTTCTCATGAGCCGCGAGGCTGGCACCGTGCGGCTGGCGGGAGTGGGCAGCAGCAGTGACGCGCATCATATTTCTGCGCCGCAACCGGATGGGCTTGGCGCCATTGCCGCCATGCAGGCAGCGCTGGCCGATGCCGGCATGATGCCGGAACACGTCGATTACCTGAACCTGCACGGCACGGCGACGCCGCTGAACGATGCAATGGAAAGCCGGGCGGTTGCTGCCGTTTTCGGATCAGCCCAGCCGCCGGCCAGTTCGACCAAGGCATTGACCGGGCACATGTTGGGCGCCGCCGGAGCGCTGGAGGCCGCCTTCTGCTGGCTGTTGCTGCAGGAGTCGGCAGGCGAGCTGCCGCCACAGGTCAATGACGGACAGTTCGACCCCTCATTACCCGCTTTGCACTGGCCCTTGTCTGGCAGGCGCTATACGACCCGCGTGGCCATGAGCAATTCCTTTGCGTTTGGCGGGAACAACATCAGCCTGATTCTGACCGGACAGCATGGAGCGCCAACATGAGCTACACCCCCGCCGAAGTGCTGCCGCACGCCGCGCCGATGATCCTGCTCGACCGCATCATTGCGTATGATGCCGATCAACTGGAGGCGGAGCTGACCGTTCCTGCCGAAGGGCTTTTCAATGATGCCGAGATGGGCGGGGCGGTGCCTGCCTGGGTTGGGATTGAATATCTGGCGCAAGCGGTGGCTGCCCATGACGGTTGTCATTGCCGGGATGCCGGTATTTCGCCCAAGATCGGTTTTTTGCTCGGCTCCCGGAATTATGAGTCGAACGTGACCGCCTTCCTGCCCGGGGTTCATTTGCGGGTGCGTGTGGCCGAAGTGTTGCGAGGCGAGAACGGGATGGCGGTGTTTGAAGGACTGATTACGGGTGAACAAGATGGTCAGGCTATCCGGGTGACGGCCAGGATCAATGGCTTCCAGCCGGACGATCCGTCCGTATTTCTGAAGGAGCAGGCATGAGTGCCGGCAAGACAATTCTGATTACTGGCGCCAGTGGTGGATTGGGGCAGGCAATGGCGCGAAAGCTGGCCAGCGACGGTTTTGACCTGTTGCTGCACTATCGCAGCAACCATGCTGCTGCTGAGCAGCTGGCCGTCGAAGTGCGCGCGCAGGGGCGCGAGGCCCGGCTGCTTGCCTTTGATGTAACGGATCGGGCCGCTGTGCGCGCGGCACTGGATGCCGCTGTGGCAGCGTTTGGCGCACCCTATGGCATTGTGGTGAATGCCGGCATTACGCGGGATATGGCATTTCCGGCGATGGAGGACGGCGACTGGGATGAGGTGCTGCGCACCAATCTGGACGGCTTCTACAACATCGTGCACCCGCTGACGATGCCGATGGTGCGCCGGCGCAAGCCGGGACGCATTGTGGCCATTTCTTCGGTATCCGGCTTGGTGGGCAACCGCGGCCAGGTGAATTACAGCGCAGCCAAGGCCGGTCTGATCGGTGCCTGCAAGGCGCTGGCGCTCGAACTGGCCAGCCGCCAAATTACGGTCAACTGTGTGGCGCCAGGGTTGATTGAAACCGACATGACCGAAAACCTACCGGGGCTGGATGAGCTGAAAAAGCTGATTCCCATGCAGCGGGCGGGAACGGCGGCGGAAGTGGCTGCTGCAGTCAGCTATTTGATGAGTGATGGCGCGGCCTATACGACGCGGCAGGTGCTCAGCGTCAACGGCGGGCTGTGTTAGGAAAACAATGAAACGTGTTGTCGTTACCGGCATGGCCGGCATTACTTCTCTGGGCTCGGACTGGGCGACCATCGCGGCGGCCATGGCGGCCGGACGCACCGGCATCCGCCGTATGCCCGAGTGGGCGGAATACCGCGATCTGAATACCCAGCTGGCAGGTCCGGTCACGGACTTTGCGCTCCCTGCGCATTACACCCGCAAGCAGACCCGCTCGATGGGCCGGGTGGCGCAGCTGGCCGTGGTGGCCTCCGAACGCGCGCTGGCCTCGGCCGGCCTGCTGGGCCGCGAACTGATCCGCTCGGGCAAGATGGGGGTGGCGTTCGGTTCCTCGATCGGCAGCACGTCGGCAGTGCGCGAATTTGGCGAGGCACTGATTGAAAAGGACGTTAACGGCCTGAATGCCAACTCCTACCTGCGCATGATGAGTCATACCACAGCCGTGAATGTCGGTGTGCATTTCGGGCTGAAAGGGCGCGTCATCCCCACCTCGAGTGCCTGTACCTCGGGCAGCCAGGGCATCGGCTATGCGTTCGAGGCCATCCGCTATGGCCAGCAGACACTGATGATTGCAGGCGGCGCCGAGGAGCTGTGCCCGACCGAAGCGATGGTGTTTGATACCCTCTATGCAACCAGCACCCGCAACGACACGCCGGCGCTGACCCCGCGTCCCTTTGACCTTAATCGCGACGGCCTGGTGATCGGCGAAGGCGCGGGGGCGCTGATTCTGGAAGAATACGAGCATGCGCAGGCTCGCGGTGCGACCATCCTGGCCGAGATTGTCGGATTTGCCTGCAATTCCGATGGCGCCCACGTCACCAAACCCGAAAGCGCGACCATGGAGGTCGCCATGCGCCTGGCGCTGCGTGATGCCGGGTTGCAGCCGGCCGATATCGGCTATGTCAGCCTGCATGGCACGGCCACCGAGCAGGGCGACATCGCCGAATCGCAGGCAACCGCGCGGGTGTTCGGCAACGCGGTACCGGCCAGTTCGCTCAAGGGCTATTTCGGCCATACGCTGGGAGCCTGCGGTGCACTGGAGGCTTGGCTGAGCATTGAAATGCTCAATTCCGGCTGGTTTGCCGGCAATGTGAATCTGGACCAGCCGGATCCGGCCTGTGGTGCGCTGGATTACCTGCCGGTTGCCGGGCGCGAGCTGCACTGCCGCTACATCATGAGCAACAACTTCGCTTTCGGCGGAATCAATACCTCCCTGATTTTCAAACGCAGCGTTTCCTGAGCGGATCGCAGAGGAGTCGTAACATGAAAACACGTCTGATCGTAATGAGTGTACTGCTGGCGCTGAGCAGCGCAGTAACGCTGGCGCGCAATGCGCCGATGGACCAGCCCGCACGCGTCGAATTCGTCAAGATTGACGGCATCGCCCCCAGTGCTGAACGAACGCGCAATGCGATCCTGCAAGGCGCCAGCCGTTTTGGCTGGCAGGTGCTCAATGCCGGCACGGATCTGGTTACGCTGCAATACAACAAGGGCAACGGCAAACACATCGTGACCATCAACGTGGCTTATGACGCAAACGGTTTCCAGATCCGCTACGTCGACAGTACCGGCATGGATTACGAAGTCAGCGACGGGCTGGTCGAAATCCATCCGAACTACAATCGCTGGATTGCCAATCTGGGCAATGAAATCAAGAATCGCCAGATGCAGGTGCAATGAGTGATCTTGCCGTGATCGCGGCCCTTCCTGCCCCATACGACTTTTGAGCCCCGCCTGATGAAACGAATGCCCCGGACTGTTCTGACCATGGCCGCGATTTTTGCACTGGCTGCATGCGGTGACGAAGAAAGCACCCCGCGCAAGCAGCGCAAACCCATCTTCAAGGACATGCTCAGACAGAGCGAATTCATCTATGGCAGCGTCAATGGCAAGGATCCCTTTGATCCGCAGAAGGTTGCGGCAGCCGCTACCGCCTTGCAGCAACTGGCCGCGCAACCGTGGCCGCTGTATGCCGAGCTGCAGAATCCACAGGCCGACCATGCCAATGCCCGGATCGTGCAGGCCCCCGAGGAGTTCCGCCGCAAGGCGGCTGAGTTGCAGCGGCAGGCCAGTGCGCTTGCCGCCGTCACCCGCAGCGGCAATCCCGAGCTGATTCGTCCGGCGATCGGGCAGCTGCAGCAGAGCTGTACCAGTTGCCACGATCAGTTCCGCAAGCGCGGCAACTGAGCCTGGCGCTGCAGGCTGGCGGCGCGTGGCTTGTCCCCGTTCAGCCATCAGACTGGTTGGATTCGAAGGAGCAAACCGCAACAGGCTCATGAAAAAACCCGCAGAAGCAAGGCTTGCTGCGGGTTTGGTACGTGCCTTGAAACGCTGTGGCACTGCTGTTTGGTGGAGACGGCGGGAGTCGAACCCGCGTCCGGAAGCCCTCTACGAAGGGTTCTACATGCTTAGTCTAGCCATTTGGATTTAACTCCCTTCCACGCCGACCGACAGGCTTGGGGAGAGCGAGTTACCTTGGATTTAACCCTGGCTCAAGTAACCCGAACCGGGGCGATCCCTTCTTAATGACTCTACTGCCGGTTTGACCCGACCCGCCCGAAGGGCCCTGCGGTGTAGAGACTGGCGCAATTAAGCAGCCAGTGCGTAAGTTTCGTCGTTTGCGACTATATAAATTCAGTGTTTAACGGGGTGACTGAAATCCCGGCATGCCCCCATCCGCTTTGTAACCCCCGTCGAAACCATGGCGTCCCCGGGATTCTTCACGTGATGAAGAACGACCAGTATACACCCAAACCGGCAGCCGCCGCGATAGTGGCGGTGTTGCCGGTGTGCTTGGTGGGTATGTTTCTGTTGGTTATGATTTTGTTAGTCTTTGGGTGTATACCCTGATGTGTATCAGGCGCGCAATCCTGCTTGCTCAGGCAGACGCACCGCCAGAAAATCCAGCAGGCTGCGCAGGCTGGCCGGCAGGTGTTTGCGCGAGGTGTACACCCCGAAAATGCCCAGCTGCAGTGGCTCATAATCGGGCAGCAGTGCGGTCAGTTCGCCTCTGGCCAACAGCGGGTAGGCCAGATAGCGGGGCAGCAGCGCAATGCCGGCGCCGGCACGGCAGGCCTGCAGCAATGCCGTCGCATCATTGGCACTCAGCGGCCCGCCGACGGCAACACGGCTGCTTGCGCCATCCTGCCGGCGGGTAAAGTGCCACAAGCTCTGGCCGTAGTAGCTGTGAGTCAGGCAGGGTAGCCCGCTCAGCCCTCCGGGGGCCAAGGGGGGCGCGTGGCTGGCCAGCCACGCTGGGGCGGCACACAGCACGGAAGGGCAGTCGGCCAGCCGGCGGGCAATCAGGTTGGGATCGAGCTCGCTGGCGATGCGGATGGCCAGATCCAGCCCCTCGTCGACCAGATTGACCGCACGGTCAAGCAACTGCAGGTCGACTCGCACCGCTGGCTGCGCGGCAATATAGTCGGCCAGTAGCGGTGCCAGCACCGCATGGCCGAAAGAGCTGCTTGCGGTGACGCGCAACAGCCCGCGCGGTGCGGCATCGGGGGCCGTGGCGGCGCTTTGCAGTTCGCCGCTGAGCTCCAGCAGCTGGCGACAGCGCGGCAGCAGTTCCATGCCGGCCGGCGTGAGCGTCAGCTTGCGCGTCGTGCGGTGCATCAGCCGCGCCCCCAGCCAGTCCTCCAGCTCGGCCAGATAGCGCGAGACCACCGGCCGTGACAGATCCAGCCGTTCGGCTGCGGCCGACTGGCTGCCCGTATCAACCACAGTGATGAAAACGCGCATGGCGGTCAGTCTGTCCATGATTTGCCCGAATTTTGCAATAAACCTGTGCTGATTATGCGCTTTTTTGCATTGTTTTCCGTAATTAAGATGCCGCTCATGCATTCACGCACATCCCGACACAGGAGCAAGACCATGAGCCCTACCCCCTTCTTTACCCGCCGCCTGCTGGCCGGCGCCCTTATTTCCTTTGGCCTGATCGCTGCCACACCGGCACTCGCTGCCGATGCGCTGAAGCTTGATGTCTACAATCCCGGCCACGAGGCCATTTTCCCGGTGACCTCGGTACTGGTATCCGGCAAGCACGATGCCATCCTGATCGACGCGCAGTTTGGCCGTTCGCAAGCCGAAAAAGTGGTCGAAATGATCCGTGCCAGCGGCAAGAAGCTGACCACCGTCTACATCAGCCACGGTGATCCGGATTTCTACTTCGGCCTGGAAACCATTAAGGCCGCCTACCCGGACGTGAAGGTGCTGGCCACCAGAACCACCATCGAGCATATCGAGCACACCCGCGCCAAGAAACTGGCCTTCTGGGGACCGAAGCTGGGCAAGGATGCGCCGGCGACCACCATCGTCCCGCAGGAATTGCAGGGCGACACACTGAAGCTGGAGGGGAAGACGCTGCAGGTGCGTGACCTGAAAGGCCCGCAGCCGGATCGCAGCTATGTGTGGATTCCGTCGATCAAGGCCGTCGTTGGCGGCGTGGTGAACTTCAACGGCCTGCATGTGTGGATGGCCGATACGCAAAGCGAGCAATCGCAGCTCGACTGGCTGAAGACGCTGGACGGCATCGTTGCGCTCAAGCCAAAAACCGTGATCCCGGGGCATTACGCCGCCGGTACCGCGCAGGACATCAGCGCCGTGACCTTCACCCGCGACTACGTGGCAGCCTTCCGTGCTGCCGCTGCCCAGGCACAGAATTCCGCCGAGCTGATTGCCGCCATGAAGGCGCAATACCCGCAGGCCGGCGAAGAATCCTCGCTGGAACTCAGCGCCAAGGTCGCCAAGGGCGAGATGAAGTGGTGAGCCCATTCCTCTCTGGGGGCCGGCTGGCTGGACAGAAAAGCAATGGTCTTTCCAGCCAGCCGGCAAGCATCTCGGCCGGACTCTTGGGGTAGGTCAACGACCAGCTTGAATCACGCACATGGCAGGGCAGGTGCAGGGGAGTGTTCCGCCGATGCCACGGCTTGGAGGTACAAGGCCGTATTGGCTTAGCACGGGCCGGCCTTGGCATTACACTGATCGACAGTGTTTGCGCTGGCGAGGCGGTGTCAGTTGCCGGCGGCTGCCCTTTCTCCTTGTGTTGTGACGATGAATTGCTCCGAATGCGGCAGTGTGCTGCCACTTGATTCCCCATGCTGTGCTTACTGTGGCACCCTGCATGCCGTTGATCTGCCAGCGCTGGGTGAATACCGGGTCTTGCGCAAGCAATCGGGGATGTTCTGTCCGGCAGGGCATGGCGAGCTGGAACAGTGGTTGTTTGCCCTGGGCAATGGCATCACTGCCGCCCGTTGCCCGCAGTGCTTTGGCATGTTCATGCGCCGCAATGCGGTAGACGGCATGCTGTACCGGATGTCCGAGCAGGTCATTCTGATGCAGCGTGGCAGGCTGGAACGTATCCGGCGGCACATGATTCCGCAGGGGCAGACGCAGCGGCGGCCATGCCCGGTTTGCCAGCGGCTGCTGGTGCAAAGCGATTATATGGAAACCTGTCCGGTGCAGCTGGAAACGTGCGCGCACCATGGTGTCTGGCTGGATAATGGCGAGCTGACGCTGCTGGCCGAATGGCGGGAAGCCGGTGGTGCCAATACCCGCTATGCGGGCGAAGCCGCGCAACAGGCTGCACTGCGTGATCTCGACCGGCAGTTGCCGGGGGATCCGCCCTATTTGTGGCGTTTCTGGCCGGTTTCCTTGCTCGGGCGTTGCCTGCGCATTGTCGAGCTGATCATTGCGGCGATTTTTCTCTGGCAGCTGCTCAGAGCCTACGTGCTGTATTCCTCCCTGTGACTGCCGTGATGCCTCCCTGTCCCAATTGCGGCGCGGCGATTGCGCCGGATAGTCCGTTCTGTCTGCATTGCGGTCATCGTACCCAGGTGCAACTGGACCAGCCGCGCGATTTTTACCGGTTTGAGCATGGCCGAAATATCGGCTGCCCCGATTGCCATGCGGTGCTGACAGTGATGCCACTGGCTGGCCCGAGCGGCCTTGCCAAGGGCTGGTGCACGTTGTGCAACAGCGGCTTTTATCCGCCCGGCGCGCTGGAACTGGAGCTTGGGCAAGCTAGTGCGCGGGCCGCCTTCCATGATCAGAAGCGGCAAAAACAGCTGGGCAGGATTGTTGCGCTGCAAAACAAGCGCCCGCCTGCCGCAGCCGCCTGCCCAGTCTGTCAGCAGCGCATGCAGCAGGAGGCATTCAGTCATTGGTTCCGGCTGGCAGTCAATCGTTGCGAGCAGCATGGCTACTGGCTGCAAGCCAAGCATGTCAGCCTGCTGCGTGACTGGCGCGCTGCGGGTGGGCATCTGGCCAAGCCATTGCCAACCCGCGAACTGCTGCGCCGTGAAGTTGCCGCCGGCAGCACACGGATATTCCGCTTGCTGCTCTGCATGCCGTTTGTGCTTGGCGGATTGTGGCTGATGTTCATGCAGACCGCGCGTTCGCTGCAGGGCAAGTACGAGCTTTGCGGGCGGCTGTTCGATGAGGACTTTACCGGCACCATGGCGCCCGATTATGCCTTGCAGCGCGCCAGGGGCGCGCAAGCCTGCGTGCTGGAGAATGCGGGCATTCTGGAAACCACGGTGATTGTCACCCGCAAGCGCTTGCCGCTGGAAAACCTGCCACATGCGCCGTGCGCCTATGTGGGCAGCTGGTCCTCGGTGCGCGAAAACGCCCCGGTGTATCGGGTCACGATGAAAGGCAACGGCGAATTCATCGCTTTTCCGCAGGCGCAGTCCAGATTGCCTGACAGCCCTCGGCTTGATGATGCGCAGCTGCTGGCGCTGTTCAAGGTTGGAGCCTACCCGCAGGCAATCCGGGGGTTCTGGGGCGAACATGAAGGGCGGCTGATCTGGCTGTATGAAAACGAATCCCATCCGCCGGATCTGAATCCGATCAGCCAGCACACTTCGGACGGCTTTACCCTGCTGGAACAGGATGGGGAAACGCAAACCCGCTTCAGCCGCTTGCAGACGCTGGGTAGTACTGGCGAGGCTGGTTGCGTGCGGTGAGTTGTTTAATCTGGGTATGCTCTTGAAGGTGTTGTGAATATTGGTTTTGGTCGATATGGTGTGCAGGGTATGTTGAGCTCGGCCCCCATACCCTGCTCTCCGGCTGGTGCTGCAATCCGTGTAAATGCCGCTCAGCGCGGAATCAGCGAAAGCGCTTTCAGCAGTCCCGGGTCGCGGCGTTGTGCCAGATCCGTTTCGTTCGGGAAGGGCGCCGCGTGCCGTACCGGGATGCCGCGCCCTTCAAACCATTCACCCTGCGGCGAGAGGTAGTATTCGTTGGACAGGCTGAACTGCACGCCGCCCGGTGTGTGCTTGTGCAGCGAATCGGACAATGCGCCGCCGCTGGCTTCGCCAACCAGAATCACATTCGGCAGATTGCGCAGGCTGAGCGCCAGCACTTCGGCGGCGCTGAAGGTGCTGCTGCTGGTCAGTACGATTACAGGCCCCTTGTAGCGTTTGCCGCTGGCGGGTTTGACCACCACCGGGCGCGCCGGCGTGCGGCTGCTGCCCAGTCTGGCCTGTTTGCGGTACAGCAGCGTCGGGCGATCGATGAAGCGGCTGGCGATGCGCATGGCATTTTCGTCAAAGCCGCCGGGGTTGAAGCGCAGATCCAGAATCAGGGCGCGGCTGTGCTGCACTTCGCCCAGGATGCGCTCCAGCGCGGCGTCCAGCACCGGCAGATCCTGCGCCAGTGCTTCCGTGCCACTAAAGCCCGAGAGCTGCTGCACATTCAGGTAGGCCACCTGATCGGCGGTCGTGAACCAGCTCAGCAGGTTGTTGGCGGCTCGCTGCACAGGTTTGCCAGCGGCGGCATAGCGCTCCGGCAGTGCGGTCAGCAGGCGGGTCTGCTTGCTGACGTGGCGGTCGATGGCCTGCTGCTGGGCGGTGGTGAAGGGCGGCGACCAGTTGCGTTGCCGGGCATAGTCATCGGCCAGCTGCAGCAGATACATCGGCTTGCGGGTGACGGTCGTGCTTTGCCCCTGCCATTCCACCGTGACATGCCCGTCGCGCAGCGGGGCCACCAGTTGCGTGACCACGCCATAGAGCCTGGCATCGCCACTGCCAGGAGCGAGCGCGCTGCCAAGCTGGTGCTGGCGGGCCCAGTCGGTGCGGCTCAGGCTGAAATCGTGATAGTGCTCGGCGTAGGTCTGCCAGACCAGCTCGAAATCGCGGCGGGCATCGGGCTGGTAGCCATCCTGCTCGCGGCTGGCCAGCAGGCGGGCGGGCTGGCAGGCTTCCGGTAGCGCTGTGGCGCGCTGGAAAAGGATGCCGGGGGTGAACTGCTGGCCCGGTTCAAGCCATTCCAGCTGCTGGCCGCGCTGGCGCAGCGACTGGCGTAGCGCTGCGGCCGGCTGCTGCAGCTGATCGGCGATCAGGCAATACTGGCTGGTGTAGTCATAGCGGGTCAGGCGCAGCTCCGCGCCCAGTTCGTCCAGCTGCACGGCATAGCCGTACGCGGGGGCCAGCCAGAGTCCCGCCAGCGGCAGAGGGGCGGCGGCCGCGAACGCCGGCTGGTCGGCCTCGTCATCGGCGGGCAGATCCTCGGCGGGGCTGGTGGCGGCCAGCAGCGCCAGCAGGCAGACGGAGATCGGGTAACGCAGCATGGGCAACTCCACAAGGCGCAGTGCGCCGGTTTCAGGTGGGGCCATGCTGCCCGCTGGCGGCGTATCAATCCGTGTGAAGTTGTGAAAGAGTGTGAAGCCGGCGCCTGGTGGGGGCTGCTGTTTCGTTCTTTATGAGGGGTATGGGTGGGATGGCCTTTTGAAAAATCATCTTCATGAGTATGGGGGGTGATGTATGGGCATGTCGGCCGGCTGGGGCATCACGGTACGAAGAGCTGGCAACTGGGGGCGGCGGGGTCGAAGATGCCCAGCGCACGGAACAGCGTGTGCGCCATCAGCACATGGCCGTGCGCGTTCGGGTGAAAGGCATCGGCCATATACCATTGCTGCCGATCGCTGCGGGCGTGCCATTCGGCCGCGTGGTCGACCAGTAATACGCCCTGCTCTGCGGCCAGCGCCCGAGTTGCCGCGTTGTAGGCGGGCAGGCTGTCGCTGCGCTCGGGCGCCAGCCCCGGCCACACCGGCGTGCAGGTCTGCAGCACCACCTGCCCGCCCCAGCCGCGCACGGCGTCAATCATCGCCGCCAGATTGGCACGAAACGCCTCCTGCGGAACAAATTGCCCGTCCGCCAGCCGGGTGTTGCAATCATTCATCCCCGCCATCAGCCACAACACATCGGGACGAAAACGCGCCACGCGCTGCGCGAAATGCTCGCGCAGCTGCCGTGTATTCAGCCCCGTATACGCGGTATTGAGCACCACATCGTCGGCGCGGCCCAGCTCGAAACGCACGCGCTCGGTGAAATGCTCGGCAAAGCAGCGCCCGCCAAAGGTATGCAGCACGCCATGCGTGATGCTGTCGCCATAGAACACATGCGTGAGGGGGGTATCGGTCTGCAGCAAGGAATACAAGTCAGTCATGGCACGATCCTGCGGTGGGTATGCCACCATTCTAGGCCTGTGTGTCCGGCTGGTTTTTCCGCCGCTTGCGCAATGCATGAAGCGTGCGGGATGGCTGGGGCGCAGGTTGTGCAGTGGCCGTGCCCGCGCTGTAGTCGGTGTGGCTTGAGCCGCCGAGGTCAGCCGATTAAGCTGATGGGTATCTGCGAACTGGAGCACCGGCAATGGCGGCCATTCTCATCAAACGGCAGCGCCCGCGCGTCGAGGAACTGCTGGCGCGCTACGCAAGCGTGATCGGCCGCGATTTTCCGGGCTATCGGAATCATGTGTATCGCACCATCACCTATGCCATGCATTTTCTGGGTAATGATCCCGAGTGCGAAGCGCTGGTGGAAACGGCGTTTGCCTACCACGACATCGGGCTCTGGACAGAGCACGAGCTGGCTTACCTTGAGCCCTCGGAAGCCGTGGCGCTGGCAGACAACGAGAGATACGGATGGGGGCTGGATGCGGAAGCACTGCGAGGCGCGATTCATTGGCACCATAAAATCTCGCCCTACCACGGGCCGCATGAGCGGGTTATCGAAGCCTGCCGCAAGGCCGACTGGATTGATGCGTCGAAAGGTGCGCTGCGCAAGGGCATGAGCAAGGACGCCATTGTGCAAGTCGAAGAAGCCTTCCCCAATTTGGGCTTTCATGACACCTTGCTCCGCCTTGCGAAGGATTACGGCGGCTCCACGCTGGTGGGCGGGATCAAGGTCACGCTTGGCATCGTGAAATGGTAAGCGCGCCACTAGCGAGCCCTGCGACCGTGAGTGTGGCACGGCAGGCTAGCGGCGGAAATCCACCGCTACCGGCAGCGTCGGCGCCTGCCAGCGGTAGCCGGGCGAGAGCACGTCGCGTTCCGGCCGGGCGCCGGACCAAGCCAGCCCCAGCAGGGCGGTGATGCTGTAGCCCAGCCAGTCGGCACGGACCGGCTCGCCAGTCGCGGCTGGCTGCGTGCCCGGGTGGGATTGCCACAGCAGCAGCGGGATGCGGTAACCGCTGGCGGTCATGGGGCTGTGACCGGCGTGGTTGCTTTCCTGCCCCACCTCCTGCCCGTGGTCGGACAAATACAGCCACACCCGCTTGCCGCTTGCCTGCAGCACATGCTCCAGCGTGCCGGCCAGCACGCGGTCGTGGTAGTGGATGGCCGCGTCATAGTCATTGCGCAGGCCGCGCAGCCAGCCGGGGCGGCCGGCGGCCTGCATGCTGGCCATCACCGCATCCGCCGCGCCACTGAAGGGATTGTCGCCCGCCGGGTAGCGCAGGCGGTAATGCGGGTGGGCGCCCAGCAGGTGAATCACCACCAGCTTGCGGGGGGCCGGGTCGGCCAGCGCGGCGGCCAGCTCCGGCAGCACCACACCGTCGGGCTGGCCGCCCGAGCGTCCCGGTGACTGGTTGACCATGCGCACCTGCTGCGCCAGCCGGGCGTGTTCCTGCTCGATGGCCAGATCGGCGTGATTGCCGATCCACCACACGCGGTAGCCCGCCGCCCGCGCCAGTGCCAGCAGATGCGGCGCATCCGGCTGATCCGGCGAGCCGAACTGGAACAGATTGCGCAGTGCCGGCACGGTGGATGCATCCACCGACCAGGCATGACGGAACACCTGCAGCGCCGGCCGAGCGCGCTGCTGCACGGCCTGCAGTTGCGGTGTGGTGGCGCGCGGGTAGCCATACAGCCCGAAATGGTCGCGATTCACGCTATCGGTAATCACCAGCACCAGCGTATCCGGGGCCGCGGCCGTCAGCTCCGGCTGCAGGCGTTCGGCCTGCAGCAGCAGGGCCTGGCGTTCCCCGTCCAGCGTGGCCCATTGCTGCTGCAACTGCGCCACCTGCTGCAGCCAGCCCGGCCAGAACAGCAGGGGGTGATGGCGCCGCCACGGCTTGCTGGCATAGGCGGCCAGTACGAGCGCCAGAATCAGCCCCAGCGCCACGGCCTGCTTCCAGCGCAGCGGCAGCCGGCGCGGCGGCTTGCGCCACCACTGCCACAGGCAGGCCGCCAGCGTGCCGGCGCCCAGCACGCCGGCCAGCGACCAGCCCAGCACCGCCCGCCAGTACATAGCGACAAATTCCGCCGTTTCGTCCGGTGAGGTATTGGCCACCGCGCCCAGCACCATGGCGCTGCCCGGCTGCGCCTGATACTGGTCGAGCAAAAAGGCACGCACGATGCCATCCAGCAGAAAGGCCAGCCCGAGCAAGCCCGCCAGCACGGCCTGCAGCGTCCGCCCGCCGCGCGAGGCCAGCGGCCAAGCCAGCCACAGCCAGCCCGGCAACAGCAGCACCAGCATCTGCAGCAGGCGGCGCCCGTCATGGCCGGCTGCCTGTGCGGTACACAGCACCGCCAGCAGCACCAGCAACGGCCAGTGGCGGGGCGAGAGGGCGGGCAGAAAGCGCGGCATGGCGGGCGGCAGTTGTGACGGCCTGTTCAGACCGGCTCGCTACGACGAAGTTCGGTGCTGCCCCTGCCAGCTTTCCAGTTGCAACTGCTCCGGGGTATGGCTGTATGGATATTATTCAATAAGGGCTGTGGCCTTATCCATTGCCGGGTATTGCTGCTGCCTGCCGTCTTCCGGGGATGCCGCCCGCCTGATCAGGGTGAGGCAGTGCCGCGACGCGTGTGAGTCTTGTCATTGCCAGCCATATCCGCGCCCCCCTAAAGTGCGGCTTTGCTGTCACAGGGTGACAGCATTTTGCCCCTCTCGCCAAACGGAAAAACGATGTCACGACATGCTGCTGCGCTGCTGCTGGCCAGTCTCTTTTTACTGGGTGGCTGCGCCACGACCTGGAGCATGCCAGAGGCAGAAATGCTGGAGGACATTCAGGAACAACTCGCCAAGCCCGACAAGACCATGAGCCTGCTGTGGTACACCGGCTCGGATGACAAGGCGCACATCTTCCACCACGTCCGCGCCTATTTCGGCTCCTACCGCATCTATCGGGTGCCGAAATGGAGCATGGCGCTGCCCCGGGAAATCCCCGTCAGCATCGACAGCAAGGACTGGCTCCTGATCGAACAGATTGGCGATGTGCCCCTGTATTTGGGGAAGGAAAACGGCAGCTGGCACCGCAGGCCCTGCCATCCTGTCGAGCAATGCATCCGCCTGCCCGCACCGACCGCTACGCCCTGACGTGGCAGCACAGGCCGCGTGCTTCCGCCATCAATCACACCCAAGCGCAACCACTCCCCCATGCCGACACGCACGCTTGCCCTGATCCTGCCCGCGCTGCTTGCCGCGTGCACCACCACCCTCAACACTGCGCCCGCCGGCATGCTGGCCGACATCCAGACCCGCATCGCCATGCCGGACAGCACCCTCAGCTGGCTGTATTACAAGGGCACGGACGCGCGCGGCCACCATTTCGAACACACCCGCGGCATTCTGCGCGGCGGCCAGATTTACGTGCTGCCCGCCTGGAGCCTCGCCCTGCCCAAGACCCAGCCGTTGAATGAAAGCAGCGACAACTGGCAGCTGGTGTGCGAGCTGGATGGCGTATGGCTATTGCAGCACCGGCAGTCGACCGCCGCCGACTGGGACATCGCCGACCCGCAATGGTTTAAAGGTTGCTGGCGGCTGAAGCAACAGTGATTGTCATGGGTATATCGCCACAGCCATTGAAATGAAAGGCCAGCGGCCTAACCCCCATCTTGGTATAAAGGCGGGAAGATCACGATTAAGCATGACGCGACTTAATCGCTTCATTGATGTCAGTCAAAACTACGTGCAGGGTTCAGCCTGCTTTCTAAATGGCGACAGCAACTCAGTTGCGATGAAAAAGTAGTGGATTTGAGCTGTACATGGAATTTTTGCGGAAGATACTGTTATGCTTACGGCTCAGTTCCAAACAGAATAAGCAAGGACTTCGGGTACATGGCAAACAATTGGACGCGCGATCAACTGCTGATTGCAATCAATCTATATTGCCAGCTACCCTTCGGGCGGCTGCACAAAACCAATCCACTGATAATTGTAACCGCTCACAAAATAGGCAGAACGCCCAGTGCTTTAGCCATGAAGCTCTGCAATTTTGCCAGCCTCGACCCAGAAATTATCGGCAACGGCCGCAAAGGCTTAGCTGGTGCATCGAATCTGGATAGGGAAATTTGGGCTGAATTTACGCAAGACCCTGAAACGATTGGCTATCAAAGCCAGTTAATGGTCGATCAACTGGCACAGCACGATGCAGCTCTTTCAAGTCTTTCCAGCGAAGTGGAACCCACAGACATCTCGAACCATTATTACGGTGAAGATGTCCTTGTGCAGGCCAAAGCCCGAGTAAAACAGGCATTTTTCCGGAAAGCGGTTTTGAGCAGTTATGAGCATCGCTGCTGCATCACCGGACTTGCCGAACCCAAACTGCTGGTGGCAAGTCATATCGTGCCTTGGAGCAAAGACGAGCGCAACCGCCTTAATCCAGCCAATGGCTTGTGCCTTTCTGCGCTACATGACAAAGAAGGTCTACTAACCATCAGGCCTGATTTCACCATCTGCGTGTCAGAGCGGTTACTTACAGATCAAAGCCAATTGGCTAAAGACTATTTTTGGAGGTTTAATGGGGAAGGCATCACACTGCCAAATAAATTTAACCCCGATCCCTCATTCTTGGCATACCATGCTGAGCATGTATTTATATCGTAGGTCACTGATTTAAATTAGGCTTTTCGTCGAAGCTATATTGTAACAAACAAATTACCAATGACCGAAACGCAATTCCGAACTATCTGTGCTGTCCTGCTAAAGACTCATTTTGGTCTTGAATTGGACGATACCACGCTCGCAGACGACTACGCTGAAGGCGGAGTTCAAGGCGCAGATGTTTATCACGCGATCAATCAACTCGCCCATCGTTTTGATCTGCAGCGGATAGATGATCTGAAAAATCAGCCTCTCACACTGAAAGATCAGGTTGCAACTATGCGCAGCTCTTCAATTACTTACATTCAGTCTGAGCAACCAACCCAATGCCCTGTATGTGGAAGCAGGACAGACCTGATCGAAGTTAGTAATACAGTGCAGTTGCATGATTGCCTCAACCGAACCTGTCAATTGGCCTTCATCAGTACAGCCAACTAACCCGCGCTGTTGATTGCGAGCATCGCAGGGAAGCCCGAAGGGCCGGCGGAACGGGCTCGGCTTTGGGGTGAAGGGGGATTTGCCGAGACAAATCCCCCCTTCCCGTTGGCGGCGGCGACCGGAGGAAGTCCCTGTGGGGCGGAAACGCGTATGGAAACACCGCGCCGCAGGCGCTGAAAAGCAAAACCGCTGGATGCCTGCTTGGCATCGAAATGCCGCAGAGTGTTGGGTTTTCCCCCAAGAGGACTTCCTTCGGTGCGCGCTGCGCGCAACCCAAGCTACGTCGCTGGATGCCAGTCTTCGCCGGCATGACGAAGAAGCCTATGGGTATTGCTCTACAGCCAAGAAAATAAAGAGGCTGCGGCTATATACCCATTAAAAACAAAGCCACCGCGTGCGGTGGCTTTGTCGTTTACTACTGCTCGAACCGAAATATCACACGTCGATATTCCGCGCAATCAGCGCGTTCTGTTCGATGAAGTGACGGCGCGGTTCGACTTGGTCGCCCATCAGCGTGGTGAAGATCGCATCGGCTGCGATGGCATCATCAATCGTCACCTTCAGCAGGCGGCGAACGTTCACGTCCATGGTGGTTTCCCACAGCTGCTCGGGGTTCATTTCACCCAGGCCTTTATAGCGCTGGATGGTCATGTTGCGGCGGACTTCGCTCATCAGCCAGTCCAGTGCATCCTTGAAGCTGGCCACCGGCGTTTCGTTGCTGCCACGGCGCACGACGGCGTCGCTGGCCAAGAGCCCTTGCAGTGTGTCGGCGGTGTCGCGCAGCAGGCGGTAGTCGTTGCTGCGGATGAAGTCGTCTTCGATGTACTGCACGGTAATTACGCCGTGCAGGTTGCGCTCGATCTTCAGCAGATGGGCTTCGTCGTGCTGTTGCGCGCTAATGGTGAAGGCCGGGTGGTTGACGGCGGCGCTGAGTGCGCTGGCGGCGGCGGCGGCGGCCTCGGCGGTGCTGAGGTCGAGCAGCGGTGCGTTCAGCAGGGCGCCCATGACGGTCGGGTCAACGAAGCGGCTGTAGCGCTCGATGATGCCTTCGGTCACGAAGAGCTTCTTGGCAATGGCGTCCAGTGCGTCGCCGCTGATGGCGGCGCGGCCGGCGCCCGGCAGCAGCTCGGCACCATTGAGGGCCAGTTGCAGCAGGTATTGCTTCAGCTCGGCTTCGTCCTTGATGTAGCGTTCCTGCTTGCCGTGCTTCACCTTGAACAGCGGCGGCTGGGCGATGTAGATGTAGCCGCGCTCGACCAGCTCGGGCAGCTGGCGGTAGAAGAAGGTGAGCAGCAGCGTGCGGATGTGCGAGCCGTCCACGTCCGCATCGGTCATGATGATGATGCGGTGGTAGCGCAGCTTGTCGATGTTGAAATCGTCCTTGCCGATGCCGCAGCCCAGTGCGGTAATCAGCGTGCCGACTTCCTGGCTGGAGATCATCTTGTCGAAGCGCGCACGCTCGACGTTGAGGATCTTGCCCTTCAGCGGCAGGATGGCCTGGAATTTGCGGTCGCGGCCCTGCTTGGCCGAGCCGCCGGCGGAGTCACCCTCGACCAGGTAAATTTCGGACAGTGCCGGGTCTTTTTCCTGGCAGTCGGCCAGCTTGCCGGGCATGCCGATGCCGTCGAGCACGCTCTTGCGGCGGGTGAGTTCGCGGGCCTTGCGCGCGGCTTCTCGGGCGCGGGCGGCTTCGACGATCTTGCCGCAGATGGTCTTGGCGTCGTTCGGGTTTTCCAGCAGGTAGTCGGCCAGTGCCTGACCAAGCACTTCCTGCACCACCGGGCTGATTTCGCTGGAAACCAGCTTGTCCTTGGTCTGGCTGCTGAATTTCGGGTCGGGCAGTTTCACCGACAGCACGCAGGTCAGGCCTTCGCGCATGTCGTCGCCGCTGGTTTCGACCTTGGCCTTCTTGGCGACTTCGTTGCTTTCGATGTACTGATTCAGCGTGCGGGTCATCACCGTGCGCAGTGCAGTCAGGTGGGTGCCGCCGTCGCGCTGCGGGATGTTGTTGGTGAAGCACTGCACGGTTTCGGCGTAGCTGTCGTTCCACTGCATCGCGCATTCGACAGTCATGCCGTCTTTTTCGCCCAGCGCGTAGAAGATGTGCGAATGCAGGGTGGACTTGGCGCGGTTCATGTATTCCACGAAGCCCTTCACGCCGCCCGAGTAGGCGAAGTTTTCTTCCTTGCCGTTGCGCTTGTCGATCAGCGTGATGTTCACGCCGTTATTCAGGAAGGACAGCTCGCGGATGCGCTTGGCGAGGATTTCGTAGTGGAATTCGACCACGCCGAAGGTTTCCACGCTGGCCATGAAGTGCACTTCGGTGCCGCGCTTGTCGGTGTCGCCAATCACTTTCAGCGGGTCGACACGTTCACCCTGGCGGAATTCCATGGTGTGCACCTTGCCATCGCGGCGGATGGTCAGGCGCAGCCAGTCGGACAGGGCATTCACTACCGACACGCCCACACCGTGCAGACCGCCGGATACCTTGTAGCTGTTCTGGTCGAACTTGCCACCGGCGTGCAGCTCGGTCATGACGATTTCGGCGGCCGAGCGCTTGAATTCGTCGTCTTCCTTGATCGCGGTCGGGATGCCGCGGCCGTTATCCTCGATGGAGATCGAGTTGTCGGCGTGGATGATGACCTTGATGGTGTCGCAGTGGCCGGCCAGCGCTTCGTCGATGGCGTTGTCGAGCACTTCGAACACCATGTGGTGCAGGCCCGTGCCGTCGCCCGTGTCGCCGATGTACATGCCGGGGCGCTTGCGTACGGCTTCCAGACCCTTGAGGATCTTGATGCTGTCTGCGCCGTATTCCTGGCCGTTCTGTTCCTGCGGGAGATTGTTTTCGCTCATGGACTGCTTCGTATTCTGCGGTGGGTGCGTGGCGCTTACCGGGGTATGTGTCGCTACGCTATAAAACACAATGGGTCGGGATGGATATCCCGACCCCTATCTGAGGCGCTGCCTTAGATGCGCATCGGCATCACGATGTACTTGAAGTTGGCGTTGTCCGGCATGGTGACCAGTACCGAGGAATTCACGTCGCCAAAGGCAAACTGCAGTGTTTCCACCTGCAGATTGGTCAGCACGTCGAGCAGGTACTGGATGTTGAAGCCGATATCCAGCGGCTCGCCCTGATAGGCGACTTCCAGTTCTTCCTGCGCTTCTTCCTGTTCATTGTTGTTGCACAGGATTTTCAGCGAGCCGGAAGTCAGCACCACGCGCACGCCACGGAATTTCTCGTTCGACAGGATCGCAGCGCGCTGCATGGCGGCCAGCAGCTGGGTGCGCTCGATGGTCAGCAGCTTGTCGTTGTTCTGCGGAATCACGCGGTTGTAGTCGGGGAACTTGCCGTCGACCACCTTGGAGTGGATCACGATGTTGCCGAAGCTGAACTTCACCTGATTGCCGGCGATATCGATGGCGACTTCGTCGTCCACGTCGGCCAGCAGCTTGTAGAGCTCCAGAATCGTTTTGCGCGGCAGGATGACTTCGTTCTTGTCGAAGCTGGTGGCCAGTTCAGCCGAGGCAAAGGCGAGGCGGTGGCCATCGGTGGCGACCAGCTTCAGCAGATTGCCCTCGGTGACCATAAACAGGCCGTTGAGGTAGTAGCGGATGTCCTGATGCGCCATGGCGAACTGGGCACGGCCCAGCAGCGCCTTCAGCTGGCCTTGCGGCAGGCGCACGGTGGCGCGCAGGTTGGTGTCCACGGCCAGCGTCGGGAAATCGGCAGCCGGCAGGGTTTGCAGGTTGAAGCGGCTTTTTCCCGCCTTGATGGTCAGGCGGCTGTCGTCCTCATCCAGCGATACCACGGTCTTGTCGGGGATCGCACGCAGGATGTCGCTGAATTTCTTGGCCGCCACGGTGATGGCGAAATCGTTGCCGGAGAAGCCTTCCACCTGGCTGCTGGCAATCTGGATTTCCAGATCGGTGCCGGTGAAGGTGAGCTTGTCGCCCTCCTTGCGGATCAGCACATTGGCCAGAATCGGCAGGGTATTGCGGCGCTCGACGATGCCGGTGACGGTGGCCAGCGGCTTGAGCAGGGCATCGCGTTCAGCTTGCAACAATTGCATATCAGCTTTCCCGTGGAAGTGTTAGTCAGTTAGACAGTCAAACGGCAGAATTTTACCTGAAATCAGGCGTCAAAGAGGGTTTGCCTTGCGCCGGTATCAACTGCGCAACATTTGCAGCAGCACGCCGTACTGGTGCGCCAGCTCGCTGTCGTTCTGCCGCATTTCCTCGATGGTGCGGCAGGCATACAGCACGGTGGTGTGGTCGCGCCCGCCAAAGGCTTCGCCAATGGCCGGCAGGCTCATCTGTGTCAGCTCCTTGGTGAGTGCCATGGCTACCTGACGGGGGCGGGCGATGTCACGGGCGCGCTTTTTCGAGTGCATGTCCGGGACCTTGATCTTGTAAAAATCCGCCACGGTTTTCTGGATGTTTTCGACCGAGACCAGGCGGTTGCCGGCGGCGAGAATGTCCTTCAGTGCTTCCTTGGCGGCTTCCAGCGTGATCGGCTGGTGCGTGAAGCGGGCGTAGGCCAGCACGCGCTTGAGTGCGCCTTCCAGTTCGCGCACATTGGAGCGGATGTTCTTGGCGATGAAGAAGGCGACATTGCTGTCGAGCTTGAAGTGATCGGCTTCGGCTTTCTTCATCAGGATCGCCACGCGCATTTCGGTTTCCGGCGGCTCGATGGCGACCGATAGGCCCCAGGAGAAGCGGCTGGTCAGACGTTCCTGCAGGCCTTCGATTTCGCGCGGGATGCGGTCGGACGTCAGGATGATCTGTTTGCCGCCTTCGACCAGCGCATTAAACAGATAGAAGAATTCTTCCTGCGTGCGATCCTTGCCGACGAAGAACTGGATGTCGTCGACCAGCAGCAGGTCGAGCGAGTGGTAGTACTTCTTGAATTCGTCAAAGGATTTGTGCTGGTAGGCCTTTACCACGTCCTGCACGTACTTTTCCGCATGGATGTAGCGGATGCGTGCCTGCGGATTATATTGATGCACCAGATTCCCGATGGCTTGCACCAGGTGAGTCTTGCCCAGGCCCACGCCGCCATACACAAACAGCGGGTTGTAGCCTGCGCCCGGGTTTTCGGCGACCTGTTGCGCGGCTGCGCGTGCCACCTGGTTGGCTTTACCGGTCACCAGAGTTTCAAAGGTGAACAGCGGATTCAGTCGCGAGATTTCATGGCTGCTGCTGCCGGCTTCGAAGCGGCGCGCGGGCTTTTTCTCCGCGCTGGCGGCAGGCTGGGGCTGCGGGTCGGCTTCGGCAGCCGGTGCGTCGCTGGCTGCCGGGCGCGCTTTGGGCTTGGGTGGGGCGGGGGGCGGCGGGGCGACCGGCTTGGCGCCGACGCGCAGATTGATCATCGGCGGCTCGCCATTGCAATACTCGGCCGCCACCATTTCGATCATGCCGAGATGGCGGTCGCGGATGAACTGCAGAAAAATCTGGTTGGGCACATTGACCTGCAGCGTGCCGTCGACCAGCTCGGCGACGAGCGGCTTGATCCAGATATTGAACTGGCTGGCGCCCAGACGCTGTTCCAGTTCGTTCAGGCAGTGCTGCCAGAGAAATGACAAGTCGGACATGATGAAATGCAACGGGCCGCCGACCTCGTGCGCACACTGTCTTGCCAGAAACCGCAAACAGCCATGCCGCAGGTGATGCGTCGGCGACCCGTTGTGAATTGGATTGAATGCCCGGATTGTACCCCGCGCGCACCGACTTATCCACAGGCTGCGGCAAAGAAAACTGCGGCTGCGCAGCTTGACAGAAGGGGCGTGCGCTGCTCTAATCACGCGTTTACCAAGCACTTTTCCGGTTTAGGGACTTGTCATGAAGCGTACTTTCCAGCCTTCCGTTATCCGCCGCAAGCGCACTCACGGTTTCCGTGCCCGCATGAAGACCCGTGGTGGCCGTGCCGTTCTGAACGCACGTCGCGCCCAGGGTCGCAAGCGCCTGTCTGCCTAAGCAGACCGCTTCGCCGTGCAGCTGGCAGCGTCGATGGGTCACTATCGTTTCCTGCGCAGCATGCGTCTATTAAAAACGGATGATTTTTCATCCGTTTTTAATTTGCGCATCAGCGTGAGCAATGAGTGGTTCCAGTTGCTGGGCCGGCGCAATGATCAGCCGGGGGCGCGCATCGGGCTGGTCGTGGGCAAGAAAACCGCCAAGCAGGCGGTTGCGCGCAATTATATGAAGCGCACCATCCGTGAAACATTCCGCCTGCATCATGCGCAGCTGGAAGGTCTGGATGTGGTGGTGCGGGTACGCCAGCGGTTCGGGCGTGCCGAAGGTGCTGCGGCCCGCGCGGCGCTGCTGCAGCTATTTAGCCGGTTGCCCAAGAAATGTCGCGCCTCTGCATCGCGTTGATCAGGGTCTATCAGCTCTGCATCAGCCCGCTCATCGGGCCGCGCTGCCGGTATACTCCGTCCTGTTCGCATTACGGCATCGAGGCATTCCGCCGGCACGGTTTTTTGCGTGGCGGCTGGCTGACCCTGCGTCGGCTTGCGCGCTGCCACCCCTGGGGGGGTCACGGGCATGACCCGGTACCCTGACACCAATCTGCTGTCGAGTATTCAATGGATACCAAGCGTCTAATCATCTTCATCGTTCTGTCTTTCGGCATCTTGTTCGGCTGGCAGACCTGGATGGAAAAAAACAATCCGCAGCCCAAGCTGGCTTCGGCGGTGGCCACGGCTTCCGGTGTAAGCACGGCCAGTGGCGTTGCTGCTGCTCCTGTGCCGGCCGGTACCCTGGCCAAGGGGCAGGTCATTACGGTGGAAACCGACCTGCTGCGTGCCGAGATCAATACTGTCGGTGGCGATATCCGCTACCTCGAGCTGCTGAAAATCGGTGCCACCGATGATCCGAAAAAGCCTTTTGTGCTGCTGCAGGATCGTGGCCAGCACACTTACGTGGCCCAGTCCGGCCTGAAGGGTGACGGCCTGCCCGATCACACGGCCGTATTTACTGCCGCGCAGACCAGCTACAAGCTGGCCGAGGGGCAGGATGCCGTGGACGTGAAGCTGGAATACACCGGCCAGAACGGCGTGAAAACCACCAAGGTGCTGACCTTCAAGCGTGGCAGCTATCTGGTGAACGTCAGCCAGCAGGTTACCAACAGCACCGACAAGCCGCTGGCTGCAACCGGCTACTACCGCCTGATCCGTGATGGCAAGGTGGAAAATCCGGGCATGTTCGGCACGCACACCTATACCGGTCCGGCCGTGTATACCGAAGCTGGCAAGTTCCAGAAAAACGACTTCTCCGCCATCGCCAAGGGCGAGGAAAAGTACGTGAAAACCAGCAAGGACGGCTGGGTGGCGATGGTGCAGCACTATTTCGTAAGTGCCTGGTTGCTGAATCCGATCGGCCAGCAATCGGTCTGTGCGCCGAACGACTGCCGTTTCGAGCTGGGCAAGATTGCCAATAGCGACAACCTGTTCTACGCCGGTACGCTGGTCGATCTGCCGCAGATCGCGCCGGGTGCCTCGCAGTCCAAGGCGATGAGCCTGTATCTGGGGCCGCAGGAAACCAAGATTCTGGATGCAACGGCAGTAGGTCTGGATCTGGCCAAGGATTACGGCATGTTCGCGATCTTCTCCAAGCCGCTGTTCTGGCTGCTGGACAAGATTCACGCAGTCGTGGGTAACTGGGGCTGGGCGATCGTGATCGTTACCCTGCTGATCAAGGCGGCGTTCTACCCGCTGTCCAATGCGTCGTACCGCTCGATGGCCAAGATGCGCAAGCTCACGCCGCGCATGGAAGCGCTGAAGGAGCGTTTCGGCGACGACAAGATGAAGTTCCAGCAGGCCGTGATGGAAATGTACAAGACCGAAAAGGTCAATCCGCTCGGTGGCTGCCTGCCAATCCTGATTCAGATTCCGGTGTTCATCGCCTTCTACTGGATGCTGATTGCTGCCGTGGAAATGCGCCAGGCGCCGTGGGCGTTCTGGATCACCGATCTTTCGGTCAAGGACCCGTATTACATCCTGCCGGTGATCTATGCCGTGTCGATGTATGTGCAGCAGCTGCTGTCGCCGCCGCCGCCGGATCCGATGCAGGCCAAGATGATGAAGATGATGCCGGTGGTGTTCAGCGTGTTCTTCCTCTTCTTCCCGTCGGGTCTGGTGCTGTACTGGGTGGTGAACAACCTGGTATCGATTGCCCAGCAGTGGTGGATTACCCATCGCATCGAGCAGGAAGACAAAAAGGCTGCGGCCTGATTGCTTCCTGGCTGAAAAAGACCACCGCAAGGTGGTCTTTTTTTTGGGGGGGTATGTGATGCGAAGCCGCTCAACAAAAAGCCCCTGGCAAGATACTGCCAGGGGCTTTTTGTTGTTGGTGTTTAGCTGCGAATTTCGCCGTCGCCCAGCACAATCCACTTTTCGGAGGTTAGCCCTTCGAGGCCCACCGGGCCGCGGGCGTGGATCTTGTCGGTGGAGATGCCGATTTCCGCGCCCAGGCCATATTCAAAGCCGTCGGCAAAGCGCGTCGAGGCATTGACCATTACCGAGGCCGAATCCACTTCACGGAGGAACTGGCGCGCCTTGGTGTAGTTTTCGGTAATGATGGCGTCGGTGTGATGGCTGCCCCACTGGTTGATGTGGGCAATCGCTTCGTCGAGGTCGGCGACAACCTTCACCGCCAGAATCGGCGCCAGGTATTCGGTCGCCCAGTCTGCATCTGTTGCGGCGACAATACTCGGCAGAATCGCGCGGGTCTTGTCGCAGCCGCGCAGCTCCACCTGCTTGGCGGCGTAGACCTTGGCCAGTTCCGGCAGGATGAGCTCGGCGACGTTGTCGTTCACCAGCAGCGTTTCCATGGTGTTGCAGGTGCCGTAGCGATGCGTCTTGGCGTTGTCGGCAATGCGGATGGCTTTTTCCGGGTCGGCTTCGTCGTCGATATAGACATGGCAAATGCCGTCGAGGTGCTTGATCACCGGGACGCGCGCATCGCGACTGATGCGCTCGATCAGGCCCTTGCCGCCGCGCGGCACGATGACGTCGACAAATTCGCTCATGGTGATCAGTTCACCCACGGCGGCACGGTCGGGCGTTTCGATGATCTGCACTGCTGCTTCCGGCAGGCCGGCCTTGCTCAGCCCTTCCTTCACGCAGGCCGCAATCGCCTGATTGCAGTGAAAGGCTTCGCGGCCGCCACGCAGGATGGTGGCATTGCCGGACTTGATGCACAGGCCGGCGGCGTCGGCCGTCACGTTCGGGCGGGCTTCGTAGATGATGCCGATCACGCCCAGTGGTACGCGCATCTTGCCGACCTGGATGCCGGACGGGCGGTATTTGAAATCGCCCATATTGCCGATCGGATCGGGCAGGGCAACCATTTCGCGCAGGCCTTGCGCCATGGTGGCGATGGTTTTTTCCGTCAGTTGCAGGCGATCGAGCATGGCTGGTTCGAGCCCGTCGGCGCGGGCTTGCTCCATATCCTGCTGGTTGGCGGCGAGCAGCCTGGCGGCGTCGCGTTCGATGGCGTCGGCAATGGCATTCAGTGCGGCGTTCTTGGCGCCAGTCGAGGCGCGGGCCATGGCGCGGCTGGCGGCGCGCGCCTGGCGCCCGACTGCTTGCATGTAGGCTTGGATATCCATGACGGTGATTCCGGGCAATCAATCAGAATCGGTCATTGTAATCCGAAGCGCGGCCGGACTTGTATCGTGCAGACAGACTGTCACAAACGGTTTGCGGCCGGCTTGCGGCGATTCCTCTGTCGTGTGTGTTACTGCGGTGGTTTGGGAAGTTGCAGAACGGTTACCGCGACGTTGTCGGCAACGCCGCGATTGAACCAGTCCGGAGCGGAGCTTTGTACCGCAATCACTCGCGGGCCTTGTGTGGTGGCGATGAAGAGCGGCGATCCCGAGTCGCCGGCCAGGGTGTCGCACTGGTGATAAAGCGTGTGGTTGTCGCGCAGTTGGGTCACCAGGCAGTGGCGATGGGCTGTGAGCTTGTCGTCGTGATCTTCGGCGTAGCCGGCCTGGGTGACGCGCCACTGGGTGCTGTTAAAGGCGGTCTTCAGGGTATCCAGCTTTGGATCAAGAAGTGCCAAGGGCTGTGGGGCTATACCTTCCACTTTCTCCAGTTTTAGCCAGGCGATATCGTAGGCGGCAGCGCTCGGGTCGATATAGACATCTTCGCCCTTGTAGCGCAGTCCTTTCTGGAAGCGAGGATGGAATACTTGCCCCTTTACGGCATATTTCGCGCCATACTGGCCGGCATGGTAGCCGGCAAGGAACCACTTGCCGTTATCGATCTTGCGTGGCTCCATCAGGAAGCAATGCGCGGCGGTTACGGCCAGCGTGTCACTGACCAGTGTTGCCGTGCACGTGCTGCCGGCCACGGTTTCCAGGCGTCCGATCGCGGCAAAGGGCGATGCATAGAGGGGCGCAATGAATTCACGATCATCCTTGCCGAAAAACAGCGCCAGACGCTGGCGGGTGGTTTCATCCTGTGGCGCGGATGCGCTGGGAGAGTTATTCGGTGTTGCGGCAGGTGTGGATGCGGCGGGGGCGCGGGAATCCGGAGTGCGAGTACACCAGATCAGGGAAGCAAACAGACCTGCCGTGGCGGCGATGGGTAGGTAGAGGGGAAGTCGGCGCAGCATGGGGTGTCCTGAAAAGCAAAAACGGGACCGAAGTCCCGTTTTTGATGATACCGCGTAATCCGGAATACGGAATTACTTGGCAGCAGAAGCCTTGGATGCTACGGAAGCAGCGGAAGCCTTCTTGGCTTGAGCCTTCTGAGCAGCGGAAGCCTTGGAAGCTACGGAAGCAGCGGAAGCCTTCTTGGCTTGAGCCTTCTGAGCAGCGGAAGCCTTGGAAGCTACGGAAGCAGCGGAAGCCTTCTTGGCTTGAGCCTTCTGAGCAGCGGAAGCCTTGGAAGCTACGGAGGAAGCAGCGGAAGCCTTCTTGGCTTGAGCCTTCTGAGCGGCGGAAGCCTTGGAAGCTACGGAAGCAGCGGAAGCCTTCTTGGCTTGAGCCTTCTGAGCGGCGGAAGCCTTGGAAGCTACGGAAGCAGCGGAAGCCTTGGAAGCTACGGAAGCAGCGGAAGCCTTCTTGGCTTGAGCCTTCTGAGCAGCGGAGGCCTTGGAAGCTACGGAAGCAGCGGAAGCCTTCTTGGCTTGAGCCTTCTGAGCAGCGGAAGCCTTGGAAGCTACGGAAGCCTTCTTGGCGTGCTTTTCAGTCTTTACAGCGGAGGCGTCGCCAGCGTGAGCGGCAACGGATACAAACAGGGCGGCAACGAGAGCGGACAGCAGCTTGGTCATCTTTTTTCTCCAAACAAACGGGATGAATTTTGTGTGGAGCGGATTATGGGCATTCGCTGTTATTCGTGTTGGCTGGCTTGGTAGCACGCTGTAACTGAATGTAGTTTTACAACCGTTTGTTAACGCGGGTTAATGTAATCGGATTACAGCTGTCCGCCATCGACCAGCGGAGTGGGCCAGGCCAGCGTGATGCGTGCCCCGCCCAGCGGTGACGTTTCGATGCGGATTTCACCATTATGGCCGCGCATGATCATGGCCACGATGGAGAGCCCCAGTCCGAAACCGCCGGTGGCCAGGTTGCGACTGTTTTCCATGCGTTCAAAGGGTTGCAGCAGACGTTCGCGGGCATGGTCGGGGATGCCGGGACCGTTATCGTCAACGTGGATTTGTGCGACGCCCTCGCCCCAGGCCAGGGTCAGTTGCACCGTGTCGCCGCCGTAACGGTGGGCGTTCGACAGCAGGTTGGTGACCGCCCGGCCAAGGTAGTAGCTGTCGTATTCCATGAAGGCGGAAGCAAACGGCGTGGCATTGCTGAAGGCCGGAGCGGCATTCTGTTGTGCGCTCTCGTTACAAATCAGTTCGAGTAGCGCGGCGATATCCTTGAGCTCGAGATTCAAACGCAGCTGGGCGCGATCCAGTGTGGACATGGTCAGCCACTCTTCGAGCAGCTGATCGATCTGCCCGAGGTCGCGTTCGACGGCGGCGATCTGGCCGTCGACACTGGCGCCGGCTTTCAGTGCTTCCAGCCGGTAGCGGATGCGGGTCAGCGGAGTGCGCAAGTCATGCGACACGGCATCCAGCATGGCGCGGCGAGAGGCGGTGAGGGTCTGGATGTCATTGGCCATGCGGTTGAAGGTGACGCCGAGCGGTGCCAGTGCCGAGCTGTCAGCCAGTTCGACGCGCGAAGTGAAATCGCCATTGCCCAGGCGCCGGCTTTGCTTGATCAGCTGCAGCACGTCACGCCAGAATGGCCGCATCCACAGCCAGGTCGGGATGCCCAGTGCTGCACACATCAGTGCCATGGCCAGCCAGTCGATCCACGACATGCCTTCCAGTCGTGACAGATAGGGAATGGGGCCGAGTACGACCATCAGCTCGGTCTGGTGAATGCGATGCAGATACAGTTCCTTGTCCGACAGCAGAATGATGCCGCCGTTGAGCAGGGTCGCCTTGTTGTCCGGCGAGAGCTGGTAAGCGTCCACGCTTTCGATCTGGACGGGGACTGGCAGCTTGCCGCGCAGACGGGCGGCTTCGTCATGCCAGATCGAGCGGGGCAGATCGCCCAGCTCTTCCTCGATGATGGTGACCGTGGTCTTGAAGATGTCGATCAGGTAGCGCTGATTGGTGCGGTCGATCAGATGCTTGTAGGCACCGCCGATCAGTGTGGCCGAGATCAGGAAGCAGACGACGACGGTGAGGTAGAAGCGCAGAAAGAGCTGGCGCATGGCGTGATTCCGGGCGGTTGCAAAAACGGGGAGCTGGCTGGCTCCCCGTTCTGGGTTGATACACTGCTGGGTATGCGCTTACTCTTGCCACCACACGTCAGTGGCAAAGAGATACCCCTTGTGGCGGATCGTCTTGATCTTGCGCGGTTCATTCGGATCGTCGTCGAGCTTTTTGCGCAGGCGGGAAACGGCTACGTCGATGCTGCGATCCAGCCCGTCGTATTCAATGCCACGCAGCTGCTTGAGCAGGTGATCGCGCGAGAGGATGTCGCCGGCATGGCTGGCCAGTTCCCACAGCAGGTCGAAGTCGCCGGTCGACAGGCCGAGCGGCTGGCCGTGATAGTTGGCGGTACGGTTGCGGGCGTCGATTTGCAGCTTGCCGAAATTCAGTGTCGAGCGTTCCTGCGGTGCCGCCGGGCTGCCTGCTTGGGCCGGCTGGGTGCCGGCACTGCGCAGGTGGGCGCGGATGCGGGCCAGCAGAACCGACGGTGGTGTGGTCTTGACCACGTAGTCGGTTGCGCCGATCTCAAACCCCAGAATCTGGTTCATGTCGCTGTTGAGCGAGGTCAGCAGTACGATGGGGCCTGGCCAGAATTCGCGCAGCTCGCGGCACAGGGTCAGGCCATCCTTGCCGGGCAGCATGATGTCCAGCAGTAGCAGTTCGGGCGGATTCTCGCGGACGGTGTCGATCAGCCGGCTGCCGTCGGAGTGGACTTCGACACTGAATTCGAAGGAGCGCAGGAAATTGCTGATTAGCTCGGCGAGTTCGGGATCGTCTTCGACAAACAGGATGCGGGTCATGTCGGGTATACCTGGGGCGTGGAATCGGGCCGCAATGGCCACAATCCCGACAGCTTGCCGCAGCCTGAGGCCAAGTGCAAGACCGCAGCCGCTGCGGCGCTGCGGATTGTGCGGCCAGGAGCCCCATCCGCGCAGATTCTGGGCTGTGCCTGCCGGCGGATGCGCAAATCCGGACAAGTTCCCCGCTTTGCTTGTGCCGCATAATGTGCGGGAATTTTTACCGGATTAGCCGCCCATGCACCTTGCCGCTGTGCTCCGCCAGGATTGGCAGCAGCCTGTCCTGCACTCTGCCCGCCCGCGTGAAAGCGCGCTGCTGGATGTGGCAGACTCGCGCGGACGCCGCATCCAGCGGGTGATGGATTACATCGAGGCGCGCCTGGATGCGCCCTTGCAGCTGGAAGAGCTGGCCAGTCTGGCCTGTTTTTCGCCGTGCCATTTCGACCGGGTTTTCCATGCGGCGACCGGCGAGCCGCCCTTTGAGCACATCCGCCTGCGGCGCATGCTGCGCGCCGCCCAGCGGGTGCGCCACGATACGGATACCCCGATTCATGTGATTGCCCGGGATTGCGGTTTTTCGTCGGATGCCGCTTTCGCCAAGGCGTTTCGCCGCCAGTTCGGCATGCCGGCGCGCGAATGGCGGCGCGGTGGCTGGCGGCGCTATATGGATCAGGTGCTGGGTATCGCCCGAGACGGTTCGACGCCGGTTCCCGAGCCGGCGCCGCACGGGCGTGACGGGCTGGCCGGACGCGTGCAGCTGCGCACGCTGCCTGCGCAACAAGTGGTTTACCGGCGCTGGCATGGTGTTGGTACCGATGGACTGGCAACACAGGTCAGCCGTTACGCCGGTGAACTTGCGGCGGCGGATTTGCTGCCGGATGGCGGTTGTTGTTACGGGGTGATGCAGGACGATTTCGGTCTGGTCGGCCCGGCGCAGTTCGTGTTCGAGCTGGCCGTTCCTGCTCCGGCTGCGGTGCCGTCCACCCTGGTCACACGCAGCCTGCCCGGCGGGCTGTACGCGCTGGTCGAGGCGCAGGGCATGCCGGTGTGGTTCCAGTGGCTGTATGAAGACTGGCTGGAGGGTAGTGCCTACACGCTGGATTGCCAGCGCCCGCATCTGGAATGCCATCAACGCGTTGGTGACACGGTGCAGTTGCGCTGGCTGGCCTTGCCGGTACGCAGGCTTGGCGGGGTATACGCCGGTTCTTCTTTCTAGATCCTGGGTGCGCCAATATATCTGTCAGGGTATGTAGGGTAGCGACAGTTCATCACTGCTGCGTGCCGCACCCGTGAAGGTGCGGCATTCTTCCAGAAAGGCGCGCATTCCGGCGGTCTGGAATTTCTGCTTGTGCCACAGGAAGTGAAACTGGCGGGAGAGATCCAGCTCCGGTGTGGCCAGCGCTACCAGGCTGCCGCGGCGGAAGGCTTCGCGCAGTGCCAGTTGCGAGATGCAGCCGATGCCCAGCCCTGATTCCACCGCCCGCTTGATGGCTTCGGTATGTTCCAGCTCGAGCCGGATATTCAGTTGCGACAGGTGATGGCGCATTGCCTGGGCGAAGGTGTCGCGGGTGCCCGAGCCCTGTTCGCGCAGGATCCACGCTTCGCGCAGCAGTTCTTCAATGCTGGCTTTGCCTTTCGCGGCCAGCGGGTGCTGCGGGCCGCAGAACACCACCAGCTGGTCGTTGATCCACGGGTGGACCTCCAGGTCGGGATGCTGGCAATCGCCTTCAATGAGGCCCAGGTCAAGCTCGAAGCGCGCGACTTGCTGGATGATGGTGGCGGTGTTGTGCACCGCCAGTTGCACGCGGCTATTGGCGTGCTGCTGCATGTAATTGCCGATCAGCAGTGTGGCTAAGTAATTACCGATGGTCAGCGTGGCGCCGATGCTGAGCGTGCCACAATCGGTCTGGCCGGCCAGCAGTCCTTCGATTTCGCCCGCCTGGTCAAGCAGCGCACTGGCGCGGGGCAGTAGTTGCAGGCCGAGTTCGTTCAGGCGCAGCGCCTTGCCGACGCGGTCGAACAGCTGGCACTGGTACTGTTTTTCCAGCTCGCCCAGCGCGGTGCTGGTCGCCGATTGCGACAGGCCCAGCTCCTCGGCCGCGCGCGAGACGCTGCTGTGGCGGGCGACGGCAACAAAGACCTGCAGTTGGCGCAGCGTGTATTTCATATCGGCTTTTCCGCTAGAATCGAAGAGCGTATTCAAATTTACCGATATTCTAGGCAGTCTAGGGGTGGCTGCCAATCACTGACGCCGATTTGTATTTGTCTGCAAGCCAGCCTTGAATTCGCCGTGCCTGCCTCCATCTAGGCAGGATTCCCAAGCCTATCCGGAGACGCCATGAGCGTACCGCACCTTACCACGGCCCTGACCGGGCCGCTGCTGGAGCTGGAGCGCAAGATTCTTGCCGCCCAGCCGGAAATCGAGCACTGGTTCCGCAATCAGTGGCAGGAGCACACGCCGCCCTTCTACGGCTCGGTTGACCTGCGCAATGCCGGCTACAAGCTCGCTCCGGTCGACATGAATCTGTTTCCCGGCGGCTTCAACAATCTGAATCCCGATTTTCATCCGCTGGCGGTGCAGGCCGCGATGATGGCGCTGGAGGGCTACTGTCCGGATGCGCGCCGCATTCTGCTGATTCCGGAAAACCACACGCGCAATCTGTTCTATCTGCAGAATGTCGCCGCGCTGGCCAAGATCCTGCGACAGGCCGGCATGGTCGTGCGCGTTGGTTCGCTCAATCCGGAAATCACTGCGGCGACCGAGTTGGAGTTGCCCGATGGCGGCAAGCTGCTGCTGGAGCCGGTGGTGCGCGAGGGCAATCGTGTCGGTGTTGCCGGCTTCTCGCCCTGTGTCGTCTTGCTGAACAACGATCTCTCGGCGGGCATTCCCGATATCCTGCAGGGCATCGAGCAGACCCTGCTGCCGCCCTTGCATGCCGGCTGGGCCGTGCGCCGCAAGACGACGCACTTCGCTGCCTACGACCGCGTGGTGGCCGAATTTGCCGAGCTCATCGGCATCGATCCTTGGGTGATCAATCCTTACTTCGAGCACGTCGACGGGCTGGACTTTCATGCCCGCGAAGGCGAAGAAAAACTCGCCGCAACCGTGGATGCAATGATTGACAAGATCCGCGCCAAATATGCCGAGCACGGCATCGACCAAGCGCCGTTTGTCATCGTCAAGGCCAATGCCGGCACCTACGGCATGGGCATCATGAGCGTGAAGTCCGGTGCCGAGCTGGTGGGGCTCAACCGCAAGCAGCGCAACAAGATGTCGGTGATCAAGGAAGGCGTGACCGTGCACGATGTGATCGTGCAGGAAGGCGTGCCGACCTTTGAAACCATCGACGAAGGCGTGGCCGAGCCGGTGGTCTACATGCTCGACCGTTTCGTGATTGGTGGCTTTTACCGGGTGCATACCGGTCGCGGCATCGACGAAAACCTGAATGCGCCGGGGATGCATTTCGAGCCGCTGGCATTTGCCACCTCGCTATCGACCCCTGATTGCGACGGTTCGCCCGATTGCGAGGCCAACCGCTTCTATGCCTACGGTGTGGTGGCGCGGCTGGCCTTGCTGGCTGGCTCGCTGGAGCTGGAAGAAGGCGAAGTGGTGTGAGTGGCGGGCTGGGCGCCTGGCTGTGTCTGCTGGCGGCCAGTGTGTTTGAAATCGGCTGGCCGCTGGGTTTCAAGCTTTCGCAAACCACCGGCCAGCGCTGGCTATGGATTGCGGTTGCGCTGCTGTGCATGGCGCTGAGCGGCTGGCTGCTGTGGCTGGCGCAGCGCAGTATTCCGATCGGTACAGCCTATGCGGTGTGGACGGGGATTGGGGCTGCCGGCACGTTTGCGATTGGCGTGCTGTGTTTTGGCGATGCCGCGACGGTTGGGCGCCTGCTGGGGGCTTTTCTGATTCTCGCCGGCGTGGTGCTGCTGAAAATCTCCGGATAAAGGAGCAATGACGATGCGTATTCTGGTGGTGGCTGATCCGCTGGCCGGTTTCAAGATTCACAAGGATTCGACCTATGCGATGCTGCGCGAAGCTGCTGCGCGCGGGCATGCGCTGTTCACCTGCGAGGCGCACGAACTCTCGGTACGCGATGGCGTGGTCCTGGCGCAGGCTCATGCGCTGACTCTGACCGCGACCCAGGAATACAAGCACTGGTTCGCCTCGGCAGAGGGGCAGGCGCAGGCACTGCGCGATTTTGATGCGGTAATCATGCGTACCGATCCGCCGTTCGATCAGCAGTATTACTACGCGACGCAGCTGTTCACCCTGGCCGAGATGCAGGGGGCGAAGGTCTTCAACAGCGGCCGGGCGCTGCGGGATTTCAACGAAAAGCTCGCCATCCTGCGTTTTGCCGAATTCATCGCGCCCACACTGGTCAGCCAGGATATGGTGCAACTGCGCGATTTCGTGCGCGAGCAGGGCGATGTGATCGTCAAGCCGCTCGATGGCATGGGGGGAATGGGTATCTTCCGCATCACCCCGACGGATCCGAATCTGGGCAGCATACTTGAGACCCTATCCGACAATGGCCGCCGTACCATCATGGCGCAGCGCTATCTGCCGGCGATCATTGACGGCGACAAGCGCGTGCTGCTGATTGACGGCAAGCCGGTCGACTGGTGTCTGGCGCGCATCCCGCAGCAGGGTGAAACGCGCGGCAATCTGGCCGCGGGCGGATCGGGCGTCGCGCGCCCCTTGAGTGCCCGGGACCGGGAAATTGCCGAAGCGCTCGGCCCGCAGCTGGCTGCGCAGGGGCTGCTTCTGGTCGGGCTCGACATCATCGGTGAGCACCTGACCGAAGTGAATGTGACCAGTCCAACCTGTTTCCAGGAAATCACCGCGCAATCCGGCATCAATGTCGCCGGCCTCTTTATCGACGCGCTGGAACGCCGGTGCGCCTGAGTGCATGGCTGGCGCTGATTCTGGCGCTGCTGCTGCTGGCTGGGTGCGGCAAGCCGGCGCTGTACCAGCAGGAAAGTTATGTGTTCGGTACGCGGGTGCAGATCAGCATCTACGGCTTGTCTGATGCAGAGGCCAGCAAGCACGCCGCAGCGGTGCTCGGCGATCTGGATCGTCTGCATGCCAGGCTGCACGCCTGGCAGCCCTCGGAAATCACCCGGTTGAATGCGGCCATCGCCGCCGGGCAATCCTATACGGTTGATGCCGAATTGCGCGACCTGCTGCTGCTGGCGCAGGATGTGGCCCGCCGCAGCGACCAGTTGTTCAACCCGGCGGTTGGCCGGCTGGTCGAGGTCTGGGGCTTTCACAAGGATACCTTTGCGCCGGTGCGCCCCGATGCCGGGCAGCTCAGGGCACTGTTGGCGCGCCAGCCATCGCTGGAGCAACTCGAGATCAATGGCCTGACGGTGCGTAGCGGCAATCCCGCCGTGCAGCTCGATCTGGGCGGCTTTGCCAAGGGCTGGGCGCTGGACCGCGCTGCCACGTATCTGCGTGCCAATGGGGTACGTAATGCGCTGATCAATATTGGCGGTAACGTGTTGGCCCTGGGACACAAAGGGGATCAGGACTGGACCGTGGGCATTCAGCATCCGCGCCAGGCCGGGGCGATGGCGAGCGTGGCTTTGCAGGATGGCGAGGCAATCGGTACTTCGGGTGATTATCAGCGGTTTTTCGAGCGTGACGGGGTGCGCTATTCGCATCTGATTGATCCGCGCACTGGTGAGCCGGCCCGGGACATGATGGCCGCTACCGTGATTGTTCCGGCTGGTGCCCTGGCGGGAACCTATTCGGATGTAGCCGGCAAGCCGCTGTTCATCGGCGGCGTGGGTAGTGCGTCAGGGTTTGCCAAGCGCTTTGGTATCCGTGACGTGTTGCTGGTGGATGCGCAAGGTGATGTCTATCTGACCAGCGGAATGCAGCAACGGCTACACTGGTTGCAGCGCCCGGCGCATGTCAGGCTGCTGCCGTGATGCCGGTGTCTTTTTTCCACGTCGCATCTTGTGGTTTGTCATCCCCGCAAACAGCAATTAACGATATGATGAATAACAGTAGGCTTACGCCGGAAGGGATTTGAATGGTAGGGATCATTATCGTTACCCATTATGCGCTGGGCGAGGCGCTGATTACCTGCGCCCAGCACATCATGGGGCGACCGTTGCCGCAGCTCAAGCAGCTGGCGGTCAGCAAGGCTGACGACCCGGACGAAATTGTCCGCAGGGCGCAGGCGCTGATCGCTGACGTCGATGATGGTAGCGGCGTGCTGCTGCTGACGGATATTTTCGGCGGTACCCCCTCCAATGTGGCCAACCGGTTGATCGTGCCGGGGCGGGTCGAGGCAGTGGCCGGGGTCAATTTGCCGATGCTGGTGCGGGCGCTGACCTATGGTCATCAGCCGATCGAAATCGTCGTCAGCAAGGCGCTGACGGGCGGACTGGAGGGCGTGCTCTACATGTTGCCAGCCGGGCCGCAGGGCTAGGGCTGCAGCCTGAGAATGGCCAGGTAAGTGATTGATACTGCCATGGGGTTAGCTGTGAAGGCTAGACGGGCAGTGTGATGGATGAAGATACCCCTTGAGGGGACAGGAAAGACGCAATGCCGCAACAGGAAGTCGAGATCATCAATAAACTGGGTCTGCATGCCCGCGCTTCCAGTAAATTTACCCAGCTCGCCAGCCAGTACCAGTGCGAGGTCTGGATCAGCCGCAACCAGAAGCGCGTCAATGCCAAGTCCATCATGGGGGTGATGATGCTGGCTGCCGGCAAGGGGAGCCGCATTCTGATCGAGACCTTCAATGGACCGGACGAAGCGGCTGCGCTGGAGGCGTTGACCGGCTTGGTGGCGGATCGATTCGGCGAAGGCGAATAAGAGGCTGACCGGGCACAGATCCGGGCAGGTGCGCAGGAGGAGAGTCGGGATGAGCATTACCTTGCATGGCATCGGTATCGGAGGCGGGATTGCGATCGGTCGCGCGCATCTGGTCACGCATGCAGACATCGAAATTGCGCATTACCAGTTGCGGCCGGAGGAGGTTCCTGCCGAACAGGCCCGTTTTGACGAGGCCATCCGCGTCACGCGCAAGGAGCTGGAGACGCTCTGGGGCAGCATCCCCGAGAATGCGCCTGCGGAACTGGGCGCCTTTCTCTCTCTGCACATCATGTTGCTCAACGACCATACCCTGTCGCGCGAGCCACGGCAAATCATCGAACTGCAGCGCTGCAATGCCGAGTGGGCACTGAGCCAGCAACTGGAAACCCTGCTCGCGCAATTTGATGAAATCGAGGAAGAATATCTGCGCGAGCGCCGCTCCGATGTCGAGCAGGTTGCGCAGCGCATTTTCAAAACGCTGGCCGGACACGAGGCCAGTGACCATACCCCGGTATCGGTCGGTGAGGATGCCATTCTGGTGGCGCATGACCTCAGCCCGGCCGATATGGTGCTGTTCAAGGATACGCAGTATCTGGCCTTTATCACCGACGTTGGCGGGCCGACATCCCACACGGCCATTCTGGCACGCAGTCTGGATCTGCCTTCGGTGCTGGCGCTGCGTCATGCGCGCGAACTGATTGACGAAGACGAGCTGATCATCGTTGACGGCATCAACGGTGTGGTGATTGTCGATCCGGACGAATCGATTCTGGTCGAATACCGGGCTCGCCAGCTGGAGTGGCAGGACAAGCAGCGCGCGCTGCAGGATATCCGCACCCGCCAGCCGGTGACAGCCGATGGAGTGGAGGTCGAGCTCTGCGCCAATATCGAGCTGCCGGAAGATTGCGCACTTTCGCTGGAGAACGGTGCGACCGGCATTGGCCTGTTCCGTTCCGAATTCCTGTTCCTGCGCGAGGATGACCTGCCGACCGAGGAGGAACAGTATCAGGCCTACCGGGCGGTGGCTGAGGCCATGCGAGGCCAGCCGGTGATCATCCGTACACTGGACCTGGGCAAGGACAAGATTCCCAAGTGGCAGGAAGAAAGTGAATCACCCAATCCGGCGCTGGGGCTGACCGGTATCCGCTTGTGCATGGCCGAGCCCCAGTTGTTCCGTACCCAGCTGCGCGCCTTGTTGCGTGCCTCTGCCCACGGCAAGATCAAGCTGTTGCTGCCGATGCTGTCCAATCTTGGCGAAGTGCGCCAGACTATGAAGCACCTCAATGAGGTCAAGGCCCAGTTGCGCGAGGAAGGGATTGTCTTTGACGAGGCCATCGAGCTGGGCGGCATGATTGAAGTGCCCGCGGCAGCACTGGCTGTTGGCCATTTTCTTGACCATCTGGACTTCATCTCGATCGGGACCAACGATCTGATCCAGTATTCGCTGGCGGTGGATCGCAACGATGATGCGGTTTCACATCTCTACGATCCCTTGCATCCGGCCGTGCTGCATCTCTTGCAACACATCATTGCCACGGCCAACCGCAAGGGCAAGCCGGTATCCATGTGTGGCGAAATGGCGGGTGATCCGCAGCTGACCCGTTTGTTGCTCGGGCTCGGACTGCGGCGCTTCTCGATGCTGCCGATCCAGCTGCTGAAGGTCAAGCAGCGCCTGCTCGGTGCCGATCTCGCCCGGCAGCAGGCGATTATCGACCGGATGCTCGAAGTCGGTGACAGTGACGAATTGCGAGCCTTGCTGGAACAGCTCAATGCCTGATTACGGTTGGGCATAGCATGCTCCAGCCGGCTATAACATGGGAACAACACAGCTGTTCGAGCCATGAAAACCGCCGACTCTGATCACCCTGCCGCGATTGATGAGCGCCTTGCTCAGGCTGAGGCCATGTACACGGTCGACTGTACCGTGACCATTGATCTTGCACGTGATTCGGCGCTGCAATCGGCCCAGGCGGGGTACCGGGCAGGCGAGATCAGGGCATTGCTGTGGTGGGGGCGCTCACTGGCGGTGCTGGGGCGTGCTTCGGAGGCGATGCCGCGCCTGCGCAAAGCGCTGCGGCTTGCGCAGGGGCAGGACGAGCCAGAGGCTCTGGCTGCTTGCCATGATGCCATCGCGGCCTGTCACTTTGCACTGGGAAACGAGCGGCAGGCAGTGACTTCCTGGCTTGCCGCCCTTGATTCCGCCCTGGCAGGCGAAGCCTTGTCCTACTATGTCGAAGCACTCAATGGCATCGGCAATGTTTATGTACTGCATGAGGATCATGCTGCGGCTTTCCGTTTCCATGCCTCTGCGGTCGATTTTGCCGCTTTTCAGCCTGATGTCGATTTGCGCTGCAAAGCATTGCTGCACCTTGCTGCGGATCTGGTTGCGCTGGAACGCTTTGAGCTCGCTGCCCAGACCCTGCATCATGCCGAACAGTTCCTGATTCTGCCGCGCCGGCAGAACTGGCAGGCCGAAATCTACAACTACCTTGGCGACATCGCGATGCGTCAGGGGGCACTGGATGCGGCGGAGCGGTATCTGCAGCAGGCCTATGCCATTAATGTCGAAGCAAAGCTCTTGTGGGGGCAGACCGTCAATCTGCTGGGACTGGGGCGCTTGCGGCGCCGGCAGGGGCTGCATGAACAGGCCGCGAGCGATCTGCTTGCCGGGCTGGCGCTGGCCGAGCAGTTCCATGCCCTGCATCTGCTGATGCAATTGCATGAAGAGCTGTATCAGCTTTATGAAGCGCGTGCTGATTACATCCGTGCGGTTATGCATCATGTCGGCTACCACACGCACTTCATGGCGCTGGCACAGCAGGACTCCAGCCGTCGGCTGCAAAGCCTGTCGGTGCGCAGGCTGGCCAATGTGGAGATGCGGCTGCGGCTTCTGGATTCCGAAATGGAAATCAACCAGCTGCGCAAGCAGACAGATGATGGCTTGCGGCGCATGCAGTGGCTGGAAAGCGCAGCCTACCGGGATACGCTTACCGGTGCGTTCAACCGGCGCGCCATGGATGAGCGTCTGCCCGAGCTGATCCGGCAGGCCAGGCTGGCTGGCGTCCCTTTTTCCGCATTGCTGCTGGATTTCGATCACTTCAAGCAGATCAACGATCGCTATTCCCATTTTGTCGGTGACAAGGTCTTGCAGCAAGGCGCGCGGGTGTTTCTGGAGCTCTGTCGGGACAGTGATTTGCTGGTGCGTTTCGGTGGTGAGGAATTTCTGCTGTTCTTGCCGGGTGCACCACTGGAGATCGCCCGCAAGATTGGCGAGCGCATCTGCAACCGCATCCCGGGGGAGGACTGGCAATCCATTCAGGATGGCTTGCGGGTAACCCTCAGTGTCGGGGTCGGTGAGCTGGGACTGGATGAACAGGTTCCCGACTGGCTGTTGCGTATCGATCAAGCCCTGTACCGGGCCAAGGCCGAAGGACGCAACCGGGTCTATCTGGCAGAGGAGGCATGATGGACGAGCTACCCCGTCAGGCGCTGCTGGCTGAACTCGATGCAATCAGTCTCACCGAGCCGCATGCCGACCAGCGCCTGCGCCGCCTGAAAGTCTTGCTGCCCAAGGTGCGTCAGCTGGGGGACGAGGCATTGTTGGCCCGGTTATTCATCGAGCAGGGCAAGAATCATGCCTTGCTGTTCGAGTTTGCCGAAGCCCAGACCCTGCTCAATGAAGGAATCCGTCTGGCAACCCGTCTAGAGCTTTCCGGGCTGCTGCTTGAGGGCCGGCTAGCCCAGGGGGGGATTCATTACGGCAACGGCGATTTTTTCCGGGCGCTGGAGGTTTGGCTGAAGACCCTGGAGGAAGCCAGCAAGTTTTCGCAGATGAATCTGTGCGCGCAGGCTTACGTTGGCATTGGTAAGGTTTACTACGCATTCGATGATTTCAGCAGTGCAGTGCGCGCGCATGCCATGGCGCAGGAAATTGCCAACGGTCTTGGCGATCTGCGCCTTTCTTGCGAGATAGCTATCAATCTGGCAGCCGATTATTACCGCCTGCATGATACCGCCAGTTCAATGGCATCCATCATTCAGGCGCAGCAGATTATGGCGCAGGGCAAGCTGGATCTGCCCGAGTGGGATGGCGAAATCAGTTCCTACATCGGCCTGATTCATTTCGAGCAGGGTGATTATGAGCGTGCCGAAGCGCATCTGCTGAGCGCGCTGGCGATCTTGCGCGCCTGCGGCAGCGTGTGGGGACAGGTGCATGTCCAGCTGGCTCTGGGGCGTACCTATCTCAAGCTGGGCGACCCACGCCGTGCCAGCGACTACCTCAAGGAAGTTGTTGCCCAGCAATCCCTCGGTGTCGTGGGGGGCATGCAGGTTCAGACCGAAGAGCTGCTGGCGGGCTTGCTGGTTGAGCAGGGGGATTATCAGGGGGCCTTGCATCATTACAAGCGCCTGCAGCAATTGCAGAGTGAACAGTTCCGTAGCCATGGCACCACATTGCGCCTGAGCAAGCACATGCTCGGACGACTTGCCGATCTGGAGTTCCGCCTGCAGCTGGAACGTTATCGCTTGCAGCTTGCAAGCGAATAATCAGGGCTGATTTCTGTTGGTATATGGCTGTAGCCAAATATTGGTGCAGTTCGCGCTCGAATACATGATGATGTATATTGATGCGGTCTGGCTAAGCGAAGCGAGCCCTGCCTGACGCGGTATACTTGCGCTTTTTAGCGCATCACTGTTTCCATGAGCCGTTCCAATCTGGCTGTGTCCTCCCTGCTTGAGGACTATCTCCGCCGCAATACCTTGCGGGAAGCTCCTGCGCTGGCTGATCTGCGCCATGAAACTGCAGGCCATCGGCTGGCGAAAATGCAGCTGGCTCCCGAACAGGGGGCGCTGTTGACCTTGCTGCTGCGTCTGATCGGCGCTAGGCGCTATCTGGAGGTGGGCACCTTTACCGGCTACAGCTCACTGACTGCCGCACTGGCAATGGGTGAAGACAGTCTGGTCGTGGCCTGTGATGCCAGTGCCGAGTTCACTCGTATCGCGCGGCAGCACTGGGAAAAAGCCGGTGTCGCACACCGGGTTGAATTGCGCCTGCAGGACGCCATGAAATCACTGGATGAGCTACTGGCAGAGGGACGTGCCGGTGAATTTGACTGCATGTTCATTGATGCCGACAAACCCGCCTATCCGGCCTACTACGAACGCGGCTTGCAGCTGGTGCGTCGCGGAGGGCTAATTATCCTCGACAATATGCTGCTGGGCGGACGGGTGGCTGAGCCGGTGGAGGGTGAATCTGCTGGCGTGCGGGTCGTGCGCCAGTTTAATCGGGATTTGCGTGACGATGACCGGGTCGAGTGCAGCCTGCTGCCGGTGGGGGATGGGCTGACCCTGTTAGTGAAGCGCTGATTGGATAGCCAAACAACAACAGGGGGCATCGCCCCCTGTTGTTGTTTGCTGCAGCTCACGGATTATTTGAAGTTATCGACATACAGCTGTACCCAGCCATTGCTGTTGGCGATGTTGACCGAAACATTGTTGCTGGCAGCCTTGCCATTCGCCGTAGTGCAAGAGGTGGTCACGGTAGCCGGGCTACTGGTTGCCGAGCAGACAGGCGCCGGGCTCAGCTGCACATAGCCACCAGTACCCGTAAAGCTGCCAGTGGCATTGGTGCAATTGCTGGTGGCAGTGCCTGAAGTCACCTTGGTCGAGCAAGTAGTGGACTGGTTGTTCGGTGCATTGACAAACACCTGCATGTTGACACTGTACGTAACTGGCGTCGGTGTCGGCGATGGAACCGGTGTCGATGTAGGCGCCACGGTCGGTGTCACAGTGGGAGTCACAGTCGGAGTCACGCTGGGGGCAACTGTTGGTACCGGAGTTGCACTGCTATTGGACGGGCAGGTAATGACCGTTGCAAAGTCCTTGCTGCTTGGATTGCTGGTGTTGGCCTTATAGCACTTGCGGTTGGCACCATTGAGGCCATTTTCCCAGACAAAGGTCCATTTGCTACCCACTGTCGACGGCATGGTTGACCCATTGCTGCTGGTTTGATTGGTCACTACCGCCCAGATGCCCACGGTGGTCTGGTTATTCCCGAAGGTATCCGAGAAGCAGCCGACGTCACCATTCTTGAAGTTGGCCACATTGCTGGGTGTAATCAGCAGGCCTGCCGGAGTGGTGGTCGGATCGCAGGCAATGGCCTTGGATGTCCACATGTTGGTCTGTGTCGACGGGTAGAAGGTCTCGGTCGTGGCCCATTGGTTGTTGTACAGTGCCGAGATTTCGGCCATGGCGATGTAAATCGTCGGTACACCCGAATTGAGATAGCACACCGCATCACCCTGACGATAGAGAATGTCGTAGTCCGACGGGCTGCGATAAACGATACTCTTCACTGTTTCCCAGAATACGAGATCCGGGGTGCAGTTGGTCGGCAATGGTGCAGGGGCATCGGTTTTGAAGACCGGGTCGGTGACCTTCACGATGGGCAGGTCATACGGGACGGACACGCCTTCATCAGCACCGAAATGCTTCAGGGGTACATCCGAGGCGTACGGGGGGCCTGATGGCTTGCTGGTCGTTACCGTGGTGCTGCCGATGGTAGTCAGAGTACTGCCCTGGGCGTCCTTGCAGGTCAGCACCAGCTGCATGGTGTCGGATGCGGAGAGGCAGGAGTAATCCAGTGTGATCGAATAGGCGTAATACTTGGTTTTCCCATTGCTATCCACAGTGCCATTGATCTTGTAGTACTGCTTGTCCTTGGCATCCTTGTAGCAGTTGGGGTCGGAGCCATCCTGCTTGGCACAGAGTTGGCGCAATAACTTGCCACTGGCCTCCTGTGCGGCACATTGTGTGGGATTGCCATTGCTGCTATTGGCGGTGACGCTGCAGACGCCGTAGTTGGCCTCGGTATTCCACCAGGTGACGGTGCCCTCGGCGTAATATTTCACCTCTTTCCAGTCCGGATTGACCCCGGGGGCGGTGTCCTTGTTGCCAACAATATTGTTGGCATTGGGCAGATTCAGTATGTATTGCTTGCCATCTTTCGAGACAATGCTCTTGTCTTTATAGGTCTTGCCATCCTTGTAGTCTGGCGCCGTCATGCCGCTGAATTTGCTATTGTTGCCGCCGCCACCACTGGTCGAGCCCAGGGTGGTTTGCATCAGTGCATTGGCATAGCTAACCAGAACCAGCTGCTGCGGTTTGCCGTACTGATCGGTCCAGTTGACTTGAGTAGCGTACTGGGTAAGGCCTGCGATGCCACTGTTGATGGGAAGCAGAGCGAAGCTGAATGCCGCCGCATCCCCCTGATAGCTATCGGTGCCACGCAGGGCTTTTTGCAGCTCGGTATCCGTCGCCGAAAGCTGGAATTTGTTGCCGCGTATCCCTTCCATAATCCGCAGCGCATTCATGGCAGCATAATTTTTCTGTGAAGAGATGCTGCTCTGACTAACTAGCCCAATTTGCAAGCGGTATAGTGCCAGCAAGCCAATGGCTAAAATCAGGAGGGACACAACCACTTCAAGGATCATGCTGCCGCTTTGTTTGCGGCGTAATTGCATCGTTTTCATGGTGCGTCTCCTTATTCCCAATCTTTCCAGCTACCGGCAACAACGCGATAGTTCTTGTCGCTGGTTCCTCCACCAGGGGGGGGGACACCATCGCCGACAAAACGAATCTTGATGTTGCCATTCGACTTGAATGAACCGTTACTGATCAATGAACCATTGACAGAAACATTACCGGTGCCTTGCGTCATTGCACCTGTCGCATGAACAATTCCGTTGATAGTGGCATTGCCGTTCATTTCTACTTGGCCTTCGACGTAGATCACAACTCCTTGACCAACACCTTCTAGGCCAAAGGTATCGTTACCACTACCGCCCAATTTGACATCCCCTTTGAAGCAATACACTCCGGGTGTCTGAAAGTTGGCGGGGTCAAGCTTAAGCCCATTGACAATTACTTTGCCGTCTTGGTCTTTTGCCAGGTTGTCGCCGGGCTTGTATTTATTGTCGGCGCACAAGTCTTTGGCAGACATGCCGTAAATGGTCTCTGCCGCAAGGGCATTATTACCTTCGAGGGATTTCAGATTTCCGTCATTCTGGAAGGACTCACCATATACGCCTTTGCCGTTATTGTCGGTACAATCATCGCCAGAAAAGCTGGTGGTTCGCTTGATCGTTCCGCCTGAGTGAACCGCATTTCCACCACCGCCACCTTGAATACAGCTCGATCCCCCAAACTCTGCATCGCCGAGGGTGACCAACGCATCACTGAGTCCAGGATAGGGATTGCCTGTGGTTGTGGTTAGGTTGATCATGACCTGAACGCGAGAAACGGATTCGCAGCTATCAATCAGCTGACTTTGTGAGGTGTTGCTGGCAGAGCCGCAATTGTAGCCGCCGATGCTGGTAATTTGAATCGGCGAGGTCGTAGATGCACGGCTGATTGCAATCGCAAAGCGAGCTTTGGGATCCACTTGAATGTTGGCGCCAGCGGCATTGGTAACATTCACCTTTGCGATGGGTAATTCCAATGAGCTTTTCTTGATGGAGCCGTCGGAGTTGAGGTAAGTGGCTGTATTAGCATTAATGGCGGCAATGGCATACTCTACCCCCGCTTCGGCCGCATTTCGGGAGTAAATGCTCTTTAGCGTGCCTTGTTGTTGCCCGATTTCGCTGATCGTGCTGCTATAGGCATAGATAACCACTACAGACGCGATAGCGAGTGTCATGATGGAGACGGCCAGTGTGACAAGGCCCTTTTGTCTCCGGAATTGAGGATGGGTATTCATCATCTGCTCCTGCATGTTATGGGGCCGGGGCCGGAGTCGGGGTAGGGTAATTGCAGTTGCTTCCCGAAAGATAACTGCTGCTGTCATTACGAACCTTTACCAGCAGTGTCTGTGTGCCGGTAAATGGCGTCCCGGACTTTTGCACCGATTCACCGCTGATCGTAATGGCAATATTGAATGGACATACGCCTTTCTGCGTTTCTGTTGGCGCTGTTGCGGGCGTACCTGGGGCTTGGAGGGTGAACGTTAGACTGCTGATCGCTGTTTGTGCCGGGTTGGTTAGCGCTGTCCAACCTGCGGCCGTCAGATTGCTGCAGTTTGGTGTCGCCCCCTGATAAGCGCGAATCGTCTTGTTGGCGGAGTCGAATGCGTAAGCGAACCCTTCATTTGCATCGAGTGCACCGTCGCTGTCACGGTCATAAGCGAATGTCACGCAAGTAACGGGGGTATTCTGCGTGAGCTGGTACAGGGTGTAATTGCTTTTCTGGCTGAATGCAGTAATAACAGCCTGATCGGTAGTGCTGGCGAACCCTGCACGCTTCAAATCCTGGGCAATGATGTCCAGCACCGAGCGCAGATCTGCGGTTGTTTTTTGCATTCGCAGTTGAGCACGATTGGCCGTCAGTTGTGCAGACATTTGATAGCCAAGTGCGCCTAAGGCCAGTACTGCCAAGGCAACGGCGATGAGCAATTCGATTAATGTGTAGCCTTGCTCATAGTGATAATTGACTTGTGCCATATCTATAGCCTCATTGAATTCGCCTGGCTTCGCCAGTGCTGCCGATGCGAACTTGCGCAGTATCACCAGCACTGTTTGTGAAGGTGACGGAGATCACTGATGAGGGATTGAGAAGCCCTCGTACGGAGTCGATCTGTATGTCGTTGCCTGCAAGGTCACCGAAGCTTGCGCTGATTTCGGTATTGTTGTTCTGCAGGGTAAAGGCAGCATCGCATTTGTCTGCATCTGCACCCGAAGGGTCCTTGGTGCAGTCACAGGCAGCTGCTGGCGGTGCAATGTGGGCACCGTAGCACCAACTGCTCCCATCTTTTGCGCTTAGAAAAACATCTGAGCTTTTTGCAAGGCCGGCTGATCGAGCGTTATTGATTGCTTGGGCAAAAGTATCTGCAATGTTATTCAGAGATTCTTTACGGAGCCGCTCTTGGTAAGACGACAAGCCGACAGCCAGAAGGATGCCGAGAATGGCGACGACTACCATCAACTCAACCAGGGTAAAGCCAAGAGTTTTGTGCAGCTTTACGGTCATGATGCACGTCCCTCACGGTAAATATTCACACTGTCATTCTAGTGCGGAGAGGCGCTTTGCATGTGGCCGTCGGGCTGCCTTGAGCTGCCGCTGGTCATTCGCTCCGGGCTTTCAGCGGTAAAGCGACGGTGTGCTTTCCGGGCGGGTCTTGAAACGCCGATGCAACCAGTAATACTGGCTGGGCGCGGTGATGATCTGCTCTTCGATGAAGGCGTTCATGCGCCGGGTGTCTGCAGCTGGATCATCGGTCGGAAAATGACCCAGTGCCGGGAAATAGCGGGTGACGAAGTGATTGCCTTCCAGTCGTGTGACCATTGGTACGACGGCCGCGCCTGTCATTGCTGCCAGACGCCCCAGGGCTGGCACCGTGGCGGTGGGGATGCCAAAGAAGTCGACAAAAATCGACTCCTTGGGGCCCAGATCCTGATCAGGCAAGTAGTAGAACGGGATGTGCTGGCGCAACGCTTTAATGACTGGCCGCAAGCCATCGCCGCGGCGTATGAGTGTCGGACTGCGAAAGCGACTACGTACCTCAAGGCTTAGTTCATTGAATATCCCGCGCTGGGCGGCATACATGCTGGCACCTGCATGGTCGATCGTGGCCCGTATGCCGCCAAAGTCGAGCCCCATGAAATGAGGTGCGAGTGCGATGGTGGGTTGCCTCTGTTTGGCCGCCAGAAAGTGTTCCTCGCCTTCTACCTTGATCAGCGCTTTAAGTTCAGCCGCGCTACTGAAGAAAAGCTTGCCATAAGCGAGAAATGTCGCGCCAAGTTCACGGAAATGCTGGTGCAATACCTGCTCATGGCGGCCCGGTGGCCAATCCGGAAAACACAGTCTCAGGTTGGTCAGGCCGACATGCCGGCGGCGGCGCAGCAGGATGTACAGCAGTTCACCAATGCCGGCTCCAAGTATGCGGATCACCGGCATCGGCAAGAGGTGCAGCAGCCACAGGAGAGACAGTGCCAGTTTGCGTTTCATGCACCTGACTCCGGTTGCGGGGCGCCCTTGGGGCGCTTGTAGCGGTTGTAGCTCCAGAGGTACTGCGAGGGTTCTTCGCCGATCAGCAATTCCATATTGCGGTTCAGCAGTTCGGCGTCATGGGCGGGCTCCCCGTTCAGTTCGCCGCTAAACGGGCGAACCCGGAACTCATAGCGCCCTGCGCGGGTGCGGGCGGTGTAGCAGGGGAGCAGAATCGCATTGCTGGTTCTGGCCAGCTTGGCCCAGAGTGTCATGGTGTAGGCGGGCTTGCCGAAAAAGGATGCCCAGGCTCCTTCGCCCTCGCCGGGGGTCTGGTCGGGGAGCAGATAGGTGACGCCACCGCTCTTCAGGGTTTTGAGCAGAACACGCACGCCACGGGCATCTGCCGGAGCCGGAGTGCTAGGTCCGCGGCTGCGCGAATACAGCATCAGCGGCTCAAGCCAGGATTGCTTGGGCGGGCGATACAGGGGGGCCATCGGTCGGGGGACCCAGACACCAATGCAGATGCCGCTCATTTCCAGAGCGCCAAGATGTGGGGAGAGAAAGATGATGGGGCGCCCGGTGCCCAGCGCATTCTCGACATGCTCCCAGCCATTCCGGTCAACCAGCTGGACCAGCTCGTGCTCGGGGCGCATCCAGTGCGCAAGGATTTCCAGCGCCCCGCGGCCGTGCTCGCGAATACTTGAGTACAATAATCGGTTATAATCGCGTTCATTTTTCGCGATGCCGCTTTGTTCCAGATTCGTCCGTAACTTCCGGCGATAGGAGGGCGAAGCGAACCAGACCAGCCAGCCCAGTAACGTTCCAGTGCCTTGCAGTACAGGGATGGGGATACGGGCCAGAATCTTGGCAATAGCCAGCAACATGGGCGGGTCCGGTGAGTCGAAGCAAACGCATATTGTAGCCAGCTCGCGGCCGGCGAGCCATTCAGCAAGGAACAAGCCCTGATGAAAGACTTCCTGTTTACCTCGGAATCGGTATCCGAAGGCCATCCGGACAAGGTAGCCGACCAGATTTCCGATGCGATTCTCGATGCCATTCTCGCGCAGGACAAGCACGCGCGTGTCGCCGCCGAAACGCTGGTGAACACCGGCTTGGTGGTGCTGGCCGGCGAAATTACCACCAGCGCCAATATCGACTACATCCAGATCGCGCGCGACACCATCAAGCGCATCGGCTATGACCACTCCGACATCGGTTTTGATTACAAGACCTGCGCGGTGCTGGTGGCCTACGACAAGCAGTCCCCCGACATCGCCCAGGGCGTTGACGAAGGCGCCGGCCTCGATCTCGATCAGGGCGCGGGCGACCAGGGGCTGATGTTCGGCTACGCCTGCGATGAAACCCCGCAGCTGATGCCAGCCGCGATCTACTACGCGCACCGTCTGGTGCAGCGTCAGGCCGAATTGCGCAAGGACGGCCGCCTGCCGTGGCTGCGTCCGGACGCCAAGTCGCAGGTCACGCTGCGTTACGACGGCGAAACCGGCAAGGTCAAGGAAGTCGACACCATCGTACTGTCGACCCAGCATCACCCGGATGTTTCTCACGCGCAACTGTCCGAAGCGGTGATCGAAGAGATCATCAAGCCGGTGCTGCCTAAAGAATGGGTCACTGCCAATACCAAGTTCCTGGTCAACCCGACCGGCCGTTTCGTTATCGGTGGCCCGATGGGCGATTGCGGCCTGACCGGCCGCAAGATCATCGTTGATACCTATGGCGGCGCAGCGCCGCACGGTGGTGGTGCCTTCTCCGGGAAGGATCCGTCCAAGGTTGACCGCTCCGCCGCCTACGCCGGCCGCTATGTGGCGAAAAACATCGTGGCAGCCGGGATTGCCAAGCAGTGTCTGGTGCAGGTGTCCTACGCGATCGGTGTCTCCAAGCCGGTGTCGATCATGGTCGATACCTGGGGCACTTCGAAGCTGTCCAATCAGGAAATCGTCAAGCTGATCGAAGAGCACTTCGATCTGCGCCCGAAGGGCATCGTGCAGATGCTCGACCTGCTGCGTCCGGTATATACCCGTACTGCCGCCTACGGTCACTTTGGTCGTGAAGAGCCGGATTTCAGCTGGGAGCGCACCGACAAGGCCGAGGCTCTGCGCGCTGCCGCCGGCCTGTAATCCATCAATCGTGATCAGCACGTGCAAGGCGGCCTGCGGGCCGCTTTGTGCTTCTGGGGTGCATCATGCGCAAACGCCGTACTGCTAGCGAGACTGTTTCTGGTGCCGCAAGCCGGGCTCGGGCAGAAGCGGCTGCCGCAGCGCCCACTCGTCTGCCGCAGGACGATGCGCGGCAGGCTCGGGTTGGACAGGCCTGGCTGGCCCGTTTCGGTGAGCCGGGGTCCAGGGAATCTCCGATAGCTGCCGAGCGGATTCGTTATGTTTTGACAGCCCCGCTGGAGCAGGGCGTGCGGGTGCTGCGGCTGGAGGCGCAAGTGCAGCATCCTCTCCCGCAGGGCGGCTGGTCGACACCCAAACGCCCCAATGTCGAGCGGCTGCTCTCCAGCTATGACGTGCCGGCCTATGCGGCCGCCGGCGACATCACGCTGTTTCATCTGCTGACGGCTGGCGCCAACCGTTTTTATGCCCAGGATCCCTTGCGGCAGCCCCTGTCGGGGCAGCTTGCCCATTTGCTGCTGCAGCTCCTCTCCGATTTGCAGCGCTGCCATGTCGGCAGCGCCAGTGGCCCGCTGCTCAACTGGCAGGGCGAGCGCGAGCTGCAACTGGATTGGCGAGGTGATCATAAGGGTATGCGGCCATTTGCTTTTATTGGTGATGATTGTGAGGCAATACCTGTTGATGTACCTCTATGGCTGGATTTGCGGCAAGGTGGGGCTGGCCGTCTGATTGCTCCTTGTCCACCGGCATCGCTGCCGGCACTGCTGCAGGCGCCGGAGCTGCCGGCAAGTCAGTGGGTGCTGCTGGCCAATCAGCAGCCAGGCCTCTGGCAGAAAACCGGCTTGCAGTTACCCGAGGAGGTGCTTTCGCGGACGCTGGATGGCGCCCCCTGGCCAGTGCTCGCGATCAGCAGGCTACCGGACGCCGCCGGAGACGGGTTGCTGCTTCGACCAAGCTTCGAATACGCGGGCGTGTCGATTGCGCCCTATCCGCAGCAGCGCTTGCAGCCCTTGCCGGGCGGGCAGGTCCAGCAGCGTGATCTGCAACTGGAAAACCACCTGCTCGCAGGTTTGCCTGGCACCCCGGCGTTTCTGGAGCGCGCGGTGCTTGCTTGCCTGACGGTTGCCGAGGCGGATCAGCTGATTTTGGGCGTTCCGGCGATGCTGACATTCTGGGAAACGAGCGTCCCGGCACTGCAGGCGGCGGGGTGGAGCATTCAGGCTGAGGCTGTGGCACGCAGCCGCGTGATTGATGCCGATGACTGGTGGGCGCAACTGGACGAGCAGGATGGCTGGTTTGGTGTCGACCTGGGCGTGCTGGTCGGGGGCGAGCGGCTCAGCTTGCTGCCCTTGCTGGTCAACGCCATCCGGCAGGCGCCGGATGATTTTGCGCTGGAGCGGCTGGCTGTCGCCGAGGTGTTGCTGCTGCCGGCCGGAATGGGGCGGTATCTGCGTCTGCCTGCCGCGCGTCTGCGGCCCATTTTGCAGGCATTGACCGAGCTGTTCGATGCTGAACGTGATCCGCAGGTGCCCTTGCGACTTTCCCCTGCGGACGCTGTGCGTCTGCCACGACTGACTGCGCTGCCCTGGCAGGGCGGTGAGCGATTGCGGCAGCTGGCGGATAACCTGGCTGACTTGCCCCGCCTGGCGCCGGTGGCTGCTGTGCCCGGGTTTACCGCAACCTTGCGTCCGTATCAGCAGTACGGGGTGGCTTGGATGCAGTTTCTGCGGCAGTCCGGTCTGCATGGTGTGCTGGCCGATGATATGGGGCTGGGTAAAACCATTCAGGCGCTGGCGCACCTTCAGGCTGAAAAGGCGGCCGGCCGGCTGGATCAACCCTGTCTGATCGTGGCGCCCACCAGTCTGATGTTCAACTGGCAGCGTGAAGCCGCCTTGTTTGCACCGGACTTGCGCGTGCTGCTGCTGCACGGCACCGCCCGCAAGATGCATTATGGTGTTCTGGCTGATTACGATGTGGTGCTGACAACGTATCCACTGCTTTCCCGTGATAGCGAGGTGCTCAAGGCGCAGCGCTGGCATCTGCTCATGCTGGATGAGGCGCAGGCGATCAAGAATCCGCGGGCGCAATCCGCGCAGATTGTGCGCGAGCTGGAGGTGCGGCACCGGCTGTGCCTGACCGGAACGCCAGTGGAAAATCATCTGGGCGAGCTCTGGGCACTCTTCGATTTTCTGCTGCCCGGCTTTCTGGGGAGCGAGCGGCAGTTCGCGACGCTGTTCCGCACTCCGATCGAAAAGCAGGGGGACGGCCAGCGTGCAGAGTGGCTGCGGCAGCGGGTTGCGCCCTTCCTCTTGCGCCGTACCAAGGAAGACGTGGCGACCGAATTGCCACCGAAGACGGAAATGATCCGCATGGTGGCGATGCAGGAAGGGCAGCGCGACCTGTACGAAACCATTCGTCTGGCGCTGTCCGAGCAGGTACAGCAGGAAATCGCCGCGCGCGGGCTGCCGCGAAGCCAGTTGCTGGTGCTCGACGCGCTGCTGAAATTGCGGCAGGTCTGCTGCGATCCGCGCCTGATCAGCAGGGTGGAGTCTTCTTCTGGCCTTGCATCAGCCAAGCTGCAGGCCTTGCTGGAACTGCTGGGCGAGCTCTTGCAGGAGGGACGCAGGATTCTGGTTTTCTCGCAATTCACCCGCATGCTGAGCTACATCGAAGCCGAATTGCGCGCGCGTGGCATCGATTATGCCAAGCTGACCGGGCAGACGCGCGACCGTGCAACACCAGTGACACGTTTCCAGAATGGCGAGGTGGCGGTTTTCCTGATCAGCCTGAAAGCCGGCGGCGTCGGTTTGAATCTAACGGCCGCCGATACGGTGATCCACTATGACCCGTGGTGGAATCCGGCCGTTGAAGATCAGGCCACCGACCGGGCCTATCGCATCGGGCAGGACAAGCCGGTGTTTGTGTACAAGCTGATCTGTGCCGGCAGCGTTGAAGAAAAGATGCTGCTGCTGAAAGACGCCAAAAAATCACTGGCCGCCAATGTGTACGGCCAGACTGGGCAGCCGGTGCCCGGCTTCGGCCAGGCTGATCTGGATGCGCTGTTTGCCCCGCTGACCGAGCTGGATGATCAGTGACGCAGTTTATAGCCGCTGGCCAGTAGCCGGAGTGTGCCGGCGGCAAGCACGACAGCACAACTGCCGGTGACGCCCAGCGAGAGCCAGGGGCTTGCGTCGCTAACTCCGAAAAAGCCGTAACGGAAACCGTCGATGATGTAGAACACCGGGTTGGCATGGGATACTTGCTGCCAGAATGCCGGCAGGCTGTGCACCGAATAGAACACCCCGGACAGGAAGGTCAGCGGCATGATCAGGAAATTCTGGAAGGCGGCGAGTTGGTCGAATTTCTCTGCCCAGATGCCGGCGATGATGCCCAGCATGGCCATCGTGGCGCTGCCGATTAAGGCAAAAGCCAGAATCCATAGTGGGTATGCGAAGCTGGGTATTGCAAAATAGAGCGCAGCAATAAATACCCCGGTACCTACCATCAACCCACGAAGCATGGCTGCCAGCACATAGGCGCTGAAGAACTCCAGGTGCGAAAGCGGCGGCAGGAGGATATAGACGATATTGCCGGTGATTTTTGACTGGATCAGGCTGGAGCTGGTGTTGGCAAAGGCGTTCTGCAGCAAGGTCATCATCGCCAGTCCCGGGATCAGGAAGGCTGTGTAGCGTACCCCGGGGTAGGGCTCGACATGGGCATCAAGTACATGGGCGAAGACCAGCAGATACAGCAAGGAAGTCAGTACCGGCGCGGCCACCGTCTGGAACGAGACCTTCCAGAAGCGCAGGATTTCTTTGTAGAAGAGAGTGTAAAAACCGGTCATGACAGGCTCGGAGCGGGGGTCTGCATCATTTCAAGGAAGATGTCTTCCAGATCGGGCTTGCTGATCTGGATGTCGCGCACGCTGATGCCCGCGTTGCCCAGCGTTGCGAGAATCTGCTCCAGTGCCGAACAGTCGGGCAGCTTTAGTTCAAGATAGCCATCGTCAGTGCGGCCGATCAGTTTCCCCTGCAGGCTTTCAGGCAGGGTGTCGCTGGACAGTTTCAGCAGCAGGCTGCGCGAGCGCCCGCGATTCATCAGCTGGTGTTTTTCTTCCAGTGCGATCAGCCTGCCTTGCTTGAGCATTGCGATGCGGTTGCAGAGTTCTTCCGCTTCTTCCAGGTAATGGGTGGTCAGCACAATGGTGTGGCCATCGGTGTTCAAGCGACGAATGAATGCCCACAAGGTCTGGCGCAAAGCCACATCGACACCGGCGGTCGGTTCATCCAGTACGATGACTGGCGGGCGATGCACCAGCGCCTGGGCGACCATGACGCGCCGCTTCATTCCGCCGGAGAGTGCCCGCATATTGGTATCGGCCTTCTCGCTCAGGCCCAGGTTGGCGAGGATTTCGTCAATCCAGTCGTCGTTGCTGCGCAGGCCGAAGTAACCACTCTGGAACTGCAGCGTTTCGCGTACCGTGAAGAAGGGATCGAATACCAGCTCCTGCGGCACGATCCCGACTGCGCGCCGCGCTTGGCGGTAGTCGCGCTGTACGTCATGCCCCATGACGGTGACTTCGCCGCAGCTGGCGTGCGTCAAACCGCCAAGGATCGAGATAAGCGTGGTTTTGCCGGCGCCGTTTGGACCCAGCAAAGCGAAAAAGTCACCTTCTGCGACGTTGAAGCTAACGTCATTGAGCGCCTGGAAGGTGCCGTATTGCTTGCTGATTCCGGCAAAGCGGATGGCGATGGTCATTGTGCTGGCTGGTTTCCGGTTTCTGTCTGGGCTGGTGCTTCGTCCTGCTCGTCCATGTCGTCGCTGAGCGCAAGCGGGTGTGGCGGATTACCGTCGTGCACCTTGTACCAGCGTCGTTGCAGATAGGCATCGCGGATGAAGGCATAGGGATCCAGTGCCTCGGCGATCGCCGCATCCAGTGGTAGCAGATCGGCACGGGCGCTGACCAGATAGGTACTGTAGTAGGCGATTTGCCCGCCGAGCGGGTCGATGTAGTCAATCGGCCCCCAGGCAAAGCGGCTGATCGGCTCCGCGCTATCGCGCACGGTCAGTGGCCCATAGAAGGGCACCATTAGGTATGGCCCGGTCGGAATTCCCCAGTATCCCAGGGTCTGGCCCAGGTCTTCGTCCTGTTTTTCGATGGGTAGGGTGCTGGCTACATCAATCAGCCCTGCCAGCCCCGCAGTGGTGTTGACCAGTACGCGGGCAAAGCTGCGCGAGGCCGGCGTCGCCTTGCCCTGCAGCAATGCGGCCGGGATGCCGAACAGGTCATCAATGTTGCCGAAGAAATTGCGCACACCATATTGCACCGGATGGGGGACGTAATCGTGCCAGCCCTGTGCCAGCGGCTTAAGAGCCGCTTTGTCAATGGCATTGTTGAATTCGTAGATCGGGCGGTTTACCGGCTCGAGTGGATCATAATGATTGTGCGGTGTGGCACAGGCAACGAGCAGCGCAGAAAGTGCGAGCGGGACGATCCGTTTCATGGCGCGATCCTCCGGGTGTCAGTGCTGGCCAGCCTGCAACTCCGCCTGACCGGTGGCGAGCAGGGAGTCCAGGTCATAAACATGGAGCAGACGGGTCAGCGATTCGGGCAGACCGGTGAACTGGAGGGAAATGTACTGCAGTTGTGCAGCTCGCAGCCAGTGAAGCAAAAGGGCTACTGCGGCTGAATCGATCTGATTAACGCCAGAGAGATCAACGGTGACGTCGCCAGACAGCCCCTCCAGCAGCTTGAGCTGCTGGTGCGCATGTTGCAGAGTCAGTGAGTCGCCCGGTTGTACTATTTTCATTTGTTGCTGCTGCCTGAAGCATTCCGGCTGGCGAGCTGCTTGATCAAGCCATCGATACCTTCGCTCTTGATGACGGATGCGAAGGTGTTGCGGTGATTGTTGATGAAGCTGACACCATTCACCGAGATGTCATAGACTTTCCAGTCGTTGCTGTTCTTTTCGAAGCTGAAATCCAGCGGAATCGGCTTCTCCCCCGGTAGTGTCACTTCGGTGCGGACATCCTGTTCATCGCTGGAGCTGCCCTGGCGTACCGAGCGCACCTCGACCTGGGCATTCTTGTAGATCGACAACGCCGAGAGGTAGGTACGTACCAGCATGGTGCGGAATTCGCGCGTCAGTGCCTGCTGCTGCTCCGGTGTTGCCGTTTTCCAGTAGCGGCCAGCTGCCAGCTGGGTCATACGGGTGTAATCGGCCAGCGGCGCCACGCGGGCGTCAACCTGATCGCGGATCTTTGCCGGATCCTTGTCATTTTTGCGGATGATGTCGAGAACGTCCTTGCTGCTCTGGCGCACCAGTTGCTCGGGCGTCTCGTTTGTGGCGAGAGCCGCGGGCATCAGGCCGGTCAGCGTGATGGCAAGGATGAGGCCGATCAGTTTGGGCATCGAGTTATTTCTCCGGTGTTGCTTCGTGGTCGCCAGCCGCCTTGGAAAAGAGGAAGCGGCTGATCAGTTGTTCAAGAATGATGGCCGAGGACGTGATTTTAAAGGCATCCCCGTCTTGCAGCATTTTATCGTCAGCCCCGCTGGTAATTCCGATGTATTGCTCGCCGAGCAGCCCTGAGGTCAGGATTTCTGCGCTGCTGTCCCGGCTGAAGCGGTAGCGCTGGTTGATGCTCAGAGTGACTTTTGCCAGATAGCGTTCCGTATCCAGGTCGATGCTGTCGACTCGCCCCACAAGCACGCCGGCACTTTTCACGGGGGCCCGCACTTTCAGGCCGCCAATATTGTCAAAGGTGGCGGTGATCGTGTAGCTGCTGCCTGCCGGCTGGCCGGATACCGTGCTGACCCTGAGTGCCAGAAACAGTATTGCGGCAAGCCCGACCAGTACAAAAAGACCAACCCAGAAATCAATGAGACCTCGTTTCATTATTGCCTATATCCTTGTTACACACCGCGGAACATAAAGGCGGTGAGGATGAAATCCAGAATCAGCGTAACGAGCGCACTGGTCACGACAGTGCGTGTCGTTGCCGTGGAAATGCCTTCGGCCGTTGGCGGCGCATCATAACCTTCGAAGACCGCGATCAGGGCAATGGCAGTACCAAAGAAAACGCTCTTGATCAGGCCATTGAGAACGTCCTGGCGAAAGTCAACCGCGCTCTGCATCTGCGACCAGAAGCTGCCTGCATCAAGCCCTAGCAGCTCTACGCCAATCAGGTAGCCACCCAGGATGCCGGTTGCACTGAACATGGCAGCCAGCAGCGGCATTGAGATGAATGCCCCCCAGAAGCGAGGCGCTATCACTCGCGCTATGGGGTTCACAGCCATCATCTCCATGGCTGAAAGTTGTTCTGTGGCCTTCATCAAGCCCACCTCGGCGGTGATGGCTGAACCGGCCCGGCTGGCAAACAGCAGGGCGCCTACAACCGGGCCTAGTTCGCGGACCAGTGAAAGTGCCACAAGGATGCCCAGTGAGGAGGAGGCGCCAAAACGCTGTAGCGTATCGTAGCCCTGCAAGGCCAGTACCATGCCGACGAACAGGCCCGATACACTGATGATCAGTACCGACAGTACACCGGCGAACCAGATTTCGCGCGCCAGCAGTCGAGGGCGGCGCAATATGCCGGGCGTATGGCGCAGAATGGCCAGCAAAAACCGGCAGGCAAAGCCAAGCTTGATCAGCCTGGTGTTCAGCGGATGCCCGAGATTCTGGCAGAAACGGTAGAACCACTCAGCCATTACTGAACCCCGATTCCCAGTTGTGCAAGATAGGGAGGGGCAGGCTTGTGAAAGGCAACTGGTCCATCGGCGCGTCCATGGATGAATTGCTGGACAAAGGGATGCGTTGATGCACGGATTTCATCGGGAGTTCCGGCACTCACGATCACGCCATCGGCAAGAAAATAGATGTAATCAACCAGCTGCAGGGATTCCTGCACGTCATGGGTCACGATCACCGAAGCGGTTCCAAGGGCATCATTGAGCTCGCGGATGAGTTTGCCGATGGTCGCCAGTGAAATGGGATCAAGGCCCGTGAAGGGTTCGTCATACAGCATGATGGCCGGATCCAGCGCGATGGCGCGAGCCAGTGCGACTCTGCGTGCCATGCCGCCCGAAAGCTCCTGAGGCATCAATTGAGCGGCGCCGCGCAGGCCGACCGCCTGCAATTTGAGCAACACCAGGTCGCGGATCATGCTCTCCGGCAGCCGGCTGCGTTCGCGCAGGGGAAATGCCACGTTGTCGAACACGTTCAGGTCGGTAAACAGGGCTCCAAACTGAAACAGCATCCCGATCTTGCTGCGCAGATTATACAGTCCTGCCTCATCCAGATTGCGCGTATCAATGCCGGCAACGCTGACTGTGCCCTCATCAGGCTGGAGCTGGGCTCCGATCAATCGCAGCAGTGTCGTTTTCCCTGAGCCGGATCCTCCCATGATGGCAACAAGTTGCCCTCGGCGAACCTGCATGCTGATGTTTTTCAGCAGCGGAGTGTCGTCGTAGGAGAAACTGGCAGCAGTAAATTCAACCAGCGCATCGGTCATGGTTTTATCTGAATATTCCACAGGTTGGATTGCTTGTGCTCCGGCGACGCCGGAGGCGGCGCGTTCCTTTGGGCTTCCGCCACGAGCTGGATAATTGATGCAGATGGTAAAGGAACTCGTTCCGGATTGATGTAACGGCGCGCACTGTCAGTATAAAGTAAGTGCTTATGCCGTGTGCTGCTGCTGGCATTAATACCATCACGCCGTACTGGAGGCAGAGGATCTGCCGTTTGAGTCATTGCGCTGCGGTAAATTTGTTGTCAGCCAAAGCATGATCTAGCCTTGAATGACCTCGACATGACCTGGGTTGCCACGTGCGTTTGTGCTGCTTGTCTGCTACTGCAGTTTTGTTTCTGGCCGGTTGCGCCACCCGTGATCCGCTGCCTTCTGAACCATCGCGCAATCTTGCCGGACGACAGGCCAGTGCCGTTGCGACCGGTGCGATCCCCCAGACGGTCGTCGTGCCTCCTGTCTTGCCCAAACCCACTGCTGCCCGCAAGGCAGAAACCTATAGCGTGGTTGTCAGTAACGTGGACATCCACGATTTGCTGTTTGCGCTGGCGCGGGATGCGAGGATCAACATCGATCTGCATCCCGGCATTTCCGGATTGGTGTCAATCAACGCCATCAATCAGACCTTGCCGCAGATCATGGAACGGCTGTCGGCACAGTTACCGCTACGCTGGACGCTTGAGCAAGGGGTGCTGGTCGTGCGTCCGGATGAGCCCTACTTCCAGACTTACAAGGTGGACTATCTGAATATCGCCCGGATGGTGCGCTCCAACGTGTCTGTAGCCAATACAGTGTCCTCCGCCGGCACTTCGGGAAATGCCGCACGCAGCGGTGATGGGCAGGGTTCGTGCGCTGCGGGTTCGAATTCGTCCTGCACCATGCTCGATTACAGCAGCGAAAACCAGTTCTGGGTCCGACTGGAGCGCAATCTGAAAGATATTCTGGGGCTGGAGGCTGTTGCGACCAGCACCGGCCGGCTTGGGGATGTCGCGGCACTGGCTGCGGTTGCCAATCGCAAGACAGGGGGTACGGATACCACGGCCTCAAGCGAACTGGTGGCTGCCGCGCAGAAGGAAAAGCTGAATGCAATCAGCCAGGAACTGGCGCAAGCCCAGCAGACCCTGGGGGGCATTTATCGTGTCCAGGCCGAAGATCTGGAGCGGCTGGCGGAGTTTCAGCTCAAGCAGGCCAGAATCAAGCGGGAAGAATACAAGCGTTCCAATCAGGTCATCATCAATCCCGAGAGCGGCATCGTGTTGGTGCGTGCCAGCCAGAAGGATCAGCGCAAGGTGGCGGAATTTCTGGCGTTGTTGCAATCGGCCGCGCAGCGTCAGGTCTTGATTGAGGCGACCATCGTCGAAGTGAATCTGGGGGACCAGTATCAGGCTGGCGTGGACTGGAGCAAACTCGCGTCGGCCGGCAGCGGTTGGTCGTTTTCGCAGCAACTGCTGGGGCAGAATCTGGGAAGCGCGCCCTTTGCTGCCGTTTCGTTCAATAGCGGCAGCTTTGACATGACGATCAAGCTGCTCGAACAATTCGGCCGTACCCGTGTGCTGTCCAGTCCGAAAGTCATCGCGCTGAACAACCAGACTGCGGTGATGAAGGTGGTACAGGAGCAGGTGTATTTCACGATCAAGGCGACGCCGGGGCAGTCTGCCGATGGTGTCGTGATTCCTCCAACCTATGAGAGCGAATTGCATACAGTCCCGGTCGGGCTGGTGATGCAAGTGACGCCACAGATCGCCGAGACTGGCAGCATTGCCCTGAATGTACGCCCGACCATTACAAGTATCAGCTCCTATGTGGCAGATCCCGGTGTGGCCATTATTGCGGCAAGCAACAAGTCGAACATCCAGAGCCTCATTCCGGTAACCCAGGTTCGTGAATTTGACTCGACCCTGAAGGTTCCGTCCGGCCAGACCGCTGTGCTTGGCGGCCTGATTCAGGAGTCTATGAGCACTGACCGGCAGGGAATTCCTTTCCTCTCCAAAATTCCCACGGTTGGCGATCTGTTTTCCTACCGGGATGACCGGGTCGGCAAGAGTGAACTGATTGTCTTCCTGCGGCCGGTACTGGTTCGCGATGCCAGCATGAGCGGGGATCTGGCCGGGTTGAAAAACTATCTGCCGGGAGATGATTTCTTCCGCAGCCCAGCCGATTTCGAACTTTCGGCATTCGAGGCAGGCGCTACTCCTGTCAGGTCTGCGAAGTAGGGCGGGCACGATGAGTCTGTTATTGCGCGCCCTGCGTCAGGCCGAGGAGCAGAAGAAACTGCAACAGTCCGCAGAGGATGCTGCCGGTCCGGAGCATCCCTTGCCGGAGCTGCAGCTGGATGACCCTTCCGAGGGCTCGCTCACGCCCAGCTTGAGCCAGGCCGATATGCCACAGGTCGTCGAGCAAGCGGATGACGATACAGGTCTGTCCCTGCAGGTGGACGAATCGGCTCTACTCACTGGGGACTCAGAAACTGGGCAAAGCGAAAACGGGCCTCTCCCCGTGCTGCCTGGGCTGCTGGCGGCTTCGGAAATGGCCTCTGCACCTCCGTCTTTGCCGGTAACCGAGCCTGCCGCTATTGCCGCACCGGCCGCGCAGCCTGCCCCTGAGACTCGAGGAGCAGAAGCCCGCATGCCGGTGTCCGCAGAGGGAGTAGGGCGGCGCGTGATCTGGCTGATGATTGCCGGTGGCACTGCGGTGCTGATTGCTGCGTTGTGGGTCTTCTGGCAATGGTATCGGTTGCAACCGTCCGCCACGCTTCCGCAAGCAACTGCGATGCGCGCCAGCGCGGCCGTTACCAGTGAGAAACATGAACAGGGTGTGACCAGCCAGATCCACGCGGCGGCGCTTGCGCCATCCCCGCTGATGGAGCCTGTGGTGGATGCGTCCTCCCGCAGTGCGGTGATCGTAACTGCGATCCCGCTGAGCGCCTCCTCTCCGGCACATGCGGATGCAAAGGGTCCAGCTGTGGCTGCGCCGCTGCCGCGTTTCGAGCGGCAACCGCCAGCGAACCCGGAGATCAATGCATGGCTGCAGCAGGGCTGGCAGCATTATCAGCAAGGAGAGCTGGAGCAATCCCTGCAGGCATACCGTACTGTTTTGCGGGGGGACTCCGGTAATCGTGATGCGCTGCTCGGTGTTGCCGCAATCGCCGTGCAGCAGGGGCGCCCGGATGCGGCCCAGGCCGTGTATCAGCGTCTGTTGCAGCTCTATCCCAGAGATGCCGATGCACAGGCGGGCCTGCTGGCATTACAGTCTTTCGATGAGGTCGATGCCAGCCGTCTGCATCAGCAGGATCATCCGGCCAATACCCTGCTGCTGGCACAGCATTATGTGCGGCAACAGCGCTGGGCCGAAGCGCAGGAGCTGTATTTCCAGGCATGGGAACGCGATTCGGACAACCCGGATCTGGCCTTCAATCTGGCTGTATGCCTTGACCAGCTTGGCCAGGCCCGATTGGCAGGGGAATACTATGGCAAGGCGATCCAGCTGGCTGGGCGGCAGCCCTACCGCTTCAATCTGGATGCGGTGATGCGGCGTCTTCAGCAGTTGGCGGGAGATGCGCCATGAACGGGGTCACGCGCAGCAAGCTCCCTCTGGGGGAGTTGCTGGTCAGCAAGGGGCTGATTACCCAGGATCAGCTGCGCATTGCCTTGCTGGAGCAGCGCCGTTCTGGCGAGCCGCTAGGCAAGCTGATGGTGTCGCAGGGCTTTGTCTCGGAAGGTGTCCTGCGCGAGGCTCTCTCGGAAAATCTGGGTAGCCAGAGCATTGATCTTTCGCGAGTCATTCCTGCCGCCAACGCGCTGGCTTTGCTCGGCAAGGACGTCGCCAAGCGCTTGCTGGTACTGCCGGTGGCGCTGGATCACGCGATAAGCCGCCTGACTGTCGCCATGGTCAATCCGAACAATCTGGTTGCGCTGGATCAGCTGCGTACGCTGGTCAAGGGCCTGGACATTGTGCCGATGCTGGCGGGTGAATCGGATGTGCTGCATGCGATTGACCAGTATTACGGATTTGAGCTGTCCATTGACGGCATCTTGCGGGAGATCGAAACCGGCGAGGTCGACTGGAGCAGCCTGTCGGCCACGGATAACGCCTACAGCCAGCCGGTGGTGCGGTTGATTGATGCCTTGCTGGCCGATGCCGTCACCCGGGGGGCGTCGGATATCCATTTCGAGCCCGAGCAGGCCTTTGTGCGCATCCGTTACCGCATCGACGGGGTGCTGCGGCAGATTCGCGCGCTGCACCGCACTTACTGGCCGGCAATGGTGGTGCGACTGAAGGTGATGGCGACGATGAATATTGCGGAAACCCGCGCCCCGCAGGATGGCCGCATTTCCTTGTCGCTGGCAGGGCGGCCACTGGATTTCCGGGTCTCCAGCCAGCCGACGAGCTGGGGCGAGAATCTGGTGCTGCGGATTCTGGATCGCCAGAAAGGACTGGTGCCCCTGGACAGGCTGGGGCTCGAGGAACGCAACCTCAATCTGTTGCGCCTGATGATAGCCCGCCCGGAGGGCATCATTCTGGTAACCGGCCCCACCGGATCAGGCAAGACAACCACGCTCTATTCGATACTGAATCACATCAATACAGTTGAAGTGAACATCATGACACTGGAGGATCCAGTCGAGTACCCGATCCCCCAGATCCGGCAGACCTCGGTCAACGAGGCCGCCCGCATGGATTTCGCCAACGGTATCCGCTCGATGATGCGTCAGGATCCGGACATCATCCTGGTGGGGGAAATCCGTGATCGCGATACGGCCGACATGGCATTCCGGGCTGCGATGACCGGTCATCAGGTGTATTCGACCCTGCACACCAGCTCCGCGCTGGGCGCCTTGCCGCGCCTGCTGGATATCGGCGTGCAGGCGGATATCATGGCCGGCAACATTATCGGCATCATTGCGCAGCGGCTGGTGCGCAAGCTCTGCGTGCATTGCCGGGAGGCCTACGCGCCGGATGATTTCGAGCTGCGCTTGCTGGGTGAGCCTGCCGGGTGGAGTGGAAGTATCTACCGCGCCCGTGGCTGCGCCCACTGCGCAGAAACCGGCTATCAGGGGCGTACCGCCATCATGGAGTTGCTGCGCATGAACCCGGAGCTGGATGAAATGGTTGCCCGTCGGGCGACCATGCAGGAAATCCGTGCAGTGGCGCTGCGCCATGGCTTCCGGATGCTGGCCGATGACGGCTGCCGGCGTGTTCTGGATGGCACGACTTCGCTCGATGAGGTGTCGCGGGTGGTCGACCTTACCGAGCGCATCGTGCTCTGAGCGGGAGGGCGCATGCAATTTCATTACCGCGCAACAGATCAGGATGGCCGCTTGCAGCAGGGTACGCTGGATGCCGTCAATCTGGCTGATCTCGAGCTGCGGCTGTCACGTCTCGGACTGATCCTGATCCGTGCGAAGGCACTGCAGCAGGGAAGCCTGCGGACACGGCGGATCCGGCGTCGGGATCTGATCACCTTTTGTTTCCACCTTGAGCAGCTGACCCGTGCAGGGGTGCCCTTGCTGGAGGGGCTCGCCGATCTGCGCGATTCGCTGGAGCACCCGTACTTTCGCAATGTGGTGGCGAGCCTGATTGATGACATCGAAGGTGGGCGCAGTTTTTCCCAGGCCTTGCAGGCGCACCCGAGTATTTTTGACGCGGTTTTCGTCAATCTGGTCAGGGCGGGCGAGGTGTCGGGGCGCTTGCCGGAAGTGCTGCGCAACTTGACCGAAACGCTGAAATGGCAGGATGAGCTCGCGGCTCAGGCCAAGCGCTTGGTGCTGTACCCGGCCTTTGTTGGCGGGCTGGTGCTGTGCGTGGTGGTGTTCCTGATGGTGTATCTCGTGCCGCAGCTGGTCGAGTTCATCAAGGCCATGCATTCCACGCTGCCGTGGAATACCCGCTTGCTGATTGCAGTGTCACAGCTGATTAGTGCGTATTGGTGGGTATTGCTTGGTGTTCCTTTTATATCAATATCTTTGGCAAGATACAGCTACAAGTATAGTGAGTCGTTCCGCTACCGGGTCGATGCACTGAAACTGCGGATCTGGGTGCTCGGGCCCATTCTGCAAAAAATCATTCTGGGGCGCTTTGCCAGTTACTTTGCCTTGATGTATGCCGCAGGCATTCCGGTGCTGGCCTGTTTGAATGTCTGTCAGGGGCTGATGGGAAACCGGGTGATCAGTGCCGCACTGGTTCGTGCGGAGCAGCAGATCAGCGAGGGCCTGGGGGTCAGTGCGGCATTCGGCCAGCTTGGCCTCTTTCCGCCACTGGTGTTGCGCATGTTGCGCGTGGGCGAGAATACCGGGCAGCTCGACGATGCACTGCAAAATGCCGCCTACTTTTATGGTCGGGATGTGCGTGAGGCGATCGAGCGTATCCAGGCGCTGGTCGAGCCGGTGATGACGGTGGTGCTCGGGCTGATCCTGTTGTGGATCATGGCCTCGGTACTGGGGCCGATTTTCGATACGATCAGCAGGTTGAGATGAGTCGCGCAATGCATGTTGCCGTACTGGGAAATGCAGGCTTCAGCCTCTGGCTGGCACGGCGTATGGGTGCTGCGGCGCTGAGTGGTGAATTGCCCTGTGACGAGCACGGCGCTGCGGCACTGGCGCAATTGCTGGCGAACGAGCCCCGGCGTCCCTGGTTCATTCTGGTGGATCAGGTTGAGGAGGAGTTCGTTCTTGAGCGGCTGCCCTCGCTGGGTGCCGCAGATCGCAAGGCATTGCTGGCACGCAAGCTGGAGCAGCATTTCCGGCAGACCCCCTATCGTTGCTTGCGCCGGATCAGCCGCCGGCACCGTGCCGATGGCGAAGCCTATCTGCTGTCCGGGCTTACCCAACCGGCCCCGCTGGATTTTCTGGTCGACGTCATGCTGCAGCGCCGTGCTGCCCTGGCAGGGATCAGCTCCGTAACCCAGGTGCTGGGTGGGTGGTACCGGCGCTGGGGCAATCCTGCGGCGAGCCCGCATACCTTGTTGCTCTGCGAGTTGTTGCCCGGACTGTGGCGGCAGGCCTATTTCAATGCCGAAGGACTGCGCTTTGCCAGGCAGGCAGGCTTGCAGGAGCATGAACGTGGCAGCGCACTGGCCAGCGAGATTCTGCGTACCCGCCAGTATCTGGCAACCCTGCGCCAGCTTGCCCGGGACGAAATACTTGAGGTGCTGCTGTGCGACCCCGGATTGAGCGAGTGCGAACTGGCCAGTTTGCGCAACCAGCTGGCTGGTGACGATGCGGCAATCCGGCTGCGGCTTATCGGGCTGGCCGAGCTCGGCCAGCCGGCCGCTAGCTGGCTTGAGGCGGCGCTGGGTGAGCTGGCAAGGGGGCGGGTTGCCGATCAGTATGCGCTACCGGAGCAGCGCCGTTATCAGCGCCTTCGGCAAGGAATCCGTGCCCTGCACTGGATGAGCGCGGGGCTGGTGCTGGCTAGTTTGCTGGTTGCGGCTGCAATGCTCTGGGGTGTCGATTCGCAGCAGCCCGGACATGCCCGCTTGCAGCAGCGGCTGAATGCAGCGCTGGCACAGCAGCGGCAATTCAGTATTCTGCTGGATTCCCGGCCCGGTTTTGATCCGGCCTGGATGGATGCCAGTGTGCGCATCGAAGAAACGCTGTTCCGGCGTTGGCCGGATCCGGAGCTGGCTGCACGGCAGCTGAGTCAGATTCTGCTCGATTTCCCCGGACTGACAATTGACCGTTACGAATGGCAGCTTGGGCAGCGGCCGCAGCTGGCGGCGACGTTGCAGCAAAGCGCGGCCAGTCAGGTTGCAGAAGAGGCCGAAGTTTCAGTCTTGCCCGGCACCGAGTTCGTATTGCTGGGAGGGCATCTGCAGGCCGAGGCTGGCGAATATCGCCAGGCCATGCAGGAATTCGAGCGCTTGATGCAACGGATCGCGGCTATGCCCGGCGTGTCGGTTGAACCCGTACAGCTACCCATTGGTACCCGTGGGAGCGAGCAGGCGCAATCGGTGGCCGCCGTGAACGGGCGGCATGATTTTCTGCTGTTGCTGGCGCGCCCGGCCGCCAAGGAGATGCCATGAAGCTTTCTGCGCAGGATTGGCAGGAGCTGCGCCCTGCATTGATCTGGTCTGGCATTGCTGTGGCGATCGCACTGGCACTATTGGTTGGTGCGTGGCTGTATCAGCTCAGGGATGTTCAGTTTGCTAGGGCGCTGCAACTGCGTGCGGATGCGGCCGAGACCGATGCCCGGCTTGCGGAACAGCGCTGGGATACGCTGACCCTCCGGATGGTGCCATATTCGCGTTTGCAGCAAGAGGGCGTACTGGGGCAGGAGCCGCGCCTGGCCTGGATCGAAGCGCTGGATTTGCTGCAGGCCAGGCAGCCAGGGCTGGCGCTGTCCTATGACCTGGGGGCCCGGCAGGCCCTGGCCGGTGCGGGGGAAGCTCACGCCAGCGTGCGGGTGAGCCGCTTGCAGCTGAGCTATCGTGCCAGTGATGAGTTGCAGTATTCGCGGGTCACCGCGCAGTTGCAGTCACAACCCGGTCGCCTGTTGCCCAGACACTGTACCCTGCTGCGATTGCTTCCACCGCAAACCGGCATCAGCGTGGAGTGCGAATATGACTGGGCCACGATGGTGTCGCCGCAAGCGCAGGAGGGTGGGGGATGAGGCGGGGGGGATTCATGGTCATGGCGACGTGGCTGCTGCTGGGCCAGGGAATGGCTGCAGAGCCCGAGTGGGGGAGACTGTTCTATTCCCCGCAGGAGCGCACTGCGCCGGTGCAGCAGCAGGCTTTGCCGGCTTCGGCTGCTGCGCCAGCCGTACGCCGCTATGACGGGCAGATGCGTCGCCAGCAAGGACAAGCCATCTACTGGCTGGACGGCCAGCCGGGGCGTCAAGCTCCCCCGGCTCAGGTCAAGCCCGGCGAGCTCTGGCAGAGCAGTGATGGCCGGGTGATCGGCGGGCCGCGTGTCAGGGTGGAGCCACGATGAAGGCCCCGGGAATTGCGAGTGCCCAGCGCGGAGCGGTATTGCTGCTGCTTCTGCTGCTGGTTGGGACGCTTGCGCTGACCTTGCTGGTTCGGGCGCTGAACCGGATCAGTCCGGACGAAATCAAGCGTAGAAAATCGGCGGAAGCCCTGCAGCAGGCGCGCAGTGCGCTGCTGGCCTGGAGTATCGCCCGTGGCGACGATGCCAGCTCCAGTTCGGCTGGCAGCCCGGGCGAGCTGCCGTGCCCGGATACCAGTCCGCCGGGCTCGGCCAGCGAAGGTCTCGAGGCCGCCAGTTGCGCGGCAGGCGCGCTCGGGAGGTTGCCCTGGCGGACACTGGGTATTGCCAGACTGGTCGACGGCTATGGCGAGCCGCTCTGGTATGCCGTCGATGGCGGCTTCAAGCGCCGTACCTCTTCAGAAATTCGCTTGGTCAACAGTGATACCCGTGCCAGCCTGCAGGTCTATGCCGGCGGAGGCATCCAGTTGCAGACCCCCGCCGGCGAGGAAGCCGCGGCGGTGATTTTTGCCCCCGGGCCGGCCTTGCCTGCACAGGATCGTGTTGCTGGCGTAACGGCGGCGGCCAACTATCTGGATGCCACCGGCGGGCGGAACAATGCCACAGCGGGCGGGCCCTTTATCGCGGCCGATGCGGCCACGGATTTCAATGACCAGCTGATTGTCCTTAGTGGCAGCGATCTGCTGGATGCCATCGTTCCCCGCCTGGCTGCAGCTGTACGGCAGGCGATTAGTGCGTACCGCAACAGTGCCAATAATCCGGATCATGTGCCCTATCCCCGGCCTGCACTCATTTCGGACAGCAAGTGCCGGGACAATGACCCGGGCATTGTCACCACCGGCAGCAGTATCTGCCGCAGCCAGAGCAATGTCTGTCGCGGCATTCTGCCGCAAGTCGATGCGCCACCCGGCGGGAGCGACATCGTGCTGGCCTACCCGGTCTGGTTCAAGCAGAACCTGTGGTATCGCGCGGTGTACTTTGCCGTTGCCAGTGACGGAGCTGCCACGGGCAATGGCAATGGCAATGGCAATGGCAATGGCAAGCCAAGTCACTGCACCGATGGGCATGGCAATGACATCAATACGCCCGGTTGCAATGGCAAGCCGGTGTATTCGGATTGCGGGACGATCACCGTTACCGGGCTGAGCGACAATCCGGATGCGCTGGTCATTTTCCCCGGCTCTCCGCGAGGCAGTATTGTGCGCATCGCAACACCCCAGAGCAAAAACCTGCTGGTCAGTACCAGTCTCGGCGACTATCTCGAAGACAGTGCCAACCAGGATGGCTGGAGCAACTCGACACCTGCCGCGGACGTTTATCAGCTGCCAGGCATCTGGCAGACGCGCTGGCGCTGCAGCCAGCGAGGTGCTGCCAATAATGATCGCCTGTGTACGCTGGCGCTGGGAGATCCGCCATGAAGGAAGTGCAGCGTGGCTTTAGCCTGGTTGAGTTGTCAGTGGTGCTGCTGATTATCGGCTTGCTGCTGGGGGCCATGCTGGCTCCCCTGTCAGCACAACTGGATTCTCGGCGCCTGGCAGAAACCCGCAGCGGGCTGGCGCAGGCGCAGGAAGCGCTGCTCGGCTATCTGCTGATCAATAACCGGCTGCCCTGCCCATCCGTGGCGACCTTGGCAGAGACTGCTGCAGGCGCTGGCGTCGAAGACAGTAGCAGGGATGCTTCGGGTCAGTGCGCGCTCAAGGAGGGGGGCCTTCCCTGGGTAACGCTGGGTGTGCCCCAGCTGGATGCCTGGGGGCGCCGTTTGAACTATCGGGTTACTGCTGCATTTACCAAGCGCGATACCGGAGCGCAATGCGGTGACAAGGCCTACAGCAAGCCGTGCTTTACTCTTCCCACTGCCGGAGATATCGATCTGAAGGGGTTGTCCGGTGCAGCCTTGGTCAGCAATGTCCCGGCTGTGGTCATATCAGTGGGTGCCAACGGGCTGGGTGCCTACCTGCCCGATGGCAGCCGCTACAGCAGCACCAGCAATGCGGATGAGCAGGAGAATGGCGATGGAGACACCGTGTTTGTCAGCCGCAATGCCGATGAGAATTTCGACGATCAGGTGGTCTGGCTACCCACGACAACCATCATGAGCAAACTGGTCACAACGGGCAAGTTGCCATGATCATCTTGGGTAACCAAGATGCCGACTCAGATTCTGAGTTGCTTTGCATCTGCATTGCAGAAATCAATCTGGGTCATTGTTGTCATTTTCCTATGCAGAAGCGGCTGAAGATCACGCCGAGCAGGTCATCGGCGCTGAAGGCGCCGGTGATTTCGTTCAGCGCGTTCTGTGCCAGCCGCAGCTCTTCCGCCAGCAGCTCGATCTGCTGGTAGGCGGCATCGGCCAGATCCAGGTGTTCCTGTGCGCGACGGATTGCGTCCAGATGGCGTTCGCGCGCGATCCAGATGTTGTCATCCATACCCTGCCACCCGGCCAGCTCCAATAGCTTGTTCTTCAGTGCGTCCAGGCCGATACCCTGCTTGGCCGAGACGTGGACTTCATCCTCGGCCACTGTTCCGGCCTGCTCGCCGGTGAGGTCGATCTTGTTGAATACGCGCAGCACCGGCAATCCGACCGGAAGCCGCTCAAGAATGGCCTGATCGTGGGAGGTGATGCCTTCGCGGCTGTCCAGCAGCAATAGCGCCAGATCGGCCTTGCCGACCGCCGCCCAGGTGCGTTCGATGCCGATGCGTTCGACGAGGTCGTCGGTCTCGCGCAGGCCGGCGGTGTCGATCACGTGCAGCGGTACGCCGTTAATGCTCAGCAGCTCGCGCACGGTGTCCCGCGTGGTGCCGGCGATGTCGGTGACAATGGCGACATCTTCGCCAGCCAGTGCGTTCATCAGGCTGGATTTGCCGACATTGGGCTGGCCGATCAGCACCACGTGCGCGCCTTCGCGCAACAGGCGGCCCTGGGTGGCGGTGGCCAGCACCTTCAGCAACTGTTCACGAATGCCCCCCAGCTTGCCGCGGGCGTTGGCAGCCTCGAGGAAGTCGATGTCTTCTTCGGGAAAATCGAGTGTGGCCTCGACCAGCATGCGCAGGTTGATCAGCTGATCAACCAGGGCGTTCACTTCACTGGAAAAGGCGCCGTCGAGCGAGCGCAGCGCCGATTTGGCGGCCGCTTCCGATTGTGCGTCGATCAGGTCGGCGACGGCTTCGGCCTGTGCCAGATCGAGTTTGCCGTTCAGAAAGGCGCGCTTGGTGAATTCGCCCGGCTCGGCATGGCGTGCGCCCAGCTCGATGCAGCGGCGCAGCAGCATGTTCAGCACGACCGGCCCGCCGTGGCCCTGCAGTTCCAGTACGTCCTCGCCGGTAAAGGAATTCGGACCCGGGAAAGACAGCGACAGCCCTTCGTCGAGCACCTGCCCCCGCTCGTCGCGCCAGCGGGTGAAGTGCGCGTAGCGGGGTGTCAGGCTGCGGCCGAGCAGCCGTTCGGTGAATTCACCCAGCGCCTTGCCGGAGATGCGGATCACGCCGACCCCTCCGCGTCCGGGGGCGGTGGCAATGGCAGCGATGGTGTCGGGGATGTAAAGCGGCATGGCGGGCGCGTGCGGGTTGTGTAGTGCCGCATCATACCGCGCCAGAACGGCGGGCGGCAGCCGGGCGTTTGGCCAGCCCATGGCTGTGCTGGCCTGCGGGTGCCGCACAGTGGCAGTGCCGGGTCAGTGTGTTGTCCTGCAATTGCACAGGCTGTCGCTTGACGCTGGTCAGCATTTCTGGGCGGTTCGGGATATTCCCGATAACGGATGAACGGGGCTGCGCCTAGGATGAGCCTGTTTTCCGATAAAAATGGCGCCGGGCGCCACCAGAAGGAGAGGTTTTGATGCATACCCCGTTGCGTACTTTTACGCTGGCTACCGCGCTGCTGCTGGGTGCCGGCAGTGCATTTGCCGCTGGCAAGACCCTGATCTACTGCTCCGAAGGCAGCCCGGCCGGTTTTGATCCGGCACGTTACACCGCCGGCACCGACATGGATGCCTCGGCCGAAACCGTGTTCAACCGTCTGGTGGAATTCGAGCGCGGCTCGACGCAGATCCGCCCGGGGCTGGCCGAGAAATGGGACATTTCCAGTGATGGTCTGACCTACACCTTCACCCTGCGCCGCGGTGTGAAGTTCCACACCACACCGAACTTCAAGCCCACCCGTGATTTCAACGCCGATGATGTGGTGTTTTCCTTCCAGCGCCTGATCGACAAGAACCATCCGTTCAACAAGGCGGCGCCGGCGGAATACCCGTACGTCACCGACATGGGCATGGATAGCAATATCGTTGCGGTCGAGAAGGTCGATGCCAATACCGTGCGCTTCAAACTGAAGGCGGTTGATGCGGCGTTCCTGCAGAATCTGGCGATGTCGTTTGCATCCATTCAGTCTTCTGAGTATGCCGACAGCCTGCTCAAATCCGGCAAGGCTGCACAGATCAATGCCCAGCCGGTTGGCACCGGCCCCTTTGTGTTCAAGAGCTACCAGAAGGATTCCAATATCCGCTTTGATGGCAACAAGGACTACTGGCGCAAGGGTGAAGTCCAGCTCGACAAGCTGATTTTCGCGATTACGCCGGATGCCTCGGTGCGCTATCAGAAGCTGCAGAAGGGCGAGTGCCACATCATGTCCTTCCCCAAGCCGGCCGATCTGAAGGCCATGCAGGGTAATGCCGCGCTGACCGTGCCCAACCAGGCCGGTTTCAACGTCGGTTTCCTGGCCTACAACGTCAAGCACAAGCCGCTGGATCAGCTGGCGGTGCGTCAGGCGCTCGACATGGCGATCAACAAGAAAGCCATCATCGATGCGGTGTATCAGGGCGCCGGCCAGCCGGCGACCAATCCGATGCCGCCGACACAGTGGTCCTACAACAAGAAGCTGAAGGACCCGGCCTTTGATGTGGCCAAGGCCAAGTCGCTGCTGGCCAAGGCCGGCGTGAAGGAAGGCACCGAAATCACCCTGTGGGCGATGCCGGTGCAGCGTCCGTACAACCCCAATGCCAAGCTGATGGCCGAAATGATCCAGGCGGACTGGGCCAAGATCGGCATCAAGGCCAAGATTGTGACCTACGAGTGGGGCGAATACCTCAAGCGCGGCAAGGGGGGCGAGCATGACTCCATGCTGGTCGGCTGGAACGGTGACAATGGTGATCCGGACAACTGGCTGGGTGTGAATCTTGGCTGCTCGGCGGTGGGTGGCAACAACTACGCCCAGTGGTGCCAGAAAGAATTCAACGATCTGATCGTCAAAGCCCGCACCATCAACAATCAGGCCGAGCGCAGCAAGATGTACGAGAAGGCGCAGGAGATCTTCAAGCAGGAAGTGCCCTGGACGACCATTGCCCACTCGACGGTCTATCAGCCGATGCGCAAGGAAGTGCAGGGCTTCAAGATCAGCCCGTTCAACCTGATGTCCTTCTACGGCGTTTCGCTGAAGTAAGCCCATGATCCGGCCGGCAGCACCGTTGCGGCGGTGTGCCGGCCTTGTCGTCTCTAGTACGTATCTTTCTATCCCTTAATTTCTATGGGTGCTCCGGCGACATGGGGAGGGGAGTATTGCCATGTTTGGATTTGTCCTGCGCCGACTGGCCGTCGTCATTCCAACCTTTCTCGGAATAACGCTGCTGGCCTTTGCGCTGATTCACATGATTCCGGGCGACCCGGTGCTGCTGCTGGTCGGCGAGCGCAACCTCGATCCGGAGTTCTACAAGGCGGCGATGCACCGTCTTGGCCTCGACCAGCCGCTGTACCTGCAGTACTGGCACTATCTGTCCGGTTTGCTGCAGGGCGATCTCGGCACATCGATCCGCACCCACGAGCCGGTGGTCAAAGAGTTCTTCACGCTCTTCCCTGCGACGGTCGAGCTGTCGCTTGCTGCGATGCTGTTCGCTACGCCGCTGGGGCTGGTTGCCGGCGTGGTGGCAGCAACCCGGCGCGGAACGGTGGTGGATCATGGCGTGATGGGCGCCGCACTTACCGGTTATTCGATGCCGATCTTCTGGTGGGGGCTGATGCTGATCATGCTGTTCTCGGTGCATCTGGGCTGGACGCCGGTATCCGGGCGCATCGCGCTGGAGTACGACATCGAGGCAAAAACCGGGTTCATGCTGATCGATACGCTACTGTCCGATGAAGAAGGGGCGTTCCTTTCGGCGCTGCATCATCTGGTGCTGCCCGCCATCGTGCTGGGAACGATTCCGCTCGCGGTGATCGCGCGGATGACGCGTTCGGCAATGCTGGAAGTGCTGCGCGAGGATTACATCCGCACCGCCCGTGCCAAGGGGCTGTCGCGGCTGCGCATCATCGTCGTGCATGCGCTGCGCAATGCGCTGATGCCGGTGGTGACGGTCATCGGCCTGCAAGTTGGTACGCTGCTGGCTGGTGCCGTGCTGACCGAGACCATCTTTTCCTGGCCGGGTGTCGGCAAATGGCTGATCGACGCAATCGGCCAGCGCGATTATCCCTCGGTGCAGGGCGGCATCCTGCTGATCGGCACCATGATCATTCTGGTCAATCTGCTGGTTGATGTGCTGTATGGCGTCATCAATCCGCGCATCCGCCACGCGAGGTAAGCCATGGCCGCCGATATTCAATCCGGGACGCATCAAACCATGACGGTGCAGGACTATCCGTCGCCGCTGCGCGAATTCTGGCAGGCCTACCGCGGCAACCGCGGCGCTACCATCGCACTGGCATATTTCGTGGTGCTGGTTGTTGCTGCCCTGCTGGCGCCCTTGCTGGCGCCGCACGCGCCCAGCGAGCAATACCGCGATGCATTGCTGGCACCGCCGGTGTGGATGGAGGGCGGCAGCTGGCGCTTCATCCTGGGGACCGACGATGCGGGCCGCGACATCCTGTCGCGGCTGATCTACGGCGCGCAGCTTTCCTTGTTCATCGGCCTGCTGTCGGTGCTGATGTCCATCCTGCCGGGCATCGTGCTGGGCCTGCTGGCGGCGTTCTACCCGCAGAGGCTGGGTGTGGCGATCATGCGCGTGATGGACGTGATGATGGCGCTGCCCTCGCTATTGCTGGCCGTGGCTGTGGTAGCCGTACTTGGCCCAGGCCTTGCCAACACCATTCTGGCCATTGCCATTGTCTGTCTGCCGGCCAGCGTCCGCCTCACCCGCGCGGCGGCCATGACCGAGCTGAACAAGGATTACGTCATTGCCAGCCGGCTGGCCGGCGCCGGTCAGGCACGGCTGATGTTCAATACCGTGCTGCCCAACTGCATGGCGCCGCTGATCGTGCAGGCCACGCTGGGTTTTTCGGCTGCGATTCTCGATGCGGCAGCACTGGGCTTTCTCGGCCTTGGCGTGCAGCCGCCATCACCGGAATGGGGCGCCATGCTTGCTTCGTCCCGCGATTACATCGAGCGCGCCTGGTGGGTGGTCACCATGCCTGGTCTGGCGATCCTGATTACCGTGCTGGCGCTGAACCTGATGGGTGATGGCCTGCGCGATGCGCTTGATCCGAAGCTGAAGAAAATGGGGTAAGCGATGAGCCTTCTCGAAATCCGCAACCTTTCGGTCGAATTCGGCAGTACCGTACATCCTTTCCGTGCCGTTGACGGCCTGGATCTGACGGTTAGCCGTGGTGAAATCGTCGGCATTGTCGGTGAATCCGGCTCCGGCAAGAGTGTCACCATGCTGGCTCTGATGGGGCTGATCGACGCGCCGGGGCGCGTGAGCGCCGAACGCCTGATCTTTGACGGGCAGGACATGCTGGCCATGTCGGCCCGGCAGCGTCGCGCCATTCTCGGTCGCGATATTGCGATGATCTTCCAGGATGCGCTGACCAGCCTGAATCCGGCGTACACCGTCGGCTTCCAGCTGTGCGAGACGCTGCGTCTGCACGGCGGACTGTCGCGTGGCGATGCGCGGCGGCGGGCGCTGGAATTGCTGGAAATGGTCGAAATCCCCGCGGCACGCAGCCGTCTGGATGCTTACCCGCATCAGTTGTCCGGCGGGATGAGCCAGCGGGTGATGATCGCGATGGCGCTGGCCTGCAATCCCAAGCTGCTGATCGCTGACGAGCCCACCACGGCGCTGGATGTAACCGTGCAGGCACAGATCATGGAACTGCTCGTCAGCCTGCAGCAGCAGCACGACATGGGGCTGATCCTGATCACCCACGATCTGGCCGTGGTGGCCGAGGTCGCGGACCGCGTCGCGGTGATGTACGCCGGCGAAGTGGTGGAAACCAGCAGTGTGCCGGCAATCTTCGACACGCCGCGCCATCCCTACACGCAGGCGCTGCTGGCGGCGATACCGGAACACAGCAAGGGCGCTGAGCGGCTGGCGACATTGCCGGGCGTGGTTCCCGGGCAGTATGACCGCCCGCATGGCTGTCTGCTCGCGCCGCGCTGCCCCTACGCCAAACCGCGCTGCGCAGAAGCCCGTCCGCCCTTGTTTCCGTTTATTTCTGAAGGGTATACGCAAGAAATCAACGATTTGCTTAAGGTTCGCTGCTATACCCCATTGAGTGATTCCGGAGAGCCCAGCCATGTCTGAAACGGCCGTGCCAATTATTCTCGAGGCGCGGCAGCTGTCGCGCCACTACAGTGTCGCGCGCGGCTTTCTGCGTGGACATGCCACGGTCAAGGCGCTCAATGAAGTGTCCTTCCGGCTGCAGCCGGGCAAAACGCTGGCGGTGGTCGGCGAATCCGGCTGCGGTAAGTCGACGCTGGCGCGCCAGCTCACCCTGATCGAGCAGCCCACCAGCGGACAATTGCTGGTTGATGGCATCGATACTGCCACGGCGACGCCCGCCCAGCTCAAGGCAATCCGCCCGCGCGTGCAGATGGTGTTCCAGAATCCCTACGCCAGCCTCAATCCTCGCAAGCAGGTCGGAACGATGCTGGGCGAGCCGCTACTACTCAATACCTCGCTCAGTGCAGGCGAGCGCGAAGCTGCCGTTCGCGACATGATGCAGCGCGTGGGCTTGCGTCCCGAGCATTACCACCGCTACCCGCACATGTTCTCGGGCGGCCAGCGGCAGCGTATTGCCGTTGCCCGTGCGATGATGCTCAAGCCGGAAATTGTCGTGGCCGACGAGCCGACTTCGGCGCTGGACGTGTCCATCCAGGCGCAGATTCTCAACCTGTTCATGGATCTGCAGCAGGAGCTGAATGCCGCCTACGTGTTCATCAGCCACAATCTGGCCGTGGTCGAGCACATCGCCGACGACGTAATGGTGATGTACTTCGGCAGTACGGTAGAAACCGGACCGAAATCGGTGATTTTCGCGCAGCCGCTGCATCCTTATACCCGTGCGCTGATGTCGGCAACACCGGCCATTCACCATAAGGATCGGCAGGCCAAGATCAAGCTGGTCGGCGAGCTGCCATCCCCCCTGAACCCGCCGGCCGGCTGCGCCTTCAGTACCCGCTGCCCTTATGCCGCCGAACGCTGTCGCAGCGAAGTGCCACAGCTGCGGGAGCTCTCCGGGCGGCAGATCGCCTGTCACCGCATCGAGGAGATTTCCGCTTGATACGTGCATGGGTATGCTTGGCGGAATTTTGCTAAAAAAGCATTTCCCGAGCATACGTCGCTATGTTTCTGACCCTGTCGCGAATTTAATTCAGCGTTGTGAGTAATTCCGGCTTGACGAAAGTAGCACCTCCTTGTAGTATGCATGGCTCATCTGGCGCGGGATGGAGCAGTTGGAAGCTCGTCGGGCTCATAACCCGAAGGTCGCAGGTTCGAGTCCTGCTCCCGCAACCAAAGAATTCCAGCCGGTTCGCAAAACGCGAAACGGCACAGCATTAAAAGCATCCTGACGCGGGATGGAGCAGTTGGAAGCTCGTCGGGCTCATAACCCGAAGGTCGCAGGTTCGAGTCCTGCTCCCGCAACCAAGCATAAACCCCTGATTCAATTGAAAAATTGGTCAGGGGTTTTGTCTTTTTGGCTCCCCGAAATGGGCACAGAACCCACTCTGTGCCCATTTTTGTGCCCATCCTGTGCCCCGGCTCCCTGAAAAACAGCCTTTTTTGACCTTCGGGCAGTTTTGGGCGCACCAGTCGCCCTGACCTTCGGGCTTTTCCACCGTTTTGTGCCCAATGGGCACAGGATGGGCACAGGCCTCAGATCATTTCGATGCACATCAGATGACAAGCATGCATGATTTGTTTGTGTTCAATGCCTTGATTATTAATGTATATTTATCGCCATCAGAGTCGATCATGCCGTCAGCATTGGTCACATGTGCCCCGAGGCTGCGCTGAGTCCGTGCAGGAAATCATTTGAAAATCACGCTTGGGCACAGATTTGGGATTGTTACTCGTTCCATCCACTCGCAAGGCAGAAACCCAGGTGCCTCTGCACAGCAAGACACAGTGAGGGCTAGCGGCCGCCCGCGCGTCTGCACGATGTGGCGTGGCAGTATGCTGCATGTCTGCAGGCTATTCAGAACAGCAACGACAACCTTACCGTAGAGCATTTACAGCTTATTGGCTGTAATGCACAAAAACAGCCTAACGGGTGTAATGGCTTGCGGGCATGGGGCTTTTGAATTCATCACCTGGCAGACCTTCCTTGGTCAGTCATAGGCGATCCGCTTCGCACCTCGTTATGTGGGGATTAGTCTGTATGTGCCTGTCTTGTTTCATCACCAGGGATGTACTCAATCAGATCTTCGATTTTGCAGTTGAAGTACTTGCAAGGCTTCTCCAGTACATCAAGCTCAATCCGTTCCACTGTCTCGTGCATGCAGCATGGGGCGCGCCTTTCTGAAGGGATATTCGATCCTGTCGGTGGACTCATACGGCAGTGTGGGGTTGACTGCGGGTGAAAAAGATAAAGCCCTGTAAAAACATGGCTTTATTCTTTCGTCTTGGCGGAAGCGGTGAGATTCGAACTCACGGGGGACGTAAATCCCCGACGGTTTTCAAGACCGCTGCCTTAAACCACTCAGCCACGCTTCCGTACTTGATAAAACACCGCAACCATTGCTGAATTTGTGTTTAAATTCAATGATTTAAGTTTTTAGATTGCCTTAATTTCTGTAAATTCTAAAAATTAATTTTAAATAACTCTTAAGGCTAAGTGGCAATCGAGGTGAGTATTGTGTAGCAGTTTGTGTAACAGGTCTAGTCCCCCTGCTGACTTTTTAGCTTTTTTTCAAATAGGCATCCAATGCTTTCAACAAATTATTTGGCTTGAGCATTTCTCGACTGAGGGCATCCCCAATAGTGATTTGCTTGGGCGTCATGTTAGTTTTTAATATATCGCGAACCTTGATTGCCTTATTGTCCGTTGATCCTTCTAGTGAGGCGGAGACATTACATAGAGCATAAGCAACGATTGGATTTTGCTGTACACCTTGGCCGCCGAGGAACATCGCACTGAGATTGTTGAGTGCCCCTACGTTCCCTTGCTCGGCTGATTTACGATACCAGTAGAACGCTTGCAAGTAGTCCTGTGTTGTACCTTGGCCGCTGCCATACATGACGCCGAGATTGTATTGAGCACCCGCATGTCCTTGCTTGGCTGCTTTGCTATACCAGTTGAAGGCTTGCATGACATCCTGTTTCACACCTTGGCCCAAGTGGTACATGATGCCTAGATTTAATTGTGCAGCTTCATTGCCTTGCTCGGCGGCTTTCCTATACCAATACAGGGCTTGATTGTAGCTTTGTGCTATGCCTCGACCTTCGTCATACATTTGACCGAGGTTGTTTTGCGCATCTGCATACCCTTGCTCGGCTGCCTTGCGATACCAGCTGACGGCTTGCGGGTAATCCGGTGCAACACCTTGGCCTTTTTGATACATGAGACCGAGATTATGCTGCGCTTGAGCATTACCTTTCTCCGCTGCTTTGCGGTACCAACTGATGGCTTGTATATGGTCCTGTGCTACACCAAGACCCTTGGAATATAAGAGGCCGAGGCCGAATTGAGCTCTCGCATCGTCTTGGGTTGCCGCAGCAGAAAATTCTTTTAGGGCAAGCGGATAGTTCTTTTCTTGATAGGCTGTGAGGCCTTCATCAAATCCTGCGTAGGCAGCAGTTGAAAACGAAAATAGCACTGCAATGAGTGGGGTAAGTAGTGTGGGGTTGATTTTCATGAGGCTTCCAATTTCTTAAGCTGCATGTTTTTAAATCGAGAGTCTGAGGTAGGCTTCAATGGCACGTTTCAAATTATTTGGTCTGGCTATGTCTTTGCTAAGTCGCTCTGCCTCGGCAAGGTCTCTGGCGCTTAGCTGTTCGGCGGCGAGCACTATGCTTATTGCTGCATTGGTGGTGGCGTCATTGGCGGCAAGATTGAATGGTGCATAAACAATTTCCCAGTTTTGTGGCGCCTGTTGCCCATCCATATACAATTGAGCAAGATGGGTTTGCGCCATTGCTATTCCTTGATCGGCAGCTTTGGTATACCAGTGAGCAGCAAGGGTATTATCCTGTTGGACTCATTGACCTTTGGCTAGCTCTTGTTCGGCGGCTCGTTTGAACAAAATCTTGCCGAACGCCTTGACCAGTTGCTTGCACGGCCGAAAGGTTATATTGCGCCGTGTCTTCGCCCTGTTCGGCCGCTTTGCGAAACCAGTTAAGTGCTTGCGGCTTCGTTTGTTAATCAGCCATTTTTAAATTTTTCTTGCGTGACTTGTTGATTAGCAGTAAAGATGTAGCGATTATAGCAACAAGAATCACAATTAAAAAAGGCCATGCAGTAGTTTGGAAAACCATTTCTTTTTGTATTGCAAGCTCTTCTGTCATTGGTTGTTTGCTCTCCCACCAAATGTAAGCATAAGCAATTGCAATCACGATGCAGGCTGTTTTCCCAGAAAATAAATAACTTGAATTTATTCTTGCCGGAGCAAATATAAGTGCTAGAACAATCAGATTGATTTGAATTGCACTGAAATAAGAGGCCCAGATCCAGTCAGATGCACTGATGTTGATCCCGACGCTTTTATTCAGCAAGGAGACTTGGATAACTGGAGCCTCAAATACTAAAACCGTTAGCAGGCAGGAGAGGCAAAGCGCCACTTTGACGAGTTTGCTTGGTGCATCAGGTATAAAATCATTAATTATGAACGATGAAAGTCCATCAGTATCAGTAGTTCCGTTTTGCTCATTTGCTTCGCTGGAATACCAACGCAAGGAGTAAACAAAATAAAGCAGATATGCAGTCCATTGCAGGTATGCACCCCAGCCCGGGCTACTTCCCGGAATGCTGGCATATTCGTTAAGTTTTTGGACTGACTGTACTTGAACGATAAATAGCACCACTAGGCTAATTATAGAGAATAAAACACTCCACCAACGCAAGTCGGGTATTTTGCTCCATTTAAATACTCGCAAAAAGCCAAGGCAAGTTCCAGTAAGTGCCAAGAGCGGTAATAGCCATGCCAAACCACCTACATAACTGATGTCATTGTAAACATATTCAAATGTTCCGAGTGGAGTCGGCTGATGGGCAAGATTGCCAAATGCACCGATTAGTGCTAAGAAACCTAATAAAACAAAAAAATAACTCTGTTTGTGCATGTGCATTTTACCTAAAAGTTGATATTGCTATAACTGATGGGGGGTATATTTTGCTAGCAGTATTTACTGGGACTGGGTCATTGATTTGGGAGTGAATCAAAGGTTGGGTTAACCTGTGCTCTAATTTTACAGTCATAGGAATACTTAATAATGTAACCACCGTCTTTGCATAAAGACTAGCAGTTTCACTGACTGTTCCTAGGAATGCAGCTAATTGTTATCTTCCAAAACCGACAAAGTCCTCCCAGTATTTAATATTTTTTGTGTTGCAGCTTGTGTAATACGTGTTGCAAAGCACATATGCAGCATCAATAGCTGCTTGTGAATCATCAAAACCTGTGACGTATCCACAGCCATTCTCCCCACAAGTGACTGCTCCATAACCCGGGCCTTTGCCACGTAAATCAACTTTGCATTGTTTGGCTAAATGACCTACCCCATTTTTTAGTGCATCACTACGACATGCTTTAACGGCATTTTCATCGGCTAGTTTCTGTGTTGGGTAGTTATATGCATATCCAAAGGCTTCCGTAGCATGGTTTTTGACGGTGGCAACAGCTGTATGTGCTAGAGCCATCGGACACCAAAAAGAAATAGAAAAAATGCAGATAGTGATAATGATTTTTGAATGGTTTTTCCAATTCATTTCATAGTGTCCTTTAAATTTGATTGCCAATGTTATTGGCTTCCGCGGCACGGCAGTCGAAAACTCATTGTTGAGTGCTGCTCGGATTTTATGTGTAATTGCATTCGGCCTTGTCCGATGTATTAAAGGGTTTAAGGTCGCTTAGCTTGCTCCTGCACCCTTTAAAATACCAATTACTTCTTCATCGGTGGCATAGCGAAGTGGTGTTTTTCCGCTGTTATCTGCTGATTTCAAATCCACGCCACGTGCTTTAACGAATAAATCGACGGTAATGGCGTCGCCGCGTTTAATGGCGTCAACAAATTGGTCCCGATTTGAATAAGTCAGGCCAATACCTAAAAGCTCTTTGCGAGCTGCAAGAGCTGCTTGGGTGTTGCTGGCGGATTGTCTGTTTTTTTGCTGTTGGGCGGCTAGAGGGTCTGCGCTGACGACTTTGCCTTCCATCGCTGGTTGCAGTTGCACTAAAGTGGCTTGCAAACCCATATTTTTCAAATCAGAGTCGATTTGATTCATGGTTGAGCCAACAAACTTGCTGGTATCGCCTAAACCAACTGCCTTTGTAATCATTTTACCCAGTAGTGCGCCTGAAAGTAGTGAGCTGGTGCCTACTTGTTCAGAAAACCGTGCGTAATAGTTGATGCGCATGCCTGTGCGATAAGGAAATACACAAGCCATCATCATCGTGCTATCACCGTATTGCGCCATGCTGTTGTCCATCGTGGTGATCTGGAAAGTATGGCCGTTGCAGCTGGGCATCGGGATGGTGATGCCCATGACGGTGATGCCTTTGAATTCCATTTTGTTCGGGAACTCTGGCGGTTCATCTGCTTGCACTGGGCGAGTGGCATGGGCAGATGTGGCCTGTACGCGGATTGAGTCTTTCAACTGGTCGTACAGTGCATCTGGGTTGGTAACGTTCGGAATGTCCCAAATCGCGAAGTATTCCTTGCTGTTGTTGGTTTCTTTCGTTACATCATCCAGCAGGCCTGCGTTTGCGCTAGATGCTAGTGCAAGCAAAGCGGTGGTGCGCAAGATATGGTTGTATTTAGTTGTGATCTTTCCCACTGCGCCATCTCCGAATATTAGAATTTATGAAAACTTAGCTGTTAAATTCCATAATATTTTTTTGTTTCTGCTGAGTTCGAGCTTACCTCCGTTGGCATAAAAGTTCAAATATATGATGCTGGAGTAATCGGAATAACAACGTGGATACATCCGCACGCATGAGGGATGGCTGTACTTGGCGGTGGTGCTTGATCTGTTCTCACGGCAGGTGATTGGTTGGTCGATGCAGTCACGCATCGACAGGGAGCTGGTCTTGAATGCCTTGTGGATGGCGGTATGGCGACGCCAGCCCACGCAGGAGGTGCTCGTGCATTCCGATCAGGGAAGCCAGTTCAGCAGTTATGACTGGCAGAACTTCTTGAAGGCGCATCGTTTGGTGCCGAGCATGAGACGGCGCAGGAATTGCCACGACAATGCGGTTGCGGCGAGCTTCTTCCAGTTGTTGAAGCGGGAGCGCATCAAGCGAAAAACCTATAACGACCGGGAAGAAGCCCGGCGGGACATCTTCGACTACATCGAGCTGTTCTACAACCCGAAGTGTCGTCACGGTTCCGCAAATGGGCTATCGCCGGTAGAGTTTGAAAAGCAGTATTTCCAACGGCTCAAGAGTCTCTAGAAAAGTTGGTGAGATTCAGTTGGCTTGCTTCGATGATTTTGGGCTTGGCTGAGTTTTGAGTGTCGAGATGTGTGCCACAAAGCATAGCGACTGGCGCAGATGTTGACTTGAAGCGAAGTGCTGTTGCTGTTTTAAAGCCCAAAGGGTCGAATTCCGCAGCAAAAATAGTCCGCTTTATGGCTATTTGCAGCGTCGTGGAGGGCGATGCTCGACGCCTACGGCGAGTACGTGCAAGGAGGAGCTAATGAATTCATCAGGTTGAGCAATAATTGAGCTTGCGAAATTTTGCGACTCCTGATGGAAAGCCATCCCAATGGCTGGTCATTGGCTACGGTCAGCATGACAGGGGGGGGCTCCGCCAGACCGAGACAATGTTACGGAACACAGTTTCCCCAAAGGGAAAATGAATGTGAGCGTTAATTGATGATGGGCTTTGAGTGGATTTTCTCAAAGCCCATCATCATATGTGATGAGGTATGGCCCCCCCCTTGACAAAAAACTTGGTCGCAGAGGCCCCAGCCGAATTCGAGATGCCGCGTCCAGCGGAGAACATTGAGATTGTCCGACGTTTTGCGCAGTATGTTTGTAATTGGTGTATCCATATATCAGTTCGGCAGGGCTGCATATTTTAGCGGGGAATCCGTGATTTTGATTTTGCTGTGTTTTTCCAGCGTTTTTTGATAATTTCATGTGGTTTTCTCATGAGGTGACAAAGCTCCGATGTTGTTAGCTATACGTAGTTTCAACGGCACTAGGAGATTTTATATGCAATACATCCAGCTACGCCCAAGCGATAGAAAGATCAACCTGCTTGCAGGTTTTGCGAAGTTTGGCTTTCTGAGTTTTGATGAAGCATGCGCCATTCAGTGCGGCAATATCAAAACGACAAGAAGCGATTTGGCATACCTTTTTCGGCAAGGATTGCTGGCAAAAAGGAAGATTACTGGTTTTAGGCCAGACATCATTTTCATTACGAAAAAGGGAGTAAGTTTCGTATCTGCACATTTTGAAACTGGAGTGCGCCACCATGCAGATTATGCCAAGACTAGCATGGGGCGACGGGTTCACAGGATGTACACAGCCAACATCATGCTGGCAAGGCGGTTGCAAATCACTGCCCGTCGGCTAGAAAAGACAGTGAATACCTCGGCAAACTCAGTGGATGCCATCAGTAAGGTTAATCGACTGCTGGCAAGAGTATCACTGATTTCCGAGTTGGACTTCTACGTCGATAAAGCCCGTTACACTTGCAAAGGAAAACTCGCCGATGGGCTGATTATGACGCGATCTACCGATCCGAACGAACCCGCAGCAGTGACTTGGATAGAAAACGAGAAAACCCCCAAAGGGCAGAAGCAATTTCGTCATTTAGCTACTTTTCTGACTGGTATTCGATTAGATAAAAGTCAGGCGATTCAAGGAAATCGGGCGTCGCAAATGCTAGCAAGCATTCAGCTGTTGCACGGTGCAGCACAGCTCAGGAACGTGTTGTTTTACGTAAATACATCACCTCGTGGCGCAGGGGATTTTGAAAGCAGATTGAAAAATAGGTTAGACGATGAAACTTACGATTATTTAACAAGCATGCAATTCATCAAGTTTATCCCTTATGCATTAAGCGATTATTTGCACCATAAAACTCCGACTGCTTCCGTCATTGCTTCAAGCGCATATTTGGACAAGAATTTTTCGCTAGTCTTTGATCCAAATTCGAATTGCTGACTATACCTAGTAGGCCATACGATGTGATGCTCATATTTTGGAGCACACTGCACTTGATTTCGACTTCGTGTCGGTAATAGCCCCGCCAATTTCGGCGGGGCTTTTATTTTTTGCGAGTTCATCAAGCACGGTGCTTCGGGCATATACTTTCAATTGTTGCGATCAAATCCTAGAGACCAAATGAACGCACAAAGAAATATCCAACCACCTGCAAGTGGTTGGACATCAGAGGGGGGGGAGTGAAGAGGAATCACGTCTATGTAGTGTAGCGATTATTTGGTGTTTTCAGCGTTCTACCTCCATTTAATAACCACAATTGGGGGGGCGCGAATGACGAAATCACAATACAAATACATCAGGCAGAACATCGCTGAGCGAATAAGTTGGGGCAGGCCTGACATTCAGGCTGCCGCGATAGAAAAAGCCAATCAATGCCTTGAGTACATCCAAGCGAATTTCAGCCATCTTGAGCTGGAAAACAAAAATTTCCTGATCCCCGAGCACCATATTCATCGTTTAAAAGACGAGATTTTTGGTCAGTTTCCATCGTTTTCCAGCCTTTATGATCAGAAAATTTATGTCCCGCCTACGCTAAAATGGGTGCTCGGTAAGGCGACAAATCCCAAAAACTGGCGAAGGCTGTACAGGGCGAATGTTCTGCAAGCGGTTGAACTTGCGGCGCAGAAGAGAAAGCAAATTGGTGGTGATTCGGGTCAGTCCTATGCCTCTAAGGCAGCGATTTCGCACAAAAAATCACAAATCGATGCTTGTCGCCAGTTTGCGAAAAGTCGAGTTCTGTTCGATTCAAGGCGAGCAGAGAAATGTGCAATAACACCGCAGAAGCCCGACATAAAATTTGCGGAATGGTACTGCCAGCTACAAGCGATGCGTCTGCTGGCAGAGCATCAAGGGTTAACTTCTGGCGGAATGTTGACCATTACTTTGCCTCCTGAATATCACTCGAATCCCAAAGAAGCCAAAGACCGTACAAACACACCACAATGGACTTCCAAGCACACCATCAAGCGTGGCGCAAAACTGATCACTGACTATTTCAACGCTGTCAAAGCGGTGCTATTGAAATGCAAGATCAAGCTGCTTGCCGTCAAGGTGGAGGAGCCACAAGAGGATGGCACACCACATTACCACATCGTCATTTGGTATAAACCTGAATGGTTTGATGCCATTAAGCACCGATTGGTGATGGATTTGCCAAGGCTATATGGCCACAGGAGCACAATCACAGGCCAAGGTTTCAGCTTTAAACATAATATTGGGTTGGTGATCCGTACTCGTACAGCAAATGTCATTGAACGTGCAGATGACAAGTTGAAATATCAAATCAACAACAGGCAAGGCACTGTTTATGCCATTCATAATGGCAGTCCATCGAAAGGAGAGGCATTTGATTTAAACAAAGGCGGAGGCGGCGTCAGGTTTGATCTGGAGGCAATTTCTTCCAAAATGATCCCGCCCGACCAGCTTTCGCCCATATCAGGTAAACAGTCATTAATCAGTTACCTGATCAAATACATCTCAAAAGGAATTCCAAAATCTGGTGTGCTGACAGATTCGGTTTTAGCTGTCATGGCACATAGAAGTGCTCATGGACTGAAGGCGATGCAGGCATCGGGAATTCCTGATGGCTCGCTTGGTGTATGGGATGTGGCCTTACACACTCCAGAACATGTGCTGAAAGCCTTAGAAAAAAGACCGGACAAAACCGAGCGAACCGAAATCCTGATCAATTTGATCAGGCATTGTAAAAAGATGCCTTCGGCATGGTCGAACTCGAACGATCAGGTGCAGTTTCATACAAGGCTTTTCGAACTCTGGGTGTGGATGCAGAAAAACGCAGATACTTACAAAGTTGAAGTACTGAAAGAAATTCAGCCCGACAAATCAAGCGGTAAGGTCACTGGACTAATGGTATACGACGTACAACGGCTTGCCGTTCTAATGCGTGACAATCCGGCTCAAATCAAAGTCAAGCAACGACAAAGGGAAATCAAAAGCTTACAAAAAAAGGTCATTGACTGGGCGCGTGCAGGTAAAAACATTTATCCACTGCAGGAAGAACTGTCAAAGCAAAGACAATTGTTGATTCTGCGAAAGCAGCGCCTATTGGTTCGAAAAAATCAACAGAAACTAGCTATAGCAACCACGGTCAAGACTAAATTGGGTGATTACAAAATTACTACACATAACCATCGTGACAGTTACATGGCATATCTTACGCAGTTAAATGTATTGGCAAGGTCTGGTGAACCAGCCCAAGAACATCATCAAGACGAAAACAAAAATGTGTCCGTTTTAAAAAATCCAAATTATACGAGTGTGGGGAATGACTCAGTATTAACAACTGATCACACACAAAAACTGATTGAACACGCCATTCTTGGTGCGTCCACTGATTCAGATTTGGCGCAGAACATTGCCATTTATGCGCCAATTGGTAAAAACCACGCCATCATGGCCGCAGCAGGTTCAGGCAAGACTTATGTGCTCATCAGAAGAGTCCAAATCATGCTCAAAGCGGGGATTTCTGCATCCTCAATTCTGGTAACCACCTACACCAGTCATACTGCGAATGAACTTAAAACAAGACTGGCTGAATTAGGAATCACCAAAGTTATGGTGGGGACGCTGCATCATTTTGCAGGTCAAGTGCTTGCTCAGAACGGTGCTTCACATGCTTGTAATAGCTACGATCAACTGATCGTTTTAGCAGCAAAAGTTGCAATCAAAGAATTTCATGTTCTGGCTGACGAAGCTCAGGATTTGGATGCGGATCAGTGGCAGCTGCTTCACGCATTGGGTGCATCAATCTACGCAGTCGGTGATGCGAGGCAATCCATCTATGGCTGGAGAGGTGCAGAATCTACGCAGTTTATCCATTTTCTAAATTCCTGCCAGCGAGACCTGTTTGGTACTTCGGGCCGTATATTAATGACTCATAGTAGGAGGTCATGTGCTGCAATTATTGGCTTAGCCAACAAGCTAGCCAGTGACTATGCCTCATCCATTGCAATCAAGCGAGGCGGCTCAGTAATTAGCAAGCAGTGTAAAGATGAGGTATCGGAGCATCAACAAATTATCACTTTCGTCCAAAATCAGCAGAGTCATTCACTTGTGCTTACAAGGCAGAACTCCGAACGAATTAAAATCAAAAAACGATTATGGGAAAAAGGCCTTGCTAACAAAGCAAGCGTCATGACTATTCATGCTGCAAAAGGAGCTGAGGCTGAGAATGTTGTTTTGCGATGCGGGAAAAGGAAGCGTGCAGAAGTCGATGGTCTGGAAACGACTAACGAATGGTATGTGCGTATCACAAGAGCCAAGAAAAGTTTACTGATTACTGCTGTGGGTGGCTTGCCTACCGCATTTTTACAGGCTTTGGAGTAGTCATTGTGAGCTGTACAAAACAATGGCAGTTCTACGAACTGCCAGGTGCCCGTTTTTGAATAAAAATCTAAATAACGCCATCCAAGCAAGGAAAGCGCACTGCTTCGACCGCATCCTTAAGCATGGATGTTAATGTTTTGTTAGCATAAATCTCAGAGTTGATCCCTGTCGGTGCATGCCCTGAGGCGGCTTCTCGAATTTCTTCGGTTACGCCATTGTCTTTCATGGATTGGTTAAAGTGTTTGCGTAAACTGTGAAAAACCTTTTCTGGGTCATTAATTCCGTGCCCTGTTTTATATCGACCGAACCAAGTTGAAGTTGAACCGCCCCATTTGTTTTTCGCAGTCCAAGTCAACTCTGGGAATAGTCTTCCGGTTTTTGCTTGCGAATTGGCGTATTCGAGTAGGCCAAGCTGGATCAGTTTCGAATGGATCGGGGTGTTGCGTTCGCTGTACTCTGTTTTAATGCTTTGGTCGTTATCATCTGCGCTTTCTTGCACCCGGAAGCACCAAATGCCATCATGCTGCTTAATATCTGCGACAAGCAATTGGCAGGCTTCGTTCAGTCGTAGCCCTGCATACAAGCCAATCAATGGCACCCAGTATTGGGCTGGTCGTTTGGCATTGAATTTCAGGTGACTTTGCGCGAATAGGGCTACAAGTTCGGTGTCATTGAAGAGTTTATATGTTTTTTTCTGTTTGTTTCGCTTGTCATTTTTTTTGAAACGAACACCTTCAAACGGTGAGCGTTTAAAAAATGTCAGCGCGGAGTTTGAGCTGAAAATTTCCAGCACAGTGAGCCATTTGCGTTTTACTGTGGTGAATGAAAGCGTGCCTTCCAGCTCTCTTGCACGGTCGATTTTGGTTTTCCAGTCTGGTGTCAGTGTGAATTTTTGAGGCAATTGCTGGATTAAGGTAAAAAGCTCATGGACGCGTTCATCCGTTACATCAGAGCAGACAGCTTCCGCTCCAAAGAACCCCGTCAAGATGCCATAAATGACTTCTTTGAGCGAGGTGATTTGCGCCACACCCACACCAGATAGCGTTTTTTCTTCAATATACATTTCGTATATTTTGCTGAGTTTGCCGTCTTGCTTGATGTTCATCTCTGCGCTTTTCAGCGTTTTGATTAAATCGCTTACAAGCTGGTTTGAAGTGGGCTGAGCAGCAACACGTCTTTGCTCTTCTTCGTGCGTGGCAGCCATCATAGCCATGCCTTCGCGTCTAGCGCCTAGCCACTCGTAATGGCGTGTAAATGCAGCGCCTTCAGTCTCAATGGCTTCAATTTGGTCTTTACTAAGCTCAAGTTCTGGTTGTGGATCGGGGGCTGTCCAGCTATCCCAATAGGTGCCGTTTTCAATGGCTGCAATACTGGCATCGCGCAACTCTTGTTCAAGCATTTCTTCGACGGTAGGGATGGGTTTGACCATTTTTAGCATCTGCAATTGAAAGCTAATCTGGATTTTGGCACATCTGAGGATTGCAGTCTTACGATCTGATGTCCGGAGTGATTTCCAAATCTCTGTTTTTTTGAAGTGGCTGATTAATGTACTGGGGATGCGGCAACGGAAGTAATAAATGCCGTTGCGTTTGCTGAGGTGAGCCATGGCCGCTGTCCTTTGTGTAGCACGCTGTGTAGCAGTGCGTGTAACAAATCCAGCTGAGTAAATTTCGGGCAATAAAAAAGCCCTGATTTATCAAGGCTTTAGTGTTTTATTCAAGAGTGTGGCGGAAGCGGTGAGATTCGAACTCACGGGGGACGTAAATCCCCGACGGTTTTCAAGACCGCTGCCTTAAACCACTCAGCCACGCTTCCGTCTTGAGAATTTCGCGCCATGTTTGTGACGCGAGGCCGCGATTCTAGCAAAAGATGCGGCCTCGTGCAGCCCCTCAGTTCAGTTTTTCCAGTACCGCGAAGTTGGCCAGCGAGCAGTCCGTAGCGCGTTCCATGGCGGGCGACAGGCGGATGCGGTACGCCTTGCCTTGTGCGGCGAGGCGGTATTCTTGTTGTTCGGCAAAATCGCGCTCGGAAATCATCAGGAATCGGCTCTGGTAGGCCGTGGTGTTTTCCGGTGAATACAGAGCCTGGCGACTGTCGCCGCCCTGAGCTGGGGCCAGTTCGACCAGAATCGGTGAGTGTGTCAGGGTTTCAATGCCGATATTGACCTGCCCATCCAGACGCTTGTTGATGCGACGCACAATGCCGATGCTGGGTAGGTTGGCTGGTCCGTCGCTTAGACCGACAATCTCGCCGACGCGTAGGTGATCCTCATGCAGGCCCTGGTAGCTAGCGCCGATGCCAGTAGCACTTTCATTCACGACGTGCCATTGCTGTTGCGGGTAGCGATTGATCCTGCTGTCCGGGCTGCCCAGTTTGTGCAAAACGGCGTCGAATCCGCGCAGTACATGGATTTTCTTGTCGCTGGCATGACGTTCGGTCTTGCGGACAGGAGCGGGGGTGTCGCGCGACCACCAGGCCAGCAGTTCCTGCAACAGATCGAGATTGGCTGGTTTGGCTGAAGCGGCGGGTAGGCCGAAGTGATCGGGTGTGACGCCACTGCGCAACTTGTCGTGCACATCCTTGATGTGCTGGATCAGAGCTTCGGTATACCAGTAGCGCCAGTTCTCGCCGACCATGTCACGACGCAAGCGTTTGGCTGAGGTGGTCCCGGCAATGTTGACTGCAAACAGTTGGCGATTCGGGCGGATCTGGTCTTCCAGATCAATCCGATGTGACCATTCGCCCAGCCAGTTTGCCAGCAGTTCGATTTGTTCGGGCTGTAGCTTGTCCGGGTTGGCCAGCGACAGCATCTGGATGCGCAGGAACTCGTGACGGATGGTGCCACCCTCACTATCGGGATAAGCCTGCTGTGGGGTCATGGCGAAGCCATGCTGTTCGGCATGCTGGTAGAGCTTGTTCAGCCGGCGCCAGGTACGGGGATCGATTTCCAGATAGCGTAGATAGGCCCACTTGATGTGTTCGCCGAAATAGCGCATGGCCCGTAGTGCACAGAGCTGCAGTTGTTTTTCATGGCCCCGGGCGCTGGTTTGCGACGCCTGCTTCAGGCATAGCCGATAGGCTTCGCCCATGTCGTTCCAGAAGGCCAGTATCGTTGGAAGCACCTGCTTCGGGCTGGTGCCGGTATCGATCTGGCGTCCGTAATAGATGTCGATCAGATGGGTCTGCAGCGAGCGGGCTTTTTCGTCGAGGTAGGGAATGGTACGCAAGCGCTCTTTCAGGGGAATCGACGGGTTGCTGTTGAGCTGCTGCAGGGCTTTGACGATCTCGATCTGCGCGTTGAGGATGTCGCTTTCCGGCAGTTCGCGCATCATTGTGGTTGCAGACTTGAGATCGTGGACGCCTTCCTGTTCCTTTTTCTGAAACAGTGCGCCAATCAAGCCTTTGAAGTCAAACATGAATGCTTCCTGATTGCATGGGTTTCTGACTGAGAGGGTAATCCGCGTTACGCTGCAGCGCAATAGTTGCGCAGATGGCGACCAATGCGGGTGATGGCTTCTTCCAGTCGGTTGATGGGTTGGCTATAGGCAATCCGGATGCTGTAGGCGCTGCCTTGATCACCGAAATCCCGCCCGGGCGTGACTGCGACGGCTTCGGCGTGCAGCAGTTCCCGGGCAAACTGCTCGGCATCATTTGTGAAGCGACGGCAATCTAGCCAGAGGTAGAAAGCGCCTTCTGGCCTCGCCTGAACGATCAGCCCCAGTTGGCCGAGAGCATGCTGCAGGTAGTTGCGCCGGGCTTGCAGCTCCTGCCGGCGCTGTTCCAGTATGGCCAGCGTGTCCGGACGGAATGCGGCCAGGGCGGCATGCTGTGCGGTGGTCGGGGGGGCAAGGAAGAGATTCTGCGCCAGTTTTTCCAGATCAGCCACCGCCCATTCTGGCGCGACCAGCCAGCCCAGTCGCCAGCCTGTCATCTGGAAAAACTTGGAGAAACTGTTCACCACAAATAACTGGTCACTGGCAGTCAGTGCCGTTGTGTGCGGGCTATCGTAAACCAGGCCCTGGTATATCTCGTCAACGATCAATTGCTGCTGGTTCTGGTTGCATACATCTTGGAGTATCTTGATCTCGTCGACGTCGAGTACTGTACCCGTCGGGTTGGCGGGGCTGGCGAGCAAGGTGGCGACGGTGCGCGCACTGCTGTGGGAGCGAATCAGTTCGGGTGTGAGCTGGAAGTTGCTGCGCGCATCCACCGGAATGTTGACCGGTCTGCCTTCGAGCAGACTCACCAGGTGCCGGTTGCAGGGATAGCCCGGATCAGTGAGCAGAACTTCGTCATCGCGCCCGACCAGCAGAGCCAGAATCAGCTGCAGCGCGCCCGAGGCTCCAGGAGTGACGATGACACGGTCAGCAGTAACGGCTGCACCGAGGCGCTCACGGTAAAAACCGGCAATCGCTTCGCGTAGCTCTGGCAAACCACAGGCTCCCGTATAGAACGTTTTCCCGGTTTGCAAGGCGGCGATGCCGGCATCAATGACCGGTTGCGGGGTGGGGAAATCGGGCTCGCCCACTTCGAGGTGAATGACATCACGGCCGCTGGCGGCCAGCGCCTGTGCTTCTCCAAGGATGCGCATGACGTGGAAGGGCTCGATCCGGGCGAGGCGCGGTGCAGTGTGCGGCATGGCAAGGTCCGTTTGTGCTAAAATTCAGCGATTTAATGGCCAGCCCGTGTCGGCGGGCCGCTGTTTTCCCTCATTTTATCGCTGTGCACGGGCTGAGTCCTGATGTGCGGCAATGGCCAGTGATACGCACACCATGATCAGTACTTCCAATATCACCATGCAGTTCGGCGCGAAACCGCTCTTCGAGAAGGTTTCGGTCAAGTTTGGCGACGGCAACCGTTACGGTCTGATCGGCGCCAACGGTTGTGGCAAATCCACCTTCATGAAAATTCTCGGCGGTGACCTGGAGCCGAGTGCCGGCAATGTCAGCCTCGAGCCGGGCGTGCGTCTGGGCAAGTTGAAGCAGGATCAGTTCGCCTATGAAGATCAGCGCGTGATCGATGTGGTCATGCAGGGGCATGCCGAGTTGTGGGCGGCGATTCACGAACGTGATGCGATCTACGCCAACCCCGATGCAACTGAAGACGATTACATGCATGCGGCTGAGCTGGAGGGTAAAGTCGCCGAGTATGACGGTTATACCGCCGAGGCGCGCGCCGGTGCTTTGTTGCTGGGTGTCGGCATCCCAACCGACCAGCATACCGGACCGATGAGCGAGGTTGCTCCAGGGTGGAAGCTGCGGGTGCTGCTGGCACAGGCCTTGTTCTCCGATCCGGATGTGTTGCTGCTGGACGAGCCGACCAACAACCTGGACATCAATACCATCCGCTGGCTGGAGCACACGCTGAACGAGCGCAACTCCACCATGATCATCATTTCGCACGATCGCCACTTCCTGAATCAGGTCTGTACGCATATTGCCGACGTCGATTACGGCAACATCCAGATCTATCCGGGCAACTATGATGACTACATGCTGGCGTCTACCCAAGCTCGCGAACGTCTTCTGTCCGATAACGCCAAGGCCAAGGAGCGCGTGGCGGAACTGCAAGCATTTGCCGCTCGTTTTGCAGCCAATAAGTCCAAGAGCCGCCAGGCGACCAGTCGGCTGAAGCTGGCTGACAAGATCAAGGACAATATGGTCGAGGTGAAGCCCTCATCTCGCCAGAATCCTTACATCCGTTTCGATATGGATGACAAGTCCAAGCTGCACCGTCAGGCCTTTGAGGCAACCAATCTGTCCAAATCCTTCGATAAGCCGCTGCTGCAGAGCCTGAACCTGATTCTGGAGGCTGGTCAGAAAATCGCCGTGATCGGTGGTAACGGTGTAGGCAAGTCCACGCTGATGAAGTTGCTGGTTGGCGAACTCAAGCCCGACGCCGGTTCAGTGAAGTGGGCTGAGAAGGCGCAGCCTGGCTATTTTGCTCAGGATCACGAGGTGGATTTCGAGAAGGACGAAACCCTGTTCGACTGGATGAAGAACTGGGGGCAGCCGGGCGATGATGATCAGGTCATTCGTGGCATTCTCGGGCGTCTGCTGTTCAGTGGTGATGACGTGAAGAAGTCGGTGAAGGTGCTATCCGGTGGTGAAAAAGGGCGCATGTTGTACGGCAAGCTAATCCTGCAAAAGCCGAACGTTCTTATCATGGACGAGCCAACCAACCACATGGATATGGAATCCATTGAGTCACTGAACATTGCCCTGGAGCTCTACAAGGGAACACTGGTGTTTGTATCCCATGACCGCCAGTTTGTTTCTTCCCTGGCTACTCAGGTTCTTGAGCTTAATGGCGATGGTACATTTGTCCACTATCTTGGTGGTTACGAGGAATACCTCGAAAGTCGTGGGCTAGAGTAGGCCCACGCTGCTTTGCAAAAAGCCGCCTTCAAGGCGGTTTTTTGTTGCAGTGAATCCGGTGGCTGGATTTGGCGGTGTACTTGGGCCACACTTGCCCTATGCAACGTGACCATACCCTGACCTTGCCACCTTATCAGCCCCCCGCTTGGTTGCCCGGCGGACATGCGCAGACGCTTTATCCGGCGCTGATGTTCTGGCGTCGCAGTAACGCCTGGCGCAGGGAGGGATGGATTACCCCGGACCTCGACGCCGTGGCGGTTGACTGGGCAGATGGCCGTGTCGGCAAGCCTGTGGTCGTGATCTTTCATGGTTTGGAGGGGGGCTCCCGCAGTCATTATGCGGAGTCGATCGCCGAACGGGTCGTCCGGCAGGGCTGGCATGCGGTCGTGCCGCACTTCCGCACCTGCGGCAATGTTCCGAACCGTCTATCGCGTGCCTATCATGCGGGGGACTCCGCTGAGATCGGCTGGATGCTGGAGCGGGTGCGGCTGATGCACCCGGATTCTTCCCTTTTCGCGGTTGGGATATCGTTGGGAGGAAATGCCCTTCTTAAGTGGCTGGGCGAGCAGGGGGGGCGTGCACAGGACCTGCTGCAGGCGGCCGCAGCGGTATCAGCGCCGGCTGATCTGGCGGCATGCGGTGCCGCGCTTGATCAAGGTGCTAATCGCTATCTTTATACGCGCGAATTTCTCCGGACGCTCAAGAGCAAAACGCTGGCCAGTCTCAAACTGAACAATAATCCATTTATTGATATTGAGAAGGTTAGGCGGGTGAGTACATTGCGTGATTTCGATGATCTGGTCACTGCGCCGTTGCATGGCTTTCATGGTGTGGAGCATTACTGGCGTGTGGCCAGCAGCAAACCGGTGTTGCGACAGATTGTGCTGCCTACCATGATGATCAATGCCCGAAACGATCCATTTATCCCCCCAGGGAGCTTGCCGGGGGCGGATGATGTGTCCGAGGCCGTGCTACTATTGCAGCCAGAAGAAGGCGGGCACGCAGGATTTGTTTCGGGATGGATGCCCGGGCAACTGAGTTGGCTGCCTGACGTGCTGATGCGCTTTTTCAATTTCCACTCGCCCCGCTGAGCGCCCACCCGCCCGTCGCGCCTATACTGATCAACATGACCATGAATACCACGTTTTCCCCGCCTCCTCATCATGAAATCGCGGCCCAGGTTGCTACGGCACTGGTCGAGGATATCGGCGTTTGCGACTGGACCGCATTGCTTATTCCTGAGTTGCAAAGGTCTATTGCGACTATCGTGGTTCGTGAGGAGGCGGTCATCTGCGGCTTGCCGTGGGTTGAAGAGGTATTCCGGCAGGTGGATCCCTCCGTGGTGCTTGATTGGGAGGTGGAAGAGGGGGATCGTGTTATAGCCGGTCAGTCACTTTGCTGCCTGCGTGGCTCGTCGCGTAGTCTGCTCACCGGTGAGCGGACTGCCTTGAATTTTCTGCAGACACTCTCGGCCGTTGCGACCAAAACATCAACGTATGTCGCTGCGGTCAAAGAAAGCCAAGCACTGGTACTCGATACACGCAAGACTATTCCGGGCATGAGGTTGGCGCAAAAGTACGCTGTGCGTGTGGGGGGGGGCGCGAATCAACGCTTGGCGCTCTATGATGGCATCCTGATCAAGGAAAACCACATTGCTGCGGCTGGCGGCATTACCGCTGCTCTGCATGCCGCTCGTGAGCTTGCGCCTGCCGGGGTCGGCATCCAAATCGAGGTCGAGAATCTTCTTGAGTTGGAGGAGGCATTGGCCGCGGGGGCTGTGTCAGTGCTTCTGGATAATATGAGTCTTGCCGATATGGCCAAGGCTGTATCGATCACGGCGGGAAGGGCGCTGCTAGAGGCTTCTGGCGGGGTGCATCTCTCGTCGATCAGCCAGATTGCCGCAACCGGGGTTGACCGGATTTCGGTGGGTGGCCTGACCAAGGATGTACAGGCCATTGATTTGTCCATGCGTATTCAATGAAGGAGAGCACCATGAGTAATGAGCAGCAATCCACGGAATTGCTTGATGAATCCCAGGCCTTGCTGAAGGACGCCGAGCAGTTGCTGGCCGAGGCAGCTGCATCCGGCGGCGCAGAGGCTCAGGCGCTGTATGCGCGAGTGGCAGAGCGCCTGCGACTGGCCAAAGGGCAGTTGCTGGAGGCTGAGCAGGTGGTAATCAATCGTGCCAAGCAGGCAGCCAAGGCGACCGACACCTATGTGCACGACCATCCTTGGCAGGCTGTAGGTATTGCGGCCGCTGTCGGTGTGCTGGTTGGTATGCTGATCTCGCGGCGCTAATCGACTATGCGACACCCATTGAAGCAATTCGTCGGTCACGCAGTTGGGCTGTCTGGCGTGATCGCCGAATTATTCAGTATTGAAGTGCAGGAGGCTGTCGAGCGCTGGTTAGGGCATCTGATATGGCTCTGCATTCTGACTGTATTTGCAGGCCTGGCGTGTCTGTTGCTTTCAGTGTTGCTGCTGATTCTTTTCTGGGATACGTACCGTATTGCCACTGCTTTGTCATTGCTGTTGTTCTATCTGTTCGCCGCAGCATTTGCCGGTTGGCAGTTGCGCAAGCGCTTTCTTGCCGCTCCGACATTGTTTGCCGCGACCATCGAAGAGTTGCGCCAGACCCGTGGCTTGCTTGTGCGTGAAGACGGAGAGGATGCATGACGATGGATCGCGTAATACAGCGAACGGTGCGCAAGGACATTCTGCAGTTGAAAGCCAGGCAGCATCGTCTGGCGCTGGTGGCTAGTGGTCGAGAGCTGGGGCGGCCGGTTGAGTTAATGAGCAAGTTACTGAGTCCGCAGCCACAGGCGGCGGGTTCGGTCGGATGGCTTGGGATGCTGTTGCAGCATTTGCGCAATCCTCTGCTCAGGGGGGTGATTGGCTTGCTGATGGTGTATTGGCGGCAGCGTCGTCGTACCCAGTCAGAGACAGCGGATTCTCCTCCTTCGGCAACCGGAAGTTGAGTGGCGAGCAAGTAGCATATGTAATCGAATAACAGCTCCGCATTGCGGGGCTGTTATTCATTTGGGCTGCGGCGTTGGCTGCTTGACTTCATGCTTTGCCCTTTTCAAGCGATGGGGAGCTCGGGCCTTGAGTGGGCTGACTTGACTAGATGTGGGGAGGTTGGTGCATGCTGTGGTGTAGGAAAAACAACAACTTATCGACTTGGCGTGCGAAATTGTCGGGCGGGGTGTTGACGCTTTGAGGGTTGAGCCGTATAGTTCGGCCTCTCTGCTGCTGACGCAGCGAAACAAACGAAGCGAAACGACGAGTTTAGCGAGTTTGGCGGCGTCAGGGCAACGATCTTTAACAAATTACAGCCGATGAGTGTGAGTGCTTGG
>NZ_JADFUA010000019.1 GCF_015223195.1 Chitinilyticum piscinae | reverse complement strand
GGATCGGCAGCAAGCAGGTGGTCAATGCCGATGGCACCCTGGCCACGGATCACAGCGTCAGCTCGGCACTGGGCACGCTGACGGTGACGGGCTACAGCAACGGCACGGTCAGCTACAGCTACACGCTCATGGACAATGCTTCGCACCCTTCAGGGGCTGGCAACAACAGCATTCTCGATAGTTTCAGTGTCACAGTTATGGACAAGGATGGCGATAGTGCAGCTGCCTCGCTGGATGTGCGGGTGATTGATGATATACCTGTTGTGGATGTCACCAACGGCTGGATCGCCAATCACAGTGGAGGCGTGCTGCAGGGAACACTGGCTGAGATGGGGGCCGATGGTGCAGCCGTGGATTGGACGAGTGCAGCCACCTATATCAACGGGGTGGCAACCCAGCTTAGCTCCCAGGGCGAAGCGATCACAATCACAGGTGTTGCAGGTACCGGTAATGTACTCAGCGGTGTTACTGCCGATGGTGATGTCATCTTTACGCTGACGGGAAATGCGGACGGAACCTACGCGATGCAGTTGTTCCGCGCCATAGACAGCTCCAAACTTTTTGCGAGTGATAGCAATCTGCTAGCTTACGGCGATGGTCCGAAATATGGATATTACCTCTACCAGGGGACGGGCGACCAGCTGATTGCTTTCAGTGCAGGGTCTCCGCCGGATGGCAGTAAAACCTTGCTGGCTACGTTCACCGCGATCAGTGATGGCAGCTCTGCTGAGATCAATATGAGCACGGCGGGTATCGGTGTCGACAACAACAACATGAACACCGGCGAAACCCTGCTCATTGATCTCAATAATGTCGCCAAATTCTCGGCCGTGAAGATCAGTGTCGATAACTACAACGCAGGTGAAGGCAGCTACATCATCTATTACACCGATGGCAGCAACTCCGGCTCGCAAACACTGGTTGTTGATGCCAATGGCGATGCCCTGCTGCAGGCAGGTGAGGGGCAATATATCGATCGACTCGAAATCAGCGGCTCTACCAACGGTGGTTATAAGATCGACGGCATGAATTTTTACAACCTTGATACCTCGCTGGTGCCGTCTATGCAGCTTGGATTTACGGTGAAAGATGCTGATGGTGATACGGCCAGCGGCTCGCTGACTGTCACGCTTGATCAACAGGGCAGCATTGATGGCACCAATGATGCCAATGCGCTGGGTGGCAGCAGTGGCGGGGAAACCCTGAACGGTCTGGGAGGCAATGACATTCTGACTGGCGCCGGTGGAAATGACATCCTGGTCGGAGGGGATGGCAACGACATTCTGTTTGGCGGAGCAGGGAACGATACCCTGAGCGGTGGTGCAGGCTCTGATACCTTCATGCTGGGCGCCGCAGCAAGCTCCGGGGTAGATCGGATTTCCGACTTTACGCTCGGGGTGGCCGGCGATGTACTCAATATCCACGACTTGCTGCAAGGAATGCCGGGGGCATCGGTGCAGCTAATGGCTGATCCGGCCAATTCGGGAAATACACTGGTGCAGTTCAACAACGGGGCTACCGTTACCACCGTAGCTGTGCTGGAGGGGGTTTCCTATACCCCTGATCTGCTTGGCGCGTTACTGGCGGACAATCAGATCCAGCAATAGTCCGTTAATCAGGATCGCAGGCCGGCTGTTGCCGGCCTGTCTATTTTTAGGGGTTTGTTTATACGTTGCCGGGTATTTCTCGTGGCGCCAGTCTATATATAGATTTTATATGTATACCTTTGAAATTCTGCGATTAGCCTACTGACAGCGGTTTTGTCCAGTTCTTTCGATGGTTGCAAACCGTCTGGCGGGACAAATCTTCCCGGATTGATTTGTCAATACCCTCACATAGACTGAAGCACCACAACGCTAAAACAATGTGATGCAGACGCCAGGCTGATACAGCCTGTTTTGCGCCTGGCTATTGACCCTTCACCGGAGATTAGCAATGCCAAAACGTGCCTATCGATTGATTGGTGGCGCTGCACTGATTGTGTGCAGTTTGCCTGTCTTTGCAACCACAGTGAATGAAGCTGTCGAGCAGACCTTGCGCAGCAATCCTGATATCCAGGCAGGCGCTGCGTATCGCCTCTCTACGGATCAGGCTGTCAAAGTCGCGCGTGGCGGCTATTACCCAAAGCTTGATTTGATCGCGGGCGTTGGTTCCCAGCGATATGAATCTCCTGGTATCCGCAGCACTGCGCGCGGGCCGGAAACCATGGATCGCTCGGTGGCCAATCTGCGCCTCTCGCAAATGCTGTTTGATGGAATGGGTGTGCAAAATGAAGTGCAGCGCAACAAGTCGCGCGTTGATTCTGCTGCGTTCAAACTGGCCAGTACGTCGGAACAGACCGGATTGCGTGCTGTCGAGGTTTATCTGGATGTCTTGCGTAATCAGGAGCTGGTCAATCTGGCTGATCTCAATCTGCAGGCCCACCAGAAAGCCTATGACCAAATCAAGATCCGTTCAGAAGGCGGTTTTGGCAAGAAATCCGATGAAGACCAGATGGCCGCCCGACTGGCTCTGGCACAGTCCAATCTGCTGGCCGCACAAGGCAACCTGAGCGAAGCCGAGTACGCCTATCGCAGGGTTGTGGGGCTGGTGCCGGAAAATCTGCTCAAGCCAGAAGTCCCGGATTACCAACTACCGGGCAGTGCTGATGAGGCAGCGGCAGAAGCCTTGTCCGGCAACCCGATCATCAAGTCGGCTCAGGCCGATGTCGAAGCGGCCAAGGCACAGAATGAAGCGGCAAAATCCCTGCTTTATCCGCGCGTGGATGTCGAAGCCGATTATGCATACAACGACAATGTCGATGGCGTCGAGGGATACCAGAAAAATGCACAAATCATGCTGATGCTGCGCTGGAATCTCTTCAATGGCGGCAGCCATTCGGCACGGGCCAGTGAAACACAGCAACTGACGGCACAGGCTCAGGAAGTCAGCAATCGTGTGACTCGCGAAGTCGATGAAAGCTCCCGCCTGGCGTTCAATGCCTTCAATGTCGCGCAGAAGCGGCTGCCATCCCTGAAAGATCATGCGCAATCCAGCGAGCTGACCAGAGATGCCTATGTCAAACAGTTCAGCTTGGGGCAAAGAACACTGCTTGATCTGCTTGATAGTGAAAACGAGTTGTATGTGGCTCGTACAGACTATGTGAATGGCTTGTTTACCGAACTTTACGCGCGCTACCGGATCGCAGCGAACAACGGCAAATTGCTCGGCATGCTCGGCGTAGTTCCTCGTGAAGAGAGTCTAGTCAGTCAGAAATAGCAGGGCAGACCATGACGCTCAGGATTGAAAGCGTTGCTGCGGGTAAGCAAGGCGCAGTGACGCTAGCCGCATATCTCCTGACTATCTGCCTTGCCCTGCTGATGCTGCAACTGTATGCGGGCGGGGCGGATTTTTCCCTGTCTGATACAGACATGGATAAGGCCGAAGCCAAATGGGGCGGGGCCAGAAAGCGGCTACAAGCCTGGCAGAAATTGCTCGAGTCGGGTACTTCATTGCCCACCGAATCTGCCAAGTTGCAGACGGTCAACCGGTTTTTCAACCAGATCAGCTTTGTTTCTGATGCCCAGCATTGGAACAAGCCGGATTATTGGGCGACACCGGTCGAAATGCTTGGCAGCAATGGCGGTGATTGTGAGGATTTTGCCATCGGCAAATACTTCACATTGCTGCAGATCGGTATCCCGCTGAGCAAATTGCGGATTACATATGTCAAAGCCTTGAACTGGAATCCGGTTGATCAGGCCCATATGGTTCTCGCCTATTATGAAACGCCGAAATCAGAGCCCCTGATTCTTGACAATCTGATTCCCGAGATCAAACCAGCCAGCCAGAGGCAGGACTTGATTCCGGTCTATAGTTTCAATGGTGAGGGACTATGGCTAGCCAAGGAACGCGGTTCCGGAAAGCCTGTCGGAGGCTCGGATCGCATCGGCCTGTGGAAGGATCTGACCTCCCGGCTGGGGCAGGAGCTGAACTGATGAATCTGTGCAGGAGGCGCCCATGACTCTGATTCGCCAGCTGATCATTGTGATCATCACCCTGTTTGTCGTGCTGTTTGCCGGCAATGTCTATCTCAGCGTGCAAAGTACGCGCGAATTTCTGAAAAACCAGCTTTCAACCATTTCGCAGGACACGGCGACTTCGCTGGGTTTTACTCTTTCTCCCCATATGGCCAGCAATGATCTGGTGATGGCGGAAAGTGTCATTCGCGCCACCTTTGACAGTGGTTACTATCGCGAGCTCGTGGTGCGGGATGTTGACGGCAAGGTGTTGGTCGAGCGACATGCGCCTGCAGCAATCGAAGGGGTTCCTGGCTGGTTCGTCAGCCGCTTTCCGCTTGAAACTCCCAAGGGGGAAGCGATGATCAGCACTGGCTGGATGCAGGCGGGGACAGTCAGTGTCGCGGCGAATCCGGGATTTGCCTATGCAACCCTGTGGGGGAGCAGTGTGCAGTCATTCTGGTGGTTCTTGCTCTGCTCGGTCGGGGCATTCGTACTGGGCGTCGTGCTGTTGCATTTTGTGCTGCGGCCCTTGCGTGCGGTCGAGTCTCAGGCAAAGGCGATCTGTGCGCGGGAATATCCCGTGCAGCCGAAGTTGCCATGGACGCTGGAGCTGCGCAGCGTGGTTGAAGCCATGAACAGGATGACGCAGAAAGTGCGCGACATGTTTGCCGAACAGGCCGAAGCCATGGAGCGTTTGCGGGCGGATGCTTATCGCGATCCATTGAGCGGCTTTGCCAACCGCCGCTATTTCGACATCCAATTGCGGCATCTTATCGAAACGCCCGAGCTGTTCGAAAGTGGTGCCCTGTTGTTCCTGGAGCTGCGCGATCTGAAGCAATTGAATGACCGCAAAGGCTATCAAGCCGTTGATACCCTGATTGCTGAAACTGCCAAGCTGATTGACAAGGTATGCCAGACCCAGGGGGCTGGCGATGCGGACATTGCACGACTGGCCGGTGGGACTTTTGCCATCCTGCTGGGTAGCACGGCCGATGGTCAGGATGAGCGAATCGCGCGAGCGCTGGTCGCCAGCTTGCCCGATCTGGCTGCGCAAGGCCTGGTGGATGAGGGCGATATCGGTCATGTCGGGATTGCCAGATGGCATGGACAGCCTGCGGCACAATTGCTCGCAGAGGCTGATCTGGCATTGCGTACAGCGCAGGGGAATGAAGCAAACAGCTTCCACCGCCATGAACAAAACCAGGCTCGTGATTTCGAGGCGCTATCCTTGACCCGCTGGCGGCAGTTGCTTGAAGAAGTCATTGCCGAGCAGCGCATCGAGTTGCATTTGCAGACAGTGGAAACCTGTGATGCAAGGCGCGTGGTGCAGGAGGAGGTATTGCTGCGGATCCGCGATGCCGATGGAACGGTGATTCCGGCGGGCTTGTTCATTCCGATGGCCAAACGCCTCGAAATGATCCAGTCATTTGACCAGCTGGTAGTCGACAGTGCCCTCACGAAACTTTCCGGTTCCAGTGGCAGTACCTTGCTGGCGATCAACCTTTTCCCCGCATCCGTACACGATCAGAAATTCGTCAGCTGGTTATGTCAGCGATTATTGCAGGCCGGAGAGTTACGCAAGCGTTTGATTTTCGAGGTTGCTGAATTCGGCAGTGCCGAGCAGCTGGATGATCTGCGTCACTGGGTTGATCAGCTGCATCGGATTGATGTGCGAACCAGCCTGGATCATTTCGGCAAGGGCTTTGCCTCGTTTGGCTATCTCAGCACGCTCAAGCTGGATTTTCTGAAGATTGATGGCAGCTTTATCCGTGGTATCAGCAGCAACAAGGACAATCAGTTCTTTGTCGATGCGCTGGTCAAGATTGCACATGGGCTGGATATTACCGTAATTGCCGAGTCGGTGGAAAACGAGGATGACCGGCGAACTCTGGAGGGGCTACGACTTGATGGCGTACAGGGCTTCGGCGTGAGCAGACCATTGCTCTGGGAGTAAGGGACGATGAGTGTTGCAGCCCCCGCAGATAGTGAGCCCCGACATCACTCCGGTAGCGCTGCCGCGGATGATGCCTTGGCGTCCTGCCTGGTTATTCTTTCGCATTATTACCAGCGTCCCTTCTCCCTCTCTACCATGCTCAAGGGCTTGCCACTCGAGCAAGGGAGACTGACACTGGATCTGTTCCCGCGAGCGGCCGCACATGCTGGGCTTACGGCTAAGGGTGTCAAGCGCTCACTGGCAGAGTTGTCGGCGCTGACACTGCCTGCGGTGTTGCTGTTGAAGAATGGCGGCTGCTGCATTGCAACTAGTATTGATGACAATGCGTGCTGGAGCATCATCCAGCCCGAATCCGGAAGCGGCTACCGCACGGTCAGTCAGGATGAACTTGAGGCCGCTTATAGTGGCAGTCTGTTTTTTGTCCGCCCGGCGTTTCGCTATGACCAGCGTGCCGAGCGTCCCAGGCTGGTCGCAGACAGGAGCTGGTTTCTTGATGCCTTTCGCTTGTCTCGCCCCTTGTATGGCCAGGTACTGCTGGCTTCATTACTGATCAACTGCTTTGCCCTGATCCTGCCCTTATTTGTGATGAATGTGTACGACAGGGTCGTACCAAATCATTCGTTTTCCACACTCTGGGTGCTCACTGGCGGGGTTGCCCTGGTGTTCGTCTTCGATGCCTTGATCCGCGGATTGCGTACCTATTTCATCGATATTGCCGGCAAGCAGATTGATGTTTTACTTTCAGCCTGCACCTTTGAGCATGTAATGGACCTGCAGGTTGCCAGCCGGCCTGATTCGGTCGGCGCACTGGTTAGCCATTTCCAGGAATTTGAGGCATTTCGCGAATTCGTCACATCGGCAACACTCACCACACTCGTTGATCTGCCGTTTACATTTCTGTTTCTGCTGCTCATTTTCTGGTTGGGTGGGCCGCTGGTACTGGTACCGTTGCTGGCCATTCCGTTGATGGTCGGGCTGGGGGTCTTACTACAGCGTCCCCTGCGTGCGATGGTGCAGGAGTCGTTCCGGGCATCCGCACAAAAGCAGGCGACACTGATTGAAACGCTGTCCGCGCTGGATACCATCAAGGCTGTCGGGGCTGAAAGTCCCCTGCAGCGGCGCTGGGAGCAGGTGGTCGGAGAGCTGTCCCGTCTGACAATCCGTACCCGCATGCTTTCTTCAGCAATTATCAGTCAGGCAACCTTCATCCAGCAGCTGGCATATGTACTGCTGGTCGTGGCCGGGGTGTATCAGATCGCCGAGCGTGACATGACTACCGGCGGGCTGATCGCCTGCACCATGCTCGTTAGCCGGGCGATGCAACCGTTCAGCCAGGTGGCGGCCTTGATCAGCCGCTTTTTCCAGGCCAAGGCTGCATTGCAGGGCATGGATGCCATCATGCATCTGCCCATCGAGCGCCCGGAAGGCAAACAGTTTGTGCATCGTCCCGGTTTTGCGGGTGCGATCGAGTTTCGTGATGTCAGCTTTGCGTATCCGGGGCAGGATGTAGATGCTCTTTCTGGCGTCTCCTTCAGTATTGCCCCGGGCGAGCGCGTTGGTATCATCGGCCGGATCGGTTCCGGCAAAAGCACGCTGGAAAAATTGCTGCTGGGATTCTACGTGCCACGATCGGGCTCCGTGTGGATCGATGGTGTTGATCAGCGCCAGATCGATCCGGCTGATCTGAGGCATCACATTGCCTATGTGCCCCAGGATATCTGTCTGTTTTACGGTTCGGTGCGAGACAACATCGTATTTGCAGCTCCGCACGCCGATGATACGGCCATCGTAGAGGCCGCAGAAATGGCTGGAGTCACCGAGTTCGTCAACCAGCATCCGATGGGGTTCGACATGCCTGTCGGGGAGCGGGGAGAGCGCTTGTCCGGCGGGCAGCGCCAGGCTGTGGCGATTGCCAGAGCACTGCTGCAGGATCCGCCATTGTGGCTGTTCGATGAGCCCACCAATTCTTTCGATAACCGCTCGGAAGAGAGTTTCATCCGCAAAGTCGCTGCACGCCTTTCTGGGAAAACCCTGCTGCTGATTACGCATCGGGCATCCCTGCTGACTCTGGTTGACCGGCTGATCGTGCTGGAGCGTGGCCGGATCGTTGCCGACGGCCCCAAGGAACAGGTGTTGCAGGCACTGGCCAGCGGGAGGGTGCATGCGGTTGATTCCTGAGAAATTCTCCCGCTACTTCAGCGGCGATATTGCCTACATGTCCGAACGTTCGGCCGCGATGTTCCTGCCGCCGCTGCGGACTCCTTTCCTGCTGCTGCGTGCTTGCGCACTGTTTTTTCTGGTGGCGGTAATCTGGGCCTACTTCGCCGAAATCGATGAAATTACCGTCGGGGAAGGCAAGGTTATTCCCTCCAGCCAGATTCAGCAGATCCAGAATCTGGAGGGCGGGATCGTCGCCAGGATTCCGGTTCATGTCGGTGAAGTCGTCAAGAAAAACCAGGTAGTCATGGTGCTGGACGAAAAGCGCTTTTCTTCGTCGTTGAGTGAAAGCCAGGCTAAAAATGCCGCGCTGGCTGCCAAGGTGGCTCGTCTGAAGGCCGAGGCCAGTGGTCAGGAATTTGCGCCGAGCCAAGAGCAGATTACTGCCAACCCTGCAATCTACCAGGAAGAAATGCTGCTCTTCCGTTCGCGTCAGCGCGATCTGGAGGCTACTCTGGGCGTACTGCGGCAGCAGGAAGCCCAGAAAGCGCAGGAAACCTCCGAGAAACGCGCTTTGCTCGCCCAGTTGCTTTCAAGTCAGAATCTGCTGAACCAGGAACTGAAGCTGACCAAGCCCATGGTCGAGCAGAAGGTGGCCGCCGAAGTGGAATTGCTGCGTCTGGAACGACAGGCTGCGGATTTGCAAGGCCAGATCGATGCTACTCGCCTGGCGATCCCGCGATTGCAGACGGCTCAGGAAGAAGTGCGGGCCAAAATCAACGGGGCACAGGCAAAATATCGCTCTGATGCAGCAGCGGAACTCAGCGCGGCATCGGCCGATCTTTCGGCGCTCACGGCCGGCAAGGTTGCACTGGAGGACCGGCTGGATCGCACGACCATCCGCTCGCCGGTGAACGGAATCATCAAGACCATCGCAGTGAATACGGTTGGCGGGGTTATTCAGCCAGGTGCGACTGTCATGGAAATTGTGCCCATGGAGGATAGTCTGCTGATTGAGGCACGGATACGGCCTGCCGATGTAGGCTTTCTGCGCCCGGGACAGACCGTCAGCGTCAAAATCAGCGCCTACGATTATTCGATTTATGGCGATCTGGATGCGCGCCTGGAGAACATCACGGCGGATTCGATCAGCAAGGAAAAAGAAGAAAGCTTCTATCTGGTACAGGTTCGTACCAGCAAAAATCATCTGGGCAGCAGTGACAAGCCGCTGCCTATCATTCCGGGCATGCTGGCAACGGTGCATATCCGCACCGGCCAGAAAACGGTCATGGATTATCTGCTCAAGCCGATTGTCAAAGCCAAGACCGAAGCACTGCGGGAGCGCTAGATACGGTTAGGTGTATGGCTTGGAGGACCATGATTATCTTAATCAGTCGGCCCTGAACAATTCGATTTTCACATGACCCCTATCGCAAACTGCGGTTGACGGGCTCCGCTGCCGATCAGCCGCCGGTAACACACCAGCCAAATCAGGGCGCACAGAAGCCGCAGCTTCTTCAGAATCAGCCGCAGGTTGTGACCACAACCACACAACAGGGCGTGAAAGGCATCGCCTTCCGCGCCTTTTAGCCAGTTCCGCCGTAGTCGCCCGTCGTTCTTCATGTGCCCGA
>NZ_JADFUA010000018.1 GCF_015223195.1 Chitinilyticum piscinae | reverse complement strand
AAGCACTCACACTCATCGGCTGTAATTTGTTAAAGATCGTTGCCCTGACGCCGCCAAACTCGCTAAACTCGTCGTTTCGCTTCGTTTGTTTCGCTGCGTCAGCAGCAGAGAGGCCGAACTATACGACTCAACCCTCGAAGCGTCAACACCCCGTCCGACAATTTTGCGCAGCAAGTCGATAAGTCTTTGTTTTTCAACACGCCAGAACCCACTCAATCCGAGGAGCCTGCATTCGCCTCTTGAGTCCCGGCACACAGCCCCCATTTCTCCCCTATATATTTGTGCGCAAAATCCACATCCAAATGTCCGCGCACGAGGAGATAACCAGCCATGCCCAAAGTCATCATGTATTCCACCGGCGTCTGTCCCTACTGTGTCATGGCCGAGCGCCTGCTCGCGAGCAAAGGGGTTAGCATCGAAAAAATCCGCGTCGATCTGGATCCCGCACAACGCGAGATCATGATGGCGCGCAGCCAGCGCCGCACCGTACCGCAGATCTTTATCGATGATTACCATGTTGGCGGTTTTGACGATTTGTCGGCACTTGATCGAGCCGGGAAGCTGGAGCCACTACTGACCGGTGGCAACTAGCCCGCCGCCTGCAAACATGCGATGATTGCCCGCACAGAACGGCGGGTCTTGGTGATCGCCGGCTCATATCTATAAAACAGGAAGGATTCGAACATGTCCGAACAAGCCCAAGCCCAGGCAAACAACCAGCCGGTGTTCGCACTGCAGAAGATTTACGTCACCGACGTTTCCCTGGAATCCCCGAATGCACCGGGTGCGTTCGTCGAGCAGGAACAGCCGGACTTCAATATCCAGTTCCGCAATCAGGCGCGCAGCTTTGACAACGGCTTCTTCGAGGCCAGTCTCACCGTTACCGCCAAGGCTACGGTTGGTGAACGCACCCTGTTCCTGGTAGAAGTAACCCAGGCTGGCCTGTTCAACATCGAGAACATTCCGGAAAGCGAACTCGAACCGGTTCTGGGCATCGGTTGCCCGAGCATTCTGTTCCCGTACCTGCGCGAAGCCGTGTCCGATCTGACTACCCGCGCCGGCTTCCCGCCGCTGCTGCTGCAGCCGATCAACTTCGAAGCCATCTTCCTGCAACAGCGCGCCCAGCAAGCTGCCGCTGCCAGCAATGAAGCTGCTGAAACCACTCACTAAGCTGGGCCTGGCTGGCTGCCTGCTGGCAGCCAGCGGTCTTGCCCAGTCGCTGGAATTCCGCTCCGTCACCCGCAGCGACGCAATCTGGTACGAAGCCCCTGCCGACAACAGCAAGAAGCTGTTTGTCGTGAGCCGCGGGATGCCGCTGGAAATCCTCTCCGAGCAAGGTAACTGGCTGCGCGTACGCGACAGCAGTGGCACGCTGGCGTGGATGAAGGCCAACGACCTTGGCCAGCAGCGCATGGTACAGCTGGTTCGCAACAGCACCGTGTTTGCCGCTCCGCAGGACAAGGCATCCATCCTGTTCAAGGGCGAGAAAAACCTGCTGCTGGAATTGCAGGAAAACACCCGCAATGGCTGGCTGAAAGTGCGTCACCGTGATGGTGCAACCGGCTTTATCCGGATTGAAGATGTCTGGGGCGTGTAACCCCGGCAATTAGCCCGCGGCGATCCTGCGGGCTTTTTTGTTGAACTGAAAGGAATGCAATATGCAGATCGCCGTGCTTGGCGCCGGCGCATGGGGCACCGCCCTGGCCATCCGGTTTGCCGACCGTCACCAGATCAGACTCTGGTCCCGCGAACAGAGCGAAGTGGACGCCATGCGTGCGGACCGCGAAAACAAACGCTTTCTGCCCGGACTGGCTTTCCCCGCATCGCTGCAGGTTGAAAGCGAGCTGGCAACGGCCATCCGTGACGTCGCACTCATCCTCATCGTCACGCCACTGGCCGGCCTGCGCCCGACCCTGCAGCAGCTGGCCAAACTCGGCAACAAGGCCCCGGTATTGTGGGCCTGTAAGGGGCTTGAAGCCGGCACCATGCAGCTACCGCATCAGGTCGCCGAAGAAGAACTCGACCCGACGATCGCCCGCGGCATGCTCTCCGGCCCGAGCTTCGCGCAGGAAGTTGCCGCTGGCAAACCTGCCGCCGTCACCATTGCGGCCAGCGATGCGGCGTTTGCGCGGCTGGTCGTTGAAGAACTCAACACCAATGTGCTGCGCCTGTATGCCAGCGCCGATCTGGTCGGCGTGGAAATCGGTGCGGCCGTGAAAAACGTGCTGGCGATTGCCGCCGGGGTGTGCGACGGACTGGATCTGGGCCTGAATGCCCGCGCCGCGCTGCTGACCCGTGGTCTGGCCGAGATGGCGCGCTTTGGTGTGGCGCTTGGTGCGCGCGCCGAAACCTTCATGGGATTGGCCGGCATTGGCGACCTGATGCTGACCGCCACCGGCGATCTGTCGCGCAACCGTCGTGTCGGACTGCTGCTGGCCGAAGGCAAGAGCCTCAACGACATCCTCGTCCACCTCGGGCACGTCGCCGAAGGCGTACCGACGGCCAAGGAAGTGCTGCGCCAGGCCGACGCCATGGGTATCGAAATGCCGATCACCCGCGCCGTGTGCCAGATGCTGTTCGAGAACCAGCCGGTGCAGGCCATCATCGGCGAGCTGATGGGACGCGCGCCGAAGATGGAAAACGCCCACTAATTACCCGACCACCCATACGTCCACAGCCGTGCAACTGCAAAGGCTAGCGGCATATACCCAAACAGACTGCTTCATCCAGCCTGTTTGTTTGTGGGGGCCAATCAGGCGCCGGCCAGAAACGCCTTCTGCACGGCGATGAATTCGTCCCGGTGGGACAGGAACGGTGCGTGCGCGGCACCGGCATGAATATGGCACTGTGCCAGCGGCAAGGCATCGGCCAGCCAATGTGCTGCCGCCACGGGCGTCAGCGTATCTTTGTCACCATATTGCAGCAGCACCGGCAGGACGAGGCGCGCCATCTCCGTGCGCAGATCGGTATCGCGCAGGATATCCAGGCCCTCGGCCAGTGCGCCGAGCGCCGGCTCGCCATGCAGGAACAGATCATCGGCCAGCGTGCGCGTCACCGCACGCGCCTGCGCGTCGCCCATGGCCTGCAGACTGATAAAGCGCTTGAGCGTGCCGCGCCAGTCGGCTGCAAGGCTTTCGGCGAACTGCCCGAGCGTGGCTTCGGCCATCGCATGCGGCCAGTCCGCGCGCTGCATGAAGCAGGGGCTTGAAGCCACCAGCGTCAGGCTGCGAATTTTGTCCGGCTGCGCCAGCGCCCAGCGCGTGCCGACCGCACCACCCAGCGACCAGCCCACCACATGCACCGGCCAGGGAAAAGCCGCATCGACCGCCGCCACCATGTCATCCAGTGTCAGCGGGCCGGTTGCCGGCGATTTGCCGTGCCCGGGCAAATCCACCACGTGCACGCAGTAATCTTCGGCCAGCTGTTCGGCCACCGGCTGCCACACCGTGCCGTTCATGGCCCAGCCGTGCAGCAGCACCAGATCGGGGCCACGCCCCAGCGATTCGAAATACACAGACATTGCCTTATCCTGCTCCCCATACCCAAGCACGGATGAGCCTGTAACCATTGATCGGAAAAGTCTACCGGGCAATACCCGTCAGGCGCGTAACAATTCCTGCAGCGTCGCACACAAGCCGGCAACCTGCTCATCACTGTGCGCGGCCGAGAAGCACACGCGCAGGCGCGGTGTCGGCACCGTCGGCGGGCGGATCGCCGCCACCCAGTAACCGCGCTCGCGCAGTGCATCGGATAGCGCCAGCGCGTGCTGATTGTCCTGAACAAGGATAGGCTGGATAGGTGTCGCCGAGTCGAGCAATTGCGCGCCACACGCCTGCATCGCACCACGAAAGGCCGCCACATGGCGACGCAGCGTGCCCCGCAGCCCGGCGCCCTCGGTAATCAGCCGCAGGCTCGCGAGCCCGGCCTGCGCCAACAGTGGTGGCGCGGCGGTGGTATAGATATACGGCCGCGCCGCATTCACCAGCCAGTCGATCAGCACCGGCTCGGCCGCAACCATCGCCCCCCCCAGCCCGGCCGCCTTGCCCAGCGTGGCGAGCTGGATCAGCCGTGGTGATGCCAGCCCCAGCTCTGCCAGCGTGCCGCGCCCGTCGCCCAGCACGCCAAAGCCATGCGCATCGTCGACATACAACAGCGCATCGTAACGCTCGGCCAGCGCCAGCATGTCGGCCAGCGGCGCAATGTCGCCATCCATGCTGAACACGGCATCAACCACGATCAGCTTGCGCCGCGCCGTTGACTCGGCCAGCAGGCGCTCCAGCTGCGCGACGTCGTTGTGCGCAAAGCGCTTGAATTCGGCTCGCGACAGCAGCACCGCATCATTCAATGAGGCATGATTGAGCTTGTCGGCAAACACCGCGTCATCGCGCCCGACCAGCGCCGTCACCACCGCCAGATTCGCCAGATAGCCGGTGGCAAACGACAGCGCCGCCGGCCGACCGACCAGGGCGGCAAAGGCCTGCTCGAATTGCTCATGCACCGTGAAATGGCCGGAAACCAGATGCGAGGCGCCCGAACCCACACCCCAGCGCGCCGCACCGTCCTGTGCGGCGGCGATCAGCGCCGGATGCGCGGCCAGCCCCAGATAATCATTGCTGCAGAAATTGACCAGCGGCTGCCCGTCCACCTCGACCAGCGCGCCCTGCGGCGTGGCCAGCTCGCGACGGCGGCGCAGCAGGCCGGCTTCGTCGCGTTGCCGCAGCGCGGCCGACAATTCGGCAAACATGGCGGGCATAGCGCTATGGTCAGCTTGATTCATCGGACTGCAGCTCATCAAGAACAAGCCGGCATTCTAGCCCAGTCCCTGGTAGGCCGCGCGCGACAACATACCCTTCATGCTATAGCCACAGGACTTAATGCTTTAAATGGCCATAGCCGCATACCCATCAGACAGGTTTTCGGCAATACGGCCAGCCTTTGCGCCTGTGGCATAATCGCCCGCCTTGCCTGCCGAGAAACCCAGCATGAACAGCCCCCGCCTCTGGCGCCACCTGCTCGCCCTTGCCCCGCGCGACTTGCGCCCGTGGCTGGCCGCGCGCGGCTCGCTCACTGCCCGGCTGATGGCGCACTTTCCGGAGATCAGGGTTGCCGTGCTGCGACAGGGCTGGGATCAGCCGCATGGCGACGAAATCACCATCATGCAATTACCGCGCGGCAGCACGCACGTCGCCGTGCGCGAGGTCATCCTCGCCAGCCACGGCACACCGCTGGTGTACGCGCACAGCATCACTGCCCGCAGCGCGCTGGCACGCGGCTTTCACCTGCTGGGGCGCACCGGCAGCCGCCCGCTTGGCGCACTGCTGTTCGCCGACCCGACCATCCGCCGCTCGCCACTGGCCTGGCGCTGCATCGACGCCCGCCATCCGCTCTACCAGAGCGCCCGCGCCGCCACCGGCTCGCTGCCGCCACGGCTGTGGGCACGACGCTCGCTGTTCCATGCCGGGCGCGATGTGCTGCTGGTGACCGAAGTATTTTTGCCAGCCATCAGGAGCAAGTAAGCCTGCTCACTTGCCGCCAGCCCGGCTTCGCCTCATGCTGCGGCGCACTACAGACACTCGGCAGGAAGGCCATGAGCAGCGGCATGATCACGGAACGACTGGCGTATCGCGACGGGCAGATTATCGATCTGTGCTTCGCCCCGCCGCGGCCGCTATGGCAGAAGGACGGCAGCCCGCTCCCCATTCAGGCCCCGGAACATTTCCATGTGCTGATTCCCATCGAAGCTGACGGCCCATTGCGCTGGTTCAGCGATGGCCTGTGCATCTACGCACAGGCGCAGCAGGGCAGCGCAATGGCCTACGAGTACTACTACGCCATTCCCGAGGCCGACCCGGCCAGCTTCACGGTGCTGAATCAGCGCTACGCGCGCGATGCACGGCATGCCTATTACATCACCGGCAAAACCATCCGCACGCGCTCAGCGGAATCCTTCATCACCTTGCCCGACAAGCACCCGCTGCTGGATGCACACGGCAATGTCACAGAGCTCTGTGATTCCTACCTCAACGACAGCGGCATGTTCGCCACCGACGGCTCCGCAGTCTACGTGTGCGGCAGCATACTCAAAAACGCCAATGCCGACCGCTTTCGCCTGCTCCCCTGCCTGTACGCCAGCGATGGCGAACGGGTGTTTTATCGCGGCAAGCCGGTTGATGCCGACGCAGCCAGTTTCGTTGCCATCTTGCAGGATTGCGGCGATGGCGGACCACGGCTCTGGGCCTGTGATCGCGACGCCCCCTTCGCTGGCGGGCAGCGACAGCTCGCCGCCGACCCGCAAGTGCAGGCGCAGTGGAATGCGTTTTTTGCCTGCCACCCCGAGCTGACGGATTACTGGTGGCACCGGAACCAGACAACCACGGCCAGCCATCAGCCTCGCTATCAGGGCATTGCGCTGCAAGGGCTGGATGCAGACAGCTTTGCCATCATCTCGCTGGCGAGCTGCTGGGGAACATCTTGCCGCGTGGATCTGCTTGGCGACCGGCACGGCTGTTGGCAACCCCATTACTGGTTGCCGGACGACGGGCAAGCCTATGTCACGCTGGAGCCGGTAAGTCAGGCATCAATCAGCTCAATCCGTGAGCTGGGCAGCGGCTACTTTACCGATGGCCAGCACATCTTTCTGCTCGAAACCGGCTACAGCACCGCCATCAAACTGGGCAAGGCCGACGCGAACAGCTTTCACGTGCTGCAGGCAGGCTGGGCGCGTGATGCCCGGCATTTCTATTACGCCGGGGTTGCCAAGCAAGGCATCGATGCGGCCAGCTTCCAGCAGGCCGGACACTATGCCTGGGACAGGCAACGCCTGTTCAGTCGTGGCAAGCCGCTGCAGGTTGATGCGCCGCACAGCGAACTACGCTCGCCGCACCCGGAATTTCTGATTGCCGGCGACAAGCTCTATTACGACCGCCGCCCGGTCAGCACACGACGCATTCATCTACCCTCGCTGACGTTCATCGGCAGCACGCATGCCCGCGACCGCCACCGCTGTTATGCCATCTGCGAAACTGGCCTGCGTGAATGCCCGGAATCCGAACTGCCAGCACCAGCCAGTACAGAGCCGTGAAATTAAACCGATTGAATCAGGGGGCTGCCTGCCCTTGACGACCGGCATCCGGGCGCGCACAGTGGCGCGGTTTTCTCTGCCCACTGATTTGCCGCATGGCCACCCCGCTTTCCGCCCGACTATCCAGTTACGCCCGCCTGATGCGCATCGACAAGCCCATCGGTACGCTACTGCTCTTGTGGCCGACGCTGTGGGGGCTGTGGCTGGCTAGCGCCGGCAAGCCGGATCCCTTCATTCTGCTGGTGTTTGTGGCCGGCACCTTTCTGATGCGCTCGGCCGGCTGCGTGATCAATGATTACGCCGACCGCGATTTCGACGGCCATGTCGAGCGCACCAGGGCGCGCCCGCTGGCGGCTGGCGAAGTGACGCCGAAAGAAGCGTTGCTGCTGGCGGCGGGCTTGGCGCTGGCGGCCTTTTTGCTGGTGCTGCCGCTCAATACACTGACCAAGCTGCTGTCGCTGCCGGCGGTATTTCTGGCGGGCAGCTATCCGTTTACCAAGCGCTTTCTGGCGATTCCGCAGGCGTATCTGGGGCTGGCGTTCAGCTTCGGCATTCCGATGGCCTTTGCTGCGCAGACCGGCAGCGTGCCGGCGCTGGCCTGGTGGCTGGTGGCGGCCAATCTGCTGTGGACGGTAGCGTATGACACCGAATACGCGATGGTCGACCGCGAGGATGACCTGAAAATCGGCATCCGCACCTCGGCGATTACCTTTGGCCGCTACGACATTGCCGCGATCCTGCTGTGCTATGCGGGGTTCATGGCGATCTGGCTGGGCATCGCGCTCACCGAGGGGCTGGGCTGGCCGCTGTACGCGGCGCTGGCTGGCTGCCTCGTGCTGATTGCCGACCAGTACCGCCGCATCCGCGGCCGAGAGCGCATGGCGTGCTTTGCCGCTTTTCTTGCCAACAACCGCATCGGCGCACTGCAGTTTGCCGGCTTGCTGGCAGACCACCTGCTGCGCTGATCAGGTCCGGTAGCTGCCGATGCGCTGAGCCAGCGTCGCTGAAAGCGTCTGCAGACGGCCAGCCATTTGCTCCAGCCGCTCGAAGGCGCCCAGATTGGTCGCAATCGTTGCGCTGACCTGATTCATGGCGGCAGCCACCTGCTGCACCGATCCGCCCTGCTCGGACGATGCCTCGGCGATCTCCTGCGACTGCTGCTGCAGCTCGCGGGCACGCCCCAGAATGTCCTGCTGCGCATCGCGTGCCGCGCACAATTCCCCGGCACTATCGGCAACCTGCTCGCGCACCCGGCTGATGCTTTGCACCGCCGACTCCGTCGCCGTGCGAATGCCCTCGGTCATGCGGGTAATGCTGCTGGTGCTGGCCGCCGTACGCTCGGCCAGCTTGCGCACCTCATCGGCAACCACGGCGAAGCCTCGGCCAGTCTCGCCGGCACGCGCCGCCTCGATGGCCGCGTTAAGGGCCAGCAGATTGGTCTGCTCGGCAATCTCGCGAATCACCTGCGTGAGCGAATCGATTTCGCGGGCATTATCGGCCAGCGTCTGGATCTGCTCGGCTGCTTCGCCGGTGGTTTCACTCAGGCGGGTATTGCGCTCGACCACCTGCTCCATGCGCGTGGCCGATTGCCCGGCCAGCGTCGCAGCCTCGCGGATGGCCTGATCGGACTGCTGCACATGCACACCGACTTCATCTGCCGCCTCGGCAATCTGTTCGGCCTGCGCTGCCGTCTGCCCAACCAGCTGCGATGAATTGCCGGCTCTGGCCCGCAGCGCCTGGGTGTCGCCAGCCAGGCCCTGCGCGGTGTGCTCAAGCTCGGCCACGGAGCCCCGCACGGCGTCAACCAGCAAGCCCAGATCACGCAGCATGGTATTGATGGACCGGGCGATCACGGTAATTTCATCGCGCCCGTCTTCGCTGATCCGCCGTCCCAGATCCGTGCCCAGGGTGCGCATGAATTCGCGCATCGCATCAAGCGGCCTGGCAATGCTGCTGGCGAGCAGCCAGCCCAGCAGCAGAATCAGCGCCGAACCACCCCAAAGCATCAGCTGCAGCAGCAGCTGGGTACGCGCAACGGTCTGAGCCGTGGCCTCCCGCGCCGCTGCCGCCTGCTGCTCGAGCAGGTCGGAGAACACTTCCATCCCCTGCTCCAGCTTGCCAAAGCTGGTGTTGAAGGCGGCAAACACGGCATCATCGTGCTTGCCTTCGACAAACAGCTGCAGCGTGTGCTCCGCTTCCCGGCGGTATTGCTGCAGCGCGGGCTTGAGCTCGGCCAGCGCTGCACGCTCCTGTGGCGATAGCGGCAGGGCATCGTTGGCCGCAACCCGGCTATCCAGCTCTTTGGCATGCTCGGCGAAATCCTTGCGGATGGCGGCGATCTCATCCGGCTTGCCTCCGGTCATCACGGCCCGATACATGGCCAGCACATCGCCCCGGATGGCATCGTGCATCATGTCGGCAGCCCCCTGGTTACGGATGGCGGCAAGATTGACGGCGGCCTGATCCAGCCGATCTGACAGCAGCTGCTTGCCATACAGCCCGGCCAAACCACTGATCACCACAAACACCACCGCCAGCCCTGCCAACAGTGCCAGACGGAAACGGATGGTCAAAAGACGCAACATGCGGGACACTCCGGTTTGCGATACAAGATTCTTTATAGAACCTTTCACCAAGCCGCATCATGAAAATGCCCCTCAAGCCTGCCGAACTGGCTGCATTGCTCACCGGCCTATCCGACCAGGAATCCGGCGGCGCACGGCAGTGGTTCTGGCTGGAGCTGGCCAACGCGCAGCCCCCTGCCCAGGCGACCCCGCGGGTACGCCGCCTGCTGCTGGTGCTGCGCCTGCTCGGCCCCAGCCGGCTACTACCCCTGTTGCAGCAGCTCGGCACGCCCTGCCTAGCCCTCTATCAGGCGGGGTATCAATCCAGAATCGAACGCTGGAAATCAGTACTGACAGACACCCTGCTGGGTATTGGATGTGTACTCGCCATCGCAGCCGGCTTCGGCTGGCAACCGGCCAGCGTCCAGTTTGCGTTGTGGCTGGTCTGCATCGGCGCCTTGCTGCTGGCCGCCTGGCGGAGCTGGCGAGCCCCGCACGCTGCAGCAGAGTTCCCGGCCGAAGAAGCCTTGCCCGGCGCCGAAGCGAGCCTCGGGCTCACTGGCATGCTGCTTGCGCGCGGTTGCGCCCCCAGCTCGGCGCCCAGACTGGTCGCTCTTTTGCGCAGCCAGCCCGAGCAGGCGCTGCCGCTGCTGGTGGCCGCGCTGCCAGAGCTGGTGGCGCCACCGATGCACGGGCGCTGGCTGCGCTGGCGCACCATGCTGGTTACATGGCCAGGTATCACGCTGATTACTTCAAAAATAAATGGCTATACACACATACCCGTCAACTACCTCCTCAGCGCCCTCGTGCTGGTCGCCCTCTTGAGCCTGTTGCGGCCAGCGCGCGGCCCTTTACTGCTGGTACTGGGCAGTTGGGCAGGCGCCGGCGCGCTCGCGGCGCTTGCTCGCTGGATTTGATCAGCAGCAAGCACGCATGCTGCTGCCTGCGGCGCGGCGTGCTAGAATCCCGGGCTGATTTTTTGCTGATTTTTCAGGACATCACCATGGCAGGTCACTCGAAATGGGCCAACATCCAGCACCGTAAAGGTCGCCAGGATGCCAAACGCGGCCAGATCTTCACGCGTCTGATCAAGGAAATTACCGTTGCCGCCAAGAATGGCGGCGGCGATCCGGGCATGAACCCGCGCCTGCGTCTGGCCATCGACAAGGCCAAGGCCGAATCGATGCCGAAGGACAATATCGAAAACGCCATCAAGCGCGGCACCGGCCAGCTCGATGGCGTCGATTACATCGAAACCCGCTACGAGGGCTACGGCATCGGCGGCACTGCCATCATGGTCGATTGTCTGACTGACAACCGCACCCGCACCGTCGCTGACGTACGCCATGCTTTTGCCAAATATGGCGGCAATATGGGTACCGATGGTTGCGTGAGCTTCCAGTTCAAGCACTGCGGCTATCTGATTTTTGCACCGGGTACCAACGAAGATGCGCTGATGGACGCCGCGCTGGAAGCCGGCGCCGATGACGTGGTGACCAATGACGACGGCTCGATCGAAGTCATCACCCCGCCGTATGAGTTCGTGACCATCAAGGAAGCGCTGGAAGCCGCCGGCTTCAAAGCCGAGATGGGCGAAGTCACCATGAAACCGCAAAGCGAAACCGAAGTCACTGGCGACGATGTCGCGAAAATGCAGAAGCTGCTGGATGCGCTGGAAAGCCTCGACGACGTGCAGGAGGTGTATACCACCGCCGTGATGGACGAAGAGTAAGCGTCCCAGCTCCCGACAAAGCCTGCCTTCGCGCAGGCTTTGTTGTTTTCATGACTGCATGGTGCTGGTTCAGGCAGGATTCAGCGAAGTAAGATATAACTCTGCATATTCTCCTTGGAATTGGCCATGCTGCGCCGCTTTTCCTACCTGACCCTGCTGCTGGTGCTGCTGGCCTTGCTGGCCGCGGACTACGGACATTTCAACTTTACCCGCATCGTCGACGAGCGCGCCGGTGATGCCCTGTTGCGCGGACATGCCCCGCGCCATCCGGCCGCCAGCGACATCGTGGTCATCGATATCGACCAGAAAAGCCTGGAACAGATGAATGCCGAGGCCGGCAAATGGCCGTGGCCGCGTTCGACCCACGCCGAACTGATCGCCGGGATTGCCGCGCAGCAGCCGCGTGCCATCGTCTTCGACATCCTGTTCAACGAGCTCGACGTGGATCGTCCCGATGCGGATCAGCTGTTCCGCGAAACGGTCGCCCAAATCCCGGTCGTGCGCTTTCCGACCATGCTGCTCAACGATGGCAGCAGCAGCCTCACGGCGGGTGAAATGCCCAAAACGCTGAACATCCGCCAGCTACCTGCAGCCAATCCGCAGGCCCGCCCACCGCTACTGCTGCCCAATATTGTCGCGCCGCAGTTCCAGCGCGGCGGCCTGATCAACTTTGCCGCGGATGCCGACGGCATCGGCCGGCATTACTTCCTGTACCGCGACTTCGAGGGCTGGCGCATTCCCTCGCTGCCAGCCGCACTGGCGAGTGAATTCGGCTGGAAGCTCCCCGAAGACACGGATCGCATCCGGCTCAACTGGCATTCCGGACGCGAGCACATTTCCTATGCCGACGTGTATCTGGACGCTCAGCGCGAGAAGAAACAGCGCCCTGCCGATGAATTCCGCAACAAGATCGTGATCATCGGCACCGCCGCCCCAGGCCTATGGGATCTGCGGGCCACCTCCCTGGACAGTTCCTACCCCGGCGTCGACATTCTGGCCAGCGCCATCGACAATTTGCAGCAACAGGACTGGCTGCGCAGCCCGCCACGCGCAGGCTTTGCCCTGCTGGCCGCGCTGTTGATGGGGCTGCTCGCCATCGGTTTTCAATGCAAGGTGAATACGCTCAAGCTGGGCACTGGCCTGCTCGGCATCAGTGCGCTACTGGGGGCTGCCGCCTGGCAATCGCTGCGCAGCAAGGGATTGTTTCTGCCGCTCGCCGCCCCCGTGGCCTGGGCATGGGGGTATTTCTGGTCGGCCGCACTGCTCGCCTACCTGGCCGAAAAAGCCCAGCGCGAGCAAGCCATCGCCATGTTCGGCCGGGTGATCGACAAACGTGTGGTGGCCGAGCTGATGAATGCCGGCGACATCCACAAGCTGAAGGAAGCCGGTTCCCGCGAGATCACGGTGCTGTTCTCCGACATCCGCGGATTCACCACGCTGTCGGAAACCCGCAGCCCCGAATACATCGTGAACCTGCTCAACCGCTATTTCTCGAAGCAGGTGGAGATCATCTTCAAGCACGGCGGCACGCTCGACAAATTCATCGGCGACGCCATCATGGCCTTCTGGGGCGCCCCGGTCGACGACCCCAGGCATGCTCGCAACGCGGTTGCCGCCGCCATCGAGATGTCCGCGGAACTGGAACGTTTCAAGAGCGAACTAACGGATCTGGGCGCCGATTTCGACATCGGCATCGGCCTGCACACCGGCCGTGCCGTCGTTGGCTTCATCGGCGCCGAGGCGCAAACCAATTACACAACGATTGGCGACACTGTAAACTTGGCCTCAAGAATCGAAGGCTTGACCAAGGGTGTCTCACGCGTACTGGTATCGGACGCCACCCGTGCCGCCTGTGCAGATGAGTTTGAATTCATTCCGCATGGCAGCCACCATGTCAAAGGCCGGGAACAGCCGGTCGAACTGTTTGAACCCCGGGAGAAACACTGATGCGAATCCCCTTTATGGCGGCCTTGCTGCCCGCCTTGCTTGCCGGAGCGGCCTGGGCCGAATCCGGCAGCGTCATCCGCGAGACCGAATTGCGGCAAAAGCCCTTCAGCGATGCCAGCGTCGTCAGCAAGTTGGCCACCGGCGCCACCGTGGACATTCTGAACCGTCAGGGCGCGTGGATGAACGTGCGCAGCAGCGGACAGGAAGGCTGGGTCAAGATGCTGAGCGTACGCCTCAGTGAAGGCGGCAGCACCGATGCCGGCAGCGCACTGAGCCAGGGCATCAAGGTCGTCACCACCGGCTCCTCGGGCAAGACCGTCTCGACCGGTGTCAAGGGCCTCAGCGAGGAAGAGCTGACCCGAGCCCAGCCGGATTACAACGAGCTGGAACAACTGAACAAGCTTGGTGTGAGCACTGCCGAAGCCAGCAAGCAGGCTGCCAGCGCCAAGCTTAGCGCCAATCAGGTGCCGGCCATTGCCGTCAGTGGTGCCCGCAGTTCCGGCAGCAGCAGCACTTCGTCCCCGACCAACTCGCAGAGACGCCCATGAAACAGACCCTGATCTCCCTGCTGCTCGGTTTCGCCTGCATCGGCTCGGCTTCGGCGCTCGATCTGGGCAAGCTGCTGACCACCGACAACATCAACAAGGCGCTGGACGTCGCCAAAAACGCCAACGAGGCTTCGCGCGAATGGACACCGGAGCAAGAGGCCGCGCTGGGTGACGAAATCGCGGCGCGCATGCTCGGTGCCAAGCCGCTGGTGAAAAATGCGGCGCTGCAGCGCTACGTGAACCAGGTCGGCGAATGGGTTGCCAGCCAGTCCGACAAGCCGGACTTCAAATGGCGCTTTGCCGTGATCGAGGATGAGACGGTCAACAGCTTTGCCATGCCTGGCGGTGTCATCTTCATTACCAAGGGTCTGTGGGACCGGCTGAAAAACGAATCCGAGCTGGCCGCCGTACTGGGACACGAAATCACGCACGTCACGCGCCATCATCACCTGGATGCCATGCGCGCCGAGGCCAAGAAAAACGCCGTCAGCAGCCTGACCGATCTGGCCGTGTCGACCCAAAGCGGCAAGAAGAACGAAAACCTGGCCAAGATGGGCAACAACGCCTTCAAGGGGCTGGGCATGGAAGGCCTGTACACCCGCGGCCTGGACAAGGATCTGGAGTACGAAGCCGACGTCACCGGCATGGTGCTGCTGGCCCGGGCCGGCTACAACCCATATGCCATGGTCACCGTGCTGCAGATGCTGGAAGGCTTCAACCGCAACCCGGGCGGGCTGCCGCTGTTCAACACGCACGCCGATCCGCGCGCGCGCCAGGATGTCATCGAAGCCTCGATTGGTGACAAGCTGGACAGCTATGCCGGCAATGTCGAGCAAACCAGCCGCTTTCTGGCCATCAAGGGCAAGCCGCAGCAGAACGGGCAGGCCAAACCAGCGAAAAAGAGCAGCAAATAAGTCACGCTGCCAGCGGCATAAATCACGGCCATCCCGCCAGGGGTGGCCGTTATAATGTCTGGCTCTAGCTCAAGGAGCCGCCATGATTCAGCCCCTATCCGCCACGCATCCCGTGGCCGCCCAGCCCATTGCCGCCCACAAGGCACGCCGCGCGCAGCTGGCCGAACGCCTGGGCCCCGGTGTCGCCATCATCCCGACCACCGGCGAAATCGCCCGCAACGCCGATAGCACCTACCCCTTCCGTTTTGATTCGGGCTTTTTCTACCTGACCGGGTTTACCGAGCCGGATGCCGTCTTCGTGCAGGTGATCGGCGCTGATCGTGTCGAGAACATCCTGTTCTGCCGCGAAAAAGACGAAGAGCGGGAAATCTGGGATGGCTACCGCTACGGCCCGGACGCCGCGCGCGAGGCATTCGGCTTTGATGCCGCCTACCCCATCGACGAGCTGGACGAACGCCTGCCGCAGCTGCTGGGCAACCAGCCAGCGATCCACTTTGCGCTCGGCGCGGATACCCGCTGGGATATGCGTCTGTCAGGCTGGCTGAACAAGGTACGCAGCCTGGTACGTACTGGTGTGCAAGCGCCATCGCGCGTGAACGAGCTGCGCGCCGTGCTCAATGAACTGCGGCTGGTAAAAGACGAACACGAGTTCGCCATCCTGCGCGCGGCCGGCCGCATCAACGCTGCAGCACACCAGCGTGCGATGCGTTTCGCCCGACCCGGCCAGATGGAATACGAACTGGAAGCCGAAATCCTGCACGACTACTACCGCCAGGGCAGCCGCTTCCCGGCGTATTCGTCGATTGTCGCCAGCGGCCCGAACGCCTGCGTGCTGCATTACGGCGAGAACAACCGCCGCATGCAGAATGGCGAGCTGGTCCTGATCGATGCCGGTTGTGAAATCAACGGCTACGCCAGTGACATCACCCGCACCTTCCCGGTGAACGGCACCTTCACGCCGGCACAAAAGGCCGTGTATGAGATCACCCTGGCGGCGATGCAGGCGGCCTTCGATGCCGCCAAACCCGGCAACACCTGGAACATGCCGCACGACGCCGCCACGCGGGTTCTGATTGACGGCATGCGTGAGCTGAAGCTGCTCACCGGCTCGGCAGATGAAATCCTCGAGAATGGCAGTTACAAGCAGTTCTACATGCACCGCACCGGCCACTGGATGGGGCTGGATGTGCATGACGTGGGGGATTACCAGGTGAACGGCCAGTGGCGCACGCTGGCTCCGGGCATGGTGTTCACTGTCGAACCGGGTTTCTACATCCGCCCGGCCGCGAATGTGCCCAAGGAATTCGAGCACATCGGCATCCGCATCGAGGACGACCTCATCATCACCGCCGATGGCCACGAAAACCTGACTGCGGCCTGCCCGAAGGATGTGGCCGGCATCGAAGCGCTGATGGCCGAACGCTAAGCGCAAGCGCAGCTCGCGCCGGGGCCAGCCGCAAGGCTGGCTCTTTTATTTGCAAGCGATCACTTGCCCAGACGCGGCTGCTTGCCGTCGTCCACCGGCTCCCACAGGCTGGGCGCCTGGCGCGGATTCCAGTTGGCCCCTTTGACAGCCTCGTGATCCTGCAGTGCGCGATAAACCCGGCCCTGATAGCTCACAAATTGCCCCTTGCGGTAATGCCGGCCTTCCTGCCAGCTGCCGCCGGGTTCGGGGCGCAGATTCTGCTGCACAGGCTCCCACAGGCTCGCCGCCGCTTCGGGGTTCCAGTTGGCCCCCTTGGCCGCCTCATGCCCCTGGCGGGCGACATAATCACGCCCGTGATAGCTGACACGCTCGCCCGCGCTGTAATGGCGACCCTCGCGCCAGGGCTGTGCGGCCAGCGCCAGCGCACTGACACCTCCCAACAGCAGCAACAGCAATACTCGGCTTGCTCGACCCATGATAACAGCCTCCCGGCCCGGATTTGATTGGCGACGGCAGCCAGCATGCCATTGCCCCGGAACGCTTACAAGGCATCACCCGCATCGGGGAGACGACGTTCACAGCGCGGCAAGCCTGCGGCAGACTTGCCAAGTTGGCGGCAGCCAGCCAAGATCAGGGCTGTGCGGCACCCATGAGGCGGCCGTATTAGATACACAGAACAGTATTAGCCTGCAGGCTATTGCTACCGCAAACTTCAGCCATATACCTGACCATGCTCTGCAAACAGCTTCCAGCACATACCGATATCCTGATCGTCGGCGGCGGCCCGGTTGGCGCCCTGATCGCCCAGCGACTGGCCAGCTGCGGGCATCAGGTGCTGCTGGCCGAAGCGCGCTTCAGCGTGCCGGATGATCCGCGGGCACTGGCACTTTCCTACGCCAGCCGGCAGGCGCTGGAGCGCACCGGTCTGTGGGATCACGTGGCGCTGGCCCCTACCCGGATCGGCCGGGTGCATGTCTCGCAGGCAGGCACCATGGGGCGCACCGCACTGGACGCGGGGGAAATCGATCTGCCGGAACTGGGCTACACGGTACGCTATGCCGCACTGGCACGGCATGCGCAGCGCGTGCTACTGGATGGCGCGGCCAGCGTCAGCCTGGGCACACCGGTTACCCGCATCCGCCAGCTGCCCGGCTATGCGGCAGTCACGCTCGCCACACCCCGTGGCGAACACACCCTGACCTGCCGGCTGGTGATTCTGGCCGAGGGCGGCAAACTGCTGGGCGATTTGCGCGACATCACGCCGCGGGTGAAATCCTATGAACAATCTGCGGTACTGGCCGTCGTTACGCCAGCCACACCGCACGATGGCATCGCCTACGAGCGCTTTGCCGACGACGGCCCGCTGGCACTGCTGCCCGACGGGCGCGATTACATGCTGGTGTGGACACAGACACCGGCAGGGGCCGCCGAAAAGCTCGCACTGGCGGACGCGGACTTTCTGGCACAGATCAACGCCAGGCTGGGCAACCGTGCCCCGCCACTGGTCGCGCTGGGTGCTCGCGCCAGCTGGCCGCTGGCGCTGAAAACAGTGGATTCGGTGGTAGGCCAGCGCGTGGTGCTGGTAGGCAATGCGGCGCAGACGCTGCATCCGGTAGCCGGCCAGGGGCTCAATCTCGGCCTGCGCGATGCGCTGACCCTGGCGGAATTGCTGGCCGGCAGCCCGGCCGGGCAGCTTGGCGAACCCGGCCAGCTGGCACGCTACCGCAAGCTGCGCAACCGGGATGCCAGCGTCGTCACCCACTTCACCGACAGCCTGATCACCCTGTTCGAATCACCCAGCCCGCTACTGAAGCATGCCCGCAGTCTGGGGCTGTTGGCACTGGATGCCACCGCGCCGGCACGGCGCAGCTTTGCCCGGCAAATGGTGTACGGCGCACGCTAATACCCGGCACCCCATTACCGCAACACCCAAAAGAAACATGATTCGAGGCAATATACCCCGCAATTATTCTGCGGGTCGCTCCAGTTCGACCACCACCAGCCGCGCCAGATCCTGCAGCATCTGGATTTCGACGGCATCCATCTGCCGCGGCTCGGGGCTGATCAGGCACAGAGTCCCCAAATTGTGGCCCTGCGACGACTTCAGCGGCGCCCCGGCATAAAAGCGGATCATCGGCCCGCCAGTCACCAGCGGATTATCGGCAAAGCGCGGATCGCTGCGGGCATCCTCGACCACCATCACACCGCTGTCCAGAATGGCATGACCGCAGAAGGACACATCCCGTCCGGTTTCGCGGGCGTCCAGCCCGCAGGTGGACTTGAACCATTGCCGCTCGGCATCCACCAGACTGACCACCGCAATCGGCACCCGGAAAAACCCGGCCGCGACACGGGTGAGATTGTCAAAACGCTGTTCCGGCGGGGTGTCCAGAATCAGCAGCGAACGCAGATTGGCGATGCGTTCGGCTTCATCGTCAGGAAGGCAGGGGGCTTGCATGGCTGGTCTCGAAGGCAATACGGCTTCATTCTAGCAGCCCATGGGCAGCTGAACAGCCCGTGAACCGGCTCACCCGCAGAACGTGATTAGTTGCTAGGCAGCCGGCACCGGGACCCCGTATGCTGCTGCCATCACGGGTCGCAAACCGCCCCCGCAAGCAACAAGGAGAACACCATGCACACCACCCGCACCCTGCTTCCGCTGATCGCACTGGGCCTACTGGCTTCCGGCAACGCACTGGCCGCCAAGGATGACCTCAAAGCCTTTCCGCCGGCCAAGGATGGCTACGAGCGTGTGGTCATCCGCCTGCCGGAAGTGTCGAACCCCGAGCTGTACCGCGTGCAGCTGATTCCCGGCAAGGTGGTGAAGGCCGACTGCAACACCCGCTCCCTGCGCGCCAAGCTGAGCGAAGTCACGGTACAGGGCTGGGGCTACACCTACTGGACCGTCGGCCAGATCCAGCCGGGCCCATCGACCCTGATGGCCTGCCCGGAAGCGGCCAGCGACAAATTCGTTCCGGTCTATAACGAGCAGCTGATCCGCTACAACGCCAAGCTACCGCTGGTGGTCTACATCCCCAAGGGTTCCGAGCTGCACTACAAGGTCTGGACGGCGCCGGAAGCAGCGCAAACGGCCAAGGCGGAATAAACTCGTCTGCCACAGCAAAAACCGGCCGATTGGCCGGTTTTTGTTTTCCCCCTTTAATGCCCGCTGCAAGCGCAAGCCCCTGCCGCCACCGGCGTGGCCGCTGCAGCATCCACCACCAGCTTGCGCCCCTCAATCAATGCCGCTCTCGCCTGGCGGGTGGCGTCCAGCATGTTTGCCAGTGCGCTTTCCGTTTCCGGCCAGCCGCGGGTTTTCAGGCCGCAATCGGGGTTGATCCACAGGCGGTCTGCCGGGATCACTTCCAGCGCCTTGGCGATCAGCCGCAGCATCTCTGCCACCGGCGGCACGCGCGGGCTGTGGATGTCGTACACGCCCGGACCGATCTCGTTCGGGTAGTGGAACTCGCCAAAGGCTTCCAGCAATTCCATGTCCGAGCGGCTGGTTTCAATCGTAATCACATCGGCATCCATCGCGGCAATCGCCGGCAGGATGTCGTTGAATTCCGAATAGCACATGTGGGTGTGGATCTGCGTCGCATCCGCCACGCCGCTGGCTGACACGCGGAAGGCCCGGCCCGCCCATTCCAGATACGCGGCCCACTCGGCACGCTTGAGCGGCAGGCCTTCACGGAAGGCTGGCTCGTCGATCTGGATGATGCCGATGCCGGCGTTTTCCAGATCGCAGACCTCGTCACGGATCGCCAGCGCGATCTGCAGGCAGGTGGTTTCGCGCGGCTGGTCGTCGCGCACGAAAGACCACTGCAGGATGGTCACCGGGCCGGTGAGCATGCCCTTCATCGGCTTGGTGGTGAGGCTCTGCGCATACCGGCTCCACGCCACCGTCATCGCCTGCGGTCGCGCCACGTCGCCGAACAGCAGCGGCGGCTTCACGCAGCGGCTGCCATAGCTCTGCACCCAGCCGTATTCGGAAAACGCGTAGCCGCTCAGCTGCTCGCCGAAGTACTCGACCATGTCGTTGCGCTCGGCTTCGCCGTGCACCGGCACATCCAGGCCCAGCTCGTCCTGCTTGTGCACCACCAACGCGATCTCGGCCTTCATCGCCGCCTCGTAAGCGGCGGCAGACAATTCACCGCGCTTGAACGCCGCCCGCGCGGCGCGGATTTCGGCGGTCTGCGGGAAGGAGCCGATGGTGGTGGTGGGCAGCAGCGGCAGATTGAAGCGCGCGCGCTGCGCGGCCTGGCGTTCGGCAAACGGGCTGTGGCGGCGGCTATCGGCCAGCGTCAGCGCCGCGACACGATCAGAAACGGCAGGGTTGTGGATGCGCGGCGAGGTCTTGCGGCTGGCGATGGCCTGCGCATTGGCCGCCAGCGCGGCTTGCACATCGGCGCCGTTGAGCGCGCCCTTGAGCACACTCAGCTCGGCAAGTTTCTGCCTGGCAAATGCCAGCCAGGCCTGCAGCTCGCCATCCAGTTTGCTTTCCTGCGCCAAGTCCACCGGCACATGCAGCAGCGAGCAACTGGCGGACAGCCACAGGCGCTCGCCCAGCCGCTCCGCCAGTGGGCGCAGCGTGGCCAGAATGGCGTTCAGATCGCTCACCCACACATTGCGGCCATTGATCACGCCCAGCGACAGCACCTTCTCGCTGTGCCAGCCATCGACAAATGCCTGCAATTGTTGCGGTGCGCGCACCAGATCGAGGTGCACGCCCTGCACCGGCAGGCGCTTGATCAGGCCGGCATGCGCCGACACATCGTCGAAATAGGTCGCCAGCAGCAGCGACACGCCGCGCGCGGCCAGTGCGTCGTACGCCGGCTGGCAGGCGTCGAGCCAGGCTTGCGGCAAATCCAGCGCCAGCGCCGGCTCATCGAGCTGCAGCCACTGCACCTTCAGCGCCGCCAGGCGATCAATCACACGGGTATAGGCCTGAAGCAAAGCAGGCAGAAGGGCCAGCTTGTCATACCCCGCCTGCTTGGCCTTGGAAAGCCACAGGAAGGTCAGCGGGCCGGGCAGCACGACCTTGACCTGATGGCCTTGCGTGAGCGCCTCTTCAACTTCGTGGAACAGCCAGTCCACACCGCCGTCGAAGGTGGTTTTCGCGTCCAGTTCCGGCACCAGATAGTGGTAATTGGTGTCGAACCACTTGGTCATTTCCATGGCCGGCTGCGCCGCATTGCCGCGCGCCAGCTCGAAATACTGCGCCAGCGTCAGCGTTTTCGCGTCAAAACCGAAGCGTGCCGGCACACTGCCTAGCAGCACCGCCGCGCCCAGCAGCTGGTCGTACCAGGCAAAGTCGCCCACCGTCACGACATCCAGCCCGGCCTCGCGCTGCCATTGCCAGTGCGTGCGGCGCAGTGTCTTGCCGACTGTCACCAGCTCGGCCTCGCCGATTTCACCACGCCAGAACTGCTCCTGCGCGAACTTCAGCTCGCGCCGTGCGCCGATGCGCGGAAAGCCGAGAATGTGGGCGGCGACCTTCTCTGCTGACTGATGAATATTGCTCATTGCTAACACCTCGAATGATGAATGTGCTTTGCATCATCCGCGCCTGCCGCGTATTATTCCAATTCATAATTTTCAGCATTACGATGAGTATCGCTCAATGCAATCCATCCTCGAACTGCGCCACCTGAAAACGCTGCAGGCCATCGCCGCCACCGGCAACCTCACCCGCGCCGCCGAGCGCCTGTTTCTCACCCAGTCGGCACTCTCGCACCAGCTGCGCCAGCTCGAAGAGCATTACGGCCTGCCACTTTTGAACCGCAAGAGCACGCCGCTGAAGCTGACCGCCGCCGGCGAAAAGCTGCTCGGTCTAGCCAATATGGTGCTGCCGGCGGTGGCGGCCAGTGAACGCGATCTGGCGCGCCTGCGCGAGGGCGAGGCCGGCTCGCTGCGCATCGCGGTGGAATGCCACACCTGTTTTGACTGGCTGATGCCGGCGATGGACCGCTTTCGCGCGCACTGGCCCGAGGTCGAGCTCGACATCGTGTCCGGCTTTCATGCCGACCCGGTGCAGCTGCTGTTTGAAGAACGCGCCGACCTGGCCATCGTCAGCGAGCCGGAGGACGACACGGCGCTGTACTGCCAGCCGCTGTTCGCCTACGACATGGTCGCGCTCATTGCCAACGACCACCCGCTGGCCGCCAAAGCATGGCTCGCCCCCGAGGATTTCCGCGACGAGACCCTGATCACCTACCCGGTGCCGGACGAAATGCTCGACCTGCTGCGAAAAGTGCTGAAACCCGCCGGCATCAACCCCAAGCGCCGCACCACCGAGCTGACCGTGGCCATGCTGCAGCTCGTCGCCAGCAAGCGCGGCATCGCCGCCCTGCCGCGCTGGAGCGTGCAAGGCTATCTGGACAAGGGCTATGTCACCGCGCGGCCGGTCACGCAGCAGGGCCTGCGCAGCGAACTCTACGCCGCCATCCCCGCCGCACACGCGCAACTGGCGTATATGCAGGATTTCCTGCTGCTGATGCGGGAAGTGAGCGCGGAGAATTTGCCTGAGGTATCACTTCTCAACCCTTGAATTAAAAGGACCACAGACATATACCCAGGCCACAGGGCGGGTTAGCCTTGGGCGTAATCCGCCGCACTGTAAGAAGCACCCCATCAGCGCAGGTCAAGACTCGCCCTACAAGGCTTTTGTATAGTACACCTCGGAGGTGTGCTGGTCCGTATCTGCCATATTTTACAAAAATTTTTTCGCTAGGGCGGGTTGATTGCTTTGTACGGCGACAAGGCTTGTGCCGTTGCGACAAAGCGTTTTCAGCCTTTTCTGATAGCGTTTAAAATTCTGTAAATCATCATTTTTCTTGTGCTTGCTATTTGGTATTTGTTCGTTGAACTTGGCAAGGGCAAGAGGCATCAGCAATGTAGAGATAATAATGTCAGCAATTTGCAGGCCTACATGGCTATTGCTATTTCCAAAAGTCGGCGGCAGCTCGAATCTTGGAAAGGTGTTTTTTTGCTCCCACATGGCTAAAGAAATGGGCTGCGAGACTCTGCCATTGATTTCTGGCTCCCTGAAATCAGCTACAATCAAGCCATTACTCAACTCTTTGTCGAGGAGTTGGTGATAATTTTTAGCGATCCGCATCATTGCGTCTGAGTATAACTGGGTACCATTGAACTTATCATCAGGTACTTTTATGATGACTTGGCCATACAGTTCGGCGCCGTGGGCGATCAAGGTGTCGAGTAATTGCTGGGCGAGCTTATGTGCTTTATCTGCTTCTGCCTTGCGTCCTTCACGAATTGCCCGCCTTAGCTCTGCACCTTTTAGTTCGTTAAGCGCGTCTTGATGACGAGAATTCGGTCTAGTTTCGCCATACAAATACTGCTGCTTGATTTTGATAAATTGTCGACCAATCGAATCCAAGGCTTCTTTTGGTAGAGCAAGGCCAGCAATGATAAGGACGGGTTGAATTTCAGAGTTGTTGACTGGCAGATAGCCTGGGCAACCAGCTTCGTCGATGTAGCAAATGTGCATATTAGTTCTCGTAAAGTAATCGTTAGAAAGCAGCTAGTCGCTCTTTTTCAGAGCGAAGAAACGTTGTTAAAACAAACGTTTCCTGCGCAGGCCATTAGGCACTGCACGATTACTCCACCAATATGCAACGCAAGCGTTGTGGAGTGCCCTTCTTAGGGGCTGTCACCATGCTCATCACAAGCCATAAGTGCAGCAGTTTGCTTGGCAAAACTGCGGTTTCCTCGGTGTTGCGACGAGGCGTCCTTCTTAGGAACAGGTAGCGGTGGTTACAACCATCACACTACTTCAAATCGGGTCACCCGAATTTGCATTTTACCCGTACTTGCTACGGATCGCCTTGCTTACAGGCTGGCGCTGCTGAGCGATAACTCAAGCAGAGCTGCACAAGATCTTAAATCATATGTGCGCAAGCATGGTTGAATTCACATCAACAATGTGCCCCACTTCAGGGCTGTCATATTATCGTACCCATCAAGGGGGTGTGCAAGATAGCCTGCCCGAGGCAAGCTAGATGTCCAGTCCCGCTCGATTGATTACACGCTTTTTGAATAACTCGGGCCTTTGCTTCTGCCAATGCTTCATCGCTTGAAGGGGGGATTGGTGCTGTAGCGCCCGCTGTGGCAAATGCTGGTTATAGAG
>NZ_JADFUA010000017.1 GCF_015223195.1 Chitinilyticum piscinae | reverse complement strand
GGGCCAAACTCTCGAAAGCCGGCCCGGCGCGCGTTCGCGCCGTGCTGTACATGGCGGCGATTGTTGCGATCAGGTACAACCCGCACGTCAAAGCGGTCTTTGAACGATTGATTGCACGTGGCAAGAGAAAAATGTCTGCACTGGGAGCTGCCATGCGCAAGCTGGTGCATTTGTGCTTCGGGGTACTGAAAACGCAAAAAAGATACCAAGCGGACTACCAAAATGCTTGACCGGAAAGACGGTATCTACCGCGCTGCCCGAGGGCTTGAGCAGCGAGAATTTGAAGAGCGAGGTGGTTTACGCGGAACAGCCAATAAGCAAAATCCAGTTGGGGATACCAATAAGCGACACGATGAATATTTGAGAGCGGCAGATGCACAAAAAGGTTACTGCCCGATAGGTTCTGGCTCTAAAAAGTACAAAAAGAAATAAGGAGATTTTATGCGTGCATTTTGGCAAGAAAATGCAGTCTTCATCCTCAAACTCAGGGATGATCTATTTACAGTGGCACAAATGATGCCCAAAGGTACTGCGCGAATCCGCCTTTATAATATTTTCAAGAATGAGGATATATGGCGCCCACTCGACCTCAGCTTCATCGAGCCACTTTTCACTGTGCCAATCGGCAACGTGGTCATTCAAAAACTAGGGGTGCGAAGAGCTAAACCTGACGAAATAAAGCCAGGTACTCAACCGTACGAGCGGTATGTAATATTTGCAAAAGCAAATTATGGCAGCAACTTTCCATGGAAAGGTGGAAAGTTGGTTGACACTGGTGATAATGGTGAAGTGGAGTCATGGCAAGCACCCGCTGTCATTGAGGACTTAACACTCGATCAACACCGAGATCTCATTCTTAAATATCAACTTAGCAATATTCTCGGAGACAACCACCTCTCCGAAAGACTCGTTCATATTTATGAAAAAGGATTCGACTTTGACCCACTCAAGGATCAAATTTTCCCCGGCTTATATGAGGCTGGATCGGAAAAATAAGGGGCACGAAAATAATGCAAAAATAGTGTGTTAATTTTCATTTTCAGTGTGCGATTCATTTCTAGCGCTCCCTTATGCTTTCACTTCCGTGTTGAATCAGCGGGCTCAAAAAATACTCGATCAGCCGCCACTGCCCGGTCTTGATTTCCACACTCACCGCCATACCGGGCACCAGATTCACTTTCTTGCCGTCGATGTTCATCGCGCTCTTGGCCAGCTTTACGCGTGCCTGGTAGACGAGGCCGAGTTTTTCATCGGAGATGGCGCCGAGCTGACGGACAGTTGCTTCACCACTTCAGTAACCGGGGCGGTCAGAGGCATGTATTTCTGTTGCAGCTCGGCCTTGATCACGTTCTGGCAGAGCACGCAGACCTGTTCGCCAGCATGCGCCAGTACATCGTACTTAAAATAGGGGAGAGACGACGGTTTTGCATGACGGAGAAGCCTGAGAAACTCCCTCGGATTCGTCCCCGCTGCGTGGTGCTTGCAAAGCAGAACCAGACCAGAGGGATCTCGATTGATCAGGGCTAGGAAGTGAACCTCGCTGGGGTTTCCTTGCTGCCCGTACAAGCATCGATAATGGGTATATAAATGCAGTCTTTATAGCTAAAGGCCCGCATAGCCATACCCATCACCCCAATTGTTTCACCACCCACTTCAGCCCGTCGTCTTCCGGATGGGGCTGGATGCTGAAGCCAAGGTGTTTCATGAAGGCCAGCATGGTCTTGTTGCTGGAAAGCACTTCGCCTTCGATGACATTCAGGCGCATGTCGCGGGCGGCAGCGAACAAGGCTTCCATCAGGCGGCTGCCCAGCCCCTTGCCCTGCCACTGGTCACTGGTCACCACCGCGAACTCGCAGCTGGATTTGTCCGGGTTGGCGGTAAAGCGCGCCACGCCGATGATCTCTTCCCCTTTGGCCCCCTGCACGCTGGCCACCAGGGCCAGTTCGCGGGCGTAATCGATCTGGGTGAACCTTGCCAGCATCGCCTGCGGCAGGGTTTTCAGCGTATTCATGAAGCGGTTGTAGCGCGATTCATCGGAAAGGGCCGCGACAAAATCGGCCAGCAGCTCCGCATCTTCCGGTCGGATCGGACGCAGGGTCAGCGGCAGGCCGTTTTTCAGCGTGGTGATCTGGATGAATTGTGCCGGATAGGGGTGGATGGCCATGTGGCCATAGCGGCTCGCACCTTCATTGGCCTTGCCGATGATGATGCGGGCATCCACCGCAATCACGCCGTGCTCATCGGCGACCAGCGGGTTGATGTCGAGCTGCTCGATCTGCGGCAATTCGCAGACCATCTCCGACACACGCAGCAGGACATGATTGACCGCGTCCAGATCAACCGGCATCTGGTTGCGAAACGCGCCCAGCATGTTCTTCACCCGCGTGCGGCGGATCAGGTTGTTGGCGAGGTACTCGTTCAGCGGCGGCAGCGCGACCTTCACATCGTTGAATACTTCCACCGCAATACCGCCGGAACCGAAGGTAATCACCGGTCCGAAGGCACGGTCGGTGGTCACCCCCACCATCAGCTCGCGGCCGGATTTCTTGCCGTGCATGGGTTGCACGGTCAGACCACGCACCATCCCCTCGCCCAGCAGATTGCGGGCGCGCGTCAGCATGCGGTTGGCTTCGGTGGCCACGGCCACCAGGCTGTTCAGCCCCAGCGAAACGCCATCGATGTCGGTCTTGTGCGTGATGCCGACCGCGTCGATTTTCAGGGCTACCGGCAAGCCCATGCCCATGGCCGCATTGACCGCATCATCGGCAGTCGCGGCACGCATTGTCAGCGTTACCGGGATATGGAAGGCTCGCAGCACGGCCTTGGACTCCAGCTCGTCCAGCACCGTTCGCCCGCCGGCCACGGCACTATCGATGATCATGCGCGCGGTGTCGATATCCGGAGCTTCCCATTCGCCCAGCGGGCTGGCCGTCTGCAGCAGTAGCTGCTGGTTATGCTGCCAGGACGCCAGCGAGTAGAACACTTCGACCGCGTGTTCGGGAGTATGGAAATAAGCGGCGTGACTGGCCGCCAGCAGTTTGCGGCTGGCCTCGACCTTCTTGCCGCCGATCCAGGCCAGCAAGAGCGGCTTCTCGCTCGTCTTGCGCAGCTCGATCATCGCTTCGGCCGTCGCCAGATCATCGGTGCCGGTCTGCGGCGTGAACACCACCAGCACGCCATCGATGTTCGGATCCCGCAACACCAGTTCGGTGGTAGCCCGGAAGCGTTCGCTGGATGCATCACCCAGTACATCAACCGGATTGTCGACCTCGGATTGTGGCGGCAGCAGCGCGTGCAGCGCGGCTTGCGTTTCCTTGCTGAGTTTCGGCAACTCGACATGCAGATCACGCGCACGATCCACCGCCATCATGCCGGCGCCGATGCCGTTGGTTATGATTGCCAGCCGGCGCCCGCGGGTCTTGTAGCTGCCGTTGAGCACCTGCGCGGCGATGAACAGCTGGTTGATCGAGCGCAGCCGCAGCACACCGGCACGCTTGAGCGCGACATCGAACACATCATCCCGGCCGATCAGACGCTCCGAGTGGGTTCGCCCCAATCGCGCGCCTTCATCATAGCGACCGACCTTCAGTGCCATCACGGGCTTGGAACGCGCGGCGGCCCGCACCGCCGACATGAAGATGCGCGCATCCTTCAGGTCTTCGATATACAGCAGAATGGATTTGGTTTTCGGATCGGCCACCAGATAATCCAGCACCTCGCCCACATCGACATCGGCCGCCGTACCCAGCGAGACGACGGAAGAAAAACCGATATCGTGCGACTCGGCCCAGTCCATGATGGCCGAGGTGACCGACGAGGATTGCGATACCAATGCCAGGCTGCCCGCCTGGATTTTGCCCTGGAAATTGGCTGAAGCCAGCCGGCTGGCCGGCCGCGCCATACCAAATACGCTGGGCCCCAGCAGGCGCATGCCAAACTGCCGCGCCAGCGCCACCAGCCGGTCGAGCAGGCTGCGCGAGGCGGCATCGGTCCCGACGAAATCTTGCGACATGATGCACACGGCCTTCACTCCGGCGCGACCACAGGCCTCGACCTCATGGGCCAGCGAATCCGTCGGAGTGGTAATGATGGCCAGATCCAGCGGCACAGGAACCGCACCAATGGCGGCAAAGGAAGGGATACCCTGCACTGTATTATGGAAGCAGTTGACAGGATACAGCCGCCCGACAAAACCGGATTCGCGCAGGTTGGCAAAAACGATTTCACCCACGGAGCCCTCGGTATCACTGGCGCCGATCACGGCAATGGAACGGGGATCCAGCAAGGGAGACAGATAATGGGGCTTCATGGTGCACCGCGTCACAATTGATTCAATCCGCATTGTATATCGCCATTTCCACGCCGACAGTGAGGACTTGTGTCAATGGCAGCGCAGATTTTGGCTGCCATCTGTCCATTGCTACCCGAGCGCCGTGCCCATCGCTATAATCGGCGGGTTTTCCATTTCCCAACTGGACTGATTCGACATGGACATCAGCAAGATCCCCGCAGGCAAAGACCTGCCGAACGACTTCAACGTGATTATCGAAATTCCGGCCAATGCCGCGCCGGTCAAGTACGAATTCGACAAGGAAGCCGGCGCGATTGTCGTTGACCGCTTCGTGGGCACCTCCATGTCCTACCCGATGAACTACGGTTTCGTGCCGCACACCCTGTCGCTGGATGGTGATCCGGTTGATGTCCTGGTCCACACCCCCTTCCCACTCGCCCCGGGCATGGTGATCAAGTGCCGCGCCATCGGCGTACTGGGCATGGAAGATGAATCCGGTCAGGATGCCAAGGTTATTGCGGTACCGGTCGAAAAAATCTGCCCGATGTACAAGCACATCCAGAAACTGGAAGACCTGCCCGAACTGCTGCTGGCGCAAGTGAAGCACTACTTCGAGCATTACAAGGATCTGGAACCCGGCAAGTGGGTAAAGGTGACCGGCTGGGGTGACAAGGCTGCTGCCCACGCCGAAATCGTCGCCAGCTACGAGCGCGCTCAGCAGGGCTGATCCTGCCGGCCGCTTGCCCAAAGCCAGCCCCAGGGCTGGCTTTTTTGCGCCCATTCAACCGGCCATCAGCAAAATGCAATCAAGCCATACGGATAAACGCCGATTACCTGACAATTAACTAATGCAATAAGGTAGTCTTTCTTCCGTATGTCTTCCTGCAGGCAGCTCAAATGAAAACACTCAAAGCCAAAATCAGACTGGTACTGATCCTGCTGACTTCGCTGGCGGTCGTCACCTTCTGCATCTTCAGCTATTTCGAAACCCGCACGATTGCGATGAATGCCATCGACGGCAAGCTGATCGCCGCAGCCAACGGCTATCGCTTCATCATTCCCGAGCGCATTCATGAGCAGCTGACACCTCGGGAGAGTGCCGATCTGGGGCAGATGCGGACGCTGAGTGTGAAACTGACCCGGTTTTCGGAGTCGGTAGGGCTGCCTTATGTGTACAGCTTCGTCTTGCGCGACGGTAAACCGTATTATGTGATTTCCTCCCTCTCGGCCGACGAGGAAAAGGATCCCAAGCTTGAGCAGTATCTGAAACTGTACGAAACACCGAATGCCGAGCTGCTGACTGCCTTGCGCGAAGGCCGGCAGACCTGGGCGGAATACACCAGCAGTTACGGCAGCTTCCGGTCAATCTATCTGCCCTTTAAAACCGCCAATGGCACTACCATCGTTGCGGTAGCCGATGCCGATCTGGCCGCTGTTCACGACACCCTGCGCACACTGCTGTTCAAGCAGGCAGGTACCGGGCTGATACTGATTCTGATTGCCGTGATTGCCTCCTTCTGGCTGGGCAATCTGGTAACCCGCCCGCTTGAACGCCTGCTTGCCGCCATGCGCCAGCTCAACAGCGGCGAAGCCGACCTCACCATCCGGCTGGATGACCGTCAGCAAGATGAAACCGGCCGAATCGCGGCTGCGTTCAACCAGTTTATCGGCGAGCTGCATCGACTGATCAGCACGGTGGAATCCGAAACCAACCGCCTCAATCAGGGCGTTCAGGACATCGAGCGCGTCGCCGAGCAGCTGGCCAGCGAGTCGCGCTCGCAGGCCGATCTGGTTTCAGCAACAGCGGCCACCATTGAAGAGGTGACTGTCAGCATTTCGCACATTGCAGCGAGTACCGGGCAGGTCGAGCAGTCTGTCAGCCATGCTGATTCGGGCGCGCGCAGCAGCGCCCAGGCCATGTCGACCATGCAGCAGCATACGGCAACGATGGGCCAGACACTGCATGCGCTGGCTGACTCGATCAGCCGGCTGGACCGGGAATCGAAGCAGATCAACAACATCACCAATGTCATCAAGGACATCGCCAACCAGACCAATCTGCTGGCACTGAACGCCGCAATCGAAGCGGCTCGGGCAGGGGAACAGGGCCGCGGGTTTGCGGTGGTGGCTGACGAGGTGCGCAGTCTGGCCGAACGCACCGCCCGTGCTACCGTCGAAATCGAAACCCTGCTGGGCACCATCTGCGAGGAAACCGCCCATGCAGTCGAACGAACCACTGCCACTGCCCATGGTGCAGAAGCAAGCCGGCAGACTGTCGATGACGTGACTGGACGCATCGCAGCCATGCAGCAGGAGATGCAGGGGGTGCTCGCACAGATCAACGAAATCTCTGCGGCAACCCGCGAGCAATCGCTGGCGACCGAACAGATTGCGCAAGTCGCCGAGCGCATCAATCACCAGGTCAGCAGTACCGACCAGGCATTGCAGCAGACCCGGCAAACCCTGGCCGGACTGAACCAGATGGCCGGCTCATTGCATGGCGTAGTTCGGCGATTCCGTCTGTAAATCAGGTACGCGGGCAGGAAATGGGGCTTGCCCGCCGCCGCAATCGCGCACCATTACAGAGCACAACTCAACCCATGCGCATCATTTTGTGACGCGCAACATTCTTTCACGCACCATAAAACCCCACGCAAACGACGCAAAATCGTGCACAGCGCCATTTTTGAGTGCATGGCACGGCTTTTGCTGATGTGATCCCCCTGAAGATGGCGGATAACCGCCGCAATCCTGCAATTCGGGTTAATGGAGATCACGTGGACGCTTTCAAAACCAGCACGGATGTGCTGTTCATCCTGCTCGGGGCCATCATGATTCTGGCGATGCACGCCGGATTTGCCTTCCTCGAGCTGGGTACGGTACGCAAGAAAAACCAGGTCAATGCACTGGTAAAAATCCTGACCGATTTTGCCGTTTCGGCACTGGCCTATTTCTTCATCGGCTATGGCATCGCCTATGGCGTGCATTTCTTCGGGCCGGTCAGTGAACTGACCCAGCTCAGTGGTTATGGGCTGGTCAAGTTCTTCTTTCTGCTGACTTTCGCTGCAGCCATTCCAGCCATCGTGTCCGGCGGCATTGCCGAACGTGCCAAATTCCACCCGCAATCGGCAGCGACCTTCCTGCTGGTCGGGCTGGTGTATCCCTTCTTCGAAGGCATGATCTGGAATAACAATTTCGGGGTACAGGACTGGTTCAAGGCAGCGCTTGGAGCCAACTTCCATGACTTTGCCGGCTCGGTGGTCGTTCACGCTGTCGGGGGCTGGATCGGCCTGGCCGCCGTGCTCCATCTTGGTGCGCGTCGGGGCCGCTACCGCAAGGATGGCGCGGTGTCCGCCCACCCGCCGTCGTCCATCCCCTTTCTGGCGCTGGGTGCATGGATTCTGATCGTGGGCTGGTTCGGCTTTAACGTGATGAGTGCCCAGAAAGTCGAAGGCATCTCCGGTCTGGTTGCCATGAACTCGCTGATGGCCATGGTCGGCGGCACGCTGGTTGCCATGCTGATGGGCAAGAACGACCCTGGCTTCATCCACAACGGCCCACTGGCAGGCCTTGTTGCCGTCTGTGCCGGCTCGGACATCATGCACCCGCTGGGTGCCCTGATTGTCGGTGGCGTCGCCGGTGCACTGTTCGTCTGGCTGTTCACCGTGACGCAAAACAAGTGGAAGATCGACGACGTGCTGGGTGTGTGGCCGCTGCACGGGCTGTGCGGTGCCTGGGGTGGCATCGCCGCCGGCATCTTCGGCCTGCCGGCACTCGGCGGTGCCGGTGGTGTTACGTTCGCCGCACAGTTGGTCGGTACACTGATGGGGGTCGGTATCGCCTTTGCGGGCGGCTATGTCGTGTATGGCCTGCTGAACAAAACCATGGGACTAAGGCTCACCGAGGAAGAAGAATTCAACGGGGCAGACCTGTCGATCCACAAGATCACCGCCTCCCCCGAGCGGGAAACCAACTGGTAATCCCCCAGCAGAGCGGCACAGCACAGAGGCACCCGGAGGGTGCCTTTGTGCTTTTGTCGCTGTCTTATCCCTGTCACTATCGGCCGGCATACTCGCCTCCGATTCGGGAGGGCACGGACGATGATCGACACGCATGTGCAGCTGCCAGGCAATCTGGTGCTGATCAAGACAGACAAGGGGCAGCAGGAAATCGCAACCCGTGCACATCAGCTGCCACAGGCACTGCGTCGCCTGCTGATACTGGTCGATGGCGCAAAATCCGTCAGTGCATTGACCGTGCTGCTGGTCGGGCTCGAAGTCATTCCCTTGCTGCGCGAGCTTGCCCATCAGGGTTTTGTCGAGCCGGCACCGGGACAATCGGGGCGGCATACCACGGCGCTGGATGCCGCGATTATCAGCACACCAGCCGAACTCACGGTGTTGACGCCAGCGCCTCAGGTTCCGGCGCCCCCCGAAGCAGGCCCCCTGAGCGAACATCGCATCCGCATGATCCGCACCCTGATGCTGGAGAGCTGCGAGCTCTATCTCGGGCTCTTTGGCCGGACATTACAACCGGAAATTGCCAGCATCCGTGATGAGGCAGGACTGCGCAGAGTACTGGCACGCTGGCATCTGGCAATGCGAGAATCAGCGCTCAGCGATGCCCAGGCGCTGGCACTGGTCGATGAAATCCGCAAACTGATGCGAGCCTGAGCAGGCCACCTTAGCCCCTCAGCCGGCACATGCCAGCCGCAGCACCCTGTTATACTGTCGACCTCGTTCAAGGAGGTCATTCAATGCTGCACCGTTTCCGTCCGTGGCTGCTGGCCGCGGTCTCTGCTGCCCTGCTCGCTCCAGCTGCCAGTTTCGCAGCTCCTGCCGCCAAAACCGCTGATTCGCTGCTGTGGAAGATCGAGAAAAAAGGCCTCGCCCCGACTTGGGTTTACGGCATCGCCTACGTGAGCGATACCCGCGCCACCAGCTTCTCGCCGGCAATGAAGAAAGCCTTCATGGACAGCAAGCTGATCGGCACCGAGGTCAAGCTCGACTTCAACAGCATGATGGAAATGGGCAAGGCCATTCTCACTCCGGAACCGAGCCTTGCTGCGAAAATGGATCCGAAGTACTACGCCCGACTGGTGCCGGAGCTGGATGCGCGGGGCTATCCGGAAGTCGCCACCGCCAAGATGAAGCCCTGGGGCGCCATCATGCTGCTGCTGATTCCGAAAAAGCAGACCGGCCAGATCCCGATGGATCTGCTGTTCTCCAAAATGGCGATCGAAAGCCAGAAGGATTATTTCGGCCTGGAGAGCATGGAGGAAACACTCAAGCGCTTCGAGAGCATTCCCGAAGCCAAGCAGATTCCCCTGCTCTACGCCTTGATCGACCAGCAGGAACAAGTCGCCAAAAACGACCAGACTTATATGGGTGCCTATCTGAAGCAACAGATCGAGCAACTGCCGCAGCTGTTCGCCAAGGAATACCCGCAACTACCAGCCACTGAAGCCGGCTGGTATGACAACTGGCGCAACCAGCAGATCAGCGGCCGCGCCCCGCAACTGGCCGAGCGGATCGGCAAGGCGGCGGAGAAGGGCGACGCCTTTATCGGCATCGGTGCGCAGTTCCTCGGCGGCGAAGCCGGCGTGATCCAGCGCTTGCGCAAAGCGGGTTACAAGGTCACCGCCGTCAAGTAAGCCAGTAAGCGATTCCGCAAGCAGTAAAAACGGCAGCCCGCGGGCTGCCGTTTTTACTGCTTGGCCAAGGGAATCAATGGCTACCGTGCTGGTGTTGCACGGTGCCACTGGCTGGCTTGGCCATCGCCTCAACGCTCACCTCAACCTGAACACGCCCAGCTTTGGCAAAGGTCAGGGTCAGCGGAAAACTGTCGCCGGCCTTGAGTGCCTGCTTCAGTCCGAACAGCATGATGTGGTAACTGCCCGGCGCCAGGCTAACCTCCTTGCCGGCCGGCAGGTCGAGCTGGGGTACCGGACTCATGGTCATGGTATTGCCGTCCATTTTCATTTCATGGATTTCGACCTTGTCGGCCAGTGCCGATTCGGCCTTGAGCAACTGGTCGCCCTTGATGCTGGTGAGCTGCATGAACACCCCGCCCGCTTTGGCCGCCGGCGGGGTAGCGCGCGCCCAGGGATGAGCGATGGTCACATCACCAGCCTTGAAACCATGGGCGGCAGCCAGAATAGCGGTAGCCAGCAACAAGCAGCCGGCGGTGTATTTCTTGAACTTCATATGGCAATTTCTCGATAAGCAATAAGTCGTGAGCTGCGGCCTTCAGGGCGCAGCCGGAAATGGGTAGCGGGTCAGTCTGGCTGGACTGGCGGAGCCTGTGCCGGCGGCAGAACGCGATCGGGCGCAGCAAGAAAAAAGCCCTCGGTTCCGGCCAGACGGAGCAGACTGGCGGCGTGATGAAGCGAGGGCAAGGCTGGTGGCACCGGTGGCGGCGCCAGAACAAGGCCGGACGTACCGACGCAGACCGGGCAAAGCGGCAGAACCGGGGCAGCATGCCGATCCGGCTCAGGTGTGACAGGCGATAAAGGCACAACACTGCACAGCACCGGTGTTCCCGATGCCAACGTTGAGCGTTCCAGTGCATGCGCAAACGGCAACAGCAGATGCAGCACCAGCGCCATCAGCGCCAGCGCAACCCGCTTTGGTCGTCGCAGTGAATCCAGCATGCCCGTGTAATGCCCTTTAGCCAAACGGGAGAATTCTAACGGATTCTCCGTCACTAGAAGAGCAAAACTCAGCAAAACTCAATGAGTGTATATCGCTGGAGAAAAGCTCATTCCAAGCATTCAGGAAAATACCCATACATGTATTCAAGCCCGCCGGATGGCAAGACAATCGCTGGCCGCTCTGGCAAGATTGCAGCAAAGCGATACCGAGGAATCAGCATGGATTACCGTACCCTGCCCGGCACAGACTTGGCCGTGTCAACCCTTTGCCTTGGCACCATGACCTTTGGTGAACAAAACAGTGAAGCCGAGGCACATGCGCAGCTGGACTTGGCCCGCGATTCCGGCATCAATCTCATCGACACGGCGGAAATGTACCCGGTACCGGCCAGAGCCGGTACACAGGGTGCCACGGAGCGCATTGTCGGCAGCTGGCTACAGCACCAATCACGCGAGGAGATCATTCTGGCGACCAAGGTCGCCGGTCCGAATCGCGGCATGGACTGGATCCGCGGCGGCCCGCAACTCAATCGCGAACAGATTATTGCCGCCTGCGACGCAAGCCTGCTGCGCCTCAAGACCGACTACATCGATCTCTATCAGCTGCACTGGCCGGCACGCCATGTGCCCATGTTCGGCCAGACCTACTACGACCCGGCGAACGAGTATGAGCATGGGCCGGCACTGGCCGAATCACTGGCGGCACTTGGTGAGCTGGTGCAGGCCGGCAAGGTCCGGCACATCGGCGTTTCCAATGAAACGCCCTGGGGCGTGATGGAATGCAAGCGCCTGGCCCGCGAACAAGGGCTACCGGTGATCAGCACCATCCAGAATGTCTACAACCTGATCAATCGCGGCTTCGAGCACGGCCTGAATGAAGTCTGCCACCGCGAAAATGTCGGCTTGCTGGTGTACAGCCCGCTGGCTTTCGGCCTCCTGTCCGGCAAGTACGTCAGCAATCCGCAGGCCGATGGCCGCATGACGCGCTTTGCCAACTTCGGTGTGCGCTACCTCAAGCCCCATGTCAACGAGGCGGTTGCCGCCTATGCGGCACTGGCGCAGGAATATGACCTCACTCCGGCGCAGCTGGCGCTGGGCTGGGTACAAAGCCGCTGGTTTGTCTGCAGCACCATTCTGGGAGCGACGACGCTGGAGCAGCTGCAGGAAAATTTGTCGGTCGGCGACGTGACGCTCAGCGACGAATTGCTGGCGGCCATCGAGGCCATTCACCGCCGCTGTCCGAGCCCCGCGCTATAAGGCTCGACAAAGGCCTGCTCAGCCCGGAACGAAACAGGCCCGTCCTCCGTCACGCAGCAACCGTACCGGATGGTGATACAACGCACTGAGGGCGGCTTCGGTCAAAACCTCCCCACAGGGGCCCGCCTGCCAGCGACCATCACCGTGCAACAGCAGTGCATGCGTAGCGAAGGCCCAGGCATGGTTGGGGTCGTGCGTCACCATGACCAGACCCCGCCCTTGCCTGCACTCCTCGCGCAAGACCGCCAGTGCCTGCTGCTGATGGCGCAGATCAAGCTGCGACAGCGGCTCGTCCAGCAGCAGCCACGGCGTCTGTTGTGCCAGCGCGGCGGCCAGCGCGACACGGCGGCGCTCGCCCCCGGAGAGGCTCCCAAGATCACGCGCCTCCAGCATGGCCAGATCTAGCCGTGCCAGTTGCTGGCGTGCCAGTTGCACATCGGCGGGGGATTCCCACTGCCAGCCCTGCAGCCAGGGCTGCCGGCCACTGAGCACCCGCTCCAGCGCTGTTTGCGGAAAAGGCTGCTCGTCCTGCTGCACCAGCCAGGCCAGCTCCTGTGCCCGCTGCCGGCGTGGCAACTGCGCCAGCGGCACACCAGCGAGTGAAACCTCACCGGCTTCGGGTTTCAACCAGCCTGCCAGCGTAGCCAGCAGCGTGCTCTTACCGCTGCCGTTCTCTCCCAGTATCAGCCAGCATTCGCCCGCAGCCAGTTGCCAGTTCAGGCTCTCTAGCAATTGGCGCCCGCCACGCGACAGTGCAAGATTCCTGCAGGCCAGCGTCATGCCGCAGCCCTCCGCGAGAGCTGCCACAGAAACACCGGCACGCCGATCAGCCCCATGACCACGCCGACCGGCAACTGCTGCGGGGCGAGCAAGGTACGCGCCAGCACATCGGCCAGCAACAGCACCAGCGCCCCCCCCAGTACCGCAGCCGGCAGCAGCAGCCGCAAATCCTGCCCCAGCAGCAAGCGCAGCGCATGCGGCACGATCAGGCCGACAAAACCGATCATCCCTGCCGACGTAACCGCAAGTGCACACGCGGCCGCCGAAAGCAGATACACCCCCCAACGCAGGGTATGCACATTCAAACCCAGTGAGTGCGCCGACTGCAAGCCCATACCCATGACATTCAAGACTGGCGCCAGCCAGAGGGCCATCAGGAGCAGCCCCAGAAGCGCCAGCAGCGGCCACTGCCAGGGCGCGGCGGAGAGGTCACCCAGCAACCAGAACACCATGCCACGCAGCAAGCCATCCGGCGCCATGCTAAGCAGCAAGGAGCTGAGCGCGCCGCAGAATGCGGCCAGCGCCACGCCGGTCAGCAACAGACGTGACTGTGTCGCCGAATGATCCTGGCCGGCCAGCAAGAACACGATAACGATGGTAGCCAGCGCCCCAAGCGCGGCGGCCAGATTGACCAGCAGCAGCCCCGCACCCAGCAGCAGCGCCAGCAGCGCGCCAACACTGGCCCCACCCGAGGTTCCCAGTACATAAGGGTCGGCAAGCGGGTTGCGCAGCAATACCTGTTGCAGGCAGCCTGCCAGCGCCAGCAAGCCCCCCACCGCCACCGCCGCCAGCGTGCGCGGCAGCCGCAGATTGAAAATCACATCGCGCACCGCTTGCCCAGCTTCACCGGAGTGCAACACCTCTCCAAGCGGCAGGCTGCTGCTGCCAATCGCCAGGCTCAGCAGCATGGCCAGCAGCAAAAGCAGGCTGACGCCTCCCAGGATCAGCAGGCAGCGGCGGGGGGTCAGATGGGCGGGCATGACTGGGCGCAGATCCGGACGATGGGCAAAGCGGTATTGTGCCACGCCCGCCCCGAACCAGCGGCGCTGGCGCCGTTGGTTTCGTCACAATGTAAGCGGACAGACATTATTCTGACTATCTTTCTACCAGCGCCTTCCAATTCGAGACTGCCATGAACCCACGTGCCGCCGCAGGCCAGTCCATTCCCTTATACATTCACATTTCCTATCTCTTCATTGGCCTGCTGATCGGTTATGCCGCTTTTACGGGCTGGTACCAGTATCAGGCGACCACCCGATTGCTCAAGGACAATGCACAGGGCCGCTTCGAGCAGATCGCCAAGATGACCGCAAGCAATGTGCAATCTCTGTACATTCCAGCCAAGGTCAGCGTAGCGCTGCTGGCCAATCAGCGCCTGATGAATGCCACCAGCCTCGAACAGCGCCTCGACAGCCTGCCCTTCCTGGTCAATGCAATCGCCGAGCAGCCGGCCAGCGCCAGCATCTATATGGGCTATGACGACGGCGATTTCTTCATGTTGCGCCGCTACCTTGACGAGCCGGATCTCAAGACTAAATTCAATCCACCGCCCCTGACGCGCTGGATCGTGCAGAGTATCGACCATGAGGGGGACTCGGTACGTGCCGACTATTTATTCTTTGATGTCAAACTGCAGCAGATCGGCAGCCAGAGCGATCCCGCGTATCGCTATGATCCGCGAACCCGTAGCTGGTTCAAGGCCGCCAGCGAGTCTGGCAGTGTCATCATTACCCCGCCTTATTACTTCTTTACCACACAGTCGGTCGGGGTCACACTGGCACAGCGAACCGCCAACCAGAAAGCTGTCGCCGGCATAGATGTCAACCTGCGCAGCATCAGCCAATTGCTGCAGCAATCCAAGGCCACACCGGATTCCCGACTCATCCTGCTGGGCACCAGCGGCAACGTACTGGGATGGGCCCGGGGCGAACCGGCGATTACCCGGCAGGCAGATGGCAGTGCCAGACTGAAAACGCTCGCCGAGCTGGATGCTCCGGTGCTGAAGACCATGGCCGCGCTACCTGCCTACAGTCAGGGGCAAGCATTGAGTTTCGACGCGGAAGGTCGTGGCTGGGAAGGCGTAGTCACCCCGATTGCACTGCCCCAGGGTGCCTCGTTGACCCTGATGATAGCCTCGCCGCGGGATGAATTACTGGCAGAAGCCTACCGCATCCGCAATAACGGCATATTCATCACTCTGGGTGGCATCGCGTTCGGGCTGGCTCTGGCAATCTGGCTGGCGCGACTGGCCGCCCGCCCGCTGGATGCGCTGTCGGCTGAAATGCAGAAGATCGAGCGTTTCCAGTTCGATGGCCCGGTCGACGTCAATACCCGCATTCTGGAAGTGGCCCGTGTCGCCCGTGCGCTGGGCAGCATGAAAGAAACCGTGAATCGCTTCCTGCAACTCTCCAGTGCCCTTGCCAGCGAAACTCATTTCGATCGCCTGTTGTCATTGATCCTGCGCGAAATGCAGGCCATCTGCCATGCCTCGGGTGGCGCCATTTATCTTCAGGAAAGCGACAAACGCACGCTGGCACTGGCACAGGCAGGCTGGCTGGACAGCGTCCTCGAGCAGGATAAGCCACACCGGATCGACCTGGAAACGGAACACCTGCTGGCCCGGGCATTGCGATCCGGACAAATCTGCCAGCAAGCTAGTGGCGACGATCTCGCTCAGACTTTCCCGGAGCTCCCGGTACCGGCAGACGCTGGATTCACGCTGCTGACCCTGCCGCTGCGCAGCAAGGAGGGTGAACTGCTGGGCGCACTGGTGCTGGTAGTGGATCCGCAGCAGCAGGAACTGAATGACGACCTGCTGGCATTCCTCACCGCCCTGTCCGGCACCGCAGCCACCGCGCTGTACACCCAGCGATTGCTGAATGAACAGAAAATTCTGCTGGAGGCATTCATCCAGCTGATTGCCGGCGCGATCGACTCGAAGAGCCCGTATACCGGCGGGCACTGCCAGCGCGTTCCCGAGCTGACCAAGATGCTGGCTCGTGCCGCCTGCGATCAGCAACAAGGACCTTTTGCCGACTTCTCGCTCGGCGACGATGAGTGGGAGCAACTGCACATCGCGGCCTGGCTGCATGATTGCGGCAAGGTGACGACGCCGGAATACGTTGTTGACAAGGCGACCAAGCTGGAAACACTCTACGACCGCATCCATGAAGTCCGCATGCGCTTCGAAGTACTCAAGCGGGATGCGGAAATCCGCTGCTGGCAGGGCATTGCCGCAGGCGGCGACCCGGATGCGCTCAAGACCGAGCTGATGGCCGAACTGGCACAGCTCGATGATGATTTTGCCTTTGTCGCAACCTGCAATGAAGGTGGTGAATTCATGGCGGCGGACAAGATCGAGCGACTGGGACAGATTGCCGCGCGGCACTGGCAGCGCACGCTGTCCGATCGCATCGGGATATCGCATGAAGAGAAGGAGCGCAAGGCACGCACTCCCGAGCCGCCGCTTCCCGTAACCGAGGCGCTGCTGGCCGACAAGCCGGAACACATCATCACCCGCAGCGAACGCGACCGACTCCCCGAGGACAACCGCTGGGGCTTCCGCGTCAAGGTCCCCGAACACCTCTACAACCGCGGCGAACTCTACAATCTCGCCGTCGCCCGCGGCACATTGTCCGAAGAAGAACGCTTCAAGATCAACGAGCACATCATCCAGACCATCATCATGCTGGAGAAACTGCCCTTCCCCCGCCACCTGCAACGGGTTCCCGAGATTGCCGGTGGCCACCATGAAAAAATGGATGGCTCCGGTTACCCGAAACGGCTCACCCGTGATGAAATGAGCCTGCCTGCGCGCATGATGGCGATCGCGGATATTTTCGAAGCACTGACCGCGATTGACCGCCCCTACAAGAAAGGCAAGACCCTCTCGGAAGCCATCAAAATCATGAGTTTCATGAAAAAGGACCAGCACATCGATGCCGAGCTGTTCGAGCTATTCCTGCGCAGCGGGGTGTACCGCGACTATGCCGAACGCTTCATGCGCCCCGAACAGGTCGACGAGGTGGATATCGCAAGCATTCTGCAGTGACTCACCCGGCCTGCAGCGGCAGAGATGTCAGGAGTGAAATATGCATTTGTCACATTCCGGTAACATCTCACCTGCCACCGCACGGCCGATTTGCCTTCACCTGCGAGTATCTATATAACAGAAGATACTTATCCCCAAGGGAACAACGGCATTGAAGTCATTGATTGCTTTGACTTTCCTTCTAATGAACGTGGCCAGCGCCGCCAAACTGACGGTGCTGGTGGGCGCCTATAGTTTCCCGCCCTACGTGAACCTGAATGAGGCCGGCGAAGCCCGGATGGAGCTGCTGGATATCCTGAACCGGCAGCAGGATAAATACGAGTTCCGTATCGTCACCACCAGCCCCAGTCGCAGGTACTACGATTTCGAACGGAATGCCTTCGATGTGATGTTCTTCGAAAATCGCAACTGGGGCTGGGGAAAATATCCGGTAGAGGTCAGCCCGGTCTTTCTGACCGGTGCCGAGAATTATGTTGCCCTCAACATGCCCGGACGGGATCAGCGCTATTTCGACAGCTTCAAGGGCAAGCGCATGCTGGGCATGCGTGGCTACCATTATGGCTTCGCCGGATTCAACAGCGACCCAGAATATCTGCGCCGCAACTTCAACATGACCGGCACGACCAATAACGAGGCCACACTGCGCCTGCTGCTGGAGGGCAAAGGGGATGTCGCGGTAATCACCTCGGCCTATCTGAATGAATATCTGGTAACCCATCCACAACTGCGCAGTCGCCTGCTGATTTCCCAGCGCATTGATCAGGAATACCGCCACACCGTGCTGGTGCGACAGGATTACGAGCCCAGCGCTGCCGAACTGGGGATGCTGCTGGCCGAACTGGAAAAGAAAGGGGTATTGCAGCCCCTGTGGCAGAAATACGGCGCCAGCACTGCGGCAACACGCAGCAATAAACGCTAATCCGGCTCAGCGCGAGGGCAAGGCCTGACGGGCCTGCTCGACGGCGGCACACAGCGCCGCGGTGCCCTCGACGAGCCGGGGTCCCATGCGCACCAGGATATCCTTGGGCAATACATGCAGTTGTCCATGCTGCACCGCCGGTATGCTACGCCATTGGCGCCAGCTGCCCAGCGGATCCCCTTCTTCACCGCCACTGCTAATGATGGCCTGTGGCCGTGCAGCCACTACGGCCTCCACATCCACGGTGGGCACCAGTGCCCTGGCATCGGCAAAAACATTGACAGCGCCACAGGTCCGCAGCGCATCGCTGATGTACTGCCGACCATTAATCGTCATCAGCGGGCGCTGCCACACCTGATAGAAGACCCTTACGGGAGTACGCTGAGCATAGCGCTGATGTAACTGCTGCAACTGGGTGCGGTAGGCCCCGGCAGCCTTCTGCGCCACGGCTTGCTGGCCTGTCAGCTGCCCCAGACGCAATAGGGTTACAGGTATATCCTCAAGCCGCTCTGCTTGACTTATATAAACCGGGATACCCATACGCAGTATTTGTTGCAATTGCCGATCGGGATTACCTGTCCCCCAGGCCACGATCAGATCCGGACGCAAACTGCGGATGCGCTCCAGATCAAAGCCGCTGTAACCTCCGACCCGGGCAATCCGCCGCGCCGCGGGAGGATAATCACTGTAGTCGACAGCGCCGACAATCCATTCACCCGCACCAATTGCAAAAAGGTCCTCGGTAACGTGTGGCGCCAGGCTGACGATGCGCCTGGCCGGCTCGCTCAGGCTAACGAGCCTGCCGAGGTCATCTGCCACCGTCACGGGAGCGGCCCGCAAGGGTGTCAGCAGCAACACCAGGCACGCCGTCGCGACGACCTGCATCGGCAGGCTTACCACTCAAGCCCCTGCTGGGCACGGATGCCGGACTGAAAGGCATGTTTTTCATTCTCGATCAGCGACACCGTATCGGCAATTTCATGCAGCTCCGGGATCGCGGCGCGACCGGTGACCACCACATGCTGCATCTCGGGACGCCCGTCCAGATCGGCGATCACCTGCTGCCGGTCCAGATAACCATACGACAGGCAATAGGTCAGCTCATCCAGCACGACCAGGGCATAGGACGGATCGCCCAGCATGCGGCGGGCAACCGCCCAGGCTTCTTCAGCTTTGCGCGTATCACCTTCGCGGTTCTGGGTATCCCAGGTAAAGCCATCCCCCATCACGTGCCATTCGCAGTGGCGGCCAAGAAATGCCTCTTCACCTGTATCCGTGCGGCTCTTGATGAATTGCACCACTCCCACCTTCATGCCGTGGCCGATGGCTCGAGCCACCATGCCAAAGGCCGAGGAGGATTTGCCCTTGCCATTGCCGGTCAGCAGCAGCATGACGCCGGTATCGAGATCGGCTTCGGCAATGCGTGCATCGATATGTGCCTTCTTGCGCGCCATGCGGGCTGCATGCCGTTGTTCGCGCAGCTGTGCGTCATCCATCATGTATCTCCGGTTATCAACTGCGGCAGCGCGTCATGCGCGCTGCCTAAAGTCATCAGAATTGCGCGCTCAGGCTAGCCTGTATCGTACGGCCAGCTTCCGGGTACAGGACATAGCTCCCGGCGGCACCACTGGCCCCACTACGAATACCGTAGCTGGCATAGTCCTGGTCGAACAGGTTGTTGACCACCAGCGACGCCGAAAGTGTCGGGTTGAAGCGGTAATCCAGTTTCACGTTGAACAGGGTGTAGGCGGCCAGCTGCGCAGCAAACTGGTTGGACTGATCATTATCCAGGCGCTGCTTGCCGACATATTGCACCTCGGCACCGATACCCAGCGCAGGCATGGGCATCCAGCGAACACCGGCATTGGCCAGCCATTCTGGGGTCATCGGCACGCGATTGCCGGCCAGATCGATACCACCTGCGCTGCCGCTGCGGAATGTGGCATCCTGCCAGCTGGTATTGCCCAGCACGCGCCACTGCTCATTCAGCTGCCAGCTGCCCTCGAGCTCAATGCCCTGACGACGGGTCGGATCCAGGTTCACATTGCTGCCCCAGCCACCGCCTGCCAGCTTGTTAAAGTGGATTTCATCTTCCAGATCATAACGGTATACAGCCAGCCGGGCCGATGCGGTAGCGATCTGCCACTGGATCCCCACTTCCTTGTCCAGGGAGGTCTGTGGGCGGAGTGCTTCGGTCAGATACGCCAGCTCATCGGCATTGGGCAGGCGGAAACTCTTGCCGATCCGGGCGTAGGCGGACCACTCCTTGGTCAGCGCATGGCGCAAACCGGCCTCCCAGGCATTCAGCGCGGTATCGGTTTGATGATTTCCTCCACCACCGCCCAGATCGCGAATCTCTTCGTCAATCCACTGACGACGCGCGCCAAGGGTCAGGGTAGTCTGCGGCTGCACCTGGAACAATCCTTGTGCAAAGATGCCATGGTGGCGCTGCTCGGCCCGCACGCTCGGCTGGGGCGTGGCACCGGAGCGCCCATCCATGCGGCTATCCAGCAAATCCATACCGCCAATCAGCTGATGACCCGCAGCAAAGCGGTGTTCGTAACGCACGCTGGCGGTCGTTTCTTCGAGCTCGCGCTCATCCCACCAGTCCCCCCAGCCGCTGCGGTACAGGGCGCGGGTGTCCTTGTCGCGGCGGGCGGCATCAGCCAGCAACACGCCATTGGCACCAATATCCTGATTGACACTGATTCCGAGCGTATGGCTATCGGTATCCATGAAATTATCCGGCGTGGACGTGCCGCGCGGATCATCGTGCATTTCGTCCAGTCCGGTTGCCGGATCGACCGTACGGCCCCCGGGCAGGCGCAGATTTTGGTCACTGATCCGGACAAAGGCGCGCACGCTGCCAGTATCATGATTCAGGCTGACTCCAGCGCCGCCTGCATCGACACGCTCGGCATTGTTGTCACGATAGTGATCCGTGCGCAGTGATTGCACGAAGGCATCCAGCGCAAAGAGTTCGCCCGCAGCCCGGATGCTGCCATTAACTTCACGATAGCGATCACTGCCCGCCAGCAGGCTGCCTTCACCACTGATGCTGTTGGCCTTTGCCTTGCGGGTGATGATGTTGATGACCCCCCCGGTCGTGCCACCGCCATACGCCACGGCACCGGAGCCGCGCACGATTTCGATGCGCTCGATGGCGCTCAGCGGCAGGCCGGCCAGATTCGGGGCAGCCAGATCATTGGTATTCTGCCGCACGCCATCAACCAGAATCAGGGTATTGCTGCTGGCCGTAACGCCGAAACCACGCAGATCGATCGGCGCGCTGTATTGGGACCCGGAGTTATTGAAGCTGCGGATGCCAACCTCGGCAGACAGCAGTTCGGCAATGCTCGTGGCCGGGCTAGCGGCAATGTCGCTGGCGGTGATCACGGTGGTACTCACCGGCAACTGCTCGGCCTGGGTAGGCACGCGCGCGGCGGTCACCACGACTTCATCCAACTGGGTCGGTGCAGCAAACGCAGCAACCGGCGCAAAGGCGGCGGCAACAATCAGGTATATACGGGAATAACTTGAATTCATTGGCTTTCCTGGCAATACACCCCATGTGTATTGCATGAGGCGGCAGGAAGGCGCGTGCGGCGGGCAGACAAGGGCAGACCGGACACGTGCGGTTTCCCCTGCCGCAACGACAACACCCTGCCGGCATGGGCAGGAACATTGCAAGGCCGGTCTCCGGGCTCGTCAGACTTGATCATCCGCCTTCCCGCTGGAATCCGGCCTTCATGAGGCAGAAATTCCGGCAGTGGCTCGCCGTTCCGGACGGCGCTGAATGACCCACACTGACTTACCGTTGCAGGGGCAGCGCAGGTTTTTCACCTGCTTCCCGATTATCCCGTCACCTTGGTACGGGCACCTTGCACGGCGCGCACTATAACGCAAAACGCCGGCTTGCACTTGTCATCTCGCGCAAGTTAAGCCCACAAGAGAAAGGGCGCGCAGCCAGCTGCGCGCCCTTATCTGGGTATCAGACCGCAAGTCTTTGATATGAAGACTCAGCAGCGCATACCCTTAGCCAACAATAACAGTACGACTCTTGCGGTTGCTCGAGGAGAATGCCGCCAGCTTCACCGTACCCAGAGCCTCGACCGGTGCGATGTACACCGGAGACGCTGCCGTCGGCTCACTGCCATCCAGCGAATAGCGGATAGTCAATCCCGGAGCAGACACGTTGGCAAAAAGCTTGCCGTTTTCGATCTTGGCGCCCGGCAAGGGAATCCGGTAGCCATAGCCACCCAGGAAGCCATCCAGACGCGCCAGCTCGCGCTGGCCCAGACGGTTGGCGAACTCGTTCCAGTCCGCATCCATCTTCGCCTGGCGCGCGGCCGCGTCAGCCATCGTCGTCCAGCCCGGATCGGCCGCCCAGGCGCGTTCGGCCAGGGCGATGACACGCGGCATCGCCAGATATTCCAGCCGGCCCGCATCACGCACGTTTTCCGCCCACAGCTGCCCCTGGATACCGAGAATGTTCTGCACCCCTGCTTCGGTCAGGCGTACCTTCTTGTCCAGCGCCTCGCGGTCCAGCGGATTGCCAAACAGATTGACGCTAGCCGTGGTGAAGATATCCAGCGGGCAGAATTCGTAGGCATAGCGCGTTTCGATGAAGCCCCCCCAGTAGTAACCCGGTTCGGCCGGATCCTTGGCGTAGGCCAGATCGAAGTACAGATTGGTTACGTTCGACAGCACGGTCTTGTAACCGGCGTTGGCCAGCTGGTAGGCGTAGTCTTCCTGACCCCAGCCCCACACGTTGTTCCAGACGTAAGGCTGGAAGTTGGCATTGACGAATTTCGGATTGGGCACATGGTGGGTGGCGCCATCGTGCGTCTCCTTGACCAGCGCGATTTCTTCCCAGCCGCCGAAGGTCAGACCATGCTTCTTCAACATGCCGCGATAGCGCTCCATGAAGTAGTTCAGCAGATCCTGGATCGTGGCCAATCCATGCTCTTTCATGAAGCTCTGGCAAATCGGCGAGCCTTCCCAGGCGCCATGGGGCACTTCGTCGCCGCCAGTGTGCATGGTGGTGAACGCCACGCCGGCTTCCTTGTACATCGCATGCACTTCATCGAGCACCTTTTCGATGAAGGCATACGCCGAATCCAGTCCGATGCAGATCACGTTGTCGTGCCAGAGCTGTACCGATTCGTACTTGGAGGCGTCGTTGAAGTCGTTGAGCAGGTATTGCTTGGCTTCCGCTTCGCGACCTTCGGCCATCAGGCGGTGATAGCGCGCTTCCATCGCCTTGATTGCGGACCGGGCATGTCCCGGCACGTCGATTTCCGGCACGACTTCGATATGGCGGGCAGCCGCAAAGCGCAGGATGTCGATGTAATCCTCACGGGTATAGAAGCCTGTGCCACTGGAGCCCTTTACGGTCGCTCCGGAGCCGAAACACGGCACCAGATTGTCACGCTCGTCAGCGGTATAGCCGCGCTTGCTGCCGATCTCGGTCAGCTCCGGCAACCCCGGGATTTCCAGGCGCCAGCCCTCGTCATCGGTGAGGTGAAAGTGGAACTTGTTGAGCTTGTACAGCGCCATGCAGTCCAGCAGACGCAGGATTGATTCCTTGCTGGAAAAATTGCGGCCCACATCCAGATGCATGCCGCGATAGGCAAAGCGCGGCGCATCCTGCACATGGCAGCAAGGCACCGCCAGCACCGGCTGCGGATTGAGATAACTTACGACCGGCAGCAACTGGCGCAGGGATTGAATGGCATTGAACACGCCATGAGCCGCATTGGCCGTAATGGTGATACCGCCTGCCGTGACATCCAGAACGTAGGCTTCGCTGGCCGAAGCATGCGCAGCGGCCACCTTGCCCAGCTGCAGCACAATCGCCCTGCGACCGGTTACAGGGATGGCCGAACGCTGCAATTCGCTGCCACTGACGTCCTTGAGCACACTGCGTAGCAGCGCGGCCTCACCAGCCAGAGCAGCCGGATGCACGATCAGGGTATCGGCATCGATGTGGAATTCGCCGGCCTGCGCACGGAATTCCAGCGGAGTCGGGGTAATCTTGCCCACCTTGTCGGCCGCCAGCAGCGACAGGCCGGCATTATCGGCAAAACGGCTTTCCGCAGACCATTTTTGCGGTGTGTTGTCATTGGCATTGCGGTTACGGGCAGCATCGGTGGCGAAGGGCAGAATCACCGGATCACCGATTTCCTCAGCGTGCGCAGCCGGGGTTCCTTCGCCATAGACCACATAGAAGCCCAGTGGTGCATCGGTATGGGAGATGGTCCAGAACATGCCTTCATAGGCGATCAGGCGTGTCTCGCCACTGGCAAGCTTGCCAAAGCCGGCGGCCGGCTTCATGCGCCACAGGTCGCCATTGACTTGTTCAATCTCGACGCCGCCGGTCACGGTTTCGGGTTTGATCTTGCGGCAAGTATTGAAGTAGATCGTCCAGCCCTCGCCTGCGAGCGCCTGTTCGGACAGATTGGTCAGCTTGAGCTCAGCCAGAAAGTTGTCGCCATTATGGCCATTTTCCAGACATTGCCAGGTGAATTGCAGGTGGGATCCGGCGGGTTGGGTCATTGTTACGATACTCCGCATGGTTATGATGTCGAACCGGCTCAGCGGCTTCTAGGGGGGCACAGGCATTCCTGCGCTGCAGTAGCAGAGCAGTCACGATGAGGTACTCACCTCGATTAGCGAAAGATCATACTCCAAAGGCTGCAAGCCCCAAGCCGCAGCACACTGCCTGTATAGCCCATACAACAGCCAATGAGCAGCTATCGCCAGTCCGGTATGAAGCATAGAAGCAGCCAATGCGCATGACTTTGCCGCAATTGTGCAGTCAAACTAGCTGCCGAAATAGCGCCGCCGCAGTGCAGCCAGCTCACCGTTGCGCTGCAATTTTGCAAAAGCCTGCTGCAGTCGCTGCAGCTTGGCTGGAGAAAACCGGGGGCTGGCGCCGATGTAGTATTCACTCTGCCCGTCGACCAGCAAGGCGGGAACAATGTCGTTTTCCGCTCCACCCAGTTTGGCCAGATTGAAATATGCCGAGGCATCCAGCGCCAGCATCATGTCGATACGGCCATGCTGCAGCTTGCGCATATTCATGTAATCGTCCTGACCGGGCTCAAGATCACGTCCCAGCTCGAAACCATTGGCCATCAACAGGCGCGTGGATGCCGACTCGCGCACCACACCAATCCGCCAGCGCCGCGCTTCATCCAGGTTGCGCGGCAAAATTTCGCTGCGGCTTGTCAGCCGAAACAGATAGACCTGCCGCTTGGCAACCGGGCCGATCCATTGGAAAAGGGCCTCCCGCTCCGGGGTGCGCACCAGCGTGAAAAGCAGATTGTCACCATCCCCCTGGGCAGTCTGGTAAGCCCGGATCCAGGGCATGACCTGGATATCAAGGGTCAGACCGGCCTCGCTGGCCATTTTTTGCAACAGTTCAACACTAAAGCCCCGCAGTTGACCATCCTGCTCGTAATTGAGCGGCGGCAGATTTTCCGTATAAGCCGTCACATCGGCAGCAGCGGCAACACCCGGATTGAGGCCGGCCAGCAGCGTAGTGCATGCGGCAAGCCAGCAAATAAACAGGTTTTTCGGTATGATCACGTCTTTGTTTCTCTTGTCATTCTGGACAATCCGACATGGCTGAAGTGCTCAAACTGCGTGGTGGCACCGCGCTCTCTCCGTTCCGCATCGACAAACTGGCTGCCGCGCTGGCACCGCACGAACTGGTACTTCAGTTGTATGCCGAGTTCTGGCACTTTGTCGAGCTTTCCGCACCGCTGAACGACGAAGAACGCCGCACCCTCGAACGCATCCTGAGCTATGGCGAACCGGCACAGCCCGAGCTGGCCACCGGCACCACTTTGGTCGTACTGCCGCGCCTTGGCACCATCTCGCCCTGGTCGTCCAAAGCCACCGACATTGCGCTGCACTGCGGACTGGAAGGCAAGGTCGTGCGCATCGAGCGCGGGATGGTGGTTTATGCCGGCAAGCATGGTGCCGCACTGTCCACCGCGGAAAAGAACATTCTGCTGCCGCTGGTTTACGACCGCATGACCGAGCAGGTGTTTGATTCGCTGGAAGCGGGCGCGGAACTGTTCCGCCACTTCGAGCCCAAGCCGCTACTGACGGTCGATATTCTCGCCGGCGGCAAGGATGCCCTGCTCAAAGCCAACAATGAATTCGGGTTTGCCCTGTCGGATGATGAAATCGACTATCTGGTGGAGAACTACCAGAAGCTCGGCCGCAATCCGACTGACGTCGAGCTGACCATGTTCGCGCAGGCCAACTCCGAACATTGCCGCCACAAAATCTTCAACGCCAACTTCATCATTGACGGCGAAAAGCAGGATTACAGCCTGTTTGGGATGATCCGCGAAACGCACAAGGCCGCACCGCAAGGCACCGTCGTTGCCTACTCCGACAACGCCTCGGTGATCGAAGGCGCCCTGATCAACCGCTTCTACCCCGCCCCCGGCTCCAACGAATACGCCGGCCATCAGGAAAACACCCATATCCTGATGAAAGTGGAAACGCACAATCACCCGACCGCCATCTCGCCTTTCCCGGGTGCGGCCACCGGCAACGGCGGCGAAATCCGCGACGAAGGCGCCACCGGCCGCGGCTCCAAGCCCAAGGCGGGTCTGACCGGCTTTACCGTTTCCAACCTGAACATTCCCGGCGCTGTCCAGCCCTGGGAAGAGCCGACTTACGGCAAGCCCGAACGCATTGCCGACGCACTGGCCATCATGATCGAAGGCCCGATCGGCGGCGCGGCGTTCAACAATGAATTCGGCCGGCCCAACCTCACCGGCTACTTCCGTACCTTCGAGGAAACCGTCAATGGCGAGCGCCGCGGCTATCACAAGCCCATCATGATCGCCGGCGGCTTGGGCAACATCCGCGACATCCATGTCGGCAAGAATGCCCTGCCGGAAGGCTGCCTGCTGATCCAGCTCGGCGGACCGGGCATGCTGATCGGCATGGGTGGCGGTGCGGCCAGCTCGATGGCCACCGGTGCAAATGCGGCCGATCTCGACTTTGACTCTGTGCAACGCGGCAATCCGGAAATCGAACGTCGCGCTCAGGAAGTCATCGATCGCTGCTGGCAACTGGGTGAAAAGAACCCGGTCGAGTCCATCCATGATGTCGGCGCCGGCGGTATTTCCAATGCCTTCCCCGAACTGGTGAACGATGCCGGCATGGGGGCCGTATTCGATCTGCGCAAGGTGCATATCGAAGAACGTGGCATGGCACCGAAGGAAATCTGGTCCAACGAATCACAGGAACGCTACGTACTAGCGATCAAGCCGGATGCTCTGCTTGCCTTTGAGGCCATCGCCGAACGCGAGCGCTGCCCGTTTGCCGTGATCGGGCGAGTAACCACCGAGCGCCAGCTGGTCGTCGAAGATCCGCACTTCGGCAACAAGCCCGTCGACATGCCGATGGACGTGCTACTGGGCAAACCGCCGAAAATGACGCGCGACGTACAGCGCCTGAAACCGGAGCTGCCGGTATTCGATTCCTCGTCGCTTGACCTCAAGGATTCGCTGTACCGCATCCTGCAACTCCCCTCCGTGGCGGACAAGAAATTCCTGATCACCATCGGCGACCGCACCGTCGGCGGCTACACTGCGCGCGACCAGTTTGTCGGCCCCTGGCAGGTACCGGTCGCTGACGTGGCCGTTACCGCGATGAGCTACGACACCTATCTTGGCGAAGCCATGGCCATGGGTGAACGCACCCCGCTGGCGCTGATTTCCGCGCCGGCCTCCGGCCGCATGGCGGTGGGCGAAGCACTGACCAACATTGCCGCAGCGCCGATTGCCAAGCTGGGCGATGTCAAGCTTTCCGCCAACTGGATGGCCGCAGCCGGCCATCCGGGCGAAGACGCGAACCTGTACGACACCGTGGAAGCCGTCGGCCTCGAGCTGTGTCGCGAGCTGGGCGTCAGTATTCCGGTCGGCAAGGATTCGCTGTCGATGAAGACGGTCTGGGAAGACCAGGGCGAGAAAAAAGCCGTCGTAGCGCCGCTGTCGCTGATCATCTCCGCCTTCGCCCCGGTTACCGACGTTCGCAAAACGCTGACCCCGCAACTGGTGGATGACCGCGATACCGACCTGCTGCTGATCGACCTTGGCTGCGGTAAATGCCGCCTGGGTGCCTCGGCACTGGCGCAAGTCAACAAACAGGTCGGCAACTGGGCACCGGATGTCGTGAGCGTGCCGCATCTGAAGGCTTTCTTCGAAACCGTACAGACGCTCAATGCCCAGGGCAAGCTGCTGGCCTATCATGATCGTGGCGATGGCGGCCTGATTGCCACCATCACCGAAATGATGTTTGCCAGCCACGTCGGCGTCACCCTGGAAATCGACGAGCTGTGCATCGACCGTCGCCGTCAACAACGCGCCCAAAGCGAAGTTACACCGGAAGATGTTGCCCGTGCCGAGAATGGCCGCGTGATGGGCGTACTGTTCAATGAAGAGCTCGGCGCTGTCCTGCAGGTCAAGCGCAGCGACACAGCTGCGGTCATTGCCGCGTTCATGAATGCCGGGCTTGCCAGCGAACTGCACGTCGTCGGCCACATCAACAGCGACGACAGCCTGAAAATCAAGAAGCGCAACCGCGTTCTGCTGGACGAAGCCCGCGTGGCCCTGCACAAGGCCTGGTCGTTCACCAGCTGGCAAATCCAGCGCCTGCGTGACAACCCGGCCTGCGCCGACAGCGAATATGCCCTGCTGGACGACAAGCAGGACAAGGGTCTGTTTGCCAAACTGACATTCGACTCGAGCGAAGACATCGCCGCGCCGTTTATTGCGACTGGCGCCAAGCCGCGCATCGCCATCCTGCGCGAACAAGGCGTCAACGGTCACATCGAAATGGGCGCCGCGTTCACCCGCGCGGGCTTTGCCGCCACCGATGTGCACATGAGCGACATCATTGCCGGCCGGGTGCAACTAGCCGACTTCAAGGGTCTGGCAGCCTGCGGCGGCTTCTCCTACGGCGACGTACTGGGTGCCGGTGAAGGCTGGGCAAAGAGCATTCTGTTCAACCCGCAGGCCCGCGAGCAATTCGAAGCCTTCTTCGGCCGCAGCGACACCTTCGGTCTGGGCGTATGCAACGGCTGCCAGATGATGGCCAACCTGTCCGGCATCATCCCGGGGGCGGAAAACTGGCCGAAGTTCACCCGCAATCAGTCCGAGCAGTTTGAAGCCCGCTTCGTGATGGTCGAGCTGCCGGAATCACCGTCGCTGTTCTTCGGCGGCATGACCGGCAGCCAGTTCCCGGTCGTGGTCAGCCACGGTGAAGGCTTTGCCAACTTCAGCCAGCAGGGCAATATCGGCAAGGCCATCGTTGCAATGCGCTATGTCGACAGCCACGGCAAGGTCACGCAGACCTACCCGCTCAACCCGAATGGCAGCCCGCAAGGCATCGCCGGTGTCACCACCGCCGATGGCCGCTTCAGCATCATGATGCCGCACCCGGAGCGCGTGTTCCGGACTGTACAGAACAGCTGGCACCCGGAAAGCTGGGGCGAAGATGGCGGCTGGCTGCGCATGTTCCGCAATGCCCGCAAGTGGCTGGGATAAACGGAACTCATCAGGGCTTACGCAATCCAAAAACAGCAGGCCGCGCAAGCGGCCTGCTGTTTTCCTGAATACCCAATAATCTATACGCCCACAGGCCTTTTCATGAAAGGCCAACAGGGTAATACCCAAGGAATACCATGCCATTCTATCTCCGACCGGATCAGGTCCCCGAACTGCAAGGCCTGAGCAAAATGGAGCAACGCATCCTGCTGCGCGGCACCTTCCTGAAGGAACGGGCCATGTCGACTGTCGTACTGGTGGTCGCCATCCTGCTCACCGTGCAATACGCGCTCAATCCTCTGATCGAGCACCTCTCCCCCGGCCTGCGCAATAGCCAGTGGGCTTACGCCGCCATTCTACTCGCTTGGTTGTTTGCCTTGATGACTGCACGCGACATCGTATTGATGAATCTGCTGCGCCCCAAGTTTGCCGCGAAACGCGCTGAAGCCAAAGCCGCAAGGGTTGCCAGCCTGGAAGCCGAGCGGCAGGCACAATGAGAAAATTGCGTACAACCCTGCTAACGCTGGCCTTGGCCGGCGTTTTTTCTATCGCCCCCGCGACAAATGCAGCACGCATCGCACTGGATATCGGCCACAATCTGGCCAAGCCCGGCACCCTGAGTGCCTATGGCGAAACCGAGTTCAGCTATAACCTTGCTCTGGCCAAGGTCATCGCACAGACTCTGCGCAATGCTGGGCATAGCGTGACATTGATCGGTGACGACGGACTCATGAACGAACTGAAGCCACGCGCCGAGGCTGCAGCAGGACATGACCTCTTCATCTCGGTGCATCACGACTCGATGAAGGAAGAATTTCTCGAAGAGTGGCTGGTCAATGGCCAGCCCCAACTCATGAGCGAGCGCTTTCGCGGCTATTCACTCTATGTAAACAGTGACGGGCCCGAATATGCCCGCAGCCTGCACTGCGCCAGCCAAATCAGCGCAAAATTGCAGGAAGCCGGCTTCAGCCCCACCCTGCACCACACTGATAATATTGCCGGCGAAAACCGCCCCATGCTCGACCGACAACTGGGCATCTACCAGGCCAACTTCGCAGTCCTGCGGCACAACACCATCCCTGCCATCCTGCTCGAAGCCGGCGTCATTCGCCACCCGGATGAAGCAAAGTTACTACGTCTAACAACATATCAACAGAAAATCGCTGAGAGCATTGCTACCGCGATCCATTGCCACTCAGTGTTTTGAGCGTTCGAACCCGCATCCGCGAGCAATCGGATGCTGCCAACAAGCTAGATGTCCAGTCCCGCTCGATTAATTACACGCTTTTTGAATAACTCGGGCCTTTGCTTCTGCCAATGCTTCATCGCTTGAAGGGGGGATTGGTGCTGTAGCGCCCGCTGTGGCAAATGCTGGTTATAGAG
>NZ_JADFUA010000016.1 GCF_015223195.1 Chitinilyticum piscinae | reverse complement strand
GCCCGTGCAAACGGAGATTCATTGGCCTGACCTGGAGATCGACATGCAGAGCGTACCCAAAACCGAACGTGCCAGATAGAGTCGCCAACTGCGGATGGGTAAATTATGATCCGAGACCAGACAATTAACCAAGCTGATCGTCGAAAAAGCACTCGAACTCGAAATGGCCGAACACCTCGGCCACGACAAACATCAACCGGTCGCCAATCCTGCCGGCAATATCCGCGATGGCCGCAGCCGCAAAACGCTCAAGGGCGAATTCGGTGTCTTGCCCATCGACATTCCACGCGACCAGCATGGCATCTACGAGCCGCAATTGATCTCCAAGCACCAGACCCGCAGGACCGGTTTCGACGACAAAATCCTCTCACTTTACGCCCGCGGCATGACGTTACGGGAAATTCAGGCGCAACTTGAGGAAATGTATGGTAGCGAGGTATCGCCTAGGCAAATTTCTTCCGTTACTGAAGTGGTGATGGAGGATGCCAAGGCTTGGCAGTCCCGCCCGCTGGATCGTGTCTACCTGATCGTCTACCTCGACTGCATTCCCCCTGGCCGGTCAGGTGCGGCTGGTGAACGTACATCCTGTACGGCAATACCAACGCCGACAGTACCGCCGAATTTGAAATCCAGCTCACCGGTGTGAGCAGGCTGACCTCCTCGGCGTTCGTTCTCTAACGCTGCCTGCGGTTCTGCCAGACCAGCACAGCCCGGCCTTTGTGCCGGGCTGTGCTGTTAACGACGTCCCCCCACGTTTGAGTAGCAGGACCGCAAATTCCAGTTTATCTTGTCGAGGCTACTAGTCACGATAATGACACTTATCGTGACTAGTAGTCTAGAATGAACGCAGAGCCAGATGAGTTCACGCCATGACAACATTGACGCCACAATCCAGCTTCAGCGGTGTACCCGCTGAGCTGCAAAAATCCTTTGAAGCCGCGATTGGCTACTTGCGCGCTCAGCTGGCTCCTGCCACGTTGCGGGCTTATCAGTCAGATTTCCGAATCTTTTGTGACTGGTGCGAACGGTTCAAGTTGGCAACAACACCGGCTACACCCGAAACCTTGGCGATGTTTCTCTCTGATCAGGCAGAATCAGGTGTTGCGGCTGTTACGCTGGAAAGACGATTGGCAGCGATTCGCTATGTGCATCAGATGAAGGAGTTACCGTCACCAACAGACCATCCGTTAGTGCGTGGTACGTTGACTGGTATCCGGCGTATCCATGGCACGCTGCCTCGCAATCAAAAAGAGCCGATCTTGGATCATCAGGTGTTTCGCATGTTGCAGCTAACACCCGATACCCTCATTGGTTTACGCGATCGGGCGATTATTGCCATGGGGTTTGCTGGAGCGTTTCGTAGATCAGAACTGGCGGCACTTGATGTTTCCGATCTGAAATTTGACCAGGCCGGTAACCTAGTCTGCTTGATCCGGCGTGGCAAAACCGATCAAGGCGGCAATGGATTTGAAAAGCCCATCTTGAATGGTCGACGACTGCAACCTGTTACGCATCTGAAGGCCTGGTTATCCACTGCGGGGATTGATGAAGGGGCTGTTTTTCGACGCGTTGACTGGGCGGGGGCCGCAACCGAGCAGCGCCTGAGCGCGCAGTGGATGGCTCGGGTGGTCAAGAACTGTGCAAACCAGATCGGATTAGGTTTCACCGAATTTGGTGGGCATAGCCTCCGTTCTGGCTTTATTACTTCCGCTGGTGAGCGGGATGTTCAGCTGTACAAGATCATGGAGGTTACCGGACAGAAAGATCCTCGAACAGTGTTGCGCTATTTACGTCGTGCAAATCTGTTTAAGGATCATGCTGGTGAAGAATTTTTATAGTCTGGAATGGCTTTGTTGCACAAATCAAATCCGAGTCAAATTTCCCCAACCCCGGACGGAGTTACCCTACGCGAACCGTTTCCGGTATCCCGAGCTGCGTGAAGCGGTTCAGTAGTGCCGCCCGAATTTGCAGCTCAGCAACCTGACGATCAAAGTCTCGCGACATCACGCGTTCGCCCAGCAGCTTGAAGCACCGCATCTTGGTTTCAACCAGGCTACGCCGATGGTAGCCGCTCCATTTCTTCCAGATGGAGCGCCCGAGACTCCTTGTCGTTCGTAATGCTTCATTGCGGGCTGCTGCCCCTGCGGTGTTTTCTTTCCAGGGCTTACCATTCTTGCGCACAGGAATGATGGCTTCGGCCTCGCGGCTGGCAATCGCGGCATGGCAGCCCTTGGTGTCATAGGCACCGTCGCCAACAACGCAAACCAGCATCTCATCGCTCGGAATTTGCGCCAGCAGATCAGGCAAGACGGGCGCATCACCAATGCTATTCGAGGTGATTTCCATGGCGCGGATTTCCAGCGTTTCCGCATCGACGCCTAGATGCACCTTGCGCCATTGCCGGCGATATTCGGCACCATGCTTCTTGGTTTTCCACTCACCTTCGCCGAGCATCTTGATGCCGGTGCTATCCACCAGCAGATGCAGGCCCGTGCGATTTTTCCGGTAAGGAATCAGCACCTGCAACGTTTTCTGTCGTCGCGACAAGGTACTGTAATCAGGCACTGGCCAGTCCAATCCGGCCAATTTCAACAGGCTGGCGACCATGCCCGTGGTCTGGCGTAGCGCCAGATTGAAGAGATTTTTGATCATCAGGCAGAACTGAATCGCTGCATTGCTGAATCGTTCGGCGCGACCCCGTTTGCCGGCTGGGGTGGCAAACCATGCCATGTCCTTGTCCAGCCAGATCAGCAGAGAGCCACGCTGGCGCAGCGCATGATTGTAGGATTCCCAGTTGGTCGTGCGGTACTTTGGCGGGGCTGGCTTGCTCATGCTGATGACGGATTGGGCTGCGATGAGGTCAGATCAAGCAGGATACGTGCCGATTTGTGCAACAAAACCGCAAGTTGCTACTTCCTAGGTCGATTGGTATTCATTTTGATAACCATAGACTCCACAAAAAAAACCGTATAAAGTACCCGGAATTGGCTTTCAAAGACTGAAATGAACCATTCTGAGCAACTTTCTTCTTTGTCACAGTCCCAGCGAGAGCGACTTGCATTGGTCGAGTTGCGTCTATGGTTTGTTGGCGACATACGACGTCAGGATATTGTCGATCGATTTGGTGTGAAGTCAGCGGCTGCATCCAGAGATTTGGCGCTGTACAAAGAGCTCGCGCCTTGCAACATCGACTATGACGCGAAGGCGAAAGCCTATGTCTATCAGTCCAGTTTTGTGGCGCTTTTTGAGCATGCAACCCAGCGCGTACTGTCCTGGCTGACCGAAGGGTTTGGGGATGGCTCGACAGTTGCCCGACCTGTGCTTGGGGCATTTGAGGCGCCAGCATCGCTGAGTACGCCCTCGCTAGATGTGCTGGCAGCTGTGACGCGATCAATCTGTGCCCGCAGACCGCTTCAAATCAGATATCACTCAATCAGCAGTGGTGAAACAGAGCGGGTCATTGTACCTTTTGCGCTGGTAGATACTGGCCTGCGCTGGCACATCCGGGCATTTGATCGCAAGAGCAGAGAGTTTCGAGATTTCGTTGTGACTCGCATTGAAGCACCAGCCAGGCTTAATGAGGAGCCACAAGCCAGCGAACGGTATGACAACGATATCCAGTGGACTCGGATCGTTGAACTGGAGTTAGTGCCACATCCAGACCAGCCTCATCCTGAAATTACGAAGATGGATTACGGCATGGTTGGCGGGTCACTGCGTATGAAGCTACGTGCAGCCACAGCCGGGTACATCTTGCGGCAGTGGAGCGTCGACTGCTCGCCAGACCACAGCCTGCGCGGGCCGGAGTACAGACTTTGGCTCAAGGACCACTTGGCCTTGTATGGCGTCAAGAACGCCGTGCTGGCTCCAGGGTATGCGCCTGTGGATGCGGCCCACGCGGGAGCGGATTGTGACTAAACAGTGGATATCACTGCCTACGCCGGTCGCGTCGGCAGAACAAACGAATGATGAGATTTGAGATGAAAGAATCCTACCTGCCCACGTTGCTACAGATGAGATTGCTCGTCGGCTTCCTCGGTGAGCGCGCTCAATGCGCCTGGTGGCCAACGGCGTTCTATGAAGCATCAAGCCGCCTCTTCCTGGAGCCGGTCTTCTCGAAAACATCTCGCCTTGCTCAGTACCACGGTGTGCTGGAAGCAGCCAGACGATTGCACGACGAGCATTTGAGCGTGGGCAGCTACCACCTGTTCCGGCTGCCTGAAGAAGTCGAACAAGACCTGCACGCGATCGTGCAAAGCAGCGCGGGAGAAGAACTCGCCAGTCAGACACCGCAGAGCAAAGAGGCTGCGCTGGATGCGTTGAAGCGCTTGGCCACCATGGGCGGCACGTCCAGCGTAGGTCCAACGGCGGTTGGTGGTATCAAGGATCTCGATTCCACCGACACACTGAAGGCTATCGCTGCGGCCTATCTATCGGCGTTCACGCAGAACGCCAAAACATATCCATATCTGGTGGGGTGATCGTGGCCGACAACAAGCCCTACACGACACAGTTACAAGCAGGCCTTGGGCTCGTCAACGAGACCAAGACGCTGCTCGACCTGTGGTCGCCAGGCATGTCGGCGAATCAGTTGCATCAAGTCGCGCTGGAATCAGGTCGATTCCCAACCGTTACCGCGCGTCGACTCCGCAACATCGTCGTCGAATGCTTTGCCCCGCGCTATCTGGTCAATGGCGGTACACCGGCTGCTCACCTCAAGCGGCTGTCGGCAACGATTTCCACTGCTGATCTGACACAGCTCATGCTGGTTTTCACGAGCCGCGCCAATCCCATTCTTGGTGACTTCGTGCGCCACGTTTACTGGGCTCGATACGCCGGTGGATACACACAGATCACCAATGAAGACGCCCGTGCCTTTGTCGAGCGAGGCATCGATGACGGCAAGACAGTTAAGCGCTGGTCTGAGACGACAGTGCGGCGCGTCTCCGCCTATCTGACCGGATGCTGTGCCGACTACGGAATGCTTGAGCGCGGATTGCGCTCAAGCCGCCGCATCCTGCCGTTCCGCATCTCGCCGTCTGCGGCTGCATATTTAGCTCATGAGCTGCACTTTTCCGGCGTCGGTGATAACGCGCTACTGACCCACGAAGACTGGCAGTTGTTTGGCCTGGCGCGCGAAGACGTGCTGGAGGAAATCAAACGACTCTCGCTGAAGGGGTTGTTCATCGTCCAGGCTGCTGGCGACGTGATCCGCATCAGCTGGAAACAACAAGACATGGAGGCGCTCTGCGATGTCCTCACTCAAAGCTGATTTCGACGAGTTGCGCGAGCGCATTCGGCACGGGCGCGAGCTCGGCCATGCGAGCTTCGAGCCGATCTACTACCTCGTCTTCCCACCAGAACAAATCCTCGAGGTGAAGCGGCAGACACCCGCATGGGTAGCCAAACTGCACCAAGAAGGCTGGGACGTGCACACGTTCTCCATCGCCGAACAGCTCTGGGCGCTGCTCAAAGACGACCCGTTCTGGTCGCTCTGTGTGATGGAAGACAAGTCAGCGCCACTGGATTGGCCGCGTACCAACAAGGCGCTGGCGGACATCCTGACGGCAGATAACGGCCTGCTGAAGCGACTTGAGGATGCCCTGCAGCCGCTCGAAGGCCAGCAGAACGCGCTGCTCTTGGTAACGGACCTTGAGGCACTGCATCCGTTTATGCGCATCGGCGCCATCGAGAGCCAGCTCCAGGGCAAGTTTCATGTGCCGACGATTTTTCTGTACCCCGGCGTGCGAACCGGCAAGACGCGCCTGAAGTTTCTCGGCTTCTACCCGGAAGACGGCAATTACCGCTCCGTCCACGTCGGCGGCTGAACAGACAAAAGAACCCTGGGATAAACCTATGACCATTCGCTCACTCTTCGATCCAAGCAAGGACATCTACCGGACCATCGAGAAGGTCATCACCTATGGCGCCTCGCAAGAAGGCCGACTCAAGGCTGAGATCTCCGAATACGTGGTCACCGAAAGCATTGAGGAACAGTTCCGCAAGCTCCTCGATCGCATGCAGCTCGCGATGGAGTCCGGTGGCGAAAATGAGGTGGGCGTTTGGGTCTCAGGCTTCTACGGCTCCGGTAAGAGCTCGTTCACCAAGTACCTCGGCCTGGCGTTTGACGATCAGCGCACCATCGACGGCACTTCATTCATCAACTACCTGCAAGACCGCCTGCACAAGCCACAGACCAAGGCACTCCTCAGCACTGTGGCGAAGCGTTTCCCGGCTGCTGTGGTCATGCTGGATTTGGCCAGTGAAATGCTTGCCGGCGCCACGATGGAAGACGTCTCCACGGTCCTCTACTTTAAGGTGCTGCAGTGGGCCGGCTACTCGCGCAACCTGAAGGTTGCCGCTTTTGAGCGCATGGTCGAGAAGGATGGCCGCACGCATGAGCTCCATGAACGGATCGCCAAGGCACTGCCGGGCGCAACCTGGGCCCGAGTACAGAACAACCCACTGGCAATCGACGGACTGATCCCCAAGATCGCCCATGAGATGTACCCGGCACTCTTCCCCGAGGCCAAGTCCTTCTCGTCCAGCACCGAGGGCTTCTTCCAATTCGAAGACCAGCGCGTGCAGGAGATGATCGACATCGTCCGCGAGAAGAGTGGCAAGCAGAACATCATCTTCATCGTCGACGAAGTCGGCCAGTACGTGGCCTCGCGTGACAACCTGATCCTCAACCTCGATGGCCTGGCCAAGAACCTCAAGCGGCTGGGCGACGGCAAGGCATGGATCATCTCTACCGCGCAGCAGACCCTTACCGAGGACGACCCGCGCGCCGCGCTGAACTCCGACAAGCTCTACAAGCTGAAGGACCGCTTCCCGATCCAGATCGACCTGGAATCGAGCGACATCAAAGAGATTTGCTATCGCCGTCTGCTTGGCAAATCACCGACGGGCGAGAACGAGCTTGGCAAGCTGTTCGACGCCCACGGCCAAGCGCTTCGACACAACACCAAGCTGCAGGACGCCAAGTACTACGACGCGGACTTCAGCAAAGAGAGTTTCACCAATCTCTACCCGTTCCTGCCGGCGCACTTCGACATCCTGTTGCACCTGTTGGGCGCACTCGCCAAGTCCACCGGCGGTATTGGCCTGCGCTCTGCGATCAAAGTGATCCAGGACGTGCTGAAAGGCGAAGGCGGTTCCAAGGCAATGGCCGATCAGCCCGTGGGTTGGCTGGCCACCACGGTGACGCTGTACGACGAACTGGAAAAGGACATCCGCCGCGCTTTCACGTCCATCCACCAGGCGGTCGGCAAGGTGCAGATTCGCTTCCCGGACTCGCAGCTCCATCAGGACATCGCCAAGTCCGTCGCTGTCCTTCAGATCCTCGGCAACCTGCCGGTGTCGGTGCAGAACGTCGCCAGTTTGATGCACCCGTCCATCACTGCAGCATCGCAACTCGATACGGTGAAGAAAGCCGTCGAAGAGATGCTTAACGACGTGCATGTGCCACTCGGCGAGAAGGATGGCAATCTCGTGTTTCTCAGCGAGAAGCTGCGGGATATCGAGCAGGAGCGCGGTGCCATCGCACTGCGCTCCGTGGACGTGAAGCGCATCTTCAACGATGCACTGCGCGAGTCCTTCGATCCGCTGCCTCGTGTCAGTCTCCACGGCACGATGGCCGTCGCAACGGGCCTGAAGGTCCAGGCCGGTAGCGCCATTACCAGCCTGGCCGGTGACCAGAGCACGATCCAGACCGTTGTCGAGCTGGTGCCTACCAGCGACTACGACACCGCCAAGAACCGGATGCTGGATGACTCCCGCAGCCGCGCCGGTCGGAATGTCATCGGGCTTTTGGCTCGCGCCAATTCCGAACTCGACGATCTGGCGAACGAAATCTATCGTTGCCAGCGCATCGCCGAACTGCACCGCAACGAGCCCGACCAAGAGGTCAAGGACTACTGCACCGGCCAGCTCGACCGTGCTGCCAAGCTGGCTACCCAGCTCCAGAGCAAGATCAAGCAAACCTTGCAAGCAGGCTCGTTTGTGTTCCGTGGCCAGGCCACGGCGGTATCGGCACTGGACGCCGACCTACTGGACGCCGCTAAAAAACTGCTCTCTGACGTGGCCGACCAGGTGTTCGACCGTTATGTCGAAGCGCCGGTGCGTGCGGGAACCGACACCGCCGAGAAATTTCTCAAGGTCGCCAACCCCGCCGCCATCAGCAGTGCGCTGGACCCGCTCGGCCTGGTGCAAACCGTGGCCGGTCGCGCCTCGTTCAAGATTGACCACAAGGCGATGATCAGCATCCGCGACTACATCGACAAGCGCGGCACGGTCGATGGCAAGCGCCTGCTCGACGACTTCAGCAGCGATCCGTTTGGCTGGTCACCTGATACCACGCGCTACATCGTGGCCGCCATGCTCATGGCGGGCGAAATCAAGCTCAAGGTCTCGGGCCGTGAAGTCACGGCTGCTGGGCAACAGGCGATCGATGCGCTGAAGACCAACAACTCCTTCAAGCAGATCGGTGTCGCGCTGCGCGATGAGCGCCCATCCATCGAAACGCTCGGTCGCGCCGCTGAGCGGCTCACCGAACTGGTGGGTGACATGGTTATTCCGCTGGAGCAGGAGATCAGCAAGGCGGCGGCGAAGCACTTCCCACGCTTCCAGCACGACTACGGCTCCTTGGCCGAAAAGCTCAGTGGCCTCGGGCTGGCAGGCAGTGACCGCATCCGCACTTTGAACCAGGACATTGCCGACGTTCTGTTCACCGATGCCTCCGACGCCCCGCAGCGCCTGGGTGCCGAAACGTCCGCCATTTACGACAACCTCAAGTGGGCGCTCGAAGTGAAGCGGGCGCTTGACAACGGGCTCGACGCCACGCTACGCGACTTGCAAGCCCATCGCCGCGACATCGAAGCCTTGCCGGACACCGGCGTGCCAGGGGAGCTGCGTCGCGAACTTGCGGAAGACCTGGGAACCCTGTCTGAGCGCTTGGGCAAGGAGGACTTCTACAAGCACACGGCTGACTTCAATTCGCAGCTTACCCATCTGAAGGGCCGCGTGCGCGATGCGGTCATCACGCTATCCGATCAGCAGAAGCTCCGTTTGAAGGAAGGTGTCGAGGATCTGCAGCGCATCCCCGAGTGGGAAGAGCTCACCCAGGAGGAGCGCGGCAACGCCGTGAACCGGCTAGACGGGCTCGCCCTGGCCGCCACGCAGGATCTGGCCGGACTCAAGAAGCTGCTGGCTCGCGACTACGACATCAACAGCACCCTCGAAGATCTGAAGCGCTCCATCCAGCGCCAAGGGCAGGAACGCCTGCGCAAGCGCATGGAGGAAGAGCGGGCCAAGACTGGTGAGAAAGGTCCGGCGAAGCTCACCAAATCGATCGCCGTGCCAGTGAAGATGACCTCGGCCGCAGACATCGACACGCTGATTCAACAGCTCCATGAAATCAAGGCTCAACTCGCTCTGTATGCCGAGATCGAAGTGTCTCTTGTCGTGGGTGAACAGCCTGGAACGGGTGGGAACTAAGCATGGAGCTGACTACCGAATCCAGGCAACACATTGAGCAAGTCGCAGGCGAGGCGCTCACCCAGCTCGACAGCATTGCTTCGGCTGCAAAACGCAATCTGCACGATGGGCGAACGCTGGGCTCCGATGCCTTGGCGAGCGTCAATACGATGACGTCCAGTTCGGCCATCCAGAAACTGGATCAGATTAGCCAGGCCAACCGCGAGAGCTATCAGGTATTGGCGGCCGAGCCTGCGATCGCTCGTGTCGTCGTTGTGGATGAGGAAGGCGAAGAGCGTACCTATTACATCTGTCGAACCACGCCGGTTTCAGGATTCCAGAATCTGGCCAGTTACCGTGCCCCGGTCGGTCGCTTGGCCTCTTTGGCGATCGGGGCTGAATTCACACTGCCCAATGGCACCGTTGTCGAGGTCTTGGAGCGCGCCCAACTCCGACCCGCCGCACTGGCTGATGGCTGGGATTCGCGCGACACCGTGGTGGAGGCCGAGCATTTCGGTCCACTCACGATCGAGTCGTTGCGAGCGCTACTGACTGAGGTTGCCGGAGAAGAAGTCACCGAAGACCTTTTGGATCAACTGCTGGCCGAAGAAACCGTCAAGGCCAACATCATCGACGGCGTGCGCCGCAGCGTTATCACCAAGATGGGTCTGCGCGATCAGCCCGTTCTGGATCAATACCAGGATGAGATTTTTCGTCTTCCCCTCGACAAGCGCCTGCTGATTCTTGGCCCGCCCGGTACCGGTAAGACGACGACCCTGATCCGCCGCCTTGGCCAGAAGCTCGACACCGCCTTCCTGGAAGAAGGCGAACAACGTCTGGTTGAAATGGTGGCCACCGCCCAGGGCGTCGCGCACGCCAACAGCTGGCTGATGTTCACGCCCACCGAATTGCTCAAACAGTACCTCAAGGAGGCTTTCGCTCGTGAAGGCGTTCCCGCCTCCGATCTGCGCATCAGAACCTGGCAGGACTACAGGCGCGAGCTGGCCAGAAATGCTTTCGGCGTCCTCAGAACCGCATCGGGTGGCGGCACCTTTGTCCTGAAAGACGGCCTGCCAAGCTTGAGCGCAGAGGCGCTGAATCGCCCAATTCGGTGGTTCGACGATTTCAACACGTGGCAGCGCAACGCCTATGTGCAAGAGCTGCATGAAGCGGCCAGCATGCTCCGCGAAGCCAAGGCGCCAGAAGTCCAGAGCTTGGGCGAGCGGCTGCACATCATCCTTCCGCAAGCGGGCGATGGCGCGTTGGCGTCCACCTTCGGATCGCTGGCAGCCGAGCTCCCCAAGGTCCAGGCGCTCGTCGCCAGCCTGAAGGAAGCCTCTGACGGCAAGATCAAAGCTGCGCTCAACCTCCAGCTCAATCGCAATCGGGCGTTCCTGGATGAGTTGGCGCGCTTCATCGATGGCCTGCAGCAAGCCCAGACCACCGATGCCGACGAACAAGACGAGCTTGATGCCGATGAGGAAGAAGACACTACAGCACCGCGTACCGGTCGTGCCGCCGCTCTCAACGCCTACATGCAAGCGGTGCGTGCCCAAGCCCGGGCTGCAGCCTCAAAGCGCGCGGTCAGCAAGTCGTCGCGCAACGGCAAGATCATCGAGTGGCTGGCAGAGCGTGGCCTGACGGAAGCCGACCGCGCCGAGGTGGGGGCGAGCCTGCTGGTGCAAACCAACGCGCGCCGCTTCGTGAATCCGGTCAAGCGCTATCTCGACGGCATTCCGAAGCGCTACCGCGCGTTCCGGCGCGATCGCCAGCAAGCCGAGAGCTGGTATCGCAACGAAGGCTTCGAAGCCCGCGACATCCATCCGCTCGAACTGGACATTGTGCTGCTCGCCATCCTGCGCGCCGCAGGCGACTTGATCAGCCGGCCCAACGTGCAGCGCGATATCGACAGCCCCGCTTGGTCGGCACTCCAGCCCATCCTGGGCCATTACCGCAACCAGGTCTTGGTGGATGAAGCGACCGACTTTTCGCCTATCCAGCTGGCCTGCATGGCCGCCTTGGCGCATCCACGGCTGCGCTCGTTCTTTGCCTGCGGCGACTTCAATCAACGTCTGACCACCTGGGGTGCGCGATCCGCCGACGAAATGAAGTGGGTCTTTGCCGACTTCGACATCAAGGAGATCACCGTCTCCTACCGGCAGAGCAAGCAACTGAACGATCTCGCTCGCGCCATGATCCGTGCCGTCGGCGGCACCGAGCAGAACGTCAGCTTGCCTGCGCATGTGGACAGTGGCGGCGTAGCGCCCGCGCTCCTGGAGCACGCCACAGACACAGCAATCGTGGTGAGTTGGTTGGCAGACCGCATCCGAGAAATAGAGCGTTTCGTCGGCCAGCTGCCGTCCACTGCCATCTTTGTGAATGCTGAAGACGACGTGGCACCAGTGGCTGAGGCACTGAACGAAGCCCTGGCCGAACACAACATCCAAGTCATTGCCTGTCGTGAGGGACAGGCCGTCGGGCAAGAGAGCAACGTGCGCGTGTTCGACATCCAGCACATCAAGGGTCTGGAGTTCGAGGCCGTGTTCTTCGTGGGCATTGACCAACTTGCGGCGCTGCATCCGGCCTTGTTCGACAAATACCTGTACGTGGGCACCACACGGGCAGCCACGTACCTTGGCGTCACCTGCGATGGGACATTGCCAACCGCTATCGAGAGCCTGCGCGCTCACTTTGGCCAGGATTGGCAAGCGCCCGGTTCGCTCCAAGCGGTCACAGAACAATAGGAATCGATTGATGGCTTTCGACCAAACAACAAGAAACCGCCTCCAGCGCTTCGTCAACGATGCGCGCCGGGTGCTGGAAGAGGAATTCACTCGCCAGCTCCAGAACGACTACGGCATGGACCCGAACGCGGGCACCGTGGCGGAGCTTGCCAGCCTGCGCCATATCAACGACGCCCAGCGCGAAACTGCCCGCATCCTGCGCGACACCCTGGCGCACTACACCGCCAGTGGCGACATGAACGCCACGCAGGGCCTTGATCGCATCGTGCGGGAGCAGGCCTTCACCGTGCTCAACCGCCTGGCGGCGCTGCGCATGGCCGAGGCGCGTGGTCTGCTGGTCGAATCAGTGGGCAACGGTTTCCAGGCTAAGGGCTTTCAGCTCTACGCGCGCCTAGCTGGCACTGGCCTGGGCGAAACCGGCGATGCCTACCGCGTGTACCTGTTCAGCGTGTTCGATGAACTCGCCCAAGACCTGCCGGGCCTGTTCGACCGCTACTCACCGCAGGGGCGCCTGTTCCCGCGCGAGGCTGCGCTGCTGCAAGTGCTGAACCTGATCAACGATGCCGACATCGCCCCGCTGTGGAGCGAAGATGAAACCATCGGCTGGATCTACCAGTACTTCAACTCCAAGGAAGAGCGCAAGGCGATGCGCGATGCCAGTCAGGCACCGCGCAACAGCCGAGAACTGGCGGTACGCAACCAGTTCTTCACACCGCGCTATGTGGTCGAGTTCCTGGTGGACAACACCCTCGGGCGACTCTGGCTCAACGCCACGGGCGGGCAAACAGGTTTACGCGATCGCTGCCAATACCTGCTGGTGAAGCCTGGCGAAACGCCCAAAGCCGCCACCAAGCTGCGTGACCCGCGCACGCTCAAGCTGCTGGACCCGGCCTGCGGCTCCATGCACTTCGGCCTGTATGCCTTTGATCTGTTCGCCGAGATCTATTGCGAGGCCTGGGCCTGGGAACAACAGCACGGCCCCGGTTCGCTGGATGTATCGACTCAACCTCAAGCAGCACTCAAGCCACTGAGCCAGACCTATGAGGACGAGGCGGCATATCTGCGCGACGTGCCGCGTCTGATCATCGAGCACAATATTTATGGCGTGGATATCGACCCCCGCGCTGCGCAGATCGCATCTCTGGCGCTGTGGCTGCGGGCGCAGCGTGCCTGGCACGATGCGGGAGTGAAAGCCAAAGACCGCCCACTGATTGGGCGCGGTCACGTAGTTGCCGCTATCGCGCCGCCGGCCGAACGTGAGTTGCGCCAGCAGTTTGCCGCCAACCTCGATCAGCGCGATGCCGAGCTGTTCGAGAAGACCCTGCAAATGCTCAAGGGTCTGCCGGAGCTGGGGGTGCTGCTTCAGGTTGAACGCGAGCTACCGCACTTGATTCGCCAGCTCTATGTGGGCAAAGGCACCGGCCTGTTCGCTGCGCAGGAGCAGGAGAACTGGCAGCAAGCAGAGGGACGTCTTCATTCGTCTTTGACTGAGTTCGCGCACACGTCGAAGGCTACGTTTCAAGGTCGGCTTTTCGCCCAGGACTCCCTCGAGTTACTTCGAATGATCGATCTGACTCGCGAAAAGTTCGATGTAATCGTCATGAACCCCCCGTTTGGAGATTCCTCCGCTTCGGCTTCGCAGTACCTAAAGGAAGCCTACTCTCTTGGGCGCCCCGACTTGTATATGTGTTTCTTTCTGCGGTGCGCCAAAGATCTGCTTGCTTCGAACGGCCTCCAAGGACAAATAACATCTCGCACATTTCATACGCTTGAGTTTTTCGAGCCTATGCGACGCGAGCTCCTTACTGGAGAAACAAGACTCCAAATTCTCGTAGACCTCGGAAGCGGCGTCCTTGATGGGGCAACTGTCGAGACCAGTGCCTACATTGCATCAAGAGGCAAAAGCACATCTTTCTACTCTTTTGATCTCTCCACGAGTAAGGAGAAGCAGCCGACTATCGCTAAGATCTTGTCTTCATTGCGGAGCGGCGGATCACCTGAAAGCACTTGGGTGCGAGAACATAGCTGGTTTCTGGAGATCCCAAATGGATCACTTTGTTACTGGCTTCCTGAAGCCGTGGAAAAGGCAATTAAGCGCCTTCCACAATTTGATCCAGGCTTCGCCTGCAAGCCACTGGCCGAGAGACCGACCAGCAAGACGCGCTATGGGAGAGTAAGGCAAGGACTGATTCCTGGTGATATTTTTCGGTTTACCAGGTTGCGATGGGAGGTATCCAGCACTGAAATAGGTCGCGGCCTTAAGTGGGTTCCGATGATGAAGGGAGGCGAGTTCCGTCGATATTTCTCTAACGAGAATTGGCTGTTCTTATGGCAGAAAAGCGGCTTAGAGCCAAAGGCTTTCGCAGAGCAGAGGTACGGTGGAGCTTCTCGAACAATAAAAAATGAATCAGAGTTCTTCAAGCCAGGGATAACTTTTCCCAGGGTCAGCAGTGTTGGCATGAATGGGCGTCTCATGCCACAAGACTCGGTATTTTCTGACACAGGGATGGCGATCATCCCTGAAGAAGAGGCGTCAACTTGGAACTTGCTCGCCCTTTTCAACTCTCGCTTGGCCGATATTATTTGCGCCGCTCTTCATCCGGGGCGAAAGTTTGAGGTCGCCCATCTCGCAGCAATTCCCATCGAAGAAAGAGTACTCGCGGACGATGGTTTGCGCACCCTTGCGCGAGAGGCATATGGCTTTGTTAGGGATGCAACCGACGAAGATGCCATCTTTGAGATGACCCTTAAAGAGATAGCGTCGACCAAAAGCGTTCAGCGCGGCTTGGCTCAAGCTGCGAGAAATATTTCCGCCTTCTGGGAGAGTGTTGCAGATCGGCAGCATCAAATTGATTTGAGGGTATTTGATATTTACGGCATTCCTGCATCGGAGCAGAGGTTGTTAGCCGATTATATCGATCGCTTGCGCGGGTCGGACGAATCAAGCCCAGAAATCGAGTCGGTATTGCGTCCCGAGAAATACTTGGCATCGATGTTTGATGCAGATAAGGGGCTTCGCGATTGTCTTTCCATTCTGCTCAACAGATTGATTGCCGCAGCCTTCTCCCACGCGGGTAAGGTAGGACATTCATCTGGTCTGACCGAGGATCTTCTCTCAATGGTGGTTGAGTTTTCAGAGAGCGTCTTTGGAGTGCCCGAGGACGTTTTCATAGAGGACGTAACCCCATTAGTGCCGGGAACATCACTGCAAAACTACTTTGCTGAGGCCAAAGGCTTTTTTGACGATCACCTTACCAGTCATTCGTTGTCCCCAAGGAGGGCGCCCATTTGCTGGCCGCTCACCACAACGTCCGGCAGTTACACGCTATGGGTCTATTACCCCAGGCTCACCAGCGAAACGCTATACACCGCCATCAATGACTTCGTTGAGCCCAAGCTCAAACAGGTCGTCGCTGACATGGCGACGCTGCGAAGTAAGGGTTCTGCACGGACACGAGACGACGAAAAGCAATTCGAGGCGTTGCAAGCCTTTGAGCTGGAGCTGATCGAACTGCGCGACACCCTGCTCAAGCTCGCGCCGACCTACAAGCCCAACCACGATGATGGCGTGCAGATCAACGCCGCGCCGCTGTGGTCGCTGTTCCGCCACAAACCTTGGCAGAAGGTGCTCAAAGACACCTGGGCCAAGCTGGAAAAAGGCGACTACGACTGGGCGCACCTAGCCATGAACTACTGGCCCGAGCGCGTGCGTGAGAAGTGCAAGACCGACAAGTCGCTCGCCATCGCCCATGGTCTGGAGGATTTGTACATCGAGCCTGAGGCAGCGCCGAAGAAGACGCGCGGCAGGAAAAAGACCGGAGGCGATGAATGATTCAGGACGTCAAAGCGCTGCCGGTCAGTTTCTACTTCAGCCCCGATGGGACGACGTCGTTCTTCATTCCCAAGTACCAACGCGAGTATGTGTGGGGCGGCAAGAACTGGGACGCGCTGTTCAATGACCTGGAGGAGTCGCCCAGTGGGCACTTTCTGGGCTCTATCATCTGCGTGAACACTCAGCAAGATGGCATGGCCGGTGGCCGACTGGAGCTGATCGATGGCCAACAGCGGTTCACTACCATCAGCCTGTTGTTCTGTGCGTTCTACGACAAGCTGAATGCCATTCCGAATCCGGATCGCCGCTTGCTGGTGGAGTTGGACAACCTGGAGAGCCGCATTTTCGTCCGCACTTCTGGCCAGTGGCGTCTGGAACCCAGCGAGCAAGCGCAGAACAAGACCGATTTCCAGAAGGTGCTGAGCGATCTGTTCCCCAAACAGGTGAAAGCGCCGAAGGGCTTGAGCAATTTCGGCAACCGCCGCATTGCGCGCGCCTACCGCTACTTCTGCGAGCGACTGGAAGGGCTGAGCCAGGACAGCGTATTGGCTCTACTGGAAAAGCTCAAAGCGGCCATGTTGGTCAAGATCGAGGTGCGCAGCCATTCCGACGCATTCATGTTGTTCGAGTCGATCAACAACCGGGGTATCCCGCTCTCGGCCATCGACATCATCAAGAACAACCTACTGGCCGAATTGGACAAGCGCCCGGACTATGGCATCGACCGGGCGTTCGACGAGTGGAAAGACCTGATCGACCTGTTGCCCGACCCAGCAGTGCAGGAGCGCTTTCTGCGCCAGCTGTACAACATGTTCAAGTACCTCATGCGGGTGGAAGTCAAAGGCTGCACCCGCGCCACGCGCTCGAATCTGATCACCATCTACGACACCCTGCTGCGCAAGCGACCGGTCTGGCTGTTCGGTGCGCTTCAGGCCAAGGGCAAAACCTATTCGGCGCTGCTCAACCCCACCGTCGCACGCGCGGAATGGGGCGATGCTGCCGCAGCGGCCTTGCAAGACCTACAGCGCCTGGGAGCCGCGCCGGCTTACGCATTCTTGCTGTGGGCCAGCCAGGTGGCGCAGAGCCAGAAATGGACTGAGGGTGATGCAGTGAGCCGTCTGGCCACTTTGCTCACCAAGTGGTTCTTTTGGCGCAACCTCACCGATATGCCGCCCACCCGCGAACTCGACCCGATATTCATGGAACTGGTCGGCCACTTGCTGACGCAGATTCGCAGTGGCGAGATCACGACGCTGGAAGGCTTCATCCAGCAAACCAGTGATTGGTTGCTGGCACGAGTAGCCCCGCAGGAGATTTGCGAGTCGCGCCTCAAGGGCGACGTGTATCTCGAAAATTACGAGGCCACGCGGTTCATGCTGTGCAAGCTGGAAGAGGCGCACCAAACCCGTGAAAACAAACGCGACCTGTGGGCGCATGACGCCAATGATCGTCCCGTATTCACCGTCGAACACATCCTGCCGAAGACCGAGAACTTGGGACCGGGCTGGGTGACGATGCTCGAAGGGGATCAGAAAGGCACTGCGGCTGCCATTCGCGAGCGCTCTGCTCATCAGCTCGGCAACCTGACCCTGAGTGGCTACAACTCCAAGCTCGGCACGATGGAATTCTTGAAAAAGCGGGATCGCAAGAACGACCAGGGCGACTTCATCGGTTACCGCAACGGCTTGTATCTGAATGCCGACTTGGCCAGCCGAGATGATTGGAACGAGGTCGCCATTACGGCGCGAACAGACAAGATGCTCAAGGAGGTGATGTCCATCCTGAGCCTGCGGGGGGACAAATGACGATTGCGGAATTCATTCGAGAAAGCGTGCTGCGGCCGCGCCTTAAGCAAGCTGGCGCCTTGGTGGTGTACGACGCCGACAAGCGCTACCGCGAGCAGTGTTTCGATCTGGCGGCCGACAAGGTGCGGGTGGTGGATGCGTCTGAAAGCAGCATCGAAAGCCGTGAGGCGGCGCTGCAGGCACTGCGAGAGGTGGGTCAGCCCAAGGCGCCGCTTGAAGGTGTGTTGATCTACGTACCTGCTAAGCGCCCGGAAACCGACGAGCAGAAGCAAGCTGATCCATTCGCCCTGTACGCGGAATGCGGCGCGGTGTTCCCGCAAGATGATGGGGACGAGTATCTGAGCCTGTGCCTGCGCGCCAGGCCGGATCACGCCACAGAGATCCGGCAGGTCTTTGCCACCTCTCCCTCTGGGCCGACCTTTGCAGTGATCGATGCTATTGGCGGCGGTGTGAGTTGGCCCCAGTTGCGAGCCACTCTGCGGGTGGAGTCCGGGCGCGAGATTCTGGCGGCATTGCTGGCCCCGAGTACCAGCCAATCCGAAGCGCTCAAGGGGCAGGAAGGTTGGGTGCAAGAGGCGCGGGATTTCCTCCGCGCTACCTTGGGCTTGAGCGTGAAGACCCGCGGCAAGACCTGGTCTGCCCTGGCGGATGAACTGTGGCGCTATGTGCTGTTCAGTGAATTCGTGTTCGATTTGCCAGTGGCACTGCCAGACACACTGAAGGGTGTGCCGCACGCACCGATGGAAGCCAGACCCATCGTCGAGGATGTGTGCGACCGTCTGCGCAGCGACCCGAAGTCACGCGCGATATACATCGAGCGCGCCGAGACCACCGAGGCGGAACTCAACCTGACCGATCTGTGCGGTGCGATTGAAGACCTGGGCGAGCGCGACACGTTCCCCTTCGAAGAGCGGACCTTCCTACGCACAGCGATCAAGGGCATTGTCAGCGGCGACACCGATGCCACGCGCCGTGTGCTCACTCGCCATAAGAGCTCGGTATGGCTCGGCAAGGGCGAAAGCCAGGCCCAGTGGGAGTTGGTGCGGTCTGGCTTGAGCCTGGTTGAGGCCTGCGACGATTTTGAGCGCCAGCTACCGGATCACTCCCGCTCGCAAGCGGAGCTCATCGACTTCTACCTGGGCAGCCTACGCGAGGCAGATCGCTTGCAGCGCGAGTTTGAGCAAGCGGCGGGCGACTTCCTTGACCCACATGGCTTGATGCATGAGGTTATCGGCCAGGCTCGGGCCCGCTACCGGCGCCTGGCCGAAAAGGTCCAGGGCGTGTTTGTGAAGCACGTCGAGACTACGGGATGGCCGCCGACTGGGCGACTGGCCAACGCCGATGCCTTTGATCGCCTTGTGGCAGATCGCCTCAAGGAAAGCGGGCGCAAGGTGGCCTACCTGATGGTGGACGCCCTGCGTTACGAGTTGGGCGTGGCCCTCGAAAAGCTGCTGGCGGAAGACGGTCCCGTCGAGCTGCAAGCGGCCTATGCGCAGCTACCGACCATCACTCTGGTGGGCATGGCGAGCTTGCTGCCGAGTGCTCGCACGGGACTAACCCTATCGCTGGAGAACGATTGCCTGGTGCCGAAGCTGGCAGGGGCACCGGTGAGCAATGTTGCGCAGCGAATGGGCGTCCTGAGCAAAAAGTACGGCGACCGCTTCGAGGAGATGCCTCTCAACGAATTTGTACGCGGCAATCCGAAGTTTGCCGAAACCGTCGACCTGCTGGTGCTGCGCTCCACCGAGATCGATAGCCAACTGGAGAGCAATCCAGAGACAACACTGGGGCTGATCCCCGGCACGCTGAAGTTGATTCGAGTTGCGCTGCACAAGCTGCGTGGTATGGGCTTCAAAGAGGCGGTCATCGTCACCGACCATGGCTTCTTCCTGAACGCACAAGCGGAGGCTGGCGATGTGTGCGTGAAACCCCAAGGGAAATGGCCGGTGAACGCCCATGACCGCATCATGTTGGGCGACGGCACCGCAGACGCTCATAGCCTGGTCGTCAGCGCTGAGAAGGTCGGCATTCGCGGAGATTTCACTCAGGTGGCGTTGCCGCGCAGCATGGCCCCCTATCGCTCGGGGCATCTGTATTTCCACGGTGGGGCATCACTGGCGGAGGCCGTTGTGCCGGTGCTGGTGGCCCGGCTGGACACCGCCGCACATGCGGAATTGCGCAAGGTGGTGGTGGAGCTGAGCTACAAGAATGGCGCCAAACGAATTACTACGCGATTGCCGGTCATCGAAGTGATACTGGTGGCTGACGACATGTTCTCGCAAGACATGAACGTGGAGATCCTGCTGGAAGCGCAAGACAGTAAGGGCAATGTGGTGGGAGAGCCGCGCCCAGGCGGCGATGTGAACCCCGCGACCAGAACCGTGACCCTGATGCCAGGTCAACGCAAGCAGATTGCGCTGCGAATGGATGATGAGTTCAGGGGCAAGTTCAAGGTTGTGGCGCTAAACCCGACGACTCTGGCTGCCTACAGCAATCTGGCGCTTGAAACCGACTATACGGAATGAGCCCTATGGACGAACTCGACCAAAAATTAAACGCCACGTTCGACGGCAAGGTGCTTCGCAAAGACCTGCTGCATCGAATCAAAAAAGGCACCAACGTCCCGACGTTCGTCCTGGAGTTCCTGCTTGCTAAGTATTGCGCCAGCAACGACCAGGCGGAGATGGATGCCGGCATGGAAGCCGTGCTGTCGTCGCTGCAGGAGAACTACGTACGGCCGGACGAGGCTAATGCCGCGCAGTCCAAAGTCGCCACCAAGGGCAAGCACCGGTTCATCGACAAGGTTCACGTTCGCTACGTCGAAAAAGAAAAGCGTCACTGGGCATCGCTGGAAAACTTCAACTCGCAACGCATCGCGATCGGCGAGAAGTTCTACCGCGACAACGACAGGCTGCTGGAAGGCGGCATTTGGGCCGAAGTCACCCTGGCGCACAACGACATCGATGAAGACGACTACGCGTTTTCTATCGAGGACCTGCGCCCGATCCAACTGACCCGCTTCGACTTCGACCGCTACGCAGAAGGCCGGGCAGCGTTCACTCGCGATGAGTGGATCGCGGCGGTTTTGCGCTCCGTCGGTTTGGAACCCAGCAAGCTCTCGAAGCGCGTGCAGATGCACTTCATCGCCAGGTTGGCTGCGCTGGTTGAGCCCAACTACAACTACATCGAGCTGGGGCCACGCGGCACCGGCAAGTCCTATTTCTTCAGTGAGTTTTCGCCCTACGCCACTTTGATCTCTGGCGGCCAGGCGACCAAGGCCACGCTGTTCTATAACAACGCGCGCCGCAAGGTGGGCCTGGTCGGTTTCTGGGATACGGTCGCCTTTGACGAAGTCGGCGGCATCAAGGTGCGCGATCCGGACACCATCCAGATCATGAAGGACTTCATGGCCAACGGGCGCTTTTCGCGCGGGGCTGAGGTTATTGCTGATGCCAGTTTGAGCTTCGTTGGCAACATCGACGTGTCCGTGCAGCAGGTGGTGAACTCCAACGAGCACGATCTTTTCCAGCCCTTGCCGCCAGAGCTCGACTTGGCTGTGATGGACCGTTTCGCTGCCTATATCCCGGGCTGGGAGATGCCGAAGAACAGTAGCGAGTTTCTGACGAGCAACTACGGATTCATCACCGATTACTTGGCCGAGGCCTTCCACTACCAGTTCAAGCACACGAATCGGTATGAGGAAGTGAGCAAGCGCATTCGGCTCGGCAAATCAATCGAGGGGCGCGACGAGAAAGGTATCAAGAAGACCGTCTGTGCGTTCTTGAAGGTACTGCATCCGAATGGACCGCCGACGGACGAGGAGTTCGAGGAGTACGTGGCCTATGCCACCGAGTGCCGCCGCCGCGTCAAGGAGCAGATGAACAAGCGCAAACCGGATGACGAGTTTGCCCGGATCAATCTGTCTTACTTCAAGGCCAGCGGTGAGGAGGTGGTGGTCTTCTGCCCTGAGTCCAAGGATGCATCGGCAACACAGGAGCCAGCTCGCCGTCGCTTGAATCAGGCGGATGGGCAGCCTGCAGAGGTGATTGCGGTGCAACCCACTGAGCAACCGGTGCCTGCTACTACGGAATATCCAGCAGTACCGGCACCGATATCACCGGCCCCTATTGTAATTTCGCTGCCACTGGTCGAACTCAAGGAACAGCACTTCACCATTCTCTATGGCGATACCGGGTACAGCTATGAGTCGATCATCGGTCCGTATCTGCAGGGTGCGAAGTCCGTCGTGATCGAGGACCCGTACATTCGCTTGCAGCACCAGATTCAGAACTTTGTGCGCTTCTGCGAGACAGTGCTGAAGGCTGGAACCGTGAAGAAGATCAGCCTGATCACCGGCTACGACGACAAGACCCAGTTGGCCGACATTGCAGAGAAGCTTGATGAACTGAAGCAAAGCCTGCTGGAGTTGGATGTCGAGCTGGAGGTAAAGCTCAACCCGAACATGCACGATCGGGAGATTCGTATCGACAACGGCTGGGTGATCAAGATTGGCCGGGGTCTGGATTTCTTCCAGAAGCCCGGAGGTTGGTTCGAGGTGGGCGCGAATGATCTGAGCTTGCGCAAGTGCCTTGAAACGAAGGTGGATATCTTCCGAGCGTAAATCGGCAGGTCAGAGAATCAGAGCAACCTCCGCTTCCCGCCGAGTCACCAGTCCGGGCAGCACCTTTCCGCCCCCATAGACCCACCGGCGCAGCTCCTGGCCCGCAGCAGTCCAATCCCGCTGATTGACGCGCCGTCGCAGCGTCGATGTCTGCAACCGCCCAGCGCCGAGGTTGAAGGTGAAATCCACGATGGCAGCGAGCCTGCTATCTGGCTCTGTGGCCAGCACCGGGCAGTAGCGCAGCGTCGCGGCGAGTGCAGTCTGCAGATCCCGCGCCAGATAGACCTCTGCTTCTGCTTCCGTGATTGGCGGGTGCTTGGGGGCGCAGAGATGGCCGTAGCCAATCGTCCAGAAGCCTGCCGGGCAGATGTAGGGCACGGCGGTGATCTCGATTCCACGCTTCACCCTGCGCTCGAACCCCTCGAAGCGCTTGGCCTGTACATACGCATTGAAAATTACCCAGTTTTAGCGGGTTCTGCTCACTGCAAATTACCCAGGGTGTTCAATCCATCTGCTGAATTTTTCAGCAGGAGAACGGAGTGATCACCATGAAAGAACTGGGAATTATCCGCCGGCTGTTTTACCGCGACCATCTGTCCTTGTCCGAGATCGAACGCCGTACCGGACTGACGCGAAAGACGATTCGGCGCTGGCTCAAGGCGGCCGAGGGAACCGCGCCGACCTACCGGCGCAAGCGCATCACCGACAGCAAGTTGACGCCGTTTGCTGAGCAGCTGACCAAGGCACTGGAAACCGACCTGCACCGGTCCAAGCGCGAGCGGCGTAGCGCGCTGAAGCTGTTTGCCGAATTGAAGGCAGAGGGATATACCGGCAGTTACAGCCGGGTCACCGACTATATCCGGCAGTGGCGAGCCCAAGGCGGAGCAACACGGGTGCGTGCGTTTGTGCCGCTGCAGTTTGAACTGGGCGAGGCCTTCCAGTTTGTTCGAACCGGATTTCTGCAATGTGGCGTCGGGCTGGGAAAAAGGCGTGGTCGAGAAAAACGTGCAGGACAGCCGTTCACGTATCTGGCAGGAGGCGGCCAAACACCGCTTCAGCAGCTTTACGGCCTTGAATGCCTGGCTGCTGGAGCACTGCCGGATGCTGTGGCAGCAACTGCGGCATAGCGACGGATTGACGCTGGCCGAGATGCTGGAGCTGGAGCAGCCTTATCTGATGCCGATGGTGGCAGCGTTCGACGGCTATGTGGAAACGCTGGGCAAGGTGAACAGCCTGAGTCTGGTGCACCTCGACCGCAACCGCTATTCGGCACCTTGCGAATTGGCAGGGCAACTGGTTGGCATTCACATTTATCCGGAACGGATTGATCTGGTGGCACTCGACCGGATTGTGGCCAGTCATGAACGCCGGTTTGGTAGTCATTACACGCAGTATGACTGGCAGCATTACCTCCCGTTGCTGGAGCGCAAGCCAGGCGCCTTGCGCAATGGCGCTCCCTTTGCCGATCTGCCCGATGTCTTGCAGCGCTTGCGCCGCATCCTGCTCAAGCGCGAAGGCGGAGACCGGTTGATGGTCAAGGTGCTGGCGACGGTCCCGCATGCTGGCTTGGAGGCGGTACTGGTCGCCGTTGAACTGGAGCTGGAGTCTGGAGCTCCGAGTGTCGAACACATTGAGAACGTGCTGAGCCGGCTGAAAGCTGGCCCGATGCCGGAGCCGGTACCAACGCCGCTCATGGTTAGCGATGCACCGCAAGCCGATCCGCAGCGTTACGACCAGCTGCGAGCGGAGGTTCGTCATGCATGATGTCGCGGCACAACTCAAAGCACTGCGCCTGTATGGCATGGCGGATGCCTGGCAGGAACTGCTCGCCCACAACCCGCAAGGCAGTAGTATCAGCAGCTCCAGCTGGCTGATCGAGCACTTGCTGCGCGCCGAGGAAACTGATCGGGCGATGCGCTCAATCCGCTATCAGCTGCATTCTGCCAAATTCCCGGCCCATCGCGACCTGGCCGGCTTCGACTTCAGCCAGTCCCGGGTTGATCGCACGCAGATCGATGATCTGGCCAGTCTGAGCTTTACCGAGCAGGCTCATAACGTGGTGCTCATCGGAGGAACGGGCACCGGCAAGACGCACCTGGCCACTGCGCTGGGGGTGTCAGGAATCACCCGTCACAGCAAGCGCGTGCGCTTTTACTCGACGATTGACCTGGTGAATCTGCTGGAACAGGAGAAAGCTGCCGGCAAAGCGGGACGACTGGCCTTCAGCCTGCTGCGCATGGATCTGGTCATTCTTGATGAACTGGGCTACCTGCCGTTCAGCCAAGCCGGTGGGGCTTTGCTGTTCCACCTGCTGTCCAAGCTGTATGAGCACACCAGCGTGATGATCACCACCAACCTGACCTTTGGCGAATGGGCAACGGTCTTTGGTGATGCCAAGCTGACTACGGCACTGCTGGATCGGTTGACGCATCACTGCCACATCATCGAAACGGGCAACGAGTCCTACCGATTCCGGCATAGCAGTGACAGTGCGATGGAGCGGATCAAAGCCCGGGAAGCGCTTCGGGTATCAGGAGACCCCGAACCATTCTGAGCGATCAACCCGGGAGCAGGTTACCGCTCCCGGGTATGCTGAAGGCGTAAATGAGCTAGACTTATCCACAGCTGCGGTCATGAAAACTGCGGCCATACCCCTGGGTAAAATTCGATGAGCACAGCTGGGTAATTTTGGATGCGCACAGACACGGGAGTGCCCTAGGTCGGTCCAAGTGGCGCAGAACGGTGGTATTTGGTTGCCTATGCCCTGAATGACTGGTTGGGTCGAACAACAACAGAAGGCGGGTGTAGTTGGACAAACAGTGAGGACTGCCCAAGCATTTCTGCTGTAAAACTCGTTCGGCAAGTCAAGAAGTAACGCCATGATTTATATGGCAAATGTAAAACCATGCTTCCGGACTTCACTTTTTGGGTGGGGCTGAGAGATGACATATGAAATGGCCGGCACAGAGATCAGTAGCCCGCCGATCCGGATAATTTTTGCTGTAAGCAGTCCGGAAGCCTTGCGCCACAAGGCTTGTAGCGGCGGGGCTGGACAAAGAAAAACCCCAACTGAGAACAGTTGGGGTTTGTGTATTGGTGGTCAATTCGGGAACCGAACCCGCGTCCAGGCTCCAACGCAGATACGAAAGCGTTGCACCTTAGTCCTCGGTTTAGACGATTCGGCCGCCTTTGAATGTATTGACAACAGCTATACGCGTAACTACCATTTGTGTATCTATTGTATACACGTAAGGAGCCTTGCCATGCGTGCCGCCGCCATCAATCTACGAGCTTTGCCAGAGCAGCGCGATCTCATCGATCACGCAGCCCACCTGTTGGGCAAAAACCGTTCGGACTTCATGCTGGAGGCCGCCTGCGAGCGGGCTCAGTCCGTTGTGCTCGATCAGGTCCACTTCTCGCTGGATCCCGAGAAATTTCAGCAGTTTGCTGACTTGCTTGATGCGCCACCTCAGCCCAATACTGGGCTTGAACGGCTGTTGGCACTGAATCCTGCTTGGAGCAAGGCATGAGCCTTGATCTTGTCGCGCCACAGCCACTGACGTCAGATCATCAATGTGCCAACTTTTCCTGTGGTGAGCCGGTGCTTGATGAATGGCTCAAGCGCCGGGCGATGGCCAATCAGGTTAGCGGAGCCAGTCGCACTTTCGTCGTGACTGATAAAGAGCGCCGTGTGTACGGCTACTACTCAATGGCAGCTGGTGCTGTGTCCCATCAGCTGGCTACAGGCAGTGTGCGCAGAAACATGCCCGATCCTGTGCCCGTCATGGTCTTGGCCAGGCTTGCGGTCGACACCCGAGCCCAAGGCATCAAGCTGGGGGGCTCACTGCTGCAGGATGCCGTCAACCGTGCGGTGAACGTAGCGCAGAACACGGGCGTTCGTGCTTTACTCGTACATGCCCTACATGAGCGCGCCAAGCTGTTTTACGAGTATTACGGCTTTCAGGCATCTCTGGTTGATCCGCTGGTACTGATGCTGCGCTTGAGCCATGCCACGCCGTAATGCCTGCGCCCAACGCTGTTCCGTATCTTCGCTCTTATTCGATAAGAACGAAGATACGGAACATCAAACGGCCGAGCTTGGCTTCGAAGGCGAACAGCGTTGTCATGGGGTGTCAAGACTTGGAGAAAAGCACTTTTGCAAAACACTGCACTTAACCTCGATCCGGCTGGCCGAGCCGGCAAAGTGGCTTGGTGCGAGCCTGATGCTGGGTCGCGCAAAGACCGCACTTAACCACCGGCCTGGCGAGATAGAATCTGGCGCAAAGCCCTGTAAATGCAAGAGAAAAGCACCTCCAAGCCTTTTGCAAAATACTGCACTTAACCCCCTTGCAGCGGTCTGGCCAGTTCGCGTCGGGATATGAGAACTTCTGCAAAATACTGCACTTAACCTCGCTCCGGCTGGCCGAGCCGGCAAAGCGGCTTGGTGCGAGCCTGATGCTGGGGCCGCGCAAAGACCGCACTTAACTGCGGAATATGGTTACTCGTGACCACCATTTCTGGCGTTCGTGAACACGGCGCTGAGCTCTCGTGACCATCCTGCTTGCCAGATTAATGAACCCAATCTTCAACTTTCAAACTTTGCACTCGGCTGAACTCGCGAAGATTATTGGTGACGAGAATACAGTCGTTGGCAATAGCGTGCCCGGCGATTGCCGTGTCATTTTCCCCAATGGGCGTACCCGCCGCTGCAAGTGACTGTTTGACGGATACCGTCGCGTCTACGGCATGGCAATCCCACGGCAGAATGTCATCAATACGGCGGATAAATTCGTCTACCAGTATGGAATGCTTTGGCGATGCCTTTTTGCCAATCTGGCCATAGCGCATTTCAGCATAGGTGATGGCGGAAATGACAATCCGGTTCTTTCGACTCACCTCGTGAGCCAGGCGCTGTAAAATCGACTCAGGGCGTTCGCGCATGATGAACGAACAAATGCACGTATCCAGCATGTATGTAATCACAATACAAACCTACCTTCATCACCCACAACAGGCGAACGGTCTTGCAGAAAATCATCATCTGCTTTGGGTTGATCAGCAAAAGACAGCCAGCTTGGGCGCAACGGGCGTAGTGTGATGGAATCGCCATTTTTGACAATTTCCAGCTCGGATACACCTTCGAACTCCATGTCTTTAGGCAGGCGAACAGCCTGATTCTTGCCATTCTTGAAAATAGAAACGGTGCGCATTGGAAGCTCCTTGGCATGCATATGATTTACATATGCACATCATACGCCATCTGGTTGGGCATATGCAAGACATATGGGTAGCAACGATACTGCTCACCATGAACAGCAGGCTGATCACACCTGATCAGCGATGCGGTCACGAGTGATCAGAATGGGTGATCATTTGCGCCAGAATCCGCACTTAACCACCGGCCTGGCGAGATAGAATCTGGAGCAAAGCCCTGTAAATGCTAGATAAAAGCACTTCCAAGCCTTTTGCAAAATACTGCACTTAACCCCCTTGCAGCGGGCTGGATGATGCGCGTCGGGATATGAGAACTTGTGCAAAACACTGCACTTAACCTCGATCCGGTTGGCAGAGCCAGCAAAGCGGCTTGGTGCGAGCCTGATGCTGGGTCGCGCAAAGACCGCACTTAACCACCGGCCTGGCGAGATAGAATCTGGCGCAAAGCCCTGTAAATGCCAGGGAAAAGCCATCATGAACCCACTACAGGCCGCCGTGTGCGGCCATTGTTTTGAGTGGTTATAACAATGTTACAACGTTTGGTTGACGCAAACAGGCGCGGGGTTATAACATTGTTATAACTATTAAGGAGAATAGTACATGAAACTCCAGCTCAGAAAATTCGGTAACAGCACCGGGCTCATCCTGCCAGCACCCGTCCTCCAACAACTTCATGTCAGCGCTGGCGATAAACTTAGCGCTGAGCTGAATGGTGACGCGCTGGTGATTTCGGCTGCACGGCCAAAATACGCCCTGGATACCCTGTTGGCACAATGCGATCTGTCTGCTCCGATGCCATCCGACCTGCAAGCATGGCAGGACGCTACAGCGGTGGGATGTGAAGCATGGTGAAGCGTACACGCTTTGAGCGCGGGGATATCGTGCGTGTGAACCTGAATCCAACCGTGGGCCGTGAGCAGCAAGGTGATTTTCGGCCCGCGTTGGTGTTGTCCACGGGTGATTTTAATGCCCTTGGCATCGCCTTGATTGCGCCGATCACTCAGGGCGGTGATTTTGCCCGTTTCGCTGGTTTTGCTGTTCCTCTCACCGGAGCCGGCACCGAGACGCAAGGTGTGGTGCTAGTGAATATGGTTCGCACAATGGATTTGGAAGCCAGGCAGGCGAAGAAGATCGAGCAAACCCCGGAGTTCATCGTACAAGACGCTCTGGCACGCTTGCAGACCATCCTCGATTGACATCCTCCCCTCCCTCTCGCCTATGGCTCGCCGCCTTTAGGCGGGAAGGAAGGGGATTCCTACGGCGTTCAGGCCCTCGCCTGACTCACTTCGGCGGACTCCTGCTTCACCGAGCGGCCTGATTGCACCAGCTCTCCACAGGCTAACAAGCACTGTTCGCGCTCTAAAACATTGATCGCGCCGACCACATCGGCGTGATTTTTGTAGCCACATTGTTAGACCTGAATCCGTTATGAGGCCACTCATTACCCGATATTTCGCAAAACAACAGGCCTGGCACTCCCCCCCCTCATGAGTTCTGGAAAACCGATACGAAAATAGGCCGACCGACCTCTACCCCCCTTCTGAGTTCCGGAAAACCGATACGAAAATAGCCAAAACGGCCACCTGGCCGCCTTCGAGTTCCGAAGAACCGATACGAAAATAGCCAAAACGACCACTTGGCCGCCTTCGAGTTCCGAAGAACCGATACGAAAATAGCCAAAACAGCGACCTGGCCGCCTTCGAGTTCCGAAGAACCGATACGAAAATAGCAAAACAGCGATCTGACCGCCTTCGAGTTCCGAAGAACCGATACGAAAATAGCAAAACAGCGATCTGGCCGCCTTCGAGTTCCGGAAAACCGATACGAAAATAGCCCAAACGGCCACCTGAGCACCTTGAGTTCCGAAATCCGCTACAAACCCATATCCCGAATCACCGATACGAAAATAGCAAAACAGCGACCTGGCCGCCTTCGAGTTCCGAAGAACCGATACGAAAATAGCAAAACAGCGATCTGGCCGCCTTCGAGTTCCGAAGAACCGATACGAAAATAGCAAAACAGCGATCTGGCCGCCTTCGAGTTCCGGAAAACCGATACGAAAATAGCCCAAACGGCCACCTGAGCACCTTGAGTTCCGAAATCCGCACCCGAATCACCGATACGAAAATAGCAAAACAGCGACCTGGCCGCCTTCGAGTTCCGAAGAACCGATACGAAAATAGCAAAACAGCGATCTGGCCGCCTTCGAGTTCCGAAGAACCGATACGAAAATAGCCAAAACAGCGACCTGGCCGCCTTCGAGTTTCGAAGAACCGATACGAAAATAGGATGATCCGCCTCCCGCCCCCCTCAGATCTCCGGGAAACCGATACGAAAATAGGCTGACCGGCGCGGCATCTCATTGCACGATAGCTTTTCGTGGAACCCGGGCGCACTCGGTGTTGTTACCAAGGAGGTCTTATCAGGCTGATGATGCCGTAGCTAATTTCATATCGCGACGTGCGTCACTCGACCCGCCGCAAGGGGGGTTAAGTGCAGTATTTTGCAAAAGGCTTGGAAGTACTTTTCTCTAGCATTTACAGGGCTTTGCGCCAGATTCTATCTCGTCAGGCCGGTGGTTAAGTGCGGTCTTTGCTCGAAACCAGCATCAGGCTCGCATCAAGCCGCTTTGCCGGCTCGGCCAGCCGGATCGAGGTTAAGTGCAGTGTTTTGTACAAGTACTCATATCCCGACGCTCATCACCCGAGCCGCGGCAAAGGGAGATCTCCGGGAAACCGATATGAAAATAGGCTGATCCGCCTCCTGCACGCCCGCAGGCTGTCCTGTGGCTGTGTTCATATCTCTGCAATAAGGTATGCTTGGCGTAAGCCAATCGTATCGATGCCATGAGCGTAGTATGTCCGCATCATTGACCCCCAAATGCCTGATTTTTGATCTTGAAACCGTCCCGCAAACTGGGAGCGACGAGGAGAAAATCATCAAGATCGGCGCATTACGACCGGACACCCTGAAAGACCTCGAACGTAAGACGAATAATCAGAACTTACTTCCAGCGCTCTCCGAGCTGGATAGCCTATCCGAAGGGGCCAGTTTTGTCCTTGGACATAATATCCTGGCACATGACCTGCCGATCTTGCAGCAGCGGAGACCAGATCTGCAGCTATTGCAGCTACCTGCAATCGATACGCTCCGTCTTGCGCCACTCGCCTTTCCCCAAAATCCTTATCATCGACTGATCAAAAACTACAAACTGATCAGAGATAGCATCAATTCACCGCTTGCTGATTGCCGTGCCACCTATTCGCTGTATCAAGATCAATGCCTGGCTTTTGACAAGCTCGCTGCAAATGATAAAAGCGAACTGCGGGTCTACCATGCCTTGACAGCCCCTAATCCGGGGCCAGGGCTGGGCAACTACATGCTTTATCTCGCAGGGAAACCCGCCCCTGGTTTGACAGAACTTCGCAGACTCATTCCCAATCTACTACAGGAATCAGATCCAGCAGTACAGCGCACTCTGAAGGTCTGTGTTACCCGACTGCAGCAACTCCTCGAGCAGGACCTTACCAACAAAGCGATGCATTGGGCGATTGCTTATACCTTGGCTTGGCTAAGAGTCTCCGGTGGCAATTCGGTATTAGCTCCCTGGGTACGACATCAGTTTCCAGCTGTCGCGAGGCTGATCCATGAGTTGCGTGACATCCCCTGTGGCAGTTCGGAATGCTCCTATTGCCAGTCAATCCATGACCCTCGTCATGAGCTCAAGCGCTATTTCGGCTTTGATCATTTCCGCAGTGAACCCCGCAATTCCCAAGGCGGTAGCCTCCAGGAGGATATTGTGCTGGCCGGGATGCAGGGTAAACATGTGCTTGCAATTCTGGCCACAGGCGGCGGCAAATCTCTCTGCTATCAACTGCCAGCGCTGAATCGCTATTACAGGAATGGCGGTCTAACCATCATCATCTCGCCCCTGCAATCCTTGATGAAGGACCAGGTTGACGGCTTGCTCAAACGAAACGTGCACAGCGCGGCTGCTCTCAATGGGCTGCTTACTATGCCGGAGCGGGCAAATGTGCTGGAAAAGATCCAGATGGGTGACATCGGTATCCTACTTGTGTCACCCGAACAGTTCCGGAACAGGGCTTTTCGTAACGCCATCGAGCATCGGCAGATCAATGCCTGGATCTTCGATGAAGCGCACTGTCTCTCTAAGTGGGGCCATGACTTCCGCCCGGACTACCTATACGCCGCACGTTTCATTCGTGAATTTTCCAGCCATGGTGAGTTGGCTCCGATCGGCTGCTTCACTGCGACAGCGAAGCTGGAAGTGCTCGATGATATCCGTGACCACTTCAAGCGTGAACTGGACGTGCAGTTCGTAGAGTTCATCGGTGGTCATGAACGAACCAACCTGGATTTCAGCGTGATCCAGGTCCATCGATCAGAGAAATGGTCGGCAACCCACCGTTTGCTGACGGACACACTGGAACATTCCCCAGGCGGTGCAGTGGTGTTTGTCGCACGCCGCAAATCCGCCGAAGAACTGGCGGAGTTCCTCAAGTCGCAACGCTGGGCTTGCGAACATTTTCATGCGGGGCTTAAGCCCGAGCATAAGAAAGAAATCCAGGAATCCTTCATCGCCGGCGCCTTGCGCGTGATTGTGGCAACCAATGCCTTTGGCATGGGCGTCGACAAACCGGATATCCGCTTGGTGATTCACGCAGAGATACCGGGCTCCCTCGAAAACTACCTACAAGAGGCGGGTCGCGCTGGACGTGATCAGCATCAAGCAGAATGTGTACTGCTGTATGACCCGGATGACATCGAAACCCAGTTCGGCATCACTGAACGCTCGAAGCTCAGCAAAACCGATATTGATCAGATTCTCAAAAAACTGCGGAATTCCGCCAAACGGGTCAAGGATGGAAAGGTCATCATTACTGCAGGCGAAATTCTGAACGATCAGTATGTGCATACCAGTTTTGAAGCCGATGATCGCGACGCCGAGACCAAAGTTGCAACAGCGGTTGCCTGGCTCGAACGTGGGCATTTTCTGGAGCGAAACGAAAACCACACGCAAGTTTTCCCAGCCAAACTTCGCTTTACCAGCATGGAAGAGGCGCAAGCGCGCCTTGCCAAGGCCGATTTGTCAGATCGACGCCGGCAGGAATACTCCTCGGTACTATCCATTCTCTATGCAGCCGAGGCAGACGAACGCGTCACCACAGATCAGTTGATGCAGCATACCGGCCTGACCCAGGACGAGGTAACCGCAACGCTTCGTCAGTTGGAAGAGCTGGAATTGCTGGTGAACGATACACAAATTACCTTGTACGTTCATGCAGGCATTGCGAATGGATCGCTGCAACGGCTCGAACGTTCCATCAAGCTCGAGAAAGCGCTTTTCAGTTTGCTGCGTGAGTATGCTGCCGATGCCGATCTTGGTGAGTGGCAAGTCTTGAATATTCCGGAATTGACCACTCGCCTGCGGGAAGAGACACAAGAAGAAGTCATCCCACTGCATGTGTCTCGATTGCTCAATGCCTTGTCCTCAGACTCGGATGACTCTGGAAAATATCGCGGTAGCTTTGAACTTAAAGGGTACGCGCAAGACTCCGTCAAAATCCGTATCAAGGGCACGCGCACTTGGTCAGATATTGAAGAAATGGGCGAAAAACGCCGCCTGCTCGCTCTGAAAGTAGTGGACTACTTACTCAAATGTGTCGAAGGCCAACGTGGCAAGGATCTCTTGGTCGAGACCACGCTGGGTAGCTTGGTCGGAATTATCGAATCTGATCTCGAATTGTCGACCATCGTGCGACCAGATAGGCGCCAACCAGCCATACAACACGTACTGCTCTACCTGCATCAAGAAGAAGTACTGGCATTGAATCATGGGATGACCGTGATGCGGCGGGCGATGACCATTCAGGTCAATGACGAACAAAACCGGCGTTACCAGAAGGATGATTATGATCCCCTCGCCGAGCACTACAGCGAGCGGCGGATCCAAGTGCATGTCATGCGCGAATATGCAGAGATTGCACTTAAGGAGATGGCCGATGCGCTCCGGTTGGTCATGCACTATTTCACCTTACCGAAGCGGGATTTCCTCAAGCGCTACTTCTCAAGCAAGAAGGAAGTGCTAGGCCTTGCGACCAGCGAGTCTTCCTGGCGCAAGATCATTGACCCACTCAATGAGCAACAACGCGCCATCGTCTCGGATGAAGAGGATCATAATCAGCTCGTTCTGGCTGGTCCCGGCTCAGGCAAAACCCGAGTCATTGTCCATCGGGTCGCCTACTTGCTGCGCGTCAGGCGCATTCCAGCGCAAAGCATCATTGTGCTTACCTTCAACCGCCATGCTGCCAATGAAGTGCGCAAACGCCTGTATGCTCTTGTGGGCGCTGATGCCTTTGGATTGACCATTCTGACCTATCATGCAATGGCCATGCGCCTGATGGGCGTAAGCTTCAAAACCAAAGACCGCGTGGATGAGCACGAACTGGCGCAGGTTATTCAGCAGGCTGTTGCCTTGCTCGAAGGCTCACGTGAAGCGATGGGCGAAGATGAACTCAGGGATCGTTTGCTGCAGGGGTATCAGTACATCCTGGTGGATGAATATCAGGATATCGACGACTGGCAATATCGGCTGGTCTCGGCATTGGCAGGACGGAATCAGGATCCGGAAAACAAGTTGACCATCCTGGCGGTCGGCGATGATGACCAGAATGTGTATGCGTGGCGCAATACCAGCAATCGCTACATTGAGCAGTTCCAGCAAGACTATCAGGCCAGGACTGCATTTTTGGTCAGCAACTATCGTTCGACACGACACATCATTGCCGCTGCCAACAGCGTTATCGCACACTGCAATGCCCGCTTGAAAGCTGAGCACCCGATATGCATCGATCCTCTGCGCCAAGCCTCGCCACTCGGAGGACGTTGGCAGTCACTCGATGGTGAACGACAGGGGAAGTTGCTGCTACTTCAGTTACCTTCGGATGATCTGGGTAGTGGCAATGTGCAATGCCAGGCAGTGATGAACGAGCTAAACAGACTACTGCAACTGGATCCGGAAAGTAGCTGGACTGATGGTGCCATCCTCGCCCGCACGCATGAGTACCTCCATCCTTTCCAAGCCTGGTGTGAACATCACGGGATTCCCTATGTGCTGGCCGCCGACAAAAACAACCAGTTACCAATTACACGGCAGCGTGGCTTTGTTCTTGCAGTGGATCGGCTTCGCGAACTTGCTCAACAAGACATAGCAACCACCGATGCCATCCGAGTGATGAAGGATGGCAGCGATGATCCTGAGTGGCTTACATTCTTCGACTCAGCAGCAGAACAACTCAAGGCTGAATTTGGTGACTGTACTCTGGCGATACCTCTGCTCGTGAATTGGCTCTATGACTATGCTCGGGAATGCAGACACTCAGGGAAACGAGGTCTCTATCTGGGGACAGTCCATTCAGCGAAGGGCCTCGAATTCAAGCATGTCGCTATGCTGGATGGCGCCTGGAATGAGGCATCGGATGAGGAACGACGGCTGTTCTATGTGGGAATGACCCGAGCAATGGAGACGTTGACGCTATGCAAGTTTGAACAGCATCGGCACCCTTTCATCAAAGCGCTGAATGGGTACGAAATGCTCGTTCGTCCTCAAGCCTTTACTCCCCTCCCCCAGCTCAATCTGCGCTATCACCAGCTTAGCCTGAAAGAAATTGATCTTGGATTCGCGGGTCGACACCATTCCACCGATGCGATCCATCAGCACTTGAGTGGCTTGCGCGTTGGGGATCGCTTGACACTGCGCACCGAAACCAGTGGCCGCTGCCAGTTCATCAACCAAGAGGGGGAGGTTGTTGGTCGAAGTTCGAAGGCATTCAAGCCACCAGAGCATCTGCATGAGATTGAAGTTTCTGCGATTCTGCTGCGAAATAAGGCCGATCTAGAAGAGCAGTATCAAACAAGTTGCAAAGTTGAGCGCTGGGTTATTCTCGTCCCAAGACTTATTTGTACATCCGCCACAGTGTGAAACAGCGTGCAAAAGTGACCAGGTTTCTTGGATCAGCGTCTAATTTTGACCACCCAGGGTGTGCCACACTTCCGCCCTTTGGGCGGAGGCCAACCAGGGGTGCTTTGCATGGAAACTATCGGCAAGATCCGCCGCCGACATAAGGTCAGGTAACCTCAAGCAGCAGCGTGTCGCACGCCTTCGTGCCGCGGTCCTTTGCGCCCAGCGAGCTCGGCCAGTTCGACTGAAGTTATGAGCAGGTTGTCCTCGGTGGCGTTTCCGAGACGATCAACCTGATTTTCGGCGAATGGGTGAATGTGTTCGGCGGCGCCAAGATGATGACGGCGCTACTGGATCTGGTGAAGAAAAGGGACTATTCGCTTCCTGCTGACAGGCAGTCACCGAGCCGAGATTTTCAGGCCCAAGCTTTGGTGGCGAGTATCCTGATGGCGATAGTCATTGCAGATAAGGGGTTCGATTCCTACCAGTTCGTGAGGTGGCTTGAGGAGCAAAGCATCCAGGTGGTGACCCTTCCAAGGCGAATCGCATCGCGCCGCACCCCTGTGATTTTGTGACCTACAAGGAGCGGCACGTGGTGGAATGCACGTTTGGCAAACTGAAGCACTATCGCCGGATGGCCTTTCGTTTTGAGCAAAAATCCAGTCATTACATGGAGATGCTCGCATTTGCAGCGGTCTTGCTGTGGCTTCGCTGAGATGCGGAAAACATCAACAGAACCTAGGCAAAATTGCTAGCGGAAGTCTGACCATGTGCCGACTGCCCTCCCGAGCATATGAGCACTGGCGCGTGTTGCGGCTGCGGGTCATGCACCTAATAGGCGACGAGCGAGTACGGATTGCATGTCACGACGTCCGTCCGCAATCAGGTAAATAATGACTTGGTTCCCTATGACACGGTAGAGCACGCGGTAGGGTTTGAAGAAGGTCTGGCGGTATTCTTTGATTCCAAGGCCAACCAGTTCCTTTGGATAGCTGCCTCGTTCCGGGAATTTCGACAGACTATCCACAACGTCCAGCAACTCATCCAACACATAGTTGGCGTTGGCCACACAGTCGAACTCGGAGATGTAGTCGTGGATGGCCTCCAAGTCCTGCTCCGCACCCTCAGTGAGCAGGACCTCAAACTTGGCAGATGTGCCTGCCATCAGGGTGAGGCACGCTTGGCGCGGAGGCGTGCAACGACGTCAGGCACAGGCTTGACCTTGCCTGTGGCAACATCCTGATTGCCCAACGCGAGGATCTTTAGCAAGGCCAGTGTTGCTTGCGTCTCTTCGAACGAAGCGACGTCCTGCAGCACAGCCTTTGCTTCACCGTTTTGGGTGATGACCATCGGTTCGCGCTGCTCCGCGAGCTGAGTCAAAACCTCGGCTGCGTTGGCTTTAAGATAGCTGATCGGCTTGACTTGTGATGAGTAGCGCATGGCGGTGTTCCAGTCTTGAACAAGACTTAATATAGTCTTTTTGTGGTCTTCTTGCAATGTATGGCGAAGGCTTCTGGAGAGTGCGTCATCATTCAGCCATCACATCCGTACGCGCAGCAGCTGGCTTTTCTTGGCCGCCATAATAGATTTGTGAATCACATCGGGTTTCGTGGAGGCTCCCTCATTTAAGAGAATGGAGAGATGACAAAATCAACACAAAGAACAGGACCCACCGTGAATTTAATTGTTAAAATTCAACGACATATAATACACGCGCGCAACTTGCTCGCAACTTGCGCGCAACTTGCGCGCAACTGTGATTTGCCTATTCGCGCATTTAAAACACCAGCAAACACTAGGTTTAGACCAACCAGAACACACTTTGAAAACATAGAAAAAACGAGATATATCCATTAACAATCATGTACTTGGCACATGCTCGCAATATGCGCGCAATATGCGCGCATTGGCTTCCAAGCAAACAATTGCAAGACAACGGCAAGCTCAGCCAGCAGAACATACCCCCCCCCAGCGCGCGACCTACCCGAAAGCCCAAAAATTAAGCATCGGCCTCAAACGCAACAAAACCGCGACATCCAGCACAAGACAGCCCGACTTATGCACCGCGCCTGTGTAAAAGCAGCCATCCACCCCGCTGATACAAACGCCGCAAATTTCGCGAGTTATCCACAGTACCAAACCTCAAAACAGCGTATGCGCCGCGTTACTTCTTCAAAAAAATAGTTGAAGTAACGGGGGGAGGACAACGAAAAACACCAATAAACAACGATACAACGAAATAGATACAAGGTTAAAAATTAAGCAGAATCTTATCGACTTTGCGAGTAGTGACAACTGGAAGCGCGCATTGACCGACTGGAACAGGAGAAAGCCATTCTAAAAAAAGCTACCGCTCTCTTGATGGCCGACGAGATCAATCGTACGCGCTGGTAGACCAGTTAAGAGAGCATGAACCCGTCGAGCTGGTCTGCAGTACCTTTGGCATGGGCAGTCGCAGCCTGGTCTGAATGCTGGCTGGCGAAGGCCATCAGGCTGGCCGTTACAAAGTGCAGCGGCTGATGCGTGAAGCCGGACAGGCCAGCAAACAACCGGGACAACATCGTTATCGTATTCCGAAGTCCGAGCAGCCCGACTTTCCACCCTGCTGGATCGTCAATTCCAGCCGGAGCGCATGAATCAAATCTGGTGCGGTGACATGACCTACATTTGGACCGGCAATCGCTGGGCCGATCTGGCCGTGGTGCTGGATTTGTATGCACGTTGTGTGGAGGGCTGGGCCATGTCGGAACGACCGGATGCCGAACTGGTTTGCAAGTCGCTGGATCAGGCATGGCAACAGCACGGAGCTGCCGCTTGTTCAGGCACCATTCGACGTTGACATCCTCCCCCGCCTAAAGGCGGGGGATTCCTACGGCGCTCATCCCGGCATCGAGCCGGCATGAATCGCTTCGGTGGGTTCTTGGCCCGACGCCCCGACTTCGGGCGAAGTATCTGCGCAAGCTATCCAGAGTTCATTCGTCGAGGATGACAATTGAGTGCGATGTCAGCTGTGCGACATGTGGCATAATTTTCGCGGGGGAGGAGTCTCGGCTGCACACCTCACTGCTTGAGCCTGCGCTGCACTCTATTTGGAAAATGCATGAGTACTGGTGATCTTCAATTGCGCTCGGTCAGCGAGCTGATGAAAGAATCTTTCTTCATTCCCGCTTACCAGCGCGGGTACCGCTGGACCGCCAGACAAGTGACGGAGTTGCTCGACGATGTCGCCTCCTTCACTCTGCGGCCAAGACCCGTCCAAGGGGACTTCTACTGCCTTCAGCCAATCGTCGTGACACAGCGTGGCGACCAGTGGGAGCTTATCGATGGGCTGCAGCGACTGACAACGATCTTCCTACGACAGCTACACTAGCTGTAGCCGTCTTTGGCAATGACCAACCCTAATACGACCGTCTGCTGCAGATCGAAAGTGGAGACGTAATACTTGGGTGCTGAACTGCCGCTATGGCCGATGACCAAGCTTGGCTGCGGAATCTGGTCACTCGTGACCACTCATTCTGGCGTTCGTGCCCACTCCGCCGATGAGATATGACCATCGTGATGGTCTCACTGACAGCTGTTCGTCCTTTGCGGCCGTTCAGTCCCTCCGGCTTGAACGGCCGCAGTGGTGTACATAGATGACAGCGAAATCTCTACAAAACTGGGGGCGATTCATCTCTCCGCTCTCCGCGAAACTCCCGAAGTCCACAAGCCACAAACCTACTTTCTTTATAATCAGCTAGTAACGTGCGTACGATTTAAGCGGTTAGATTCAAGCATTGGTGACTAGACTACAAGTTCGAATCGCTGCCAAGCAAAACAGCCGCCATGCCAAACGGGGAGGTTATCCGATGAACTTGATTACCAACTAATCCCAATTGCTCACCCCGCTGACGTGGACGTTCGTGATCAGGTTCTGTTCGGCCAGAAGCGGTCCGTCTGAGGTGGATTTTCGAGGTTCATTCGCGCTTGTTTACATCTAGAAACCTCGGGATACTGCAAAAGTATCGTTGAATTTCCTATCCGTCACTCTCCTCCAAGGCCAAGGTGATTGCAGTGCTCGATGATCTACTCGCCTGTATTCGAACCGAGAACCTCAACGTCTATCGAGCCAGTCCCCAACGACTGCGCGAAGACGTCGGCCAAGAGTCGCAAATCGCTCAGGACTACCGTGGGCGCCTTATCTACGAACTTCTTCAAAACGCCGACGACGCCATATCGTCCAACGATCCTTCCAGTGCAGCTATCGCGTTTGTCCTTGAGGAAGACGCACTATGGGTTGCCAACTCAGGCAGGCCCCTTGATGAAGCAGATGTGAGAGGGCTCTGCGGGATCAGTGCTAGCAGTAAATCCGCAAAGAATCAAAAGCGCCGGGCATCCATCGGCCACAAAGGGATGGGGTTCAAATCTGTTCTGGAGATCTCAGATGCGCCGGAGGTGTACTCGACGACGATATGTTTCAGTTTCGGCCCTGGCAGAGCATTGGAAGCCGTCGAAGTCCTCGTTGCAGACAAAACCCTCACACCGGTCGCTCGCGCGCCCGTTACACGATTTCCTTGGCTCATTGAAGACATGCCTGAGCAATGGCTTGCCTTGCAAAGACAAGGGATGCATACAGCCTTCCGTTTTCCACTGCGAGCCAAGATGACCGCAGAGCAACGCGACGGACTCGCGCAGTCCCTGCTCGATTTGCCGGTGACGTCGCTAGTGTTCCTAAAGCACCTAAGTCGTGTTGAGGTGTCCATCCAACCCCGCCAACACTCGTTCGCTTGGACAGTACAGCGTAAGAGGGTCACCAGCACCAACGAACAGGACGTTTCTGCATTCACTGATGCGGGGACGTATCGCGTATCGCTGACTTCCGAACATGGGGCTGTGGAAACATTCCTCGTCGCACATAACCCCAACATCCCGATAGAGAACCATCGCGGCGGCTTAGATGAGTTTACTTGGGACGGCGTTGAGCTAACCGAGGTTTCCGTGGCGGCACGCATCCGGAACGGCAAACCTGTTACGCTCGATCCAACGTGGCAAAAACTTCACGTGTTCCTTCCCACTGGGGAACCTTGTCCCTACCACCTACTAGTGAGCGGAGCATTCGGCTCGAACCTATCCCGGCAAGAGATTCGCGTTGAAGCGGATGCAACGAACTACAACCGCCTCCTAATGCGAAAGGTTGCAGGCACGCTTCGTGACTTTCTGATTCCGCAGCTTTTGTCCAACGGGGCGTCAGTTGTCGATGTCCTGAGGCTTCTTGATAGAGGAACGCACGTTGGAGTTCCGTGTGGGACTGCGGCAGCACAGGCGCTGTTCGACGAGGTGCGTACTGCGCTGCACGACTTCGCATTCCTACCCCAGGAAGTGGGCGTACCGATAGCGATCGCCACATGCGTCGTGCCGCCAATCGTCGACGACCCCAATGTCGGAGAGGCGCTCAGAGCCCTCCTACCTGCGAACGCATCTACAGAGGACGGACATTTCCCCTCTGCAGCACTTTGCGGCTCCGAGGTTGCCCGAGTTCTCGTTGACCACGGAGCGTATGAGTTGAAGCCCGACCGGGCCGCGGCGGCTCTTGCCAATCCTGAGCCTTCGCGTTCTCAACTGGAAGTCGTTGGAAAACTATTTGTGGATCCGGTGCTTCATGTTCTGGAGAGGCTGTGGCTGGCGTTGGACGCCGACGGACGCGAGAGCCTTGCTGCAGCGGCCCGCCGAGAGCCTCTTTTTCCGGTTGGCATGGCAGACGACGGGACGGCTCACCGGGTTACAACATTAGGACTGACGTGTTTCTATCCCCCGCGATCGCTCCATGGAACGGTGCCACTGGACGGCCTTTGCTTCCTGATGCAGGAAATCTGCTGGGGGGATCTGACACCCAAGGAGCGCAATCAACAACTGGGGCAAGAGGTGGCCACTTGGCAGGCCCTCTTCGACGTGCAGGAATTCAAGTTCCCTGCCGTCATGCGTGCCAGCGTCCTGCCAGCCCTCGATCTAGAGAGAGACGCCCAAAGCCGCGGCGAGCGCGAGTCATTGCACTCCCTTGAACGCATTGCCGCCATTTGCCAGCTTGCCGGCCGAGCGCCAAATCCTGGTGCGCCGCTGCCCTACGAGCGCCTCGGAACGAATCGTGCCCTCTTCAACCTGAGTCGTTTGGACGTGCCCTGTCGTGGCGACGCGCCGGGTCAGTTCGTCTGGATACCTGCCTACCAAGCGTACCTTGGGAGTGACTGGGTCGCCGACAACTCAGTCGAGCGAATTCTCGCGACCGGTCGAGAGCTCTGCGTCGAAGGGTTGCCGTCAATCCACTTCCTCGCTGGGCCCGATGTGTTCGTGGGACTCCTGGCTAAGTATCGCCATCTCCAAGAGGCGCCACAGACAGATAGTTTCGACTCAGGCGCGGACGAGGTGGGTCTAGATGAGGATGAAGAAGCCGCGCTGGAAGGAGACGAGAGAAGCCGTTGGCTTAACTTCCTTCTGTGGCTTGGGGTCAATCAGGTGCTCCGCCCGGTCCATTTCCATGATGTAGAGGATCGCGCGTCTGGCTGGCTCAAGACGTCCGACTTAAAACGCCCGGAAGGCTGGATCTTCAAAAACGTGGACCATAGTATCTGGAGTGAGTACATGAGTCGGCTCAGGACTTCGCTCGCCGAAGAGGGGCAGACCGAGGGCACAACACCCTACTTCTACAGATTACACGATCTCGATCACCTCGTGACCCTCCTGAGGGCAGCCTCTGAGGACCGAACGACTAAGCTCGGCCAAGCGCTCTATGAGCACCTCGCACGGAATTGGCATTCATTGGAGCGGTTCTCAAGCGCACTTGTCGCGCAAGTGTCATCAGGTAGCGTTCCAGCAATGAGAACCAAGCCACAGCGAGCGAAAGACGAGGAACTTGTCGAGGCGGGCGTGGATTTCTGGATGGCGCGTCTTCAGGCGTCGCCTTTCTGTCCAACGGGGCATGGTCCTCGACACGCCAAGCAGGTCTGGTTGCCGACCCTCGAGGTCGAGCGGCGCTTCGGGCGTCGCGCCAGGACTGGGAGCTTTCTAGTTCCAGCTCTCGAGGTGGATCCAACAGTTCTCAAAGGCAAGGCGAAGGGATTCGCACAGGCGCTCGGCTTGCGCGAAGAATTGAGCCCTGCCACCTTTACTTTGGATGATGCACGAGTCCTACTCGAGCGCCTGCGTGATCTCTACGCCACGAGGTTCGAAGCGGGGGAGGACCTAAGGCTCGATCTCCGGGAGGTCATCCGACCGGCCTACCGAAACCTCTTCGAACTTCTCTCCGGCAGGGACCACTCAAATCGGGAGTTAGCCCCTGGTGCAGCTCCGCTCGCAAGCGCACCGCTCTTGGCTCATGATGGTCACAAGGCCTATCGCTTTGTCGATGACGGGCAACTCTTCTACATGGATCGTCGAGAAACCCGGGAGCACCTGCAATCGGACGTGACCATTTGGTCATTCGTCATGGAGTCGCTGCCTGTAGCGCGAACGTCGATCGCCCACCTCTTTGGTGTACCTATACTAGAAGACTCGCTCCGATGGGCCCCACGGCCCGGGGACAGTGCGTTGAGCGACGAAGATCTCGAACGTCTACGACAGGAGATTCGTCTTCTCGCACCCTATTTGCTCTCGCGAATTGCTACGGAACGATCAGACGAAAAGCTCGCAAGGCAAGATGCGCAACGTCTGCGTAATCTAGTTGACTGCCTAGATGCCGTGACAAATCTGGAACTCGATTGTGAGTTGGCAGGGAGAAAACTTGACCTTGGTAACGGTGGTCGAGACGCTTTCGTCGCATTGGAGTTGGGCAAGCCGACTCAGGCTTTTGTCGTTTGGGGAGAGCACTCATGGCCTCCAGAACCGCGTGAAGCAGAAGCGCTCGCTAACGCGCTGTGCGAAGTTTTTGGTGCCGGATATTTCGAGCCGTTCCTGGCCCTGATACAGGCCAGGACACCTGAAGATCGTGAGCGACTCCTCCGTCGCGCCGGCGCGCCTCTCGACGTTGAGGAGAGACGGACGTTGTTCCTGAGTAGTGGCGAGGAAGGAATGCCGCCGGATGTCGAACTTGGTCCGACCGTCGATCCCAAGACGACCCTGGCTACCGGCACACGCGAGCAACAGGCCGTGCTTCCCGATGGCACAAGCCAGCAAAAGCCCTCGGCCGATATACGCCGCGTGCCCTTATTTTCACCCGGTCAGCTGCTCATCGACGGTCAGCCCGTTCTGGTCGTAGGCGCGGGCACTCCGCAGCCCACATCAATCGGAAAGTCGACCGACACCGCAAGCCCCGGGGGAGGCCAGACCGGTTCCAAGAATGGCGGGTATGGGGGGCACACCGACCTCGTCGCACTCAACAAAGTCGGCATGTGGGTTACTCTGTCCTTCGAGCGGAACCGACTGCGTAAGGTCGGCCTTATCAACGCCGACATATTCGACCCTGCACGTAGCGAGCAACAGCCAGACGCGCTGGTATTCGACGTGTCATCACCGGACAAGATCGCCCGCGCGCGAGAACTGTCACAGCGCTTCGATGAGTCGATGCAGCACCTCAGCCAGAGGTTCGGCATTTCACAAGAGTGGCCTGGATTCGATGTGCTCACCCTCGACCCACGAGCTCCTGAGTATCTCGATCGCCTTATTGAACTCAAGTCTTCGGGGGTGAAGTCGCGGGTGCAGGAAATGAGTTGGAACGAGTGGAAGTCGGCCGGTTCAAGCGCGCTCAGATCTCGCTTCTACCTCTACCTGGTAGGCAATCTCCGCTCGGATCTAGAGGACACCCAGCCATTCGTTCGAACGATTCGAAACCCCTTCGAACAACTCGCGGCTGAGGTTCGGGTTGGCCACTCGGTTAGCCGCAAGGTGCAGCTTTCCGTTGACCTCTTCAAGGAGGCCGAGCATCTCATGCTCTCCGTTTGTGCCGGTTCATCGTCGTGACTCATGCGAAGCTGGCCTCAGCTTGGATCCCATTGCCAGCTCCATTGAATCGCCCCGGTTTTGCAGAGACTGCGTAGTCAGCTTTGTGTGCGACTACGGTCATTCAACTGAGTGGGGTAAAACGACTGCAATGGCCGAATTGCAGACAAAAAGCTGCCTGGCAGGTCACCAGCGGCCTGCACACAAGTCATCAGCGATATGATCACGAGTGATCAGAATGGGTGTTCATGTCCGCCAGAATCCGCACTTGGCAGGCTGCTGCTCGGCCAGAGCTGACATTCATCTTCAAGGCATCAATGTCGATTTGTAGTTACATTCCAAACAATAACGTCCGAATTCACCCACTCGCAGGCTTTCGCGAAGCTCCGGTGGAATGATGGGTTCAGCAACACTTTATGCATACCAATACATGGAGGAAAGTTCTGGAAGCAAGGTGGAGCGACGGCCCGTGTTGAAGATGACAATATCGTCGCTTACGGTTTGAGTTCCAGCTTTGGATCGTGAGTTATAGACGGGCTGATGCGCAAAGATTATCAATGACTCCACCTTCTCTATTATTGAATTCTCAGGCGCCGGATACTCTTCGTCGTGTTCGATTTCGTTCCATGCTTGAAACGGTTTACTAATTGCCGCAGCGTAAACCTGCACTGGATCTGGTTCATGCTCTATCCATTTGTGCTCGCCCAACCTTTTGGAAGGTGTGCGGAAGGTCTTTCCGATGTAGAGGGGAACGCTCTTTCCATAGATACCGTGTGTACCACAAATCATGTAGAGAACTAGGTTCGGGTCACTAAGCGCCTCTGCGTCTTCAAATGAGTACGGACCATACCAGTGAACATTGAAGTATTGGGGTTGGAACATGAAATCACCTCAACTCGTGAATCAGTACGTGGTGTTGCCAAACGATTTAGCTAACCGGCCCGCGACGGCATTACGCCAGCGGACCAGAATGAAATGAGGCCCGACGGTGGCAGGCCGTTGCGGGTCCGGTTGAGCGCACGCTTAGACAACAAGCCGAGTATATGTGAGCAAGCACTTACATAGTCGGCCCTGAACAATTCGATTTTCACATGGCCCCGATCGCAAACTGCGGTTGACGGGCTCCTCTGCCGATCAACCGCCGGTAACACACCAGCCAGATCAGGGCGCAAAGAAGCCGCAGCTTCTTCAGAATCAGCCGCAGGTTGTGGCCACAACCGCACAACAGGGCGTGGAAGGCATCGCCTTCCGCGCCTTTTAGCCAGTTCCGCCGTAGTCGCCCGTCGTTCTTCATGTGCCCGATCACCGGCTCAATGGCGCTGCGCCGCTTGATGTCCCGTTTCAATCTGCTGGTAATGCCTCGCTTCAGATTCCGGTGGTAGACCTTGATGTCATCGGGAGCCGTGTGGCCGCGATAGCCCAGATCGACGAACACTTCTTTCGGGCAGTGATCCGTCAGGATTTCCAGCTGTTCCAGTGCTTCGTGCAGCGTATGCCCGTCATACGGGTTGCCAGGCAGACTGCGCATGCCGATCACCAGCCCTTCCTGGTGGGTGGTCGCCACCGAGACTTTGACGCCAAACTCGTAAGGCTGGCGCGCCTTGCCTTTGCTGATGCATTCCACCTCGGGTGCATGCAGGCTGTACAGCTTGTTCTTGTCCTTCTTCTGCTGCGTGAGCAAACGCTCGACCTTGTGCAGCAGCTCGTGGCTTTTGTCCTGCAGTTCGGCAGGAATGCGTGCCACCTGACGCGAGACGTCGCGCCAGACCCGGCCAACCAGGGTTTTCAGTTTCTTCAGGCTACTGCGCATGCGCTTGAACTGTCTGGCATGTGCATAGCGGCCAATCTGACCGGCCAGTTTCGGGGCTTCGCGGTTGTAGTTCTGCCGCAGCGTCAACCCGGCTTCTGCCGCCAGCTTCACCAGCTGCTCACGTCCACGGTTGAGCAAACGGCTGTCGGTCGGATGCGCGATCGCTTTTTCCTGGACGGTGCTGTCGACAATTACCTTGTCGAAACTCTGCCGCTTGACCACGCCCGTCGATTCGGCAGCACGGATGGTTTGTGTGAGCAGCCATTCCAACCCTTCTTCGCCAATGCGTTTGCGCCAGCGGGTCAGCGAACTGGGATCAATCGGCGGCTGATGCTGAAACCAGGTTTCGCCGCAGAACAGTTGCCAGTAGGGATTCTCCACCCAGCCCCAGACCACGTCGTCATCTGACAAACCAAAGGTGTGCTGCAGATACAGCAGGCCGGCAATCAAACGCGGAGGCAGCGCCGGTCGGCCACGCTGAGAGGGAAACAGGCCAGCCCATTCCCGCTCGAACACGCTCCAGTCGATGTGTTCCGCCAGTTGCACCAGCGGATGGCGGAGGTTGACCAGCTCATCCAGACGTTGGCGAAACAGATCATTGGGCTTCGGAGTCAGCGGTTTGGGGCCCATGCGGGTCTCGAAAATGTGCAAGGAAACGCGTCGATTTTAATGAAAACTTGCAAATTCATGGGTGCGAATGGCATGTTTCGTCATTGAAATCATGGCGCTATGTATTATTCAGACCCGACTGATTACTCGTGATCATATCGCTAATGACTTGTGCGCAGGCTGCTGGTGACCTGACCGAGACCCGACTGATTACTCGTGATCATATCGCTAATGACTTGTGCGCAGGCTGCTGGTGACCTGACCGACAGCTTTTTGTCTAATAAATGTCGGGTTATTCAATGCACCCAACCGGACGCCTTTCTTGGGACGGCGAATATCCCGGCTAAAGCAGAAGCATGCTTTTCGCTCGAGACATGGCAATATATCGTTCGCGCTGCTCTAAAACCGTTCGATTACGATTACTGTGCCATGCTTGTGGCGGCATGATGACTACCGGCCACTCCATCGCTTTTGACTGCAACACCGAGGTAATCCGCATACCCTCCTTGACCATTTGGCCGCGCTCGTAAATCAGATCAAGGTCAGCAATGAAGTCGTTGCCGCCCATTTCTAGTAGCCGATCTGTTAGCTCATTGAGTAACAGTTCAGAACCGAGACGTTCAGCCTGCGTCACTGCCTGATCACGAACATATGTATGAATACCCCAGCGCACGATGATGCTTTGTAGCGACTCACGATTAAGCTGGCATTCAATCGACAAAATCGCGCGTAACTGGGCAATCGATGTTGCAGCCTTTTTCATATTGAACGTGGTTTCGTACTCAGCGTTTTCCTGCTGGATTACTAGACCCGCTTCAATTTCCTCGCGCTGATACACCGGTACACCGATCGCCGGCAGCTTGAGCAGTTCAAGCGCAGCCATCACATCATCCGCCCATATCTTTTTTGTGCTTCTAACCCAACCGGACATTAGCACCACTCCGCGCATCAGTAGAACCTCAAGGCGTTGCCCGTACCGAGGCATTCCAGCCCCCTGTCGCACCGGCATGCCTGCCAGTAGCAAATCACGCATGACAGGCATCGCATGCGGATTGCTAGGCACAACAATCACCGTGCTGTTCGGCCAAGCATTATGCTTCACAAAGCGAGGCTGCAGCTTCGCAAGCTGCTTAGCCAGCGACTCATCCGCATCAAGATGCACCACCGCGCCGTCCGGGCCGGCTACATCCAGCTCGATATGCTGTCTCTCTGCTTTGGACAATTGCGCAAACACTTCGCGACCGATTTTCGATCCGAAGCGATAGCTTCTAGTTAATGTCTCTCTCAATGCTCCTGCATCCAACATGCGTTGCAGCGCATTAAACGGAGCAATGCCCCGGAACTCATAAATGTCCTGCGCTGGATCGCCAGCCGCCACATACGAAACACCGAATTTTTTTAGCAGTGACAGCATCTGAAAGTGGCTGGCTTTGGTGTCGTGAAACTCATCGATCAGCAGAACGTCCACACCTTCGGATTTGAGCCATCGGCGGAGCGCCTCAGGCTCTCTGCACAAATCGTAGGCTGGATCAGCCCAGCTCATGTATCGGCTATCACGCCGCAGATTTTCAAACAGGGAAAATAGGCTAAAGGCAAAAGGCGGTAAGCCAAGAGCAGCCAACGCATCAGCAATGGCTTCAAGATCAAACTCGTCTAACCCCTCGTCCGATTCAATTTTATTGAACGGCTCAGCTTCAAACGCCAAACTAACCTTAATGTTATTAATTAGGTCAAGATATTTAAGAAGCGAATCATGCGTTCTCGAAAGCGGATCCAATTCGCTGTACTCGTCCAATACGATCCGCTCATTCAGGCTATCCACAGCCAACCGCATTAGCTCCAGACCCATCGCGGCATCGCCGATATTTGCGCTCACCCGCCCAATTTCCCAAGACTTTGCGATCGAATGCTCGCGCAAGACTGAGAGGCACAGTGAATCAAGACTGATACAATTTCGGTCAGCTCCTGCGCCCATCCTATCCAACATCAAGTTGTAGCGCACCACTCCACGTCTTGAGAACGCCATGGGTAGGACCACCAAACTAGCTGTCCAGTCCCGCTCGATTGATTACACGCTTTTTGAATAACTCGGGCCTTTGCTTCTGCCAATGCTTCATCGCTTGAAGGGGGGATTGGTGCTGTAGCGCCCGCTGTGGCAAATGCTGGTTAT
>NZ_JADFUA010000015.1 GCF_015223195.1 Chitinilyticum piscinae | reverse complement strand
CATCACGACCCACCGTTGAGACAAAGTAGCCTCTGGCCCAGAAATGTTGCCCGACGAAATTACGCTTGCGCTCCCCATACACCCGCGCAAGATGAATCGCACTCTTGCCCTTCATGTACCCGACTACCTGCGACACCGCGAATTTCGGTGGAATCGATAACAGCATGTGCACATGATCCGGCATCAGATGCCCTTCCAGCACCCGGCTTTCCTTCTGCTCTGCCAACTTCCGGAAAATTTCTCCGAGATGCTGTCTGAGTTGTACGTACAGCACCTTCCTGCGGCACTTGGGAATGAAGACCACGTGGTATTTACACTCCCAGCGGCTGTGACTTAGGCTTTCGAAGTCGTCCATCTTTGATACTCCTCTTAAGTGTGCTTGGCGGCTCACAAAGAGCAGTGTTACTGATGGGCGACTCCCGCAAAAGTCAAATTTCTACTGCCACCCCGGCAGAGCCGGGGGATTTCCCTTGCCTGTTTAATAGAAAAATGGCATGACGTAGGGAAATCCGAGCGCGACCAGGACCAGCGCGGCCACGATCCAGAAAATGAGCTTGTAAGTAGCTCGCACTTGGGGAATCGCGCAGACCTCACCCGGTTTGCAGGCTTGCGCCGGGCGGTAGATGCGCCGCCAGGCGAAAAACAGCGCGACCAGCGCTGCGCCGATGAAGATCGGGCGATAGGGTTCCAGCACCGTCAGGTTGCCGATCCATGCCCCGCTGAACCCCAAGGCGATCAAAACCAGCGGCCCCAGGCAGCAGGCCGACGCAAGAATGGCGGCCAGCCCACCGGCGAAGAGCGCGCCGCGCCCGTTTTGTGGTTCAGACATACGCTTGTCCTTTCAAATTTGGTTTGGATAGCTTAAGCTTACTTCCGTAGTTATGTACGGAGTCAAGCGATATGCAAATTAATTTTGAGAATCTGACCATTGGCGTTTTTGCCAAGGCGGCCGGGGTCAATGTGGAGACCATCCGGTTCTACCAGCGCAAGGGCCTGCTGCCGGAGCCAGACAAGCCCTATGGCAGCATTCGCCGCTATGGCGAGGCGGATGTAACACGAGTGCGGTTCGTGAAATCGGCCCAGCGGCTGGGCTTTAGCCTGGACGAAATCGCCGAGCTACTGCGGCTGGAGGATGGCACCCATTGCGAGGAAGCCAGCGGCCTGGCCGAGCACAAGCTCAAGGATGTGCGCGAGAAGATGGCCGACTTGGCACGCATGGAGGCCGTGCTGTCTGAACTGGTGTGCGCCTGCCATGCGCGGAAAGGGAACGTTTCCTGCCCGCTGATTGCGTCACTGCAAGACGGAACGAAGCTCGCTGCATCGGCGCGGGGGAGTCACGGGGTGACTACGCCTTAGCGTGCTTTATTTTCCGAATTCTGAGACGACCCCAAGTCTATCTGCTTGACCCCGTGGCCTTGCAGACCCGCATGGCAGCAATCGAGAAACAAACGGGTAAATACGGCACACAATCCGACCGTTTCCCCGAGCTGAAGCTGTTGCTGCGGCCCAAAGTGCTGCGCCTTGCCAGACCTGAGCATCTGGAAGCCTTGCAGGCCTTCCGGGCGGAGAATCCGCACCTGGACGAGCTACTGCAGGCCATCCAGTTGCGCATCTGGACACAGATCATCAGCAAGGCGCCACTACACCTGGGGGGATTGTTGCTCAGCGGCCCGCCAGGCCTGGGAAAGAGCTGGCTTGGCCGGCAACTGGCTACGTTACTGGGACTGAGTTATCTCGAATTCCAGCTCGGCGGCTCGGGGGATGTGATGACGCTGGCCGGCTCGGCCCAGCAATGGGGACAGTCCGCGCCTTCGGCGCTCCTGCGACGCATGGCGGAATGCCCGGAAGCCAATCCGGTGATCTGCTTCGACGAGGTCGACAAGTGCGCGCCGTTCGGCCTGCACGGTCTGGTAACGGACATTCTGCTGATGCTGCTCGAACCGGAAAACGCCAGCCGCTATGAAGACAAGTTCATCAGTCTGCCGGCACGCATGGACTATGCGAGCTACCTGCTGACAGCCAATGACGTGCAGTGTCTCTCCGAGCCCCTGTTAAGCCGGGTGCGCTGCGTACAGTTTGCCGGTCCGGCGCGGGAGTGCTGGCCGCAGCTGGTGCGCAAGCTGTACAGGAGCCAGATTGATGCGTTGGGGCTGGGCAAATGGTTTAGTGCCGAACTGGACGATGCACTCTGTGAGGCCATCAGTGCGCGCTGCAGCACGATTCGCGACCTGAAACAGCGACTGGAAGAAAGCATCCAGCTCGCACTGCAGCCCATGATGCAGCAACAGCGATGGGATCCACCTGCCACACCACTGCAACCGGTTCTACCGCCATGGGAGCCCCCACGGGAAAACCGCATTGGCTTCTATTGATACCGGCTCTGTCACCAAGGAGATCACCCCCATGCTGCGCCTTTACCGCCACGCTGAATGGCAAGCCTTTCGCGATGCTGTCCTGGAAATCGATCACCACCGTTGCAGTGTCTGCCAGCGCGGGCCGGATGGTTGCGTGCTCAAAAACCAAAACCGGCGCCATATCAACCATCCAACACAGGCACGGCACCCAACCCTGCTAGAAACAGCTCAAGGAACACAGCGGCTTCACCCGGAGCCCCGGCCCCCTGCGGGACCGCAGTTACCTGATGTACACCATGTTTAACACCCCCGGCCTTATCTGAAGCTCCCCCAAAAATCGCCACCGCGGCGGGCTTGAGCACTTCTTCGAGCACATGCTTGTAGGTGGACACGGTCTGCCTTGTGAGGCCTGCCACGCGGCCGATAGCGGCTTGCGTGAGGGCTTCGCCCTTCTGTTGGAGCAGCCGGCACGCGGCTCGCACCTTGGACTCGGTGGCTTTGTGGCGAATGTCGTGGGTACGGGCGGCAGCGAGACGTTGCCGTTCAATCAGCGGCACGTCTTTGTCGAGCTGCATTACACCCCGGTGGCACTGGCCACAGCCTGTGTAGCGATCCCACGTCCAGCGGGCGACAGACTTCACCGTGGCCCTGAGTGAGGACTGGGCCAGGTTGTCCATGAAGCCCAGCTTCTGGAAGCTGTTGCGGTTGTGGGCGTAGGCTTCCAGCAGCCGGGTGAAGGTGGCGAACGAGCCGCGCTCACGCTCACGGTTCACGATGGAATAGGCATAGTGGCGCAGGTGCTCGAAGAGGATGCAGTGCCGGGAATGGCTCACCTTGTCGAGCTGCGGTCCCTTGCTCCACGGACTGGACACCGCCAAGTCCACGTAGTCGGCCAACTCCCCCAGCTCGTAGACGTGGGTGTGCAGCTCGTGCGTCAGCCACCAAGGATGGCCGGGGGTCTTGGCCACAGGGCCGCAGTGGAAATCGGTGTCGGCATCAAGCCGGGCGGCGAAGGCCTCATAGACGGCCTTCATGTAGGCGATGGGCTTGCTGCGGGCTGCCTCGGTCGTGCAGACCGGAGGAATTGCATAGTAGAGATGGCTGTGGCCACTCTGCCGATTGCGAACGATCAGGTTGGGAGCAGGAAGCCCGGCATCCTCCCAGATCATCGCCTTGGCGTGATCGAGGTCAAAAATCAGCCAGCTCACCATACCGGGCCGATTAACCTGCATGTAGGGGTAGCGAATGGCGTATTCGCGCGGTCGGACACGGGTGGCCGTTTTGTCATCGGAGCACCGCGGCAGATATGGCGCTTCCGTGAGAATGCGATTAAGCGCGGTGCCCGCCAGAAAAAAACGCTCGGCGACGTGCCCGTCCTGTTTTGTTTGTTGCGCCATTGTCGCCGTCACACACCCTCACCACTCATCCCTGCGGACGAGGTCACGCTTGCGTACAAGGGACAGGCTGCGTACAATGAACCTTGTTGGTTAGGTTTCATTGTTGTTCGTTGAAGCAGCTCGCCAAAGCAGCTTCTCGGTTTTCAGCCTAGGCTCCCAGCCCGGTTTGTTTGCAAGGCCCGCTCGCCAAAGCGGGCTTTTGCTTTTCTGATCGTCCAGTCTTTACTGGACGGCCAAATCTCTCCTTCTGCAGACACACAGGCTCACTCAGTGTCCTCCACGATCGGCGCCTGCTTATAACCCCTGATCATCGTCTTGGGTACCCAGTGTTCGGTATTCACATCAAATCGCATGATTCCATAGCTCTGCAATACGCTTGCCGCGCCATCCAGACTCTGGAAATAGCGAAGCCCGCCACGGGCAGCACCCAGTACCCGTTCATTCATTCCTGCACGCACAACAATCACAAGACCCTTGTCGCCAGACTCCACCCGTGCAGATGATACCGAGCCCGCTGCGACCAACTCCTTGAGAATTTTTGGTGCAACTACGCTCACGGTCGTTGTCAGCATTATTTATACCTCATTTCATGCTTGGCGGCAACAATATCACAATCCGTCGCAAATGTCACCGCGTTACGTTAACAACAACATCGATACCGGCGAACTCAATATCTGATGTCGTTATATATATACTTATGTATGTATATATATACCTATTAATCGGCCAGAAATTTTTCCAGCGCCTCGATCACGATATCCTTTTCCGTGACCCTTCCCCCTTTCTCTTCCGAACGCCTTAGGGCTTCACGGCGCAAGCGATCTGCCAGTTCCTCGGGGAAATTGAAGATCTTCTGCACGCGAGCTCGGCCATAACGAGGCAATTCCTCGGGGACAGGCGGACTCGCCAACACGGCCACGGGCCCCGGTTTTTCGGCCTTGTCGGCTTCCCCCCCCTCGAGGAATGCAGTTGGGTCTCTGGCTTGCCTGAATTGCGCCGTATTGGGCTTGCCTTTCATGCTCATGCCATCACCTCCCTGAAAAAGGCTTCCATCTCGACAATCGCAGCCTGATCCCGCCCCAGCTCCTGCACAGACGCCCCTTCCCCGATCGCCCGACGAAACGCCACGCGTTCACAAACCTTGGTAGGCAATACAGTCAACTTCTGTTCCGTCAAAAATTCCAGCATTTCAGCCGCATCCTTGGTCCGCGGGTCGACACGCGTCAGCAGCACGCGCACATCCAGCCCGGGATTGTAATCACGAGCCAGCTCAACCACTTCCAGCAGATCCGTCATGGCCGCAGCGTCCAGATTCGAAGCACCTACCGGAATCACGGCACGCTGCGCCAGCAGCAAGGCGGAACGCAGACCTGCGGAATCACGTCCGCCGGCATCGACCACGACATGTTCAAAACCCGTCGCCAGCTGTTTGCCTTCGGCCAGGATAGCCTTGCCAGCAAGGCAGGTCGTAGTGGGAGAGGGAGCATATGCGGTCTCGCGGCGCCATGCAGCCCAACTTGCCGCCGACGCTTGCGGATCGCCGTCGATCAACAACGTCTTGCCCTGTCGGGCCAGCATCACGGCCAGATGCACAGCCGTCGTGGTTTTACCAACACCACCCTTCGTATTCACACAAGCAAAAATCATGGATGCTCCTATATATATATATATACCTATATATTGGCGTACATATATATACATATATATGTACGCCAACAGCCCGGATGTTCCCGACAGGCCCGACCAACATGTGTCAAGGCATGTATATATATACCTATGAATGTGCAACCATGGCAACAGCCTTTACAGAACAGGCCTGCACTGGCGCCAAGACAAAAAAGAGCATCTTGCTCGTGAAGCGCAAACATCGATGCAAGAACTGCGTCCCTGAGCATTGGCAAGGAAGCTGTCACTGCGCTGCCGTGGGCCTCCCCGCCAGGCGTTGCACATCCGCCAGATCGTTGCACCCTGACAAGACAAGCCCTGATCAGCAAGGAGATTCAGTGCACGGTAAAACGGTCGTTCCCGCACCCCACAGGGACTTCCTTGCGATCACGGAAGAAACCCAGCAAGGCCGCGTGGGTGCTGGATGCTCACCTTGCCCGTAGAGAATCCCCATAAAGCGTGGGCAGGGCGTGCGGAAAACTTGCTAAGCAGGAGACACGTTTCCGCAATGCGCCATGCAAAGCATGACATCAAACAGGTTCTTTTTCCTGATCGGGATGCCCTGGCAGCATACGTACATATGCAGCCATATACATATATACATACATATATATGTATGTATATATGTAAACAAGGACTGCGGCAGTGTTCATGCCGCAGCGGCCCAGCCGAAGGCTTCGCGACAAAAAGTAACGTCCCACCTCAGCAAAGCCGACGGTGTTCGGCCACATGTGGCCATTTCACCAACAAAACCAATGACGCCAGGAAACGTCAACCTCTGGGAGTCTCACCGGCAGAGCCGGGAGGGTCGTGACAAATAAACATCAGCACAAACGGCCATTACTTGCTGCAATTTCCTTGCCGCTACGGTGGTGCCATTATTGGCGGGCACATATTGGGCAATCTATATTGAAATAGTGACCAATTACTCTCCAGACAAATTGACTACCTGCTTACTTGTGCATCATTTTCCGCCAGCCCCCCCCCCCCGGAAAATCAGAAGCGGAAGCTTGACATGCGTGCGCTGCTATTCGTGGTGATGTTTCTGCTTGCCGCCCCGGCCTGGGCCGGTCAGGTTGTCATGCTCATCAACCAGAACTCAACGCCGCCATTTGTCACGACAGGGCAGAGCGGCCTGAGTGCGGATTTCACCGCCTTGCTCAATCGCCATCTGGGCGGGAAATACCGGTTCCAGCTGGACATCCTGCCGCGAAAGCGCATCGATTACCTGCTGGCGCAACCGGGCTGGCAAGGCATCGTATTGTGGAATAGCCCGGACTGGCATACCCCGGCATATCGCATGCAATTTGTCTGGAGCAAGCCCCTGCTGGATGACGAGGATCTGTTGCTCAGCCCCCGCAGCGCACCGCTGGAGTGGCATGGCCCGGAAAGCCTGCATGGCAAGGTGCTCGGCGGCGTGCGGGGATACCGATACCGGGATGTCGAACCTGCCATCGCGGCCGGCCAAATCCGCCGGGAAGACACCGGCAACGAGTACAACAATTATCGCAAACTGGTGGCGGCACGGGTGGATGCGCTCTTTTCAGCCCGCAGCACATTCCTGTATTTCCAGAAAATACAGCCGGACCTGACCGAGAAACTGTACGTGTCTTCCCGCCCGCGCCTTCATTTTCAGCGCCATCTGTACAGCAACCGGGACAATGCCGAACTGGATCAAGCCTGCGCGCTGGCCGGACAGATCAGCAGCGAACAGCATATCGAACGCGCCAGCCTCGCCGGCTACCGCTACCTCAAAGAACGCGGCAACCCGGTGCAGGCCCTGCACTATCTGCGGCAAGCGCACGCCAGCATCGAGCGGCAGGCTGCGCAGGCCAGTCGCGTCTACGAGACCAACACCAGCCGTCGCGCGGTCAATCAGGCACTGGCCAAGCTGGAAACATTGCAACTGGCCATCATCAATCAGCACATGAATTCGTCGCTGCAGCAGAACGCTCTGGAAATGCGCGAGCTGAGGATTGCCGCTGAAATGGATGCCTTGTCCGGTGTGCGCAACCGCCGTGCACTGGACGAATTGTTCAGGCATTGCCAGCAGCATGCCGCCCAACCCTGCGGCGTACTGATGATCGATATCGACCACTTCAAGAGCATCAACGATCGCTTCGGCCATGCGGCAGGCGATGCCGTCATCCGGGCGCTGGGCGGCATCCTGCGTGATGCCTGTCACCGCGACAACGAATTCGTGGCGCGTTACGGCGGTGAAGAATTCTGCCTGGTCATCCTGCCGGCAGATCAGCGGCAGCTGCACGGACTGGCGCGCAAGATACATCGCAGCATTGCCGAACATGCCTGGCAAGATCTCATGCCGGGGCGCATCGTCACCGCCAGCATTGGCCTCGCCTTTGCGGTCAGCAACGATCTGGCTGCGCTGCAGCACGAGGCGGACATCTGCCTGTATCAGGCCAAACAAGCGGGCCGGGATTGCATCCGCGGCGCCGGGCTGACGGCGTAACACCTGCCGCCCGCCCGACCTGCCTGCACAGGGGCTTGTGGCAAACCTCGCCAACACTCCGCGCTTACTGCAACAGCGGTGAATCCGCCCCCGCCAGCTCGAAGCCTTCGATTCTGGCCTTGCCGGCGAGCAAGCGCAGATAATGGTTCATCGCCTGCCGCGTGGCGGCCTCGCCCAGATAGTCGGCAATGCGTTGCTGCACGGCTTCAAAAGGCGCACGGATACCCTCCACCTTGCGCTCGCAGCGCACGATGTGCAGGCCGAAGCGCGTTTCCACCAGTCGCGGCGCGATGGCGCCTTCGTCCAGCGCAAACACCACCTTCTCGAATTCCGGCACCATTTCGCCGCGGCCGAACTGGCCGAGATTGCCGCCCACTTCACCGGACGGGCAATTGGAATACTGCCTGGCGTATTGCCCGAAAGCCTCCGGATTGGATAGGGTATCAGCCAATACCTCCTCCGCCTTGGCGCGCAGCAAATCCAGAGGAACGGTATCAGTCACCTGAAACAGGATATGGCTGGCCGCCACCAGCTCGCCCTGCACGAAGGCCTGCGGGTGCTGCTCATACCACTGCCGGCAGGCCGCTTCGTCAGCGTCGGGAATGCTGACCGCGCTTTCCAGCAGATCGGCAATGGCGTTTTCGCCGGCAAAGCCCTGGCTGGCGGCTTCCTGCCGCAATATTTCGCGCAGGATCAGCTCTTGCACGGCGGCATCCAGCGGTTTGGCGGCTTGCTGATGGTGCGGCAGCTCGGCTTCGATCATGTCGTCGGTGATCTCGATGTCGTTTACCAGAATGGCCATGATATTGCTTCCTCAATAAAACCTTGAATGCAGAAACGCCGGTGCGCCGGCCAGGGATGCGGCAATCGGCAAACTGCCCTGCATCCCTGTCGCCGGCGCAGCGGCGTCGGTTAGCGCCGGATGCGCAGGCATCCGGCAGTCATGCTCATTCAGCGCGGACGCACCAGCTGCCAGGCGCGCGTGATGTAGCCCACGCTGCCGAAGCCGCTCCACACATGCACCATGCGGGTGAACGGGAAGATGATGAAGAAAGTGAGGCCGAAGAAGATGTGCAGCTTGAACACCAGCGGCGCACCGACGACAAAGCTGGCGGCATCACCACGGAAGGTCAGGATGCGCTGTGCCCATTCCATGAACAGCGTCATCATGTGGCCGTCAAGGTGGCCCATCGATACCGGAATCGTCGCCAGCCCCAGGCCCAGCGTGGCCAGCAGCCACAGCAGCAGTACCTTGTCACGGAACGGTGTGATGGCCGCCAGACGCGGGTTGCTGAAGCGACGATACAGCAGAATCAGCAGGCCAAGTGCGCCCAGGCCGCCCAGAATGCCGCCAGCCACCATGGCGAGCAGCTGCTTGGCTTCGTGCGTCACGCCCAGTGCATGCCAGACCGACAAGGGCGTCAGCAAGCCGCCCAGATGGCCGAAGAACACACCGATGACGCCAATGTGGAACAGGTTGGAACCCAGGCGCAACTGGCCGCGATGCAGCATTTGCGTGGATTCGGATTTCCACGTGTACTGCTCGCGCTCGAAGCGCACCAGACTGCCAAGCAGGAAGATGGCCAGTGCGATGTACGGGTAAATCCCGAACAGGAATTGGTCGAGATAGCTCATCGTGATACTCCTTGCTGCGCAGCGGCATTGCCGCGCGGTTGGAACTGGATGGTTTGTGCTGCTGCCGAGCCGCAGGAACCGCCCTGCATGCCGGACTGCAGGCCCGGTTGCAGCAGCGGCTCCATGCCATCGATGCCGCCACCGAATTTCTCCATGACCTCGTCCATGTCGCGCACCGGCGGCTCGGCCAGCGGCAGGGGCTCGACATCGGTCAGGCCGCGCAACGCGGTGAACACGCCGGCATAGGGCGAGCCGGCTTCGGCGAGCTTTTCGCCAATGCGCGCGATGACGTGGATGGATTCGCCGAGGAATTCTTCGGCCGTGGCCTCATCCGTCTGGCCGAGAAACTCGAGGAACAGCGGCAGGTAATCCGGCAGCTCGTCGGCGGCGATGAAGAAGCCACGGTTGGTGTATTCCTCCATCAGGCTCACCATCGCCGGGCCACGGTCGCGGCTTTCGCCGTACACGTGCTCGAACAGGTGCAGGCTGTAGTTGCGGCCACGGTCAAAGGTATTGACGTAGCCTTCCTGCAGCGCGATCAGATCGTGCGCGGCCAGATGATCCAGCAAGGGAGCGACGGCTTGCGCGACACCCGCCGGCGCACCAGCCAGTTCAGCACGGATTTCCGGCAAGGCATCCTGCAATACCCCCTCTGGGTATTGCAGTAGAGCCGAGAGAATCTGGAAGTGTTTCATGCATACCCCCTATCAGTCCGCACCGCTTTCTTGCGCGGCTTTCTTTCTGGATTTAGGCATGTCGACAAAGATGATCGAGCCTTCCTTCTTCTTGCCAAACAAAGTTCCAGACGACACGCCACCCGAACAGCCGTTGCCAAACGTGAAACCGCAACTGGCCTTGTCGTTGAAACTGTCCTCGACCTCTTCCTTGTGGCTGGATGGAATCACGAAGCGGTCTTCGTAGTTCGCGATCGCCATGATCTGGTACATCTCCTCGACCTGCGCCTGGGTCAGGCCAACCTGCTGCAATACCTCCAGGTTTTCGGTTTTCTCCACGCTCTTGCCGCGCATATAGGCGCGCATCGCCAGCATCTTGTCGAGCGCCGCCAGCACCGGCTTTTCGTCTCCGGCAGTCAGCAGGTTGGCAAGGTATTTCACCGGAATGCGCATTTCCTTCACGTCCGGCAGGATGCCGTTGCGGCCCATCACGCCACGCTCGGCGGCGGCCTGGATGGGCGACAGCGGCGGGATGTACCACACCATCGGCAGCGTGCGGTATTCCGGGTGCAGCGGGAAAGCCACCTTCCATTCCACCGCCATCTTGTACACCGGCGACTTCTGCGCCGATTCGATCCACGATTCCGGAATGCCCTGCTTGCGCGCTTCCTCGATTACGGACGGCAGGTTCGGGTCGAGGAAGACCTTCAGCTGCGCGTTGTACAGGTCTTCTTCATTGGCCACGCTGGCTGCCGTCTCGATCTGGTCAGCGTCGTACAAGAGCACACCCAGATAGCGGATGCGCCCCACGCACGATTCGGAACACACGGTCGGCTGACCGCCTTCAATGCGCGGGTAGCAGAAGGTGCACTTCTCGGCCTTGCCCGAATCCCAGTTGTAGTAAATCTTCTTGTACGGGCAGCCGGAGATGCACATGCGCCAGCCGCGGCACTTGTCCTGGTCGACCAGCACGATGCCGTCGTCCTCGCGCTTGTAGATCGAGCCCGACGGGCAGGAGGCCACACAGGCCGGGTTCAGGCAGTGCTCGCACAGGCGCGGCAGGTACATCATGAAGGTGTTCTCGAAGGTGGCGTACATCTCCTTCTCGATGTCCTTGAAGAGCTGATCCTTGCTGCGTTTGCTGAATTCGCCGCCCAGATCGTCTTCCCAGTTCGGGCCCCATTCGATCTTGTCCATCTTCTGGCCGGTAATCACCGACACCGGGCGCGCGGTCGGCGGTGTCTGCATTTCCGGTGCGTTCTGCAGGTGCTCGTAGTCGTAGGTGAACGGCTCGTAGTAGTCGTCGATTTCCGGCAGATTGGGATTGGCGAAGATGTTGGCCAGGATGCGCAGCTTGCCGCCCTGGCGCGGTTCGAGCTTGCCGGCGCTGTTGCGCTGCCAGCCGCCCTTCCACTTCTGCTGGTTTTCCCATTCCTTCGGGTAGCCGATGCCCGGCTTGGTTTCGACGTTGTTGAACCAGGCGTATTCGACGCCGTCACGGCTCGTCCAGACGTTCTTGCAGGTGATCGAACAGGTGTGGCAGCCGATGCATTTGTCGAGGTTGAGCACCATCGCCACTTGTGCACGAATTTTCATGTTTTTTTCCTTCGTAGGGCGGGTCAGGCCAGAGGCCGTAACCCGCCGTTAAGGTCGAGAGTTGCGTTCGCGGATGCCGGGTTACGGCTTACGTCTTACCCGGCCTACGATTGCCTCGGCTCATCCATCCAGTCGACATTCTTCATCTTGCGCACGATCACGAATTCATCGCGGTTACTGCCCACCGTGCCGTAGTAGTTGAAGCCGTAAGCCTGCTGCGCATAGCCGCCGATCATGTGCGTGGGCTTGGTCACGGTACGGGTGACCGAGTTGTGGATGCCGCCGCGCTTCTTGCTGGTTTCGGCGCCGGGAACGTTCACGATCTTTTCCTGGGCGTGATACATCAGCGTCATGCCGTCGGGGACGCGCTGGCTCACCACCGCGCGCGCGGTCAGCGTGCCGTTGACGTTGAAGACTTCGATCCAGTCGTTGTCGACGATGCCGGCCTTTTTCGCATCCCCTTCCGACAGCCACACGTGCGGGCCGCCACGGCTGAGCGTCAACATGCGCAGGTTGTCCGAGTAGGTGGAGTGAATCCCCCACTTCTGGTGCGGCGTAATCCAGTTCAGCACGATTTCGGCATTGCCGTTGGGCTGCTTGTTCAGCATCGCGTCGGTGGTCTTCAGATCGATGTGCGGCTTGTAAACCGTCAGCCCTTCGCCGAAGTCGATCATCCAGCGGTGATCCTGGTAGAACTGCTGACGACCGGTGAGCGTGCGCCATGGAATCAGTTCATGGACGTTGGTGTAGCCGGCGTTGTAGCTGACCTCTTCACTTTCCAGCCCCGACCAGGTCGGCGAGGAGATGATCTTGCGCGGCTGCGCCTGGATGTCGCGGAAGCGGATGGCGTCATGCTCGCGCGGCTTGGCCAGATGGGTGTGTTCGCGGCCGGTGATTTTCGACAGCGCTTCCCAAGCCTTGACCGCCACGTGACCATTGGTTTCCGGCGCCAGGCTCAGAATCATTTCGCAGGCATCGATGGCGGTGTCGAGTTTGGGCTGGCCGTTGGCGGCGATGCCGTTGAGTTTGCCCAGCAGCTCGACTTCATGCGCCGTCTTCCACGTAATGCCCTTGCCGTTATTGCCGGCCTTGGCCAGCAGCGGGCCGATCGAGGTGAACTTCTCGTAAATCTTCGTGTAATCACGCTCGACCACCACCATATTCGGCGCGGTCTTGCCCGGCAGCAGCTCGCATTCGCCCTTCTTCCAGTCCTTCGGCTCCAGCGGCTGACCCAGTTCGCCCGGGGTGTCGTGCAGCAAGGGAACGAGCACCAGATCCTTCTGCGTGCCCAGCGCCGGACCACCGATTTCAGACAGGCGTTTGGCGATCAGCTTGTAGATTTCCCAGTCGCTCTTGGCCTGCCACAGCGGCTGCACGGCTTCAGAGAGCGGGTGGATGAAGGGATGCATGTCGGACGTGTTCATGTCGTCCTTCTCGTACCAGGTCGCCGTCGGCAGCACGATATCGGCATAGAGACAGGTGGTGCTCATGCGGAAATCGAGCACGGTGAGCAGGTCGAGCTTGCCTTCCGCTGCCGGACGCACCTTGACTTCGGACGGCTTGATGCCGGTCGTTTCGTCGTCGAACACGGCGTTTTGCGTGCCGAGCAGGTATTTCAGGAAATACTCGTGCCCCTTGCCGGAAGAACCCAGGATATTCGAGCGCCAGACGAACAGGTTGCGCGGGAAGTTGCGCGGGTTGTCCGGGTCATCGCAGGACATGTTCAGCGTACCGGCCTTGAGATTTTCCACCGCGTAGGCCACCGGGTCCTTGCCGACGGCGGCGGCGGCGCGGGTCACTTCCAGCGGATTGGTTTCCAGCTGCGGCGCGGAAGGCAGCCAGCCCATGCGCTCGGCCTTGGCGTTGAAGTCGATCAGGGTCATGCCCTTGAACTTGGCCGCCTGCGCGGTCGGGCTGAGGATTTCCTCGACGCCGAGCTTTTCGTGGCGCCACTGGCTGGTGTGCGCGTAGAAGAAGCTGGTGCCGTTCATCTGACGCGACGGACGCACCCAGTCACCGGCAAACGCCAGCGGCGCCCAGCCCTGTTGCGGACGCAGCTTTTCCTGGCCCACGTAGTGACACCAGCCGCCACCACTCTGGCCCACGCAACCACACATCACCAGCAGGTTGATGATGCCGCGGTAGGTCATGTCCATGTGATACCAGTGGTTCAGCGCCGCGCCGACAATGACCATGCTCTTGCCGTGCGTGCGATCGGCGTTGTCGGCGAATTCGCGCGCCACCGTCACAACATCAATGCCCTTCACACCGGTATGCTTTTCCTGCCATTTCGGGGTGTACGGTACGTCATCTTCATAAGACGTCGCGACATTGCCGCCGCCGTGGCCATTATCCACCCCGTAATTGGCGAGCATCAGGTCAAATACCGTCGCGACCAGTACGGAAGAGCCATCTTTCAAGGTTACGCGCTTGGCCGGCACATTGCGCTTGAGCACGTCGTCGTGTTCGCCGCCAAAGTAGGGGAAGCCGACGCTCACCACCTCATCCGACTTGCCCTTCAGCGACAGCAGCGGGTCAATCTCGCGGCCATCGGCAGCCTTCAGCTCCAGATTCCACTTGCCGACGTTCTCGCCCTCTTCGCCCCAGCGCAAGCCAACCGCGCCATTCGGCACGACGATGTCGCCACTCTTTGCATCGATCAGCAGTGTTTTCCATTCGGGGTTGTTGGCCTCGTCACCCAGCGTCAGGTGCGATGCACGCAGGTAATGGTCGCCGACCAGCCCCTGGCCGTTGTCTTTCAGCATCACCAGCATCGGGAAGTCGGTGTACTGCTTGCCGTAGGACTTGAAGTAGTCGCTCTTTTCCGTCTTGATGAATTCATTGAGCACCACGTGGCCCATGGCCATCGCCAGCGCGGCGTCAGTGCCCTGCTTGGGCGCCAGCCAGATGTCGCCAAACTTGGCCATTTCACCGAAATCGGACGATACGGCGACGGTCTTGGTGCCCTTGTAGCGCACTTCGGTATAGAAGTGGGCATCGGGGGTGCGCGTCATCGGCACGTTCGAGCCCCACACCATCAGGTAGGTCGAGTTGTACCAGTCGGCAGATTCGGCCACGTCGGTCTGCTCGCCCCAGACTTGCGGGCTGGACGGCGGCAGATCGCAATACCAGTCATAGAAGGACAGCGGCACGCCACCGATCAGGCTGAGGTAACGGCTGCCAGCGGCGTAGGACACCATCGACATGGCCGGAATCGGCGAGAAACCCATCACGCGATCCGGGCCGTATTCCTTGATCGTGTAGGCATTGGCCGCCGCAATGATTTCGGTTGCCTCATCCCAGCTTGCACGCACGAAACCGCCCTGCCCGCGCACCGATTTGTATTCGGCTGCGCGTTCCTTGTTCTGGCTGATGTATTCCCAGGCTTCCAGCGGCGCCATCGTTTCGCGCGCCTCGCGCCACATTTTCACCAGCCGGCCGCGTATCATCGGGTATTTCACGCGCTGGGCGGAGTACACATACCAGGAATACGACGCGCCACGCGGACAGCCGCGCGGCTCGTGGTTGGGCAGATCCGGGCGGGTGCGCGGGTAATCGGTCTGCTGCAGTTCCCAGGTAATCAGGCCGTTCTTCACGAACACGCGCCAGCTACAGGAACCGGTACAGTTCACCCCGTGCGTGGAGCGAACCACCTTGTCCTGCTGCCAGCGCGCACGGTAAGCGTTTTCCCACTGGCGATCTTCCGCGACGACAGCGCCATGGCCATCGGCAAAGGTATCAACCGTGCGGGAAAGGAATTTCAGACGATCAAGAAAATGACTCATGGAGCCTCCACAAGGGCCGTTCAGGCGTTTTTGTACCGGAGAAAGACTACTGTTTACTCGCGCATCTGCAAATCGGTCAAATGAATCACCCGTCTTGCCGATGCGGCAAAGGAATGACTAGACATTTAGGCGGGCAAGGCCGGATTGTCTAGATAAAAAAGCGTACCCGGCAATGCCGCATCAATGCAAAAGCGGGCTAACCGGGATAAGCCCTCAGAGCAAGTGTCGGCATTGACCGGGGCGCTTAAACTGGTTAGCGAATCAGAGGATTGTGTGATGTCCATGAATTTTCCGTCAGGGTCTGACTTGCGCGACCGGTTTGGCCGTCAGGTCCGCTATCTGCGCGTATCGGTGACCGACCGCTGCGACCTGCGCTGCAACTATTGCCTGCCCAAAGGCTTCGACGGCTATGCCGAGCCGGCCGAGTGGCTGAGTTTTGCCGAGGTCGAACGGGTGGTCGCCGCGTTTGCCCGCATGGGCGTATCGCGCGTGCGCCTCACCGGTGGCGAGCCGCTGCTCAGGCGCAATCTCGTCGATCTGGTCGGCAATCTGGCGGCGATTGACGGCGTGCGCGATCTCTCGCTGTCCACCAATGCCACGCAGCTGGGCAAGCATGCGCATGCGCTCAAACGTGCCGGCCTGGCGCGCATCAATGTCAGCCTCGATTCGCTCGACAAGGCCTGCCTGAATTCGGTGACCGGGCGCGACAGTTTCGACGCCATCATGACCGGCATCATGGCCGGCAAGGATGCCGGTTTCAGCCCGATCAAGCTCAATATGGTCGCCATGCGCGGCGTGAACGATCACGAGATCGAGCGCATGGCGCAGTTCTGTCTTGATGAGGGCTTCATCCTGCGCCTGATCGAAACCATGCCGGTCGGCGATACCGGCCGCAATGCGCACTACCTGCCGCTTGACGACGTGCGCCCGCAGCTCATCGAACGCTTCGGCCTTGTGTCCTGCGTGCAGGAATTGGGCGGAGGCCCGGCGCGCTACTGGCAGACTGCGGACGGACGCGGGCAGATCGGCTTCATCACGCCGATTTCGCAGCATTTCTGCGCCACCTGCAACCGCGTGCGCTTATCAGTGGATGGCACGCTCTACCTGTGTCTGGGGCAGGAAGAGAAATTCGAATTGCGCCCCTTGCTGCGGGCGGAATGTTCCGATGCCGAGCTGGAAGCCGCAATCCGCGCCGCCATCGAATTGAAGCCCGAGCGCCACGAATTCATCGAGCAGCCGGCCAAGATCATCCGCTTCATGTCACAGACGGGGGGCTGAGATGCCGTTGCGGCACACCAATATCCTGCTGGTCGAGCGACAAACCCTGCTGAACCAGATCATCAGACAGGCACTGACAGACGCCACCGGCGGCAGCATCTTTTCCTTGCCGGACATGGCGGCAGCAGCGGCGCTGACCGAAAAGCAGGACTTTGCAATGGCCGTGATCTCCCTGAGCGATATCGACAGGAAGAACATCAGGGCCATTGGCGCGCTGCGGGAATGCAGACCGAAAATGACCATCCTGGTCTTGACGGAAAACACAATCCACGACGCAGAACTTTATGAGGAGCTGGGGGTTGCCGGCTATGCCGCCTTTGGCGTTCATGCCCTCAATCTTGGCGAGCTGGCCGGATACGCGCTCCGTGAACCCGGAGGCCGCATTCTGCTGGCGTCCATCGGGGAGCAGGGCGCATCAGGCAGCCACGCCGGGCAACCTCCCGCCCCGGTGATCAGCAAAAAGGAAAAGGAAGTGCTCGAACTGATTGCCAAAGGCATGCGCAACAAGGAAATTGCCCGCGAGCTTGGCCTGGCGGAAAGCACGATCAAGTCGCACCTGGGTCAGCTGCGGAAAAAACTGGGGGTCTCCAACCGGACAAAAATGGCCTTGCACCTGAAAAACATGAAGGATTGATGCAGCGCAGCGCCGGATGGCGCACCCGCACCGGAAAGCACATGGACAGAGCGACAATGAATAACAAACCGCCCCCGCAAAAGTTGCAGCACTGGTCAGTGCTGTTCGCCAGCACACTGGCCTTCACCGTCTGCTTCACCATCTGGATGATGTTCGCGGTCGTCGGCATTCCGATCAAGACCGCATTGGGGCTCAGCGAAACCGAGTTCGGTCTGCTGACCGCCACGCCGGTGCTCACCGGCTCGCTGGTGCGCGTGCCGCTGGGGCTGTGGACGGACAAATACGGCGGACGCATCGTGCTGTTCCTGCTGATGCTCGCCACCGTCATCCCGATCTGGCTGATTTCCTACGCCACCGCCTACTGGCATTTCCTCGCGCTGGGCCTGTTTGTCGGCCTGGCCGGTGGTTCGTTTTCCGTGGGCACACCGTATGTCGCGCGCTGGTTCAGCAAGCGCCAGCAGGGGCTGGCGATGGGTATTTTCGGCGCCGGCAATTCCGGCGCGGCGGTCAACAAATTCATCGCGCCCGTGCTGATCGGTCTGTACGGCTGGGTGGTGGTGCCGCAGGTGTACGCGGTGGGCATGTTGATCACCGCCATCCTGTTCTGGTTGCTGAGCAGCACCAACCCCTCACACCACAGCGGCGCGGGCGTGTCGTTCGCCAGACAGCTCACCATGCTGAAAGACCCGAGGGTATGGCGCTACAGCCAATACTATTCGGTGGTTTTCGGCGGATACGTCGGCCTCTCGCTGTGGCTGGTCAAGTATTACGTCACTGAGTACGGCCTTTCCATCCAGCACGCCGCGCTGCTGGCCGCGTGCTTTTCACTGCCCGGCGGGGTGCTGCGCGCGCTCGGCGGCTGGCTGTCGGATCGCTTCGGCGCCTACAAGGTTACCTGGGGCGTGATGTGGGTGATGTGGGTGGCGCTGTTTCTGCTGTCCTACCCGCAAACGGCGATGATCATCCAGACCACCAAAGGGCCGCTTTCGCTCGATATTGGTCTTTCGGTCGTGCCGTTTACCGTGCTGCTGTTTGTCGTCGGCATCGCCATGGCGATCGGCAAGGCCTCCGTGTTCAAGTTCATCTCTGATGACTTCACCAGCAATATCGGCGCCGTGTCCGGCGTGGTGGGGCTCGCTGGCGGGCTGGGCGGTTTCATCCTGCCGATTATGTTTGGCGCGCTGCTTGATTTCAGCGGCGTGCGTTCCAGCTGCTTCATGCTGCTCTACGGCACCGTCTGCGTGAGCCTCGTGTGGATGCATTTCAGTTTCAGACCGCTGGCCGAAGAAGAGGCGATCAGACACGCCTCGGCCCAGAAACTGGCCACGGCCAGCGGCAAGCTTTAAACCAAGGAGAACCATCATGTCGAGTGCCGTACTGAAACGCTGGGAGCCGGAAAACGCGGCCTTCTGGCAAAGCGAGGGCAAGAGCATTGCCCGGCGCAATCTGTGGATTTCGATTCCCTGCCTGTTGCTGGGGTTTTCGATTTCGGTGTTGTGGTCCATGGTGACCCTCAACATGCCCAATGCCGGCTTCACCTTCACCAAAGATCAGCTCTTTTTGCTGACCGCACTGCCCAATCTGTCCGGCGCCACGCTGCGGATTTTCTACTCCTTCATGCCCTCGATGGTGGGCGGGCGCAAGTGGACGACCATCTCGACCGGCCTGCTGCTGGTTCCGGCGCTGTGGCTGGGCTTTGCCGTGCAGGACCCGACCACGTCCTATCCGGTGATGCTGGCGATTGCGCTCTTGTGCGGGCTGGGGAGCGGCAACTTTGCCAGCTCGATGGCCAATATCGCCTACTTCTTCCCGTCGGCCGAGAAAGGCAAGGCCAACGGCCTGAACGCCGGTTTCGGCAATCTGGGCGTATCGCTCGCGCAGCTGCTGATTCCGCTGCTGATCACCCTGCCGCTGTTTGGCGCCTTCGGTGGCGACGCGCAGCACTATATGAAAGACGGCGTGGAAAAAAGCCTGTGGCTGCAGAATGCCGGCTTCATGTGGGTGCCGCTGATTGTCGCCGCCACGCTGGCCGCCTGGTTCGGCATGAACGACATTGCGGACGCAAAAGCCTCGTTTGCCGAGCAGGCCGTGATCTTCAAGCGCCGCGACAACTGGATCATGTGCTACCTCTATATCGGCACCTTCGGCAGCTTCATCGGCTTTGCCGGCGCATTCGCCCTGCTCACCAAGACCATGTTTCCGGAAATTCCCGTAGCCAAGATCGCGTTTATCGGCCCCCTGATCGGCGCGCTGATCCGCCCGGTCGGCGGCACGATTTCCGACAAGCTCGGCGGCGCCAAAGTAACCCTGGTGGTCTTTGCCGGCATGGCAGCCGGCGTGCTCGGCGTGCTGTCGGCGTTGCCGGCCATGGCCGGCGGCGCGCCGGTCGGCGGCAACTGGACCATGTTCCTGCTCAGCTTCCTGTGGCTGTTCGCCTGGGCCGGCATCGGCAACGGCTCGACTTACAAAATGATCCCCACCATTTTCTCGACCCTGTGCAAGCGTGAAGCGGCAGGCAAGGGCGAGGCGGAAGAAAAGAAGTCCTTGCTGCGCGGCGTGAAGGAATCCGCGGCAGCCGGCGGTTTCATCAGTGCGATTGGCGCCTACGGCGGCTTCTTCATCCCGCAGAGCTTCGGCCTGTCGATGAAGAGCACCGGCGGCCCGGAAATGGCGCTGTATGGCTTTCTGGTCTTCTACGTAACCTGCATCATCATCACCTGGTACTTCTACGCCAGAAAGCATGCCGCCTTGCCATGCTGACAAGCACCTCCTGACCAGGGCAGACAGAGCACTCTTGATAACCCGCCGGAACCGGCGGGTTTTTTTTGTCGACGCGGCAGCACCGCGCCGCTCTTGCGCACAGGCGCAGGCTGTGCTTGCCATTCCACGGAAATCCCCTAGGGTGAAAACAGGACCCTGTCCAGCCGGAAAGTCCCCACCGTCGCCACAAGGAGAACATCATGCACCTCTACGACCCCCTGCGAATGCTGTATTCCTCCGACGCCGGCTGGCGCGAGCTGGCGGATGACCATCCCTCGATCCTGCGCAGCTTCCTGCTGCTGGTGCTTCCCGCCTCGCTCTTTGGCGCCATCATGGTGCTGTACGCCGCCACGACAGCGCCGCAAGCCTACGCCCCCGAAGCCGGCATGGGCAGCTGGTACTGGGCGGCGGCCGTGCTGTTGCTGAGCGCCTGGTTCTGCGTCCCGCTCATGGCGAAAATCATCCAGCACTCCGTGCATGCCGCGGTGCGCCCGCCACTGGCGGACTGCTACAAGCTGGCCGCGATCGTGCCCCTGCCGATCTGGCTGAGCGCGCTCTCCCTGTTCATCGCCATTCCCGCCGTCAATGTCATTTGCGCGCTGCTCGGGCTGCTGGCGTCCGCCTGCCTGCTGTATCACGGGCTGGATGCGCTGTTCGAACACGATGATTCGGTGGAAACGATCGAGCTGGCCTACAACATCTTCTCGTTCGGCGCGCTGGTCTGGTGCTTTATCGTCGCGCTGGTGCTCGTGCCCCTGCTGTTGCTGCCCGCCATGTAAAGCCGCAGGCTGCGGAACGCGGCGGCCAGCATGGTCAGCAGCGTTCCCAGCCAGGCGGCGAAAGCCACCCAGATCATCCCCCTGGCGATCACCGCCAGCGGCGGAAAATCCGCCTCCCAGCCAAAGCGCGCACTGACCACCGCATACATCCCCAGCGGAAACACAAAGCTCCACAACACCGGCTCGTACACCAGCGGCAGCTTCTTGACGCCGTGTTTCCAGAGCGAAAACAGCACCAGCATGGGAATCCACCAGGTCGCCCAGGCCCAGCACAGCATGGTAATGCCGTTGATGAACGGATGCTGCTCGCGCAAAAAGACCAAACGGGACGACGATTCCAGCAGGCTCGTGCCCGCATTGGCGGAAATGGCCGCCGCCCCCATGATGACGCCAAACAGCGGCGAGGTATCCTGGGCGCGCAAGGCCAGAAAGAAAATGCGGTAGCAGAACAGCGTCACGAAAATGCCGTAGAACACCAGCCCCAAGCCCCACAGCATGTGGATTTCGACCAGCATGTAATCCGCCCACGGCCCCAGATCGGGCGCGATGCGCGCCCCCAGCAACACCAGCGACTGCGTGCCGACGATGGTAATGAGCCAGCCGCCGTGCACGATATTCACATTGTGCTCGTGGCTGATGAAGGTCAGCACGCTGAACGCCAGATACAGCAGCGCGCACCAGGCGACAAAGGCCAGCGCCCAGCACGCCAGCGCCCATTGCGCAAAGCCATGCGCGTGCAGCAGCAAGCCCACGATGCCGGTGGCGGCCACCAGGGTGAAATAGGAAAACACCAGGCGCGGATTGAGCAGATCCGCGCGCACCGTGCGGGCGTGCCGCAGCAGGCGAATCGCGCTCAGGGCCAGCAGCACGCCCCAGCTGGCCAGCGTGAACAGGTAAAACAGCTCGGCGAGCCTCCGGTACTCCAGCGCAGCGAAGCCCGCCGAAATGATGCCGCTGGCCATGACCACGGCAAAATTGCCCGGATGCAGTTTTTTCAAAGAAATCATGCGCAAAAATCCGTTCAAGACACTGGAAACGCGGCAGGTGCGGGAGGGATTGCCGGGGGATTGCCGCCGCCAGCCGCCGCCAGTTTACGGCAAGCGCAGGCGCCGCGCGCGCTGCGGCAGGCAACGGGTAATATTCACGCGCCCCGCCGGGAACCCGGCCAGGCCGCCGCGCGCCAACCCCGCCAACCCGTTCACGCCTCCTGGTCGGGCGGCCGCCCCGGCAAAGTACAGTTCGTCATTCCCGCGAAAGCGGGAATCCAGCGGCAAGGCCTGTTCGAGCGATGCTCTGGATACCGCCTTTCGCCGGTATGACGGCGTGCTGGACTGGCTACCTGATCAAGCGCGGGCATGACGAACGGCATGTTGCCGGGGTCGCCAACGGCCACAATACCCAACAAGGTATTGCCATGCAGCCAATCAAATAAAAGGGCTATGGCAATATACCCTGCAAATCAATCGCACCCGTGCGCAAACAGCCGCGCCAGCAGCGCCGGCAACAGCGCGGCGTTGGCTTCGCGGATGGCGGCGTGCCGGGCCTTGAGGGCGGCGACGGCGGCTTGCAGGCGGTCGAAGGTGTGCTGCACGGCCAGCGGGGGTGTGGGCACTTCGATCTTGCCAAGATTGCCAAGGCTCAGTGTGCGGTTGCGGTCAGCCGTGCCGGGTGATGCGAGCCCTACCTTTTCCAGCCCGTCTTCGCTCAGCAGGTAATAGACGAGGAAGCCTACGGTCGCCAGTTCCGGGTCAGGAACACAGGTAATGTAGCGATGTGAGGCGATGCAACCGTCGTGCTGTTCATCCGCGATAGCGATCGCGCCTTCCCATGCCTTGATGTTGCTGAGAACCAAGTCACCGGACTTGATCCAGACTGGCTTTTGCCATGTTGCTTCAGCACCGTCGAAGTCGGGCTTGATGAACAAACCCTTGCCGAATGATCGTGCGCCAACCTCCCGGTAACGGGTGTCGATATCGATTTCCACTGGGCGACGAATTGATGGAGCCACTTCCGCCATCGGCCGCAGCGGCGCGCCGGCAATGGCATCGCGAAAGCGCAGGGCCAGCAGGTGTTCGGCGTCGCGCAGGGCGGCCTCCAGATGCGCTTCGACCTGCCGGGTTTTCCCGGCCAGCGCGTCGAGGCGGGCGACGAGGGCTTGTTGTTTTGGCAGTGCTGGCAGCGGAATTGTGTAGGCCAGCACGTCCGCAGGCCGAATCGCAGCGTAATTTGTCGATCCTTGCGCCTCAACCTGTTTTCTGAATCGTTCGGTACGGCAATAGTGATCGAGATACCGCACATCAAGGCACGATTCATCGATTTCAAAAAGGAAGTAGTGGCTGCTGACTACCGCGCCATCGAGTTCTGCGGGTACTAGCCCGAAGCCACCCATCTTTGCGTCAATTTCAGCAACCAAAAACTCACCGGCTCGGCATACTTGCTGTTTTTTGGTTTTGATATCAGCACCAGACACGGTGTCGCGCAGCAAGACACCCTTGGCGTGAAGTTGAACACGACAACGCTTGTAATGCTGGGTGTCATCAATCGTGATGAATTCCTTGCGATGCTGCAAAACGTCCGCGAGAGGAACGACAGGCCACGCCTTCATACCCTGCCCTCCGCATCGCCACCGCGCGCCATCCGCCGCGCTTCCAGCTCGCGCCGCGTTTTCTCCAGTTCGTCGGCCAGCCGTTTTTCATCCGGCAGCGCCGTGCGGTATTCCGCCGTCAGCACCTTGTTGGACAACCCTTCCAGCGTGTAGTGGGCTTCGTTGCTGCCTTTGCCTGCGCACAGGATCAGTCCGATGGGCGGGTTTTCGCCGGGCTTCATCCAGTGCTGGCGGGCGTAGTTCAGATACATGTGCATCTGCCCGGCATCGGCGTAGCTGAACTGGCCGACCTTGAGGTCGATGACCAGCAGGCATTTCAGGCTGCGGTGAAAGAACAAGAGGTCGATGCGAAACCAGTTGTCGTCCAGGCGCAGGCGACGTTGGCGGCCCACGAAAGCGAAGTCGTCGCCCAGTTCCAGCAGGAAGTCGGCCAGATGCTGGATCAGCGCCTCTTCTAGGTCAGACTCGGAATACTCGTCCTTGAGGTTGAGGAATTCCAGCACGAAGGGGTCTTTGATGGCCTGCTCGGGGGTGAGGGTGTCGCCGGGTTCGGTGAGTTCACCCTTCTGCAGCATGGCGGCCTTGTTGTGCGAGAGTGCGATGCGTTCGTAAAACTGGCTGTTCACCTGCCGGTCGAGTTGGCGCACCGACCAGCCGCAACGCAGCGTTTCGGTTTCGTAGAAGGCGCGGGCATGTGCGTTTTTGACCGAGAGCAGGCGAACGTAGGCTGACCAGGGCAGGGGGAAGGCCTGGGCCAGGGCGGATAAATCTGGGTATTGTCCAGACGCCGTCTGGAGAGTTCCCGCCCGCGAAGATTCTCCAGACGGTGTCTGGAGAATTGGAGCGACAGGCGATTTGGCAGACAGTGTCTGCGATATCTGCTCAACCGGCCACGCGAGGTGGAAGGCTCGCATCTGCCACAGATTCTGTTTGCTGAAGCCACGGCCAAACCGGGCCGACAGGTCAGCCGACAGGCGTTCGATCAATGCCTCGCCGTATTCGGCCCGCTCCTGCCCGCCCTGTTCAAATTCGACAATGCGGCGGCCAATCTCCCAATATGGCGGTCATCAGGGCATTGACGCTGCGTGCGGCGGCGCGGCGGGCCGATTCCAGCAGGGCGACGATGTCGGTGTGAACAGTGGCGTAGTCGGCCTGATCCGGCAGGGCTGGCGTGCTGCGGTTGGTCATGCCTGCACCTCGGCCACCAGCGCCTCGATCTCGCCCAACAGGCGCATCACTTCAGCCTCGTGGCTGCGCATGGCGGCAATCAGGTCTTTCGGGTCGGCATGTTCCAGCCCGGCGCGGGCGTTGGGGTTTTTCAGGTCCAGATTGAAAATCGGCCAGTACAGCGCATCGCCTTCAGCCTGCGCCGATTTGGCGGCCTGCTCGTGGGCCAATTGCTCGCCCCTGAGCGCCTTCAGGCGGTCTTGCCGCTCAGCCTTCTGGCCGTTGGCGGCGGCCTGGATGGCCTGCTCCAGCTCCCGCATGGGTTTGCCCAGGGCGATGGCGGCATGGCGTTCGGCCTCGGCTCGCTGCCAGTGCGGCGTGGCGGCGGCAACGGCGGCAGCGCGCCTGGCGGCAAAGTCCACGCTCCAGGCCTGCGGGCCTTCTTCCCGGTTGTTCCACCACGCCAGGGCCGGGGCGAATTCCTCGAATTGCAGTGGCGCGGTCTTGCTGTATTTCTTGCGCCCCTCGGGCAGCGGCAGTTCGTAGTACCAGATGGTGTCGGTGGGGCCGCCGCGTTCGAAGAACAGCAGGTTGGCCGGGATGTCGGTGTACGGCGCGAACACGCCCTGCGGCAGGCGCACGATGGTGTGCAGCTTGAATTCCTTGAGCATTTCCTCCTTGATGACGGCGCTGATGCCATCGCCAAACAGGGTGCCGTTGGGCACGACCACGGCGGCGCGGCCACCCCGTTCGGCGGCTTTGCCTCCGGGCACCGGCGCACCGGCCACGCGCAGCTTGCGCATGATGTATTGCAGGAACAGCAGTGCGGTTTCCGCCGTCTGCATATTGGACGGAAAGTTGGCCTTGATGCCGGCTTCTTCCTCGCCGCCAAAGGGCGGGTTGGTAAGGATGACGTCCACGCGCTCGCGGTGGCCGATTTCGTTGATCCGCCGATCCAGCGTGTTGCCATAGGCGATCTGCGGGGCTTCCAGCCCGTGCAGCAGCAGGTTCATTTGCGCCAGCATGTAGGGCAATGGCTTGGCTTCCTGACCATGGAGGGTGGCGCGTTGCAGGCTGCGGCGCTGTTCGGGCGAGCTCACCTGCGGGGCGATGTGGTCGTAGGCTTCGACCAGAAAGCCGCCGGTGCCGCAGGCCGGGTCGAGCACCGTTTCCCCCAGGCGCGGGTCGCTGACCTGCACCATGAAGCGCACCACCGGGCGCGGGGTGTAGAACTCGCCCGCGTCGCCGGCCGCGTCGCGCATTTCGCGCAGCATGGATTCGTACAGGTGCGAGAGCGTGTGGATTTCTTCGCTGGCCGAGAAGCGGATGCCCCCCACCTTGTTGATGATGTCGCGCAGCAGGTAGCCGCTGACCATGCGGTTCTGCACGCCCTTGAACACGTTGGCGATGACTTCGCGCTGGCTGCCTTTTTCGCCTTCGCCGGCCAGGTCGCGCAGGTAGGCGAACAAGCCGCGCCCCGCGCTGCCATCCGCGCGCAAGGCGAATTCCTGGCCGATGAAGGCCAGCAGTTCGTCGCCGGTGATGCCGTCTTCGCGGGCGGCCCAGTCGCGCCAGCGATAGGGCGATTCGATGATGGGCTGATAGCGCTTGCCGTCGAGTTCGGCCTCTTCCTCGTGCTTGATTTCAAGGTCGTCGAGGAATTTGAGGAACATCACCCATGTGAGCAATGGCAGACGATCCACATCGCCGTTGAGGCCCTTATCCTTGCGCAGGATCTTGCGGGCGGTGCCGATCAGCGCGGACAGGTTTTCGCGCGTGGTGAGCGGCGTTTTGGCTTTGCGTGGCGCGCGGGTCTTCTTTTCGGTGCTTGTACTGGCTTTGGCCATTGGGGCGGGTTCTCGTTATTGGTACAGCGCGATCTGTAGCTGCGACACGGCGTCCTTCATGCCGCGCACGCCGCCAAAGTGGCGGGTGGCGATTTCGGTTGGACTGCCGTAGCGGTCGAAGGGCTGCACCTTCATCAGCTCGGACAGCGTATTGAATTGCAAAATGCCGCGCTCGACATAGCGGTCGAGCAGCAGCGACAGAATTTCGCGGGCGGTCTCGCCGTGTTGCGCAAACAGGTCCCGGGTTTGGCGCTTGGCGGCTTCCACACGCTGGCGGCGAGTAAGCAGCGGCGCATTCCAGCCCAGATGGCAGAGCAGGTCGAAGGGATCCGCATCGGGTTGTTCACTGCTGGCGGCCAGTTCCTCGAAGCTGATGCCGCGCTCGGTCAGCTCGCGCAACACGTCGGCACGGGTGTCGGGATTGGCCCAGGCCGATTGCAGCGCTTCGCGGGTCGGGTAGAGCGTGCGTACAGCGCGGCCTGAATATTCGGTGTACTTGACGACCTGCAGTTTCTTGCCGGCGGTGTCGAGGTCGTAGACCAGATGGCCAATCACTTCGACTTCGCCGCCATCGATGTAGAACTTGCGGGGTTCTGCCGGCGGTTCGGTGATGATTTCGCCGTTGCCGCCAGTGTCATCACCCTGTCCAGTTTCGGCCACGTACTCGGCTTCGGGCTCTGCCACGCCGGGCACTTCGTCTGCGGCGGTTTCGACGACCTCACCCGATTCATCGACCGTCACTTCTTCAATGCGCGCCGGGGAGCCGTCGAAATCGGGGTCGGCAAAATGCTGCGTGGCCGTGCCGGTAAAGTCGATGATGTTGAAATACTCTTTGCCGTAATCCACCTTCAGCCGCGTGCCACGGCCGACGATCTGCTTGAATTCGGCGCGGGAGCCCACCACGCGCGCCAGCACGACGTTCCTGACCATTTCGGCATCGACGCCGGTGGTGAGCAACTGGGAGGTGGTGAGGATGACTGGCGTGGGCTTGTCCACGTCCTGAAAGTGCGACAGATGGGCAAGGCCAATCGCGCCCTCGTCGGCGGTGACGCGGCAGACGTAGTCGGGATATTGCCGAACCAGATCGCTGTTGAGGTTGAGCAACTCCTGGCGCATTTCGGCGGCGTGTTCCTGATCGACGCAAAACACCAGCGTTTTGGCGAAGCGGTCGGTGCCTTTGAGCAGGCCGGTCAGGTGGCGGGCCATCGCCCGCGTGCGCGAGCGCAGCGCGACCACACGTTCGAAGTCTTTGGTCTGGTACTCGTCATCAGGTATTTCACGCCCGTAGCGGTCCAGCTCATCCTTGCCGGGACGCCAGCCTGCGGCATCCACCGTGGTGATGACACGGTGCACGCGGTACGGGACCAGAAAGCCATCCTCGATGCCCTGGCGCAGGCTGTAGGTGTAGACGGGGTTGCCGAAGTAGTCGTAACTGTCGCGCGACTCCTCACGCAGCGGCGTGGCGGTCATGCCGAACTGCACGGCGGGCTCGAAATAATCGAGTACCGCACGCCAGGCGCTTTCATCACGGCTGGCGCCGCGATGGCATTCGTCAATGATGATGAGGTCGAAAAAATCCGGACGGTACTGGCGGAATACGTCCGCGCTGGCGGTGCTCAGCGCCTGGTAAATGCCGAAGTACATGTCACGGCTCTGGCTGGTGTCGCCACCGGTGATCTTGTGCCGCGCATCGCCAAAGGGCGCGAACATTCTGGCCATCGGGTCATCAATCAGGATGTTGCGGTCAGCCAGGAACAGGATCTTGGGCCGGCGGTGCTCGCCGGTGCGGTTCCAGCGGCTGTTCCACAACTTCCAGCAGATCTGGAAGGCAACGCAGGTTTTGCCGGTGCCGGTGGCGAGTGTGGCAAGAATGCGCTTTTGCCCGAGGAGAATGGATTCAATGACGCGATGGATTGCAATCTGCTGGTAGTAGCGCGGGACTTTGCCGGAGACAAGGTTGAAGGGTTCGAGCAGGTGCGACGCGGTGTTTTGTGGCAACGCCGTGGCCGCCGTCAATCTGGCGAACAGCTCGTCGGGCGTGGCGTAGCGGTCTACCTCACGCTCGGCGCCGGTGGTGTAGTCGATTTCGATGATGCGCCGGCCATTGGTGGCGTAGGCGAATTTCAGGCCGAGGATTTCCGCGTACTCGCGGGCCTGCTGCACGCCCGTTTCCGCCGGCTGGCCGATGTCCTTGGCTTCGACCACGGCAAGAGTGGTAGTCGCGGCGGTAATACAGCAGATAGTCGGCGCGCTTCTGCTGGCCACGGCGAACCTTGCCACCCGCCACGATGAGGCGACCGTTGGTGAAGCTGCGCTGCTCGCCAATCGAGTGGGGGGCAACGCCCCAGCCCGCCTCCATCAGACGGGGGGTGACGAATTCGCGGCAGGTGTCCGCCTCGGTGCTCACGCCATCTCGCATTGTTTCCCCTGCCTTGTATCGTTCCTCGCGCTGGCCGGGCATTCAGCCCGTATGGCATGGCGCATCCGGGCGCCAGTTTAACCCGGATAAGCCTCCGGGCGAATGCCAGGCTGGCGCGGGCGCGATCGGCCGTTCGTTGCGGCGGGGTTACCAGCGCCAGAACAACAAAACCCATTGCCAGCCGAACAGGGCCAGCGCCGCTGCCGCCGGCAACAGGGCCAGCAGCCGGCGCGCCAGTACGCCGCCACGCCGAGCGGCCAGCCGCCAGAACAGGCGCAGCGACCAGAGCAGCGCGACGGCCAGCAGGATGGCGCGTGCGGGGCCGGCCCAGCCAGTGCTCACGCCTTCGTGCCGGAGCAGTGTCAATGTCGTCATCGACAGGCCGAGAAACACGCCGCACCCTGCGGCAGGAATGAAGGATTGGGCCAGGACGGTCCAGCTGCCGGCGGTTTTGCCGGGCAGACAGGCGTCTGCGATCCTGAGCAGAATCGCGTAAGCCAATCCCAGCAACATGCCGCCGCCGAGGATGTAGGCGGCGATCAGTGCGCCATCCAGCCAGGAAAAGCTGTCGTTAAGCTCCGGGTAGTGTGTCAGCAGCCACCAGGGCGCGCTGTCGTCCAGTGGCCAGTAAACATCACGCTCGATCAGCCAGGCGGCAAGCGCCTGCTTGATGCTGACCAGATGCGGGCTGGCGCTCCACTGAAAGGCGCCAACGGCGATGCCCATCATGCCGGTCAGAATCAGCCGCGCCTGCCATTTGTCACCGTGCGCGACATGAACAATCTCGTTCTCGGGTGAACGCACGGCCAGCTCGATTGCATCGCGGTAGCCGCTGCAGCGGCCACACATATGGCACTGCGCTGCGCCTTTCATCTGGGCCAGCGGCACCAGCGGCGCGCAGTTGATCGGGATAATGACCTGGCCCTTGCTCTTGCGCCAGGCCTCGCTGTCAACACGGTAATGCCAGGGGGCGAGCTTGGCCAGCAGATGGAATACGCCATTGACCGGGCACAGGTAACGGCACCAGACACGCTTGTTTCTGCCGTACCAGTAGCCTGCCAGCATTGCGGCAACGGTGGAGCCGCCCAGAACCAGCAAGGCGGCCTTGGGGTACTGATAGACGCTGACCAGTTGCCCGTACAGCGTGGTCAGGACAAAGGCCAGAAAGGGCCAGCCTTCCCAGCGTATCCAGCGCGGAATGGCGCCGCCGCGCCCACGCTCGCTGCTCCATTCGGCCAGCATGCCCTCAGGACAGAGCCAGCCGCACCAGGCGCGCCCCATCAGCACCATGGACAACAGCACGAAAGGCCACCAGATACCCCAGAACATGAACTGCGCCGCGACCGTGACATGGTCAAACGCACGGGCGCTATCCGGCGGCAGGGGGAGAATGGCGGGAATGACCAGCAAGGCCAGATAGACCAGAACCACCAGCCATTGCAGGCGGCGCAGCCAGTGTGCATGGTCGCGCAGGACATCACCAAACCGCGCCGGAAAGCGCTGCCGTACAGGACGGGATGCGCCACAGCACGCCATGGCGGGCGTGTCGTGCTGGCAAGCGCTCATTGCGCGCCCGGCTTGTTCTGCCTTGTCAGCAGCCAGAGGGATGCCAGCCAGTACATGCCCCAGACGATCAGCAGCAGCAGCGCCGGATGCGCGCGGTAGCCGGCAAAATCAGCCAGCGCCTTGCCCAAACCGGCACTGTCATCCAGCAGCGCCGAGCTGTCCCACAAGGGATCGATCAGGGCCGGGAGGACGCCATTGCCGATCAGGCGCTCAATGCCGGTATTGAGCATGGCGCCGGCCAGCAACAGCAGCATGATTTCGGATATCCGGAAAAAAGCGCGCCACGAGATCCAGCGCCCGCCCGATTGCAATGCCCAGAAGGTCGCCAGGGCGGCCATGAAGCCCGCGCCGGCAGCGGCGAAAAAGCTGGCGGAAACCGCTTGTCCGGCGATGCTGCCATACAGGAAAACCACGGTTTCCGAGCCTTCACGCGCCACCGCCAGGGCAACCAGCATCAGCAAGCCCCACCAGTTGGCGCGCGCGGCTTTGCTGGCCATGCCCTGCTCCAGTTCGGAGCGCAATGTTCTGCCATTGCGGCGCATCCACACCACCATCTGCACGATCAGGGCACAGGCGGCAATGGGCATGGCGGCAAGCAGGTATTCCTGCAAGGCATCGGACAAACCGTTCATCATGCCCAGCAGCGCCGTTGCCAGCAGCGCCGATAGCGCCAGGCCGGCGCCGACACCTCCCCACAGATACGGCATGGCGCGGGTTTCGCCGCTTTGTCTGATCCAGGCGTACAGAATCCCGATGACCAGCAAAGCCTCGACGCTTTCGCGCCAGACAATGAAAGCGACTTGTTCCATGGTGTTTCCTATCAAAACAGGCGGCCGCCGCCAAAAATCCGGATTCCAACAGGCTGTTGAAAAAGCCGGCTTTTCCGGCAGCACCAAGCACCGGGCAAAGCCCGGTGCAAATGGCCTCTTGAAAAATCAACGACTTGCAGTTTATTTTTCATACATTTTCCTGATTATTGATCCGGCCTTCTGAAGTTTGAATTTTCGTGGGAGCGAGCTTGCTCGCGAAGCCCTGTTGATCGCGAGCAAGCTCGCTCCCACGACTTAAAACATCACAGGGCCGGATCAATAGGTAGCCAGCTCAGCAACTCGTCATGCCGGCGAAGGCCGGCATCCAGAGCGACGCTCGAACAGGCATTGCAGCTGGATTCCCGCTTTCGCGGGAATGACGAATTGTACTTTGCTGAGATAGCTGCCTAATCAGGTACATTTTTCCCGGCTTTGCCGGAAAAAACGAGACACAGGGTGTTTTTCAACACCCTGCTAACGGATGACAATCACGCCACGCGCCTGCGGATGGAAGTCATCGAAATAGATGTATTCACCAGGAGATGCGCCCATCACCACTACCGATGAGGTGACGCCCGGAGCGAGCACCTTTTCCTTGCGCAAGGGCAGGCTTTCGAATTCGGCCGGTGTTTTGCCCTTGTTGACGACTTCGATGCGGAAACGGGTTTTGGCGGGCGCTTCGATGCGCGTCGGCGTCATCTTGCCATCATTCATTTCAATGCGGAATGTCGGCATGTCAGCGGCAAGGGTGTTACCCATCGCGCTGACGGACAGCAGTGCTAATGCAATCATGCGCATGACTTTGCTCCACAACGGGCCACCTTCGTGGCCCGCCGCATCCATCAGTAACCGCCCTTCTTGCCGGTGCCGGCATAGCTGAATTCATAGCTGAGCTCGAACGGCTGCCACCAGGCAGCAACGCCTGTTTCCTTGTCGACATGGCGGCCAAAGTGGGCGTGTGCATTGGCCGACGGTGGCGAAATCCGGTATTTCAGCTTGTACTTGCCGGGGCCTTCCAGCTTGATGTTGTCGCCATAATGCGGGCCGTCGGAGGCCACCATCGGCATGAAATCACCCTTGATGACATTTTTGCTGCCGACTTTCTGGATTTCGTACTGGATCACCAGATTGGGCATCCATTCGCCTTCACCAAAACCGTTGGCATTGGCCTTGGCGGCATGAATGTCGGCTTCGAGATGGATGTCGCTCTGGGCGGCCTCGCGCATCATTCCCGGCGGCTCCATGGTTACGGGCTGCAGATAGACCGCAGCGATTTCCATGCCGTTCTTGATGGTCGGTTTGCCAATCGGGTATTCGGCAGCCTGGGCGCCGGTGGCGAAAATACCGGCGAGAACGCCGGCCAGCAGCAGTGTTCGCATATGGATAACTCCCTGAAGGATGAGCCGCCATTGTGAATTCATGCCCCGTAAAATGGAATAGTTCTTATTTCCTATGCCTATGCGGCATGGCGCTGGTGATGCAGGCTACCAGTATTGCTCGAAGGCCATTTGCCCGCGGATGCCACGGCGCGTTGTGGCAAAGCCGCGTCCGGCCAGCCAGCTGCGCAGCTCCGCCGTCATCTCCGGATTGCCGCAGACCATCAGCCGCGAGCCGGCCACGTCCAGCGTGCACTGCGCGGCGTCTTCCAGCTGGCCGCTGGTCAGCAGCGCCGGAATGCGTTGCCGCAATCCGGCATGGCTCGTGTCGCGCGTCACGATCGGCACATAGCAAAGACTGGCGCCGCCCTCCGCCAGCAGTGCATTATCAGCCAGGGCGACGATCTCCTCGCGGTAGGCCAGCTCGACCGCATGGCGCACGCTGTGCGCCACGATGATGCGTTCAAAGTCGCGCCATGTCGCGGGTTCTTGCAGTATGGACATCATCGGGCCCAGCCCGGTGCCGCTGGCCAGCAGCCAGAGCACTTTTCCCGGCGCCAGTTGTTCCAGCGTGAGAAAGCCGAAGGTGTTTTTTTCGACCAGCAATGTCGAGCCCACCTGCAGCCGCGCCAGCGCATTCGAAAATGCGCCGCCGGGGATGCGGATCACCAGAAATTCGAGGTGATCGTCATGGCTGGCGGACACCAGCGAGTAAGGCCGCCAGACCGGCTGGCCTTGCTCATCCGGCAGCGCCAGGCGGGCGTAATGTCCGGGTTTGAAGCGGAATGCCGGCGAACGGGTGACGCGGAAAGAAAGCAGCGTCGGCGACCAGTGGCGAATCGCGGTGATTGTTTCGGCTGTCCATTTCCCGGCGGGCCCCGCGTCGGGGAAGGGCGCCGCCCAGGTGTTGACCATCTGTTCCATGACTGACTCCTCCCGCCACAGATCAATTCCGGCCCGGAGCTCCGGATTTAGCAGGGTGTTGAAAAACACCCGGTGCCTCGTTTTTTCCGGCAAAGCCGGGAAAAATGTATGAAATGAAAGATGCAAGTCGTTAATTCTTCAAAGATCCATTTGAGCCGGGCTTTGCCTGGTGCTTGATGCTGATGGAGAAAGCGACTTTTTCAACACCCTGTTATTGCATCAGGCCACCGGTGGCGAAGACCTCGTGGTGTATGCGCTTATTGGCGACACCCAGCTGTTGCAGCGCCTTGACCTGCTGTTGCATGAAACCCACCGGGCCGCACAGGTAGTAATCGGCATCGGCAGGCAAAGGCGTCACCTTGCTGGCGGCATGCAAATCCAGATGGCCCAGCGCATCGTGATGGTCGGCCGGATAATCCGGATGCTTGTCCTGATGCACGATCCAGGATTGCGCATCGGGCAGTGCGGCAATCAGTTCGCTCACCCGCCCGGCAAAGGCCTCTACGCCCGCATGGCGGCTGGCATGGAAGAAGCGCACGCTGCGCTTTTGCGCCGAGCGTGCCAGGTGCTCCAGCATCGACATCATCGGCGTAATGCCAACGCCGGCACTGATCAGCACAACGGGCGTCTTGCGGTCATCGTGCAGGAAAAAATCACCGGCCGGCGGAGCAATTTCCAGCAAATCACCCACCTCAACCTGTTGATGCAGGTAGTTGGAAATCATGCCTTCCGGCGTATCGTCGCTGCCCGCTTCGCGTTTGACGGAAATCCGGAAGAACGCTTCGCCCGGCGCAGCCGACAGGCTGTACTGCCGTGCTTGCCGGTAACCCAGCGCTGGAATGGCCGCGCGCACCGAAATGTACTGGCCCGGATGGAACTCCGGCACACTCCCGCCATCCGCTGGCGCCAGATAGAACGAGGTGATTTCGGCACTCTCGAAACGTTTGCGCTGCACACGGAAGCTCCGCCAGCCTGTCCAGCCGCCAGCACTGGTGGCGGCCTTGTCGTACAAGCCCTGTTCCATGGTGACCAGAATATCCGCCAGTTGCTGATAGGCCGCAGCCCAGGCCGCCAGCAATTCGGCGCTGGCAGCCTCCCCCAGCACTTCGGAAATGGAGGCCAGCAGATGCTTGCCGACAATGGCGTAATGTTCCTTGCGGATACCCAGACTGACGTGCTTGGCGGCGACCCGCTCCAGCACCGGCAACAACACGCTGGGGTCGTCAATGTGTTCCGCATAAGCGGCGACCGCCATCGCCAGTGCTTGCTGCTGGCTGCCATTGTGCTGATGCCCCTGGTTGAAAATCTCTTTCAGCTCGGGATTGTGCTGGAACATGCGTGCATAGAAGTGCCTGGTTAGGGCTACGCCATGTTGTTGCAGCACGGGCGCGGTGCCTTTGACTAGTTGTCGGGTTGCCTGATCGAGCATGCTGTTCTCCGGTAAATCATGAATCATTAGCGAAATGATAAAGATTCATTTGATCTACATCAATACGCAACAAGTAACATTGCGTCCCGCCAGAGAACACTGGCATCTGCGGATGCCCGGGAGCAAAACCATCAACAGCGCACATATATATCTATATATATAGATATATACGGTGTGCGTGAGCCATGATCACCGAGGGTTTGCGCCATTCGTCCGTGCACGTCGGCCATTTTTAGCAAGTCACGGGCAACCTTTATATATATGTATATATACATATATAAGCCGGATGGCGCTATGGTTTGCCCGAAGCGGATGCGGCGCTGGCGCAGATGGCTTTGCTGGTCGAGTTCACTGACGGGCGTCGGGTTTTCCAGTCAGGCCATTGTTTCGGCGTATCCGCCGCTCAGCCGGGAGGGGGTGCAGAATTTTGTGTAAATGGTCTTTTGGCAGGACACTGCCGCATTGACCGGAAACACCATGGTCACTCCAAAACACAACTGTGTATTGTGCACATGGTGCGGCACAGCCTGAATTACGTATCCTGGAAACAGCGCACCGAAGTGGCGGCGGATTTGAAGCGGATTTACCAGTCGGCAACAGTAAGCAAGGCCGAACGGTAGCTGAACGAATTCGAGCAGAAACGGGACGCCACGCACCCGACCATCGCGCAGTCCTGGCGGCGCAACTGGTCACGGCTAACGCCGTTCTTCGACTAGCAGGGCATCTTCCATGCGGAAGGCGCTGCGGCTGGCTACCACACCAAGAAGGCGGGACTGGCAGTCGTGCAGATTATTTTTTGGGGCGGACTTACTTGGTCAGGATCAGCTTGCCCTGACTGGTTTCGCGCAGGATATAGCGCTCGCCACGATGCTCGATCACGATCTGACGCTGCCCCTGCAAGAGCTGATGACTATGCAGGGTCGTGCCTGTGCTGGCGGCCGGAGGCGTGTTCGGTGTCGTATTCATGGACGGAAATAATAACGAGAATAATTCTTTATATCAAAATTTTTGTAAGGGATGCCGGCAGAATCCATTTATCGCCTGCTCCCGGGCCACTAACCCATTGCCCCGCCCTGCCGGTTCTTTACGTTGCAAGAGCAGGCTTGTCCGCTCTCACAACCATTCGAACGTCACGGGGTGAAATCAATCTCCATCCCGGGGCGGGCCAAACACCGTGATGATCTTGCCAATGGCGGCCGGCTCGCGCAGCTGATCGCAAATGGCCAATGCCACATCATGGCGCGGCAGGTAAGGCGCAGCGTTTTCTTGCCGTGCGGGGTTCAGCGTATAACGGCTGACCCCGTCCGCATCGCAAAGGCCGGCCGGGCGGATGATGGTCCAGAGCAATGCGCTTTGTTGCAGCACCTGCTCGGCCTGCGTTTTGGCGGCCAGCGCTTCACCCAGCGCCGCCTGGGCCGGCGCCCCCAGCAGTTCGAACTGCTCGCCGCAACCATAAGAGGTGATCAGCAACAGACGCCGGCAATCCGGCAAATCCTGCATGGCTGCAATCACGTTGAGGTTGCCCGTGGCATCAATACGACGCCCCTGGGCATCCTTGCCCCCCAGCAGGCTGATCACCGTGCGCGGCGCGCTGCGCCGGACAGCCTGCTCGCAATCGGCGCGCAGCAGCGCATCTCCCCGCAGGATGGTTACGCCCAGCGCCTCAAGCGCACTGGCGTCACGCTCTTCGCGCAACAAGGCGGCAACGCTCAGCCCGCGCTCCCGCGCGTGCCGCACCAGCCACAGCCCGAGCTTGCCGCTGGCGCCAAAAATCAGCAGGTCGTGAGTGGCGCTCATGCACACACCTTGCAGCAATGCGCCTCGACAAAATCCAGCAGCGCCTGATGCTGCTGCTCCAGCAATTCGCCCGCTTCGCCACGCCCCACGAAAATCTTGAACATCACTTGCCCGGCCGTGTTACAGAACAACAGGCTGACAGTGGGCTTGTTCATGAAAGGGCGCTCGACCAGATAAATGGCTGCGCAATGCTGGTAACGCAGGTGGCCATGCAGGCCGCTGGCATTTTCCAGATTGTAAAAACCGTGGCCAACCGACCCGGGAGGCAATGGGCCGGTGAATTCCAGAATGGCGTCCGCACTGTGCACCAGCAGCGTTACCGGTGTTTGCCAGCCGTGAATTTCCTGCAGCAGCGGCACAAAATTGTCACCAGGCAGACGCTGCCACATATCGGCAGGCAGGCATTCGATGATTTCGATCATGCTGCATTCGTGGGTCGCCGCCAGTTGCTCGAGAATCACGCCGGGATTGCTGGCCAGACGAGCAGTGATCTGCTGGCGCGCAGCTTCGCCGAGGCGTTTGCCTGTTGCGGTGGATGTCATTGTGTTGCTCCTGCGGTATCAAGGTTGGTAGTGGCGAGCATGACCAGCTCGCGGGTAATGGTTGGCCCCCAGAAACGGCCGGCCGTGGTCAGGCTGACCTTGCCGTTGGCAAATTGCAGCAACGATTTCGCCTGCCATTCCGTAAGGCGGGGCAGTAGAACGGGATGCTCGGCCAGCAGCTCGGCGCCCAGCTCACCCTGATCCAGAGCGCCCTGCAGCTGCCCGATGGTGGCATGCTGCGGGCTTTGCCAGGCCATATGGGACATTGGTTTTTCCGTGACTGGCGTAGCCAGATAAGCCGCCAGATCACCTTGCACCTGATAACTGACGCCAGCCTGCTTGCCGCCCGCACCCGAACCAAACGCCAGGCAATCACGTCCAGCCTTGATCAGCGCGTTATAACGGTTCAGCTCTTTTCCGCCACTGGCGAAATGACTGTTGCTGAGCTGCCGCCAGCCACCATCACGCAAGGCATTGACGGCCAGGGCATAGTGCTGCGCCTGCTCCGGCAGGCCCGGCAAGGGATCAAGCGCTTTTTTCTCGATCATGCGCAACATGGGCAAGCCCGGATAGGCGTTGAAGGCATACAGATCCAGCCCATCCATATCCAGGGTCGTGGCAATGGCCAGGTCAGCCAGCAGGCTGCCTTCATCCTGGCCCGGCAAGCCAAACATCAGGTCAACGACCAGCGTGGCCGCACTCTGCCTGCGCAGCTCGCGCAGGAAGCCCGCAATCTGTTCACCGTCGTGTTTGCGGCCCATGCGGCGGCGCAGCGGCGTATCAAACGTCTGCACGCCAAAAGAAAAACGCGTCGCGCCTGCCTCTGTGCAGGCCGCCACCAGCGTGGCGGACTCGGCGTTGAGGCGGCCTTCGATGGTGATTTCGCAATCGTCGGCCAGTGGCAGATAACGCCGCGCCGCCTCGATCAGCCTGGCCAGCTCGGCAGGCGGCAACAGCGTCGGTGTGCCGCCGCCAAAATACAGTGCATCAATCCGCCCCCCTGCCGGGCGCTGGCTGGCTTCATGCGCCAGCTCGGCAATCAGGCGTTCGACAAACCGGCTGGCCTGCATTTCCTGCCAGCCATTGCGGTAAAAACCACAGAACACGCAATGGTTGGCGCAGAAGGGAATATGAATGTAGGCAAGACTGCCCGTCGCCAGCGGCGCGGCTTGCTGTGCTTGCCAGATCGCGGCCCAGTCGGCCTCGGCAATCGGTTGCGCCCCCCACATCGGCATCAGGGCCTGCCGGCGGGCAAAGGCGGCAGGCTGGGCATCACTCGGTAAAAGAAGGGACGCGGAGAGTTCGACGTGGCGCATTGCAAGTAAGTGACGGCTAATTAGTAACGAGAAATATTATCATTATCAATGCAGGAAACGTTTGTTTTAGATCAAATTCCCGATCTCGTCAGCGCAACGTCCGTAGGCCCCAACTGGTCCGAACTGCTTTTTGCAGCCTCTCTGCCGGTTTTCACAAGACAGCAGCAAGCGGTCTCCGTACGGCAAAACCATGTTGTTGTGTCGGCTTGAATCCCCCTGATCCAGTAAGCACGAAAAGCATCCGTGCAAACATCGCCCGGATGACGATCAGGACATGCGGTATATCTTGAAAAGATATATTTAAAGTACAATATTTATATCCACCTTCGCACCGAGTCCGCGTCATGCGCCTGAATGCCTTTACCGATTACTGCCTGCGTACATTGATCTATCTGGCCGTGCAGCCGGAAGAACTGGCAACGCGCGCGCAGATTGCCGCGGCTTATGGCGTATCGGACAACCATCTGATGAAAGTCGTGCATTTTCTGGGCAAAGCCGGCCTGATTGATACACTGCGCGGACGGGGCGGCGGCATGAAGCTGGCCCGCCCGGCCAGAGAGATACGCATCGGCATGCTGGTGCGCCTGTGCGAGGATGATGCGCCGGTGGTCGAATGTTTTGAAGAGGGCGGCGGCTGTCGCATTGATGGCATGTGCGTGCTCAAACGCGCATTGTTCGAGGCGCGTGAAGCCATGTACGCGGCACTGGATCGTTATACGCTGGCGGATCTGAGCGCAAACCGTGATGCGCTGGCGGCCCAGCTTGGACGCATTCTGCTGACGCCGGTGGCCTGAGCGGCTTCGGGCGCAGTAACAATCCCCCGGCAAAGCCGGGGGCTTTCGTAATGTGAGCCGCTCAAAGCGGCTAAATGGTGGCGCTAACGCGCCCCAATCAAATGCCACCCAAGGTGGCACCTGATTAGGTAGCCAGCTCAGCAACTCGTCATGCCGGCGAAGGCCGGCATCCAGAGCGACGCTCAAACAGGCATTGCAGCTGGATTCCCGCTTTCGCGGGAATGACGAATTGTACTTTGCTGAGGTAGCTACCTAATCAGGAGGTGGCAAGCCCTATGACCACAGCTGCAACTGCTCCAACCTCTGGTCCTCTTTTTCCTGATTCTTGATGTATTCCCGAATCATCGTCTCATCACGACCCACCGTTGAGACAAAGTAGCCTCTGGCCCAGAAATGTTGCCCGACGAAATTACGCTTGCGCTCCCCATACACCCGCGCAAGATGAATCGCACTCTTGCCCTTCATGTACCCGACTACCTGCGACACCGCGAATTTCGGTGGAATCGATAACAGCATGTGCACATGATCCGGCATCAGATGCCCTTCCAGCACCCGGCTTTCCTTCTGCTCTGCCAACTTCCGGAAAATTTCTCCGAGATGCTGTCTGAGTTGTACGTACAGCACCTTCCTGCGGCACTTGGGAATGAAGACCACGTGGTATTTACACTCCCAGCGGCTGTGACTTAGGCTTTCGAAGTCGTCCATCTTTGATACTCCTCTTAGTGTGCTTGGCGGCTCACAAAGAGCAGTGTTACTGATGGGCGACTCCCGCAAAAGTCAAACTTCTACTGCCACCCCGGCAGAGCCGGGGGATTTCCCTTGCCTGTTTAACAGGCTGTTGAAAAAGCCGGTTTCTCCATCGACATCAGCTTCCAGCGCCGGAAACAGTTCACGCTCCTCAAAACGCACATGCGCCTCAAGCAAGAGGCCAAATTCCGGCAAGGCCGTGACATCCCCTGCATGCAGTTTGTGCATCAGCGCACGCAGACTGGCGTGCTCAGCGTTGAAGCGGCTGGCCAGTTGCGCCAGACCGCCGAGTTGCAGGGCAAATTGCGCTTCCTCGGCGGCGAAGTGGCGTTCCAGTTCATCAAGAAAAGCCGCCGAAGGCAGCAGCGCATCCAGATCGCCGTCTTGTGCGCGCTGGATGCGCTTGGCCAGCACAAGCGCCGGATGGTGTTCGCGCGAGAAGTGAATCAGTTCCGGACTGCGTTTCATGACGGGCTCCTGCCTGATTAAAACATGCAATTATTTTACATGTTTGTGCCTGACGTGCATAATACGCATGCATAATACATGTTTAAACATCCGGGAGGAGTGCAATGGGTGCATTGAGTTGGAGATGGCGCGGCTTGCTGGTCGTGTTTTTGCTGTCATTTGCCGTGCTGGGCTGGATCGGCCGCGAGATCTATCTCGCCAAGCCGCCCATTCCGGCGCAGATCGTCAGCAGCACGGGTGAAGTGCTTTATCGCGGTGAACAGGTTCAGCAAGGCCAGAGCGCCTGGCAATCAGCCGGTGGCCAGCAGGTCGGTTCGGTCTGGGGGCATGGCAGTTATGTTGCGCCGGACTGGTCGGCTGACTGGCTGCATCGCGAGATCATCGGTCTGCGCGATGAACTGGCGAAAAAGCAGTACAACAAGGCGTTTGATGTCCTGACGGCCAGTGAGCAAGCCAGCGTTCTGGCGGATACCAAAGCCGAAATGCGGGCAAACCGTTATGACGCAGCAAGCGGTACACTGACGGTCAGCACCGAACGCGCCGTGGTCATCAAGACGCTGGCGGCGCATTATTCGGGCCTGTTTGGCACCGACGAGTCGCTCAATGCGCTGCGTGAAGACTACGCCATGATGCCGGGCAGCATCCGTGATGCGGCCGATCTGCAAGCGGTTTCCGCCTTCTTTTTCTGGTCGTCGTGGTCGGCCGCCACCGACCGGCCGGGCGAGACGAACCTCAGCTACACCAGCAACTGGCCGCACGAGCCGCTAATCGGCAACACGCCGACACCCGGCGCCGGCATGTGGTCGATTGCCAGCGTGATCCTGCTGATTGCCGGCATCGCCGCCATGATCTGGTATCACAACGCGCACAAGGATGAAGGTGATCCGGTTGCGCCCAAGAACGATCCACTGTTCAACCTCAAGCCAACACCATCGATGCTGGCCACGCGCAAGTATTTCTTCGTGGTCATCGCCCTGATTGCCCTGCAGGTGATCATGGGCATCGTGACCGCGCACTATTCGGTGGAAGGCCAGACCTTCTTCGGCCTGCCGCTGGGCGAACTGTTGCCTTTTGTCGCCAGCCGCACCATGCACACGCAACTGGCCGTGCTGTGGATCGCCACGGCCTGGCTGGCAACCGGCCTGTATATCTCGCCGGCGCTCTCCGGGCATGAACCGAAGCTGCAGAAGCTGGGCACCAATGTGCTGTTCTGGGCACTGATCGTAGTGGCGCTGGGCTCGCTCATCTGCGGCTGGGTCGGCACGCAGGAACGGCTGGGCAGCAGCTTTGCCTTCTGGCTGGGCAACCAGGGGCTGGAATTCACCAGCATGGGCCGTGTCTGGCAGATTGGCCTCTTTATCGGCCTGATGCTGTGGCTGCTGCTGATGGGGCGTGCACTATGGCCGGCGCTGAAAAAACCGGGCGAAAGCCGTGGCCTGATCGCGATGGTGTTCCTGTCGGCGACCTGCATTGGCCTCTTTTATGCCGCATCGCTGGTCTGGGGGCAACGCACGCATTACTCGATGGTTGAATACTGGCGCTGGTGGCTGGTGCATCTGTGGGTGGAAGGCTTCTTTGAAGTATTCGCCACCGCCGTGGTTGCACTGATTTTCAGCCGTCTGGGCCTGATCCGCTCGTCCACCGCGAATGCCGCGATTGTGCTGGAAACCATCGTCTTCCTGTTCGGCGGCATTCTCGGCACCCTGCACCACCTGTATTTCACCGGCACGCCAACGTCGGTGATCGCCATCGGCGCCGTGTTCTCGGCACTGGAAGTGGTGCCGCTGACGCTGATCGGCTTTGATGCCGTGGCGATGTACCGCCGCAGCAAGGCCGCACCCTGGGTGGCGGCGTATCGCTGGGTGATCCTGTGCTTTGTCGCGGTCGGTTTCTGGAACATGGTTGGCGCCGGCTTGCTGGGCTTCGCCATCAACCCGCCGATTGCGCTGTATTACGTGCAGGGGCTCAACATGACCCCGGCGCACGGCCATGCTGCACTGTTTGGCGTCTACGGCATGCTGGGCATCGGCCTGATGCTGTTCTGCCTGCGCGGCCTCTATCCGCGCGAGAACTGGCAGGACAAACCGCTCGCCATTGCCTACTGGCTGATGAATATCGGCCTGGCGATGATGGTGTTCATGTCCCTGCTGCCGGCCGGCATTTATCAGGCCTATCACAGCATCGACAGCGGCTTGTGGTATGCCCGCTCGGTGGACATCGTCCAGTCATCGGTGATGCATACTCTGGTCTGGCTGCGCGTGCCGGGTGACATCGTGTTCTCGCTGGGCGTGGTGTTCCTGATGGTTTTTGCCTGGCGTTTGCTGACTGGCCCGCGCCGCGCCGAGGCGCTGTCCGGCAAGCGTGCTGATGCCCGCGCCTGAAGCACGCAATGTGTCTGAATATTTATTTTTGATCATTCATCTGGTTTGTTTTTGTTTGAACTACTGCCCCGGCAGATCGGTCTGCCGGGGCAACACTACCGAAGGAGTTTCACCATGGCCCACGATTGTTCCATTCCCGTCATTCAGGACGGCACCTACGGTTTTGACGCGCGCGGCATCGCCCGGCGTTTCCGTCACGCGGCGATTTTCGGCGCGCTCAATGCGCTGCAGCCGGGCGAAACCATGCGCTTCTGCAACGACCACGACCCGCTGCCGCTCCTGGCGCAGATCGAGCAATTCTTCGGCCCGCGCGTGCGCATCGAATACGTGCAGCGCGAGCCGGGCGAGATCGTGATCGATTTCCGCATTCTGGCTGCAGCCTGAAAGATTGATCAAAACCGGGAAGGGCGGAGCCCATGATGGCCACAGGCAAAACCTGAGGTGTTCTTGCTGGTCCCGTCGCCCCGGCACTGAATTGTTTTATTTCAATTTTCCGGAGAATCGTCCATGACTACCCCGCAAACGCCCATCGACGCGGCGCAGGCCATCGGCCAGATCGCCGTCGCGCTGCCCGGATCAACCGCGGTATTCCGCCGCCTGAAGCTCGACTACTGCTGTGGCGGGCAGATCAGCCTGCAACAGGCAGCTGCTGACAAGGGGCTGGATGTGCAGACCATCCTCGCCGAGCTGGCCACGCTGCAGCGCAGCGACGCCGCGCCGCAATTCGCCAGTGCGTCCGAGCTGATCGACCATATTCTGGAGCGCTTTCACGACGTGCACCGCGCCCAGCTGCCCGAGCTGATCGCCATGGCCAAGCGGGTGGAAGCCGTGCATCGCGGCCATCCGGATGTCCCGGCCGGGCTGGCTGACTTGCTGACCGAAATCGAAGGCGAGCTGCTTGAGCACATGCAGAAGGAAGAGCAGGTGCTGTTCCCGATGCTGAAAAGCGGCGGCAATCCCTTCGTCGTGCATCCGATCGGCATGATGCGCAGCGAGCACGTCGAGCATGGCGCCAATCTGGAGCGCCTGGCTGCACTGACCAATGACATGACGCCGCCGGCGGAAGCCTGCACCACCTGGCGTGCGCTCTACGCCGGGCTGAAGCAGCTGGGCGACGACCTCGTCAGCCACATCCATCTGGAAAACAACGTGCTGTTCCCGCAGTTCGAAGCGCCGCCGGCCGATACCGGTTGCGGTTCGGGCGGCTGTGCGTGCAGCGGAGATTAACAGCCATGGCCAGCCACCCGGAACCCGCTCCCGCCGCGTTGTCACTGCGCCAGCTTGTTCAGGCGCCGCACCGCGCCGGCTTCTTTCTGGGCGGCGGCGTGTTGCTGCTGGCCTTGCTGTGGTGGCTGCTGGAGCTGGCGGGACGCACCTTTGGCATAAGCGTTTCACAGCTGCCGCCGAGCTTTCTGCACGGGCAACTGATGCTGGGCGGCTTTTTTCCGCTGTTCATGCTGGGCTTCATTTACACCGCCGGGCCGAAGTGGCTGGGCGTCGCGCCGCCAGCCACCCGCGCCTGGCTCGCCGCCATCGTGCCGTATGCGCTGGGTAGCGCCGGGCTGCTGCTGGCGACGCGGTTTCCCGTGCTTTGGCCCATCGCCAGTATCGTGCAGACGCTGGCCTGGCTGTGGGCCTGCCTGATCTGGATGGGGCGCATCCGCGCCAGCCACGCGCCGGACCGCAAGCACGCCGCACTGATTCTGGCCGCCTTTGCACTCGGGGCGGTGGCGCTGGGTTTGTACGCCTTCGTCGCAATCACTGCGCAGTGGCAATTCATCCATTACGCCGAAACCCTGCTGCTGTGGGGCATGCTGCTGCCGGTGTTTCTGGTGGTCTGCCACCGCATGCTGCCGTTTTTCTCGGCCAACGTGCTGCAACCCTATCAGTCGTGGCGGCCGGACTGGTTGCTTTACATGATGGTTGGCGGGGTATGGTTACACGGCCTTTTAAATGTATTGGCTGTAGCCACATACCCTGTTGATGTTCTGCTGGCGGCGCAGCTGCTGTACACCAGCTGGCGCTGGCAGTTGCGAAAGTCGCTGCACGTGCCGCTGCTGGCGATGCAGCACATTGCCTTCCTGTGGGCCGGCTTGGGAATGGTACTGCTGGTGCTGGAAACCGGCCCGATTGCGTCGCCCCTCAGCGGCTCGGGTCATGCCGGCCTGCACGCGCTGGCGCTGGGTTTCATGCTGTCCATGCTGCTGGCCTTCGTCACCCGCGTCACGCTCGGCCACTCCGGCCGCGCACTCGTCGCCAGCCGGCTGACGTGGACACTGTTCTGGCTGCTGCAGACCCTGACACTGCTGCGCCTCCTGGGCGAATGGCTGTCCGCACTGCGCATACCGTTGCTGCTGCTTGCTGCTGGCGGCATCGCACTGGTGCTGGCGCTCTGGTCTGCCCGCCACCTGCCGATGTACCTGCAGCCCAGGCCGGACGGGAAGGAAGGTTGATATATACGGTACAGTCCATGCTTCTGCGGCCATTCACTGCAAATGGCTGCAGCGTAATACCTGCGTATTTTTATACTATTCGTCGCAAGCGCAGCTTCGGCCGAGGCATTGTCGACGGTCCGGGGTGTGGCTGCCTGTCGCTGCAGGTGGTTTCTCCACACTGGCGTCGCCGCCACGCTGATCCATCATCAACAGCATGATTCAGGCGATTCAGTGCGATACCAGCTTGGCGGTCAGCGGCATGCGCGAAGGCGCTGTGCATGTCGGGAAAAGCGTCGCGCTGGTCGAGGGGGCGCAAGAGGCGTTGCGCAACATCAATCAGCGCATGGCAGACACGGTGCACAGGGTGAGCGATATTTCGCATTCATCCGGCGAGCAGCGTGAAGCCATGCAGCAACTGGCGATGAATGTCGAGCGCGTTTCTTGCCGCAGTCTACGCCCCGCCGGATTTCCTCAAGGTGTTTTGTTGCGTTTAGCGATATTGCGGCAGCTTGCCGGCTTCGAAGCGGAATTCGCGATCCCGCACCTTGACCAGCAGCGCACTGCCATCGCGTTGTACCACCGGCTTGCTGCTTTCCTGGCAGCCAATGTCGATCAGTACCAGGCTTTCAAAGCTCGTGCCTGGCGTGGCCACCGACCAGACGGCGTGATGGGTCGGCGTCCAGCCGCTGGTGGACGGATTGACCGGGTATTGGTCGGTTTGCGCGAGTTTGGTCAGCGGCGAGCCCGCCAGCTGCTGCATGCAGAGTTTGGCCTGGCCGCGCTGCACCGCAATCATGCCCTGTGGTCCGCCCGCCGCACTGGCGGCTTCCTGCGTGTGGAAATTCCATTCCCAGCTCACGGGTTTGCTGGCGCTGGCATCGTCATGCACCAGCAGCAGATTGTCCTTCAGATATACCAGCGTGCGCAGGACGCGCTGGATGGTGGCCGGATCATAGGCGCGTGTGGCGTCGCCAGTGGTGATCGTGAAGTCGCCGCCGTCCATATAGGCTCTGATCTTGCCGGTAGCCGCATACCAGCGTTCCGCCTGCTGGCCGATGCCGCCATCATAGGTCAGGGCATTGCTGGCCTTGGTCTGCCGGTACCAGGCTTGGGCATGAGGTGAGAAATAATAGTCATAAACACCACTGCTGATCAGCAAGGCGCTGCCCTGACTGCCGACGGTAAACGCATTCTGGTCGGCATGGCCGTGATTGATGGCGCCATAGGGGCTGGAGCGGAAATGAATGGTCGTGCGATTTTTGTCAGTCAAATCGCTGTGCATCGTGACCTGCCCTACCGATTCGAACAGCGCGGACGTACTGCGGTTGTCCGGCCCGGCCAGACCCTTGCTGTCGGAAATGGTTGGTGAAATCAGCCTGGCGAATGATCGGAAGCCGTTGGGCGGGGGCAACTGTGACGAGTACCACGCCAGATCCTGCGTCGGATTGCGGGAGTACAAAATGCGGGCATACGCCGGGGAAATGTTTTTTCAACATCGGCGCCGTCACCGAACGGCGCAGGGATGCGCCCCGGCAGATTGGAAATCATATGCCAGTGCATGTAGTTGCGCTGCTGCATCAGGCGATAGGGGTCGATTTGCGCGGCGTACTTGAGTGCATCCAGATGCAGATAACTGCCATCCGGTTGCTGTGTCCCATAGCCGCCACTGTTGGTCCAGCCGCCATCGCTGTCCCCCCAGGGCGAGCCGAATGCATAAATAAGGGGTACGTAGCGGGAGAAGACCGCTTCATCGAATGCCGCCTGACCGTTGATTTCATCGCCAGCGAGGACGGCGGTGATCCCTCCCATGGCCATGATGGCCTGGACATTGTGCGAATCCATCGGGGTGCGCTCAATGTAGCGGCGCTTCCCGATCAGCACCGGCTCCATATTGGCAAAACGGGTACGGGCGTTTCGCAGGATCATCTCGCGCTCGGACTGACTCAGCACCGGATACAGCGCATCGTAGCCGCGCACCATCGCCAGCAAGGTCCAGCGCGCGCCCGAATCGGTATTGCCGGCATAGGCATCCAGCCCCAGTCCGGGCCAGCCAGCCAGGTTCATGACGCGGTCCTTGGCGTCCTGCATGGCAAGCCGGGCGAGCGCCTGCTCGTCAGGATTGCTGGAGTGGCGGTAAATGAGCCAGACCAGCGTTGAATTGGCGATCAGTCGGTGTTCGCGTGCTGGCACTTCCTGTGATTTGATGATGTAGTACTTTTCGGGGGGGAGGCCACCGATGGTTTCCGTGCCAAGCACCGGCATGGCGGGCAGTCTGTAATCCGCCGTGATAGTTCCAGACGTGTCACGCAGCACGGCGCGGGCGGCCTGATTTCTGACATCCTTGATCAGGTATTTGAACATCTCCGACCGCTCGCCGGTCGTCAATGCCGGGCGCAACTCATCAATCAGCTGCTCGGGTTGCAGCCGGGGATGCGGGCTCTGCTTTACCTGCTCATACCAGCTGCGATCGTTCACAAACCAGCTCAGCTGGCTTTGCTCGACAAGCGGCATTGCCGTCGGACTGATGGTAAATCGCCGCCAGCCACTGATCGAGTCCTTGCCCAGATTGGGCTTGAGATCAAGCCCCTTGCCCGTTACCCGCCATTCATAGGTGCCCGGCGAATAGAGCTTGCGTGGCAGATACCAGTTGTAGGGGCTGCTGAATGCCTCGACATGCCCGTCAGGGTGGCGGATTTCCAGGATGTATTCCACTTGCTGATAATCGCTGGTGAAATCCTGCATCGGCCAGGTGAAGGTGGGCGGGTTCTGCTCCAGCGTCAGGCCATGCTCGGGGCGCACCGGCATCATGGGCGTCGAGCCTGGGGGGGTAGCTCCCGGCGCGGGGTTGGGGGTCGGGTATTGGCGGCTTTCCTGCAGAGTGCTCATCCAGTCGGTGATTTTGATTCTAGAGTCAGAATCTTCCAGTCGGTTGAATGCAAGTGGGGCTGGCGTGATTGGCAACGTTGGTGTGGTGACAACAATGGGTGTTGTAGTGGGAAGTGGAGTTACTGTCTGAGTGGGTGCAGGCGAGGGAGCAGGACTTGGCTGAGCCGTTGGCTTCCGATCCGGAAGTGGCGGTCTTGCCGGATCGCCTATCGCCAGTATTTGCCACAGGCTGGGCGAACGGTCTGGTTGAAGGTTTGCGCCGGGAAATGCGGTGTGTGCGACCTTGGCGACATAGATGGGCACCTCGAAAAACCCCAGCAGCCCAGGCGTGTAAACTGGCAACCGTACAGAATCCGTAAGATACAGCCATGAAGAACCGCTCTGCCATCAAAACCGACTTGTTTGCCGCTGACCGCCATCGCGCGAAGATTGATGATTTGGGCGATCCGCTGCAGCGCATCGAGCGTCACATCGATTTTATCGCGCTGGCACTGCGAGTCGATCAAGTGGCGCCGCGTCCGGTCAGCCTGCAGGGTGGACGGCCGGCGTTTCCGACGGAAACCATGGTGCGCATTCTGGTGCTCAAACGCCTGTACAACCTGTCGGATGAGCAGATGGAGTTCCAGTTGCTCGACCGCATGAGTTACCAGCGGTTCTGCGGCCTCACCCACGCCGCCAACATTCCCGACCGCACCACGATCTGGGAGTTCGAGAACCGCATCGGCGTTGCCGGTGCCACCGCCCTGTTTGACGGCATGACCAGCCAGTTGCTACAAGCGGGCACCTCGAATGGTTTACGAGATCCGGGAACCCCATGCGTCGCAGCGGCCTGTCATTACATGCCAAGTCAGCAAGACAGGCTACACCACCCAGCTTTTTTAACTGGATTTGCAAGGCGGCCGCACCAGCTTCCACGACCGCGTCAACCAGCGACGCCTTTGTTGATGGAGGGCAGGAGAGCCAGACTTCAAGTAGTAAATCAGCCGCAGTGGCTTAGCGCACAATTTTTTCCTAATTCTGCGGAGCCTCCAGGAACAGGCTGGCGCGGAATTCACCCAACAACCGCCACAGCAGATTGTGTCAGTCCCTGTACCCAGCTCGTGCTTGCTCCCCGCAGCCCATTAGTACCCCTTCGGAATGACCAGAATCGCCCCGGCCTTGGTCGTCCAGCTGCCAAGCGGCGCGGGCTTGCCGTTGCTGTCCCTGCCCTGATTGCCGCTGGCCTCGATGCACAACCGCCCGCCGCAGTCGTTCATCACGATGCGCCCGCCGCGTTTTTCCAAGTCGGCCACGCTGACTTGCAGCCGCGCCACATCAGTAGCCAGCGCCTGCCGTTCGGCCTGCAAGCTCTCAACCTCGCCGCGTTGCCACCAGACCGCGCCCCACGCCACCAGCGAAACGGCCACAATCGCGCCCGCTGAAATGCCGCCCGCCACGGTTGCCCAACGCCAGCCAAACGCGGCGCTTGCAGCGTTCAGGCGGTCGGCGGCGCTCTCCCCCGCCCGCACCACCCCCGTCAAGGCCGACAGAATAGGGCTAGAAGCCGTTTCTAGCGCGTTTGCCGCCGCTTGTGACGCGCCAGCAAGGGAAACCCTCACCGCAGCGCCTACGGCGTTTTCTGCGGCCTTCTGAACGCCCGGAATCGCCGCCGCAGCGGCTTGCTTGACCTCAACCACCACGCCCGCCGCTGCGCTGGTGGCCTGTTTGAAGGCTTCCCGCTCGCGCTGGAGCGTTTCCCGCTCGGCTTCTAGCGCCTCGATGGCGGCCTGTACCGCTTTTTGCTGATCTTCTGCCAAGGCCATCAGGCCGAATAGCTGTTGCTGTGCGTCCATCACTTGCCCCCTTCCGGCTTCATACTTCTGGCTTCATAACCACGACTACCGAACCCGCATAGCCGCACTCATGCAGCGCCCGAATGGCCGCGTCCGATGTTTTGAAAACCCGCAAGCCGGTGCGCTTGGTGTGCAGCTCACGGGTTAGCCCGTGGTCGTTGTGATCAACGTCAAGAAACCAGCCACCGCCGTCAATGGCGGGGTACGGGGTCAGAAAAACGCGGTGCACGCACCCGGTGCGGGTCAACACTGCAAAACTATCGACATCAAGAGGCTTCATATCTGCAAATCCGTTCGTTTTTGATGGCTTTATTGCACAATAAAAACGCAAACACAAAACAACATAATTGCATTTTTGTATGTTTTACATCGAAAAATCCGGCCCGCTATCGCGGCTGCGCTTGGGCTGGGCTGGTTTGTTTTCCTGCGGTTTGGCGGCCTGCTTGGCTTCCTCGATCTGCCGCTGCCGCGCCAGCTCGGCAGCGTTTCGCTGCTCGGCTTCTCTGGCCTGCTCGATGCGGCGCTGCTGGTCGGCCTTGAACTGCTCGAAGGCATCGCGGGCTTGCTGCTTTCCGGCCTCGGCCTGCTTGTGCGCCTCGAACTGCGCCCGGAAGTCGGCCATGCCTGCGGCGGCGGATTGCTTCGCCTGATCAACCTGGGCGCGTTCAGCCTTGGCCGCCTCAAGGCTGCCGGACAAGTCGAGGATGGTTCTGTCTATCGCCTTCGCTTGCCGCTCCAGCTCGCCCGCCTCCTTGGCGCGGGTTAGCAGGGCTTCGACCTGTTCAGCCCGGATACGCTCGGCCACGTCAGAGGTTGCGCCCCGGCGCAGCATCCCGGCGATTGCTGGCCCGAAGTGCTGCCCCGGCACTTCATCAAGCCCGCGCTCGGCGTGACTGCGGTGGTCAACGCGGGCGGCAATGCCCGCCTCGGCCAGTCGCTCGTTCTGCAAACTGGCGAAGCGTTCGCGCCATTCGGTGACAAGCTGCTTGCCGGTTTTCTGGTCGTCCAGCTCGCGGGTTTTCTCGGTGAAGCCCACCGAGGTGAGGCGGCGAGTCGATAGCAGAATGTGGGCGTGATGGTTGCGATTGTCGCCTTCCTTGCCCGGCGCATGAATCGCCACGTCTGCCGCGCAACCGTGGCGCTCGACGATTTCGCGGGCGAAGTCCTGAGCCAGTCGCCGCCGTTGCGCTGCGGGCAATTCGGCGGGCAAGGCAATCTCGAACTCCCGCGCCACGGTTGAGTTCTTCCGGGTTTCGGCTTGCTCGGCAGCGTTCCAGAGCGCAGCCCGGTCGGCTGCCCACTCTGGCGCATTGGCTGGCAAGACCAGCTCGGCAGATTCGACACCGGCCTTGCGCCGATAGTCGTGAATCTCGCCGGTTCGCTCGTCGGTGATTTCATCACCTGAACGATAAGCAGCGGCGGCGGTCGCAGATCGGCCAGCCGACCGGCTTATCGTTTTCACGGACAGGTGATAAATCGCCATTTGCTTTTGCCTTTGGGTTTTCCGTCGCTCAGCGACCGCACGCAAACGAAGTTTGCATAAGTGCGCCCTTGCCTTTCGGCGCGGGGGATGGTGCTGCGGGCTATTCTAGCCCTTCGCTCCCGGAGGCGCATCCCCTCCGACCGCGCTAGAATAGCCATGCCACACCACAACCAAAGGGGGAAGCATGGCGGACATAAACGACAAAATCAGCAAGCTGGAAGAGCAGCTAAAACAGGCCAAGGCACAGCGGCAAAAAATCGAAGCCCGTAAACGGGCAGCCGACGCCAAACGCAGCAGGGCAGAGGACACACGGCGCAAGATTCTGGCGGGGGCGTTGGTTCTGGAAATGATGGAACGCGACGAAACGGCCAGAGGGCGATTCATGGAACGCCTGGACGCCTATCTGACCCGGCCTGACGACCGAGCACTGTTCGGACTGCAAGACCATGGAGCGCAGCCTAACACCCCGCCCTCGCCGCCGGGTGGCTCGCCGGAGCTGGGAGGCTGCGTCACAGAAAACGGAAAGTAGACCAACCACGTTCTCAGAACGTGGTTTTGTCTGATGTTCGCAACACACCGCAGGTCACCGAGTGCGGAATATGGTCACTCGTGACCACCATTTCTGGCGTTCGTGAACACGGTGCTGAGCACTCGTGACCATCCTGCTTACCAGATTAATGAACCCAATCTTCAACTTTCAAACTTTGCACTCGGCTGAACTCGCGAAGATTATTGGTGACGAGAATACAGTCGTTGGCAATAGCGTGTCCGGCGATTGCCGTGTCATTTTCCCCAATGGGCGTACCCGCCGCTGCAAGTGACTGTTTGACGGATACCGTCGCGTCTACGGCATGGCTATCCCACGGCAGAATGCCATCAATGCGGCGGATAAATTCGTCCACCAGTACGGAATGCTTTGGCGATGCCTTTTTGCCAATCTGGCCATAGCGCATTTCAGCGTAGGTGATGGCGGAAATGACAATCTGGTTCTTTCGACTCACCTCGTGAGCGAGGCGCTGTAAAACCGACTCAGGGCGTTCGCGCATGATGAACGAACAAATGCACGTATCCAGCATGTATGTAATCACAATACAAACCTGCCTTCATCACCCACAACAGGCGAACGGTCTTGCAGAAAATCATCATCTGCTTTGGGTTGATCAGCAAAAGACAGCCAGCTTGGGCGCAACGGGCGTAGTGTGATGGAATCGCCATTTTTGACAATTTCCAGCTCGGATACACCGTCGAACTCCATATCTTTAGGCAGGCGAACAGCCTGATTCTTGCCATTCTTGAAAATAGAAACGGTGCGCATTGGAAGCTCCTTGGCATGCATATGATTGACATATGTTCATCATACGCCACCTGGTGGCATATGCAAGACCTATGGACGACAACGGTGCTGCTCATCATGACCAGCAGGCTGATCACACCTGCTCAGCGAGGTGGTCACGAGTGATCAGAATGGGTGATCATTTGCACCAGAATCCGCACACCGAGTTCGGCGATGCCAAAATGACGACGCCCTTGCTGGATCGGCTGACACACCACAGCGAAATTCAGGAAATTGGCAACGACTCACTCCGGTTCAAGCAGCGGAGAAATCAGGTGAAAACCGGCTGATCAAATGGAAACTTTTGGATGCTGATTGACAGCCAGCTTCGCCCAACGGCATCAGGCACCAGGCGCAACGAGGGGGCGCAGGAGCCAATTCGACTTCAAGCAGCTTGCCCGCGACGGCGAGCGACATGGCGTTCAGAACCCGCTCTCGCAGCCTTCGAGCATGTCAACCTCAAAAGCCGGTTCGCCAAGGCCCGCAAGATCGAGGAATTGGTATAGCCCGCGCCTTGCAGATGGTGGGCCTGCCGCTCGATGGCGCGCACCACCGAGGCCTTAAAGATGCGCGCAACATCGCCAAGCTGTTGCCGTGGCCGCCATAGGTATGTATATACATACCTACAAATAAGAAAGCCGGGGCCTTGCTAGCACCGACAACGTGAGATACAAAGCATCTCAATCAGTCGCAACAGGAGGCCATCATGGCTGCTACCACCACTATGATTCACGTTCGCGTGGACGAAAACGTCAAGGCACAGGCTGCGGAAACGCTGGCCTCGATGGGCCTGGGGTCGTCTCAGAAAACGGAAAATAAAGCACGCTAAGCCGGTGGCAGCGGTCGCAATGGCCTAAACTTCCCCGCACCGACCTTGGCGCTGCTGCGCCATAGGTAATCGCCGGTCAGGTTGATGTGCTCCCACCCCAGCGGCGACAGATATTGCAACAATGTGTCGTCCAGCGCCGTGCCGTTGCCACGCAAAGCACTGGTGGCACGCTCCAGATATACCGTGTTCCACAACACGATGGCCGCCGTCACCAGATTGAGGCCGCTGGCCCGGTAGCGCTGCTGCTCAAAACTGCGGTCGCGGATTTCACCCAATCGGTAGAAGAAGACCGCCCTGGCCAGCGCGTTGCGCGCCTCGCCCTTATTCAGCCCCGCATGGACGCGGCGGCGCAGCTCCACGCTTTGCAGCCAATCCAAAATGAACAGCGTGCGCTCGATGCGCCCCAGCTCGCGCAACGCCACGGCCAAGCCGTTCTGGCGCGGGTAGCTGCCGAGTTTGCGCAGCATCAGCGAAGCCGTTACCGTGCCTTGCTTGATGGAGGTGGCCAGCCGCAGAATTTCATCCCAATGGGCGCGTATTTGCTTGATGTTCAGCCTGTCGCTGCTAATCATCGGCTTGAGCGCGTCATAGGCGGCATCGCCCTTGGGGATGAATAGCTTGGTTTCGCCCAAGTCACGGATACGCGGCGCGAAGCGAAATCCCAGCAAATGCATCAAGCCAAACACGTGATCGGTGAAGCCTGCCGTGTCGGTGTAGTGTTCCTCGATGCGCAAGTCCGACTCGTGGTACAGCAGGCCATCAAGCACGTAAGTTGAATCACGAATGCCCACGTTGACCACCTTGGCACTGAAGGGCGCGTACTGGTCGGAGATATGGGTGTAGAAAGTCCGTCCTGGACTGCTTCCATACTTCGGGTTGATATGACCAGTGCTTTCTGCTTTGCTGCCGGTTCTGAAGTTCTGGCCGTCCGACGATGACGTGGTGCCGTCACCCCAGTTGCCGGCGAAGGGTTGCCGAAACTGCGCATTCACCAGCTCGGCCAGCGCCGTCGAATAGGTTTCATCGCGGATGTGCCAGGCTTGCAGCCAAGACAGCTTGGCGTAGGTGGTGCCAGGGCAGGACTCGGCCATTTTGGTCAGACCCAGGTTGATCGCGTCGGCCAGGATCGTCGTCAACAGCAAGGTTTTGTCCTTGGCCGTGTCGCTGGTCTTCAGGTGTGTGAAGTGGCGGGTGAAGCCCGTCCATTCATCGACCTCCATCAGCAACTCGGTGATTTTGAGGTGCGGCAGCAGCATAGCTGTCTGGTCGATCATGGCTTGCGCGGCGTCTGGTACTGCCGCGTCCAGCGGCGTGATCTTCAGGCCTGACGCGGTGGTGATGATGGCATCCGGTAAGTCGTTGGCCGCAGCCATGCGGTTGACTGTGGCGAGTTGCGCCTCCAACAATTCCAACCGGTCATGCAGGTATTGGTCGCAGTCGGTGGCCACTGCCAGCGGCAATTCGCTGGCCAGCTTCAAAGTGGCGAACTTCTCGACCGGCACCAGGTATTCGTCGAAGTCCTTGAACTGGCGAGAACCCTGCACCCAGACATCACCGGAGCGCAGCGCGTTCTTCAGCTCCGACAGGGCGCATAACTCGTAGTAACGCCGGTCGATGCCGTCGTCGGTCAGAACCAGCTTTGCCCAGCGCGGCTTGATGAATGCGGTTGGCGCATCGGCGGGCACCTTGCGCGCGCTGTCGCTGTTCATGCCGCGCAGCATGTCGATGGCATCGAGCACACCCTTGGCGGCGGGCGCAGCCCGCAATTTGAGCACGCCCAGGAACTGCGGCGCGTAGCGGCGTAGCGTGGCATAGCTTTCACCGATGTGGTGCAGGAAATCAAAGTCGGCAGGCCGCGCCAATGTTTGCGCTTCGGTGACGCTGGCGGCGAAGGTGTCCCAGGGCATAACGGCCTCGATGGCGGCGAACGGATCGCTGCCGCTTTGCTTGGCCTCAATCAACGCTTGACCGATGCGCCCATACATCCGCACCTTGTCGTTGATCGCCTTGCCGGAAGCCTGGAACTGCTGCTGATGCTTGTTCTTGGCCGCGTTGAACAGCTTGCCGATGATGCGATCGTGAAGGTCGATGATTTCATCGGTGACGGTGGCCATGCCTTCGATGGCCAGCGCTACCAGCGTGGCATAGCGTCGTTGCACCTCGAACTTTGCCAGATCAGCAGGCGTCATCTGGCCACCTTCACGAGCGATTTTGAGCAGGCGGTTCTGGTGAACCTGCCGCTCGATGCCTGCGGGCAGATCAAGTGCTTGCCAGGATTTCAGGCGCTCAATATGTTCGAGCATGTGGCGAGAGTTCGGTTTGGCAGGCGACTGGCGCAGCCATGCCAGCCACGTCACTTTACTGCCGTCCTTGCGCTTGAGAAGTTCGTCCAGGCGCTGACGGTGGGGTGATAACAAAGAATCGGTCAGCGCCGCGTAAATGCGTCGGTTGGCACGGGTGATGGCCTCGGCGCTTGCGCGCTCGATGGCATTCATGGCGGGCAGGATAATGCTCTGCCGCCGCAGATTCTCGACAAGTGCGCTCGCCAGCACGATGCCTTTGTCGGTCTGCAAGGCCAGCTCGGTCAATGTATGCACGGCTTGCCGATAGTGGCTCATGGTGAAGGGCTTGAACCCAAAAACCGTTTGCAGCTCGACCAAGTGCTCCCGCCGTGTCTGTTCGCGCTGGCCGTACTCGCTCCAACTTTCCACTGGCATCTTGAGTTGCGCGGCCACCATGCGCAACAGGGGCGGAAACGGAGGCTCATCGACGCCCAAAAAGGTGCCAGGGAATCGCAAGTAGCAAAGCTGCACAGCGAAGCCCAATCGATTCGCGGCGCCGCGACGCTGACGGATCACCGACAGGTCGGTTTCGTTGAACGTGTAGTGCCGTATCAGTTCGTCTTTGGCATCTGGCAGTGCCAGCAGGCTTTCGCGCTCGGTGGCGGACAGGATTGAGCGGCGTGGCATGGTCAGTCTTCCCGCAGGTACTGGTACAAGGTTTCGCGGCTGATGCCGAAGTCACGGGCCACCAAGGTTTTTTGGTCGCCTGCCGCAACTCGCCGTTTCAACTCGGCAATTTGTTCGCTGTTCAGCGATTTCTTTCGTCCCCGGTAGGCACCGCGCTGCTTGGCCAGCACGATTCCCTCGCGCTGACGTTCGCGGATCAGGGCGCGCTCGAACTCAGCGAAGGCTCCCATGACCGACAGCATCAGATTGGCCATCGGTGAGTCCTCGCCGGTGAACTTCAGCCCTTCTTTGACGAACTCCATGCGCACGCCCCGTTGTGTCAGCCCTTGGACGATGCGGCGCAGGTCATCAAGGTTGCGTGCCAGCCTGTCCATGCTATGCACCACCACGGTGTCGCCCTCGCGGACGAAGGCCAGCAGCCTTTCCAGCTCGGGACGCTGGGTGTCCTTGCCAGAAGCCTTGTCGGTGAACACCCGCGCCACCTGAACACCCTCCAATTGCCGTTCCGGGTTCTGGTCGAAGCTGCTGACGCGGACATAGCCGATGCGTTGACCTTGCAAGATGCCTCCAAAGGCAAAAGTGTCAGTGTCATTTTCAGAAGACGACCGCACCAAACATCAGAAGTCGATTGCACTGTGCCGGTGAAAGAAAAAAACTGACTAAATTCAGTACGCGCTAAACCTGCCTGTAGGGGCCAACCGACAAGCTGGGTACCTTGGCTCGGGGTCGAACTTGGCGTTGAGTTCATTGGGCGCTGTCAGATAGGGTCTTACTCTCATCACACAACCTGCTAAGATAGTAATAGATTACTTTCTTTTGGATTGGCGATGAGCGAACACCCTAAGCACCTTCCGGCTGATGAACGGAGAGCGGCCACCGTAGAGGCGGTGATCAATCTGGCGGCTGAGCAGAATCCCAGCGACATCACCACCACGGCGATCGCGCAGCGCATGGGCCTGACCCAAGGCGCGCTGTTCCGGCACTTCCCCACCAAGGATGCCATTCTCGAAGCAGTGATGACATGGGTGGCGGAACGTCTTCTTTCCCGAGTAGACAGGGCGGCACAGAACGTGACTTCTCCTCTTGCCGCGCTGGAAGCGGTCTTCATGGCTCATATCGACTTCGTTTCCGAGCATCCGGGTGTGCCACGGATGCTCTTCGGAGAATTGCAGCGGCCCGGAGAAACACTCCCTAAAAGGATGGTTCAGACCTTAATTCAACGGTACGGAGAACGCTTGCGCCATCTACTGGAGCGGGGCAAGGCGATAGGCGAGCTTGATGCCAACCTCGATATCGAGGCTGCCTCGGTATCGTTCATCGGCTCCATCCAGGGCTTGGTGATGCAGTCACTCATCGCGGGTGACGCCGCTCGCATCCGTCGCGATGCCTCTGGTGTTTTTGCAATCTATCGTCGTGGCATTGGGAGTGAGTCATGAAATTTCCACCCTTACAACGCCGCACACTGGCACTTGTCGTAATCATCATTCCGCTTCTACTACTTTTCATCTATGTTGCTTTGCGTTCAGGGCCATTGGCTCCTATTGCAGCTACTGTCAGCACGGTAGAGTCCCGCTCCGTTGCCCCAGCATTAGCTGGTATAGGGACAGTACAAGCGCGCTTTACTTACAAAATCGGCCCCACCGTTGCCGGGCGCGTCAAGCGGTTGGATGTGCATGTCGGCGATATCGTTAAGGCAGGGCAAGTGCTCGGTGAAATGGATGCGGTGGACCTGGACGATCGCGTTAGCGCTCAGCAGGCTGCAATCAAGAGTTCCGAAGCTGCACTTCGACAGGCTGCGGCCAAAGAAACTTTCGCGCAGACACAGGCCACACGCTATGAGCAGCTTTTATCGGTGCGTGGCACCAGCGAAGAAACGGTAGTCACCAAACGGCAAGAACTGGCTGTGGCGAGCGCGGCATTGGTCGCCTCGCGAGAAGATATCGCGCGTCTGCGCGCAGAGTTGGAAGCGCTCCGCGCTCAACGCGGAAACTTGCGGTTGGTGGCACCGGTTGCCGGACTGGTCGCAGCACGCGATGCAGACCCTGGCACCACGGTGGTGGCGGGGCAAGCGGTAATCGAAGTAATTGACACCGCAAGCCTGTGGGTTGATACACGCTTTGATCAAATCAGTGCCGAGGGACTGGCTATAGGGCTTCCAGCCAAGATTGTTCTGAGATCACGGCGATCTCAGGCAGTGGCGGGACACGTATTGCGAATCGAGCCTCGTGCCGATGCCGTGACTGAGGAAACCCTGGCAAAAATCGTTTTCAACGCGCCTCCAGTACCTCTTCCACCATTGGGTGAGTTGGCGGAGGTGACTGTGCAACTGGGCGAATTGCCTGCCGCGCCGACCATCTCCAATGCCGCAATTCGGACAGTCGATGGAAAACGCGGTGTATGGAAGCTGGTTGAAGGAGGTTTGACTTTCACTCCGGTCGTGCTGGGCCGCTCCAGTCTTGATGGCCTGGTTCAGGTGCTCGAGGGCTTGAGCGTTGGCGACCAGATCGTGCTCTACAGCGAAAAGACACTCAGCGCCAAGAGTCGGATTAACATCGTCGATCGTCTGCCAGGAGTCTCACCGTGATAAGCCTGGCCGGACGTGACATCCTTCATGCCTGGGGGAAATTCATCTTTACGGGCATCGGCCTGGGCCTGTTGATTGGCGTCACGCTGACCATGGCGGGTGTGTATCGCGGCATGGTCGATGACGGTAAGGTGTTGCTGGACAACAGTGGTGCCAACTTGTGGGTGGTACAGAAAGATACCCTGGGCCCTTATGCCGAGTCTTCCAGCATCCCTGATGACCTGTGGCGCAGCATCCGCACCCTGCCGGGCGTCGCAGAGGCCGCCAATGTGACCTACCTGACCATGCAGGTCGGAAGAGGTGAAAAGGATGTGCGCGCCATGGTCGTGGGCATTGCGGCAGGCGAACCGGGAACATCGGGTTGGCCACCTCAATTGGTCGCGGGGCGCCAGATTACACGTGGCCACTATGAGGCGGTCGCGGACATCGCCACCGGGTTTCGGCTGGGCGATGAGGTGAAAATTCGCCGCAACCATTACACAGTAGTTGGCCTGACCCGCCGCATGGTGTCCTCCAGTGGCGACCCAATGGTGTTCATCCCACTCAAGGATGCGCAAGAAGCGCAATTCCTCAAAGACAACGACGCCATTCTGATGCAGCGTCGCCGCACCGAAGCCAATCCGGCCTTTAACCGCCCCGGCGTGCCTGGTCTGCTCGATGCTGTGATTGCCTCACAAACCAGTAACAACTCGGTAAATGCGGTGCTGGTGCGTATCCAATCTGAATACTCCCCGCAGGAAGTGGCTGAACCGATACGGCGCTGGAAACGGCTCACGGTTTATGACCGCGCGCAGATGGAAGAGATTTTAGTGGGAAAACTCATTGCCACATCCGCCAAGCAAATCGCCATGTTCCTGGTGATTCTGGCTGTGGTCAGCGCCGCCATCGTGGCGTTCATCATCTACACCCTGACGATGGACAAAATTCGCGAAATCGCAGTGCTCAAGCTCATCGGCACACGCAACCGCACGATTTCGGGAATGATCTTGCAGCAGGCGTTGGTACTTGGGGTCATCGGTTTTGTCGTTGGCAAGATCACGGCTACCTTCGCTGCACCCTTGTTTCCCAAATACGTATTGCTGATGCCCATTGATTCAATCTTGGGTTTCTTCGCGGTGATGGTTATTTGTGTGCTGGCCAGCGTTGTCGCCATCCGTATGGCGCTGAAGGTCGATCCGGCCGAAGCGATTGGAGGCTGAACATGACGGCAAAAGGCATTCACATCGAAGGCTTGAGCAAGCGTTACGGAGAGGGAGACACTGCGGTTCTCGCCTTGAAGAACGTGAACATGCAGGTTGCGCCGGGCGAGGTGGTTGGTCTGATCGGCCCATCCGGTTCCGGCAAGAGCACGTTGCTCAAGTGCCTGGGAGCCGTGATTGACCCCACCGCCGGTCGCATGGTGCTGGGAAACGAGGTGATTTTCGACGATGAATGGAAAGTGCGCGACCTGCGGGCTTTGCGCCGCGACAAGATCGGTTTCGTGTTTCAAGCGCCGTACCTGATCCCGTTTCTCGATGTCACCGATAACGTGGCGCTCTTGCCGATGCTCGCGGGTGTCGGCAATGACGATGCGCGAAAACGCGCGCTCGAACTGCTCACCGCGCTGGATGTGCAGCACCGCGCCAGGGCCATGCCGTCACAACTCTCAGGCGGAGAACAGCAACGCGTGGCTATTGCTCGCGGCTTGGTCAATCGACCACCAGTGATCCTGGCTGATGAACCAACAGCACCGCTGGATTCGGTGCGTGCGATGTCTGTCATCCGCATCCTCAACGACATGGCTCGGCGTTTTGAAACCGCCGTCATCGTCGTCACGCACGACGAAAAAATCATCCCGACGTTCAAGCGCATTTACCACATCCGCGATGGCGTCACTCACGAGGAAGCGGGTGAAGGGCGCAGTTTTGAATGACTGCACCACTCGTTATCGATGTCGCTGAGAAAAGAAGAGGTCTCATGAACAGCACTAAAAAACCGTTCCTGGTCATTGCCACCGTGCTTTTCACGGTGATGACCATATCAGTCAACCCTGCTGGCGCGCAGGCAGAATCCGCAAAGCCGATGGCGCTACGTGGTGTGATGGACAAATTAGGCCGCGACATGCAAGCCATTACAGGCGCAATTTCCAAGGAAGAGTGGGCGGTGGTTGCCGAGTTGGCGCCGAAGATTGCCAACCACGCAGAGCCTCCCGTCGCGGAAAAAATGCGCATTCTTGCTTGGCTCGGAACCGATGCTGGGAAGTTTCGCAGCCACGATGGGCAGACGCACGAATCTGCTACAGCTATGGGCGACGCAGCCAAGCGTGGTGATGGTCTAGCCGTTATCTCTGCTTTTTCGAAGGTGCAACAAAGCTGTCTCATTTGTCATCAGAGCTTCCGTAAGCCGTTCCTGGAGCATTTCTATGAAAACCGATGACCTGACTTGCACGGGCCAATGCACGAAACCCAGTCAAAGTCCAGCCAGAGCCCTGACATCTCTCGCACTTGTTGGTTTGTTGGCTGGTTGTGCGGTCGGGCCTGACTTCAAACGCCCCGAAGCGCCGACTACATCCAAATACACCGTTGCCACCATGCCAGCGCAAACCGCCTTGTCCACAATCCCCTTGGGGGAAGTGCAAACCCTCCGGGTCGGTCGGGAGGTCAGTTCGGAATGGTGGCACAGCCTGGGGTCATACAGACTCGATGCACTGATTGCATTGGCTTTACAAAACAGTCCCACGTTAGCCTCCGCAAAATCGACACTGCGGCAGGCGCAGGAGCTTCATGCTGCGCAAGCGGGATCAACGCGCTACCCCCAAGTCGATGCGAGTATCGGTGCGCAACGCCAACGCATGAGCTCCAGCGGTCTCGGATTGGCCGGCGAGGCACGTGAGTTCAGTCTTTACAACACCAGTGTTGGCGTAAATTACCGCCTCGACTTGGCCGGAGGGAATCGTCGTGCGCTGGAAGCGCTGGCCGCTCGTGTGGACTACCGGAGCCATGAACTGGCGGGCGCGCAACTGACCCTTGCGGCAAATATCACCACCACCGCCATTGTCCGAGCAAAACTCGCGGGTCAGCTTGCGGCCACCAAAGCGATGGTCGAAGCACAGGACGAGCAGATCAATGTCACCCGCGAGCGGGTGCGTTTTGGTCAAGCAGCACCGGACGAACTGCTTGCACAGCAAACGCAGACCGAACAGACTCGTTCTGGACTACCCCTGTTGCTCAAGCAACTGCAACAAAGTGAGCATCTTCTGGCTACGCTTTCCGGCCAGGCCCCTGGTGACGCGAAGGTGCCGGATTTCACTTTGGCCGAGTTCAAACTGCCCACCGAATTGCCTCTTGTGATGCCTTCTGATCTGGTGCGCAGACGGCCTGATATTCAGGCGGCAGAAGCATTGCTTCACGCGGCGAATGCCGAATATGGGGTGGCGATCGCCAAGCTGTATCCACAAATCAACCTCAGTGCAAACCTTGGCTCACAAGCACTCACAACCGGGGCTCTTTTTGGCGGCAACTCTGCTGTTTGGAGTGTGCTGGGGCAGTTGACCTAGCCACTATTCAATCCGGGACTACCCGCAGAAAAACGGGCATCGCTGGCGGCATTGGATGCCGCAGCGGAAAATTATCAGGGCGTTGTGCTCGACGCTCTGCGCAACGTGGCGGACACATTGAGCGCACTGGAGCACGATGCACAGGCATTGAGTTCACTCGCGTTTGCAGACTCAACTGCACAGTCTTCCCTTGAATCCACGGGGCGTCAGTATGCGCTTGGCGCAGCCAGCTACACGCAATTGCTGATTGCAAGGCAGCAGGCTCAACAAAATAGCATTGCCTTGGTCGCAGCGCAGGCGCAACGACTTGCCGATAGTGCCGCTCTATTTCAGGCGATGGGTGGTGGTTATGATGGAATGAAGGTCAAGCCTTACTGAGCAACTTCGTTCCGTCGGAACGCAACTGACCGGAGGGTGAAATATGCCGATACAAGGTCTGCCGGGTAATCCCGAGTTCCTGGCACAAATCGCTGACCTTGGTTTCCGGTTGCCCCATAGCCGCCATGGCCAAGCGCAGCTTGGCCGCCGTCATCTTGAACGGCCGCCCGCCTTTCCGTCCGCGTGCCCGTGCCGACGCTAAACCGGCAACTGTGCGTTCGGCGATCAGCTCGCGCTCGAACTCGGCCAGCGCAGCGAAAATGCCAAAGACCAGTTTGCCGGCGGCGGTCGTGGTGTCGATGGCCGCGCCGTGGCCGGTCAGCACCTTGAGGCCGATGCCATGTCCAGTCAGGTCATGTACGGTGTTGATCAGATGCCGCAGGTCGCGGCCGAGCCGATCCAGCTTCCACACCACCAGCGTATCGCCATCGCGTAGCGCTTTCAGACAGCTTGCCAAACCGGGCCGATCCTCGCGCTTCCCGGACGCTTGATCCTCGTAGAGATGTGCCGGATCGACGCCGGCAGCAATCAGCGCGTCGCGCTGCAAATCGGTCGCTTGAGAGCCGTCCGCTTTCGATACCCGCATGTAGCCGATCAACATTTTGCACCTGTCACATATACGTTCGATTATGTGACAGTTTGCATCGGGAAGCTCTGCACGTCAAAATTTGTCACTTAACCCGTCATTCTGTCTAAGGCATGCAAAGGGTAGGCTAGGCTCATAATGTGACAGAAATTCCGGGGGGATGCCTTCCTTCGCGAAGGTGGCGCGCAACTGTTCCAAGGAAGCGGGGTCGCGCCGACCATAGGAAGCCAACGCGAACAGCGAGCGTGCCGTCTCGGGGTTGTGTCGTGCTTCAATGATGGCCTCATCAATGGCCTGGATTGCACGCTGCCAGTGATCGACGGGTTCGGGCTTCGGCGCTTTCGCCGGCAGGCCACTGGTGAACCCGGTTTGGGGCTCGGACCAGAATAGCTTTGCGTGCTCGCCTAGCGGGCTTATATCCCTCACCTCAATCAAGCTGATTGCCGTTGCCGCCGCCTCCAGCATCTGCAACCGTACTGCCGGGTTCAGGGTTTCATACGGTCGCCACAGACTTTGCCCAGCACGCAGCGGATGCCCGCAGCATTCCCAGATTTGGCGGAGATACCCCGCGTAGGTGCCGCACGTCGAAAGCGGGGTGTTCAGCTCATCGAGCAGCGTGCGTAGCAGCCTAAACCACAATCCGGCGTGGATGCGTCGGCGCGGCAACTCCACGTGGCCGGTCGTCAGTGCCTGCCAGGTACGCTGGTCCATCGCCGCAATCGCGTCGCTGGCAGTGCGCGGTTCGGCGTCGGCGTTCTCCCAGCCGAGAAACCGCCCTGGCACGCCCCAATAGGATTCCAGCCAGCAGCCATGCAGTGGGCAGCTCAGCATCAGGGGCAGCTTCCACGCGAGCAGTACGGCTTGGTTCTCCGGATCGTTCAGGCAGAGCGGACAGGCGCGGTGTATCGGTTGGGTGGGCAGCCAGGCACGCCAGCTCGTGATGGATCGCGTCTTACGGCGGAGTCTCGGCAGCAGTACCGAGAGCTGGAACGCATAGGTTTCCAATGCGGCTGGAATCTGATCATCAAGGCTGTCCAGTAGCCAAGGCACCCAGCCGGCGAAACTCATGCAGCGCAGCCGATCCAGCTCGATACCGCTCCGCTGGGAGAGCATCGCCAGCAGCGCCAGTGGTGGCGCGGTGTCCAGGTCATCAACCTGGCCGTGACCAAGATCGTGCTCCAGCAGCTCGGACACTTCCATGTGATAGCAAAGGGCCACGCGGTTGAGCCACGAAGACAGGGCTTCGGCTTCCCTGGGTGCCGGATGCAGTGGCCAGCGTGGCGCTGGCTTCACATCAGTTCCCGCTCGAATTGCCGCCGCCGCTCGCTGGGACCGGTGTAATCGGCCATGCTGAGCGTGCGGTGGTTGATCGCTTCCTCACCACTCTCCACGGCGGCCACGGCCGCCGCCATCAAAAGGTGCGCCAGCTCGCCAATAGTGCCCTCGCTGCGCGTGAGCAGGTAGCGAGCCATGTCCAGCGTGGCAATCGACGAAGGTCGCCGCAGCGGGAGCGAAGCCGCGAAGCTGGCCAGCAGTGAACAGCAATCGTCGTTGGCCTCCCACACCGGCAGCATCATCGGCTCGAAGCGATTTTCCAACTGGTCATCCGAGCGGATGGCCAGGTAGGCGTCGCGTGTGCCCACACCGACCAGCGGGATGCGCAATTCGTTGCCGAGGAAGCGCAGCAGGTTGAGGAATTCCCGGCGGTTGACGCTGTTGCCGGCCAGGACGTTGTGCAGCTCGTCGATCACCAGCAAACGCACACCGAGCTTGCGCAGCAGTGTCAGCGCCAGTTGCTCTATTTCCGGCAGCCGTGGGCGCGGTCGCAATGGTGCTCCCATCGCCGCGAGCAGCGCGACGTAGAAGCGGATCACCGATGGCTCGGACGGCATCTGCACGACCAATACCGGGATGTGCTCCTGGTCGGCGTCGGAGCTGGCCGGGTGGGCGCGGCGGAACTTCTCGACGATCATCGACTTGCCGTTGTTGGTTGGACCGACCAACAGCAGGTTGGGCATGCGTTGTTTGTTTGGCCACGTATACAGGGCTTCCAGCCGGTTCAACGCCTCGACTGCTCGCGGATAGCCGATCCAGCGGTCGGCGCGAAGGCGATGGATGCGCTCGTCCGCCGGGAGACGGGCCAAGCCCTGGGCCGCCGGCAGCAGGTGGGACAGGTCGATGATGGGATATTCGTCCACGGCTACCACTCCTCAATCTGGTCGAACGGTTTGGCAGGTGGCTGGTTGTCCGCCTGCGGGTCTGCCATGTCCGTGTCCGCTGGTGGCGTGGTTTTGACAGGTTGTTCCGTTGACTTGAGATGCTGGCGTCGATCCGCGTCGCGCCGCGCCTTGCGCGTGGCTTTCTGCGCAGTGGTCACGATTTCGCGCATCTGCCCGATCATGCGGAACAGCGCCGACTCATCCACCTGTTCGCGCCCTTGCTGCCGCAATTTCGCCAGCGCCTGCCGTTGTTCCCAGAGGGTGACAGCCGGGTGCGACAAGGTACGGTATGGAATTTCCAGATAGTGCTGCCCCTCCGGCTCCAGCACCCAAATGCGGCTGATGTCGCGTGGGTCGCGCCGGATCAGGAACGCAGGCAGGCGGTCGCGCCGAGCTATCCACGGCTTGAGCGCATCGGCGTAGTAGTGGATGTGGTCGATGACGAAGCCAGTGCGGGTCAGGGTGCGGCGGAGGACGGGCAGGAAATCGACCAGAAAAGCCGTGGTGCGAGTGATGACGGTTGGAACGCCGGTACGCGCGACAGCTTCGGCCCAGCGTGCGGCCGGCGGTTGGAGCAGGCCGTTGTGCACGGAGCCGTGATAGGTGCCAACCGCCAATGCGAGCCAGCGTTCCAGCTCGCGCAGTGTCAGGGCGGCCATCTTCTCGGAGGCGTATTCCCCGCGCTGGTCAGGGTTGGAGAAGGTCGTCCCCGGCAATTCGTCGTGGATCATTTGCATCGCCGTGCCGATGATCCGTTCCACGATGCCGCCATAGTGCGGCTGCCCGAGAGGCCGATAGTCCAACCGGATGCCATGCTGCTCGCAGCCACGGCGTAGCGCCTCGCTCTTGAATTCGGCCGCGTTGTCCAGGTAGAGCAGCGCGGGCTTGCCGCTCATCGGCCAGTCCATTTCCACGTCCAACCTTTCCAACCAAGGGCGCTTGTCGCAACCGGCGTGTGCGAGGCACAGGCCGACCGAGACGGCAGATGGCGCTTCTAACGTGACCACCATGCCAACCACGCAGCGGGTGAACACGTCGATGGCGAGGGTCAGGTACGGACGGCCAATCGGTTGCCGGTCGCGCTCGTCCACCACGATCAGGTCGATGACTGTGTGGTCGATCTGTACCTGCTCCAGCGGTGCGGAGACTGGCGGAGGAACACCGCCAACACCTTGCAGGATGCGGGACGCATCCTGGCCTTCCCGAAGTCGAGTGGTCTTGAGTGGATCAAGGCTGGCGATCCGCAACGCGACCGTGTTGCGCGCCGGCATCCGCAGCTTTTGCAGCTTGCACACCCGCGCAACTTCACGGTGGAACGCCGCCAAGCTGCGCTTCTGCTTGGTCAGGAAGCGCTTTTGCAGTAGCTCGCGGATGATTCGTTCGACCGACTCCGGCAAGCGGCCTTTACCTTTGCCACCGCTCGACTGTCCAAGAGCCAAATCAGTGACCAGCCCCGAACCTTGCCGGGCACGGCGGATCAGGACGTAGACCTGCCGCCGGGACAGACCCAGCGCCTGGGCTGCTGCGTCGGCCGCTTCATGCCCGACCGTCTCCGACTGCGCCAACGGCCCAATGATCTCCGCGCGGCAGCGAGCACGCTCCCATGCCTGTTCTGACAGGGTGGCTACGCCGCGCTCGGCAATCGGTACGGTATCGGTCGCCATGCTCGCCTCGCTTTGGTGCACACGAGTATTGAGCATAGACGAGTTTCGTGCAGAGGAGTCCTGATATCGGGCTGTCAGGAGCCGTATGCACAGCAGGCTTCATGTCTCGTTGATTGGTGCAGTCGTCTTCTGAAAATGACAGTGCGGTGTGGCGGGCTTCGTGATGCCTGCTTGTTCTACGGCACGTTTGAAGGCGCGCTGAAAGGTCTGGTCATACATGTGATGGCGACGCACGACACCGCTCCGTGGATCGGTCGAATGCGTGTGCTGCGCAAAAACCCAGAACCACGGCCAGGAATGCCCGGCGCGCGGATACTTCCGCTCAAGGGCGTCGGGAAGCGCAACGCCGCTGCGGCCCTCGGCCTGGTCCTTCAGCCACCATGCCCGTGCACGCGACAGCTGCTCGCGCAGGCTGGGTGCCAAGCTCTCGGGTAACATCAAGGCCCGATCCTTGGAGCCCTTGCCCTCCCGCACGATGATCGTGCCGTGATCGAAATCCAGATCCTTGACCCGCAGTTGCAAACCCTCACTGATCCGCATGCCCGTTCCATACAGAAGCTGGGCGAACAAACGATGCTCGCCTTCCAGAAAACCGAGGATGCGAACCACTTCATCCGGGGTCAGCACCACCGGCAAGCGCCGCGACGGCCGAGGTCTTCCGATCTCCTGAAGCCAGGGCAGATCCGTGCACAGCACCTTGCCGTAGAAGAACAGCAAGGCCGCCAATGCCTGACGATGCGTGGAGACCGAAACCTTGCGCTCGTTCGCCAGCCAGGACAGAAATGCCTCGACTTCGCTGCTGCCCAAGGTTGCCGGGTGACGCACACCGTGGAAACGGATGAAGGCACGAACCCAGTGGACATAAGCCTGTTCGGTTCGTAAACTGTAATGCAAGTAGCGTATGCGCTCACGCAACTGGTCCAGAACCTTGACCGAACGCAGCGGTGGTAACGGCGCAGTGGCGGTTTTCATGGCTTGTTATGACTGTTTTTTTGTACAGTCTATGCCTCGGGCATCCAAGCAGCAAGCGCGTTACGCCGTGGGTCGATGTTTGATGTTATGGAGCAGCAACGATGTTACGCAGCAGGGTGACGGTGTTCGGCATTCTGAATCTCACCGAGGACTCCTTCTTCGATGAGAGCCGGCGGCTAGACCCCGCCGGCGCTGTCACCGCGGCGATCGAAATGCTGCGAGTCGGATCAGACGTCGTGGATGTCGGACCGGCCGCCAGCCATCCGGACGCGAGGCCTGTATCGCCGGCCGATGAGATCAGACGTATTGCGCCGCTCTTAGACGCCCTGTCCGATCAGATGCACCGTGTTTCAATCGACAGCTTCCAACCGGAAACCCAGCGCTATGCGCTCAAGCGCGGCGTGGGCTACCTGAACGATATCCAAGGATTTCCTGACCCTGCGCTCTATCCCGATATTGCTGAGGCGGACTGCAGGCTGGTGGTTATGCACTCAGCGCAGCGGGATGGCATCGCCACCCGCACCGGTCACCTTCGACCCGAAGACGCGCTCGACGAGATTGTGCGGTTCTTCGAGGCGCGGGTTTCCGCCTTGCGACGGAGCGGGGTCGCTGCCGACCGGCTCATCCTCGATCCGGGGATGGGATTTTTCTTGAGCCCCGCACCGGAAACATCGCTGCACGTGCTGTCGAACCTTCAAAAGCTGAAGTCGGCGTTGGGGCTTCCGCTATTGGTCTCGGTGTCGCGGAAATCCTTCTTGGGCGCCACCGTTGGCCTTCCTGTAAAGGATCTGGGTCCAGCGAGCCTTGCGGCGGAACTTCACGCGATCGGCAATGGCGCTGACTACGTCCGCACCCACGCGCCTGGAGATCTGCGAAGCGCAATCACCATCTCGGAAACCCTCGCGAAATTTCGCAGTCGCGACGCCAGAGACCGAGGGTTAGATCATGCCTAGCATTCACCTTCCGGCCGCCCGCTAGCGGACCCTGGTCAGGTTCCGCGAAGGTGGGCGCAGAGGCTCTGTTGCAAAGATTGGCGGCAGTCAGAGGTAGGCTGTCGCTCTGCGCAAGGCAGAACGTGAAGACGGCCGCCCTGGACCTCGCCCGCGAGCGCCAGGCGCACGAGGCCGGCGCGCGGACCCGCGCCACGGCCCACGAGCGGACGCCGCAGCAGGAGCGCCAGAAGGCCGCCAGAGAGGCCGAGCGCGGCCGTGAGGCTTGGACGCTAGGGCAGGGCATGAAAAAGCCCGTAGCGGGCTGCTACGGGCGTCTGACGCGGTGGAAAGGGGGAGGGGATGTTGTCTACATGGCTCTGCTGTAGTGAGTGGGTTGCGCTCCGGCAGCGGTCCTGATCAATCGTCACCCTTTCTCGGTCCTTCAACGTTCCTGACAACGAGCCTCCTTTTCGCCAATCCATCGACAATCACCGCGAGTCCCTGCTCGAACGCTGCGTCCGGACCGGCTTCGTCGAAGGCGTCTATCGCGGCCCGCAACAGCGGCGAGAGCGGAGCCTGTTCAACGGTGCCGCCGCGCTCGCCGGCATCGCTGTCGCCGGCCTGCTCCTCAAGCACGGCCCCAACAGTGAAGTAGCTGATTGTCATCAGCGCATTGACGGCGTCCCCGGCCGAAAAACCCGCCTCGCAGAGGAAGCGAAGCTGCGCGTCGGCCGTTTCCATCTGCGGTGCGCCCGGTCGCGTGCCGGCATGGATGCGCGCGCCATCGCGGTAGGCGAGCAGCGCCTGCCTGAAGCTGCGGGCATTCCCGATCAGAAATGAGCGCCAGTCGTCGTCGGCTCTCGGCACCGAATGCGTATGATTCTCCGCCAGCATGGCTTCGGCCAGTGCGTCGAGCAGCGCCCGCTTGTTCCTGAAGTGCCAGTAAAGCGCCGGCTGCTGAACCCCCAACCGTTCCGCCAGTTTGCGTGTCGTCAGACCGTCTACGCCGACCTCGTTCAACAGGTCCAGGGCGGCACGGATCACTGTATTCGGCTGCAACTTTGTCATGCTTGACACTTTATCACTGATAAACATAATATGTCCACCAACTTATCAGTGATAAAGAATCCGCGCGTTCAATCGGACCAGCGGAGGCTGGTCCGGAGGCCAGACGTGAAACCCAACAGACCCCTGATCGTAATTCTGAGCACTGTCGCGCTCGACGCTGTCGGCATCGGCCTGATTATGCCGGTGCTGCCGGGCCTCCTGCGCGATCTGGTTCACTCGAACGACGTCACCGCCCACTATGGCATTCTGCTGGCGCTGTATGCGTTGATGCAATTTGCCTGCGCACCTGTGCTGGGCGCGCTGTCGGATCGTTTCGGGCGGCGGCCGGTCTTGCTCGTCTCGCTGGCCGGCGCTGCTGTCGACTACGCCATCATGGCGACGGCGCCTTTCCTTTGGGTTCTCTATATCGGGCGGATCGTGGCCGGCATCACCGGGGCGACTGGGGCGGTAGCCGGCGCTTATATTGCCGATATCACTGATGGCGATGAGCGCGCGCGGCACTTCGGCTTCATGAGCGCCTGTTTCGGGTTCGGGATGGTCGCGGGACCTGTGCTCGGTGGGCTGATGGGCGGTTTCTCCCCCCACGCTCCGTTCTTCGCCGCGGCAGCCTTGAACGGCCTCAATTTCCTGACGGGCTGTTTCCTTTTGCCGGAGTCGCACAAAGGCGAACGCCGGCCGTTACGCCGGGAGGCTCTCAACCCGCTCGCTTCGTTCCGGTGGGCCCGGGGCATGACCGTCGTCGCCGCCCTGATGGCGGTCTTCTTCATCATGCAACTTGTCGGACAGGTGCCGGCCGCGCTTTGGGTCATTTTCGGCGAGGATCGCTTTCACTGGGACGCGACCACGATCGGCATTTCGCTTGCCGCATTTGGCATTCTGCATTCACTCGCCCAGGCAATGATCACCGGCCCTGTAGCCGCCCGGCTCGGCGAAAGGCGGGCACTCATGCTCGGAATGATTGCCGACGGCACAGGCTACATCCTGCTTGCCTTCGCGACACGGGGATGGATGGCGTTCCCGATCATGGTCCTGCTTGCTTCGGGTGGCATCGGAATGCCGGCGCTGCAAGCAATGTTGTCCAGGCAGGTGGATGAGGAACGTCAGGGGCAGCTGCAAGGCTCACTGGCGGCGCTCACCAGCCTGACCTCGATCGTCGGACCCCTCCTCTTCACGGCGATCTATGCGGCTTCTATAACAACGTGGAACGGGTGGGCATGGATTGCAGGCGCTGCCCTCTACTTGCTCTGCCTGCCGGCGCTGCGTCGCGGGCTTTGGAGCGGCGCAGGGCAACGAGCCGATCGCTGATAGAGGTTTATAGCGGCTTCGTTCCCTTCCGCAACCGTCAGCATGATCTGCTCCACATGCTCGCGGCCATAGTCTATCACCGCCCGCAGCAGCATACCGGCGACCCCTCGGCCTCGCTGTTCGGGCTCCACGAAAACGCCGGACAGATGCGCCTTGTGAGCGTCCTTGGGGCCGTCCTCCTGTTTGAAGACCGACAGCCCAATGATCTCGCCGTCGATGTAGGCGCCGAATGCCACGGCATCTCGCAACCGTTCAGCGAACGCCTCCATGGGCTTTTTCTCCTCGTGCTCGTAAACGGACCCGAACATCTCTGGAGCTTTCTTCAGGGCCGACAATCGGATCTCGCGGAAATCCTGCACGTCGGCCGCTCCAAGCCGTCGAATCTGAGCCTTAATCACAATTGTCAATTTTAATCCTCTGTTTATCGGCAGTTCGTAGAGCGCGCCGTGCGTCCCGAGCGATACTGAGCGAAGCAAGTGCGTCGAGCAGTGCCCGCTTGTTCCTGAAATGCCAGTAAAGCGCTGGCTGCTGAACCCCCAGCCGGAACTGACCCCACAAGGCCCTAGCGTTTGCAATGCACCAGGTCATCATTGACCCAGGCGTGTTCCACCAGGCCGCTGCCTCGCAACTCTTCGCAGGCTTCGCCGACCTGCTCGCGCCACTTCTTCACGCGGGTGGAATCCGATCCGCACATGAGGCGGAAGGTTTCCAGCTTGAGCGGGTACGGCTCCCGGTGCGAGCTGAAATAGTCGAACATCCGTCGGGCCGTCGGCGACAGCTTGCGGTACTTCTCCCATATGAATTTCGTGTAGTGGTCGCCAGCAAACAGCACGACGATTTCCTCGTCGATCAGGACCTGGCAACGGGACGTTTTCTTGCCACGGTCCAGGACGCGGAAGCGGTGCAGCAGCGACACCGATTCCAGGTGCCCAACGCGGTCGGACGTGAAGCCCATCGCCGTCGCCTGTAGGCGCGACAGGCATTCCTCGGCCTTCGTGTAATACCGGCCATTGATCGACCAGCCCAGGTCCTGGCAAAGCTCGTAGAACGTGAAGGTGATCGGCTCGCCGATAGGGGTGCGCTTCGCGTACTCCAACACCTGCTGCCACACCAGTTCGTCATCGTCGGCCCGCAGCTCGACGCCGGTGTAGGTGATCTTCACGTCCTTGTTGACGTGGAAAATGACCTTGTTTTGCAGCGCCTCGCGCGGGATTTTCTTGTTGCGCGTGGTGAACAGGGCAGAGCGGGCCGTGTCGTTTGGCATCGCTCGCATCGTGTCCGGCCACGGCGCAATATCGAACAAGGAAAGCTGCATTTCCTTGATCTGCTGCTTCGTGTGTTTCAGCAACGCGGCCTGCTTGGCCTCGCTGACCTGTTTTGCCAGGTCCTCGCCGGCGGTTTTTCGCTTCTTGGTCGTCATAGTTCCTCGCGTGTCGATGGTCATCGACTTCGCCAAACCTGCCGCCTCCTGTTCGAGACGACGCGAACGCTCCACGGCGGCCGATGGCGCGGGCAGGGCAGGGGGAGCCAGTTGCACGCTGTCGCGCTCGATCTTGGCCGTAGCTTGCTGGACCATCGAGCCGACGGACTGGAAGGTTTCGCGGGGCGCACGCATGACGGTGCGGCTTGCGATGGTTTCGGCATCCTCGGCGGAAAACCCCGCGTCGATCAGTTCTGGGGTCGTCTCAGAAAACGGAAAAAATCGTACGCTAAGACCGGTTTGGCTAGCCGGGTAGTAGGAGTCCCATTAGTCACGCCTGCCGGGCTGCGGCTTGGTCTGGTTGAGAACTCGGTTCTTTGTGGCGATGATCCACGAAGTTGCACCCATCGACGCTGTGCTCACAGGCAACAATCTCCAGTTGCAGCGTCGTATGGAAGATGCTGAATCGGTCAGCCAGCAACAACTTGAGGGTTTTGAGCAACTCGTCGGGCCCTATTTCCGGCGCATACACGATATGAGCGGTCATGCTGACCTTGCCGCTCGTGAGCGCCCATACGTGCAAGTCATGCAGCCCTGTCACGCCTGGCACGGCCTGAACAGATGCCATCAAGGCTCCCATGTCAATGCCGTCTGGGACTCCCTCCAGCAAGACATTCAGGCTTTCCTTGAGTAGCAGCCAAGTTCGTGGCAGCACCCAAAGCCCAATTGCCACGGCGACGACCGCATCTACCCACACCCAGCCGGTGAATCGGATGACCAGCGCAGCTCCGATCACGCCGATGGAGCCAAGCATGTCGCTCCAGACCTCCAGATAAGCGCCTTTGACGTTGAGGCTCTTGTCCTTGCCGCCCTGAAGCATACGCATGCTGATGAGGTTGACGATCAGACCCAGCACTGCTACCACCAGCATCCCGCTGGACTGAACCTGCGCTGGCTCGCGCAAACGCTGCCAGCCCTCATACAGGATGTAGCCAGCGACGCCGAAGAGCAACAGGGCGTTGAATGCGGCCGCAAGGATTTCGAAGCGGTAGTAGCCATAGGTGCGCTTGGCATCGGCTGGCCGTCTCGCCACCCGTACAGCCGCCAAGGCGATGGCCAGCGCCGCTGCATCCGTGAACATGTGCGCCGCATCTGAGAGCAGGGCCAGGCTGTTGAAAACAATGCCTGCGGCGACTTCGGCCAGCAGGAAGCTTCCGGTCAGCGCCAGGGCGATCCAGAGCGATTTTTCATTGCGCTCGCTGGGTAGGGCAGGCTCTGTTGCAAAAATCGTGAAGCTTGAGCATGCTTGGCGGAGATTGGACGGACGGAACGATGACGGATTTCAAGTGGCGCCATTTCCAGGGTGATGTGATCCTGTGGGCGGTGCGCTGGTATTGTCGCTATCCGATCAGCTATCGCGACCTTGAGGAAATGCTGGCGGAACGCGGCATTTCGGTCGACCATACGACGATCTATCGCTGGGTCCAGTGCTACGCCCCGGAGATGGAGAAGCGGCTGCGCTGGTTCTGGCGGCGTGGCTTTGATCCGAGCTGGCGCCTGGATGAAACCTACGTCAAGGTGCGGGGCAAGTGGACCTACCTGTACCGGGCAGTCGACAAGCGGGGCGACACGATCGATTTCTACCTGTCGCCGACCCGCAGCGCCAAGGCAGCGAAGCGGTTCCTGGGCAAGGCCCTGCGAGGCCTGAAGCACTGGGAAAAGCCTGCCACGCTCAATACCGACAAAGCGCCGAGCTATGGTGCAGCGATCACCGAATTGAAGCGCGAAGGAAAGCTGGACCGGGAGACGGCCCACCGGCAGGTGAAGTATCTCAATAACGTGATCGAGGCCGATCACGGAAAGCTCAAGATACTGATCAAGCCGGTGCGCGGTTTCAAATCGATCCCCACGGCCTATGCCACGATCAAGGGATTCGAAGTCATGCGAGCCCTGCGCAAAGGACAGGCTCGCCCCTGGTGCCTGCAGCCCGGCATCAGGGGCGAGGTGCGCCTTGTGGAGAGAGCTTTTGGCATTGGGCCCTCGGCGCTGACGGAGGCCATGGGCATGCTCAACCACCATTTCGCAGCAGCCGCCTGATCGGCGCAGAGCGACAGCCTACCTCTGACTGCCGCCAATCTTTGCAACAGAGCCTCCGTCGCCATGCTCACCTCGCTTTGGTGCACACGAGTATTGAGCATAGTCGAGATTGGTGCAGATCACTTCTGATATTGAACTGTCAGGAGCTGGCTGCACAACAGCCATTACGCCCAATCAACTGGTGCAGTCGTCTTCTGAAAATGACAAGAGGACCGTTGAAGGCCTGTCGAAAAACAAATGTTTTCCGACAGGCCTTGGCCTAGCGCACGCCCGCCTTGCAGCGTTCTGTGAATAGCGCTTAGTAATGACGGCGTATATACTTTGTTAGTATCAAGTGGCAGGAGGCCCCGATCATGTCAAAACAAGCCGTTTTCACGATGAAGCTGGAGCCTGAGTTGCGCGCCGAGTTTATGGCCGAAGCCGAGGCGGCCCATCGCCCGGCGTCGCAAGTGCTGCGCGAGCTGATGCGCGAGTTCGTTCAGCGCCAGCGCGAGTCGCGCGAGTACGACGAGTTCCTGCGCCGCAAGGTCGAAGCCGGCCGGGCTTCGATGCGCGCTGGATTGGGGCGGTCGAACGATGAAGTTGAGGCCGAATTCGCCGCACGGCGTGCCAGTGTGGCGAGCCAGGCGTGAGGGTTGTTTGGACGCCCGAAGCGCAGCAAGACCGTGCCGATGTGTGGGACTACATCGCAGCCGACAATCCGCGCGCGGCGGCCCGGATGGATGAGATTTTCAGCGACGCGGCCGCCCGCTTGATCCAGCACCCCATGCTGGGCAAGCCGGGAAAGATTCCCGGGACCCGCGAGTTGATCCCGCACGAAAGCTATCGCCTGGTGTATCAGATCGACGGCGAAACGGTGTGGATACTGACGCTGGTTCATACTGCCCGCCTGTGGCCGCCTGTGCGCGATTAAGATATGATCATGGCAACAATGAAACGGCGCGTTGACAGACTGCTTTCGAGCCAGACCGCGGTCGGCGGCAGGCGGCCAGTTGCGGACGGTCAAGCATCTTCCCGGTAGCGGACGTTCAATAGTGTCTCTGACCTGCTTCGCTCCCTCTATGAAGGGAGGTCGCTGGCCCATCCGCGCACTCACAGCCTGCCAGTAGGCGCAAATTGGCAGCGCTCCGTCCGGCAGCGCACAGACTGCGGCCGTACGTCCGCGTAGGTTCGCTTCAGCAGTTTCGATTCGAAAGTTCAATGTGATTGCTGCGGGCGGTCGTCGCAGTTGCGCGGAGGCGATGATGCACAAGCACGGGATCGGCAGATAGGTTCTTCGAAGCTGCAAGAGTTAAAACATTCACACATGAAAGATTGAAATGGATACACGATTATTTGCTTTCGTCGGCGCAGACATTGGCCCTTGGCGGATTGTCAGGGCCGAAACGAGAGTTGGCGAGCCCCTGCCTGAAGCCAAAAGGCTCAACGTCGTATCCGCTTCAGAGTTGCAGTCTGAAACCAATGCACCCTGGATACTTCGTGGAATAACCAGCAATGAACGATATGTCATGCGCGCAGAGAAGAATGAAATTGTAGCGAAGCAGCAAGGTCTGGCGCGCCCAGAAGCAACGTGCGGTGCGCTAATACCGATCCGGAAGAACGCAGCTTGGTGGGAGCTCACGCAAGACGAACGCCGGAGCGTTTTCGAACAGTCGAAGCACGTCCAAATCGGGCTTCAGTATTTGCCTGCAGTAGCGCGCAAGCTCCACCACTGCCGCGACCTCTCAGAGAATGAACCGTTCGATTTTCTGAATTGGTTCGAATACGCGCCAATTCATGAGGTTGAGTTCAACAGGCTGCTTTCCGAACTGCGTGCGTCAGAGGAATGGAAATACGTCGACCGAGAAGTCGATATTCGTCTTACGCAAGCACAGGTCTAACCCGCCGATGAACACGGACCCCCAACAGCGGCGCGTTGCGCCGCCGTTTCGGGCCGGTTATCGGCAACGTAGAACTCTCGGATACAGTTGTTCTGTAATAACTTCTCAAGCCAAATTGATTTTTGGAGTGGATATGGAAATGGAATCAAGAATATTTTCGGTAACAGAATATATTCGTCCGTCTGACGGCGAACCAATTCGTTCAGTGGTTCTGGAAACCAAGGACTCAGCAGTTGTTGTTTGGCATGCCCATCCTGGGCAAGAAATAACCGCTCATGTTCACCCGGACGGCCAAGATACTTGGACGGTTATCTCTGGAGAGGCTGAGTATTACCAAGGAGGCGGCAAAGTCGCTCATCTAAAGGCTGGAGATATTGCCATAGCAAAACCTGGCCAAGTGCATGGCGCTCTAAATACTAGTCCAGTGCCGTTTGTATTTGTCTCAGTGGTTGCATCTGGCAACGCGGGTTTTGCGTTGGCTGAAAAATAGTCTTTCTCAAATGTGTGCCCCAGAGAGTTCTAACCCATCCATCAACACGGACGCTGCGCGATGAAGCCGCGCCGCGCCGGCTAACTCCACGTTGAGCGTCAGCTTTCCATATGTCTGGGGGTCTGCAACGGGTCGGGTGCCGTCGCGTGCGCAGTGTCAAAGCTGACATGACTAATACATGAGATGGGCTGATGCTCGCCGTCCGGTCAGGCAGCTGCCCCCCTGCAGGACTCACAGCAGTTGTATGCCACCCGTCATCCGAGACGTCAGTCGGCCTCATCCAGACCGGAACAATCTGGACGTGACGTCCGGCTGGCATTGCCGTGATCGAAATGGCGGCTAGTGACACGACTGTTGGGTCTACCCCATCGACCGGGCGCGGGACAAGCCACGTTGATCGGCTGACGGAATTTTCGGCGGTTCCGGCTTAGAACCCCATCACGACCCACCGTTGAGACAAAGTAGCCTCTGGCCCAGAAATGTTGCCCGACGAAATTACGCTTGCGCTCCCCATACACCCGCGCAAGATGAATCGCACTCTTGCCCTTCATGTACCCGACTAC
>NZ_JADFUA010000014.1 GCF_015223195.1 Chitinilyticum piscinae | reverse complement strand
GCGCGCCCGTGCAAACGGAGATTCATTGGCCTGACCTGGAGATCGACATGCAGAGCGTACCCAAAACCGAACGTGCCAGATAGAGTCGCCAACTGCGGATGGGTAAATTATGATCCGAGACCAGACACGTAGTTCGGCGACTTGAAACCGAGCCGTTTCCTGGGTCGATTATTCAGCTTCCTTTCCACCTCGGCAATCTGGCGTGGCTTGACTGTGGCGAAGCTGGTTTTCTTCGGGAAGTATTGCCGGATCAAGCCGTTGGTGTTTTCGTTGCTCCCGCGCTGCCACGATGAGTACGGATCGGCGAAGTAGCAATCCGCCTTCAACCGGCGGGAGATCGTCGCGTGGCCGGCGAATTCCTTGCCATTGTCGAAGGTGATGCTCTTCACTTGGTCCTTCAGCGGCGCAAGCATGCGGCAGATGGCTTTGGTGACGCCGGCCGCCTCTTTGCTTGGAACGTGGGCTATCCGGGTCAGCCCGGTTTTGCGCTCAACCAAGGTGACCAGAGCCCCTTGCTGGCCGGCCCCAATCATGGTGTCCGCTTCCCAGTGCCCGAGTTCCTCGCGGGTTGCCACTTCGGCCGGCCGTTCGCTGATGCTGCGCCGATCCTTGAGTTGCCCGCGCCGTTCGGGTGAACCATAGCGTTTGCGCCGCTGCTTCTGGCAGCGCAACAAGCGGTAGAGCTGACCATCCCGGCGCTTGTCGTCGGCAATGCGCTGATAGAGCCATTCATGGCTGACGCTGCATTCACTGTCCCGAAACACGCCGCTGATCTGTTCGGGGCTCCAGCCTTCTTCCAGCAACGGGACAGCGGCTTCATCGAATACCTGATGCCAGCGCTGGCGCGGGCGGCCCTTATCCTGCAGATGCCGACGATAGCGTTGCTCAGCACGCTCGGCGTCGTAGCGGTCACGCCCGCCATTGCGGCGAATCTCGCGCGAGAGGTTGCTGGCGTCGGGTTTGCCGAGCTGCCGGGCAATGTCGGCATTATTGAGTCCACTGCGAATGAAGGCCTGAATCTGGTATCGTTCGGCGGCGGTGAAATGGCGATAAGACATTACGGTGCTCCTGACTTGCCGGTCATAAGAGCGCGGGAATGTACGCCATTTCCCGCCCTTTATGGCGATTTCAGTCTGTTGCACTTACTCGTTGAATCCGCCCCGCCAAGCCGATTCGCTGCGCTCAAGTTAAACGGCTATGGCTGGAGCACTAGGCGCAAAATCCGGTAGTCCGTTGGCCCTTAGCGATGGACATTAAACGTCCGTAAAAGCCTTCATCATTACGTTGACGAACCGATGGAGGAATACTCATGCCGCACTTCTACGATGAAGAATCCGAGGGTGTGAGCCCAGCCCACCCACTTGTGCGCCTCTGGTCTCTGAGGATGCTCATCCTTCTGGATGGCCATTTGCTGTTTCTTGGGCAAGAGAGTGTTCGTCAAACCCGACTTGCTGCACGCATCGGATTTCGTTATCCCGCCGAAACGGCTGTCGGAGTGGAATACAAGCGGAGTGAAGCTCTGCTCGCCCTGCGGAATGTCCACGCGCAGGCTGAAGAAGAAGTCAGAACAAGCCCGGATATTCTGCCTGCCGCATTCCAACAAAATTTGGACATGCTTAGTAGCCTTGCGGGTCTGAATGATACTGAACGCTGGATTCTGGCATTCACGGTGCTCCTTCATACCGAAGAAACACTGGATGATGCTGGCGACACAATCGGTGTCCTGAGCAGCAATAAACTGGTTTCAGCGGTTGCAGCAATCCTGCAGCAGCCGCATAAAGCTGTCACACAAGCCTTGCGTCGCGATAGCAAATTGGCCCGCACAGGCCTTGTCAGCATCGACCAAAACAACATGACGATGTTGAGGGGAAAACTCGACCTGCTATCCAGAGCTTTTGCCGATCAAGCGCAGATCCCAGATGTTCAACTGATCGACCTGCTGCGCGGGATGGTCAATCCATCACCGCAACCCAAACTCACACTTGCTGATTATCCCTATCTGAATAAAGAGCTGTCGCTGCTACTCCCCTATCTGCGACAAGTCATTTCTCAACATCGGCAGGGGGTGAATATCTTTTTGCATGGCCGGCCTGGCACAGGGAAAAGTGAGTTGGTTCGTGCAATTGCCTGCCATCTTGGTGTTGCGCTCTACGAAATCAGCAGTGATGACGATGAAGGCGATCCCATCAATGGCGAGTCACGCTTGCGAGCCTACCGCAGCGCACAGGGGTTCTTTACACAACACGGCACCCTCCTCCTCTTTGATGAGGTGGAAGATGTTTTCAATGACCGGCAACAAGAACACAGCATTGCTCAATCTCATAAGGCATGGATGAACCGCATGCTTGAAGAAAACCGCCTCCCGACGTTCTGGGTATCCAACCGGATCCAGGGGCTGGATGCGGCTTTTTTGCGCAGATTCGATATGATCATCGAACTGGACGCCCCTCCCAAGGCCTATCGCAGAGAGCTCATTACGCGCCAAGCAGGTCTGTGGTTAGACGATGTTGCAATTGGCCGCCTCGCTGAGTCCAGTGATCTCAGTCCCGCGACCTTGATGCGGACAGCTAATGTGGTAGCCACGATTGCAGAGCAGCCCGACGCCATGCCTCCTGGCCAAGCGCTCGAAACGTTGCTACGCAGCGCACTGAAAGCCCAATACCGAGTGCCTCTGCCGGACGTCAACAGGGAAACCGCACCGCCAGAATATGATCCACGCTTTATTCGTGCCGATGCGGATCTTGCTGCGATTGCCGAACGACTCAAACTGTCGCCATCTGCCCGTCTGTGCTTGTTTGGACCTCCGGGCACAGGTAAAACCGCCTTTGGCCGTTGGCTTGCAGAGCAACTTGAGCGCCCTCTGCTTGTGAAACGTGCGTCGGATCTGCTCTCAATGTATGTCGGAGGTACCGAACAGAATATTGCGTGCAGCTTCAATGAAGCTGAAGAAGAAAACGCGGTACTACTTATCGATGAGGTGGATAGTTTTCTTCAGAATCGACAGCAAGCTCAGCGCAGCTGGGAAATTACCCAAGTCAATGAGATGCTGACGCAAATCGAGCGCTACCGTGGGATTCTGATTGCATCGACCAACCTGATGGGCGATCTGGATCACGCGGCGATGCGCCGCTTCGATCTGAAGGTGCGTTTCGATTATCTGGACGCTAAACAGTCACAAGAATTGTTGCTGCGCTACTGTAATTCTCTGGGACTGTCCGAACCATCGGAGCACGATTTGCAGCGCCTTGGCATGCTTCGTACATTAACCCCTGGCGATTTCGCTGCCGTATTTCGCCAGTCACGCTTTAACCCATTCCAGCTTGCAACTGAACTTGTTAGCGCGTTGGAAAAGGAGTGCCGGCACAAGGTGGAAGCGCCGATGAAGATGGGGTTCCTCAGTTAGAACCTCATCTCAAATTCAACGCTGAAGATAACAAAACTGCCTAACCGACAACGGATATCTGTAATAAACACCAAGGTTATCGCGCACCTCTAACAGGCTGTTGAGATCCACGTAACTGAACATCGCGCCTTGAATAATGTCATCGCCCCGCATGAAGAGAAGCTCTGCAAGAGGATGACGGGATTATCTCAACCGGACACACTGACTTGGCGCTGACACTACTGGTTTTTCCACAGCCTGTTAACGGGTTACGGGCAGGAACTGTCCGATGCAGCGAGCTAAGATGTTTTGGTGTTGACCTGCGAAACTCGCCTTGTATTGGCATAACCAATTAGGGGGAGTAGTTGTCATGATTTTAAATATGAAAACTTGTTCGATTGGCTACACCAAACGGAATGTGTACCGATGGCACAACTTCCCTTGCCGCCTTTAAATGCCCAGCTTGATCATCGAAAAATATATGTGGCTTTAGAATTCCAAGTACTCGACTTTTATCGATTCCACCGAGGAAGAAAGCATCATTGGCCATCACACCCCAGCTTTTCAGGGTTTGCAGCGCCCGCTCGTGCGAAGGAGCACTGCGAGCAGTGACGATGGAGACACGGATTCGGTTTTCATACTCGGGGTTTTGCTGCTTATGCCGCTCTTCAGCAGTCTGGATTCGGGCAATACGCACAAGCAGTTCCTTTAACGGACCAGGATTATGGGGCTGCATGACATTGCGAACCTCGTGCTCGTGGAATGCCTCTAGCCCCGCAGCCTGATAGACGGTTTCCGATTCATCACCCGCCAGAACGCCATCAAAGTCGAAGGCAATGCGTAATGTAGGGTCGTTTTCGTCATCTTCCGCTTTCGACTCCAGAACTAGGCCGGCGGGATGGCCAAGACGGATAGCCACATCCACATCGGGTTTGTTCCCGGAGAGAAACAGTACAATGTTCAACGCAGGGATGTAGTCATAGGGCGACTTGCCCTGCATGAAAATGGCACGGCTAATCGTGAGTCCATAATGCCCGATACTGCGCATTACCCGCATGCCGGTGTCCGGGTCGTTGCGCGACAACAGCACCACTTCGACAAAGGGGTCATCAGGCGACAGATCGTTGAGTGACAGCAAGCGCTTGATGAAGGAAAAAGTAATGCCCTTGGGCAGCGGTACATCGATGTGTTGCTGCTGGAATTTCCGGTATTCCTCTTCGCCTTGGCGGCGAAATACCGTATCGGATTCGCTCAGGTCGAATACTGCGCTGGATGCTACACCGATCACCAAGCGATTATCGAGTTCATAGGGCATATTGCTTCACGCCAACTGTCTGGTTAGAAGGTATTTGTCCTGGATAGATTGCAGCATGTTGATCATCCGGTTTCGCAAAGAAGCGGGCTCAAGGACGATCACATTCTCACCCATCGCCAGCAACCACCAGAACAGCCGGCCGTCGTCGCTCACAGTTGCTGTGACCATGCATTCTTCCTCGCCATAGGGTTGGATATCCATGTCATCTGACAATGGCTGATCAATCAAGTGCTGACTGGTGTAGCGTCCCATCTGCAGCTTCAGAACAATTGGTTCACCGTGCAAGTAGCGGAAGGCACCACTGGCTAGGTAGCTCTTTAAACTGAAATCGTGAGGATAGATGAACGGTTCATCCTCCTCTTCTGCCGAAATAAAACGATCAATCCGCAGATGGCGGTTGTCATCGTAACCGTCGTAGCGCGCAACCAAGTAATAGATGTTCTCCACCTCGGCGATGCCCAGCGGCATCAGACGCTTGGCATCCTGCACCTGCTGATCTCGCTTCTTATAGCAAGCCAACAACCAGTGTTCATTCAGCAGGGCGCTGATAATTGTTTGCATCAACTTCGACTCGATGACCGGAGGCGGCAACAAGCCCGGTGCAGACTGCACCTTGTCAAACCAAGATCGTTCTCGCTGCAAATCCGGTCGCGCCAATGTGTTTTCAGCTTGTAGCATGGCCGGCTGCAGCGCTTGAAACAGGCTGGCCGGCAAAAGATGCTTCAATCGCTGGTTGACTAGTGCATGCAGAAACGCTTCATGGCGACTCATTGGCTGGTAGGTACGCCCACCTGACGTACGTAACCAACGTTTTTGGCCATTCACCTCTTCACAAACCACCCGATGCTCCGCCAGCAATGCCAGCAGATCACGCTGTATTGTCTTGATACTGACATTGGGTTCACGTGTCTTTGTCCAAGCCTTCAAATTTTCCGAATTATGGCCAGGTACACCACTATCTTCAGCAGGCAAAAAGTCCAGTAACGCCTGACGCCGTTCTGCAATGTCTGTAGTTGAATTTTTAGGCACGTTTGACCTCCTCAAGATGTCTAGTCAGCATCATGGTATGCCAGCGAGGAATCATTACCTCGGAACGAGGCATTTAATGTCCAACTGTCAGCAATACTGCCGTCGAGCACGTAGAGAAGCAAGCACAGTGTGGTGCTAGAGGTAAAGCAGAGGCAATTCACCTTCTCCGCCCTGAAGGGCGATGTGTGCAACGCACTGGATCAACAGTTACCGTTGTGAATGGTGAAACACTGTGGATCCAAACAGCTTTCAAATGCACAACTACCGTTATGAATGTTGTTCCGCAACTGAGAGACGAAGATGCTTGTCCCACTACAAACTTTACGTTTCGCCACCGCGGATCTTCGTGCAATCATGACTCTCGCGGAAAACCTGTAAACACATCAGCTGTACCGTACTTATGTTCTAAGGCCAAAAGTTCTGCGGTGATTTCTTCACCTTTTTCCCGCATGAGTTGAATATGTCCCAAGGCGAGCTGTGGACCAAACTCTTCATCAGCTGTCACAAGTGAAAGAATGTCTGCATGCTGCGGATGCATCAGAGTGAGTAGCAATTCACGTGTTTCTGATTTCATATGCATGATTGCCTTCTGTGACTGTTCCATGTTCTAAAGCCCAAGCTTGGACTTACGCAACTGACTGTTTAACTGTCCAGCAGCCGCAGACAAGCTTCGTTGTGTTTAGGAATGCAATGTGCGGAAAATTTCATCGCCATGAAGCCGCTTTGAACCGAGTTCAACATTCATAACGGTAGTTGAGATGAGAGTGTCCGAATTTTGTGTAAACGGCATGTCGTTTACGGATGAGGCAGCCGATCTTCGAACTGGATGGTAAAGCGCATCAGCGCCGCTTTCCAGTCCGGGATCAGCATCGTCCATTTCTTGCTGATGTTCCGCCGTGCCAGGTAGAACAGTTTCAACAAGGCGTCGTCGCTCGGGAATGAGCCGCGGTTCTTCGTCAGCTTGCGCAGCCCTATGTTTAGCGATTCGATGGCATTGGTGGTGAAAATCACCCTGCGGATTTCCGGCGGATAATCGAAGAACGGCGTTAGCCGTGACCACTTCCGCACGCTGTTCTCGCCAGACGCGCCCCGCTGGTCGCATTGAGGGTTTGCCCGAAGGTGAGGCCTTTGTCGGGGTCGTGGCGGGCGTTCTTTGCCCGCCCGATCTGGCTTTTTAGGTGGGCGCGATGTACCGCAGTTCGCCATGCCGGATTGAGTCCTCAAGCTCCAGCATGCAATCTGGTGGGCGCTGGCCTTTGCTCCGGTATTCCTCGTTGAGTGCGTAGACGTACATCCAGCCCCATTCCTCAGTTGTCACGGCCTTTACCACGGTAAGCCAGTGCTCTAGAGAAACTTCGTCCGGCTGCTTCGGTAGGTCTGCCATTGCCATTTCTCCTGGGAAGGTCTGACCGCTCCGCGAAGCGGGTTTAGCCGTCTGCTGTTTTTCCTACGGCGCAAACCGCCGTTTTAAAAAATATATTTTTATTTTAAACGTTTTTGCAGGCTGTTGAAAAAGGCATCACTCAGAAGTGATGGCTTCCTGTAGTCTTACAGCTGCAAGCGCTCTTTCCCGTCAAAGCTCGAAACACGATAATTTCGAGCCTCTTCTTCACCCATTTCCAGGTTTATGCCGCTGCTCTGCGGCTTCAGGACGGACTGGTCCCTATGTGGCGCCTACCCGCCTGAGCTTACCCGCGCTTTCCGGCTACCAAGGTAGCGGTTATGCGGCCAGCTTTTCTCGCTCCAGCCAGGCTGCGTAATGGGTTGCCGGCGATTCGTAATTCAGCGACGAATGCCGGCGCTTGCGATTGTAAAACACCTCGATGTAATCAAAGAGGTCTGCCTTGGCTGCCGCCCGCGTCGCGTAGCGCCGGTGGAATACCCGCTCGTACTGACGTCGAGCAGGCGGCAGAGTGACGCCAGTGGGTAGTGCTCGCGCTGGTCACGAATCCAGGCGTACTTCACTGCGACCGCTTCGCGAAGTACGCCGTGGCTTTTTCCAGGATTTCGAGCTCCATCTTCAGCCGGGCGTTCTCCGCGCGCAGCCGGGATAACTCCATCTGCTCGGGCGTAATGGCCTTGCCAGTTCCGGCGGCCAGTCTTCCCGCCTTGCTGGCTTTGCGCCAGTTGCTGAGTGTCTGCTCGGAAATGCCCAGCTCGCGGGCGACCTGAGCGGGGGATTTGCCTTCGGCTTCGACTAGGCGGACCGCCTCTTGCTTGAACTCGGTGGTGTAGCTCTGCTTCGGGATTTTGTACATCGATACCTCCGTATGCCAGTTTATCTGGCTACGCTTGGCATCCGAAATTCGCGGTCAACCTCAGGATGCTCTAACTGTTGGACAACCCACAACAGGATGACGTGAGTGGCAATCGTCTTAGTTGATATAACACTCAAGGTGCAGGCACGTAAAACTCCAACTCAGGTAATACGGCAACAGCATCGTACCAACTACCGTTATGAATGTTGACACGTCGACTTGATTGCATTCACATGCAGCCGTACGCAGCCGCGTTGTCTTGAGGTAACTGGTAAGCATCTTTTCTTCAACGAGGCAGACCATACGCGTCTCACACCGTTTCTACTCGACATCGATAACGGCTCACTCTGCTTTATTACCGTTATGAATGGTGGACCGTCGGAAATGTTGGCAGTTTTATCCCCATAGCTTCCATGCTTCACTATTCATAACGGGTATCTGGGATCGATGTATTACCCGTTATGAATGTTGGCTCACAGTGCACTATTGACACCCTCCCCCCCTTCTCCCCTATGGCTCGCCGCTCTAAAGAGCGGAAAGGAAGGGGATTCCTACTGCAGTAAACGCAGAAGTGCAGTTCATGGGCCCGGATGAGGGTAAACCTTATCTAGACACCACCTTGGCAAAATATGCAATGGTCATTTTTAGGATGGCGCGCCCCTTGATCAGGTGCGCGGCAAACCCCGTCCTTCAGGGCGGGGAAGGATAGCGCGGATTGCGCAGTAATCCTGTTTGGGGGTTTAGTGCGGCGTTTGCTGCTGCTCGATGTATTGTCGAATCACTTCAGTCGGTGCTCCACCGCAACTGCCTGCAAAATACGAGGGCGACCATAACGCGCCGCCCCACAACTTCTTCCGAATAGCCGGATAGTTCTTCCGACGAATCATCCGGCTCGACACCCCTTTCAAGCTGTTCACCAATGTCGATACCGCCACCTTGGGCGGGTAGTTCACCAGCAAATGCACATGGTCGTCCTCGCCATCGAATTCGACCAGCTCGGCCTCGAAATCAGCGCATACGCCAGCAAAGATCGGGCGCAGATCGTCCAGAATCTCTTTGGTGAATACGTCGCGCCGATACTTGGTCACAAAGACCAAGTGAACATGCATCCTAAAAACACAGTGTCTGCCGTGTCGAATATCGCTTTCTTCGCTCATAGGCCAAGAATATACTGGCCGTCATGCAACGACTTCAAGCCTTCAAATACGAGTTACAGCCAACCGGCGAGCAGCAACGCAATATGCGCCGCTATGCCGGCGCGTGCCGTTTCGCGTTCAACAAGGCGCTGGCGTTGCAGAAGGAAAATCACGAGGCCGGCAACAAGTTCATTGGCTATGTCGCAATGGCCAAGAACCTGACCGCATGGCGCAACGGCTCTGAAACGCCTTGGCTCAAAGATGCACCGGTTCACCCGCTGCAGCACGCGCTCAAGGATTTGGAAAAAGCCTACAAGAACTTCTTCGCCAAGCGGGCAGCCTTTCCTCGTTTCAAAAAGAAAGGCCAAGGCGACAGCTTCCGTTATCCCGACGCGAAGCAAATCAAACTCGATCAGGCCAACGGGCGCATCTTCCTGCCCAAGCTGGGCTGGCTGCGCTATCGGCACAGCCGCGATGTGCTGGGTGAAGTGCGCAATGCAACCGTCAGCCAGTCGAGCGGCAAGTGGTTTGTGTCCATTCAGACACAGCGCGAAGTTGAACCCATCATGCCGAAGGGCGGCATAGTCGGCATCGACATGGGTATTGCCCGTTTCGCCACGCTGTCAAACGGCTCATTCCTCGCACCACTGCACAGCTTCAAGCGTCACGAAACCGCGCTGCGTCACGCGCAGCGTGCAATGAGCCGCAAAACGAAATTCAGCAACAACTGGAAGAAGGCGAAGGCCAGAATCCAGAAGATTCACGCCCGTATCGGCAACGCCCGCCGCGACTACCTGCACAAAGCCACGACCACGATCAGCCAAAACCACGCGATAGTGTGTATCGAAGATTTGCAGGTTCGGAATATGTCCAAGTCAGCGGCAGGTACAGCCGAGCATCCGGGCAGAAATGTTCGCGCCAAGTCTGGTTTGAACAAAGCCGTTCTCGATCAAGGATGGTTCGAGTTTCGCCGCCAGCTCGATTACAAGCTGACATGGAACGGCGGCCACCTTATCGCTGTGCCGCCGCGCAATACCAGTCGGACGTGTCCGGCTTGCGGGCATGTGTCGGCGGAGAACCGGCAGACGCAAGCCCGATTCGAGTGTGTCGCGTGCGGCTTCGAGGAAAACGCCGATGTGGTCGGCGCGATCAACGTATTAAGGGCAGGACATGCCCGGTTAGCCTGTGGAGAGTTGGCGCAGTCAGGCCGCTCGATGAAGCAGGAACCCGCCGAAGTGAGTCAGGCGCAAGCCTGAACGCAGTAGGAATCCCCTTTCTTCCTGCTCTTAAGAGCGGCGAGCCATAGGCGAGAGGGAGGGGAGGATGTCAAAACCCGCTATAGCTCTGCTTTGAGACGACGATTTTCGACTTGCAGTCGGTGTAGTCAACAACATTGGATTGTCTTACATCGTAGAGTTTCATCCGATGAACAGGCTGCTGGCAGATCGATTTTTGCGACTTCAACGAGGCTTTCAGCGATCCATGTGGCCAGTGTGAGGCTCTTGAGGTATCAAGGTAATCGGGGAGGATATAAGTTGCTTTTTTACCGTTATGAATGGTGACCCGTTGAAACTGCTACTGGTTTGTTATGGCAGAACTTCTGTATTTCAACATTCACAACGGGCTTGTGAGAGGGATGCAATGACCCGTTATGAATGTTGAAGTCAATGGCCCCAGCAAGGGTAGGAACACACGAGAGCGTGATCAATGTAGGTCTGCTCTCCAAGCATAGTGAGATCATCCACCCGTTGTGAATGGTGTCATCTGGTATGCCCCTAGATACTAGCAACGGTTCAACTTCCACCATTCACAACGGGTGTGTTTCATCGGCTTGTGAAAGTGCAGCTTTGTTTTGCTTCTTCAGTGTCACATGAAGCTTGGCCTTAACTCCTGTGCCTTCGATGTGCCAATCTAGCAGGAAACCCACCTTTACTAATACTTCCAGGGCTACTTCAAGTTGCTGTTTGAAGCGATACACATCTTTTGTTTTCGTCTTGGAAAGTGACATCAACGTAGGAAGCAGCATCGGGTAAGGTTTGCCACTGTGGTTCGAATAGAAACTATGAGTCCACTGTGCAAGTCGATTGCGTGTTTTCTGGATCGCTTGGCGCGTTGTCCAGTTATGTACGCTGGTCAACTCCGGTCTGAAGATTTCCAAGATACGACGGTCAGCACGAAACTCGATCTCGCCTGTTGAGTTTCCTGACTCATCATCGATGTAACGCAGGTGATCGAGAAAGTTGACGTCGTTGACGTCGACTACTTTTTCACCACGATATCTTTGCTGGATACGTAGTGTAGCGTTCCGTAGACGTGTAATCGATGATTTCAGGCGAAAGTAGGCTGGTTTGCTATCTCCCCAATCCAGATCCTTCAACAAGCGATATGGACGTGTACGCTGGGTAAGATCATCCATCGGACGATCACGTGACAGGAAGACAATCTGCATCCATAGTGTCAGGTCATCCTGGGTGAGTTCCTCTCCGGTGTAGTAGAGGATAATGTCGTCAGTACTGAAAATTTCTTGGTTTTTCATGAACGGCATGGCTGGCAACATGGGTTGCCCCAACCGATCAAGTTCACCTGTGAAGCTAGGTGGGCGTGAAGTGCCAAACAAAGCGCTTTTGGTCAAAGCACTTGCCATTGGTCGTGCAGACTCACCCCAGAACAGATCCATCTGTTGTGACATTGGACGTAATGCCATTCTGGCTTTTGCTTGTTCTGCTCTGTCTTGCAGCGCCGCCAAGGGGGCTTTAGGCAACTTTTTCGGGTCTTCCATGGGCGTCGTGCGCTCTGTTTTTGAGTAAAGAAAGAGTAAAAGCAAGAGTAGCGCTTGTGGATTGCTGTGAATTGCTTAATGTTTTCAACGGTTTGACAGCGTCCATTACTCATTGATAACGGTACATTGTCTACAATCACAACGGGCATTCACAACAACCACAACGGTAAAACAACATCCACAACGGTGCTGATCTACATTCAGAACGGGTTAGCTACTGAGTGAAGAACTTGCTTGTAGTTGCTGATTTACAAGTTTTTTTTATTATTCCCCTATGTAAACTACAACGCAAGCGTTACAATAATCGTGAAATTTCTTCGATTATTGGAGAGTGCATTGTGGAGAAAATTGCATTCCGTTCTGCAGTCGCTGTTGAACTGGCTGGTGTTCCAAAAATGGACTACTACAAGATCCGACAGCTTACTGGCCGGGATTCTGAAAGTGTTCGCAGCGCCAGAGCGGACTACACCCCTGATGATGTGAGAACACTGAAGCGAGCCCTCATTGATGGCTTTGCTGCATGGCAGGATTCGGACAAACACGTCCCTCTTGTGGCTATCCGTATGTCCAAGGGGGGGGTCGGCAAAAGTACAATTTCTACCAACATGGCGATTGCCACGGCGATGCGTGGTTATCGAGTGCTGGTGATCGATCTTGATCCGCAAGCCTCTACCACTGAACTGTTTGGTGTCGATTCTGAAAGTGATGTACGCACCGTGGTCTCTGGTGTGCTGGAAGGTCACCCACTCAAGGACTGTGTCTATTCCATGTCCAATGAGGCTGTGCTGCATCTGATGCCTGCAGATCAGCTGGTCGCTCATTTTGATCCCAAAGTTGTTGCCGTAGCCCATCGTGAACACTTGCTGGAGAAATTTCTCGAGCGTAATCGCGAATACATCAAGGCCAATTACGACATCATTTTTCTCGACACCGCACCGGGGTCCTCATTTCTGAACCTCAATGCACTAGTGGCATGTGATCTGGTGGTAGCTCCCATGTCGATGGATGGCATGAGCCAAAAGGCCTTGAAACTACTCCGCACAGAAATCATGGAGCTTAAGGACTGGCTGGGCGTTGATCGCCAAGTGCTATTTGTTGCGAACAACTACAACAAGTCACAGACGCACAGCCGGCAGAACCTAGAGGCCATGCAACTTGGGTTTGGTGATTACCTGGCCAAGGCAGTGATTCCAGCCAATGTCAGTGTGGCGCGCCAGATCAGTGGTGGCATTGCTCGCCCAGTTATTCTTTCTGAACCGAACCGCCCCGCTTCGCTGGCGATTCATCAACTTACCCGGCAGATCTTGCGCACCGTCGGCATGTTCGGCGTTGATCCGGATCCGGTCGATGAGGAGGCTGACGAATGAAAGGCTCAATGTTCTCTGCACCTGGTGCAGCAGTAACGCCGAATCCGGATCTGGTTCCGTTTGGAGCAAAACCTGGCCAGGCCGCATCTCCGCGCAATGGGACGGAAGTCGCAACTGAAATCGGTGATGAGGCTGTGTTGGATCTGCGTATCGACACGCTGATTTCCAATCCCTATAACTCGCGTCATACCTACGACTCGTCCGAGTATCAGCAGAACATCATCGAGATGGCGGAATCGCTGGATCACAATGGCCAGCTTTCGCCGATCTTGGTGACGCAACTGACGGATGAACTCCGTGAGCTGATCAAGCTGCGTGGCGACGAAATCAGCGCGGCCGCACAGTACGTCGTGATTGATGGTGAAACCCGTCTTCGTGCATTACGTCATAGTGCCAAGCTGGAGGCCACTCAAAATCCGGGAACCCGGATGCCAACGATCCGTGCGATCGTTCGTCTTGGTCTGCTACCGAAGGACCTCTATGAACTGGCATTTGTCGCCAATGAGCAGCGCAAGGGACATAACGATGTGGATCGTGCCATTGGTTGGCGGCGTGTTCTTGATGAAAACGTCTACAAGGATGCGACCGACCTGGCAGCCGCACTTGGCGTCAGTGACACACTGATCAGCCTGGTGATGTCGTTCTGGCAGGTTCCTGAAGAAGTCCGGAGTTTTGCCAAGGCATGCCCAAGTGTATTTTCCGCACCTACTCTCGGTGAGATCCGCAACATGCAGAATCAGCTCGGTAGCGATAAGGCAATCGAGCTGGCCATGGCAGTGATGGATCGCAAATTGTCGCAGCGTGCAGTGAAAGCCGAAAAGACCAAGATGATATCGGCCCACCGCGCGGCGGCGACCCGTTACCAGGGATATCAGTATGATGGTCGTGGTGAGAATGGCCTCCATGTAAAAGCCAAAGAGAAGTCAGTGGGCAGGATAGATATCAGTCTGATCGGCGTTTCTGAAGATGTGCGTGACAAGTTGGCGCGCTTTCTTGAAGAGTTGGCTCCGGAGCATTAAGCACTTTAAGCGCTTAAATACTTACGCAGGTTCGTAAGGTTTTAAGCGCTTAAAACAAAAGCGGATGGTTTTCCATCCGCTTTTGTTTTAAATGACACCCCCTTTGAGATTAGCCCATGTCCCAAAGCTCAATGGTTAGTGTTTGATCTGCCGCACAAGTATCGATGAGGTCCTTATTGAACTGGCGGATGCTGGCTTGAAACGTCACCCTTTCGTGCAGTTCCGAGAGTATCGGTAAAACACAGTTGGCTTTTGCGCTGTACACTTCGCGAAGATGACTTTTGTCGTCCGGTAGTCGTATCGCACGACCTGTTTCAACAAGCTTGCTAAGCCATGCAATGTCTAGTCCATCTTCCCAGCTGGCAAGCACGGGTGCCTTCTTCCCTTCCATTGAATCCACAGGCGCAGACCCAAGCGAAACCGTAAACCACCAACCACTCATGATTTTCTCCTCGTGCTGCTCATTGCGTGATTGAGCAAAAGTAAGATACGCAGATTACGGGATGATACTGACCGCACTTGCGCCATGCGGGCCGCGCTCGACACGTATCTGAACTTCGATACGCTCGGTCATTTCTTGGACATGTGTGATGACGCCGACTTTACGACCTTGCGCTTGCAAAGCATCAAGCGCGCTCATTGCTACTTGAAGAGTGTCGGCATCGAGACTGCCAAAGCCCTCGTCAATGAAGAGCGATTCGACCTCCATGCGTTCTGCCGCCAGGGAGGCCAGGCCGAGAGCTAGCGCCAGAGACACCAGAAATGACTCACCGCCAGACAGCGAGAATACGGTCCGATTTTCATCGCCCATGTCCTGATCAATGACCTGCAAGGATAGATTATTGGGGATGCGCTCCAACCGATAGCGACGATTTAGAATAGTCATATGCTGGTTTGCATGCGCCAGCAGGATATCCATGGTTAATTGCTGAGCCAGATTGCGAAATTTCCTGCCATCGCTCGAGCCGATGAGTTCATTCAGTTGTCGCCACCGTTCAGATTCGCTGATTTGTTGATCAATGGCATCCTGCATTGCCGCGGCTTCCAGCTTTTTTCTGTCATCCGCTTCACGCAATTGTTCAAAACGCGCTAACTGGGCATGTGCAGCTTCACAGGCGATACGTGTTTGTTCCTGCTGCTGTTCCCATGCCTGCTGACTTCCTGACGCCGGTTGCAGTTGCAGATGTTCGGCATGACGTTTCTGTACGTTGTCGAATAGGGTTTGCTGGTCACGAACGGCCTGATCGATTGCTTCAAGTTCGGTCTGGAGAGCCGTGAGTTCCATATCTTTGCTGGCCACTAAATCCTGGAGTGTTGCTACATCCGCAATGCCAGCCGGCTGGCCATGTTGATTTAGCCATGCTGCTAGTTTGCCATAGGCGTCAAGGAGCTGGTTTTGCAGCTTTCCGGCTTGCTCTTGCAGGGTGTGTAGTTTGCTATTCAGCCCGTTTACTTCTTCACGGAGGGTTTGGCTGAGTCGCTGCGCCTGCTGGTAGGCGTGCATTGTCCTGAGTGTTTCTTGGCTTAAGCGGGCTGTTACTGTATCAACTGCATCCCCGTTCAACAGAGTTGCTCGTTCTTTCTGCAGTTGGGCTAGCACTGATTGCAGCTTTTCATGTTCTTGTTGGCTGCTCTGTACCTGGATCAGCTGGCTTTGTACTGTTGCCTGTAATGCACTAAGTTCAGGCAGTTTCCCTTGCCGCAGCTGTTCCTTTTCTCCCAGTTCCTTCAGATGCTGCTGAAAGTGAGTTACATACTCTTCGGCAGTAGTGAGGAGGTCGGCTGGTGCCGTCAACCATCGTGTCTGCCAGTCAGGAGCGATTGCCGTTGTGAAGCATTCATCAAGCTGATTCAACAGCTTTTTACACTGTGTCTCCAGACGAAGTAACAGTTCATTTTGATGCGCGATGCTTTGCAGGCGGTTATCGAGGGTTTGTTGAAGTTGCTGCTGTGACTGTGTTGCCAAGTCGTATGCTTGCCTGGCTTTGTCGGCTTCTTGCTGTAGCTTATCGATTTGATTTTGGAGCCGTAGCGTTTCATTGAGCTGCTCTTGCAGTCGAGAACAGTCTTGCTGCAACAGATCAATGGTGTTTTGAATAGCTGCTGCACAGCTAGATTCGGGAATCGCGTGCCAGGCCTCTGCAGCCCTGAGCCATTCTTGTTCGTGAGACTGGATCCGTATTGAGAGTGTAGTGGCCGTTTGAGAAAGTTGATCAGCTTGCTGCTGACTACGGGCTAGATTGCCTGCCGCTTCTCGCTGTTTGGCTTGCAGTACTTTAATGCTATCTGTGTGTACCTGCAGCTGTGCTTCGGCGAGTGTCAGTACACGCTCCAAACCTGTCGATTCATCCCGATAGGGATGGTTGGTGCTACCGCAAACCGGGCAAGGGCAGTCGCTTTGCAGTTCGCTTCGAAGCTGAGTGACATTAACACTGCAGGCAAGTCGCGTCTGGTCCAGTATCCTCGCATCTGCCTGGTAGCGTTGTTCTTGTTCTGTGACTTGCTGTTCTAACGATTCGGCATCCTTGTTGTAGACGTTGATGAGCGACTGGACGTCGCACATCTGCTGCTGAACACGAAGGTACTCTGCCTGATCAGTTCTCCAACTGTTCCAGATACTCAATGCCTGGCTGGCTGATTCCAGTTGTTGTTGAAGATTCGCCTGTTGTTGGAGCAAATCGGATGGGTTGCCAGTCTGCATTTGTCTGAGCTGCTGTAGAGACGTCTCATGTTGTTGGCGCAGCGTCTGATGAACTGCAACTTGCTCGATTACCGTTGTGAGTTGTTTTTGGATCTCCGGGAGTGTCTGCTGATCAGAAGTTATTGCGATTTGGAGCTGTGTCTGTTCCTGCCGAGTCTGAGTGGCTTCTTGTAATACGGCTTGCCATCTTGGCCAGTCATTAGCTAGTTCAGACCAGTGCTGGTGAGCCGCTAACCAGGCATGCAATTCGTTGCTGCGTGCCTGCAATGTTTCCACTTCGTTTGCCAACCTGTTCTTGGCATCGGATGAGCTGGTCCATGCCAGTCTGATTTCCGCAGCAAGTTGTCGTGCTTTTGCTACCAGTGGTTCAGTGTGTTCGATTTGCTGATCCAGTGCTCGCGCGGCTTGCAGGTCTGGCTGGAGCTTTGTTTCGATCCGTTGCGCTTGCTCCTGACTAAGGCGAGCAGCGTCTTCCGATGCTTGTGCCGCGAATAGCGCTTCCTGTTGTGCGTGTAGCATTTGCGTGACTTGCTCGCAATCACGACTATTGGTCTGGACTTGCTGTGCAAGTACATCGTGCAGGTTCAGCAAGTGTTGTGCTTGGGTTGCCAAACATAATTGTTCCAGACGAGCCCTGCGACTGACCGCATTGGCTTGCTGCTGCTGCGCGGCAGAGAGTTGATGCTGGATCTGCTGGCGTTCTGTTTCCAGTTTGTTCAGGTTGGAAAACCATTGAACGACTAGGTCTGCCTGCGCTTGTGCTTGCTGATGCTGTGTGAGGCTGTCCTTGGCGTTGGCATGTTGCTGGTCGAGCAATGCACGATCTTCTACTGACATGGGTTGTCCCAGTGTCAGTTGCAACTGTAGTTTTTCAAGTCTGTCTGCTTCTTCCTTATTGCGCTGAAAAGCGAGCACGGAGATGCGGCTGTAGATTTCTGTGCCGGTTAATGCTTCAAGCAAATTGGCACGATCGTCATCCTTGGCCTTGAGGAAGGCGCTGAATTCATTTTGCGCCAGAAGCACCGAGCGAGTGAACTGCTCGAATGTCAGTCCAAGAAGCTTCTCGATGGTCTGGAGCGTATCGCTCAGTTGAGTTGTGAGGATTTGGCGTGTATCCGGTTTGCCGGTGTCGGGGTTGTTTATCTCCTCGATGATTGCCAAACTCATCTGTGCATTCTGCAGCCGACCTGTGATGCGGCCACGTGCCCGCGTTATACCCCAATGAGCACGATAACGCTGCTGGTCATTTGCCAGGAAGTCCACTTCCGCCCATGCCTCGCTGCAATGACGGCGTAGTAGATTTCCGCTCTGATGTTGACTGATTGTTTCTTCGCCGACATCTTTGAGTACGCTGCTGCGGCCTGCCAGTTGCTGGGCTTGCTTGAGTCGTGGTGTGTTATTGAATAATGCAAGACACATCGCATCCAGGAGCGTGCTTTTTCCTGCACCGGTAGGACCGCTGATGGCAAAGAGGCCTGTACTCATCAAAGGTTCACTGGTGAAGTCGATGGCAAATTCACCCGCCAGTGAAGCGAGGTTTTTACCGCGGATCGCCAGAATTCTCATGCCGAAATCTCCTCATGTTGCGCCCTACTAGCCAGTTCAGCAAATGCATGGATTAATGTTTCCTTGGGAGGCGTTCCATAGGTGGTTTCGTAGATATTCCGGAATACCTCAAGCGGCTGAATCTGTTGCATGTCATTGAGCCCGTGTGCGTGCAACGGTTGCTCATTACTATGTTCACGAACGATTTGTGCATCAATGCGGACTAGTCGAACGGGTTTGCCGGTTAAGGCCTCCTCAATCCGTCGGCGCAAGTCCGGTTCTGGTTGCCGGAGGGCAACCCGTACTTCCAGGTAGGGTTGTTCGTCAAAGGAGGCTTCTGGTAATTCAAGGCTGGTAAGCATCGCCAGCACGTCATTAATGTCGGCTCGTTGTTTCGGCAGGCGAAGCAAGGGAACGGATCGCGGGATAATCAGGGGCATGATGTTCGTTACTGCACAGCCCTCAAAATCAACCAGTACAACCTGATGGGTATAGTCGATTTCGCTGAATGACATGGGTAAGGGGCTGCCGCAGTAACGGATATGGGGGTGACCAACTTGTTGTGCCTTGTGTAAGTGACCGAGCGCGACATAACTGAATGCATCGCCAAAGATGTTTGCAGATAAAGCCTCATTTCCACCTACGATCAATCGTCTCTCCGAGAGCTCGGATACTTCGCCGCCAACTAGATGTAAATGTCCGATGCCGATAATCGGAAGTTGGGATTCCCCGCGTAGTGCCACGGCATGCTGTAATGTCGCTTCATAGAGAGCAGCCACTCCATCTTGATAGTGATCCGCCATTTCCGGATGCCGAGGCAGATCCCCTGGCCGCAAAAATGGGAGTGCCACACACCAGCCGGTTGGGTTGGAATTCTTGTTTCCAAGGGGAATGACCAATCGTCTGACGTCGACGAGGCCGTCCTCGTTACGTGGAACTGTGCCAATCAGCGTGACACCAAGCTCGCGAAGGATGGGGGATGGGGCTTCAAGACGATGTGCGGAATCGTGATTACCTGCCGTAATGATGATGTTGATATCTGGTTGCTGTTTCAGTGCAGCACTGATAAATCGATAGAACTGCTGCTGGGCCGCTGCTGATGGATTCGCGGTATCAAAAATGTCCCCGGCAATTACAAGTACATCTGGTTCCTGCTCGATGAGCTGTTGGAGTAGCCACCCAAGAAAATGTGCATGTTCAGCACTACGTTCATAGCTATGGAAGGTCTGGCCGAGGTGCCAGTCGGAGGTATGCAGTAGTCGCATGTCTTGATCCTTTGGCGATGCTGGAAAAGTGATTTTGAAATTTACATCATCAAAATGATTATTACAATGGATGGATATGATGCTATATTGAGTTGGCACTTATTCGTGCTCGCTTTGTGAGATCGCGGCGCATCGCACTTTGCGCCTCTTTCAAGCCGAAACAATGATCTTGCTGACCACTATGTCGGTGGCTGCGATCTGAAGAGTGACTGAGTGACTGAGGAGGGGGCATGAGCAAGAACAGAGAGTTATTTGCTACCGGTTAAGGTTTTCAAAGATCTGACCTATGAAACGATCCAGGCTCCACAGTTTCGCCATTATGTAGATGCGTCATTCAAGGGGTTGTGCGTCAGTGACCTTTTCAGTGAATTTGATGCTGCACAGGAAATTTCCTTTGCCGATTAAGCGCATCACGTTGTTTTCTCGCCTGGAACGGACTCGGCTGCGAAGTACCAGCAGGAAACAGTGCAGTATTTGTGTAAGTTAATCATCAAAATGATGATTACTTGGGATCGATAATGTAGCATTATGCTATATAGAAAAATCACATTGGTGCGCAATGACACAGTCCACATCCAAAGAACAGCTAGCGGCGCTAAGCCATAACCAACGAGAACGTCTAACCTATCTGGAGTTCTGCCTGTATTTTCTGGGCGAGTTTCGACGGGCTGACTTGATGGCGCGATTCAGTATTGCCTCAGCAGTGGCTACCCGTGACATCGGCCAGTACAAACTACTGGCAGAACAAAATCTCGAGCTCCACCAGTCCAGTAAAGCCTACCGCATCACCAAGCAGTTCACGCCTGTGTTCGAACATCGTCTTGAACAAGTCATGGGAGCGTTAATGCAAGGGGAGGGGTACGGTGTGGAAGGCTCTGGTGAGGCGATGCTGCCTTGCGAATACCCAAGTATATTGAACCGACCACAATTGCCCATTTTGGGTGCGGTTACGCGTGCGATACGTGCCCAGAAACTGTTACGGATTCGCTATCACTCAGCCACGAGCGGTGAACAAGAACGATTGATTGCTCCATTCGCAATTGTTGATAGCGGCTTACGCTGGCATATCCGTGCGTATGACCGATTACGCGAGCGTTTCATCGATCTAGTAATAACTCGGATTGTGAATGCTGAGGTGCTTGATGATTATCCCAAGAAGCATGAGCTGCCGACCGCTGACATTCAGTGGAATCGCGTGGTCGAACTAGAGTTAGTACCTCACCCCGCGCACAATGATGCTGCGATTGCCGAACTCGATTATGGAATGGCGAACGGCGTACTAAATGTGCAAGTTCGTGCTGCCAATGCCGGTTATATGCTCAGGCGCTGGTTTGTAGATTGTTCGCCAAATCATGTCTTACAGGATGAGGCTTGTCGTCTATGGCTTCGCAATGGCATCGCTTTATATGGGGTTGAAAGTGCCAAGTTAGCTCCCGGTTATGTTAGTCCCTGACCCTGCCAATTGTCGTACTGGTGGCATCAAGGCAATGCCCTCATGTGTAAGGTGTACCCATGAATGAAACAATCCTGCAAGCACAAAAACAATGGATAGCGTTTCTGGCACGCTGGCCACTCGAGAGCCTAGCCAGAATGACTCTGCAAGAATATACCCATGTTGGCAATTCGGATTCGTTTTGCAGATGGTGGGAGCAGCGAACCGACCTCTTAGGGTCGGTCTCAGGTGGTTCTTCTATCAAGTTTGGTATCTATCAGCGGGCCGAGCCAGATAAACCGCTTCCTTTGAAAACTGGTGTGCAGGAAGGCCAGGGGTATGTATGGCTGCCACAATATGGTCAAACTGCTGACGAGGCTTTTCAGGCAATACGTGCGGCACTTCTTGATATTGTTAATGCGGCAAGATTTGGCGATCTGACAAAAATAGAGCAGATTGAATTTCCACATTTTTTAAAGTGGAAGCTTGCATTTCTATATCAAGACCAGTCTTCTCCACATATTTTGCCAATCTATAAAATGCAATTTCTTCAAGCGGCGGCTCAGGAGGACCTCCAGTACCAATCGCTTCGAGAATGGTATGAATATTGGATGGCGCGCCGGGGTGAGCAAGAGCTATTGCCATTTGCCAATCAGCTACAGAATCGAGCTAGGGATCGCCTAAATGCTGATCAAGGGAAAGCAGAAATTCTCAAGCATTTTGAGAGCGCCACTGGCTTGTCTGAACGGCTCAACGAAGCTGGGCAGACTGCTGCATTCTGCAATCTTGCCAAAGCCATTCATGACATTGGTTATGACTGGTGGATATCGAAGGACTGTGAAATCCGTGCTGGGCGTACGGAGCACCCACATAATCGTGGTACAGCGGTGACTTTGTATCTTCAACCTGCCGAACAAGGCATCAATATTCGCTTAAATGATGGAGAGAATTCGCCATGGCAGCCGTTGAATCAGGATACAGCGGCAGAGGCTGGATCTGCACTGCAATATCAGACAAGACTAATTGGTATCGGTAGTCGTAAAGGGTACTGGCCTGATGATTATGAACGGATGGATAAAGCGGAAAATTCAATGAACGAGAAGGCTATTGGCGTACCTGATTCTCAACCGCTAAATCAAATTCTATATGGCCCGCCCGGTACAGGGAAAACCTACCAAACTGTCAATGCAGCACTGGAAATTCTCGAACCATCGCTGTTGCAGCAGCACGGCCATGACCGGAAGCTGCTCAAGGCGCACTTCGACAAGCTGGTGAGTGATGGCCGCATCCGGTTCGTAACATTCCACCAGAGCTTCAGCTACGAGGATTTTGTCGAGGGGATGCGAGCGGAAACAAACGAAACCAACGGGCAGATTCGCTATGCAGTCGTAGACGGTGTATTCAAATCCTTGTGCAGTGACGCCCAAGATGGTGGTAAGGTCACTTCGGCCTTTGAGCTGGCAGTGGAAAATCTACAGGAAAAACTCGAAGCGTCAGGAGGCCGGCTTAAGCTGAAAACGGTGCGTGGAAAAGAGTTTGAGGTTTCCTACGATGGGGGAAAAACATTCAGGGTATTCCCGCTAAGCACGGAGAATGATGATCCTTACTATGTAGCCAGTATGGATAATGTAAGAAAGTTGTTCGCCGGTGAATCCAAGCGCGGGATGTACAACCCGTCATATGTGGACGGGATGTTGCGTTACCTCCAGGCCGAATGTGGCTTGCCAGCAATGATTGAAGCTGAAAAGCCGCACATGCATGCCCAGCCCTATGTGCTGATTATCGATGAAATCAACCGCGGCAATATTTCGCGGATTTTCGGTGAGCTGATTACGCTGATCGAGCCCTCCAAACGGGCTGGCGCCGCGGAGGAGCTGAAAGTTACGCTGCCGTATTCCAAGGACAGCTTCTCGGTGCCCGGCAATGTTTACCTGATCGGCACGATGAATACGGCCGACCGTTCGCTGGCGGGGCTGGATCTGGCCTTACGCCGGCGATTTACCTTCCGCGAAATGCCGCCGCGCCCCGAGTTGCTGGCTGGTATCACTATCGAGGGCGCGGAAGGGCTAGACCTCGCGAAAATGCTGCAGGTAATGAACCAACGCATTACTGTGCTGCTGGATCGGGAGCATACCCTGGGGCATGCCTATTTCATGCCGCTGCAGGCCGAGCCGACGCTGGTAAGGCTGGCCACGATTTTCCGCCAAGACATCCTGCCCTTGCTGCAGGAGTATTTTTTCGAAGACTGGGAGCACATCCGCTGGGTGCTGAATGATCAGTGCAAGAACCCAGCCGAGGCGTTTATTGTCGCGGATTCCGCGCTCAAACTGCCAAGCTTGTTTCCCAAGGTGCACGACAAGTTGCGGCAGTCGCCCCAGTGGACTCTGAACGATGCGGCATTTGCCAATCCGGCAGCTTATCTGGGTATTTTGGCCACAGTGGCCACTGGTTATGTGACTGACGAGGCTGGTGACTAATGGCCATGCATGTTGTCGTGCGTGAATACGCGCGATTAACGACCTGCCAGGTTCAGGCCCCCTCACTGGATGAAGCGCAAATCAGCCAGACTGCGTTTGACTGGCTGTGCGAACTAGCCGGTCGTTTCCGCTCGACGGGCGCCACGTTGCTGCAACTGGAAGGCCGGCAATGGCTGAAGCTGGATAATCATGTCGGCATCCTGGAAAGCCCCTGCGGTCAGGTGATCGAAATCCTGCCTAAGCACCATGACGAGGGAGATTGCAGGCTGTCTTCGCGCAAGTTGCTGTGCAAGTTGATTGCCAGTGCGCTGGATTTGCCGGCGCGAGCAACTGAGGAAGCGAGCCTTAGCCTGTACAAGACGTCGCTGGCGGAGTGGGTGATGCGGCAGTTCTTGCAGGCACTGGATCATCTGTTCAAGCGCGGTATGCGCTTTGATTATTTGCGGGTTGAGGAAGAACAGCGCTTTCTGCGCGGTCAGCTGGATGTGATGAAGCAGATGCGCCAGCCACCCGGCCGGCAGCATTTCTTCCAGATTCGCCATGATGTGTTTGTGCCTGACCGGGCGGAAAATCGCCTGCTGAAAAGCGCACTGCTGCTGGTGTGCAAGGCCACTCAGGATGCCGATAACTGGCGTCTGGCACATGAGCTGGCCGGCATGTTGCATGAATTGCCGGATAGCCGCGATATTGCGCAGGATTTCCGCCAGTGGCGGAATGACCGACTGATGGCGCATTACCTTCCGGTCAAACCGTGGTGCGAGCTGATTCTGTACCGGCAGATGCCGCTGGCGGTGGCGGGCCACTATCGCGGAATCAGTATGCTGTTCCCGATGGAGAAATTGTTTGAAAGCCATGTGGCGCGTTGCTTGCGTGGGCAGCTGAAGACTGGAGCCACACTGAAAACACAGGCATCTGGGAAGTCGCTGTGCCGTTTTGGTGACAAGCACCTGTTTCAGCTGAAACCGGATTTGCTGATCACGATTGGAAACGGCAAGTTGGTGCTGGATACCAAGTGGAAGCGGTTGTACTCGGATGACATCGAGGGGAAATATGGGCTTAGCCAGGCTGATTTCTACCAGCTGTTCGCCTACGGTCACTGCTATCTAGATGGCCACGGCGAGATGGCATTGATCTATCCGAAGTGGCGCAGATTCGATCATCCACTGGTACATTCATTCGTGTTCAGCGATACGCTGCGTTTGCAAGTGCTGCCGTTTGATCTGGATAGCGATGAGTTGCTGCTGCCCGAGGGGCTGGATTGGCCAATTAAATTTGCTTCAGCAACCCAGTTGGAGCAGGGCGCACAACAAGTGCATGACGAGGTTACGTAATGATCAGATGCGCTGCAAACCCCGTCCTTCAGGGAGGGGAAGGATAGCGCGGATTGCAAAGCAATCCAGTTTTGGGGCTTAGTTAGTGTGGCGTTTGCTGTTGCTCGATGTATTGCTTAATCCCCTGATAAGGTGTCGCCATGGCTTCTCACTACTGGCACTCACCTATACACGCTCTTGGTTCAGTCGTACTAACCATTCATCCTGTGCGATAGCTCTAGCATCATCGATTAGGTGATAACACCACCAGCCATCTCCTTCTTCTACGCTGTAGCCCTCTAGAGTTCCTAGTGATTGGCTACAAACAACATATCGCGCCAGCTTGAACAGATAATCTAGGTTCTTTGGGGTGTCATTGATGCTGACATGGCAAGGGGACGCAATGTGTAAATCGCCACGGCCCATTCCTTCACTGTAGAACGAGATTTGCGCGCCCCATGCCGAGCAACGAATACCTAAATTGAAGGATTCCGTGGTATTGATGGGGAATGCAAGTCCTGGGGATAGGCCGGTTCGATAGGCCTCTTGACGCTGTTTGTTGCATAGCAAGCGAAAGATGGCGTAACTGCCGCTATAGGTCGTCACCGAGCGTATATCCTTTCTATCAAGCAATTCGCAGATCTTCCTGAAATATGCAGAGTCCGGATTGGGCTCCGCACTTGCATCGCGCACGACTGCAATCGCACGTTTGCGATCGAGCAAATTTAATCGATGTGTACCCTGCTTGAACTGGTAGAAGCAGTGCCGTTGCAAATCATCTCCTTTCGCCAGCATGGTCTGGGCTGCTTGAATTTCCGCAAACCACTGCTTGAGAAGAAGACTGAATTGTTCTGACTCCCTGTAGCTGAGCCAGGCATCATCTTCTGGGGGCGTGTCATCGCCTGCCCAGCAGAAAAACCCGTCGAACACTTGTAAGGGCAGTAGTACAGATTTGTCGTTTGCGAGGTTTGATCTCTGAATGGCTTGTTCGATGTAAGTCGTCACTCGTTGACGCACCCAGTCACTACATTCGTCCACTTCCACACATAGGTAGCTAAGTAGATCGCCCGGTCGGGTTAGGAGCATCAATTCGTACATTCGGTGTGCGAGTTCACAGGCGTCATAGATCAGCTTGTTCAGATGGTTAGGGCGTATCACTACTCGGAGCGTTTTCAAGCTGTCGTAACCCTGCTTGAGTTCGACCGATTGCTGCGGAAGCGACCAAAGAGTCATCACCTGAATCCACATGGATGAAGTATTCGTAGGATGCGCCAGAACATGGTGCATTAGATGAGCTACATGCAATGAGTTGATGGCTCAATAGGCTGAGCCCAAGGGGGAGGCTAGGTGAGTGATTTGGTTGGATGCCTGGGCCAGACAATTCAAGCGATCTCTACCATGACTTGACGTAATAAGATACATGGTATAGCGTTATATCATCAAAAAGATCGCATTAAGAGATCGTATTCAGCTGAACAAGCTGGTTTGGCATGCGTTGCTGAGGCATGTGCCTGGATTTTTGAGAGTCTGGTCATGAGTGAAATAACAAACAAGTCACACAGATGCATCCTCCGAACTGGTAATCACTTTCGGCAAAGTATCATTTTTCCTGTGGAGGTAAAGAATCTTGACTGCTATGCATTTCAACCTCATGAACGGCATGGTTTGAATATTATTTTTGAACTTGCAAATGGACAATGTTGCGCCGCAATCTTTGGTCCATCCAGTCTTTATCTCCGGCCAGATGAGATTGCAAGGGATATTTTGAGATTTAACTTTGATTCTGCAGAAGGTTATCGTTTGGCAATGCTTGAATTGTCAAAAAAATACCATGGCGAAAATTTGAGCATCGAGGTTGTTAAGCTTATTGGTGTGATGCCATTTTCGCATGGAATGCACTTGAATTTGAATATGTTAGGGGCGCCAGTAGAGCTGAAGAATGAAATTCGTGAATGTTACCAGGCTTTTATCGGACGATTGGATCAGAGAATTCTAAGCTATTTACATTGTGATGATTGGAAAGATAGCTCGGCATATAACAGCCTTATACAAAAAACACATGGCCATTATAGACGGCAGGCGGTGCAGGCTTATCCAATATTGGGGTCTGTCTATTCACAGAAAGTCTCACTTTACAATTTCATCGGAGAAATTGATAAAAGTCGGCATGCATTGATGGCAACGATAGATCAAGGAAGGCCATTGCAGGGGCTGCTTGCAGAAGCATTGAGTGTGGGGCCAGAGACCGTAAGGTGGGTACAGAAATATGCGAATGATCAGGTATGCAAACACTGGTCATACTGTCCTGAGAAGTTCTATCAGTATCTGGAACTTATTCCGTACAATTTGCGGCCAAAGCGTGAACAGGATTTTGTGTGCTTTGTTGGTATCTGTGATCGATTGCATTTTTGGCAGCCTTTTGACAGTAAGCCTATTGTGGGTTCATGGCTTATTTATGCTGCGAGTAAGGATTGGGAATTGTCTGATGATAAGGTGTATGAAATTGAATTGCTGGCAAGAATGCTGGCTTCTTTTCATCGTGTCATCTGTTTATATGGCGTTGAGGATAGTGAATCTTCCTCGTTGCTTATTGCGGCAGCCACAAAAGCATCTGCAAATTGGCTTGTTATGGCACGAAAGTGGAATCAGGAGATGCACTTTAACCTAAAAGATCCGGAGACTGATTTGGATCTGCAAGGAGGCTGGCCAGGGTTACCTATCTGCGATTTTGAATTTCAAGGTATGAGCTGTCATGAGCTTACTACGCGCAATACACTGGAAGAAGAGGGGCGAAAACAGGGACACTGTGTTGGTGGGTATTATTCAAAATGCCAATTTGGCCAGTTTCACATATTCTCAATATCAGATGATAATGGGGAGAAATTGTCTACATTGGCAATTGAGCTGGTGAAAAGTGATGGTCAAGTGGGGGTGCGTATTGCAGAGCACCGAGGCAGGAGAAATGAGCCACCTAGCGGTCGAGAATATGAAATTGCAGATCAGCTTCTCTCTGAGTTGAGTCGGCCTATATTTTCAATGAAAATTCAAGCCATCTATGATGGAGCTGAAAAACGGAGAATACGTAGAGTGTATGCCGAAGAAAGGCAGACGCGGCTGAATTTTGCATGGATTTTAAATTATAAAGAAAGCAAGCTTTTGAGATCTATTCAGATTGCTGTGTCAAGATTGAGTGGAAGTAAAAAGGAGGGTGAAACATGGGTTATTTAGATTCACTTATTGATGACTGTAAAGTGGCGATGGATGCAATCCCTGTCCAAGAGATTGTTGTCCGTGATCTCTCTGAGCTCGATGATATCGAAAGAGCAATCTATATATTCGAACAGGTTAATGGTTCGCCAGAAGTAACTTTCTTGGCGATGTCGCAGTATAAGAGTCTGAAGGAGAGAAGTTGTCCTAAACTGAACTTGCCATCCCGTTTTCTTTATGTAGGATCAACAACAACAGGGGTTAGGAAGCGTATCGAGCAACATATTGGATTGGGGCATAAATCAACATATGCTCTTCACTTGAAGTACTGGTTTGCTGGCGAATACAAATTGACAGTAATGCAGTACAATGTTTCCGATCGCGTTCTGCAACTGATCGAGGATGATATTTCTGATAGGTTGAAACCTGCCTTTGGTAAAATGGGTGGAAATAATAAATAGTGCAGGTGATTTGAGGCAATCTAGTGTTTTTATGAGGAGGTTTTTGTGCTCAACTTGATTACTGCCCAAGATCCAAGATGTTTGAGTGATTTATTTCGTAATGGATTTCTTGTTGGGCGACGTGAGCTTATTGACCCTGATTGGGAGCACGCTTATGTGTGGATGATGGAACAGATGCAATTCCCTAATCCATATGATGCAGAAGTGCCAATGTGGTCATGGCTGGGCAAGAAGTTGCGATGCCGGTCAAGCCGGGAAGATGTTGTCATTCAGTTTCGGGTCGACGAAGCACAAGCGAAGGTTAGCGACTTTATTAACTGGCACAATGTTCTTAATAACATAAACTTGACTATTAACCAGAGGGAATTCGAGGAACTCGATTTAAACGATGTGCTAGATAGGTCGACGTGGATGCGAATTTTTGAGGATCTGCATATCTATCCTGAATATGATCCATTGTGGATTGGTACAGGAAAGCCATATCAAGTATGTACATGGCACATTTTGCTTTCAGATATCACGAGAATTAAAACCACTAAAAATGTCCTTCTTTATACAAAGAAGCGAGGTATTATCTGGCGTAATGTTGAAAAAGAAGGGCTTAGTGCTCATTTTTTGAAAGGACCTCATAAAGAGTGAGTGCCAATTCTGCTGTAGAGGGGATTTCATGGATCGGCTTCTGGTTGATTTTTCCCGGGCGCAGATGTAAATTATTCTGTGTAGCTTATGAATTTTCAATGATGAGATAAAAATTGAGGTGTACGATAGTGTTTTTTTAATCTAGTATTTATTTGGCCGTGTGTTCACGTAGTAAGTGCGATAGTCAAGTTGGTTTCAATTCAGTGGTTTGGCCTGTTCGAATGCGCCACTCAGTGACTAGAAACCGAGTCCCTTTCTTGATCAATTATTCAAATTCTATTCCAAATCGGCAATCATGGATGGTTTGACCTGACCGGAAGCTTTTTGTCTGTGAATCTGCCACGCAGCCTCTCGAGGTTATAACAACTTCTGATTCTTTCCTGCCCTTGGTTGCAGGGCGGTAACTACTAACGCGTTACTTTTGCGCCATGATTGTCCGGAGGTCTCCTATCGGTCATGAGCGGTAGGTCTGGCGTCCTCAACTCTAGGCATTCGTAGGACCACTCAACTTAAAACGGTCGATGCCTTCGTGGAAAAGCGAACACTAGCTTTTTGCCGTGAGGGGCTCAACCCATTTTGCCGGGTCGAGTCCGCTCAATGGAAGAATTCGATTTCAACCGTACAGGGCCCGCTCAACATCGACGGCGCGCCATCGATTTTTGCTGCCGTCTCGGTCGATCCATTGCGCATGATTCGCATCGGTGTTTAGCGTGGTAGCTTTAGCCTGCAACCATAGACAGTACTCGCCATAACTTTCTCTGTTTGTCACAGTATCAGTAACGTACCCGTTTCGAAGCGAAAACCCAAGTTCGGGGAAGTTCTCAGCGATCTTGGAATCTATGACTCCGCACTTCTCTGGTGAAATGAAGGCACAAAGTTTTGAACTGAATGCGACTTGAATTTGTGGGAGTTTGTTGAGTTCCGCGAGAGCACTGCCGTAGCGATCATTATGTATGTGCTCAATGGCCGACCGAATGTGACCGACAACAGCGTTTTCTCCTACATCTAAGACACCTCGCATTTGTTGTTCCTTTCCTTTGACGGTACGCCGCTGGCCTTGGTAAGCAAGGCGTATTTTCCCATGTGCGCGCGCTCGAATATCCCTACCGTCTGCGCTGCTCGCATGTCCCCAAAATAGCGTGGCGATGTATCCATGAATCACTTCAGCATTTTCGCTGGAGTTGAGTTTTTTTGTCAGGTATGCGTCAAGCATCGACATACTCGGGAAGGTGATTTCGCGCCAGTTCGGCGCCTGACCTTCTAGCCCAATCGCGGGATATGAATACGAATTTCTGCGGCGGAGAAGAACTGCATGCTCGATTACGGGGAATTTCATTAAGTGGGCCTTTGAATTTGATGTTGGAATTATGGTTGCGTTTTCTGTCTCCGAAAAAACGCGTCACTTGAACGACTTTTTATGCTATAAAACTATGTGGAAATATAAGCCAAAATATTGTTTCTTAATCAGCGTTACAATATCGTCGAAATCCAGAACTCCCGAGAAAGGCTCCCATGTCTTTCGTAAGAGGATAGAGGGGCTAATATCCCATGGAATTTGTAAAAAAATGTCAGCCTGACAAATTTTTCAAAACAGGTTGGCACGAAGTGATGCTGGCTGGTTGCAGCTAGCAACAAGAGATGGACTTGGCTAAGAATATGGTGCCATATGTCTTTGAACCCACGCAATCGCGTTTTACAACAGCAGTGTAAATCCGGTGGCTAGCCGATCGATCATTGCATGCGTTCATTCAAACCACAACTGTTGCACTTGCTCGTTGAATACGCCATGGCGTGTTGCAAAAAGGGGACGTTCCATAAGTAAACATATCTCCGCCTTCCACCTCTATCCAGCCGTTGGCCCATGGCCGTGTCGACAGTAATCGTTGATCTGTTTGTCTACCCGTTGCAGTAAACTTAAAAAGGCGATAAAAAGGATCATCGTTTGGGCGAAGTGGATGAGGGGTGTAAGTAACAGCGAGAATTTCTTTGAACCATGTCTTCCGATATTCAGTGTCACTCTCATGCTGGGGGCCTCCGAATATTTTGCATAAGGTGGGGAAGTCGATATCGATGCGCGGATCACCATGCGGATCACGTATATATGCGACACGAAAAGCAGCCGCTATGATGCCAGGATATTTCTCAATGTAGCGATCAACAAGTTTCTTCAAATGGAGTGTCGCATAATCCTCGTGTTCGATTTTCGAACCATCTGGGTCAGGTATTTTTTTAGCAAGATAATCCAAATACCATGCAACTTGAAATACAGGAGGAATGAATCTTCCTTCTCCGCATGATGTTCTTGGGTCCAATATTAATTCGCAGGCTGGAAGATTCCAGTTAACTTCACCATCCTCAGCGTCTACTTCCGAATATCCATGCAAGGGAAATTCACCAAGGTAACCGGGCACTTCATGGGTATTGGAACAAATATAGTGTTTGTATGCTTTGTGTATGAAGAAAATATTCAATGAAACCCATGGTGTGGTAGCAAACCACCAATTTAGACTCGGTGATTGATTGGTTTCGTACATGCTGCTAGCAAAATCTTTGTTTTCAAATAAACATATCCATGGGTAAGAAATTGTAGCGTAGAGGTATTGAATAATATAGCCAATTCTGGTCGAGAGGTGCCCAAGCAATGATTTGTCGAACCAGCCGTTAGTGAATGCGTTGGCAGAAATTGATAAAATCCAGAGTGAAATTGGGAGGTAAATGATTGCCCATGCTAGTGATGTCATGTATTGTGTGAAGTTGTTCTTGTGAAGTGCTCGGGCGTCTGCAGATGTTATTGATCCAAATTCACTGACGGATTTTATTGCTGCTTTCTGTTGCATGTATTTATTGCTTCTATGTATAAAGTGCATTACCCCTATAGCGGCGAATATTATGAATATAAAAGGTCTGATGATCTTGTCGAATATCAGTCGTAATAATTTGATGGGGAAATAGTAATTCCAATTGAGTTCATATTGGACTCTGTTTATGAAATCTATGTCGTTCTGGGTTATGATGCGACTATTTTTCTCGAACATATTTCACCCATTTTGACGAGTGGCTCTAATAGATTTTCTGAAATTCATAGAAAACAATTTGCACACTCACATAGTGTTTGATCATGCAGCTCCAGCACGGGTCTGATCGAACCCGCTTCGTCCCGCTGGTAGCCACCAGCCAGGTTCCAGGCGACTGGCAGGGCAAAACGTCTGCAGTATTCGAACACGATCCGATCGCGCCGCAACATCTGTTCGCTGCTCAAAAAGCCGCCTAGCGGGTCATTGATGTGGGGGTCGGCACCTGCCTGATACAGCAACAGATTACAGCCCGCGAACGAGGTCATGATCTGTGGCAGATCGGCCAGGAATTGTTCTGCATGCTCGGGCAAGGTGGTCCAGTGCTGGCCCATACTGACATGCTGAATCCAGTGTTTAAGACCCAGTCGGTTGATAATGTCCTGGCTCCCGTCCCCGTAATGCACATCGCAATCTAATATGCCAATCGTGCTGATCAATCCGAGCTCTTTGAGTGCAAGCGCGGTCACCAGCAGACCATTGAACGTGCAGTAACCGAAGGCGGCGTTATGACTGGCATGATGAAAGCCGGATACGGGAGCGATTGCCACCTGCCGGTTGCGAACGGCTTCACGTGCAGCAGCAAGCATGGCCCCAACCGTATAGCGGCAGGTTTCTGCGAGCGCAGGGTCTTTGCTGCGAAAGCCATTGGCAATCGACCCCGCGAAAATGCCTTCCACATATTCGGTCGCATGCGCCATTACCAGCAACGCATTGGTGACTGGCTCGACATCGTGGAGCTCTAAGGGAATGTCGAGTTTCTGCCAGGAGGCCAGTACCGCGCGGGGCTTGCCGGCGCTGGGCGAAAAACTGGCTACGCTGCCGATCATCTTCTCGGAGTAGAACACGGGCAATCTTTTGAGTCGGGGGGGCTGCTGACGAGCAAAGTGAGTATTCTTAGCCATCTGTGACATGTTGATTTCCCGTGCAGCTGCAATTCAGCGTTTTTGATTCTTGCCACCATATTGCGCTCTGATCAGGCTCACCGAATGAGCTCGATGGTGAATTGAGTAGCTCAACATTCATGAGCCAGCAACGCTGAGTTCGGGTAACGCATGCCTTCATCCGGCCCTATGGGTATCAGTTACCCATTCTCTGACTGTGCCGTGCCGAGTCATATCTATGCACTCAAGTGATTACTAGGTGTCATCGGGGTTCCTGGCTTTAACAGAGGTCACTCGGCGGTAGTTGCACTGAATCCCCTTCAGCGCCAGTTCACCGTAGATACAGCGAATAAAGCCTGGGTAACAGACATTGCGTACATCCGCGCACATGATGGCTGGCAGTATCTGGCCGTTGAGCTCGACTTGTTCTCGCGTCAGGTCATTGGCTGGTCAATTCAGTCACGCATCGACAGAAAACTGCTATTGAATGACTTGATGATGGCGGGATAGTGATATGGTGGCGCCAACCCAAACAGGATGTACTTGTACATTTCGATCAGGGAATGTCAGTTCAGTAGTTACGACAAGCAGAACTTCCTGCTGGATTATCGCCTGGTTCTCAGTATCAGTCGGCGCGGGAATTACCACGACAATGCCATTGCGGAGAACTTCTTCCAGTTGCTGCAGCGGGAGCGCATCAAGCGAAAAACCTATCTCGACTGGGAAGAGGTCGGGCGGGATATCTCTGATTACATGTAGCTGTTCTACAGCTCGGGGCGTCGTCTTAGTTCCGCAAACGCACTATCGCTGGTAGAGTGTGAGAGGGTATTTCCAACGGCTCGAGAATGTCTAGAGACGCTGGGCCGATTCACTCATGCTAATAGTCAGATGCATGGAGACAATATGTCACGGATTTCATTTATTTATTCTTCAGGTGATTTCGATATCAATGAGCTTGTTGCATGGGTCAAGGGGAGCGGACGTACTTATGTAATTATTGGAGGGGATAACACAACTTTCGATACGCACAGCAAGCCTGGTTCTTTGGATTACTGGCTGCGATCAAAGTCTTCGTCAAAGGATGTTCGGCAGTCTTGCGCTGAACTGATCGCGAAGATTGTTGATACTGGCCTCTTTGTTGAGGCACAGGATATCTGTCCTGAAACAGAGCGTTTGTGCAATAGCCTTCGCCTCGTTAATAAAATGTAGTGATACATAGTCGGTTCTTTATAAAGTCTGGTGTTGTTGTTTGTTCATAAAAGAGCGCGAATTCAAAAAGTAAGTGCAACAGTCAAGTGGTTTTCAATTCAGTGACTTGGCCTGTTCAAATGCGTAATTCGGCGATTTGAAACCGAGCCGTTTCCTGGGGCGATTATTCAGCTTCCTTTCCACCTCGGCAATCTGGCTTGGCTTGACTTTGGCGAAGCTGGTTTTCTTCGGGAAGTATTGCCGGATCAAGCCGTTGGTGTTTTCGTTGCTCCCGCGCTGCCACGACGAGTACGGATCGGCGAAGTAGCAATCCGCCTTCAACCGGCGGGAGATCGTCGCGTGGCCGGCGAATTCCTTGCCATTGTCGAAGGTGATGCTCTTCACCTGGCCCTTCAGCGGCGCAAGCATGCGGCAGATGGCTTTGGTGACGCCGGCCGCCTCTTTGGTTGGAACGTGGGCTATCCGGGTCAGTCCGGTTTTGCGCTCAACCAAGGTGACCAGCGCCCCTTGCTGGCCGGCCCCAATCATGGTGTCCGCTTCCCAGTGTCCGATTTCCTCGCGGGTTTCCACTTTGGCTGGGCGTTCGCTGATGCTGCGTCGATCCTTGATTTGCCCGCGCCGCTCGGGTGAGCCATACCGTTTGCGTCGCTGTTTCTGGCAGCGCAACAAGCGGTAGAGCTGACCATCCCGGCGCTTGTCGTCGGCAATGCGCTGATAGAGCCATTCATGGCTGACTCTGCATTCACTGTCCCGAAACACGCCGCTGATCTGTTCGGGGCTCCAGCCTTCTTCGAGCAACGGGACAGCGGCTTCATCGAATACCTGATGCCAGCGCGGGCGCGGGCGCCCCTTGTCCTGCAGATGCTGACGATAGCGTTGCTCCGCACGTTCGGCGTCGTAGCGGTCACGCCTGCCATTGCGGCGAATCTCGCGCGAGAGGTTGCTGTCTTCGGGTTTGCCGAGCTGCCGTGTTGTAACTAGCGGTGTCCGATGACCATAGTGGTCGCAGTTGATCGGCCCAACCCTAGGTAACGCTGCTAGTCGTTTTGATGCTGCGCGCATCAGCGCCATGAATCTGGTAGACGTCCTTGGCCAAGTCGAGGCCAATGGTGGCGATGTTCATGGTGAACTTCCATGCGCGGTTAACGCTCTCCGTCTGGACCCGGCTATGCCGGTTTAGAAGGGAGTGTCCATGCCATTAACAACGTCGCTAAAGGTACCGCCCGCAATTACCAGCCCAGCGTCTCCGCGATGGCCTGCACGCCGACCAGCGCACCACTTTCCAGGCTGACGGTACCGGCGGGGCCGTCGGCTTCGGTCGGGTTGATGCGGATCAGGGTAGTCAACTCGACATTGTCCCGACTGAGCAGGCGCTCTCCGGCGCGGCGTACCGTGGCAATGGTGGTGCCGGCCCCCAGTTCGATGATGGCCAGGCGCTTTGGTTTATCCAGCCAGCGGTTCAGCCGTTGCCGCTGCTCATCGCTGCGCTGTCCCAGCCACTCCCAGTCACCGAACATCAGGATGTTCGGCCGCATCAGGGCGCCACACTGCGGACATCTCGGCAGTTTGCCCAGCCAGCGACAATGTTCCGCGTCGATCTGCGGCTCCAGCCAGTCAGCTGACTCGATCCGGGTCGAACAGGCATCCAGACATTGCAGATGATGAATTGAGCCGTGGCACTCGCTGATGCGCTGCGCCGCAAAACCGGCTTTCTGGAACTGGCCATCCACATTGCTGGTGAAGACCGCGGCACCATGCAGCAGGCGCTCTCCCCAGCGGTGCAGCACGTGGAAGCCCTCGTGTGGTTCGGTTTCGCGGTATAGCTTGAGCCGGTGGCCATAGAATCCCCAGGCCAGCTCCGGGTCAGTACGGAAGGTCTGCGGACAGGCAACATCCATGAAACTGAGCTGGGCGCGTCCGAGTGCCGGGTAGGCCTCCCAGAATCCTTGGCCGCCACGAAAATCCGGTAGGCCAGAATCCACCCCCATGCCCGCGCCAGCGGTGATCAGCAAGCCATCGGCATGGCGAATCCGGTCTGCGGCCTTGCGGGCGGCTGCATGCAGCGGGCTGAGATTCAGTGCAGGTGTGTCAGCAGGGGCTGGCTTGGCCAGCTCTGCCGCGTAATGCCCGAGCGCGGCCTGCAGCTGTGCCACCACCGCCTGACGCAGTGTGGGGGGATCGAGTACTTCGACATCGGCACCATGCCTGAGGATGTCCATCACCAGTTCCCGCTCCCCGCGATACGGCAGTTGCAGCAGATAATGCTCGGCGTCCAGCCATTCGCCGCTCTGGTCGGCATGCCAGGTTTCGCGGCTGACGTAATGGGCTGCCTTACCGCTGAAGCACAGGCGAGCCCACTGTCGCTCATTGCCACTGAAAATCCCGTAACCACCTTCCAGTGCCTGCTGCAGTTCAGCATCCGGCACATCCAGCGCGACCTCCTGGCTCAGCGCGACCGTCTCAACGCTATCCAGCGCAAACGAGCGGATGGCATTGCGCAGATGGCACCACGCTTCCAGATACCAGGCATTGCGATAATGGGTCAGCCGCTGCGGTGAAACGATGCGGGCCGTCGCCTGCTCGGCTCCGGGGGAGCGATACTGCAGACTGAGCCGCTGTCGTTGCATCACGGCATGCGCGATCGCCTCGAAGTGTGCCGGCGCAACCGGGCGATGCAGCGAGGGCAGCAGGCGAATACGCCGCTGCACCGCATCCGGATCCAGTCCTTCCTGGGCCAGCAGTGTGCGCAGGCGTGCCTGAAACGGTCCCACGTGACCAGAAAGCAATCCCGGCTCCAGCTGGGAGAGCACATGCTGCATCGACAGCAGTGCTGTGGCTTCCTTCGCGGAGAACCAGAGCCCCGGCATTTCGAACTGCCCGGCCTGTCGGTCCGATTCGAAGCGGTAGCCCCCGGCCTCGCGATCCCAGATGATCGGCGCCTGCAGGCGATCGCGCAGGTACTCAATATCGCGCTTGAACGTGGCCCGGGAAATCTCCAGCTCATCCAGAAACACGCCAATCGGTACCACGCGGCGCTCATGCAACAGCTGATTGATGCGGAAAAATCGTTCGGACTGGCTCATGATGGCATCTCAGCAAGTCGTGCAACTGACGGTTGACGGAATTAGTCAAGACTGATTGTTCGATGTAGTAAATGGAGATTAGCGGAATAGCAAGCGAGTCCCTTCATCAACACAGCCTGCAAACGACCGTCCATTAAGCAAAGCCAGTAAGAGCTCAGGGATGGCAATAACACCAGCTTCCGTGACCGTATATTGTTCAGCACTACCAATAAGTGAGCGCTGCATCAGCCGGTATTTGTGTTTGCCGATGGATTTGCGGTTAGCTTCCAGTTCTTTGAGCAGTTTGTTCCAGGCTTGCAGCTTGTAAATGGCTAGGCTGCGATCCGGCAAGAGCACAAGAACTAGTTCCTCCCCCTGCCGTGCCCACCCCATAGGTAGGTTCACATGGTTCATATCTCTTGCCTGGCAATAGGTATCACATGGAGCTCATGCAGCAGATGATTGCTGCGAAAAAGCACTGGGACTGGTTCATATGGACAGTCTGAATGTTTTTAGCGAATTCTAGCGCTAAACTGGCTCATTGCATAAGCTCAGAATCAGTTAGTGAAGGCTCATCATGTGAGCTACTGGCTGTTTCATACTGCCTTCATCCTGTGACCTGCTGCATAAGGAAGCAAACGTGGCTTATCCGCTCCCTCCTATTGAGATACTGGATAGTGGTGCAACGCGCCGCTGCGTCGCGTTGCTGGGCGACTCCATCTTCGACAATGCCAGCTACGTCCCCGGTCAGCCCGCGGTGATCGAGCAACTGCAAGTCAGTCTGCCCGAGCCGTGGCAGGGACTGCTGCTGGCTGTTGACGGAGCCGTGACCCGCGATGTGCAGGTGCAACTCCAGCATCTGCCCGAGGAAGTCAGCCATGTGGTCATCAGCAGTGGTGGCAATGATGCCCTGCAATGTCTGTACCTGCTTGGCGACCGGGTGAATACCATTGGTGAAGCCTTGACTCAGCTGCAATGGCATATCCGCCAACCGTTCCGCCGGACCTATCGGGATATGCTGCTGCAGGCAAAGTACACCGGACGCCCGGTTACGGTCTGCACCATCTACAACAAGATCCCTGATCTGGGGCTGGCTGAGCAGGCCGCGCTCGCGCTCTTTAACGAGATCATCCTCGAAGAAGCCGCCAGCCTGCACATCCCGGTGCTCGACTTGCGGGTGATCTGCGACGAAGCAGACGACTATTCCGAGGTATCGACCATCGAGCCTTCTGCCCGGGGTGGGCAGAAGATTGTTGATGCCATCGTGACCAGCTTGCTCAGCGAACCTGATCATCACCAGTACTCGATTGCCTGAGGCAATCCAACCTTCAAGAGGACCTCAATTCATGGCCAAATTGCCCAGCGGACGAAACGTGGCGATCACTCCCGATCTGATGTTCGAGCATCTGGAAACGAGCAATTTCATGACCTGGATGAGCCTGCAGCTTGAGCCGATGTCGCCCGCGCAAATGGCCGGGTACTTCGATGTCATCGAGTTCCGCACGCCACTGGTAGATCCTCCCACTACGGCCGATGAAGCAGGGCCAAGAACCTACTGTGGCTTTGGCGTTGCAGAGGTGATGACCGAAAAGTGCTCGTGGAGCCAAGAGGATAAAGCGGCATTCATGCACTGGCTAAGCAGCAAACCAACCCAGGACTGGATTCTGGAGCAGTACGGCGAATTTGAGAAAATCCTCGCCCAGGGGCCGGGTCAGGTGCATCACTCGGTGCTGAACCAGCTTGGCGCCTCAGATCCTGCGGATCTGGGACGAAAGATGCTGGATTCCTGAGCGCAGGTTAACTGAACTATCGAACACAGGAATGCCTGATGGACCATGATGATCTGCCGCTGCTGACCTGGCGGGAACTCTGGGAGCAGCACCTGCAGCATAATGAAGCCGATCGCGAGCTGGCCGAGCGGCTTGGTATTGACTGGGCGAGCTTGACTTTGCGGCCGGAGGAGAACATTCGCCCGCCAACGGATGCGGCCATCTTGCCGGCCTGCCTGGATCTGGATAATGGCCGCCAGGTGCGGGTGAATGATTTCAGGCAATACGACCCGAATGCCCATCGCCTCTGTGGCGGGAGGATGCATCCGCTGTTGCGGATCAGCAAGCTCTTCGAAGAGTTGCAGGCGCAATCAGGGCTCTTCGATCCGGATTTGGCCTTGGTACTCGAACCGGAGTACCTGATTCAGTTCATGGCCGTGCTGGTCATGCGCAAGGATTACCGCTGCTGGGGGGTTATGGGTTTGCTGCCCCCGATAACCTGTGTCTTGGAACTGCAGGGGGACGCTCTGGATCCGGATGAAACCTGGAGCACGGTGTTTGTGATCTGGTTCCAGTCCCATTACGGCATTAGTGCCTCAACCCTTGAACGCATTCGCGCTATCGAATGGCGGCGACATGCTCAGAATTGGACGCCATAAGCGGACAGGAGAAAACCCATGCTCGGATCAGATTGGCAGCTTGCCAGAGACATTGCCGCATACTGGATGGGACAGCTGCCTCCTCCGTCTTCTCTGTGTCCGCTTTTTGTAACGCCCGAGAAGCTGGTGAGCTATCTCGATCAAATCCGATTTCGGTCAGGGCATGCGTTGACGCCGTGTGTGGGCTGCGGTGAATGGCATCGTTGGGCGTTCTTCAAAAGACTGCTTGAGCGCCATCTGATCCACAGTACGCCAGGTGATAGTCCGATTTTGCAGGCGATTCAGAGCAAAATTGACCAGCAGATTGCGAGCGATGGTGGCCGGGAAGCGTATCTGCGCAGCGAACGGGCGACGGATGAGTTTTTCGCGAATCTGCCTGAAAACACAAGTAAGCCCAAGTGGCTTCGCAACGCAGGCGATACGGGATTGGAGTAGTGCAGTGGATATCACTTTGCATTCGAGGAATGCACAGTGATATTTCATAACATGTCAGACAAGGTATTTTCTGCGTGGCCTCAGTGGCTGCGATGGAAATTGATGCGGAGAGGAAAGGATATGACGGGTTTGCACATCACGTTTGGGCTCTATCTTGACGGTCAACGTACCGAAAAGGCGCGCAATGCACTGGGTCATGCGGCGGTTGGGCCAATGGGGTTGTTGCAGATCCTGGAGGATCAGTTGGGATTGACGGCTATCCTCCCCGCTCATGCCGAACGCGTTATTCAGTATCGGGATTGCTTGCGTCGTTGTGATCGTGCTGATCGCTTTTTCCATCAGAGTTTTGCCACGGATCCGTTGGGTACAGCAGCCACCTTGCTTGAATGGCGTGATCAGTGGTCCCTGCATGGCTGGAATGGACAAGTTGCCGCAGATGCCCCGTTGCGACTGGTAGATATGGCGGATGTGGAGGTGCTGGCTGCTGTTTCGGTAAGTCCGAATGTGGGGCAGCGTTTGCGCCGCGTGAGCGAACAACTGACAGTACGGCAAGCCAGAATTGATAGTCTTCGCTGTATTGACCCCCTGGCGACATTGCCCCTGACATGGCAGACCGTGCTTGCCAAACTGCCCGTTAAAGTGGAGCAGAATCTTCAGGGGGCCGGACACGGTTTTCTGGGTGAACTGCAGCAGCAGCTCAAACTGGCTAAATCCGGTCTTAAGGGCAATGTGCTCAAGTGGCGGGATGATGGTTCGGTACTTGTCGTGCAGTCAGAGACGGAATGCATTGCCGCATCCTGGTTGTCGGTACATTTGCCCGATGAAGCGGAGACGTTGCTGGTTGCAGGCGAAGCAGGGGCCGTCCTCGATGGTTATCTGGCTAGCGCAAATCAGGCTCGATTGGGCTTGAAAGCTAGCAGCTCATGCCGTCCTGCTTTGCAGGTATTGCCTATGGCGCTGGCGTTGCTTTGGGACCCTCTTGATTATGGTGCGCTGTTGCAATTTCTTACCCATCCCATCTGTCCGATTCGGTCGATGGCTCGCCGCAAGCTTGCTGAGAAAATTGCGGATGCGCCGGGTGTGGGGGGGGAGCGCTGGCAAAATGTTCTGAATGAGATCGCCGAATACTATGGTCCAGAACAAGCGGAAGCCGTACGCGCCCAGATTACAAGCTGGGTTGAACATCGACGTTTTCCTCTGGAGGAGGGGGTTCCTGTCGAGGTGGTTCTGGAACGGGTCAGAAATTTGCAGCGATTTTTCCGGCATCGCCTCGGTGATGAGGATGTTGCTGCACAGCTGGCTTTTCAGGCGGGTTATGCCCAATGCTCGGCATTCTGTGAGGCTCTGGATGAGTTGCTGAGACAGGGAGAATTTTCTCTGCGGCAGCGGCAATTGCAAAAACTGGTTATGCAGGTCGTTGGCGCGGGCGCACTCAATCCGCTCGGTGATGCTGAAGTAGGGGCTTGTCTGGTCACCCGTTATCCAGGAGCCGTCTTTGAACAGTCGCGACGCGTAATCTGGTGGCAGATGGGGATGCCGGTTTTGCCGAGCAATTTGCCTTGGTCCAACCAGGAAGTTCAGTCGCTGGCTCATGCAGGATGCCAATTGCCTGCTGTGGGTGATCAGTTGGATCAAGCTGCAGTGGAGTGGATACGCCCTGTGATGGCCGCGACGGATCAGCTTGTACTGGTTCTGCCCCCGCCGGGTCGTGAGGTGCATCCGCTCTGGCAGATGATCTGCTCGCTGGTGGACGAACCTGTGATTCAACCGCTTGAGCGCCTCATCGAACAAGGCGGGCAGGGCATGGTTCCTCTGAAGAACATCCGCCTGCCGTCAAGAAAACGCTGGTGGTCTCTACCGGAGGACGTGTCGGTCGAATTGCGAGCAAAGGAATCTTTCTCGAGCCTCGAGTCGATGCTGTTCAACCCCTATCAATGGTTGCTGAAATACCCCGCAGACCTCCGCCCTTCACGAAGTATCACACAGGGTCATTCCTTCCGGATGCTTGGCAATCTCGCGCATGCGCTGGTTGAGCGTTACTACCGGCGAAGCGATGCACTGCAGATGGACGATGCCCAATTTGCACAGTGGTTCGATGAAGAATTCCGCACGCTGATTATGCAAGAGGGCGCCACTTTGCTCGCACCGGGAAAACGGGCCGAGCTCGAAACGTTTCGTCGACGCCTAGAAAACGCCATGGTGTCCCTGCGAAAACTCGTTGAGTCATCCGGTATTGTGGATGTCATTCCCGAACAGCCCTTGTCCGGAACCTTCCCTGGTGGCGCGCTGGCTGGCTATGCCGATCTGGTGATGACCAATCAGCAAGGTGCTCGGGCGGTGGTCGACATGAAGTGGGCGGGAGCCACGAAGTATCGGGGTAAATTGAAAGCTAATCAGCATCTGCAGTTGGCGGTGTATGCCGAGTTGCTGCGCCAGGACACCAAGGCTGCACCGTCCGTGGCGTATTTCATCCTTGATCGGGCCCTTTGCTTGGCTGCGGATGATCATGTCCTGCAAGGCGCCGACGTGGTTAATTCCGCAGATGGTGAGGACACCGCCCAACTTTGGCGACGGTTTATCAACACCTGGCGCTGGCGTGCCAAGCAGATTCAGGAAGGCTTATTTGAGGTGGCCATGGATGGAACCGAGCCGGATGAAGACTCGACGCCTCCCGACAATGGCCTGGCAATGGAATATCTGAACGAGGCCTACAACGACTACCGCACCCTGGCCGGATGGAGCAACTGACATGAGTATGAATGCCAAGATCACCTTTATCAGTGCCGGTGCCGGGAGTGGCAAGACGCACCGGCTTACTCAGTTGCTGCATGAAGAGTTGCAGAGCGGTAGCGTGCGGGCATCCGGAGTGATTGCAACGACGTTTACTAAGAAGGCTGCGGCCGAATTGCGGGAGCGGGTGCGCGAGCATCTGCTGAAGCAGGGGAGCTGGGGCCTGTCCAATGCAATTGGACAGGCTAGGATTGGTACCGTGAACAGTGTGTGCGGGAAGCTGATCGAGCGTTTTGCCTTTGAAGCGGGTGAATCGACGGAGTTGCAGGTACTGGAAGAATCGCAAGCCAGCTTGTTGCTCAGCAGGGCTATTGATGCGGTGCTGGACGAACAAGCGATGCGTGAGCTGCTTGCGTTGTCTCATCGGCTGGGATTGGAGGACGAATGGAAGGAAGCGTTGCAGACGCTGGTAACGCAACTGCGTACCAATGATATCTCCCTCGGAAGAATCGCGGGTTTTGCCGAACAGAACTGCCAGGCACTACTGAGCCATTTCCCTGCTGTAACCAAACAGGATCTGAGCCAAGCCTTGTTGCAAGCGATCCTTGCTGTACTGCCCGTCATCGAGCTTATGGCCAATGAGGGCGGAAAGGATGTCACGAAGAAGTATCTGCAACAACTCCACGTGTGCACTAAGGGACTGCAGAGGGGGAGTTTGCCCTGGAGTGACTGGGTCAAGCTCTCCAAAATGAAACCCGAGGCAGCACTTAAAGCACAGGTTGAATCGATTACCTTGCTGGCCGAACGCTATGGGGAACACCCTCAGCTCCAGCAGGATCTGCGGTCATATCTCAAAACCATGTTCAGGCTGGCTGAGCAAGCTCTGGAAAACTATCGCCAGTATAAGCAGGAGCTGGGGGCACTCGACTTCGCAGATCAGGAGCATTTGTTGCTGAATCTGCTCGATCAGCCCGACGTTGCTACGGTGCTTCGTGATGAACTCGATCTGCTGATGGTGGATGAGTTTCAGGATACCAGTCCCATTCAGCTTGCCTTGTTTCTCAAGCTGGCTTCCTTTGCGAAAAAGGTTTATTGGGTTGGTGACATTAAGCAGGCAATTTATGGTTTCCGCGGCAGCGACACGGAGTTGATGCTGTCCATTATCAATGCGCTGCCAAAGATGGGGGCGAACAAGGAGGTGTTGCCATATTCCTGGCGCTCGCGCCCGGAACTGGTCAACATTGTGAATGCCGTGTTTGCCCCCGCATTTGCCAATAGTTTGACGAAAAATGAAGTCGAGCTTAGTCCGCGTCGTGCCGAAACCATGCCAAAGCCGGCATTCGGCAACTGGATTTTGCACGGAAAGAACGTATCGGATGACGTCCGTGCCGTAGCTCGTGGCGTGATTCAACTTGTCCAATCCGGTTACACCATTTTTGATAAGTCCCAGAAAAAACTGCGGCCGGTCCAATATGGCGATGTCGCTATTCTCTCTAGGACCCATGATGGCGTCGTCGCGTTGGCGGCCGCGCTGTCTGCACAGGGGATTCCGGTTGCAACTGCCCAGCCTGGCTTGCTCGCAACCCCGGAGGTGACCTTGGCTTTGGCCTGTTTGCGCCGGCTGAATGATCCGACCGATACCATCGCGACAGCCGAAATCGTCGCTATGCATGACGGACTGGAGCCGGAGGTTTGGGTCGCAGATCGTCTTCGCTATCTCAGGAAGTCCACCAAGCCTGATCAATGGATGGAAGTGGCGTGCGAAGATCATCCCGTCCATCCGCTGCTGGCCAAAATTGTGGCTCTTAGGGCTGATTTGCCGGTGATGTCGCCCACTGAAGCACTGGAATCCGTCATGGCCATCTGCCAGCTGCCGGAAACGGTGAGCGCCTGGTCTGAGACTGGTGATCGTGCGCGCGTCCGATTGGCCAACCTGCAGGCTTTGAGCGAATTGGCGCGACACTATGAAGAGGTCTGCCAGGTAGGGCAGATGGCTGCGTCGATTTCTGGGCTGCTGCTTTGGCTCGGAGAGCAGGCTGACAGTAATCAGGATATGTTGGCAGAACCTGCGGTTGATGCCGTCAGGATCATGACGCACCATGCGGCCAAGGGGCTGGAGTGGCCGGTGGTGATCCTCACTGATCTGGCCAAAGATGTGAATAGTCGTCTCTGGGGTATTAGTGCCCAGTCAACCAGTACTTTCGATGTGCAGCGGCCTCTGGCAGATCGATTTATCCGCTACTGGCCCTGGCCATTTGGGAAACAAAGGACTGTGGAATTGGCTGAGCGCATTGATGCGACACCGATAGCCGCAGCGTTCCAAGCATCTGCCATCGAAGAATCCAAGCGCTTGTTGTATGTCAGCATGACGCGTGCTCGGGATTTGCTGATCCTGGCGCGGCAGCGCAGGAAGCTTTCTGGAGAATGGCTCGACACTGTAGCTGCAGACTGGCTGCTGCAGGATGAAGAGAGTGACTCGATTACTCTGCCTTCTGGCGAGCAGATTTCAGCCATGCGCTGGGAGCTTGATGCAGGTAGTCTTGCAACCCAGCAGAAGGAGGAGGGGGAAGGTGTGTTGTTCGGCTTTGGCACTGTTTCATCCGCGCGTGACAAGATTCCGCTGAAATTTAATCCCTCGCAGGCCGCCTCAATGTCTGCAAGTGCAATGGATACGGTCCAGCTTGGTGAGCCTTTGGTGCTTTCTTCATACGAAGACAAGGATGTGCTGGGTACCGCTATCCATTCGTGCATCGCTTTGTCCTTCACAGATCATCAGGTGCCCTTGAGTGAAGGCGAAGTGGTTCGAGTGCTTGACGGGTACGGAATGCAAGGCGCAATTTCAGCGAACTTGCTCAATCAACGCATTCAGGAACTGCATCAGTGGATCGCTGGCCGCTGGCCTGCTGTGACAGCTCATGCCGAAATTCCCGTGCAGAGTGTGCTTGCGAATGGGCAGATTCTGAATGGGCGTATCGACTTGCTGCTCGACACGGCGGACGGCTGGATTCTGATTGATCACAAGTCCTCGGTGCTGGAGCCGGGGAAATGGTCAACGCTAGCTCCGAAATATGCGGCACAGATGTCGGCCTATGCATCTGCCATTGAGAAAGCGACGGGACGCAAGGTGGTGGAGGCATGGCTTTTTCTGCCGGTTGCGGGTGGTTGTGTGCGGATGTCGGTCGGTGCGATGGCAGAGGAAGTCGTTATCGGATTTTGCGCCTAGTGCTCCAGCCATAGCCGTTAAACTTGAGCGCAGCGAATCGGCTTGGGTGGCTAGGAGCTTGTGGGCGGGGCTCGAACGGCTGGCCACAGCAGGTGCAGAGGGTGCTGGACATCGAAGTTCTCCATATAAAAATCATATGGGAACTGCTGGCCGGTGGCTGCAATCAGGGAGACTTGATGCGAGGCGATGCAACAGGACGGCACGATCTGTGGGCAAACCACAAACACACCCATTTGCACCCGTTTAAAGGGCTACCGATTGGCCTCATCCTGAATGACACGGCACTGCTCGATGATGTCGGCAAAGCTCGGCTGATTCAGCGCCAGCAGACCATCCTTCAGCATCGCGGCGTAATCGTTTTCGAGCGCCATCATCGATTCACCCATGGGGATGAGTTGCAGTTGACCACTGGTGGCGGCGAAGTAATCTATCCTGGCGCCGGCAGCGTCTTTCTCGACGAAGAACACCGATTTGTGTTCTGCAACGGCCCGAGCCAGCGCCTGGTCGGCGCAGGCCGCTGCGAAGTGTGGCGTTTTTGCGATGGCGGCCAAGTCGTACCAGTGCCGCGAATAGCGTTCGCCGCGCAGCCGTCCCTGCAAGCAATACACGTGCGCTGCGGTGGCCTTTTCCCAGAAGGTGCGCTCTGCCGCCATCACCAAGGGCTGGGCGACGGGGAAGGTGATGTCTTCGATTTCCGGCGCAATGTCGCAAGCCACTGGCTGAACATGATGCGGCTCGCCCGTGGCGCGGGCACCAAACTCCAGCTGGATCGTGGGCGCTGAATAGCCGGTGCCGGTTTTGACCGCCGGATACGACAGGATCAGCTTGTCCCGATCTTTGCCCTCCAGCGTCAAGCTTGCGTTCAACCCATCTTTCGCCAGCGCCGCAGCAATGACCGGTTTGACCGTCGCATCGATCCAGTCGGGCAGGCGGTGGCGTACCGCGCTGCTGATCTTTCTCTCTTGGTTGGCGGAAGCAGGAATGGGGTTGCCTTCCTTCAACAGGTCGGCTGCCAGTTCGCGGATGTCATAGGTGAGATCCACGTCCTCAGAAAACCGATCGATGATGCGATAGACCTTGGACAACGAGGTGCCACCCTTGAAGGTGAGTTTGCGGGCCAAGTCAGATTCGTAAATGGCGGACAGCACCCAGACCACCCAGATGTCTTTCTCGAGCAGATGCGCGGGCCGCCCGCTGCGGGCGGCAGCAAACTCCAGGGCTTCAACCTGATCTTCCCGGCTGAGCGAAAACCAGGACTCAGCCATGTGCCGTGGCCTCGCTGACCACTTTGGCCATCCAGCTCGGCAGTGCGGCCCTCACGCCACGCACAGCTTCCCATTCGGACTCGGGCAGTTTTGCGCGCAGTTGCTTTAGCGCCGCCGGTGCGCCCTCTGGCCCCAGCCATGACAGCGCGCGGATCACCTTGCCCGCAGGACGTTTGCCCAGCAGCAGTTGCCAGCGGTTGCCGTGCTTGAGCTCCACGCACCGACTACCGAGATGCAGGGTACGGGATGCGCCGGAGGTGAGAAAGACCTCGCGGGTCGGCACCTGCGTGGTCAGTCCCAGCGCATTGGCTTCAGCCGCGCCGTTTGCCACGACCGTTTCACCGCAACTGGCCTCGATGGCCTGCACCACGGACTCGGTGGATGGCGGGCGGGAACCAAACCGGCCCTCATGGGGTGCGACATAGGCCCCGCGAGTCACGCGCAGAAGCTTCCCTTCCTGAGCCAGCCGGGACAAGGTTTTATCGATGGCCGCCCGCGAGCCCAGATGCAGGAACTCCTTGGGCGACAACAGCCCCCCCTCGGGCATGGCCCGGGCGGCAGACAAGATGTTCTCGGCAAGATGACTCATGGTTACGGCTCCTTTTGTCAGAAGTATAAATTAGTATCTGACATACTGCAATTTGCAGCAGACGTGCCCAGCTAATGGCCGCAGAGATGCCTCCATGGCCTCGGTAGCCCGGATCACGCACAAAAAGGGGTATTCGCCGAAAGCCAACACGGTTTCGGCCAGAACATCGAATTCACGGCCTTAAGGCCGAGGCGTTACTATCTGGTTCAGCCATGTTGCGCAGCAGGTAATCAGTTGCCTGATCCGAAGTGACCCGTTTCGTGCTTACCCGAAGCGTGTCTGCAATCACTTCTTCCAGAGCCACGGACTGAGGAAGCATCCGTGGGTGGGTCTTGCTGTCTTCTGCACAACGTAGGCGGATGTGAATCCGCCTCGGTCTGGTCAACCTCGGGCTATCAGCCTTACGACCTCAAGCCCTCCCTTCAGGGAGGGGGGGTTGACGGCTCATTTGGAATCACCCTTCTTTCTAGATTTCCGAACCCGCTGGCGTAGAACCAAATCATTAGTCTGCGCCATCTGAACAGGGTGGCTAAAGGGCATATACATAGTATCGTAAGGCCGACCGATGTCATCCAGCGTGCGGCGCAATTTACCGTGAACTGCGCCATTTTTTCGCGCTGATTTTGGCGCAGTTTCATAAATAGCGCCATAATTGCGCCACATGTATCCCGAACGGCGCCACAACGCGATGTCATCTACCTCAGAGTTACTGAACAGTATCCAAGCATCCAAGAACGGATTGACACTGGCCGAACTGCTGACCGCGCACCCCGGCATCGCCAGGCGAACTGCGCAACGCCTGATCGCAAAGCTGATTGATAGCAGGCAAGTCAAAGCTGAGGGCGAAGGTCGGGCTCGTCGCTATTTTCGTGCAGATACTCAATCTGGCAGCGGTGTACCAGCCACCATAGTCGACCGTTTCCCGCCTTTCATTCCACTGTCTGCCGATAGCCAGGACATCCTTGCCTATATCGACCAACCTCTGGAGGCACGCAAGCCGGTAGGCTACCAGCGAGATTTGCTTGATGCCTACCGCCCCAATGAGACATGGTATTTGTCGGAGCCGCTGCGCCGCCAATTACATCGGATGGGCAGGACGGCTGACGCTCGAGAGCCTGCGGGTACCTACAGCCGCGCCATTCTGAACCGATTGCTCATCGACCTGTCGTGGGCGTCAAGCCATCTGGAGGGCAATACCTACTCCCGGCTCGACACGCGTGAGCTCATCGAGCATGGCAAGGCTGCACGGGGTAAGGCGGCCATCGAAACACAGATGATCCTGAACCATAAAACAGCGATTGAACTGCTGGTCGAAAACATCGATGGCGCGGAACTCAACCGCTACACGCTGATGAACTTGCACAGTGCTTTGGCAGAAAACTTGCTGCCCAATCCCGCCGATGAGGGGCGAATTCGCCAGCACGCCGTCGATATAAGCAAAAGCGTTTATCGCCCGCTCTCAACACCGCAGCAAATCGACGACGCACTGGAGGTGCTTTTGGGCAAAGCCAACCAGATTGCCGATCCGTTTGAGCAATCCTTCTTCATGATGGTGCATTTGCCCTACCTGCAACCTTTTGCCGACATCAACAAGCGCACCTCGCGATTAGCCGCGAATCTGCCGCTGTTCCGAGCGAACCTATGTCCACTAACTTTTTTGGATGTGCCGGAGCAAGCTTACAGTCGAGCCACTCTCGGCGTATACGAAATGACTCGCGTCGAGCTTTTACGTGATCTGTATGTCTGGGCCTATGAACGTTCTACACAGGAATATCTGGCGATCAAACAAGACTTGGCCGAGCCAGACCCCCTTCGCTTGGCATGGCGTGATTTCATCAAGCAAACCATTCGTGAAGTCATTCGGCATCCGGAACTTGATTCGTTTTCCTGTATTCAGCGTGCCGTGGCTGAACGTATTCCCGAGGGTGAACAAGCTGCCGTACAAGCACTGATTGTTGAAGAACTCCGCAGGCTGCATGAGGGGGTGCTCGCGCGCTATGGCTTACGACCGTCCGAGTACACTACTTGGAAGGCCGCTCATCGGCATTAGTCCATGCCGTTGCTCCAGGATCAATGGACTACTACACCTGGCGCAAGGCCGATGAATGATTCGATACCTTGTTCTCTGATTTCAGAAAGGAACAGATCAAAGGCGTCCTGATCGCTTTCGAACTCACCATCGAAGATGGTGGAGTTGTTGTATTGATCCACGACCTCCAGTGTCCAGCCTGAATCTGGCAGGCGATAGATGCACACCTCCACCGTCTGATCGTTCTCAGTGTACTTCTGTTGCAGAGGAGAAAAGATCAGCTCGATATCATTATGCATTCCATGCCTCTAAACAGTTGAAGAACCGAATTGAATGATAGCAGGCAAGGCATGTAGGCGTAGTCTTACGCTCCCAGCTGTTTCATGAGTACCTGCTCAGCCTCCGCAGTCATCACCATACTGACGGCCATGCATGCGCGAGTCATGCCCACAAACAACCGACGCCGAGTTTGCTCATCCAGTTCGGTGAAATCCAGCTCGGTTAGCACGACAGCGGGCGATGATTGCCCTTTATAGCGGCTGATGCTGTCGATCAGGAGTTCCCCGTCCCGCCAGATCGGATTGCCGTCCTTGTCAAAACTGCCGGTATAACTTTTGACATTCCAGCTACCCAGTTGGTCCAGGGAACATAGTGCGGAGTGGTGATGGCCGCGGAAGGTCAATACCACGATGTCTGACAAGGGATAGCCTGCTTTTTCGAATTCATTCACCGCAGCACGGGTCGCGCTAAAAAGGTTATTGCCAGATTCAGAATACAGTCGGATGGACGGGAGCGAGCCTTCCAGAGGTGAAAGGGCTTCGATCACCCGGGTGCCCAGTCCCAGCGCGTTGATCATGGCGCAAACCATGCGAGGTGTTCGATAGTTATCTGGACTGTCGATGCAAATTGCCTCGGGAATATCGAAGGGTTCGCGGCTATAGACGCGTTGATCTTCGTCGCCCAGCACATACATCCGACCATTCTCTTTGAGTTGCTTCGCCAGAGCCAAAATCCATTCCGGTTCGAAGTCCTGCGACTCATCCACGATGAGCAGGTCATACCGTGGCTGAAATTCATGCTCGAGATAATGACGCTCGGACTCCTGGAAAAACGCGGGATCTGCAAAATCGGGTTCACCTTTCCGTTGGCGCCAGAGGCTGACACACCCTTCATGAAACGTTTGTGCCTGCACGCGGGGAGGCAGACTGGCAATCATTCGGTCTGCAAGGGCTCGGTTATAACAGACGTATAGCGCGTGTTCCTTAGCCGTAGATTGCTCCAGCAGCTGGAACGCAAGTTGCGTTTTTCCAGAGCCAGCTGTGCCTTGAACTTGGATGATGCCGCTGTTGTGACGAATCCTCGGTATCCAGGTAGACAGCCCACCAGCGAGTTGATGGACAGTATTTGCAAGCTGTTTCGCACGGGCTGACAAGTCCAACCGGATCTGGAATAGATTTTTCAGGAAAGCCGTAACCCGCTCGCCTTGTGCCGACAAACTTGTTTCAGGAAGCACTTCTCGCACCCGCTGTGCCAGTGCATGGCATTCTCTAGAGTCAACAATCAAGGACCGGGGTAGCGCCAAGCCTGCCCCCATGAGGCAACGGTAGTCCGGTAATACAAGGAACATCGCTACATGCGCTTGGTTGATTCCTGCTTCCTTCAAACGACTTTGCAGTACACGTTGCTGGATTTGGCACTGCCTGCTGACATTCTTCTCGCCGGACGTGTAGAGCTTGAAGTACTGCCCATCACGTTCCAACACATCCCCTGCCTTGATTTCGCAGATGACGAGATCGCCATTACCGTTCATGACGACGACATCTAGTTCGCCATGATGTTCGCGTCCAGCATCGATGAGTGCCCAATCCAGGTGATGGAAAACCGTATAGTGATCTGAAAGTTGCTGCTGCAGTTGCTCGATGATTTGCAGTTCACGATACATACCGCCATGGGTTTTCACCGAGGGCAGAGAACTTGGATGGAGTCTGGCCATGCTGAGTGCCGTGCGAGGTGATGATTACGGAAAATAACAGAAGCATGACGTTCTGTGTTTGCTTGTGTGAGCCGGGTTCCTATCGAACACGCTCTGTGTGGCATACGCAATGTGGTGCTGGGCATGTGCGCATGGACATTTAATGTCTATAACCTTCGGAAGGTGTATATGATCCGGTTGTAGATTCAGTGCAATAACCTCACAGCCCAGTTGCTGATAGAACGTTATGACACAATGGCACTCCTCATACCCGACCAGCCCATTCAGGACACGGAATCGGAACTTGGGCTACCAGATCAGGTGATATTGCCAATGCCGCAGGACGATTAGGAAAATCTGCTCATGTTGCTTACTTTTTGAATCCGCGCTGGGTTATTCGAGGTGTCCAGTTGTGCAAAGAATATAGATTCGTGGAATTTTTCAAAAATTCATTGAAGTAGCCTAGACTTTTGTCGGTTGAATTCTTCCTTGCTGATTAGTCCTTCATGAAGGAGGATGGATAATTTTTTGATTTCATCAGCAACATAGAGTCGTTCCTCTGTTGATACAGGTTTCTTGGGCATGATTTTGTCTTGAAGAGATGCCATGATATTTACAATACTCTTGATGGCCATATAAATGGCGAAGCAGATAAAGAAAAAAGCAATTAGGTATTGCATGGCCCTCTCCTGGATGTATTGTGTCTAATTAGGAAAACCAATCAGCAAGTTTCGCAGATGCCCGTGCTTTGACCTCTTCGTCTATGTACATGGCGACGGTGGCGAGGCGGTGAGAAGCACGGGAGTTATAACGTTAAACCCATAGCAGCAACGACGACCTGATGTGTTACTGATTCTGGCGGATATGAAAAGATGATTTTTCATGACGTTATATTACGTGAATGTAGTTCTGAGAAATGGTTCACAAGCTTGTGAAAAGGGGGATGGTCTCAAGGTCCATGTGATGAATTGAATCGCCCCTGCTTTCATAGCAGGCCAATGAAATTCCTGTGTCGGCATGAAGAAAGCTCATGGGGGTGATCCAGCCTTCTTCTTCCGGGGCTTCTTTTCATGAGTGGCGACGACTTTATGCAGGGCGCGATGTTTATTTATGTCGCCTCATCATCCGCGTACCGGTTGTGCATCCCTTGCGTCTACTCAAGCAGGCGGTCGATGCGATCCTGGCATCGATGAGCCCGGAGTTCGACGCTCGTTATGTCGCCGTCGGCCGCTCCTCGATTCCACCAGAGCTGCGGCAGCGGGTGCTGTTGCTGCAAGTGATGTCCTGCGATCCGCAGCAAGCGTCCGCTGGTCGAGCAACAGGATAACAACCTGCTGTTCCGCTGTTTTTCGGCTTGCGCATTGACGACCCGGTCTGGGATCACAGTACCTTCAGCGCCAGCCGTGACCGCCTGCTGGAGCAAACCCGGCTGCGGCAGTTCTTTGACCGGATACTGGCACTCGCGGATTGGGCGGGACTGGTCACTGACGAGCATTGCAGCGTCGACGGCACGATGATTGAAGCATGGGCCACGCACCAGTTGAAGACCGACTCGGAGGCGCAACTGTATAAGAAGGCCAAGTTTGCCGAGGCAAAGCTGCGCCACCTGAACCACATCCTGATGGAGAACCGCAACGGCCTGGTGGTGGATGTCAAGGCCACCCAAGCGACCGGCACCGTCGAGTGGGAAGCCACGGAAACGATGGCGGGGCACACCTTGAAGCCGAGTTGCACGCTGGGTTAAGACATAGATTACGATCTGGACAGTCACACATTGGTGCTCAAGGCACTGGGTATTCAGACGCACACCGCTACCAAGAAAATCGGTAGCGCAGTGGATGGTCGAACCAAGCGCAGCAAGGGCTACAAAACCGGCCTGCAGGTACGCAGGCGGATTGAGGAAAGCTTCGGTTGGCAAAGACGATTGGCGGGTTCCGCAAGACCCGCTTCATCGGCACCGCAAAGGCGTAAGCCCAGGCGCTGACGATCTTTGCGGCGTGGAATCTGACCCGGATGATGACGCCGTGCGGGTGGCGGCAAGGTGCAACATAAGGACGATTGCATCGTGAAGCCGACAAATAGCAGGAAAAGCCCGAAAACTAGTGAAGGTAAGGCTCGAAATAACGAGTTTTTACCTTTGACGGGAAAGGGCGTTTGCAACTGTAAGGCTACAGGAAGTCATTACTTCGGAGTGATGTCTTTTTCAACATCCTGTTAACCCCCTTCGGGAAGTCTGGGCGGGGAAACTAGATGGTATTTACATCCACAAGGTTAAACAGTCTTAATCCCCTTCGGAAAGTCTGGGCGGGGAAACTCGCCGGCGGCGCACTCAGCTTCACTGCAGTGTCTTAATCCCCTTCGGAAAGTCTGGGCGGGGAAACGACAAAATGTCCACTGCTGAGTTGGACGGAAGTCTTAATCCCCTTCGGAAAGTCTGGGCGGGGAAACCAAAGTAAGCACGTCGGTCATTGGTGTGTTTTTGTCTTAATCCCCTTCGGAAAGTCTGGGCGGGGAAACGTTGGCAGGCCGCGTGCAATTCACTAACAGGTCTTAATCCCCTTCGGAAAGTCTGGGCGGGGAAACTCTACCCTCTGGAAGCCGCGTGTTTATTGGCTTGCAGCGGGTGTTTGCGAGGCAAGTGCAACGTTTCTGCAACAAGCACCCGAAAACTGTTCCATCTTGCCATGAAAATGGCAAAAAGCGCTGCTTTTTCAATGTGCGAGGCAGCATTACTGAGACACTTTCGCAAATGGTGGGTTTCGCCGAGGTTGGCTGTTGCTTGCGGTCAGGCCGGCGATGGATTTGCGTCCGTCGCGTGCTTACAAAATCAGCTAGGACGACGGTCGCCGGTTCGAACGCTCGACGCGGGTGTGTGCACCGCACTTCGGACAGTTGCTGTTATGCGACTGATCGCGCAAGGAGTCAAGCCCGCGCGCCAGCAGGGCAACGGTCAGGATGGTTCGTGCTCGCAGCGGGTGCAGTGATACATCAGTGGCGCGGATTAGGTGTGCTGGATAAGAGGAACATGATGTGCTACTGGTGGATGAATGCGGATGACTCCGGTGCGCTCAAGATTTGTCGTGGCCATCTTCGTCGGCGTAGAACCAACCCTCTTCTTCCGAGCGGGAATAGTCGTCCATGTCGGACTGGGCGTCTTGCCATTGTTCCTGCCATTCCGGATTTTCATCCTCCGGCGCCGCTACGATCTCGTATTTCTGGTTGTGCGGGTGAAGGATTTCCTGCTCCGTCTGGTTGGCGTGTTCTTGCCAGTTCCGCAGCAGCTGTTCTTCCAAATGCACTTCGAGCGCTGTGTCCTGTGCGGCGAGATAGGCGTGTTCTTCCCAGTCCTGCAGCAGCTGTTCTTCCAAATGCGCTTCGAGCGCTGCGTCCTGTGCGGCGAGGTAGGCGTATTCTTCCCGGTCCTGCAGCAGTTGTTCTTCCAGATGCGCTTCGAGCGCGGCGTCCTGTGCGGCGAGGTAGGCATGTTCTTCCCAATCCAGCAGCCATTGCTCTTCCAGAAAAGCGTCGAGCGATAGTGCGCGCAGCGCTAGGGTGGTGCTGACGATTTGCGGGTGCGGGTGGTTCGGGCTGTGCATGGCCTTTCTCCTGGGCTGGGGTGGATGCTGGAAGTATTTACCCCTCTGGCAGCAACCGGGCGTTGGCAAGCTTGTGACGTGGTGAGAATGGTTGGTAGCGGTGCGGTTAGCCGAGCTGGTAGTGACTCACGTCGCTGGCGCGGGTGGCGGGGCCCAGGGTACGGATCAGCGGGACGTCTTTCGGGCATAGCGGGTAATAGCGGATCAGATCGCAGCGGGGATCGATCAGCCGCGCCAGGTTGCGGCGGAGTTCTGTGAGCTTGGGGGCGGTCAGCCAGCATTCGAACACGCTTTCCTGCACGCGGAGGCCCCAGCCTTCCAGTTCGCGCGCCACCCTATAATGCCGCTGGCGGTGGCTGATGTCGTAGGCGATGAGGTAGAGGTTGCTCATTGATGCGTATATCTCTGTAGGTTCTGATTATCAATGGCTGCGCAGCAATACCCTTAATAAATGCTGTACGGGTAGTGCCGATGCAGTCAGCCTATCTGCCAGTAGCCGGGGTCTTCCGGGCGTCGTCCTTCGCCTTGCCAGTGCACTTGATTGCGGCACCAACTGCACAGTGGATAGGCGCTGAGGATGTCCAGCTGCGGATCCAGTACCTGTTGCAGTTGCACCAGTAGCGCGTCGAGTTCGACATTGCGCAGGTATATTTCATAGGCACTGAGCTGCACCCGCTCGCCATGACGCAGCAGCAGGCGGGCCGCCGCCTGCCGGCGTTCGTCGTCGGCAATGTCGTAGCAGATTAGCCAGAGTCGGCGCACGCTCATGATCAGCGCCAATGAAAGCCGGAATAGGCCACATCCCGCCCCAGCAGCACATCGGCGTAGTGACGCACCTGCCAGGCGATCAGCCGCTGGTAATCCCCCCGGCCGGCGCCGGGCAACTGAATGGGCACGCGCAGGCGGGCTTCGATGGCGGCAACAATCTGCTTGCGGCCAGCCACGGACAGCCGGGTTTCGCTACCGGGCTCCAGCAGCTCAATCGGCCGTACGCCGCTATTGGCCAGTTGCAGGATGACGCTATCCACCAGTGGGGCGCGAAACTCTTCCATCAGATCCGCCGCCAGCGCGGCAAAGCCGGCCTTGGGCACATGCAGCGCCCCCAGCCAGGGCGACAGGCCGCGCCGGCTGATAAAGCTCCACACCATGCGGTACAGAATGCCGTAGCCATAGCTGAGTACGGCGTTGCCGACGTCGCGCGGGGGCTGGCGATTGCGCCCGGCGAAGCCCCATTCGGGCGGGAACTGCTGGCGCAGCAATTGAAAATACGCCCGGGTCGCCATCCCCTCGCAACCGCGCAACTGGTCGAGACTGCGTGCTTCGCGAGCCTGGTCTTTCATCTGTAGCAGGATGCGGGCGTGCTGTTCCAGCTCGCCCAGCTGCTTGCTGCGCCGGTAGCGCTGCAGCAGAGTAAGCATATTGTGGATTTTGGCGATGACGTGGGCGCGGGCGAAATTGTGCTGCCAGCGTTCATTCTGCAGGCGTTCGAACTGATTGGCCTGCAATTCGGTCGCGCCGCGTGGCAGATCCAGGCTGCCAGCCGGCTCGCCATGCCAGGAATGAAAATGCACCGCCAGCTTGCGCTGGTGGCAATAGCGTAGCAGCGCCGTGCTGACTAGTGCATTGCCATAAATCACGATCTGGTCGAGCGTGTGCAGCGGAATGCTGGCGCGAACAGCATCATGCTTGCCCGTCACCAGCAGTCGCTCGCCTTCTTTCAGCAGCGAAATCCCCTGCTCGTGTACATACAGGCTGCGCTGGATCGGGCTTTGCGCGTCCTTCTCGGTGAACAGCCGCCAGCCCTGCTCGGGAAAATCGGACTCGCTGTTATCCGTGTCGGGTTCATCGGGCAATAGTCGCTGGGCTGGCGTTACGGCCGCGCAGTGCTGGGGATTCCCTGCTGTGAGCGGGGGCGCGAACAGCCTGGTGGGATAGAAAATACGCCTGAACTGGACCATTTTCGGGTGTCCTTGCGGTAGTCGAGACGGGTTTATGCTCGGAAAGTGCCGACGGCGATTTTGGTTTTGCGCTGCTGCAGAATTTCGCGAACATAGTGATAACCATCTGCCGCCGTGGCCTCAATTGGCTTGTCAAGCAACTGCGGAATCAGGCTGCCGTGAATCAGAAAGCGATGACCATCGCAATACTTCATCACAAAGCTTTCCGCGCGGCCGGACAACTCCATCCACGCCTGCCGCAAGGCACGGCGCAACATCTCGCACAGCGCATCACGGGCACCGGCCAGCTCGCACGCCGCTGCCATCGCAATCAGCTTCAGCCCCTTTTTGGCCTTGAACACCGTCACCGCCAGCACGCGGCCATCGCACAGCGCCAGTTGCCAGCGGGCGGATTCATCCAGCAGTGCCGCGTGGTCCGCAAAATGCAGTCCGCCCGCAACATCCCGGTACGCATCCTCCAGCAAGGCCCACACCTGCTCGAGGTAATGGCGCATCGATTGCTGGCGGGTAAGAGAGATGATCTGGCGCACTGGCTTGCTCCACAGGAAGGATGTGAAGCAAGTCTAAGGCGGGAGGCAAGGGGAGGTGGACGAGACAAGCTTGCCGCAACCGTAGTCGGGGGGCACTCTGGGCTGGGCGGGGAAACGACGCGTGCTTCTTCGGGCTGCTGAACGCGCTATCTTCCCCTTTGGCAAGACGAGGTCTCCACACCGCATTGCAGTTGTCATTCCTCGTTCCGGCCTCCCGCAGGGATCCCCTACGGTCAGGTTCGGTATCCTGTGGCTAAGCCTGAAAGATTGCGACCACAGGTAACCTGGCGGGATGCCGGCATGACGGCCGGATTTAATGACTGACTGAGCGGTGTTGCCAATCGGGCTGTACGCCGATCCGACTGAAGCTCAGTGGCTTTGGCAACTTTCCATTTCAAGGGGACAGGGTGGAGCTGGGGTGAAAAGGGGGTAGTGGCATTTTCAATCAGCTAATCCCGACTGGAAAAATCAGGGCGGGGAAACATAGTGCATTTGGCATGGCTAAGGATGCACGCGTCTTAATCCCCTTCGGAAAGTCTGGGCGGGGAAACGAGTAAACGAATTCCACTGAAAGCGTTGGGCGTCTTAATCCCCTTCGGAAAGTCTGGGCGGGGAAACATGCAACTCTGGGTGTGGTTGCAGTAGCTGGGTCTTAATCCCCTTCGGAAAGTCTGGGCGGGGAAACAAGTCGTTCCTTGGTGATCCGCCGGCAGCAGAGTCTTAATCCCCTTCGGAAAGTCTGGGCGGGGAAACTTCGCAACATTTTCATGCAGGCAACCAAGATGTCTTAATCCCCTTCGGAAAGTCTGGGCGGGGAAACTGATGATGTAAAAAAGACAATCGCTAACTTCGGTCTTAATCCCCTTCGGAAAGTCTGGGCGGGGAAACAAACAACCCTGATAGAGACTCCTATTGCCTTGTCTTAATCCCCTTCGGAAAGTCTGGGCGGGGAAACTCTACCCTCTGGAAGCCGCGTGTTTATTGGCTTGTAGCGGGTGTTTGCGAGGCAAGTGCAACGTTTCTGCAACAAGCACCCGAAAACCACTCCATCTTGCCATGAAAATGGCAAAAAGCGCTGATTTTTCAATGTGCGAGGCAGCATTACTGAGGCACTTTCGCAACTGCCTGGTTTGGACTGTGTTTTCTGCCATGGGCTGTCGCCCTGCTTGGGGCGGGTGTCGGACGGCGGGTGGATTGCGTGGGGCGAGTTCACCGCGTGATATGCTGGTTGCAGCAGCATAACACTGCTGGCGCGGCAGCACGGCGGCCTGCTGATGTTCGGTTCTGGTCAGGTGGGTATATGTCTACAGGCATTGTTTAATATTGCCCGTATCGATATACCCGTTGTATTTCCTGTCGCTTACTCCGCTGTGGACGCGGCCGTATGCTGGCGCAGTGAGGCCGGCTGGTTCAGCACTGGCTGGGTGGTGTCACTGCCCGCTCGGCCGGGCAGCGACAGTCCGGTCAGGATGATCTGCGGAGCGTCCTTGCCGCCGAGGGTGTAGCGACAATTGCCGCGTTTGGCTTGGGCCGGAATCAGGCGCAGGGCGACGCATTGCCCGGCAAAGGCGTTGTGCAGTTTGTCGCGAATGTCGGTGATGACGACACGGATGTTGTCTTTACCCTTTTTGTCGTCCGCCATACCGGCTTTACTGAGCCAGAATTCGCCATTGGCGAAACGCTGGCGTTCTGCGGCATCGACATCGTTGCGATTATTGATATCCCGTCCTTTTGCAATCCAGTACAGCTCTTCCAGTCGTGACCAGTCATGCGTGATGTCTTCGAGATTGAATGATTTGCCCTGTAGCTGGTATTCGGCAATCAGGGCGTACAGTGCCATTTCTTTAGGGGCGAGAGGGATGGTCTTGCCGCGACAGTTCAGCGTGCTGCCGGCGACGTCAATGGTGAGCTGTGGTTCGCAGCCGCCGTATTGCATTTCTTCGACCAGGGCGGCAAACGAGAGCGGGCGGGCCAGCAGTTTGTTGGCGCTTTTGCCCAGCAGGGTGCGCATTCGGACAAAGGGTAGCTCGGCGAGGACGATGTTGGCGTCGTCGGTGTTGAGCGGGGTTGGGGTTTTGCCATCGCGGGTGTGCAAAATTTGCGAGGCGAGCGGTTTGTAGAAGAAGTCTGTGTGGCTTTCAAATTCGGTGGGGGTGACCAGGACATGCGATAGCCGATCCTGGACTTGTCCGTACATCGACATGGCGTAGCCGAGCAGAAAGCCCATGCTTTTCCGTCCACCGGCAATCGAGGCGTGAATGGCCCTGTCGTCGTTTTTCGTGAGTTCGCGGACCTTGGTGACTATGGCGTCGGCCATGGTGGCGCTGCTGTCGGGGTCGGTGATGTCGAGCAGGTCGCCGTCGAGGCCGGCGGCGGCTTCAATGCGGATTTTGGGCAGGGGGTGGCCGTTGCCATATTCGCGCCAGAAGCGGGCGAGCATTGCGCGATCGGGGTGCAGCAGTTCGTTGTCTGCGTGCTGCTTGCCTTTTTGCGTGCTGAGAATGTGGATTTCTTCGGCATACCAGTGTTCGTGGACGGCCAGGGCGTAGAGTGTTTCGGTGACGATCTGGGGGCTCAGGCCGGTGACACAGAGTAGCGTGCGCTTTTTCTGCTTGTTTGTTGTGCCTGCAGGAGCAGGGGATGCGGGCTGGGTCTGCGTATTCTGGGTGGTCATCGGTGTGCTCTGGGTGGTGTGGGAATGCCGGCAGTATTGATGAGCCCCGCCGACGTGCGCGAATGACAAGCTTGGGATGCCGGCAAAGGGTGCTGTCGAGTGTGGCGCATCGCTGCGGAGGGTTATTGTGGGTATGCCTCTACATGTGGTGATTCTCTTTGCGTATGGGTGCATACATTGCTGATGCTTGCCTTGATCTGCCCGTGCCCGAAGGTGGTTTTGTTCCCCAGATGCAGCCATTCGGCTAGCCCTAGCCAGGCGCCACATTCCGTCAGTCCGTGGCCGTGGTAGTCCAGCTGGCCGATCAGTCCGCCAAAGGGCATCCAGCTGTGCTGGCGGGCGGAATAGCGGGGCTGGCTGATCCAGCGGATTTGCTTGTCGCGCAGGGTCACGGTGCTGGCGGCCTGTTGGGCTTGCCGCCGCAACACGCCGGGTAGCCCGGCTTGCAGGTGCGCGAGGAGCAGGGAGTCGATGCGGTGCAGCAGCCGGGTGATCAGCAGGGGCATGTCGGGGGCTTGCCCGAGGTGATCACCCTGGAGCTTGAGCAGGAGGGGGCTGAGCAGTTGCAGCCGAAGTTGGCTGGTTTCTGTCGCCTGCCAGGCTTGGTCGAGGCTGAAGGGGCAGAGTTGTTCCGGGTGATGGCACGGTGCGGTGGCTCCGGGGGTAATGGATTCCACCCGCCGCAGACTGAATTGGCCGCGATCCGGCCCGACGCCGAGTTGCCCCCAGTGGCGCACGGCGGCAATGACGGCGCTGGCATGTGCGATGGCGTCGCCGATCAGGATTATCTCGAAGCAAAGGTCTTGCTGGGCGCCGTTGTGCAGGGTGTGCGGTGGGCGCAGTACATAGGGACGCGGCAGGTTGTCCGTGCTGCGGTCGTCATTGCCGTAGAGCGCGAGGTAGGCGGCGGGTTGGGTATCGTGCAGGGCTTTGCCGAATCCGCCATGCCAGGCTGACCCAGGGTTGTGCGGCGCACGCATGGCGGCGGCGCTGGCGGTGAAGCGCAGCCGGAGTACGGGTAGCGCCGCGAGGGCTGGCGGAGCTGGCGGCAGCGTGGTTCGGGCGGGGCTCTGCATGGCGTTGAGCTTGCGGCAGGTGAAAGAGCTGATTATGCACCGGCTGGGGCGGAATTGCCCGGCGCTGAGTTGCTGTGGTCAGCTGCGACAAGCTTGTCAGGAATTCTTACAGCCTGTGCGCTTATACCATGCACTCATCCCAACCACCACGGAGCGAACACCATGAATGCCACCGCACTGATCCGCAATAACGACCTCATCGAAAACCCGGTTCCGCGCTGCGCTTGCGTGCTGGTGCTGGATACCTCCGGCAGCATGGATGGCGAGCCGATCGCGCAGCTGAACGAGGGGGTGCGTACTTTCATCGAGGCGACGAAACGCGATGAAACGGCTCGTTATTCGGTGGAGGTCAGCGTCATCACCTTTGGCGGCCGGGTGAAAGACATCTCACCGATGACTCCGGTGCATCTGATCGAGCAGATTGATCATCTGCACGCCGACGGTAGCACGCCGATGGGCGAGGCGGTTGAACTGGCACTGCGCCGGCTGGAGGAGCGCAAGGCGGAATACAAGCGGAGCGGTACCAGTTATTACCAACCCTGGTTGGTGATCATGAGCGACGGGACACCAACTGACAGTTGGCAGATCGCAGCACAGCAAAGCAGTTCGGCTGAGCAACAGGGCAGGTTGGTGGTGATGCCGATCGGGGTGGGCGGGGGCGCAGACCTTGCCACGCTTTCTGCCTTTAGCGGCAAGCGGGGTGCCAAAGCCTTGGGCGGTTTGAAATTCAACGATTTCTTCCTGTGGCTGTCGGCCAGCATGAGCCGGGTGAGCGCAAGCACGCCGGGCGAGAAGGTGGTGCTGCCGGCATCGAATGGCTGGGATGCGATCTGATCCTGCGGCTGACCCAACCAATCCATTCCACTTCCCGCACAGGAGTTCCTCATGGACAGCATCTGCGTATTTGACCCACAAGGGGTTCCGCAACAACTCGCAGCGCAGCTCGGTGAGGGAGGCGAGGGTGCGGTATATCGCCTGCAAGTGCGCCCCGATGTGGCTGTCAAGGTGTATCACCCGGATGTCCTGGCCAGGCATGGCGTGGCCTTGCGGGGCAAGATTGAGGCGCAAGTGGCGTTGTTTCAGCACATTCCCGCCTTGCAGCAGTTGCCACTGGCCTGGCCGCGCCTTTCGGTGTTCAACGAAGCAGGTGAGTGGGTTGGCTATGCCATGAAAGCCGCAGAGGGGGTACCGCTGAAAAAGCTGGCTCATCCGGTTTTGCAAAAACAGGTTTTCCCAGGGCTGACCCGCCGGCAGATAACGCGGCGACTGATTTCGTTGCTGGGCACGATTGAAGTGCTGCATCAGTATCGTATCTTCGTGGGGGACATCAATCTGAACAACTTCCTAACTGAGCCGGGCAAGGATGACACGGTGTGGCTGATTGATTGCGACAGCATGCAGGTGTTTGACGAGCAAGGGCGACATTTTCCCTGCCGGGTTGGGGTTGCGGAATTTACTGCGCCAGAGCATCAGAAGCAGAGTTTCGACACGGTTGTGCGTACGGCGGAAAGCGATGTGTATTCACTGGCCATTCTGGTCTTCCAGTGCTTCATGTTGGGGCGCCATCCATTTGACCAGATCGACGGCGGCACGCCTGTGCAGAACATGCGCAAGGGGCATTTCCCATATGGCAAGACGGGTATTCGCCCGGGAATGCCCGGTGGGATCCCTCCCGGTCCATGGTATCTGCAGTGGAGCTGGCTGAGTTTCAAACTCAAGAACGCGTTGTGTGTAACGTTCCGCGAGGGGGGCTTGCAGCCGACGCAGCGGCCGCGAGTACGCGATTGGCTGAAGTTGCTGAAAGAGTATGAATACTCGATCAGTAATGGGCTGGGCGGCTTGTGCGATGAATTGCGCCCGCCACTTCCCAAATCACAAGCCGGTATTTCACAGACCGCACCAGGGCTGTCGAATTCCCGGCCGGTATTTTCTACCCCGTTCCCCATTTGAAGGAGGCTGCTCGTGCGTTGCTTGCCAAGAATTCGTCCGTCCGCCACGTTTGCTGCCCGCCGCTTGCAGGCGCGTGAGCGTTTGCGGTCCGCACGCGGTATCACACCTGAGCCCCCTGTCATGCCCTCCTGGCAGGGTGCAGCAGCAACGCTGGTTGGTGCTGCGCACCTTAAGCATCAGCCTCCCGTGCCCTGTCAGGATGCTGCGCTGGTGATGACCGGCAAGCGACCAGCGGTGATTGTTGCGGATGGGGCTGGGAGTGCACGCCGTTCACACTTAGGCTCGCAAGCTGTGGTGGAGGGCTTGCAGCGGCTGTTCCAGACCTTGGGCGGCGACTATGCCGGCTTGCTTGATCCGGTGGCCGCTCCTGAAGAAGCTCTGCTGCGAAAGATGGCGTTGGTGATTGTGAAACATGCTCTGGGTTTGCTGCAGGATCTGGCGCGTCGTGAAGATCACACCGTTGCCGACTACCGCAGCACACTGGTGGCGGCGATCGGTGGCCGTAGCCGCTGGATGTGGATCCGGGTCGGGGATGGGGCACTGGTCGTCCGGCGAAATGGCGCTCTTGAACTGGTCGGGGAGGCCGGCAAGGGCGAATTTGCCAATCACACCCGTTTTATCGATGAGGCGCTACAGCCTGATGATGTGCAGTTCGGCTTGATCGCGAGCCATCAGCTAGAGGGTATAGCCGCCATGAGTGATGGTACAGCAGAGCGGCTGGTCAACCTGATTACCGGTGATGTGGCTGGGCGTTTGGGTGAATTCATGGGGGCAGCGCAGCGCAATGAGTTGACGGGTTTGCTTCTGCACCGTTTCTTTGCCGATGTCGATGTTTGGCAGCGAACCACCGGAGATGATCGTGCTTTGGCAGTGCTGGGTTGTTGAAAGCTAACTTTGGTTGATGACACACATTGTGCTTTCAATTGTTGACATCTATGTAAGCAACGTGAGAGTTTTCTTATGTTTGAATTCAATAGATCGCAGTGCCCAGAGCGAGTTTAAATCTTGCCTGTGAGGGGTAGTGCATTCTGGAAACGGTAGATTTATAGGAATTAAAAGTGACTACAAATTCAAGGCGAAAAATACTGCTGGTGGTATCAGGTATGTCTCCTCAAATTGTGACGGAGACACTTTATGCGTTGATAACGCGCGCAGATAATCCTTGGATTCCGGATGAGATCCAGGTTCTTAGTACACGCGATGGTTGTGATCATGCAAAAGCTGAATTGCTGCACCCTTCGCGCAACAAGTTTGGTCAGTTCTGCGCGGACTATCTTCCTGAAGGAAAAAGCATCAAATTCGATGAAACCTGTTTTATGACTTTTAAAAATGGAACCGAAGTACTTAATGACATAAAGAACCTTGAAGATAGCGCCGCTGTGGCTGATGCCATTGCAGCGAAGGTGTGGGACCTGACCAAAGATGAGGCAACTGAAATTCATGCCTCGATTGCTGGCGGGCGCAAGAGCATGGGTTTTTTGCTTGGTTACGCCATGTCTTTGTATGGCCGGCCACAGGATCGCTTGTCGCATGTGCTGGTTAGCGAAGACTTCGAAAGCAGCAGGGATTTTTACTTCCCGCCGAAGCAAGCTGTGATTGTTCATGGAAGGAATGACAAGCCACTCGACACCTCTGCGGCACAAGTGATGCTGGCTGAAATTCCGATTCTGTATTTGAGGAAGCGGATACCGGCTGCATTGAAAAATAGGCCAGCCTCATTTTCTGAGCTGGTTAGCTCGATGAATATAGGCATGGAAAACCCGAGCATTGAGATTCGTATTGAGTATAAAAACAAGCGGCATGCCGGAAGGCTGCAGTGTCATGGGAAAGAAATCCCGCTATCCCCAATCGATTTCTCAACTTATCTGTTCATTTTGAAGAAAATGGCAGAGGTGCGTGAATTTAACTGGCTTGACATCACTGTTGATGAATGGGTTGAGATCAAGTCGTTTGGTGATCTGGTTGGCGATGATTTTGAGGATGAATACATCAGGCAGTTTGATGCTGGAGCGGATGATCGAGCGCAATTTTTCTACCAGAGGAAGAATGCTATCAAAGAAAAGTTGGAGCAAGTTCTTGGGGATTATGGCGATCGATATCTGATTAAAACGATCAGAGGCAAAGGTCACTATATTGATATATCAGGTGTTGATGTCACGATTAATGGTGAGATTTTCCCAGGGGTGGAGTCATGAGTTCAGTTATCAAAGCTACATTTGAATTGGTAACGCCAATGTTCCTAGGCGGCGGTGACGCTGACCAGAAAGCAGAATTTATCCGCCCACCTTCTGTTAAGGGGGCGCTGCGATTCTGGTGGCGTGCGCTTAACTGGGGACGGATAAGTCAAGGCAAATCACAGCCTGAGGCTTTGAAGCAGCTTCATGACGAAGAAGCCCGTTTATTCGGGCTGGCGGCTACTGAGGCAGATGGCCGCCAAAGGGGGGGGCAAGGGGTGTTTCTTTTGACAGTTTCACAAGAGGATACTGTCAAAATTGAAAAGCAACCATTTGATCGAATGACTGATGGTCAGTTTTATCTATTGGGGATGGGTATCGGTAAATATACCCATGATTCTGGAAAACATTGCCTGCGTAGTGCATTGGTTAATGGGCAGTTTGGTGTGCAATTGCGTTTCCGACCTGGTACAAAGACCGAAGATAAAAAATCGGTTGCCGATGCTATGTATCTGTTCGGGTTGCTGGGTGCTCTTGGCAGTCGTGCCCGCCATGGCATGGGTTCGGTCTCTCTTTCTGCCTGGGAGGGCGATGATCGCGGTGTTCCCGCTGATTTTACTGGGTATAAGTCTGCGCTCAAATCAATTATTAAGCTACAGGGCGATACTCCACCCTATACCGCATTTTCCAAGGACACCCGCATTGATATTTCTTTGTGTGGCAAAGACCCCTTCCAGTTACTCACCGATGTGGGTGCCGAGCAGCAGCTTTATCGCAGCTATGGGCAGAGCGGCAAAGTGAATGGCAAACCCGCTGAACGCAATTTTGCAGAGGACCACGATCTGATTCTGCAGGCAACCCAAGGCAACCGGGTTCAGGAAGCGCCACAGCGGGCTGTTTTTGGTTTGCCCCACAATTATTTCTTCTCCAGCACCAAGGGGAAGGCGGATGTGAATTACGCACCAGATCGACACGACGGCCGACGCGCCAGCCCACTTTTCCTGCATATCCATCAGTTGCCGGATGGTTGTGTCTGCGCCGTGCACACCCTATTGCCGGCACAATTTCTGCCAGAAGGCGCAAGTATCCAAATCAAAATCAAGTCCGGGCGTACCCATTCGGATGTGCCGGCAGAGGTTAACTGGCAGGTGCTACACGACTATCTGAACCGCAAGCGCTTTGAAAAACGCGAAACCCTTTTTGGAGCCCAGTAACGTGCCAAATACCGAACAGCAATATTTCCACTTTACGCTGGGCCCAGTCCAAGGATTTGTGGCCCAGGCTCGCCGCACGCGGGATTTCTGGGCGGGGTCGTTTCTGCTGTCCTGGCTGGCGGGTGTGGCTATGGCCGAAGTGCAAAGACAAAACGGTGAAATCCAGTTTCCTATTCCGGAAAGCGGCTATCTGGACTGGATTACCGGCAAGAAAAAGGACGGCGAGCCCCCGCGTCAGGGTGGTATTCCCAACCGCTTCAAAGCCTTTAGCGCCAAAGTGCCCGCCGATTTTAATGGCGCTCTGGTTGAAGCCACCATTCGCGAAGCGTGGATTGCTCTGGCCGAGCATATCTGGCATGAAGACCAGCTGGCCGATGTAGCAGCCAAAGACACCCGTACCATCTGGGATCGGCAACATGGGCACTTCTGGGAAATCAGCTGGGCACTCAGCGGCGATGCACAGGCTAGTTCCCTGCTGGATCAGCGCAAAAACTGGCGTTCCCACTATCCCCAGCCGGAAGCTGGCGTGAAATGCATGGTGATGGATGGCTGGCAGGAATTATCCGGCGCGACCCGGCCAGGACAATCCAGTGGCGAGCGCCATAGTCTACTGAGTCAATTCTGGAACACCTTGCGCGAACAGGAACTCAGCGGCATCAAGTCCGATCTGGCCAAGCAGGAACATCTTTGCGCACTGGCCTATGTGAAACGCCGCTTTGTGCGTCACTTTGATTCATTCGAAACCACACTGGGTAGCGGGCTGAAGCTGAAAGGCTGGAAGCTGCAACCGGGAGTTCCATCCGTCAGCTATATGGCCGCCGTACACTGGCTGGAAAAACTCGTCCAGTCTGCCACGCACGGTGAACTGCAAACACTCTACGCTGCAGCGAAGGCTGTAAACAAAGATCACAGCGAATGGGAAACCCGCGTCGCTTGCCTGCAAACCGCGCGCGAGCAGTTTGCCGATCCCGAATTAGCAGGCCGTTTTTTGGCACTGGATGGCAATCTGCTATTTGATCATGTGCTGGAACATGCCACCGCCTATGACTACGACACCCAGAAAGTTGCCGGCTTGCAAAAAGCACTGGGCGATTTCAAGCGTCTGCACGCTGACTTTGACGAACCGCTGTCGCCCTTCTACGCCATTCTGTTGATGGATGGTGATTCGCTGGGTAAACATATGGCCGACGCAGAAAACCAGACCCCTATCTCTACCGCCCTGAATGCCTTTACGTCTGCGGTGCCTAGGATTGTTGAAGGCCATAACGGCTTTCTGATCTACGCAGGTGGCGATGATGTGCTGGCTATTCTGCCGCTGGAAGATGCCATGCGCTGTGCAGCTGCAGTCCGGGAGTCCTATCTTAACTGCTTCAAGCCCTATCCGAAAATACCAACCACCATTTCGGCAGCCATTGAATTTGCCCACGTCAAAATGCCGCTGGGCAAGATTCTGCAGGATGCCCACAGCCTGTTGGATGATGTCGCCAAAGACGATGCCGGCCGCGATGCCTTGGCGGTACGGGTCTGGAAGCCGGGTGGAATGACGGTGGAATGGGCGCAGCCATGGGAGATTGCACTCGACCCGGAGGGAAAGTTGCACATTGAGAAGCTTGTCGAGGAGTTCCGGGTGCAAGATCAGACGGGCGCTGGCGATTTCTCCAACAAGTTTTTCTACAAAATCGGCGAGCGTTTTGAATTGCTCAATCCAGCTCAAAAGGCCGATGGCACGTTTGAAAATCGCATCTTGCAGGATGACGAGTCACTCGCGCTAGTGGCGGTGGATTTCAAAAACAGTGGCCAAAATCGTGATCTGAGCATGGAAGAAGCCCGTAGCAAAATTGGTGAACTGCTCCGGCAATGTCGCGCGGTCACCCGCGAAGCGGGCAAGGCTAAAGAAGCATGGAAAACCAGCGAACTGCTGAAAGCCGATGGCGCTTTGCTGGTGCGCTTTCTGGCACAGAAGGGAGTCAAACAGTGACGCAAGAATGGACATTTAGTGCGGTAGACACCTTATTCTTCAAGGAATCTCGCCCGATTGAATCCGTGGGTGGCAGCCAGCTATCCAGCTTGTTTCCGCCGCCTGCCCGTACGGTGATTGGCGCAATCCGTACAGCCATTGGCGAAGCCCATGGCGGCGACTGGACGGGCTATAAGAATGACCCGCAACACCCGCTGCGGCAGATTATGGGCACGCCGGAAGCACTCGGTCCACTGCAATTTTGCGGCCCCTACCTGATGAACCAGGGGAAGCGCCTCTTTCCGCTCCCTCTGAATTATCTGGAAAGCAAAGATGGCCAGACCCGACTGCTTCCGGCTCCCGATGCCGTATTTTGCGATCTGGGCAGAGTACAGCTCCCCGTAAAGCAGAACACCAAATTGGAAGGTGCCAAACCGAAAGAAAACGCCTTTATCAGTGCCGAGGCACTGGCTCAATTTCTCGGTGGCAACGCCATACCCGCCGAGCAGATTTTTGCTGCTCACCAGCTGTTTGCCCAAGAAGAGCGCCTTGGCATTGCCCGTGATAACCGTAAGCGGGTCACCGGCGACGGCTTGCTGTATCAAACCCGCCATATTCGCCCCATCAGCAGCAAAGAGGTGAACCTGCAGATCGGCATCAAAATCACCGGTCTGGATGCCGGCCCGCTCCCCGAAAATGGAATGGTGCGTCTTGGTGCCGAAGGCCGGCTGGCCGCCTGGCAGCGGCGTGACAGCAAAGGCCTGCCCATGATTCAAAAACCCGCCAATGCCACAGGGCTGCTGCTCATGCTGCTGACCCCGGCCCGCTTTAGTGCCGGCTGGTGCCCGGACGGGTTTGTCCGGCAGGACGAAGGCCGGCGTGAAGTCTGGATAGGCGAAATCGCGGGCATCCGGCTCAAGCTTATCAGCTGCGTGGTGGGCAAGCCCCAGCGCGAGGGCGGATGGGATCTGGCGGGCCATGCCCCGCGTGATCTGCTCAGTCTGGTTCCGGCCGGCAGTTGCTATTTCTGCGAACTCGTTGACAGCAAAGATTTGCAACACGCCCAGAAAACCCTGCATGGCCTGCAGATCGGACAAGACACCGAATATGGTCGCGGCGAGCTGGCCGTCGGCTACTGGTAATCACACATTCAATACGCAATTAGGACAACACCATCATGATGCAATTTGAACTACTCGGCCTGTATGCCGAAACCTCTATCCACGCTGGTGCGGGATCTTCCACCGGCGTGATTGATTTGCCGATCATGCGCGAAGCCCACACCGGCTGGCCCTGCATCTTTGGCTCGGCCGTCAAAGGCGCATTGCGCTGCAAAGCCGAACAGGGCGCGCTGGATAAAGACAGCATTGCCGATGTATTCGGCCCGGACACCAACAATGCCAGCGACCATGCCGGTGCACTGGCCGTGGGCGATGCTCGCCTGCTGCTGCTACCGGTACGCAGTTTAACCAGCCACTTCAAATGGGTGACTTGCCCAGCCCTGCTGAACCGTGCCGCAGACGATGCCCGCCGAATGAATAAAAACGTGCCTGCCATCAAGCTGCCAGACCAGAAAAACGAAATCGCATTGCATGCGGCCGACAGCGCCCCCCTGTATCTGGAAGAGTTCCAGTTTCAGGCACAAAAGCACGATCTCGGCACGCTGATTAACTGGCTGGCCGGCTTTGTTAATACGGACGAAAACTTTGCCGAACGGCTGCAAAAGCAACTGGTTATTGTGTCCGACGATATGTTTGCCCATCTGGCGCAATATGCCACCCCGGTCAACCCGCATATCGCAATTAACAACCAGAGTAAAACCGTGAAGTCCGGTGCACTGTGGTACGAAGAAACCCTGCCACCGGAAACCGTGCTGTATATCGCACTGGCCGCTAGCCCCGCCCGCAGCCAGCGGCGCGAACAGGTGAGTGCCGCCAGCGTATTGGGCAAGGCACTGCAACTTTTCCCGCTCGAGGCCCCTTATCTGCAATTGGGTGGCAATGAAACCGTCGGCATGGGGTGGTGCCGTGTTAGCAAAGTGGGAGCCTGAGTATGCAAACCCTGCAACAACTACGCGCCAAACACGCACTGCAAAAAGTACAGGAACTGGTGCCGCTGCGTGAGGGCGACAAACACAAAGCCCGTGCCTCCGAACTGCCCTTTATGATTCACGCCAATGGCCTGGGGCAAGCCGCAGCCTTTTTCCGCAGCAAGGATAAAGACGGCTATCCGGAAGTTTACGCAGTGCTGGATAGCTGGCTGCGCAGCGAAGGTCGCCCTTTTTCCGGTAAGCCTGATCTGCTAACCGCCATCACTACCTGCGATATGCACACCTACCGCCTTGCACAGGCCGAAGCCATGCACTACATGGACTGGGTCAAAAAATTCGCCAAAGCCTATCTCTAAGGTGAGTCCCATGACATTACCCATCTACCAATCTGCCTTAGGCAATCACCCCATCGCCAAACACCAGCATGCCAATACCGGCTTGTGGTTCACCCGTTTTTACAACCGCTATATCCCAACCCGCGACGGCGGGGTAGAAGTGGGCGACGAAGGCAAACGGCAATGGCTGGAAACCGTGCAAGGCCCGCAGGGCAGCAAAGAGCAACTGCAAGCCTCCGCCCAACGCTTCGAATCTCTTGGTAAAGCTCTGGGCGCAGAAGTGCGGGACTTCAAAGGCGACTGGCACTTTGCCACCGGGCTAGGTTTAAGCCATCCGGTTGAAAACGGCATGACCTGGCATCACACGCTGGGCGTACCCTACCTGCCCGCCAGCAGTGTTAAAGGCCTGCTGCGCGGCTGGGTGGAAGCCTGGATGGAACACGCCAGCGAAACCGAGCGCAACACCCTGATTAACCGCTGGTTTGGTGCGGTGAAAGGGGCGAATGATGCAGAAACTGACGCCGCCGGCGGGCTGATTTTCTTTGATGCCCTGCCTCTGGCGCCGGTCCATCTGGCCAGCGACGTGATGACTCCGCACATGGGCAAGTGGTACGAACAGGGCGGAGAAATCCGCAGCGAACGCGACTTTGCCGACAAAGCCCCGGCCGACTGGCACAGCCCCGTTCCGGTGCCCTTTCTGGTGGTCAAAAAACCCGAATTCCGTTTTATGATCGCCCCGCGTTTAACCGGCAATGCAGCAAGTGATACGCAAGCCCGGCAAGATACCACGGCCGCCATGCAGCAACTAACGCTCGCACTGGAATGGATGGGGGCCGGCGCTAAAACCGCTGCAGGCTATGGCCGCTTCTTCAACGAAGAAGATCTCAAAAGTAAAAAATTGCACGAATCGGGGATCGCCACCGGTGGAGAAGTCTGGGAAAACGCAAAAGTGAGCTGGAACATAGGCAAATCAGCAATGACCATTCTCTCGGCGGCAGGCGACAAATTATCCCTTACTCTGCCCAAGAGCAAGGAGACACTCGAGACACTGAGTGAAACCGCGCAAAAGCGCCTGAAAGATGGCAAGAAGCATTTAGTCGTCAAGGCCACAGTTGAAAAGCTGGGCAATCAATATTCGTTGATCTCCCTGACGGAACTCCCACCCAGCTGAATAACGGACCAATTCTGTCCTGCTTCCGAAAGCGGCCATTTGAGTTCAGAGTGACCTTAGTTGTGATACAAGGTCGATCACCGCCCAAAGGCCTAGATATTCATAAACGCCAATCCTATGCAAAGGAAAGTCTGATGTCGCCCCTGATGCAACTCATGCCATCTTCGCAACTGCAAGGGCATGTACTGTGTTTGCCTGAGCTGGCCGTTGCGTTGCCGGATACGCTGCAGGCAACATGGTTGCAAGTGGGGGCAGAGACGCTGATTACCTTGCATCAGGAACTGGATAAAGTGCAAGGCCAGCCGGACTGGATTCTGGGTGACGAATCCACTCCCGCCTTGCCTTGGCTGCTGGCCATCGCGCGTTTTCCTGATGCCGGGCGCGCATTCAGTCAGTTTGGTGGCTGGTGTGTTCTTAAGGGTAGAGGAGGTACATCGTCTGAATCGGGTGACACTGTGCCGCTATCCGCCCCCCCAGCAACACCTGTTGTTCCACTGATCGAATGCGGAATCACGGCAGATAGCTCGCGGTGTGCGCCAACGGAGGCGGTGTCCGAACCTGCTATAGCCATTGCCCTAGAGACAAACCAGCAACCTTATCTGGCAGCGATGCCTGCTAAAGATGCGCTTGTTGAAATGCAGGAAAATAGCGATAAGCAGTTACTGTTCGAACTCTTCAAACATACCGCTTGGGAGGATACGACGGACAATCGCGCCCAGTGCGAACGCATCGAACAGCAATTACTGAAACGCGCTATCTGCATGCCATCTCTAGCCAGTGAAATAACCCAAATGCGCAAAAAAGGCGAAAAGGCTCGTGCGCTGGCAGATGAATTGCTTCAGCGCTGGAATAAGCACGGCGACACACCGGAGTTCCGAGCCTGGTTTGATGCTGCCAAAAACAGTGAAGGAAAGTGGGTTTCCAAACACCTCGACATCACGTTGAATAAACTGCAGAAGTTCCTGCAAAAACAGGCCGTTCGCCATAAAGCTTCGGCAGGCAGCTACACCAGTCATTTACCTTCCGTGGTACTGGTGGAGGGGCATCACCCAAACAGCCTTCGCTACCTGCAACCTGCCGCGCAATGGGACATCCTGATTGATGAAACTGGCCAGCATTTCGACCAGAAGGCCGACGATCTGCCCTACAGCGACAAGGACCTAGGGCGCATTGTTGCGCTTGCGATTCCGCAAGGCATCAAACTACCTCCACTCAAAAAAGGGTTTCATGCTGCCGATGAATCCGCTCAAGAGGTGGATGACGCCGTGGCCTGCTTGATGTCAGCACGGGTCGGGCTGTTTGGCTTTACCGCCAACGATGCTGGAAGTCAGGGCATTCACTGGATTAACCATGTTCGCCAAGTGGTGCGCTGGGTGCTGATGCAACTTCCCTTTCGGTCAGATTGCCAGAATGTCATTCAATGTCACATTGAAAATCGAGGTCAGTACAAGAATGGCATGCGCCTCGACGCGCTCGAAGAAATCATCAGCAGTGAATTGCACGACTTGGACCCGGAGCGCTTCCAGCGCCTGATCTTGCGGCTCAACATCATTGGCAAAGAAGGCCATCCATATAACGGCTATGTCGATGCTGTGGCGTTTACTTGGGGCAGTCCGGCAGCCGTTTCTCGCGATCGGCTCAAAAAATCGCTGCTGCAAGGACATTGCCTGCTGCGTCCGGATCAAGCCGCCATGGAGCGCCTGTATCTGGCGATAAGCCGCCAGGCCACCCTATCCGCCAGCGACTGGTATGCGCTGTGTGGTGCACTGGATGAAGAAAATTCGAGCGGTTTGATTCACAGCTACCTGCATGAGCTCGGCCAAAGAACCCGTAAGTCTCCGCATCAATGGCGGCATTACCTCGACGCCGTCCAAACTTCATTGCGGCTGAAGCAATACCGGCTGACCACGCTGGCTCATGCCTTGCAATGGCTTGATGACTGGCGGCCGGAGGGCGAGCAGTTCAGTGGCCCGCTGCAACTGGAGTTTGCCGCAGCACGTCTGGCTCTCGCCAACCATCGTGGGCGCATCGAGCCAGAACTAGTTAGCCGCTGCATTGAACTGGCCCGTGAACTGCGCGATGAGATGGCGCCGCAATGCTGCGAAACCCTACTGCGCGTTGCAACGCTTTCCACCAACTATTTCGATTTCGACCTGCTGCGCACTGAACTCGAAGACTGGCGACAACAACCCATCGCCACGGTTGGCAAACTCAACCGCGCCAAGCTTTGCTCGGCATTGGGGCAACTGTACGCCTTCAAGGGTGAGCTCGACACTGCGCTGACTGAGTTCGATCAGGCTTTGACTACTTTTGCGAGCCTGAGCGACCCGATCCAGGCACAGCGTGAAGCCGGTCAGACCAGCGTGTATCGCTTGATCGTCTTAATGGACGGACCGCTTGGCGATACTGAACTGGAAGCTGAACTAACTCGACACTTCCGTGATGTCACTCGTAAGGCCAATCTACCAGATGCCGCCCGTTCACTTGCTGCTAGTGGACATGAACAGCGATTTGACCAGCATCTGCTGTTGCGCGCCTGCATTACTCGACCGGCATTGATGCACGCGGTAATCACCGACTACCTGGCCACGCAGGATAAATGGGAACGCGACATCGATGACCATCCCTGGCCGCTCATCAACGCCTACCGAGCCTGGCTTCTGGTCAATTCGGGTAAGGCTGCGCTCGCAAGCGAATTCATTAATCAGGCCATCGACGCCTGCACTGCTGACGAAGCCGGGCTTACCCTGCGCTGGATGGGTCTGGTTTTGCATCGTTTGGCCGAGCGGCTAAAACTGGAAGGTGTCAATGCGACAGGCGTCTCGCTGACCTCGTTGATCCAGGAACTTCCTAACGTGCCGCAGGCAGGTTTGACGCTTGCCGAGCCCTTGGCGCTACTGCGCGCCACCCTGCCATTTAACTTCCATTGAACATCTATGCTTAAATGTATCGCCACCCAGCCACTTGAATTTTGGTGGGTGGGCGCACGTTAGGAGGAAATACCTTGCTCCGTCACGAAGCAAGCCCAATTTATGTCTGCATCATTTCCAGGTTCAACCAGCCGGAGCTGGAAGCCTGCCTCACCCGTAAGCCAGACGATCTCATTCTGATTGTCAGCAAACAGATGCAGGAAGACGCCGATCGGTTTACCGAAGTGCTGAAAACCGAATTGCCGCAAGTGACAATCCATCGCCCTGATAAAATCCATCAGCTGGTTGCCGAGGACATTGAGTGTTGCCAGCGTTGGGTTCACGAAGTACTGCAGCCGCTACTGAATGACGCTCAGTTTGCCGGACGCCCACGTCGACTGAATTTTACTGGTGGAACCAAAGCGCTTACCGCTGTGCTGCTGACTGCGCTAGATTGGGATGAACTAGACTATAAAGCGCAGGATGCATTCGATATCCAGAGTTTGAGCGTCGCTCCTGATGTATGCGGTTACGCTGTCGAGCGTGTCCCCTTTGTTGATGCCAGCCCAAGCGCTATAGCCAGACTGCATAACGTGCAAGTCAGAGAAAATCACACCAATCCCCTGTGTGATAGCCCGAACAGCCTGCTACTGGCGCAGAATATCTGGAATGCGCTCACCGAACGTGAACCCGCGCTCGAGGCCCTGCTGGCCCGTTTGGCCAAAGTCTGGAGCGAAGGCCGCAGCAAACAGGACTGGAATTCCCCTAGTCTTACGTTGACCTGGAGTGAGCTTGGTAATCCGCCGGATGCCGCCGAGCGCCAATGGCTTAATGCGTTTTCCGCGCTCGCGCCGGATGAGATTAGGGATATGGGCGAACATTTGGTTGTGCCCGGTAACGCAGCCAAAAAGAAGGGTAGACACTTGCGCGCTTGGATTAGCGGAATCTGGCTGGAACAACTGGTACGGCACTGGGTGATCGAGGCCGGCATTCCTGAAGCGTCCGTCATCAGCAACATCGCCGGATCGCCCGACAGCGACGATTACAAACGTGAACTGGATTTGCTGCTCAACTACCGAGGGCAAGCCCGATTGATCGAAATAAAAACCGACTTTCCTCCCGGCAAAGATAGTCAAGACATAGAAAAGCAGATCAGTAGCTTGGGTGACCGTTTTGGTAGAACCACCAAACTGCTATTCATTGGCCCACAAGGCACACACCAACTCGATAGCGGGAAAATCAACAAATCGCAGCTCATTACCAAGAAGAGCTTCAGTCAGCGGTGCAAAGTCAGTGGCATCACTGTCATCTACAGTAAAGAAGAGCTGTTCGCCAGCATTCGGGGTACATCTGGTGCATGAGCCTTGTGGCTTTTTCCGGTTAGCGGTGTTGTTTCGATTGCCCCTTTTGCACGCGATTCAGTGGTCGACTACGCCTCTTCGTACAAGTGATCTGAAAATGCCTGCAATTTTCTCGATAATTTCATCGCTTCGCCTGTAAGGCTGGAACCCCTGTCGTAGGTGCTGACAACTGCGACTTGTGGTATTCGCCCACTTGCCTCAGTTTGATTCAAAGAGCCAGTAAACCGATTCACTTTCTGAGACAGGCAGGCTTAGTGAAATGTCCATCATCGTTAGGTGAATGCGCCAATATGTTGGCAGCCTCGACCCTACCTGGATATCCTCTTCAGACTCTGGCAGGCAGGTGTATTTACCTGCGGAATCCGCTTGCGATTCTCTGTGAACAGATGTCCAGATTGCGCCGCTTAGTTGGTATATGCTCGATGATGAAGTCGAAAAATGCGGGGATGTTGTAATGGTACTCGGCTGAGTAATAGATCGGCTTGCGAATGGAGAGTCCAGTTGCTTCGCGCACGCGCTTCTGGATCGAAAGTGCTTTATCGTCCAGAAACTCCCGCAGTGCAGGCAGAGGCTTGCGTCGCTCGTCGTCCCAGTGCCTCCCTTTCATGGCAATATCAGCCTGATTGATTACCACCATCACCCGATCCGCCGCCAAATAAGGCAGCAAGGTATCGTTGATTAGGCTATAGGTCGCCCCCAGATCACGACCACTGCCATCAATCACCACCAGTGCAAGGTCGATCAGTCCGAATACGCCATCCTGATGCGTGTAAGTGCGTGTTAGCAGATCAATCATCGCCTTCTGGTGGCGCAGATCAGCCGCAATGCCATCGCCCAGCCCCGGCGTGTCCCACAGGCGGATGCGTTCATTCATTCTGTAGTGATCGATACCCATAGTTTCAGGCTCGCATCCACGACCCACACGGGCAATCTCACGCAGGAACAGCGCGTTCAGCGTCGATGATTTTCCGGCGCCGGTTACACCAGTCACCATCACATCCAGCGGGTAAAAGCGGGCGTGATCCAGCTTTCGGGAGATGTCGCCGAGGCGGTAGGTGCTGTATTGACTCATGCAATGTCTCCTGAAGAGGCTGTTTGCTCGGTGTGCAATGAACCCTGAAGTTATCGAGGCGAAAGTGTGTGGAACGAAGTCACCAGAAACTACTGAAAAACCCCACTACAGCCCCGACGGCCCCTCCGATTGCCTTGCCAATCGTCCTTCCGGTTTCCCCGAAAAATCCGCCGATATTTCCCCCGATATCTACGCCCTTGCTAGCGCACTCGGTGACGGATTGCCACATGGTTTTTCGGGTTTCCTCTATGTAATCCTCCAGCTCATCGTTGTCCTCCCACATTTCCTGCTGCTTGTTGGTAGTGTCGACCAGCACGATCCGCTTTTCTGCCGGCGCATTGCGCACGATGAAATACAGCAATTTGGCGAGGTTGTACGGATGCTGGCATTCGTAGCCCTCCTTGTATCCCGCGGAAAAATACATCGGCTCAACGCTCACGCCAGTGCTTTCCTTGATCCGGCGCGCCACCGAAGTAACCTTCTCGTCCAGGAAGGTGGAAAGCGGTGGCTGCGGGCGATTCGCCTCGAAATCCCAGTGGCGCCCCCTCATCGCCATATCCGCCTGGTTCAACGCCACAATCAACCGGTCAGTCTGGTTACCGAGATTCGGGATGACAATTTCGTTGATCAGCTGAAATGCCGTACCCATATCGCGGCTGCCTGCATCCAGCAGTACCAGCACCACATCAATCAGCGGTTGGCCATTCTGATCCAGCTCGTTGAGCTTGCTGATGATCCCTTTGGCATGACGGTTGTCGGCCTCCTTGCCATCGCCCAGCCCCGGGCTATCCCAGATCACCAGATTGCCCAGCTCGTATTTGGCGATGTCCATCGTCTCCGGTTCCGGGCTGGTGCCTACCCTGGCCACCTCGGTATCGAACAGCGCATTGATGGTGCTGCTCTTGCCCACCCCGGTTGCGCCTGTGATCAGCAGATTCAGCTTTTGTGCTTTCAGGTGCTGCAGATTGCGCAGCATCTTCACTTTTTCCGATTCCGGCGCGTTGGAGCTGAGAATGTCGTGCTCTAGGATCGAGAAAATATCGTTCTGAGCCTGAGCGATGGTCTGAGTTTCGTTTTTCATGTGCGTTCTCCTGGATGTGGATACAGATTGGCTTGAAGTTATGATGGCAGAGCGGTGAAATAAAACGTGGCCAGCAAGCTTCTGGTTATTACACGCTGTTTTCCTCATCGCGGATGGCATCGCAGACGCCGAGCACTGCGCCCATAGTTGCGCCCACGGCCGCACCGGTGGCGGTAATCGCCCCTACCGCGCCGAAAATCGGTAACGCCGTAATCAGTGCCACACCGCCAGCGGCTCCCAGGGTTGCCTGCTTGAGAATGGAAACAAAGGTCATGGTGTGTACTCCTCTATGTGTTTTGCTGATGATGGGAAGCATACAAAAGGCATCGCCTCTGGACGCGTAGCCAAGCTTGGCTAGCTGGAAGGCCAGCCCGGTGCATCGTGCATAGGCGTAATCTGATAGCGCCGCAGTGAACAACTGACCTGCTGCATCTGCTCGGTCGTTAACTCCTGGCCGCGCCAATGCTCAGGCACATCAAGCGACAGGAAATAGAACCCTGCCCCGCAGTCACAGACTTGCCCGGCCAGATGCACCGGTAGCGTGCCGATTACCGTATCGCCGGTCTGTATCAACGCCACATCCAGATGTGTCACCCAACGATCTATCGGTAAGCCTCTGGCTTTCGCCCAAGCTATCGCCCCCGCATGGCGCGAAACAAACCAGATCGTCATGTGGCCGCCCTCGCCGAAGTGCCTTGCTGCAGCGAAATCACAGCAGCTATGGCAAGAATGGATGCTAGCAACTGTGGCATAGTCGGCTTATCTCCTTGCAGAGCTTGCACTGGGGAAACGATTTTGCGTGCGATCTGGGTAACGATATGTCGGATGAAACGGGCCAACCACACCACATCGGTGTGGTGAATCATGTTCTGCGACATCCAATTACTATCCGGTGTGCAGATCTTGATGTGATGGGGGGGCGTTTGCCGCGCGTTTCGAACATGCCGCGTCTGATCACTCAAGTGGCCGATAAGCAGGTAATTCACCGTCTTGCTCCTGCAGTGTGAGGATGCACGAAGTATTAACGACTAGCGTTTATCTGCGGGTATGACAAGCTTGCGGGATTTCAGTTGAGCACTACATATTGCGCTCTAGAAATAGTCGGAGAGGGCAAGTCTTAATCTCCTTCGGGAAGTCTAGGCGGGGACTGCGTCACCCCTATCCAAGGAGAGTGGACATGAATTGCGTTATTCGGGAGAACAAATCATCGGCTTCCTACGTGTCCAGTCCCGCTCGATTGATTACACGCTTTTTGAATAACTCGGGCCTTTGCTTCTGCCAATGCTTCATCGCTTGAAGGGGGGATTGGTGCTGTAGCGCCCGCTGTGGCAAATGCTGGTTATAGAG
>NZ_JADFUA010000013.1 GCF_015223195.1 Chitinilyticum piscinae | reverse complement strand
TCCCGAACAGGACGGTGAAACGCCTCAGCGCCGATGATAGTGCAGATTGCCTGTGTGAAAGTAGGACATCGCCAGACTCCCCAAAGAGAAAGCCCCGATCAGCAATGGTCGGGGCTTTTGCTTTGTGTGTTGCGGAGATGGGGATGCAAAACACCTCTGGCGACGTCATCCCTGTTTCAGTAGCACACGCGTTTAGAGTCCGAAGTTTAATGTAGCCGACTTTGCGGCCAGTTGTCTGGCATACGCAGACGGCGTCGGCCGCCCAGTTATTTCTTTGACCGTTCCTCGTTGTACTCGCGTCGCCAGGATTCAATCAGTACCCATGCCAGAGCCAGGCCTGTGAACCAGTGTTCACTCAGGCATTCGCCCCGGAACCATCCATTAAATGACTCGATGTAGGCATTCTGATTGGGTTTGCCGGGTTCAATATGGCGCAATTGAATGCCACGCAGTTGCGCCCACGTCAGCATGGCCCGACCGCAGAACTCCTTGCCGTTATCGGTCCGGATCACCTGCGGCAAACCCCGTGTGCTGGCCAGTTGATCCAGCAGGCGCGTCAGCGGATAACCGCCAATGGCTCGTTCCGCCACGATGGCAATGGATTCATGCGTCGCATCATCGACGATGGTCAGGCACTTGATCACTCGCCCTTCGGCGGTACGATCAAACACGAAATCCATGGACCAGACTTGATTGGCTGCAATGGGCCGGACCAGGGGTTGACGATCCCGCAACGGCACCTTCTTGCGCTTGCGCCGCCGCACCTGCAAACCCGCCAAGCCGTATAGCCGCTCTACCCGTTTGTGATTCACCACCCAGCCCGACTGACGTAGCTTCAGATAAATCATGCCGGCGCCATAGCGACGATGTCGATGGGCCAAGAAGAGGAGCTGTTCGCGCAGTGGTCCGTTACGATCCGGTCGTGGCCGATAGCGCAACGTACTGGCGCTCATGCAGGCCAACGACAAGGCTCGTCGCTCACTCAGGCCACGTCCGGCCATATACCGCACCAGCTCACGTCTTGCCGGTGCGGCTACCACTTTTTTTGCAGCGCTTCTTGGTGATTTCGTTCTCGAGTAACGCGTTGGCAAGCATGCACTTGAGCCGGGCATTCTCGGCCTCCAGTTCCTTGAGCCGTTTGGCATCGGAGACGCTCATGCCTCCGAACTTGTTACGCCACAGGTAAAAGCTGGCCTCGGACAAGCCATGCAGGCGGCAGAGTTCCTTGAGCGGGATGCCCGCTTCGGCCTCGCGAAGAAAGCCGATGATTTGTTCTTCCGAATAACGCTTTTCATGTCCAGTCTCCTTGGATAGGGGGATTGGACTCCAAAGCAGCCTGCTACTCAAATTCGGGGTGACGTCGCTGGGACAGAGCCTTTTACTTTGGATTTAACCAGAGAAGCAGTATTGATGCGCCGGCGTGCTTTTCTCTGGCAGGGTAGAATTGCGGTTTGGCGTGAAACCGACGCACTACTGAGGCATGACATGACAGATTGGAGAACTTACCAGGCGCCGGCTGATGTGCTGGCTGGGCGGGTGATTCTGGTAACCGGAGCCGGGCAGGGGCTGGGGGCGGCCGCGGCGCTGGCTTATGCGCAGCACGGCGCGACAGTGATTCTGCTGGGGCGCAATGAAAAGAAGCTGGCGCGTACCTATGATGCGATTGAAGCGGCCGGCGGCCCGCAGCCGGCTGCGATCCCGATGGATCTGGCCAAGATCAGCGAAGCAGAAATTGCCCAGTTGGGCATTACCATCCGCAAGGAGTTTGGCCGGCTGGACGGCATCTTGCATGCCGCCAACGGATTTACCTTCCTCTCACCGCTGACCAACCAGAAACTGGATGAGTGGGTGGAGATGTTCAAAGTGAATGTCGCCGCACCGTTCGCCATCAACCGGGGCTTGCTGCCGCTGCTGACTCAGGCGCCCGATGCGGCGATCATCCATCTTGGTGAAAGTCATGCATTGAATCCGGCAGCGTATTGGGGCGGCTACAGCGTGAGCAAGGCAGGGCAGAAAAATCTGGTCGAGATTGCCGCCAGCGAATGGGACAATCAGCCCAATCTGCGGATCAATCTGCTGGTTCCCGGACCGATCCAGTCACCATTCCGCTTGGCGACGCATCCGGCCGAGTCCGCTGAAAGCCTGCCGCGCACCGAGGCAATCGTGCCGGCGCTGCTGTACTGGATGAGTGCAGCAAGCCAGGGGCAGAGCGGCAGGACACTCGAGTTCGCTGCAGCCTGATCAGCACGATGGTGATGTGAAAATTACCGATTCTTAATGATGATGGTGCGGAACTGCCGCAAAGGACTGAGGTCTGATGTTGTGTAAGGGGTGCGCCCCGGGCGGCAAATGACCGGGACGCAAGTCCATCACGCTCCATCATCTCCCCTGTGACCCCCCCGCGTCAGACGCGGGGGCTTTTTTTTTGCTCAGCGCTGACCGACGCCCAGAGCGTCGGCAAGCTGGCGAGCGCTGTTGCGGCTTACCTTGTCGATTTCACCGCGCACCATTTCCAGGGTAATAGCTTCATCTTTCAGCTTGGTCTTGCTGGTCTCCCGCTGGTTGACCGAGCCGGCCAGGACTTCGCCGGTCTCGGCATTCTCCAGTTGCGCCATCGAGCCTACCTTGAGCAGATAGGGCTCGCGGCCAACCACGTTCTTGGTCAGATTGATGGCGGCCTTCGCAGGCAGAATGTCGACAATTTTCTTGTCCGGGCGAACCTGGCCAAGTCCGCTGATGGCCACGCGCAGCCGCAGGACATCGGCGCCGGGCTGATCGGTTACCGTCACGCCACTCTTGGTGATTTCTTCTGCAAGCCGGCTCTGGAAGTAGGCCGCAATCCGGCTTTGTTCGTTGGGCTGCAGCAATTGCCATTGTCCTTGTGCATCGCGATGGAGAAACAGCGGGGTTTCAACGATTACCTTCTGATAGGCGCGCAGATCGGCTCCAGGGGCGAGGTAGACGGATTGTGCCGGCTGCTTGCCGCTTTTCTGGAAGGCCGATTGCGGCAGGGTGAACAGGTTGTCTCTCAGAAAGCCTTCTGCCGACGCAGAGGCAGCACCCAGCAGGGCAAAAGCAAGCAGAACAGGGCGTAGCACGCGCATCATCAATTCCTTCACGATTTCGATAGGAGCTGCGCCGGGCGGGCGCAGCGTGTCGGGAAGGATTATTGCCGCGAGGCATGCCAACGGCAAGGTAATAAGACCGCGAGCGATCAGCCCAGGCGGTGGGTTCCCAGCCGATAGCACAGCCAGGCTCCCACGCCGCACACGGCCAGGGTGCTGGCCAGCGGGGTGAGGCTGCCATCGTGCCACAGTCCCAGCAGCACGCCTCCCAAGGTGGCAATGCTGAACTGCAAGGTCCCCATCAGCGCGCTGGCCAGGCCTGCCTGCTCGCCATTGCGTGCCAGCGCGCCGGCGGTGGCATTGGCGGCGACAAAGCCCAGCGCCCCAAGATAGGCATACAGGCAGCCCAGAAGCAGCCACACCGGCGGCTTGCCCCATAAGCTGGCCAGCAGCAACACGACGGTGGCTCCGGCCAGCACATGGATGGCGCGGCCGAGCAGCGTGTCGAGACTGTTGCTTTTCAGAAAACGCGCATTGAACTGACTGGCCACGATGTAGCAGGTGGCAATGCTGCCGAACACCAGGCTATAGGTGCTGGCAGACAGGCCATAGAGCTTCATCAGCACAATGGGTGAACCGGTGATGTAGGCAAACAGCCCCCCAACCGCCAGCCCGCCGGTGATGGCGTAACCAGTAAAGCTGCGATCGCGCAAAAGCGCCAGATAGTTGCGCAGCGTTAGGCCGATACGGAACGGCTCATCCTCACGCGCCGGCCGGCTTTCTGGCAGCAGGCGATGCATGGCGAGCAGACACAGCAGCGCGAAGAGGGCCAGCAGCACAAAAATCGGTCGCCAGCCGCCCAGGCTGACGATCCAGCTGCCGAACAGCGGCGCCAGAATCGGCGCAACCCCCATCACCAGTACCAGCGATGAAAACACCTGTGCTGCGTGGCGGGGCTCGCAGCGATCCCGCACGATGGCCCGCGCGATCACCATGCCCGCACAGCCGCCCAGTGCCTGCAGGAAACGCAGTCCGATGAGCATGTCGATGCTGCTCGCGAGTGCGCAGCCCAGCGAGGCCAGCAGGTAGATTGCCAGCCCCGCCAATAGCGGGGGCTTGCGCCCGAAGTGATCCGAGAGCGGGCCGTACAGCATCTGGCCGATGGCCAGTCCGATGAAATAGCTGGCCAGTGTCAGTTGCGTGCTGCCATCGCTGGCGTGCAGCGAGGCAGCAATGTCCGGCAGTCCCGGCAGGTACATGTCGATCGACAGCGGCCCCAGGGCCGTCAGCGCCCCGAGCAGCACAATCCAGCCGGCGAAGCGGCTGTGCGATGTGGCATGTACGGAGCTGCTGGTTTGACTCATTGGGTATGGCTCTATGATATTTATGAACTATCGATTCTGCATGTATAGGGTAGTGGGTATTGCAGGGCTATGCGGCTGGTATGTCGACTGTACGGCAGCCCTCCCGTGTGCTCAATGGTATTAGTGCCCACGGGCGGCAGGCTCACGCTCAGTAGCCTGCCGTAAAGCGCTGGCGCGGATAGCGTGCTTGTTCGGCTTCGTCCAGCACGGCAATGGCAAAGTCGGCCAGCGAGATATGGCTTTCGCCATCTGCTGCGACCAGCAGCTGATCGGAGCCCAGGCGGAACAGGCCCGTGCGTTCGCCCGGGTGGATGTGTGCCGACGGACTGGCCATCGTCCAGTTCAGTGCGCCCTCTTCGCGCAGGCTGTACAGTGCGGCCCGTGCACTTTCGGCGCTGGCGCGCCAGGCGTCGGGGAAATCCGGTGTATCCAGCACCTGAACACCGGGCGCCACTTCCAGGCTGCCGGCACCGCCGATGGTCAGCAGGCGCGGCACGTCCGCGGCCTTCACGGCGGCAACAATGCTGGCAAAGCCGCGTGCATAGTAGCCGGCCACGTCGCTGTCACTGTGGCCGCTGAAGGCGCTGAGGACCAGATCATGGCCTTGCAGCTGGCTGGCGAGCAATGTGCTGTCGAAGACATCACTGGCCAGTGCGGTCAGTCCGACCTGAGCCGCCAGCTTTTCGGGGTGACGGACCAGTGCGGTAAGGTGGTGGCCGCGCTGCAGTGCTTCGGTGAGCAGGGCGCTGCCAATAAAGCCCGTGGCGCCGATCAGGGCAATTTTCATGGTGTAACTCCTGTGTGTCATCAGTAAAAGGGTCAGATCAGCATCTGCCCGGGCAAGGCCTGCAGTTGCCCGTTGAGCCGCCCCAGCAGAGCTGGCACACCAAACAGCTGGTGCTCTTGCATCAGCTGGCGTGCCTGTTGCACCTGGGCATGCAATGCCGGTGGCCAGCCTGCCGCCAGCTGGGCTGCCAGCCACTGTGGATCGCAGCCAAAGCGGCCGGCCAGTGTCGCGTGGGCCGCGAGGCTGACGTCGCCGGCGACATAGCGCAGCTGCTGCACGGCGTGCAGGATGTCGAGCGCGGCTTCGGGTTGAACCTCGCTCAGCAGATGCCAGGTCAGGGTGGCCAGGCTGGAGTCGAAGCCTTGCTGATCGTCGCCCAGAATGTGCTCACGATAGGCATCCGAAAAGGGCTGGCCAGTGCGGGTGGCGATCTGCCGGTCATTGCGCCAGAAATAGGCGCGCCGCTCGGCATCGGGAAACGAGGGCTGGCAGAAAAGCCCGCTGGGAAGCAGGGTCCAGCGTGCCTGCGGATCTTCCTCCCGCAGACGTTGCAGTCCGGGCTGGGCGCCGTAGCACCAGCCGCACCACGGATCAACAATCAGGACAAATTCACTCGGTATTGGCATGGCAGTTCAGGGTGTTCGGTAATGGCTGAATGATGCCCGTCTGTATTGTCTGGATAAATGCCGATAAAATGAATTTACTGTTTGCAAAATCGATACAAAACATGACCGGATTGCCCGATCTAAACCGCCTGCGCCTGTTTGCCGCCGTGGCTGACGCCGGTGGCTTTACCGCTGCGGCTGAACGGCTGGGGCTGGCCAAGGCCGCGCTCAGCCAGCAAGTGGCCAGGCTGGAAGCCGAGTTGGGCGTCACGCTGCTCACCCGTACTACGCGCCGGGTGGTGTTGACCGAAGCCGGCAGCCAGTTGCTGGACGCCTGTCGTGGCCCGCTCTTGCAGCTTGATACGGCATTGCGCGAGCTGGGCGCTGCGGCCAGCGCGCCGCAGGGCCGGCTGCGCATTACCGCACCGGGCGATTACGCCGCCGGGGTTCTGGCTCCGGCGCTGGCTGCCTTTCGCGAGCGCTATCCGGCGGTGAGCTTCGATCTGATCGCCAGTCATGATGTGCTGGATCTGGTGCAGGACCGTATTGATCTGGCAATCCGCATGGGCTGGCTCAAGGACTCTACCTTGCGTGCCAGTCGCCTGAGCGAATTCGAGCAGTGGGTGGTCGCACCACCGGCGCTGGCTGCCGCGGCAGGGGTTGACCCGCAGTGGCTGGCCACGCAACCCTGGATTGCACTCAATCTGCTCCCCAGTCCGCGACTCTGGACCTTTGTTGCCCGCGACGGCCTGGCACAGACGGTTCGCATGCAGGGGGGCTGCGAGGTGAATTCACCGGTGCTGGTGCAGGCGCTGGTGCGTGCCGGCGCAGGGTTGTCGGTACTGCCGGATTTCATGGTGCACGAGGCGGTGGCGCGCGGTGAGTTGCGACGTCTGTACTCCGACTGGTCGCTGCCCCCGGCCGGAATTTTTGCCGTCTATCCTTCGGGCCAGCATGTGCCGGCCAAGGTGCGGGCATTCATTGATTTCTTCCGCGACTGGCTAGCCACCCGCGCCGGTGAGGCCAAGGCTTGATCAGGTGGAGCGGGTTTGGCTGGCTGTTGAATCACCGCCGCTAAGCCTTGTCGGGGATGCCGGAAAATGTACGGCAAGTTCAAAGACGTTTGTAGGGGGAACGTCCGTGCCCGACAGGGGGCTGGCGAAGCAAGGGGTGACTTTGCGACTGCCCGTCAATCGGGAATGGCATCCTCATCCCAGTCGCCGCTGCCGCCGATGACGCGGTAGGCGACGTCGCTGCTGAAGCCGCGCCCGAGCAGGAAGCGCAGTTGCCGGGCCCGCTCCCTGGCATCCGCTGGCGGTGCGCCGAATTTCTTCTGCCACAGCCGCCTTGCCGCCGCCGTTTCGTCCTGCGCGTGCTCGGCCAGCGCGTTTTCCAGCACCTCGCCGGTGACGCCCTTCATGCGCAGCTCCTGGCGCAGCCGGTTCTGGCCGTAGCGCGCGCTGCGCTGGCTTGCCCATTGTTCGGCAAAGCGTTCGTCCGACAGCCAATTGCGATCTTTGAAATCATCGAGCACCTGTTCGACCAGCTCCGCGCCATCCTCGCCCGCCGCGCGCAGCAGCTTTTGCCGCAGTTCGGCACGCGAGTATTCGCGGCGGGCCAGCAGCGCGAGGGCCTTGTTGCGCAGGGTCTGGAGGAGGTCGGTCATTAAGTGATTACTCCTCATTCAATATTTGGATATTTAGTAGAGTCCGATTCGGCAGAGGCTTTTTTTGTAGACATCTGATCGGGTGTTGCTTCGTATCGCCTTCGGTCATGATGGTTAACCCGTCTGTCTGTGTTTGCATAACTGATCATCACGGGAATCGCAAAAACAAAAGGGGTTGCAAGAATATCCTGCAACCCCTTCAAAATGGCGCACCCAGCAGGGATCGAACCTGCGACCTTCAGCTTCGGAAACTGACACTCTATCCAACTGAGCTATGGGTGCAAAAGAGAGGACGCCGATGTTAGCGTGTTTGCCGCGATACGTCCACCGTCTTGGCGGTTTGTCGGCTGCAGGAATACCAGTATAATTGCCGGTTACCACACAGGGGTATTATTACCCCTGTATCACAACCGAATGATTCAACAAAGATAAAGGGATGCAGCATGAGCGGTTCCAACGGAGCAGCAGGCAAGGGACTCGCGGGTTTGTTCGCGGTCATCGTCGCCGGTCTGGTAATTCTGGTTTACCTTCTTTACAAGCTCTTCACCAGCGGTAGCGGTGTAAACCTCGCCAGCCCGACCATGACTGCATCAGCAGTAACGGCGCGGGTTGCTCAGGTCGGTGCCGAGAAGGTGGTCGCCGGTGGCGCGCCGGGCACCCGTAGCGGCCAGGCTGTTTACGAATCGCTGTGCTTCTCCTGTCACGCAACAGGTGCTCAAGGGGCGCCTAAGTACAAGGATGCGGCTGACTGGTCTGCTCGTATTGGTAAGGGCTATGAAACTCTGGTGAAGCACGCCATCGAAGGTTTCAATGCCATGCCGGCTCGTGGTGGTGGCGCAGATCTCACCGACGATGAAATCAAGCGCGCCGTGGCCTACATGGCCAATGCCGCAGGGGCCAAGTTCGAAGAGCCGAAGGCTGCGACAGGCGCTGCTGGTGGTGCTGCCGTTGATCCTGCCACCAAGGGCAAGGAAATCTATGGCCAGGTCTGTGTTGCCTGTCATGCTGCCGGTATCAGCGGCGCGCCGAAGTTCGGTGACAAGGCTGCCTGGGCTCCGCGTCTGAAGGATGGCGAAGATGCTGCCGTAGCGATCGGGCTGAAGGGCCTGAACGCGATGCCGCCCAAGGGGGGCTACAGCGGCTCCGATGAGGAATTCAAAGCTGCTGCGCTGTACATGATCCGCGCCAGCAAATAATTCCGCGCTTTGCGGGATAAGGAAACGGCAGCTGCGGCTGCCGTTTTTGTTTGTCTGAAATTTTGCCAGACTGGGGAATCAAGAATTATGAACGATCTGCTGGCCAAGACTGTCGCAGAAGAGTTGAGCCTGAAGTGCCTCAGTCGCTTTTGCTCGGCCCATGCCTGTTCTTTGCCACAGGCCTGTGATGTTCTGGCGGTCGAGATTGCCCGACGTTTTTTGCAAGGGAGTTTGCAATTTGATCAGGGCGATGTCGCATTGAATCACCTGTTGGCGGTGATGACGCAAACAGAGTTCTGGACTTTGCTGGAAAACAGCTATCCTCCGCTAGCCTTCGCCATTTACCGTGCGTTCGATGCTGGTGAGTATCACCATCCTGGTGACGCACCCACGCTTGATCCTGTCGAGCAATACACGCGACCGATGCTACTGGCTGTTTTCAATGCACTGCCGGAAGGTATCGGAGATAGCGAGTAGGCGTGTGTGTACGTGTAGTATTTGAACGGCTTCATGCTTGAGTTGGCGAGGGTATTGGTCTTCATTCCCGATCATTCTTGGGCTGCATGTGTAACAAGCCTATGCAAATCAAGACCAAACAAAAACCGCAGCTGATGCTGCGGTTTTTGTTTGCGCTGCAGTACTACTTCTTGCGCTGCGGAGGCAGGTCGGTGCACACGCCCTTGGCGACTTCAGCGGCCATGCCGATCGATTCGCCCATGGTCGGGTGCGGGTGGATGGTCTTGCCGATATCTACCGCATCCGCGCCCATTTCGATGCCCAGGCAGACTTCACCGATCATGTCACCCGCGTGCGGGCCGACAATGGCACCACCGAGAATCTGGCCGTTTTCGGCATCGAAAATCAGCTTGGTGAAGCCTTCATCGCGGCCGTTGGCGATCGCACGGCCGGATGCCGCCCACGGGAATACCCCCTTGGTGATCTTGATGCCATCCTTCTTGGCCTGGTCTTCGGTAAGGCCGACCCACGCTACTTCCGGATCGGTATAGGCCACGCCCGGAATCACGCGCGCATCGAAGAAGGCCTTGTGACCTGCGGCATTTTCTGCTGCAACGTGGGCCTCGTGCACCGCCTTGTGCGCCAGCATCGGTTGGCCGATGATGTCGCCGATGGCGAAGATGTGCGGCACGTTGGTGCGCATCTGCTTGTCGGTCGGGATGAAGCCGCGTTCGTCGACATACACGCCGGCCTTGTCGGCGCCAATCTTCTTGCCGTTCGGTGCACGGCCGGTGGAGTAGAGCACCAGATCGTAGCATTGCGGGCCTTCCGGTACTTTCGGACCTTCGAAGGTGACCCAGACGCCATCTTCCTTGGGCTCAATCGAGGTGGTCTTCGATTCCAGCATGATGTTGTCGAAGCGGTGCTTGTTCCAGTCCTGCCAGACCTTGACCAGATCACGGTCCGCGCCCTGCATCAGCCCGTTGGACAGTTCGACCACGTCCAGGCGTGCGCCCAGGGTGGAATAGACCGTGCCCATTTCCAGGCCGATAATGCCGCCGCCGATGATCAGCATGCGCTTGGGAACACTCTTCAGTTCCAGCGCGCCGGTCGAATCGACGATGCGCGGATCGTTCGGGATGAAGGGTAGCTTGACCGCTTGCGAGCCTGCCGCGATGATCGCCTGCTTGAACTTGACCACCTTCTTCTCGCCGGTCAGGTCCTTGCCAGTGCCGGAAGAAAGCTGGACTTCCATGTGGTAGGCATCCAGGAAGGCGCCGATGCCGCGCACCTGCTCGACCTTGCGCATCTTGGCCATCCCGGCGAGGCCACCGGTGAGCTTGTTGATGACCTTTTCCTTGTAACCGCGCAGCGCGTCGATATCCACTTCGGGCTTGCCGAACTTGATGCCGTTGGATGCGAGGTGAGCCACTTCGTCGATCACCGCCGCGTTGTGCAGCAGCGCCTTGGACGGAATGCAGCCTACGTTCAGGCATACGCCGCCCAGCGTGCCATAGCGCTCGACCAGTATGGTCTTCATGCCCAGATCCGCAGAGCGGAAGGCCGCGGAATAGCCGCCGGGGCCGGCACCCAGTACCAGCATGTCGCATTCAATGTCGACCGGGCCGGTGTAGCTGCCGGCAACCGGTGCTGCCGGCGCAGGAGCCGGAGCCGCCGCGGGAGCTGGTGCTGGCGCAACTGCGGTAGGCTTGGCCTCGGCCGCACCAGCGGCTTCCACCAGCGCAATCACACCGCCTTCGGAAATCTTGTCGCCGACCTTGACGACAACTTCCTTGATGACACCGGCGTGGCTGGCCGGCACTTCCATGGTGGCCTTGTCGGTTTCCAGCGTGATCAGGCTGTCTTCCACGGCTACGGTGTCGCCTGCTTTCACGAACACTTCGATGATGTCCACATTTTCGTGGCCGCCGATATCCGGTACTTTCAGTTCAATCAGATTGCTCATGTTTGTATCCTGTGAGGGGTATGTGGTGAGAGCTATTGCAGGGTATTGCTTGCGTGGCTATACCCTGCGGATGCCTCACAGAACCAGACGGCGGACGTCCGACAGCAGGCGGCCCAGGTACACGGTGAAGCGGCCTGCCGCAGCGCCGTCGATCACGCGGTGATCAAACGACAGCGACAGCGGGCACATCAGGCGCGGTGCGAATTCCTTGCCATTCCATACCGGTTTGATCTGGCTCTTGCACACCCCGAGGATGGCCACTTCCGGCGCATTCACGATCGGGGTGAAGCTGGTGCCACCGATGCCACCCAGTGAGGAGATGGTGAAGGTTGCGCCCTGCATGTCGGTCGGCTTCAGCTTGCCTTCGCGGGCCAGGCCGGACAGCTCGGTTAGCTCCTTGGAGATCTGCTTCAGACCCTTCTGGTCGACATCCTTGATGACCGGAACCACCAGGCCATTCGGGGTGTCGGCGGCAAAGCCGATGTGGTAGTACTTCTTCAGCACCAGGTTGTCGCCATCCAGCGAGGCGTTGAATTCCGGGAAGGCCTTCAGGGCTTCGGCGGCGGCCTTGATGATGAAGGTCAGCGGCGACAGCTTCAGACCGGACTTTTCCCATTCCTTGCCAATGGTCTTGCGGAAGTCTTCCAGTTCGGTAATGTCGCATTCGTCGTTGAATGTGACGTGCGGGATCATCACCCAGTTGCGATGCAGGTTCGCACCGGAGATCTTCTTGATGCGCGACAGCGGCTTGACTTCCACCTCGCCGAACTTGGCGAAGTCGACCTTCGGCCAAGGCAGCAGGTCCAGACCGCCGGCGGACACGCCAACGGCAGCGGCTGCAGCGGCCACCGGAGCGGCAGCGGTGCCGTTCATCACGGCCTTCACATAGGACTGCACGTCTTCATGCAGGATGCGCCCCTTCGGACCCTTGCCACCGATCTTGGCCAGATCGACTCCCAGCTCACGCGCAAAGCGACGTACCGACGGGGATGCGTGGGCCTTCAGGAAGGCCGCGTCGTCGATCTTGGCCGGCGCACTGGCTGCAACCGGAGCCGGAGCAGTGACCGCTGCGGCCGGAGCAGGCGCGGCAGCGGCAAGCGGAGCGGGGGCTGCCGCCGGGGCGGCGGTTGCGGCGCCGGCGCCCTTGACCACCAGAATCAGGCTGCCTTCGGAGACCTTGTCGCCGACCTTGATCGCGATGCTTTCCACAACGCCGGCGGCGGTGGATGGCACTTCCATGCTGGCCTTGTCGCTTTCCAGAGTGATCAGGCTGTCGTCGATCGCCACGGTGTCGCCCACCTTGACGTTGACTTCGATGACTTCAACCGCGTCGAAGTTGCCGATGTCCGGAACTTTCACTTCGATGCTGGCGCTACCTGCAGCAGCCGGGGCAGGTGCGGCTGCCGGGGCGGCAACAGGAGCCGGAGCAGCAGCCGGAGCCGGAGCGGCTGCGCCGGCCGATGCTTCAACCACGACGACGACGCTGCCCTCGGAGACTTTGTCGCCAACCTTGATGCGTACTTCCTTCACCACGCCGGCGTGGCTGGCGGGGACTTCCATGGTGGCCTTGTCGGTTTCCAGCGTGATCAGCGATTGTTCGACTTCGATGGTATCGCCGACGTTGACCATGACTTCGATGACGTCAACGTTTTCGTGGCCGCCGATGTCCGGGACTTTCAGTTCAATGATGTTGCTCATAGCGAATCCTTGTGAGGGGGAGGGGTGTCCTCCCCTCGGGTATGTTTCCAGAGGCTAACCGGTTATTGGCGTCCGGGCTTATACCGTCCACGGTGCCGGCTTGGCAGCGTTGATGCCGTACTTTTCGATGGCCTGGGCCACCACGTCCTTGCCGATCTTGCCCTCGTCGGCCAGGGCGCGCAGGGCAGCCACGGCAACGTAGTAGCGATCCACTTCGAAGAAGCGGCGCAGCGCCTGACGGGAATCGGAGCGACCGAAACCGTCGCAGCCGAGTACGACGTACTTGCCCGGAACGTATTCGCGGATCTGGTCGGCGTAGGTGCGCTTGTAGTCGGTGGAGGCAATGAACGGACCCGAGCGGCCTTCCAGCAGCTTGGACACGTACGGAACCTGCTGTTCACCCAGCGGATTCATCATGTTGTGGCGCACGGCGGCCTGGCCGTCGCGACGCAGTTCGTTGAAGCTGGTGCACGACCAGATGTCGGCATCCACGCCGAAGTCGGCCTTCAGCAGCTCGGCGGCGGCGATGACTTCGCGGAAGATGGTGCCGGAACCCAGCAGCTGCACCTTCAGCTTGGCCTTCTTGTCGCCTTCCTGGAACAGGTACATCCCCTTCAGGATGCCTTCTTCCGCGCCTGCCGGCATGGCCGGGTGGGCGTAGTTTTCGTTCATCACCGACAGGTAGTAATAGATGTTTTCCTGATTCTGATACATGCGGCGCATGCCGTCCTGCACGATCACGGCCAGCTCGTAGGCGAAGGTCGGATCATAGGAAACGCACGACGGGATGAATTCGGCAAACAGGTGGCCGTGGCCATCCTGGTGCTGCAGGCCTTCGCCATTGAGCGTGGTGCGACCGGCCGTGCCGCCGACCAGGAAGCCGCGGGCACGCAGATCGCCCGCCGCCCAGGCCAGATCGCCGATACGCTGGAAGCCGAACATCGAGTAGTAGATGTAGAACGGAATCATCGTATGGCCGTGGTTGGCATACGAAGTGGCTGCGGCAATCCAGTCGGACATCGCGCCGGCTTCGTTGATGCCTTCCTGCAGGATCTGGCCAGTCTTGGATTCCTTGTAGAACATCAGCTGGTCGGCATCCTGCGGCTCGTACAGCTGGCCGACGTGTGACCAGATGCCCAGCTGGCGGAACATGCCTTCCATACCGAAGGTGCGGGATTCGTCCGGAACGATCGGCACGATGCGTTTGCCGATCTGCTTGTCCTTCACGAGCGTGTTCAGAATGCGCACGAAGGCCATGGTGGTGGACATTTCGCGTTCGCCGGAGCTTTCCAGCATGGCCTTGAAGGCGTCCAGCCCCGGTACTTCCAGCGGCTCATTGACCGGCTTGCGGGACGGAATGAATCCGCCCAGCGCAGCGCGGCGCTCCATCATGTACTTGTATTCCTGGCTATCCTCGGACGGGCGATAGAAGGTGCAGGCCTTGGCCTCTTCGTCGGACAGCGGAATGTTGAAGCGGTCGCGCAGATGCAGCAGATCGTCGTCGCCCAGCTTCTTGGTGTTGTGTGCGGTATTCTGCGATTCGCCGGCAGCGCCAACGCCGAAGCCCTTCACGGTCTTGACCAGCAGCAGGGTCGGCTGACCCTTGTGCTCAACGGCCGCCTTGTAGGCTGCATACACCTTGAACAGGTCGTTGCCGCCACGGGTCAGTTTCCAGATGTCGTTGTCGGTCATGCCGGCAACCATGTCCAGCAGCTCCGGATACTTGCCGAAGAAATGCTCGCGCACGTAAGCGCCGTTCTTGGACTTGTAGGTCTGGTATTCGCCGTCGACGACTTCCATCATGCGCTTTTGCAGCAGGCCCTTCTTGTCCTGTGCCAGCAACGCGTCCCAGCCCGAACCCCAGACGACCTTGATTACGTTCCAGCCCGAACCACGGAAATCGCCTTCCAGTTCCTGGATGATCTTGCCGTTGCCGCGTACCGGGCCATCCAGGCGCTGCAGGTTGCAGTTGATCACGAAAATCAGGTTGTCGAGCTTTTCACGGCCGGCCAGCGAAATCGCACCCAGCGATTCCGGTTCGTCCATTTCGCCGTCGCCGCAGAAACACCAGACATGGCGGTCGCCCTTCTGGGTAAAGCCGCGGTCGTCCAGGTATTTCATGAAACGGGCCTGATAGATCGCCATCAGCGGACCCAGGCCCATCGATACGGTCGGGAATTGCCAGAAGTCCGGCATCAGCCACGGGTGCGGGTAGGAGGACAGGCCGTCACCGTCGACTTCGCGACGGAACTTGTTCAGCTGATCTTCCGAGATGCGGCCTTCAAGGAACGCGCGGGCGTACATGCCCGGAGCGCTGTGACCCTGGAAGTACACCAGATCACCGCCGTGATTGTCATTGGCGGCGTGCCAGAAGTGGTTCCAGCCCACGTCATACAAGGTAGCGGCAGAGGCAAACGAGGAGATGTGGCCGCCCGGCTCGGCCGGGTCACGGTTGGCTTTGGCGACCATGGCTGCTGCGTTCCAGCGGGTGTACGCGAGAATCCGCTCTTCCAGATCCGGCTTGCCCGGGTGTTTGGCTTGCAGGTGAGCCGGAATGGTGTTGATGTACGCGGTGGTGGCAGTGTACGGAATGTTCACTCCATCCTGGCGCGCATGATCGACCAGCTTCTCAACCAGAAAGTGCGCACGCTCTGCGCCTTCTGCCTCTAAAACACCATCCAGTGCATCCAGCCATTCCCGGGTTTCTTGGGGATCCAGATCGTGAAATTCAGCCATGTTGTGCTCTCTACCTTGTGAGTGGTTATGGGGTATAAGTCACGAATTCTTGCCGTGACAAGCCGCCATGGGTATACCCATGGCGGTAATTTTTGCCAGGTGACGATCGGTCAGTCCGGCGCTTAGCGCGGTGCGTTCCGCTTGTAGTAATTGATCAGGCCATTGGTTGACGCGTCGTGGCCGGTGGTCAGGCCCGGTGTCGTCAGGTCACCTTCGATGGCGCGGGCCAGTTGCTTGCCCAGTTCAACACCCCACTGGTCGTAGGAGTTGATGTTCCAGACCGTGCCCTGCACGAAAATCTTGTGCTCGTACAGTGCAATCAGCGCACCCAGGCGACGCGGCGTCAGACGCTGCATCAGGATGGTGTTGGTCGGACGGTTGCCTTCGAAGATCTTGTGCGGGACCAGCGCTTCCTGCGCTTCGCCGCTGATGCCCATCTTGTCGAGCTCCGCACGCACCTCGGCTTCATTCTTGCCGCGCATGAACGCTTCGGTCTGCGCGAAGAAGTTGGCCATCAGGATGGTGTTGTGCGGCTCCGGAATTTCCGGATGCTCGATGGTGGCGATGAAGTCGATCGGGACCAGTTGCGAGCCTTGATGCAGCAACTGGTAGTAAGCGTGCTGGCCGTTGATGCCGGTATCCCCCCAGACGACCGGGCCGGTGGCGTAGTCGACGCGGTTGCCGTTCAGGTCCACGGTCTTGCCGTTGGATTCCATGTCCAGCTGTTGCAGATAGGCGGGGAAGCGGTACAGGCACTGGTTGTACGGCGAAACCAGATGGGTCTTGGCGCCGAAGAAGTTGATGTACCAGACGCCCAGCAGGCCCATGATGACCGGCAGGTTCTGCTCGAAGGGCTTGCCCTGGAAGTGCTGGTCCATGGTGTAGGCACCGTGCAGCAGATCCTGGTAGTTGTGCTTGCCCAGATAGATCGCGATCGGCAGACCGATCGCCGACCACAACGAGTAGCGGCCACCGACCCAGTCCCAGAATTCGAACATGTTTTCGGTGTCGATACCGAATTCGGCGACCGCCTTGGCATTGGTCGACACGGCGACGAAGTGCTTGGCGATGGCCTTTTCATCGCCGGAATGCGCGACGAACCACTTGCGCGCGGTTTTGGCGTTGGTGATGGTTTCCTGGGTGGTGAAGGTCTTGGAGGCCACGATGAACAGCGTGGTTTCCGGGTTCAGGTCCTTCAGCGTGGAGACGATCTGGTCGCCGTCGACGGTCGACACGAAGTGCATCGTGATCCGTGCGTGTCCGTATTGCTTGAGTGCCTGGCAGACCATCAGCGGGCCAAGGTCGGAGCCGCCGATGCCGATGTTCACGATGTCGGTAATCGCCTTGCCGGTGTAGCCCAGCCACTCACCCGAGCGTACCTTGTCGGAGAACTCGCCGATCTTTTCCTTGACGGCGTTGACCTTGGGCATCACATCCTCGCCATCCACCATGATGGGGTTCTTGTCGAGGTTGCGCAGCGCCGAATGCAGAACGGCGCGCTTTTCGGTGATGTTGATTTTCTCGCCGGAGAACATGTTGTTGATGCGCTCCTGCAGGCCGGACTGGCGGGCCAGCTCGAACAGCAGACGCATGGTTTCTTCGGTCACGCGGTTCTTCGAAAAATCGAAGAACAGGCCGCCCGATTCGATCGAGAATTTTTCGAAACGGTGCGGGTCGTTGGCAAACATATCGCGCATGCTTGCGCCCTTGATCGCTTGATAGTGATCTTCCAGGGCTTTCCAGGCTGGCGACTGGGTCAGGGTGGACATCGACTGGCTTCCTTTCTTTTCTGTATCGTTCTTGCTTGTGGTGTTGCGGCGGGGGCCGCTTTTCTTCTTGTTTTCAGTGCTCATGGCCGCGTACCCGTTTTTCCTTCAGGTTGCGTTTCATTTTTTCCAGCTGGTCGATCAGCTCCGGGCCGCGCTTGAGCGCCACTCCGACAGCCAGCACGTCAATGATCACCAGGTGCACGATGCGGGTGATCATCGGGGTGTAAAGATCCGGATCTTCCATGGTATCGGCGTACAGGCAGATATTGCAGCGCTTGGCCAGGGGCGATTTCGAGTGGGTGATGCCGATGACGTCTGCCCCCGCATCGCGGGCGATTTCCACCGAGCGAATCAGGTCGAGGGTACGGCCCGAGTTGGAGATGGCCACCACGGCGTCACCCGGCTTGAGCATCGAAGCACTCATGCCGTGCATGTGCGGATCAGTATAGGCAACGGTCGGCACGCCCAGGCGGAAAAACTTGTTCTGCGCATCAATGGCTACGGCGCCGGACTGACCCTGCCCCCAGACCTCGATCTTGTGGGTGTTCGACAGCACCCGGATGGCGCGCTCAAGCGCTTCGGTGTCGAGCTCGTTGCGGCACCGCAGCAGGTGCGAGATATTGTTGTCGAACAGCTTCTTGGCCAGATCATGCGCCGAGTCATCGCTCGACACCATCGAATGCACGTAAGGAACGCCGGATACGAGGCTGCGCGTGAGGCGCAGTTTGAAATCCTGCAGGCCGGAGCAATTCAGCGAGCGGCAGAAGCGGATGACGGTGGGCTGGGAAACGCCGGACAATTCGGCAATCTGGGCAATCGGCGCATTGGCCACCAGATTGGGTTGCGCAATGACGAACTCGGCAACTTTGCGTTCGGATTTGGACAGACTGTCCAGCATGCTTTTGATGCGTTCGAGCATGGTGGGCTCTCACTCTCGGATGCGGGCGCCAGACCCCGGTAGGGGGCTGGGCCGGAAGGAAAAAACGATGCGGACGCTGGCGGCTGGCATGCTGGAGGTCAGGCGGCCCAGAACACGTGCGCCTTGCCGGCAACCCGATCCAGTACGCGACGGATCGGGTATTGTTCGGTCAGCGGCTTGTCTTCTGCCAGCGCCGTTTCCAGCAGGGTCTTCTTGCTGTCGCCCGTGATGTGCACGGCGATTGCCGCGGCGGCGGCGATTGCCGGCAGGGTCAGGGTGATGCGCAGGTGGGGGGCTGTGACCGGGTTGATCGCGGCAACGAGTGCCGTGGATGCACAGGCGGCTTCCAGCTCCGGAGCCTGCGGGAACAGCGAAGCCGTATGGCCATCGTCGCCCATGCCCAGGATGAGTATGTCAATGGGAGTCTTCATGTTGCTGAGGCGTGCCTCGATACCCGACAGCCCATCATGCGGCGTTGCCGCATCATTCACCATGGAGTGGAAGGTGGCGGCGGCGACAGGGCCCTGCAGCAGGTTTTCGCGCGTCAGGCGCTCGTTGCTGTCGGCATGGTCATTGGGAACCCAGCGCTCGTCGACCAGCGTGATGTCCACCTGCTGCCAGTCGATCTCCAGCGCCTGCAGTGCGCGGAACATGCCGGCCGGCGTGCGGCCGCCGGACACGGCGAGGCTGGCGCGGCCATCGCGTGCAATCGCGGTGCGCAGGCGTTCTGCGATGAATCCAGCCAGCTGCTGGTCAAGCTCTTCTTTCTTGGCGAATTGATGCCATGTCAGCGACATGAAAATAAACCTCCGGTGTGCGAGTGTAGCACGGGATAGGGGAAAACCCGTACGCATTGCATACGGGTCGGCCTTGCTGGATCAGGCCTCTTCGTGCCAGCACAGCCCATCGCGCGAGAGCAGGGCCGACGAAGCGGCCGGGCCCCAGGTGCCGGCGGTGTAGGGCTTTGGCGGTTCGTTGCTGTTGCGCCAGTGCTCGAGAATCGGCTCAACCCACATCCACGCGGCGCGTTGTTCGTCGCGGCGCACAAACAGCGACAGATCACCGCGGATGACGTCCATCAGCAGGCGTTCGTAGGCTTCCGGCGAGCGGGTGGTGAAGGTTTCCTTGAAGTCCAGATCCAGATGCACCTGGCGCAGGCGCGGACGATTGCCCGGCTCCTTGGCCAGCAGGTACATGCGCACATACTCGTCGGGCTGCAGGCGAATGACCAGCTTGTTGGCACCGGCGGCAACCTTGCCGAAGATGGAGGTCGGAGCTTCGCGGAAATTGATCACGATTTCGGCGATGCGATCCTGCAGGCGCTTGCCGGTGCGCAGGAAGAACGGTACGCCGGCCCAGCGCCAGGTCTGGATCTCGGCCTTTAGGGCCACAAAGGTTTCCGTGTGGGAGTCAGCCGGAACGCCCGGTTCTTCCAGATAGCCCGGTACCGGTTTGCCGGCGACCGCACCGGCACGGTACTGGCCGCGCACGACGTTGGTGTGCAGGGTTTCGGGAGTCAGCGGCTTCAGCGCGCGCAGCACCTTCAGCTTTTCGTCGCGAACCGCGTCAGCGTCGATCGAGGCCGGCGGCTCCATGGCCACGATGGTCATCAACTGGATCAGGTGGTTCTGGATCATGTCACGCAGTGCGCCCGCCTTGTCGTAGAAGTCGGCACGGGTTTCGACGCCGACCTGCTCGGTCACGGTGATCTGTACGTCACGAATCCATTCGCGGCGCCACAGCGGCTCCAGCAGGGTGTTGGCAAAGCGCAGAGCGATCAGGTTCAGCACCGGCTCCTTGCCCAGATAGTGGTCGATACGGTAGATCTGGTTTTCTTCGAAGTAGACGCTGACTTCGTCGTTGATCTTGCGCGCGGAGGCCAGGTCATGGCCCAGCGGTTTTTCCAGTACCACGCGCGAGTTCGGGGTGTTCAGGCCCACCGCGTCGAGGTTTTTGCAGATCGGGGCAAACAGGTCGGAAGCGGTCGAGAGGTAGTAGACGCGGCTGCGATCCGGGAAGGTATTCAGGGTTTCGGCCAGGGCCTTGAAATCATCGGTGTTGCCGGCGTCGACCTTGTGGAAAATCACGCGATCGGCAAAAGTCTGCCAGTCGGTCTCGTTGTAAGCCTTGCCCAGGTAGCCCTTGGCCAGGCCATGGGCCTTGTCCAGATAGGCCTTGGTGTCGGAAGCGCTGCGTCCCAGACAGATGATGCGCCCTTCGGCGGGGAGGTTGCCCTCCTGATGCTGGTGGTACAGGGCCGGCAGCAGCTTGCGCATAACCAGATCGCCGGTGCCGCCGAACAGCACCATGTCGAACGCTTGAATTGCAGTCATCGTTGAAATCCTTCCTTGGTGGGCCGGCCTGGACGGGCAGGTCGGGGTGAGCCAGTTTTTCAGGCTGTAAGTCGTTGTAATCCTACTACATTGGCGAAGGCTGGTGCAAACGAAAATGCGCTGAGCGGGGTGCGCTGTGTCCTGCAAGGGTTTGCGGCGGCAAGCCTTGATGGAATAAGGGTTTTGCTGCACTGCAAAATGTTAAAAATACAGCGTTTTCCGGTTGCTGCAAGCATTCGATTGTAGTAAAACTACGCTCAATCTACGAGGCGCCAAATCAGGCGTCCACCTTAATGAACCGGAGTCACCCATGCCGCTGCATCCTCGCCTGGCCGAAGTTACCGATCGCATCATTGCCCGTAGCCAACCGTCGCGCAGTCGTTACCTCGCCCGACTCGAGGCAGCGGCCAGCAAGGAGCCGGTGCGCAAGGGGCTGGCCTGTACCAATCAGGCGCACGCCTGGGCGGCCATGCCGGAAAACGACAAGATCATGCTGCGCGAGATGCGCCAGCCGAATATCGCCATCGTGTCTGCGTATAACGAGATGCTGTCGGCGCACCAGCCCTTCGAAACCTATCCGGCGATCATCAAGGCTGCCGCCAATGCGGTCGGTGCGACCGCCCAGTTTGCTGGCGGTGTTCCAGCCATGTGCGATGGCGTGACGCAAGGCCAGCCGGGCATGGAATTGTCGCTGTTCAGCCGTGACGTGATCGCCATGTCGACCGCCGTGGCGCTGTCGCACAATATGTTCGATGCCACCCTCTGTCTGGGCGTGTGCGACAAGATTGTGCCGGGCTTGCTGATGGGCGCCCTGCAGTTTGGCCATCTGCCGACCATCTTCGTGCCGGCCGGTCCCATGACCTCCGGCATCTCCAACAAGGAAAAAGCCAAGACCCGCCAGCTGTTTGCCGAAGGCAAGGTGGGGCGTGATGCGCTGCTGGCTTCCGAAGAGGGCAGCTACCACGGTGCCGGCACCTGTACGTTCTACGGTACGGCCAACTCCAATCAGATGCTGATGGAAATCATGGGCCTGCACCTGCCGGGAGCTGCCTTTACCAATCCGGGTACCGAATTGCGCGTGGCGCTGACCCGTGCCGCTGCCAAGCGGGCTGCGGCCATTACCTCGCTGGGCAATGAATTCATTCCGGTCGGCAAGGTCATTGATGAAAAGGCCATTGTCAACGGCATCATCGGCCTGCTGGCGACCGGCGGCTCGACCAATCACACCATCCACCTGATCGCGATTGCCCGTGCAGCCGGCATCATCATCGACTGGTCGGATTTTAACGACCTCTCCGGCATCATCCCGCTGCTGGCCAAGGTGTACCCCAACGGCTCGGCCGACGTGAACCACTTCCATGCAGCTGGCGGCATGGGCTACCTGATCCGTGAATTGCTCGATGCCGGTTTGCTGCACGAAGACGTGTGGACCGTTGTCGGGCATGGCTTGCGTCGTTATGCCGACGAGCCTTTCCTGGAAAATGGCGAGGCCGTCTGGCGTGCAGCGCCGGCACAAAGCAGCGACGACAGCGTGCTGCGCCCAGCGAGCAACCCGTTTGCCGCAGATGGCGGCACCAAGCTGCTGGCGGGTAACCTGGGGCGCGCGGTGATCAAGGTGTCCGCGGTGGCGCCGGAGCATCGCGTCGTGGAAGCGCCGGCCATCGTCTTTGATGATCAGGATGATGTACTGGCGGCCTTCAAGCGCGGTGAGCTGGAAAAGGATTTCATCGCCGTTCTGCGCTTCCAGGGGCCGCGTGCCAATGGCATGCCGGAACTGCACAAGCTGACCCCGCCGCTGGGCGTGCTGCAGGATCGCGGCTTCAAGGTGGCGCTGGTGACTGACGGCCGCATGTCCGGCGCGTCGGGCAAGGTGCCGGCCGCCATCCACATTACCCCGGAAGTCGTATCCGGCGGTCCGCTGGGCAAGGTGCGCACCGGTGACGTGATTCTGCTGAATGCCGAAACCGGCGAGCTGGCGGCCAAGGTAGACGCGGCCGAATGGGCTGCCCGTGAGGTGGCGACAGCGGACCTGGCCGGCAATGGCCACGGCATGGGGCGCGAGCTGTTTGCATCCTTCCGTGCGGCGGCCACTGGCGCGGAAGAGGGCGCAATTTCGCTGGGGCTGGCTCACTGAGCCGGTGGTTTTGCCGCAGGGCAGCCCAGTATTCGAATACCAAGTGCGGCCGTCGAGGACGGCCTGATCAAGAACACCAACCAAGAGATGAGCTTCATGGATATCAAACAGATCATGCGTTCCTGCCCGGTCATGCCGGTCATCGTGATTGAAGACCTGGATACCGCAGTTCCGCTGGCCCGCGCACTGGTGGCCGGTGGCATCAAGGTGCTGGAAGTCACCCTGCGTACCCCGGTTGCGCTGGATGCCGTCAAGGCGATTGCCGATGCGGTGCCGGATGCCATCGTCGGTGTGGGTACCGTGGTCCGTCCGGAGCAGTTCGTTCAGGCCAAGGCCGCTGGCGCCAAGTTTGCCGTGACCCCGGGTCTGACCCCGAAGCTGGCTGCGGCGGCGCGTGAAGCCGGCATGCCGCTGCTGCCGGGCGTGCATACCGCTTCCGAAGTGATTGCCGCAATGGAAGAAGGTTTTGACGCCATGAAGCTGTTCCCGGCCGAGCAGGCTGGTGGTCTGGGTATGCTGAAGGCGCTGGGCGGCCCGCTGCCGCAAGTGCTGTTCTGCCCGACCGGTGGCGTATCGCTGGAATCGGCGCCAAAGCTGCTGGCACTGCCGAATGTCGGCTGTGTTGGTGGCTCCTGGCTGTGCCCGAAAGATGCCGTCAAGGCCGGCGACTGGGCAACTATCACCAAGCTCGCCAGCGAAGCGGCTGCGCTGCGTCCGTAATTCTCCGCATCCGGCCGGTGCATGCGCTTGGCATGTGCCGGCATCCTGCTAGAATCAGGGCTTGTCGTGTCGCGCTGCACCATCCGGCCGACAGTTCCTGACCCGCATGCAAGAATCTGACGGTTTTTTGTCATGGCACAAAGGCAGGCTGCCCGGCCTGCTGCATGCTTAACCGTCTCGTATATCGTTCCATCCTCTATTTCTGGAGATGATCCATGGCTATCAAAGTAGGTATCAATGGTTTTGGCCGTATCGGCCGCATGGTTTTCCGCGCTGCTGTCTACAACTTCGCCGATGACATCGAAATCGTTGGTATCAACGACCTGCTCGAGCCGGACTACCTCGCCTACATGCTCAAGCACGACTCCGTGCACGGCAAGTTCAAGGGCGACGTGAAGGTGGAAGGCGGCAATCTGGTCGTGAACGGCAAGACCATCCGCCTGACCGCCGTGAAAGATCCGGCTGAACTGAAGTGGGGCGACATCGGTGCCGACATCGTGGTTGAGTCCACCGGCCTGTTCCTGACCAAGGAAACCTGCGAGAAGCACATTGCTGCCGGCGCCAAGAAGGTCATCATGTCCGCACCGTCCAAGGACGACACTCCGATGTTCGTGTACGGCGTGAACGACAAGACCTACGCCGGTCAGGCCATCATCTCCAATGCATCCTGCACCACCAACTGCCTGGCACCGATCGCCAAGGTCATCAACGACAACTTCGGCATCAAGCGCGGCCTGATGACCACCGTGCACGCGGCGACTGCAACGCAAAAGACCGTTGACGGCCCGTCGAACAAGGACTGGCGCGGTGGCCGCGGCATTCTGGAAAACATCATCCCGTCCAGCACTGGCGCTGCCAAGGCCGTGGGTGTGGTGATTCCGGAAGTGAAGGGCAAGCTGACCGGCATGGCCTTCCGCGTTCCGACTTCCGACGTATCCGTGGTTGATCTGACTGTCGAGCTGGAAAAGGAAGCCTCCTACGCTGACATCTGCGCCGCCATGAAGGCCGCTTCCGAGGGCGACATGAAGGGCGTGCTGGGTTACACCACCGAGAAGGTCGTTTCGACCGACTTCCGTGGCGAAGCCTGCACTTCCACCTTCGATGCCGACGCCGGTATCGCGCTGGACAAGACCTTCGTCAAGCTGGTGGCCTGGTACGACAACGAGTGGGGCTATTCCAGCAAGGTGCTGGAAATGGTTCGCGTGATGGCCAAGTAATTCGCCATCAAGCACCAACAAAAAACCCGCTTCGGCGGGTTTTTTGTTAGGTATTGCCTTGCAGCTTATTGAGTGATTGGCTTGCGGGCGGATACCCGCCTGCTGTTGTTTCAGCGTTCGCGACTGAAGCTGATCCTGCCCTCGCTGGCATCGACCCGGATCACGTCCTTCGGGCCGAAGTGGCCGGCGAGCAACTCCTTGGCCAATACATTCTCGATCTGCTGCTGGATCGCGCGCTTCAGCGGCCGCGCGCCATACACCGGATCGAAGCCGGCTTCCGCCACCAGGTCGAGCGCGGCATCGCTGCAGATGAGACTGATGTCCATCTGCGCCAGCCGCGCTTCCAGCCGGCCGAGTTGAATGCGGGCGATATTGCGGATGGCCGCCTGATCCAGGCCGTGGAACACCACCACCTCGTCGATGCGGTTGATGAACTCGGGGCGGAAATGCGTCTTCACCTCGGCCATCACGGCGAGCTTGACCACCTGGTAATCTGAATCTGCCATCATCTGGATGTGCTGGCTACCGAGGTTCGACGTCATCACGATCACGGTGTTCTTGAAATCCACCGTGCGACCCTGGCCGTCGGTGAGGCGCCCGTCGTCGAGCACCTGCAGCAGCACGTTGAACACGTCCGGATGGGCCTTCTCGACCTCGTCGAGCAGGATGACCGAGTAGGGCTTGCGGCGGACGGCCTCGGTGAGATAGCCGCCTTCCTCATACCCTACATATCCCGGCGGCGCGCCGATCAGCCGCGCCACCGAGTGTTTTTCCATGAATTCGCTCATGTCGAGCCGGATGATGTGCTCGTCGGTATCGAACAGGAAGGCCGCCAGCGCCTTGGTGAGTTCGGTCTTGCCGACGCCGGTGGGGCCGAGGAACAGGAAGGAGCCATACGGCCGGTTCGGATCGGCCAGACCCGAGCGTGAACGACGGATGGCGTCCGCCACCAACGTAACCGCCTCGTGTTGTCCAACCACGCGGCGGTGCAGCGCGTCTTCCATTTTCAGCAGCTTGTCGCGCTCGCCTTCCATCATCTTGCTGACCGGAATGCCGGTGGCGCGGCTGACCACCTCGGCGATTTCTTCGGCGCCGACCTGGGTGCGCAGCAGCTTCGGCTTGTCACTGCCACCGGCCTCGCTGGCTTCGGCGGCTTTCAGCTTGGCCTCCAGTGCCGGCAGTTCGCCGTATTGCAGCTCGGACACTTTTTGCCAAACGCCTTCGCGCTTGAGCGCTTCCATCTGGTTTTTCAGCTTCTCGATGTCTTCCTTGATGGCCTGGCTGCCAAGCACCGAGGCTTTTTCGGCCTTCCAGATTTCTTCCAGATCGTTGAACTCGCGCTGCAGGCGTTCGAGTTCTTCCTCGATCAGCGCCAGGCGGCGCTGCGAGGCTTCGTCCTTCTCCTTCTTGACCGCTTCGCGCTCGATCTTCAGCTGGATCATGCGGCGTTCGAGCTTGTCCATGACTTCCGGCTTGGAATCGATTTCCATCTTGATGCGGCTGGCGGCTTCGTCGATCAGGTCGATGGCCTTGTCCGGCAGGAAGCGGTCGGTGATGTAGCGGTGCGACAACTCGGCGGCGGCGACGATGGCCGGGTCGGTGATGTCGACACCGTGGTGGATTTCGTACTTTTCCTGCAGGCCGCGCAGGATGGCAATGGTGGCCTCGACGCTCGGTTCGTCCACCAATACTTTCTGGAAGCGGCGCTCCAGCGCGGCATCCTTTTCGATGTATTTGCGGTATTCGTCGAGCGTGGTGGCGCCAATGCAGTGCAGCTCGCCGCGCGCCAGTGCGGGCTTGAGCATATTGCCGGCATCCATCGCGCCATCGGCCTTGCCGGCGCCGACCAGCGTGTGCAGCTCGTCGATGAAGATGATGTTGTTGCCTTCATCCTTGGCGAGTTCGTTGAGCACGGCTTTCAGGCGCTCCTCAAACTCCCCGCGGTATTTGGCGCCAGCCAGCAGGGAGGCGAGGTCCAGAACCAATACCCGCTTGGATTTCAGCGAGTCGGGCACTTCGCCGTTGACGATGCGCTGCGCCAGCCCTTCGACGATCGCCGTCTTGCCCACGCCCGGCTCGCCGATCAGCACCGGATTGTTCTTGGTGCGGCGCTGCAGCACCTGGATGGCGCGGCGGATTTCGTCGTCGCGGCCGATCACCGGGTCGAGCTTGCCGGCCTTGGCGCGCTCGGTCAGATCGACGGTGTATTTCGACAAGGCTTCGCGCTGTTGTTCGGCATCGGCGCTGTTGACGGCTTCGCCGCCACGCGCGGCGTTGATGGCGGCTTCAATCGAGTTGGTCTGCCCGCCGTGCTCCTTGAGCAGCTTGCCGGCGTCGCCCTTGTCGCCGGTGAGCGCCAGCAGGAAGAGGTCGCTGGCGATGAACTGGTCGTTGCGCTTCATGGCCAGTTTTTCGGTGGCATTGAGCAGATTGCCCAGATCTCGGCCAATGCTGATGTCGTGGTCGCCGCTGACATTCTTGGCGAGCTGCTTGATCTTGCCATCCAGCGCGTTTTTCAGCGCCTGCACATTGACGCCGGCGCGTGCCAGCAGCGCCGGGGCGCCGGAGTCCTGATCCGCCAACAGGGCCGCGAGCACGTGCACCGGCTCGATGGCCGGGTTGTCATTGGCCAGTGCCAGGCTTTGTGCGTCTGACAGGGCCTGCTGGAATTTGGTGGTGAGCTTATCGAGTCGCATGGTGAAAACCCTCTTTAATTCATGGTCATAGCCATAGATGGGTTTGCCTGCCACGCATTTCAAGCGTCAGGCTGTGTATACGGTGCGGTAGCGGTTCTCGCAGCCAAGGTGGTGGATACCCATTAGGGTAATGGCAGGCTTGCTCAGTATTTGATGGGGTATGTGGCTATACCCTTGCCTAGCAGCAGGTGCGATTGCGGCCGCCCGCTTTGGCCTGGTAGAGGTGGGCATCGGCACGGGCGAGCAGATCGTGCGTGGACTCGCCGGCTTGCAATTCCGCTGTGCCGATACTGATGGTGAGGGTCAGCAGTTCCGGGTGCAGGGTGAACCAGTCATGGTGGCTGATTTTCAGGCGTATGCGTTCGGCAATATGCCGGGCGGTGTCTGCACCCGCGCCGGGCAGCAGGATCACGAATTCTTCCCCGCCATAGCGGGTAATGAATTCATCCTGCCGGCAGCAGGACTGAATCAGCTCGGCCACCGTTTTGAGCACTGCATCGCCGGTCAGGTGCGAAAAACGGTCGTTGACCTGCTTGAAGTGGTCAATGTCCAGCATCAGCAGGCTGAAGGGACGGCTCAGCTGCGTGGCGGTGTAGAGCTCGCGCTGCAGACGATCCTCCAGTGCCCGCCGGTTGAAGACGCCGGTCAGCGGGTCGGTTTCTGCCTCGATTTTCAATGCCTGGATATGCTGTTCGTGGCTCTGCAGGCGTGCCATCAGGCTGGAGTTCTCCTGCTCGGATTGCGCCAGGGCCAGTTCGCTTTCCATGCGCCGCAGCCGCCGCCGCGTCGTCGGATCAATCTGGTGGCGATTCTGATTATCGATCAGTTCCAGCGTCAGCTCGGTATAGCGCCGGTGGTGCACCAGTGCTTCTTCATAGCGCTGCTCCTGTTTGCTGATGCTGTAGAGCAGTTCCTCGGCCTGCATTTCCAATAGGTGTGAGGCAATGCTGTGAGCTTTGCTGCTGGCGATCAGCAAATGGCTGCGTGCAGTGGCCAGCCGGTTCAGCACGAAATGCACGCGCCCGGATTCCAGCTCGGCAAAGGCGTGGTGCCAGTTGTAATGTCCGGCCGTTGCCATGCGGATGGCTTCATCGAGCTCATTGACGGCCTTATGCCATTCGCCGCGTCCGGCACGGATCTGGCTGCGGTAGATCAGCAATTCGCTGCGGTGCTTGTCCGGGTAGGGGCTGTGAGCCAGATTGTCTTCGGCGATTGCGAGCGCGACATAGGCGCGATCGAATTCGGCCAATTTCAGGTAGTCCGCCGCCAGACAGAGGTGGATGGCCGAGTTCATGCTGTTGTCTTTCAGGGCATACGACAGCTCGACCGAACGCAGATGCTGCTCTTTGGCCTCGTCATGCTTGCCAAGGGCAAAGAGAACCTTGCCGATGCCGAGGTGTGCCCGCACGAGGCCGAAACGGCTGTCTTCCTGCAAGGCAGCATCAAAGCAATCCAGCCATTGTCGTAGTGCGGCATCGATCTGGCCGCGCATCAGGCAGATCGCCGCCAGCTCATCGCGGGCTTCTGCGACCAGATAATGCATGCCGCGCTGCTTGGCCTGGCGTAGTGCCCGGGTGAGCTCGTACTCGGCCTGGACATAATTGCCCAGACGGGCGTGGCAGATGGCCTGCAGCAGGCGCAGTGCCAGACGTTCCACCGGATCGGCGCGGGTTGCCATCTGTGCTGCGGCTTCTGCCTGTGCCGCGGCCGGATCGCGGGCCATCAGCTCATGCAGCTGGTAGATGAAAGGCAGTTCGTGCACGATCAGCATCCCGGTACTCCCGTGCCGGCAGGCCAGAACCAGTCTGCCGGCCGGCCGAGCAGTTGCCGGCCCGCGGGCTCGGCAGGATTCCAGTCGGTTACCGTCAGGCTGTGCGTGACAAAGACATCGGCGTGCTGCCAGCGCAGTTGGGGTATCCACTCCTGCAAGTGGCGGGCCGCGGCGTCGGCGGCCTTGCGGTCGGTGATCAGCAGCAGGCTGCTGCCGCTAAAGCGCAGTGCTTCACCCCGGAACTGGCGCGCAGCCTCCTGCAGCAGGCTGGCGCAGCGCTGCAGCAGCTGGTCCCCGCTGCTGATGCCATGAATTTCGTTGAAGGCAGTCAATCCGTTGATCTGCCAGAGCTGCAGCGTGATGTGCTCGCTGCGTTGCTGCTGCAACCATTGCTGCAACAGGTTTTCCAGCACGACACGGCGGGGAAGTCCTGTGAGTATGTCGGTGCCGTCCTGATTGTCGAGCTGACGCAAGCCTCGTTGTTTGAGCAGAGCCAGGTCATAGCGGGACTTGACCAGTTGCAGGCGCAGATCAAGCTGTGCCAGCCGGGCAGGGGTCAGCTGGGTGCGATTGCGTTTCAGCTGGCGGCGATGGTTGACGGCAAAGCGATGGTAGGATTCATGCGCAGCCAGCGCTGAGGCGAAGTCCCCGGTGCTTTCCCGCAAGTCCACCAGCTGCCTGCAGACCTGTTGCAGCAGAAAGCCCTGATCAAAGCTGCTGGCAATGGCGATCGCTGTTTCCAGCGTGCCGCCGGCCTGCGCCAGTTTGCCTTGCGCCTGATACAGTCTGGCCAGCAGCATGCGATTCTGGGTTTCTCCCCACAGCAATTGTTCGCGCATATTGATCTGCAGCGACTGCTGCAACTCGTGTTCGGCCTCATCCAGGCGACCCAGCGACAGCAGCGCGGCAGCAGCGTAGTGGTGGATTTCACCCCGCCAGGCCGGATCCGTATCCTCCGCCTCGCAGGCCCGGGCGATTTGCAGTACCTGCATTGCCTCTTCGGCCCGTTCCGCCTGCATCAGGTCAAACAGCAGGAACAGCGCGGCTTTCAGTCGCAGATGACGGTCAGTGTGCTGTTCGGCAAGGTGCAGGGCATAGCTGTGGTAGAGCTGGGCCTGCGCGGGCTGGTTGTCATACAGGTAGTAGTGGCCGATGCCCAGATAAGCCTCGATGTACAGATCGGGGCTGGCGGTGGTGCCAGCTTCTTCAAGACAGGTGACCCAGCCTTCCAGTGCCTTGCTGTAATTGCCCTGGGCATTGTGCAGCAGGGCTTGCAGGCTTAGCGCTTCGGCACGCAGCAGCGGGGCATCCTCGCTGAGTGCCAGTACCTTGCGGATGTGCTGTAGGCCTTCGGGGTAGTGCACCAGTCCCCAGGCGATTCGCGCGCGTTCGAGGTGGATGGCCGCTTCCAGCAGCGGCAGATTCTGCATGCCCAGCAGCTGCTCGGCCCGATCGACAAGCAAGCCGGCCTTGCTGGCCGAGCCGGTGCGGGTCTCGGTCCTGGCTTGATGCAGCAGCTGGAATATCTGCTCTTCAACAGCCATGCGGGCTCTGGGCGGTGATGGAAGGTAAGCCGATTATAGAAGTACAAACGGGCCAGCAAAACCTGCTGACCCGTTTGACAGGGAGCTCTCGCTCAATTTCGCCTAATTCGCCACACAATCGACGTAGTAGCGTTTGCCGGCCGGACCATCTTCCACCACCAGCCCGTGCGTATAACTCTCGAAGCCAGGGAAGCGGCCGTTGAATTCGCGCACGAATTTCAGGTAGTCGACGATGGTCTTGTTGAAGACCTCGCCCGGCACCAGCAGCGGAATGCCCGGCGGGTAGGGCGTCAGCATCACAGCGGTGACGCGGCCTTCCAGTTCGTCCAGCGGTACGCGCTCGATTTCCTTGTGTGCCATTTTGGCAAAGGCCTTGGACGGTTTCATCGCCGGCACCAGATCCGACAGGTACATCTCGGTCGTCAGCTTGGCGACGTTGTTGTCCTTGTAGATCCCGTGGATCTGCTGGCACAGGTCGCGCAGGCCGATGCGTTCGTACTGCGGGAACTGGGCAATGAATTCCGGCAGGATGCGCCACAGCGGGGCATTCTTGTCGTAATCGTCCTTGAATTGCTGCAATGCGGTCACCATGGTGTTCCAGCGGCCCTTGGTGATGCCGATGGTGAACATGATGAAGAAGGAATACAGGCCGGTCTTCTCGATCACCACGCCATGCTCGGCCAGATACTTGGCCACGATGGCGGCCGGAATGCCGCTATCGGCAAAGTTGCCGTCGACATTCAGCCCCGGGGTCAAGATCGTTGCCTTGATCGGGTCGAGCAGGTTGAAGCCTTCGGCGATATCACCAAAGCCGTGCCAGTTTTCGCCGGCCTTCAGCATCCACGCGTCGCGGTGATCCAGGCCCTCATCGGTCAGGTCGTCCGGACCCCAGACGCGGAACCACCAGTCCTGACCGTATTCCTCATCGACCTTGCGCATCGCACGGCGGAATTCCAGTGCCTCGGCCAGTGATTCTTCCACCAGCGCGGTGCCACCCGGCGCTTCCATCATCGCGGCGGCGACGTCGCACGAGGCGATGATCGCGTACTGCGGGCTGGTGGAGGTGTGCATCAGGTAGGCTTCGTTGAAGATGTCGCGGTCGAGCTTGTTGTCGATCGCATCCTGCACCAGGATCTGCGAGGCCTGCGAAATGCCGGCCAGCAGCTTGTGCGTGGATTGCGTCGAGAAGATCATCGAATCCTTGCAGCGCGGGCGGTCTTCGCCAATCGCGTGATAGTCGCCGTAGAAGTCGTGGAAGGCTGCATGCGGCAGCCAGGCTTCGTCGAAATGCAGCGTCTCGATTTCGCCGTCGAGCAGCCCCTTGATTTCCTCGACGTTGTACAGAATGCCGTCGTAGGTCGACTGGGTGATGGTCAGCACGCGCGGCTTGACGTTGGGATTCTCGGCCAGTTTTTCGCGGCAGAAGGGGTTGGCCAGCATTTTCTTGCGGATGGCTTCCGGTTCGAATTCGCTGCGCGGGATCGGGCCGATGATGCCGTAGTGGTTGCGGGTGGGCATCAGGAAGATCGGGACTGCGCCGGTCATCATGATCGCGTGCAGGATGGACTTGTGGCAATTGCGGTCCACCACCACGATGTCACCCGGTGCCACGGTCGAGTTCCACACGATCTTGTTGGAGGTCGACGTGCCGTTGGTAACAAAGAACAGGTGATCGGCATTAAAGATGCGTGCGGCATTGCGCTCGGAGGCGGCTACCGGGCCGGTGTGATCCAGCAGCTGGCCGAGTTCGTCCACCGCATTGCACACGTCGGCGCGCAGCATGTTTTCGCCGAAGAACTGGTGGAACATCTGGCCGACCGGGGATTTCAGGAAGGCCACGCCGCCGGAGTGACCCGGGCAGTGCCAGGAATAGGAGCCATCCTGCGCGTAGTGGGTCAGCGCACGGAAGAAGGGGGGGGCCAGTCCGTCGAGGTAGGACTTCGCCTCGCGGATGATGTGACGGGCCACGAATTCGGGGGTATCTTCATGCATGTGAATGAAGCCGTGCAGCTCGCGCAATACATCATTGGGTATGTGGCGCGCGGTACGGGTTTCGCCATACAGGTAGATGGGGATATCCGGATTGCGGCGGCGGATTTCCTCGACGAAGTGGCGCAGGTGCGTCAATGCGTCCTGCGTTTCTTCGGGCGTGCCGCCACCGAATTCCTCGTCGTCGATCGACAGGATGAAGCCAGCAGCGCGGCTTTGCTGCTGGGCAAACGAAGTCAGATCGCCATAGCTGGTATAACCGACGACGTCCATGCCCTCGGCCTCGATGGCCGCAGCCAGCTCGCGGATGCCCGAGCCGCTGGTGTTTTCAGAGCGGAAATCTTCGTCGATGATGACGAGGGGGAAGTAAAAACGCATTGGCGTGTCCTTTCCAAAGAAGGGGTGGAAAGGGAGCGCGGTACCTCTGGCAACCTGAGGAATCAGGCTGTTACCGGCCTTGGACGTCCCGAAAAACGCGCTATGTTAGCGGTTTTTTGCGGCAAGGGTGTGACGAATTTGCCCCGCTGCCGCAGTAGCCGCTTTCGCGTGGCAGCACCCCGCTTGCCAGTTAGATCTTGCTCCACCAGTTCCAGGCATCCGGCGAGGTGTACGAGGCCGGAATGGCATAATCGGCACGATAATTCGAGCCGTTGTAAGACACGACCGTGCCCTGCGGATAAGCCGTGTTGGCCTGCCAGGCCGGATAGCTCGGTGTCGGCGTGGCGGCTGGGGTGGCTGTCGGCGTGCTGCTTGGAGCCGGCGTGGTTGTGCTGCTGCTGGTCGCGATGTAGGTACTCACTGCTAGCGTCTGTGCATTGCCGCGACTGTCGGTCCAGCAGACGTTCATCGAAATGCTCTTTACGCCGGGGGGCGTGCCCGGGGTGCTGACCGTCCAGTAACGGCGAAAACTGCCTGTGCTGCAATCGGCCGCACCGTCGCTGCCGCTCGTGGTCGTACTGGCACCGGTAGCACGCAATTCGTCGATTTTCTGCTGTGCCATGTTCTGCGCACGCGAGCGGTCGGCGCTGAAAGCCACATCGCGGTAGAGCGTGCCGGTGAAGCGCGACAGCACCAGCAGCCCGACGGCGAGGATGGCGACCGCGATCATGACCTCGATCAGGCTGATGCCATGCTGTGAGCGCAGGGGACGCATCAGAAATCCCTCCAGGAGTTGGCGCTGGTGCTGGGTTTGGTCGCACTGCTGCTGGGGATGACTGAATACGGGGATGTCGCATAAACCGAAATCGTACCGTTGGTGGAAAGATTGCCCGCAAAGGCCGCAGATCCATTGATGGTCAGGCTGCTCGGGATATTCGAAACGGCATCACCACGGACATAAAGGGTGCCGAATAGTGTGCTGGGCGATGGATTGGGCATGCTCAGATTGCCTTCGACAATCAGTACCATCGGAGGCGTCCGGTTCAGGCCCACATTGGCGAACTGGGAGTCAAAGACCAGATTGCCTTGAATGAAGACATACTTCTTGCCTGCACACGTCGTGTTGATGCTGGTCTGCACTGCACTGAAGTTGCTGTCCGTACCTGCCGCACCCAGCAGGCAGGATGTGCTGGAACTGGCCTTGAGCGAATTGATGTCAGTGCCGAAGTAATTCTGGAAGTGCGTGTCCTTACTGACCCCGCCGGTGATTTCATAGGGTGGGTCATATTTGTTGCTGCTTGAATTATTGCACTGTGTGACACAGCCAATGACATCGCTGAAGCTGCCTGTGCCCTGAGTGCCAACGCTGACCCCGCAGGTATACGCATCGCTGCCGCTGCTGTTTTTTACGTTATTGGTAAATCCGTGAATGCTGGAGCCGCCAGAAGTCGAGATATTCAGTGTGCCATTCACATCCATCGGGCAAATTGCTCCGCCGCTGATTGTGAAATCAATCATCACAAACGCTTCGGCGTAGTCGCAGGCGTCGGCACAGCCCCGGCTGATCATGCGGAAACGGTTGGTGCCGAGCGTTGCCAGATAGACGGTGTAGGTCTGTGCGAAACCGTCGATGTTGTTGCCGCCGGCATCCTTGGGCAGTGGCAGGGTGCCGCTGTCGGCCGTTTTCAGCCCGGTCTGGCCGAAGTCATGGTTGTATGCGCTGTTGCTGCTGTTGAGATAGCCGGCGCTATTGAGTTTGCTGGCGTTGTCGTAATTGGTTTTCAGCTGCCAGTTGCCGCCGGATTTCTGGAAATACTTGTTGAAGTTCTGGCTGGTATCCGTTCCGCCCAGTGTACCCATGAAGCCGTCGATGCCGGACTGGGCGGCTTCGAGCGCCAGCGTGCGCTTGTACTGGTTGGTGGTGGTGCGCTGCTCGATGAAGATGGCGCGGTTGCTATACAGCGTAATGAAGGCCAGCACGATGAGCATCACCACGGCAATCAGCAGGGTGGCCAGCCCGCGCTGGCGGGAGAGGGGGGGCATACCGTAGCGCATGGTCAACTTCCGGTGGTGGCGGTGCCCAGGCTCGGGGCATTGAACAGGGTGATGGTCTGGTCGAGCGCGAAATTGACCTTGCTGTCGCTTTGCAGCGTGCCGGTCAGCCCGATGGCCAGCCGCGGGCGGCTGCCGCTGGTGTAGCTGACGGTAAAGCGGCTGACCGTGGTGAAGTTGCTGGCGGTGATGGCCACCCAGTCGCTGCCGGTCTGGCAGGTGTTGTTGCTGCTGCCGGCATTTTTCATGTACAGCCGGCCGTCGGCGGCCAGCAGGAAGCCGCCGTTGCGCAGCGTACCCCGCTCGTCCACATAGCGGTAGATTACGCAGTTGGTGTTGGCCTGTGCGCTCGTGGTTTTGCCGATCCAGATGGTGCTCACCAGCGGCTGGTTGGTGGTGTCACCATTGGGAAAATAACCGGCACGGCGCAGGTCGCGCTGCATCAGGTCGGCCGCGGTGCGGATTTCCTGCTGCAGCCGGCTTTGCGCCACCATGGCGCTGCTGTTGCGCAGTGTGCTCAGGAAGTAGCTGTAGGCCGCACCAATGATCAGCATGCCGATGGCAAGCGCGACCAAAATTTCGATCAGGGTAAAACCCCCTTGGGGTATGGTCATGAATGCTTTGTTATTTCTAGCATGCATCCGGGTACCCTCCTACTTTGCTGCTGCCGCTGGGTGAATAGATGCAGACACTGCCCAGTACCGACATCTTCACCACCAGCTTGCGGCCGGATTTGCCGGTGACCGTGACTTCCTGATTGCCAGTCAGCGTGGCATTGCTGCTGGTGACCGGCAGACCGCGCGCAGAATCGAATTGCAGATTGCTGAAGGCGCCGTTGGCTCGGGTGAGTGTAATTCCGGACGGGAAGCTGCCGGCCTGGCGCAGTTCGCAATAGCCGCTGGTGGCGGCGTCGGTAATGGTGCAGGTGCAGTCGGTCGTGTTATTGGTGGTGAGGCCGTAGCAGCTACTGGCGCCATCGCTCATGCTCAGCTGGACGGTCTTGTTCTGGCGGGCGGCCTCGCTGCGGGCGTACACCAGATCCTGCGCCAGATTGTCGGCGACCCCCTTGAGATGGGTGCGCGCGATGAAATCGCTGAGGTTGGGTACGGCGATCGCCAGTGCAATGCCAAGCACCGCAACGGTGACCATCATTTCGATCAGGGTAAAGCCACTCTGGCGCACGGGCGTCGATTCGGGGAGGGTGGAAACCCATGAATCATCAGCGAATCATGGATAACTTACAATCGTAACATTCCTGTACGGTGGCTCTTGACCTACCAGCGGCATCAGAGACGCTGATGTGCCGCACGGCGCAGCCGGTCGTTCACCGCCAGCCAGGCAGGGGTCTGCGGCGGGCTTTCCAATAGCAGCGCGGCAAAGCCCTTGCGGTCGTAATGGCGCAGCGTGGCGTAGATGTCACGGGCAAACTGTTCCGGATCGTCGGGCAGCACGGCGGCGCTCACGCCTTGCGGTGCCGTGCCGGCAAAGGACAGCAGCAGCACCTTTTGGCCGGCATCAGATCGCTCAACAGCCTCGGCGCGCAGCACGGCAAGCGGGCCGGTCAGCAGCGGTGTGCGTGGCGAGTAGTGGCTGTCGAGCAGGCCAGAGGCGCGTATCTTGGCGGAGCTGGCGGATTGATGGTGCTCCAGCTCAATACCCAGCAGGGTTTCGATGGCCTCGCGCGGCACGCCGCCGGGGCGCAGCAGCTTGGGGGCGCCAATCAGGCTGACAATGGTCGATTCCACGCCGACTTCGCACGGCCCGCCGTCCAGTACCAGTTGCAGCGTGGCGGTATCGAATTCATCGCGCACGTGTTGTGCCGTGGTCGGGCTCACGTGGCCGAACTGGTTGGCCGAAGGCGCGGCCAAGCCGCCACGGAACTGTTTTAATAGTTCGTGCGTCAACGGGTGTGCCGGCGCGCGCACGCCAACCGAATCCTGCCCGCCGGTCACCGCCAGCGGGGTGGAGGCTTTGCGCGGCAGGATCAGCGTCAGCGGGCCAGGCCAGAACGCTTCCGCCAGTTGCCATGCCGCAGCGGGAATGTCGGTCGCCCAGTCGGGCAGTTGTTCAGCACCCGCAATATGCACGATCACCGGGTGGTCGGCCGGGCGACCTTTCGCGGCAAAGATTTTGGCAATGGCTTCCGGGTTGCCCGCGTCCGCAGCCAGCCCGTACACCGTCTCGGTCGGAATGCCGACGAGCTCGCCCGCGCGCAACAGCGCGAGAGCCTGGTCGAGTGAAGTACTGGATGTGGACATGGCTGAATCCAAAAGAAAAGGGTATTGCTCTGCAGCCAAACAAGTGTAAAGGCTGCAGGGCAATACCCGTGGTTATTACTTGACCCGCATGCCCGGCTTGGCACCGGAATCGGGGTTGAGGATGTAGAGGCCACCATCACCGCCAGCGGCCAGCACCATGCCTTCGGACATGCCGAACTTCATCTTGCGCGGTGCCAGATTCGCGACCATCACGGTGAGCCGCCCCTGCAGGTCTTCCGGCTTGTAAGCCGATTTGATGCCGGCGAACACATGGCGGGTTTCAGAACCAATATCCAGCGTCAGCGACACCAGCTTGTCGGCGCCTTCGACGGCCTTGGCCTCGACGATGCGCGCCACGCGCAGGTCGATCTTCATGAAGTCGTCGATGCTGATGGTCTCGGCAATCGGCGGCACCTCGTAATCGAGTTTCGGCGCTTCGACAACTGGCGCGAGGCTTTGCTTGTTTTCTTCAACCATGGCTTCGATCTGCTTGGGGTCGATGCGCGTCATCAGGTGGTTGTACGGGTTGATGCAGTGCGCCAGCAGCAGGCTTTGCGCGTCGGCCCATTGCAGCGGTGCAACATTCAGGAAGGCTTCCACGTCCTGTGCCAGCTTGGGCAGTACCGGCTTCAGGTAGATGGTGAGGATGCGGAAGGCATTGATCAGGATCGAGCACACGCGTTGCAGTTCGGCGTCGCGGCCTTCCTGCTTGGCCATTTCCCACGGCTTGTTGGCGTCGACGAACTGGTTTACCTCGTCGGTCAGCGCCATGATTTCGCGGATGGCCTGGCCATACAGGCGTGCGTCGAACAGACCGGCGATGCGCTCGGCTTCACCCGAGAGCTTGCTCAAGAGCGGCACATCGCCCAGTTCGCGTGCCAGCTCGCCGCCAAAACGCTTGCTGATGAAGCCGGCGGCGCGGCTGGCGATGTTGACGTACTTGCCGATCAGGTCCGAATTCACGCGTGCGCTGAAGTCTTCCAGGTTCAGGTCGATGTCTTCCACCGTGTTGGACAGCTTGGCGGCGAAGTAGTAACGCAGCCATTCCGGGTTCAGGTGGCGCAGATAGGATTCGGCGGTGATGAAGGTGCCGCGCGACTTGCTCATCTTGGCACCATCGACCGTCAAAAAGCCGTGGGCGTTGATCGCGGTCGGCGTGCGGTAGCCAGAGAACTCCAGCATCGCCGGCCAGAACAGCGCGTGGAAATACAGAATGTCCTTGCCGATGAAGTGATACAGCTCGGCGTCGGAGTCTTTTTTCCAGTAGCTGTCGAAATCGATGCCAAGACGGTCGCACAGGTTCTTGTGGCTGGCCATGTAGCCGACCGGCGCATCCAGCCAGACATAGAAATACTTGTCCGGTGCATCGGGGATTTCAAAGCCGAAGTAGGGCGCGTCGCGCGAGATGTCCCAGTCGCTCAAACCGGCCTCGAACCATTCCTGCATCTTGTTCGATGCTTCGGCCTGCAGCTTGCCCTCAGTCGTGGTCCAGTTTTTCAGGAAGTCTTCACAGTCGCCGAGTTTGAAGAAGAAATGCTCGGAATCGCGCAGCTCCGGCGTGGCACCGGACACGGCCGAGTAGGGGTTCTTCAGATCGGTCGGCGCGTAGGTGGTGCCGCAGGCTTCGCAGTTGTCGCCGTACTGATCCTTGGCACCACACTTCGGGCATTCGCCCTTTACGAAGCGGTCCGGCAGGAACATGTTCTTCACCGGGTCGTACAGCTGCGAAATGGTGCGGCTGACGATTTTGCCATTGGCTTTCAGCTTGCCGTAGATGTCGTAGGCAAAGTGGCGGTTTTCTGCACTGTTGGTGCTGTAATAGTTGTCGAACGCCACGTGGAAGCCGGTGAAGTCGCGCAGATGCTCGCCATGAACGCGTTCGATCAGTGCCTCGGGGCTGATGCCTTCCTTCTCGGCACGCAGCATGATCGGCGTGCCGTGGGTGTCGTCGGCGCACACATAGTGACAGGTGTGGCCGCGCAGCTTCTGAAAGCGCACCCAGATGTCGGTCTGGATGTACTCGACCAGGTGACCGAGGTGGATCGCGCCGTTGGCATACGGCAGGGCAGAGGTGACGAGGATTTTGCGGGACATGGGCCGGGGCGGATAAAGGGGAACAATCGCGGGATTATAACCCAGACGCGGGGCGCTGGATTAGGCGTTCCCCGAAGCGGCGACTATAGTAAAGCCGTTCCTACCTTGCGGCTTTCCCACTTCATGCTTCTGCAGCGCTTTCTTCGACATCACCGCCTGCTGGCGTTGCTGCTTGCAGTTCTGGGCGTGATCAGCAGTTGCGCACTGTGGCTCTATTCGCGGCAGGCGAACGAGCGCGCCTACCAGCATGATTTCGAGCGCCTCACCAACCCGCTGGTCAGTGCGCTGCAGCAAGCTGCCCAAAGCTATGAATACGGGCTGGCCACCGTGCGGGCACATGTGCAGGTGCGCCATGGCGAGCTTGATCCGGCCGCATTCCGCCGCTTCATCGAATCGCAGCAGATCGACCGGCTGTATCCCGGGGCGCTGGGCTTCGGGTTTATCCGGCAACTGCCGCGGGAGCAATTAGCCGATTACGAGGCGCAACGCCGGGAGCTGCAACCGGATTACCATGTCCGCTCACTGGGCAAGGCCGATGGCGATGCTTATGTGATCGAACTGATCGAACCACTGGAGCAGAATCGCGCGGCACTGGGGCTGGATATCGCCTCGGAAGCGCGAAGACGGGCCGCGGCCGAGTACGCCATGCGTACCGGCGAGCTGACCGTGACGCGGCCGATCCAACTGGTGCAATCCGGCAAGAAAGAACCGGGCTTTCTCTTTCTGCTGCCTTGCTATCTGACCAGCATGCCGCGTGATACCGCAGCAGAGCGCGAGCAGGCGCTGATTGGCTGGGCCTACTCGCCGGTGCTGGCCAGAACCCTGGTCAAGGAGGTGGGCGCCCTGGCCGGCGGTCAATTCGACTTCGAGCTGTGGGCAGGACGCCCCAGCACCGGTGGGGAGCTGCTTTACGACAGCGATGGTCATCTGGGGGGGCGTGGGGCAAAGGCGGTGGGCGAGCGGCGCTTCCACCGTGAACAGCTGATCAGAATTGGCGATCAGGAGCTGGTGCTGACGATCAGTGGTCTGCCCGAATTCGAGCGCAGCCGCAGCAATGCGCTGCCCTGGCTGTTTTTGCTGGGCGGGCTGGCGCTGACCGCGCTGAGCTGCTCCTTGTTGCTGGTGCTGGGTCGCACGCGCCAGAAGGCGGAAAAGCTGGCCGAAGTGCTCAGTCGCGATGCGCAGGAAAAGGAGCAGCAGCTGGCGGCCGTACTCGACAGTACCAGCGATGCCATTGTTACCGCGGATCGTGCCGGGCGGATTGTCACCTTCAATCAGGCGGCTGAAGTCATGTTCGGGTTCTCCCGGCAGGACATGCTGGGGCAGAACGTGGCCGAACTGATGCCCGAGGCCGAGCGTCTGGCCCACATGGCCTATGTGACGCATGCGGCCGGTGAAGGCGAGCTGCGCATGATGGGACTGGGGCGCTTGCTGCAGGCCCGGCGGGCCGATGGTGCGCTGTTTCCGGTGGAGATTGCGCTGAACCGCTTTGTACAGGATGGGCAGTACTATTTCGTGGCGCTCTTGCGCGATATGACCCTGCAGCTGGAGCACGAGCAGGAACGCGATTCCCTGTTGCAGCAATTGCTGTCCAGCCAGAGCCAGCTTGCCAATGTGCTGGACTCGGCAACCGAGTTTTCGATCATCGCCACGGATGCCGATGGCCTGATCAAGGTGTTCAGCAAGGGTGCCGAGTTGATGCTGGGTTATTCGGCCGGCGAGATGGTGGACCGGCAGAGTCCGGCCATCATCCATGACCTGCAGGAAATCGGCGAGCGTGGGCAGCAGCTCAGCGAGGAATATGGCGAGCCGATTCAGGGCTTCGACGTGTTTGTCTATCGCGCCCGTCTGGGCATTGCCGATGCCCATGACTGGACCTACATCCGCAAGGATGGCTCGCACCTGACTGTTAGCCTGGTTGTGACGGTGATGCGGGATGGCGGCGGGCAGATCAGCGGTTATCTGGGTGTGGCCACCGACATTACCCGCCAGCGCGCCATCGAACAGGATCTGGATGCTGCCCGCCGTGCCGCCGAGGCCGCCAGCCAGGCCAAGTCGGACTTCCTTGCCAACATGAGCCACGAAATCCGCACGCCACTGAATGCCGTGCTGGGCTTTTCGGCGCTGCTGCACGATACCGAGCTCAGCCATACGCAGAGTGAATATGTTGCATCCATCCAGACCGCGGGCGATGCGCTGCTGACGCTGATCAGCGATCTGCTGGATTTCTCCAAGATCGAGGCTGGCCGGCTCGAGCTGGAGCAGATCGATTTTGACTTGCGCACGACCTGCGAAGACACGCTCAATATTCTGGCGGAAAAAGCAGCCGTGAAATCGCTGGAGCTGGCCTGCCTGATCGACCCGCAGGTACCGGCACGCGTCAAGGGCGATCCGGGGCGGATACGGCAGATTCTGCTCAATTTGCAGAATAACGCGATCAAGTTTACCGATCAGGGTGAAGTGATTACGCAGGTGCGGGTGCTCGCGCGCGCCGACGAGTCGGTTGCGCTGCGGCTGGAGGTGCGCGATTCGGGGATCGGCATGAGCGAGGAGCAGATGGCAAAGCTCTTTACTCCGTTTACGCAGGCCGATGCATCGACCACACGCCGCTTTGGCGGTACGGGGCTGGGCTTGTCGATCTGCAAGCGCCTGATCGAGGCCATGGGTGGGCGCATCGGCGTGCAAAGCCAGCCCGGGCAGGGGGCGACATTCTGGTTCGAGCTGACCTTGCCGGTGGCCGAGGAGCCCGAACTGCTGGTGAACGATGTCGATCTACGCAATCTGCGTGCGCTGGTGCTGGACGATTCCGATGCCAACCGGCGCCTGGTGACTGAATTGCTGCACGGATTTGGCATGCGCAGCGAGGAATTTGCCAGCGCGGCTGTGGCTTTGCAGCGGCTCGAGGCCGCGCCGGATGCCTTCGATGTGGCGCTGGTGGACATGCAGATGCCGGGAATGGATGGGCTGGCATTTGCCGCGGCCGTGCAGCAGTCGGCGGCCAAAGCGCTGCCTTTGATCCTGCTCAGCTCGGTAGCCTTGCCCGGTGGGGCACAGAAGGCGCGGGATGCTGGTTTTGCCGCCTATCTGAACAAGCCGCTGCGCCAGGCGCAGCTGCGTTTCGTCATTGCCGAGAGCCTGCGTCTGCAGCAGCTGGAAGCCGAGGTGCGCCCGCTGGTGACACGGCATCGCCAGGCCGAGTTGCAGGCGGCCATCAAACCCTATGTGCTGCTGGTGGAAGACAACCCGGTCAATCTGCGCCTGGCCAGCATCATGCTGGAAAAGCTCGGCTGCCGCATTGATGTGGCCGGTGACGGGCTGGAGGCACTGCAGGCCGTGCAGCGGCAGCAGTACGATCTGGTGCTGATGGATTGCCAGATGCCGGTCATGGACGGCTATCAGGCCACGCGGGAAATCCGTGCGCTGGCTTCGCCGCATGCGCGGGTGCCCATCGTCGCACTGACGGCCAATGCCTTCAAGTCGGATATCGAGCAGTGCCGGCAGGCTGGCATGGATGATTTTGTGGCCAAGCCCGTCAATCAGGCGGCTCTGCAGAAAGTGCTGCTACACTGGGTGACAGACAAGGTGGCCCCAGCGGACACCAGAAACAACAAAACGGACGTGATCAAGGAGGAAGGCATGACGGCACTGGATCTGAATACCGAGCTGGCTTCGATTGACGCCATGTTCAAATCGCTCGAAGAGCAGGTGGGCCTGGATATGCGCGACGAACTGCTGGCGCTGTTCTATCCGACCGTCGAGGAGTGTCTGGCCAGCCTTGGGCAGCAGCAGGCGCAAGGGGATCTGGCCGGCATGGCGGCAAGTGCCCACAAGCTCAAGGGGGCCTCGGCCCAGCTGGGGGCCGCGCAGCTGGCCGCAACGGCCAAGGCCATCGAGGCCGCTGCCCGCGAAGGACGTCCGGATTCCATTCCGGCTGATCTGGCGCAGCTGGCTGATCTGGCGCAAGCCTTGCTCGGGGCGCTGCGCCAGACTGGCTGATTCGCCGCTACACTGGCGTTTTTCGGCAATGGAGCCGCCATGCTCGATGCGGTCATCGATATCGAATTCGACTGGCTGTACTTTATCGGTACCGTCTCGTTCACCGTTACCGGCTATCTGATTGGGGCCCGCAAGCAGTTCGATTTGCTGGGCGTGTGCATTCTGGCACTGCTTACCGCCATTGGCGGCGGGATGATCCGCGATGTGCTGGTCAACAGCGTGCCGCGCATTTTTCTGGATGCCTCGCCGCTGTACACCATTTTTGCCACGCTGGCGCTGGCCTGGCTTTTGAAGCTGGAGCGTCTGGACAGCCACCGGCTGCAGCGGGTCTTCATTGTGGCCGATTCGATCGGGCTGGTGGCGTTTTCGATCGCCGGCGCGCAACTTGGGCTGGCGCTGGGGCTCAATGCCTTTGCTGTGGCCTTTCTCGGTTTTGTTACTGCCGTCGGTGGCGGGCTGGTGCGCGACATGCTGTGCAATGACGTTCCCTTTATCCTGCATGAGGATTTCTACGGCACGGTGGCGATTCTGGTGGCGGTGGTGCTCTACGGCTTATTCCAGCTCGGCTGGGTCAGTGATGCGGCGACCTGGTTGCTGTTTGCCGGCGGGCTCGCGCTGCGCCTGTTTGCCCACCAGAGCGAGTTGCGCCTGCCCAAGAAAACTTGATGGGGTATGGTCGTGTAGCCTAATCAGCAAGATTGGTTTGGCCGCATACCCTGCAAAAAGAAACCGGCCTTCTGGCCGGTTTCTTTTTGCAGCGGGCAGGCTTTACAGCAGCTCGCCCAGCTGCACGTCGACCATCAGGTCGTCCGACAACTGCTCCAGATCGGCCTTGAGCGCACGCGTATCGAGCGCGGAGCCCGCTTCCAGCGCGATGTCGGCGTGGAACATCAGCTCCGAGGACATCGGTGCGCTGTCGGTGTGCGTCGAGAGGCTGACCACATTCACCGCATGGCGCGCCAGCACCTGGCTGACTTCCTTCACGATACCGATGCGGTCGTGGCCGACCAGGCTCAGTGACAGCGCGCGGGTGTACTGCACCGCGCTGCTGCCGGCCACTTCGCAGACGATGTGCAGATTGCTCAGCGCCAGCAGCGCGGCCTGCAGGCCGGCGGCCTTGGGGTCAGCAACATCGACACGGACGATGCCGGCGAACTTGCCGGCCAGTTGCGAGAACGACGATTCCAGCCAGTTGCCGTCATGCGCGGCAATGACGGCAGCGAGTTCGCCGACCAGACCCGGGCGGTCGTCGCCCAGCACGGTAAGAACCAGGGTTTGGCTCATGGTTTGTTCCTTTTCAGGGTGCGGCAAGCAGGCCGCAGCTCCGGATGTTATTGGGCGTGGATAACAAACCCCTGTGCAATGCCGCCAGCAGGGGTTTGCTAACCATGTCAGGCCTGATACTCGTCCATTGGGACGCAGGCGCAGAACAGATTGCGGTCGCCGTACACGTCGTCGATGCGGTTCACGCTCGGCCAGTACTTGGCGGCCGCCACCCACGCCAGCGGGAACACGGCGGCTTCGCGGCTGTACGGGCGATCCCACTCACCAATCACGTCGGCTTGCGTGTGCGGGGCGTTTTTCAGCGGGTTGTTGTCCGCCGGCAGTGCGCCGCTTTCCACCTGCGCGATTTCGCCGCGAATGGCGATCAGCGCGTCGATCAGGCGATCAAGTTCACTCTTCGATTCCGACTCGGTCGGCTCGATCATGATGGTGCCGGCCACCGGGAAGCTCATGGTCGGGGCGTGGAAACCATAGTCCATCAGGCGCTTGGCGATGTCGACTTCCGTGATGCCACACGCCGCCTTGATCGGGCGGATGTCGATAATGCACTCGTGCGCCACGCGACCCTGGCTGCCGGTATACAGCACCGGGTAATGCCCGGAAAGCCTTGTGGCCACATAATTGGCGTTTAATAGGGCGACTTCGGTTGCAGCGGTGAGACCACTGCCGCCCATCATGGCGATATACATCCACGAGATCGGCAGAATTGATGCCGAGCCGTACGGCGCGGCGGATACGGCACTCTGGCCGACATTCGGGCCGGAAACCACATTGACAGAATGGTTTGGCGCAAACGGCGCCAGATGCGCGGCCAGGCCGATCGGGCCCATGCCCGGGCCGCCGCCGCCGTGCGGAATGCAGAAGGTCTTGTGCAGATTCATGTGGCTGACATCGGCACCAATGGTTGCCGGGCTGGTCAGGCCAACCTGCGCGTTGAGGTTCGCGCCGTCCATGTACACCTGGCCGCCAGCGGCGTGCACCAGTGCGCAGATGTCCTTGATCGCTTCCTCGAACACGCCGTGGGTGGACGGGTAGGTGATCATCAGGCAGCTGAGATTTGCGGCGTGCTGCGCAATCTTGGCCTTCAGGTCTTCGACATCCACATTGCCGTTGTCGTCGCAGTTCACCACGATCACCGACAGGCCCAGCATCTGTGCGGTGGCCGGGTTGGTGCCGTGCGCGGATTTCGGAATCAGGCAGATTTTCCGATGTCCTTCGCCACGGCTGGCGTGGTAGCGCTGAATCGCCACCAGACCGGCGTATTCGCCCTGCGCGCCGGAGTTCGGCTGCATGCAGATCGCGGCAAAGCCGGTCACCGCCTTGAGCATCTCGGTCAGCTCGTTCAAGAGCAACTCGTAGCCACGGGTTTGATCCGCCGGGGCGAACGGGTGAATGTTGCCGAATTCCGGCCAGGTCACCGGAATCATTTCACTGGTGGCGTTGAGCTTCATGGTGCAGCTGCCCAGCGGAATCATCGAGTGCGTCAGCGCCAGATCCTTGTTTTCCAGACGCTTCAGATAGCGCAGCATTTCGTGTTCGGTGTGATAGCGGTTGAACACCGGGTGCGTCAGGATGGCGGAAGAGCGCGCCGGACCGAATTCGCAGGCAGTGGCGACTTGCGCATCAACGGCGTCGACGTCGAGCGTCGCGCCCGGCACGAAGGCGGCCAGCAGGGCGGCCAGATCGGAGCGGGTAGTGGTTTCGTCGAACGACACGCTGATGGCGTTGGCGGCAACGCGCACATTGAAACCTGCTGCCAGTGCACGGGCGGCGATGCTGCCCGCGTCGCTACTGGCAATGGTCAGGGTGTCGAAGAACTGCGCGTTCTGGACAGATACACCGTGCTGTACCAGCGCGGCCTTGAAAATCTGCGCGCTGCGGTGCACGCGGCTGGCGATGCGCTTTAGGCCTTCGGGGCCGTGATAGGTGGCGTAGAAACCGGCGATATTGGCCAGCAGCACCTGCGAGGTGCAGATGTTGGAGTTTGCCTTTTCGCGGCGGATGTGCTGCTCGCGGGTTTGCAGCGCCATGCGCAGCGCCGTCTTGCCGCGCGCATCCACCGAGACACCGATGATGCGGCCCGGCACCGAGCGCTTGTGCTCGTCGCGGGTCGCGAAAAACGCCGCGTGCGGGCCACCGAAGCCCATCGGCACGCCGAAACGCTGCGCCGAACCAAAGGCAATGTCCGCACCCATTTCGCCCGGCGCCTTGGCCAGCACCAGCGCCAGCAGGTCGCAGGCGACGGCAGTGACCACGCCCTTGGCCTTCAGCTCGCCGATCAGCGCGGTGAAGTCGGTCAGTTCGCCGCTGGCATTCGGCGTCTGGAACAGTGCGCCGAACACGTCGTGTTTGGCGGCATCCATTGCGGGGCCGGTGATCAGCGTGAAGCCGAAGCCTTCCGCGCGGGTTTTCAGCACGTCCAGCGTCTGCGGGAACACGCCTTCGTCAACGTAGAAGGCATTGCTGGCGGCTTTGGAAATGCGGCGCGCCATCGCCATCGCCTCGGCGGCGGCGGTGGCTTCATCCAGCAGCGAGGCGTTGGCGAGCTCCAGACCGGTCAGGTCGATGATCATCTGCTGGTAGTTCAGCAGGGCTTCCAGGCGGCCTTGCGCGATTTCGGCCTGATACGGTGTGTAGGCGGTGTACCAGCCCGGGTTTTCCAGCACATTGCGCAGGATGACGGTCGGCAGGTGGGTGCCGTAATAGCCCAGGCCGATCAGCGACTTCTTGATGATGTTCTGGCTGGCATAGCCGCGGATTTTGGCCAGCGCGTCTTCTTCGCGCATCGGTGCGCCAATCGCCAGCGGGGCATTCAGACGAATCTGCGCGGGGACGGTTTGGGCGACCAGCTCGGCGCGGCTGGCGACCTTCAGCGTCGCGCACATCGCGGCTTCTTCCGCGGCGGAGACGCCAAGGTGGCGATGAATGAAGGCGTCGTGGCCTTCCAGTTGGGTAAGCGTGCTCATGCGTGTATCTCTGTATCCGTGAGGCAGGCGCGCACCGCACCGCGCAGTGGTTATCGTATGGGTATTGCCCTGCGGCCTTTGTTATTGAATGGCTGCAAGGCAATACCTTGTGTGTCTGCGGGTGCTGACGGTGCGCAGTCAGGCGATGATCAGGCGCCGATCTGGCCGAGGTAGTCGTCGGCGCTCATCAGGCCGTCGAGCACCGAGGCATCGGCCGGCTTGATGCGGAAGAACCAGGCCGCGCCATACGGATCGGCATTGACGGTTTCCGGCGCGCCGACCAGTTCGTCGTTGATCGCCACGACTTCACCGGCGATCGGTGCGTACACGTCGCTGGCGGCCTTGACCGACTCGACCACGCCGGCTTGCGCGTCCTTGGCCAGTACGCTGCCCACTGCCGGCAGCTCGACGTAAACGACATCACCCAGCAGCTCCTGTGCGTGGTCGGTAATGCCGATGGTGACGGAGCCATCGGCTTCCAGACGCAGCCATTCGTGGGTTTCGACGTATTTCAGTTCAGCAGGTGCCTTGCTCATGATCTTTCCTTGGATAGGTTGAATGGTATTGCTTTGTAGGTTCTGGTATTACAGGCCTGCATGGTGATACCCATGCAGGCGTGAACTGCGTCAGGTCATCTGTATCAGGCAAAGACGGCCTTGCCGTTACGCACGAAGGGCATCTTGACGATGCGCGCCGGCTCCAGCTTGCCGCGCACGTCGACCGACACCTGGCCGCTGCTGCCTGCCGGAATGCGGGCAATGGCGATGGATTGTTTGAGCGTCGGCGAGAAAGTGCCGCTGGTGATCACGCCGTCGCCGTTCTCGGTCACGACGCGCATGCCTTCGCGCAGCACGCCCTTGCCCTCGAACACAAGGCCGACCTGAACCTGCGCCACGCCGGCGGCTTTCTGTGCTTCCAGCGCCTTGCGGCCGATGAAGTCGCGATCGGCAGGTTCCCAGGCGATGGTCCAGCCCATGCCGGCCGACAGTGGCGAAATGCTCTCATTCATGTCGTGGCCGTACAGGTTCATGCCGGCTTCGAGCCGCAGGGTGTCGCGCGCGGCCAGCCCAATCGGGGCGATGCCGGCGTGGGCCAGTGCTTTCCAGAACAGCGCGGCTTCATCGGCCGGCAGCATGATTTCCAGGCCGTCTTCGCCCGTGTAGCCGGTGCGGGCGATGAACCAGCCGCCTTGCAGGGCAATACCCTGGAAAGGTTTGAGCGCCTTGACGGTGCTTTCCCATTCTTCGTGAATCACCTTGCAGGCCTTGGCGATGGAGTTGGGGCCTTGCACGGCGATCATGGCGAGTTCGGCGCGTTCCTGCAGTTCGACCTTGAAGCTGCTGGCCACCTGCTGCATCCAGGCCAGATCCTTGTCGCGGGTGGCCGCATTGACCACCACGCGGTAGCCCCAGGTATCGACGCGATACACGATCAGATCATCAATCACGCCGCCGGCTTCGTTGAGCATGCCGGAATAGAGTGCCTTGCCGTCAAAGCCCAGGCGCGCCACGTCATTGGCGATCAGTTTTTGCAGGTAGGCCGTGGCGTCTTCGCCGGCCACGTCGATCACGGTCATGTGTGACACGTCGAACATGCCGGCATCCGCGCGGACGGTTTCGTGTTCTTTCAGCTGCGAGCCGTAATGGATCGGCATGTCCCAGCCGGCGAAATCGACCATCTTGGCGCCGGATTCGCGGTGGGTGGCGTTGAGCGGAGTAGTTTGAGTGCTCATGAATCATCCAGGGGTGGTTGTGCATTGCATGGACTTGTCGCGTCCATGTCCTCACCCCCCTGTCTCACGGCCTGAGATTTTCCGGCATCGCTGCCGTTAGCCCCTTCGGCGGACGCAGCATGCTGCGTCTCTCTCCAGAGTGTTTGTGCCGGATACAGTCCGTTTACCTGAGCGATTCCGGGTGACGTTGCGCCTTCGGTGGTGCTGCTGTCAGCACGCTCTCCTGCATCCAGCGCGGATTATCGTGAAGGGCGCGGCGGCAGGCAAGCGCCAAATCGATTCAGCCCGCCCTGCGGTGATGCCCCGGCCGCTTCCGGCATGCGCTAGACTGGAACACCGCTGCCTTTGCCGGAGTCCCCTGTCGTGTCCGAAGCCGAGCTCTATACCGCCGATGTGCTGGAAACCTGGTTGCGCCATGGGCTGCAGCATGGCCCGCGCAGTGTGCGCGGCGACTGGCAGCAGCGCCACGCCACCCGGCAGGCGGCCGTGCTGGTCGGCATCGTGCCGCGGACCGAGCCCATGCTGCTGCTGACGCGCCGGGCCGAGCATCTGCCCAAGCATCCGGGCCAGATTGCCTTTCCCGGCGGCGCCGTTGATGCCACGGACGCCGATGCCATCGCCACCGCACTGCGTGAAGCCGAGGAGGAGGTCGGGCTGGATGCCGCGCTGGTGCGTCCGCTGGGGCTTTTGCCCCCTTACATCACCATCACCCAATTCAATGTCACCCCGGTGCTGGCGCTGCTCGATCCCCAGTACCGGGCGAGGGCCTGCCCCGACGAGGTCGCGGAGGTCTTCGAATTGCCGCTGCTGGAGTTGCTCGATACTGGCCGCTACGAGTGGCGGCGGATCGAGCGTAACGGCCGGACGGGCCAGAGCCTGTTTATCGAATGCGCGGGCCGTACAGTGTGGGGGGCAACGGCGGGGATGCTGGTGCAGCTGGCGGTGCTGCTGGGGCGGGAAGAGGTGGTGTTGCCGGATCAGTCGCTGCAGCAAAAGCCCTAGTCGTTTCAGCTGGAAAGGGGGTGGTATTGAAGGGGGGGCTGAAAACAGTAATGAAAAGAATGCCTTGTGTTGCCCGTCCGTCCGGGCGCGGTGATGTGCGGATACGCATTGTCACGGCAAGGCATTGAATGCGTGGTAGAATCCCGCGCTTATTCTGAATCACCTTTCGAGATCCCATGTCACGCGCACTCCGCAACATTGCCATCATTGCCCACGTTGACCACGGCAAAACCACTCTTGTAGACCAGCTGCTGCGCCAGTCCGGCACCTTCCGCGACAACCAGCAGGTTGATGAGCGCGTGATGGACAGCAACGATCTCGAAAAAGAGCGCGGCATCACGATTCTGGCGAAAAACACCGCCATCGACTTTGAAGGCACCCACATCAACATCGTTGATACCCCGGGGCACGCGGATTTCGGCGGTGAAGTCGAGCGCGTGCTGGGCATGGTTGACGGCGTACTGCTGCTGGTTGATGCCGTGGAAGGCCCGATGCCGCAAACCCGTTTCGTGACCAAGAAGGCGCTGGCTCTGGGCCTGCGCCCGATCGTGGTGATCAACAAGGTTGACCGTCCGGGCGCACGTCCGGACTGGGTGGTTGACCAGACCTTTGACCTGTTCGACAAGCTGGGCGCGACTGACGAGCAGCTCGACTTCCCGATCATCTATGCCTCCGGCCTGAACGGCTTTGCCAAGCTCGATCTGGCCGAAGAGTCCGACAACATGCGCGCACTGTTCGAAACCGTGCTTGCCCATGTTCCGACCCCGCCGGGCTCGGCCGACGCGCCGCTGCAGCTGCAGATTGCCGCACTGGATTACTCCACCTACACCGGCCGCCTGGGCGTGGGCCGCGTGCTGAACGGCCGCATCAAGCCGGGTCAGCAAGTGGTGGTGATGAACCACGACGACCAGGTTGCCACCGGTCGCATCAACCAGGTGCTGGGTTTCCAGGGTCTGGATCGCGTTGAAGTGCAGGAAGCCGAAGCCGGCGACATCATCATCATCTCCGGTATCGAAGACATCGGCATCGGCGTGACCATCTGTGACAAGGAACAGCCGGTCGGTCTGCCGATGCTGACTGTTGACGAACCGACGCTGACCATGGATTTCATGGTGAACTCCTCGCCGCTGGCCGGCACCGAGGGCAAGTTCGTCACCAGCCGCCAGATCCGCGATCGCCTGACCAAGGAATTGCTGACCAATGTGGCGCTGCGTGTGGAAGATACCGATGACACCGACGTGTTCCGTGTGTCCGGCCGTGGCGAACTGCACCTGACCATTCTGCTGGAAAACATGCGTCGCGAAGGTTTCGAGCTGGCTGTGGCCAAGCCGCGCGTCGTATTCAAGGAAATCGATGGCCAGAAGTGCGAGCCGTACGAAAACCTGACCATCGACCTGGAAGACAGCCACCAGGGCGCGGTAATGGAAGAAATCGGCCGCCGTCGTGGCGAGCTGACCAATATGGAATCGGACGGCCAGGGCCGCACCCGTCTGGAATACCACATTCCGGCGCGTGGCCTGATCGGCTTCCAGTCCGACTTCATGACCATGACCCGTGGTACCGGCCTGATGAGCCACGTGTTTGACGACTATGCCCCGGTCAAGCCGGACATGCCCGGCCGTCACAACGGCGTGATGATCTCGCAGGAAAACGGCGAAGCCGTGGCCTACGCCCTGTGGAACCTCGAAGATCGCGGCCGCATGTTCGTGCACCCGGGCGACAAGCTGTACGAAGGCATGATCATCGGTATCCATAGCCGCGATAACGATCTGGTGGTGAATCCGATCAAGGGCAAGAAGCTGACCAACGTGCGTGCGTCCGGCACCGATGAAGCGGTGCGCCTGACCACGCCGATCAAGCTGACGCTGGAATCTGCCGTCGAATTCATCGACGACGATGAACTGGTGGAAATCACTCCGAAGACCATCCGCATCCGCAAGCGTCACCTGCAGGAACACGAGCGTCGCCGTGCCGCCAAGGCCGAAGCCTGATCCCTTCGGGATTCAGCAAAAACCGCCCCTCGGGGCGGTTTTTTCTTGTCTCGAGCAGGGCTGCTCAGGGCGGAATTTACTGGCGTGAGCCATGATGAAGACAAGAGCATGAACGGAGTGCGTCATCATGGCAGGGGAAGGCATCATTGAATGGGCCGCGCATGCGGTGGAGCTGGCCGGAGTGGCCGTACTGCTGCTGGGCGCCGCGCTGGCGGCGGGGGTATTTGCCTGGAGGCTAAGAAATTCAAGTTTTCACGAGGCATACCATGGTCTGCGTGCCGATCTGGGGCGGGCAATTCTGCTGGGTCTGGAGTTGCTGGTGATTGCCGACATCATTGGTACCGTGGCCATCGAGCCGAATCTGCACAATCTGGCGGTGCTGGCGGTAATCGTGGTGATCCGGACTTTCCTCAGCTTTTCACTGGAGCTGGAAGTCAGTGGCCGCTGGCCTTGGCAGCAATCGCGTGGTGGCGGGCATGATTGAGCAAGGGTATGTGCTCCAAGGCTAAATTTTTCAATGTTTGGCGCCGTATACAATGTTTGGTATGCCGGGGTCGTGTAGCGGAACTGCACTGAGGAGTTGGCGATGCTGGATATGGCGCTGGTAATTCTGGAGCAGGTGACCGCATTCATGCTGTCCCTGCTGGGCGATCGTCCCGACTAAGCCGGGCAGGAATGCAAAACAGCCGCCCGTGGGCGGCTGTTTCTTGTTGCGCGGTGCGGTGCAATCAGTGCACGGCCTGCAGCATTTCCTCGACCACTTTCTTGGCATCGCCAAAGACCATCATCGTGCGATCCATGTAGAACAGATCGTTATCGAGACCGGCGTAACCGGCGTTCATCGAGCGTTTCACCACCATCACCGTGCGTGCCTTGTAGGCATCCAGGATCGGCATGCCGTAGATCGGGCTGGCTGGGTCGTTCTTCGCGGCAGGGTTGACCACGTCGTTGGCGCCGATCACCAGCGCGACGTCGGCGGTGCCGAATTCACTGTTGATTTCCTCCATTTCGAACACCTTGTCGTAGGGCACTTCGGCTTCAGCCAGCAGGACGTTCATATGCCCCGGCATGCGGCCGGCAACCGGGTGAATTGCGTAGCGCACATCCACGCCACGCTCGGTCAGCAGATCGGTCAGCTCCTGTAGGGCGTGTTGCGCGCGCGATACGGCCAGGCCGTAGCCTGGAATGATGATGACCTTCTCGGCGTTTTCCATCAGGAAGGCCGCATCATCCGCCGAGCCCGAGCGGTAGTTCTTTTGCGCGCTGCCGGCCGGGCCTGCCGTGGCCGCTTCGGCGCCGAAGCCCCCCAGCAGCACGGAGACGATCGAGCGGTTCATCGCCTTGCACATGATGTAGGACAGGATGGCCCCCGATGCGCCGACGCAGGCGCCGGCAATGATCAGTACCGGATTTTCCAGCGTGAAGCCGATGCCGGCAGCTGCCCAGCCGGAGTAGGAGTTGAGCATCGATACCACGACCGGCATGTCCGCACCGCCGATCGGGATGATCAGTGTCACGCCCAGCGCAAGGGCAATGGCAACCATCATCAGGAAGGCGGCCTGGCTATCGGTAAAGAAATACGCCATCCCGAAGCCCAGCATGGTGAGTGCGAGCAGCAGATTCAGCAGATGCTGGCCCTTGAAGTTGATGGCACGTGCGCCGAACTTGCCCGAGAGCTTGCCGTAGGCAATGACCGAGGCGGTGAAGGTGATGGCGCCGATGAAGGCACCGATGAAGAGCTCGATCTTCTGCACACCGCTATGGCTGACACCCGCGTGATAGACGGCTGCGACCGCAATCAGCACGGCCGAGAGGCCGACCAGCGAATGCATGGCGGCGACGAGTTCCGGCATGGCTGTCATGGCCACCGTACGAGCTTTCCAGGCACCGACGACAGCACCGGCGGCAATCGCGGCAACAATCAGCCAGATGACCGGCGAATCGGCGACAAAGAAGGTGGTCATGACGGCCAGTGCCATGCCAGTCATGCCGTAGAGGTTGCCGCGCCTTGCGGTCAGCGGGCTGGACAGGCCTCTTAGCGACAGGATGAACAGAACGGCCGAAGCCAGATAGAGCAGGGCGAGTAGGTTTTGCATGATCATCCCCTTACTTGTTCTTTTTCTTGAACATTTCGAGCATGCGCTGGGTCACCAGGAAGCCGCCGAAGATGTTGATGCTGGCGAGGAAAATCGCAATGGCCCCCAGTACGCTGGTGAGCGTGATCTGCTGGGCGTGGATGTCGACCACCTGCAGCATCGCGCCGACCACGATGATCCCGGAAATGGCGTTGGTGACGGCCATCAGCGGCGTATGCAGTGCCGGGGTGACGTTCCAGACGACGTGGTAGCCGACGAAGATGGCCAATACGAAGATCGTGAGCAGGCCGATAAACGGGTCGGTGCTCAGGCCATGGCTGGCCTGGCTGACCGCTGAAGCAACAGCAGTTGCGGACATGGAATTCTCCCTTATTGTTTTCAGGCGGTCGCGTCGGCCAGTTCGGGCTGGCTCGTCGGTGCTGCTTGTGCCAGCAGGTCGCTGGCCAGAGTCTGGCCGTCGGCACAGATGCGGGTGGCGACGATGATTTCATCATCCAGCTTTGGTGCGTAGCAGCCCTCTTTATCGGCCAGCAGCCCCATGAAGGTCAGCAGGTTGCGCGCGTACATCGCCGAAGCATCCGCTGCAACCAGCGCCGGCAGATTGCCGTGGCCGACAATGATCACGCCGTTCTCGCTGGTGATGACTTCGTCTGCGCGGGACAGCGGGCAGTTGCCGCCGGTATCGACCGCCAGATCGATGATGACGCTGCCGGCTTTCATGGCGGCAACGGTATCGGTGGTAATCAGCACTGGCGCTGCCTTGCCCGGAATCTGCGCGGTGCTGATGACGATATCGGCCTGCGTGGCGTGTTTGGCGATCAGCGTGCTCTGGCGAGCCTGATAATCGGCCGACATCTCGCGCGCATAGCCGCCCAGATTTTCCAACGACGCTTTTTCTTCAGCAGTCAGCTCGACTTCGATGAATTTGGCACCCAGCGATTCGACCTGTTCGCGCGTGGCGGGGCGCACGTCGAAGACTTCGACGACTGCCCCCAGGCGCTTGGCGGTGGCAATGGCCTGCAAGCCGGCAACACCGGCGCCAAGGATCAGTACCTTGGCGGGTTTGACGGTCCCGGCTGCGGTCATGAACATGGGCATGAAGCGCGGGTAGTACTGCGTGGCCAGCAGTACGGCGCGGTAGCCGGCAATATTTGCCTGTGACGAGAGAATGTCCATCGACTGGGCGCGGGTAATGCGCGGGATGCGCTCCAGCGCATAGGCGCTGATGCGGCGGGCATTGAGCAGGGCGAAATGCGGATATCGCCATGCATCGAAGTGCGCCAGCACAGCGCAGCCTTCCGGCAGCGCGGCGATTTCGGCTGCTTCCGGGGCTCGGACCTTCAGCACCAGCTGAGCGTTGGCAACGGTGGTGGCAAAGTCATCGGCCAATGTGGCGCCAGCTGCCGCAAAGTGTTCATCGGGCAAGGCTGCCCAGCGCCCGGCACCGCGCTCGACGGTAACCGTGTGCCCGCTGGCCAGCAGTTTCTTTACCGTGTCCGGTGTCGCGGCGATACGGCGTTCGCCGCTGCTGCGCTCGGTGGGTATGGCGATCTGCATGCTGTAAATCCTGAAGACGAACGATGGAGTCCGGCTATTAGCGCACCATTGGGCAGCTCTTTCTTTGACCAGACACAACGGCGAAACGAGTTGGTCAGGGTTTTTCTGTATTACTCATATTTTGATATTGATAATGATTATCAATATGTGTATGGTACGAGCTTCACACACATGCGGAGTTCATCACCATGAATGCCTATCTGGTCGGGGCCGATGTACTGGGGAATATTCCTGATCTGCTGGCGGAGCGCGGCATCCGCATCCAGCATCATGTATCCGGGCGCAATGCCGCACACCAGCGTCGTCCGGCCTCATTGCGTGGCGCCGACCTGTTGATACTGTTTACCGATTTTCTCAGCCATAACGTCATGCGGGCCTACCGCGAGCTGGCACAGGAAGAGGACGTCAGGTTTGTGGCCTGCCGCCGTTCGGTCTGTGCGCTGTCACAGACGCTCGACAAGATTGAGTGTGCAGGCGTGGCCGTTGCTGATGGGTGCGGAGGCTGCCCCCGGCGGCGCAAGAAATAGCAGCAGGCTGGATGAAATGACCGATAGGGAGGCAGAGGCCTCCCTTTATTTTGGCATGAATCATGCTTGAACTGGGCCAAGCCATGGAGACTTCGTCATGCTCGACCGTATTGATCGCTATTTTCAGCCGCAGGAAACAGCTCTCAAGCTTAGCGCCTATCGCCAGGAGGTGCTCGCGTCCAATATTGCCAATGCAGATACGCCGAACTACAAGGCCCGTGATTTTGACTTCGGCAGGGCGTATGTCCAGGCACGCGCAATTCAGCGTGGCCAGGGGGGTGATCTGAAAACGACGGATTCCCGGCATCTGCAGCCGGCAGGCGGAACGGATCCGCTGCATCCCGAGTTGCAGTACCGCAATCCGCTGCAACCATCGATTGATGGCAATACGGTTGATATGGCAAGTGAAATGAGCGAATTTTCCCAGAATGCGCTGCGCTACCAGGCGGCGATCATGTTCTTCCAGCGCCGGGTCGAAGGCATGCGCACCGCGCTCACAGGTCAGTAAGAGGTGAACGATGTTCAGATTGTTTGATATTGCCTCCTCCGCAGTAACCGCCCAGTCGGCGCGCTTGAATGCCGTCGCCAGCAATCTCGCAAACGCCGAGTCGGTGACCAGCTCTAACGGGCAGCCTTACCGCGCCAAGCAGGTGGTATTTCAGGCGGTGCCGGTTGCCGGCGGAAATGCAGCCGGAGTGGGGGTGAAAGTGGCTGGCGTGATCGAGGATCAGGCCCCGCCCAAGCTGATGTTTGATCCGCATAACCCGCTGGCTGATGCCAATGGGTATGTGGCCATGCCCAATGTCGATGTGGTCGAAGAGATGACGAACATGCTGTCAGCGTCGCGCGCTTACCAGATCAATATCGACGTCATGAATACCGCCAAAACCCTGATGATGCGCACCATTGCGCTGGGTCAGGCTTGAGTAGAAGGAGCTAGATCATGGCTGTTTCATCAGTAAGCAACAAATTCGATTACACAACGCTGAATACCGATTCGGGCAAGTCACGTAGCGAAGTCGAAGAGCAGCAGGATCGTTTTCTGAAGATGCTGGTGACCCAGTTGCAGAATCAGGATCCGATGAATCCGATGGACAATGCCCAGACCACCTCGCAGATGGCGCAGATCAATACTGTTACCGGGATTGAAAAGCTGAACAAGACCATGGAGACCATGATGAGTCTCTATGCGGGTACGCAGGTCATGCAGTCGGCACAACTGATCGGCAAGGATGTCCTCGCTCCCGGCAAGGATTTCCACTTTGATGGCAAGCAGGCGGATTTTTCCTTTGATGTGCCGGAAGGAGTCAAGAGCGCAGAAGTAAAAATCACCGATGCCAAGGGAAACGTTGTGGCGGTTCTGCCGTATAGCGCGCCGCAATCAGGCGTGAAGCCCGTGGTCTGGGATGGCAAGCTGGAGAATGGGACGACCGCGCCAGCTGGTGACTACAAGGTGAGCGTGAAGGCGCAGGATCAGAATGGCAAGGAAATTGCTTTGAACAGCTATACATGGCAATCGGTCAAGTCGGTGCAGTTCGGAAGCGAAGGTGTGGTCGCGCTGATGAGCAATGGTAACCGGGTAAGTTTCGGCAGCATCCTGGAAATCCAGGCTGGCAGCAAAGTTTGATTCTGGAGGTGTGAGATGGGTTTTCAGCAAGGTCTATCAGGTCTAAATGCTTCTTCGAAGAATTTAGATGTTATTGGCAACAATGTAGCCAACTCTCAAACCGTTGGATTTAAAGGATCCCGTGCCGAATTTGCTGATATTTATGCCAGTACATTTGGTACCGCATCCAATGTGGCCGGGATTGGTACTCGAGTTTCGACGATTGCTCAGCAGTTTGGTCAAGGAAACTTGACAACTACGAATAATCCGCTGGATATAGCAATTACCGGGAATGGTTTTTTTAGGATGCAGGGCTCGGCAGGGGATGTAAGTTATTCACGAAATGGGCAGTTTCAAGTTACTAAAGATGGCTATATTGTTAATGGCGGCAACAAGCAGTTCCTAACCGGTTGGCCGGTAGATAAGGCGTCCGGTTTGTTTCTTGAAGGAAGTATGCCTCAGCCAATCCAGTTGCAATATTCGAATATTGGTGCTCAAGAGACCGGTGGGTCAGGAGTTACCGGGGCTGGTTTGAGCTTGGGTATCAATCTTAATGCTAAAGATAAGGTGATTAATTCGCCGACGAATCCAATTCCAGGTCCTGCTTTTTCGTCAAGTGATCCGACGACTTACAATTACTCAACGTCGGCAACGGTATATGATTCACTTGGCGTATCTCATACCCAGACGTTTTACTTTCGCAAGCAGGATCCTGCTGGTGGTGGGGCCGTGAATGCTTGGGATGTGTATTACACGCTGGATGGTAAGACGGTAAACCAAAATGGCTCGCTTGGGCCTGGTGGTACTATGCTGCGAGGGTCTTTGACCTTTGATCAAAATGGGCAATATACCGGTTATACCTCAAATTTAACGGCTGGTACGCGCCCCCCTGTGCCTGCGACAAATAGCTCTTGGTTTTCTGTGGAGGCAGGGGCGACAGGATTAAATAATGGATCGGATGGATTGAATTTTGAGCTTTTCTTTGACAAAAGCACTCAGTTCGGTAGTCCCTATACGCTGAATTCGCTGACGCAGGATGGTTATACCGACGGGGTGCTGACCGGTATCTCCGTGAGTGATGACGGTGTGGTGCAAGGGCGTTATTCGAATGGTGAAACCCGTAACGTTGCCAAGGTGGTGCTGGCAACCTTTATCAATAACCAGGGTCTGCAGCCGGTTGGCGATAATCTCTGGGTTGAGTCCTACGCATCGGGTCAGCCCTTGCTGAATGCGCCTGGCGCCGGCAGTACCGGTCAGTTGCAGGCGGCGACCGTCGAGGATTCGAATGTCGACCTGACCGCGGAATTGGTAAACATGATTGTGGCTCAGCGTACCTATCAGGCCAATGCCAAGACCATTTCTGCACAGGATGCCATCCTGCAGACTCTGGTGAATATCTGATCTTAGTTGCGGGGCTGGATAATGGACCGACTGCTCTACGTTGCAATGACTGGCGCCAAGCATACCCAGCTGCGCCAGGCAACGGTTGCGCATAACCTGGCCAATGCGTCGACCACCGGCTTTCGGGCCGAGCTGGCAGCGTTTCGTGCGGTCCCTGCCTTGGGGCAGGGGTATGCGACGCGTGCCTTTGCTGTTGAGCAAACGACGGGGGCTGATCTTTCCAGTGGCCCGTTCCAGCAGACCGGCAATGATCTGGATGTGAGCATCGATGGTCGTGGCTGGATTGCTGTGCAGTCTGCTACCGGCGAGGCTTATACTCGCAATGGACAGTTTGCGGTTGATTCCACCGGCTTGCTGAAGACGGTCTCTGGGTTGGTGGTTCAGGGCGAAACGGGGCCGCTGCTCATCCCCGAAAATACCCGGCCAAGTATTGCTCCGGATGGCACAGTCAGTGCCGTTTCCCTGGATAACCCTGCCGAGTCGAATGAAATTGGCCGGATCAAGCTGGTGAATCCGGCTGATACCGACTTGCAGAAAGGCAATGATGGCCTGTTTCGTCTGCGCGGCGGTGATGCAGCCCAGGCGGACGCAGCCGTCAAGCTGATCAATGGCGGTCTTGAGGGTAGCAATGTGAATACCATCGACCAGCTGACGGCAATGATTGCCACCCAGCGGCAATATGATCTGCAGGTGCGGATGATGCAGGCCGCTGATCAGAATGCGCGCGCTGCGTCCCAGTTGCTGCAGATGAATAGTTAAGCAAATTAGAACGAAAGAACGAGGATTACTGCCATGATGCGCTCGCTGTGGACTGCCAAGACCGGCATGGATGCCATGCAGATGAATGTGGATGTCATCTCGCACAACCTGGCGAACGTCAATACTACTGGCTACAAGCGCGAGCGTGCGGTCTTCGAGGATCTGCTCTACCAGACCATTCGGCAGCCCGGTGGTTCGACCAGTCAGCAGACCCAGTTGCCGACCGGTTTGCAGATCGGCGTAGGTGTCAATGTTGTGGCAACGTCGCGCATTTTCATGCAGGGTAGCATGCAGCAGACCGAGGGGCAGCTGGATATTGCTATTGATGGCCCCGGTTTTTTCCAGATCGCCATGCCGGACGGTACGACGGCCTACACCCGTGATGGCTCCTTCGAGGTGGATAATCAGGGTAATGTGGTGACCTCGAGCGGTTACCAGTTGCAGCCCGCCTTGCAGGTGCCGCAGGGTACGACCAGCCTCACCATTGGCAAGGATGGTACGGTCAGCGCCATTATTGCCGGCAATTCGGCTGCGCCTGTGACGTTGGGCAATATCCAGCTTGCGACCTTCATCAACAATCCGGGTTTGCAGGCGATCGGCTCGAATCTCTTTCTGGAGACGGCTGCCAGTGGGGCTCCCACGGTCGGACAGCCTGGTACCAACGGCGCTGGCGTGATCAATCAGGGTTTTGTCGAAACCTCGAATGTCAACGTGACCGAAGAACTGATCAATATGATTCAGGCCCAGCGGGCATATGAAATCAATTCCCGCTCAGTCAAAACCTCGGATGAGATGCTGCAGCGACTTTCCAATCTGTAATGGGTTTTCCGTAATGCGAGTATTCCAACTTGGCTGGCTGATCTGTATCGGGGTGCTGGCGCTGCTGCTGCAAGGGTGTGTGGCGCCAGCGACCATCGTGACCAAGCCGGTAACTGCCAAGCCGCAGCCGCAGGCCTCGGTGGAAAGCCAGAACGGCAGCATCTATCAGGCTTCGACTGCTCGCCTGCTGTTCGAGGAGCCCAATGCGCGCTTCGTCGGTGATGTGTTGATGATTACCCTGGAAGAAAACCTCACTGCGGCCAACAAGGCCAACAGTAAAACCGACCGTTCCGGCAAGCTCTCGGTGAGTGGTTCTGGCAGTGCCCCTTACTTTCCGAATGCGCTGGAAAAGCTGTTCAATGCCAGTATTACGGCATCGGGCAGCAATGTTTATGACGGCAGTGGCGAGACCAATAGCACCAACACTATCCGTGGCTCGATTGCTGTGACGGTGATCGACGTTTATCCCAACGGCAATCTTCAGGTGGGCGGCGAGAAGCAGATTTCGGTCAACGGTGAAATCAATACGCTGCGCTTCACCGGGGTAATCAATCCGCGTGATGTCAAGGCGGGCAATACGGTTTCTTCCACGCGCGTGGCGGATGCCCGTATCGAACAGGTCGGGGTCGGCGCGATCGGCGATGCCAATACCATGGGCTGGCTCCAGCGTTTCTTCCTGACTGCCTGGCCTTTCTGATTCTAAGGGTATATTGATGAGATCCTTTTTCATCAAGTTTTGCATGGTAATACTTGCCTTGGTATGTGGCACGACAGCCAGCGCCGAACGGCTGAAAGATATCGCAACCTTTTCCGGCGTACGCAATAACCAGTTGATGGGCTACGGGCTGGTCGTCGGTCTGGATGGTAGCGGTGACCAGACCACGCAAACGCCGTTTACCGTGCAATCGGTCATCAACATGCTGACCAATCTGGGTGTGCAGGTGCCACCGGCAGGTTCGATGCAGCTGAAGAACGTCGCCGCTGTCACGGTCACCGCTGTTCTGCCGCCTTTTGCGCGGCAAGGTCAACCGCTGGATGTGACCGTGTCCTCGCTCGGTAATGCCAAGAGTCTGCGCGGTGGCACGCTGATCATGACGCCATTGAAAGGGGCGGATGGCCAGATTTACGCGATGGCACAGGGCAATCTGATCGTTGCCGGCGCTGGCGCGGCGGCTGGCGGTAGCAGTGTCCAGGTCAATCAGCTTGCAACCGGACGAATTCCTGCGGGAGCGACGGTGGAAAAAACCGTCCCGACCATGCTGGGTAGCGGTGAATTTGTCACGCTGGAGTTGCTGCAATCGGACTTCGGCATGGCCAATCGGGTGGTCGGGGCGATCAACAGCCAGTTCGGCACCGTTGCAGCGGCACTGGATGGGCGGGTCGTGCAGGTGCGGGCGCCGCTGGATGCCAATCAGCGGGTGGCATTTCTGGCGCGCCTGGAAAACATCACGGTAACCCCCTCGGAGGTGTCGCCCAAGGTGATTATCAATGCCCGCACCGGATCGGTTGTCATGAATCAGGCCGTGCAGATCGATCCGTGCGCGATTTCGCATGGCAATCTTACCGTTACCGTCACCGCCAATAATCAGGTGGTGCAGCCCAATGCTCTCGCAGGCGGCGAAACGGCAAAAGTCAAAAATGCCACCGTGGAGATCGATACCGGCACCGGGCCGACCGTACGTATGCCCAAGGCGACAAACCTCAATCAGGTCGTGAAGGCCTTGAATGCAGTCGGGGCGACCCCGCAGGATCTGCTGGCGATTCTGCAGGCCATGAAGGCGGCGGGTGCGCTGAAGGCCGAGCTCGAGGTGATCTGATCCGGCGTGCATTCCGCTGGCGCTGCAGGTGGCTGGAATGTATTGGCATGAGCTTTGCTTTGTATTCCCCGGAATCTTCGGAGAATGGCCATGGCCTATACCCCTGCAGTCACCGCTTCTGTTGCGATAGACCCCCGTGGTGTCGAGTCATTGCGCCGGCAGAAGGCGGACGTGGCTACGCGCGGGGTTGCCCAGCAATTCGAGTCCTTGTTGCTGCAGCAGATGCTCGCCAGCATGCGTGAAGCCAGCCCGCGCTATGCCGACGAAGACCAGGGCAGCTCCCAGGATCTGTTTCGCTCGATGTACGACAAGCAGCTGGCGCAGACCTGGTCGGCGAAGGGCGGGGTGGGGCTTGCGGACATGATCCTTCGGCAACTCAACCAGCAACGCGGTGTCGTTGCCGGCAATCGGGCTTCGATCACGCCACATATGCTGCGCAAGCCGGAAAACAGTGAGTCGTCTGGTGGGCTTGCCGGTGTCGCGGCAAAAACTGCCGTTCAGGCGGTACAGGGGGCGCCAGCCCCCATCAAGGCCTTTATTGACAAGGTGGGTGATGCAGCGACCGCCGTTGCGCGACAGTTGAATGTCTCCCCCGCCATGCTGATTGGCCATGCCGCTCTGGAGAGTGGCTGGGGCAGCAAATCCATCAAGGATGCCGAGGGCAATGAAACCTGGAATCTTTTCGGGATCAAGGCCGGTAAAAGCTGGGGTGGCAAGACGGTTGATGTGCTGACTACCGAGTATGTGGACGGGGCACCGCAGAAGCGGGTGGAAAAGTTCCGTGCCTACGGCTCGCTTGACGAGGCCTTTGCCGATTATGCCTCGCTGCTGCAGCGACGCTATGCGGGCGTGGTTGGTGCAGGGGATGATTCCGCCCGTTTCGGGAGGGCTTTGGCTTCCGGTGGGTATGCCACTGCACCGGATTATGCCCGTCGTGTGACGCAGGTGGTGCAGAGTGTCCAGAGTAGGTTGGCAGGGTCAAGCTTGAGCGCTTGATGCCGATATCAGGGAATAGCAGGAGCAAATCATGGGTTCATCCGTTTTTGGTATCGGTGTTTCAGGGCTGAATGCGGCCAATCTGGGCCTCACGACGACTGGCCACAATATCGCCAACGTGAATACCAAAGGTTATTCGCGCCAGACGATTCTGCAGAGCGCACCGTATCCGATGGGAACCGGTAGCGGCTTTGTCGGTATGGGTGTGCGTGTCGATACCATCAGCCGTGTTTACGATCAGTTCCTGACCCGCAACGTCCAGTCCTCCCAGGCGCAGTCAAGCTATTACGACTCATACCTTTCGCATCTGAAAGAGATCGACAATATCGTCGCAGATCCGGATGCCGGCGTGTCGCCGGCATTGCAGGATTTTTTCAGCTCGGTGCAGAACGTTTCCACCAATCCGTCCAATATGCCGTCAAGGCAACAGATGTTGGCTTCGGCACAAACACTGGTGAACCGCTTTCAGGTGTTTGAGCAGCGACTCGACGAGCAGAGAAATTCCCTCAACGGTGAAATTACCAACACGGTCAATAGCATCTCGGCGCTGGCCAAGAATATCGCCGAGGTCAACAATCAGATCGCCCTCACCAAGGGGGCGGGGCAGCCGCCGAATGATCTGCTGGACAAGCGTGATCAACTGGTGCTCGAGCTTAACCAGTACGTCAAAGCATCGACATACCCAAATGATGACGGCACGATCAATGTGTTCGTGGGGAGCGGGCAGTCGCTGGTGCTTGGCGGCAATGCGGTACAGTTATCCACCGCCCCATCGCCGGGCAGTCCCGAGCGTATCTCGGTCGTGTACGATGATGGTGTCAATCAGGTGGCCTTGCCGGATACCTTGCTGACAGGGGGCAAGCTGGGCGGCCTGCTGGATTATCGCGCCAAATCGCTTGATCTTGCACAGAACAGCCTCAACCGCATGGCGCTGGTGATGGCCCAGTCGTTCAACGATCAGCATCGTGTCGGGATGGATCTCAATGGCAATATGGGGGGCAATTTCTGGTCCTATCCGACGCTGGATGTGTCTGCGGCTGTACCGCCTTTCGTAAATACCCCGGCAACCCCGGGGCCGGCAACGGCCATTGCGGTTGATCCGCCTGCGCTTGGTGCGATTTATTCCAATGCCAATAACAACCCGGCGACGACCACGGTGGCCTCGGGCTATATCGCGGATGTCAGCAAGCTGACCACCAGTAATTACGAATTACTTTATGATGGTACCAATTACGTATTGACCCGCTTGTCCGACAATACTCGTGAAACCTTGAATGCGGCCGACATTGTCTCTGCTGATGGCGCATCGACTGCGGATGGGTTGGTGATCCGGCTTACTCCGGCGCCCAATGCGGGTGATCGTTTTACCATCGAGCCTACCAGTGGCATGGTCAGCAGTCTGGCGGTCGGAATGACGGATCCCCGCATGATTGCCGCAGCCGGCGCGGTCAGGGCTGCCGCACCTCAGCCGCCGGCCACCGGAAACACCGGGACGCTCAAGATTTTCCAGCCGCAGACTGATCTGCGCACCAACAGCACCACGGATGCGCCTTATAACCCCAATTTGCGCAATTCGGTCACCATCACATTCAATGCGGGTGGCACATTTGACGTCGTCGATACCACGACCTCGACAACGCTGGCGACGGGAGTCCCCTACACGGCTGGCATGACGCTGCGTTATAACGGCTGGTCGATGAAGCTGGATGGGCAGCCCGCAGCCGGCGATATCGTGAATGTCAGCGCCAATCCGCCAACTGCAACGGCGGATAACCGCAATGCACTGGCGCTCGCAGGCCTGCAGACGACCAAAATCCTGAGCGGCAATACCGCGACCTATCAGGAGGCCTACGGCCAGATGGTTTCGACGATCGGTACGCAGACCAACGAGGCAGAGATCATGGCGAAAGCGCAAGGCACTGTGCTCAATGAGGCGGTCAAGGCGCGCGATTCGGTGTCAGGGGTTAACCTGGATGAGGAGGCCGCAAATCTGCTGCGCTATCAGCAGGCCTACCAGGCGTCCAGCAAGGTCATCCAGATTGCCCAGCAGGCATTTCAGGAAATTCTCAATATTGGGCGTTGAGCCAGGTTGAAAGGAGGCTGACATGCGTGTCGCAACCACTACCATTTTCCAGCTGGGCACGACCAATATGTCGCGTCATACCGCTGATCAGGCCAAGCTGCAGAGCCAGCTGAGTACTGGTCGCCGGATTCTGACGCCAGCAGACGATCCGATTGCCTCGGCGCGCCTGCTGGATATTGCCCAGTCGCAAAGCCTGAATGAGCAATACAATGTCAATAGCAAGACGGCGGATTCTTCGTTGAGTATGACCGAAGAGCTGTTGCAGCAGGTCACGACGGTTATCCAGAATGTGCAGACTTTGGCGGTGAACGCCGGTAATGGTTCGCAGACGGCTGCAGACAAACGGATTCTGGCCAGTGAGTTGCGTGGCCATTATCAGCAGCTGCTTGAGCTGGCCAATTCCACGGATGGCGGGGGTTTATACCTGTTCTCCGGGTTTGCCGGTGATACCAAGCCCTTTACCGAGGCCAGCTTTGGGAATGTGACCTACAACGGTGATGATGGGCAGCGGCAAGTGCAGGTCTCGACTTCGCGCAATATTCCAGTTTCGGAGTCGGGCAATGATGTGTTCATGCGCATCAAGAACGGTAATGGCACTTTCGTTACTGCCGCCGCGGCAACGAATGTAGGCACTGGTGTTGTCAGCCCCGGCGAGGTGCTGGATCCGGTGGCGTGGTCCAATGCACCTGCGCCACGTGACTTTCAAGTGCAGTTCTACTGGGCCAATAATCCGGCCAAGCCAACCGAACCGTTGATGACCTATGACCTGATTGACAATACTACCGGCAATTCATTGATTACCGGGAATGCAACAGCAGGAAATACAACGGGCCCGCGCGCTTGGACCCCGGGTTCCGACATTCAGTTCAAGCAGCTGCCAACCGATCCGGTGCCACAGCCAGCTGCGTGGGACTATGGTATCAAGATGAGTGTCAAGGGAACGCCAGTGGCTGTTGACCCGACCACCAAGCTGCCTGTTGGCTTGCCCGGTGTGGCCGACTCGTTCAGTGTCAAGCCGAGTACCGACGTGGATGTCTTCACCACGCTGGGAAATATGATCAATGCCCTGGAGTCATTTGCCAGCGACGGCAGCGGGGCAGGGCAGGCGGCGTTCATGAACAAGCTGAATACCGGCATGCTGAGCCTGGCGAACTCACTGCAGAATGTTCTGACCACGCAAGCCAATATTGGCTCGCGCATGAATGAAACCGAATCGATCCGCTCGACCAATAGCGACATCAATCTGCAGTATGCTAAGACCTCCAACGACCTGGGGGGTATCGATTGGGCAAAGACAATTAGTGATTTTGCCGAAAACCAGATGGTGCTGGATGCGGCGCGCAAATCCTTTTCCCAGGTTCAGGGGCTTAGTCTGTTCAAGTATATCTAAGGTATATACTTGTAGCCCTATTTTCGATTAAATGCTGGCCGTATACATTCCTATGTATACGGCTTTTTGCTGGTGGGCCTGATGGCAAAATCCCGATCTGTGTTCAGTTGCAGCGAGTGCGGTGCAAGTTCGCCAAAGTGGCAGGGGCAATGCCCAGGTTGCGGGGCCTGGAATACTCTGCTGGAAACGGTTGCGCGGGAGAAAGGTACTGGGCGTTTCCAGTCCCTGGCCGCCGATGGTGCAATTCGTCAGCTGGCCGATGTGGATGCGGCCGAGCTGCCGCGTACCCCAACCGGTCTGGCCGAGCTGGATCGGGTGCTGGGTGGTGGGCTGGTGCCTGGAGGGGTCGTGCTCATTGGCGGGGATCCGGGGATCGGCAAATCGACACTGTTGCTGCAGGCGTTGACCCGGCTGGCAGATGCCTGCCGCGTGCTGTATGTCTCGGGGGAAGAGTCCGCGCAGCAGATCGCCTTGCGCGCCAAACGCCTGGATCTGACTGCCGCACGAGTGGCTTTGTTTGCCGAGATCGGTCTTGAAGCAATTCTGCAGGCGCTGGAGCGTGAAAAGCCGCAAGTGGCGGTTATCGATTCGATCCAGACCCTCTATACCGACACGCTGGGCAGTGCGCCCGGCAGTGTGGCGCAGGTGCGCGAGTGTGCGGCGCAACTGACCCGTTTTGCCAAACGCACGGGTACGACCATCCTGCTGGTCGGGCATGTGACGAAAGAAGGGGCGCTGGCCGGCCCGCGAGTCCTTGAGCATATTGTCGATGCGGTGCTGTATTTCGAAGGCGATACCCATTCCAGTTTCCGCTTGATCCGGGCGATCAAGAACCGCTTCGGTGCGGTGAACGAACTGGGGGTGTTTGCCATGACCGACAAGGGATTGCGTGAGGTCAGCAATCCCTCGGCGCTGTTTCTGTCGCAGCATCGCGAGCCGGTTCCGGGGTCCTGTGTGCTGGTCACGCAGGAGGGGAGCCGTCCCTTGCTGGTGGAAATTCAGGCGCTGGTCGATGATGCCCATGGTGTGCAGCCTAAGCGGCTGGCTGTCGGGGTCGAACAAAACCGGCTGGGCTTGTTGCTGGCGGTGCTGCATCGGCATGCGGGGATTGCGGCCTTTGATCAGGATGTATTTATCAATGCGGTGGGAGGGGTGCGGATCAGCGAGCCCGCTGCCGACCTGGCCATGTTGCTCGCCATTGTTTCCAGTTTGCGAAACCGCCCCTTGCCGGAGAAACTGGTGGTGTTTGGTGAAGTCGGGCTGGCGGGCGAGGTAAGGCCGGTGCAGCGCGGGCAGGAGCGTCTGCGCGAGGCTGCCAAGCTCGGTTTCACCCATGCCATCATCCCGAAAGCCAATCGCCCAAGGCAGGCGATCGAGGGGATGGAAGTGCTGGCCGTCGAGCGGCTTGGCGATGCGGTCGGGCACATCATCTAGAATGTGACTATTGCGCTGATAGGCAGTTTTTTTGAGTGCGCGGCTTGAAGCCGGTTAAAATGCCCCTATCACTGAGATATGGCCGCCGTTTGAGTGCGGCGCTGTGCTTTGCAAACTTGTCTGGAGATCCGCATGAGCGACAAAATCCTGAAACTGACCGATGCTTCTTTCGAGAGCGATGTACTCCAGGCCAAGAGCCCGGTTCTGGTTGATTACTGGGCCGAATGGTGTGGCCCTTGCAAGATGATTGCGCCGATTCTGGACGAGATTGCCGGCGAATATGAAGGCAAGGTTGCAGTTGGCAAGCTGAATATCGAAGAAAATCCGGCGACACCGCCTAAGTATGGTATCCGCGGTATTCCCACCCTGATGCTGTTTGTCGATGGTGAAGTGAAGGCGACCAAGGTTGGCGCATTGTCCAAGTCGCAGCTGATTGCCTTCCTCGACGCCAATCTGTAAGCATTCGCTCCTGCTTCATTGACAAGGTTGGCCGCAAGGTCTAACCTTGTCCTGCATCTTTTAGGTGGGCGTCCGCCCGCTGCGCTTTACCTCCTTCCTTATTTTCTCCCCTTTCCCCAAGCACATTATGCGTTTATCCGATCTCAAGAAGCTTCATGTTTCCGAGTTGATCGAGATGGCTACGGCCAACGAGATTGACGGCGCAAACCGGATGCGCAAACAGGACTTGCTGTTTGCCATTCTCAAGAATCAGGCCAAGAAGGGGGAGAGCATCTACGGCGATGGCACGCTCGAAGTCCTGCCCGACGGCTTTGGTTTCCTGCGCAGCCCCGATACGTCGTATCTGGCGGGGCCCGATGATATCTACGTCAGCCCCAGCCAGATCCGGCGCTTCAATCTGCATACCGGCGATACCGTAGAAGGTGAAATCCGCACCCCCAAGGACGGTGAGCGTTATGTCGCACTGGTCAAGGTCGACAAGATCAACGGGGAGCCGCCGGAAAATGCCAAAAACAAGATCCTGTTCGAGAACCTGACCCCGCTCTTCCCGAATGAACGGCTGCAACTCGAGCGAGATATCCGGGCAGAGGAAAACACCACTGGCCGTCTGATTGACTTGATGGCGCCAATCGGCAAGGGGCAACGAGCCTTGCTGGTTGCGCCGCCGAAGTCCGGCAAGACGGTCATGTTGCAGCACATTGCGCATGCAATTACTGCCAATCATCCCGAAGTGGCATTGATTGTGCTGCTGATCGACGAACGCCCGGAAGAAGTCACCGAAATGCAGCGCTCGGTGCGCGGGGAAGTCATTTCCTCGACCTTTGATGAGCCTGCCGTGCGTCACGTCCAGGTGGCGGAAATGGTGATCGAGAAGGCCAAGCGCTTGGTCGAGCACAAGCGTGATGTCGTGATTCTGCTGGATTCCATCACCCGCCTTGCCCGTGCCTACAACACCGTGGTTCCGGCTTCCGGCAAGGTGCTGACTGGTGGCGTCGATGCCAATGCCCTGCAGCGTCCCAAGCGTTTCTTCGGTGCTGCACGCAATATCGAAGAAGGTGGCAGCTTGACCATTATTGCCACTGCACTGATCGATACCGGTAGCCGCATGGATGATGTGATCTACGAAGAATTCAAGGGCACCGGCAATAACGAAATTCATCTTGATCGTCGCATGGCGGAAAAGCGGATTTTCCCGGCGATCAATATCAACCGTTCCGGTACGCGCAAGGAAGAACTGCTGATCGAGCAGGACAAGCTGCAGAAAATCTGGGTGCTGCGCAAGTTGCTGTACCCGATGGATGATCTGGAGGCGATGGAGTTCCTGATGGACAAGATCAAGGCCACCAAGACCAATGATCAGTTCTTCGATTCGATGCGTGGGCGTTAAGCTTGCCTATCCGGCGTGTGCGTGGAATAATGCGCGTTTTGCATCGGCACAACCCCGGTGCGCTTATTTATAAGGACCTACAACCATGAAATCCGGTATCCATCCCGAATACAACGAAGTTATCTTCTACGACGCCAGTGTTGACTTCAAGTTTCTGACTCGCTCGACCATGAAAGCGCGCGGCGCCGAGACCATGAAGTGGACTGATGGTAAGGAATATCCGGTTGTTCGTCTGGACGTTTCTTCCGAATCCCACCCGTTCTACACCGGCAAGCAGAAGATCGTCGATACCGCTGGCCGTATCGAGAAGTTCAATCAGAAGTTCAACATGTATCGTCGCTAAGCCGGTGCATCTGGAAAAAGCAGCCTGCGGGCTGCTTTTTTTTTGCATTCATATTCTTTTTGCCACGGTATGATGCGTTTCTGATAGACGGTTCCTGATTATCATGCTGACTTATACGCCAACTTCTTCTGCAGGGCAGTCGCCGGATTCACGGCCAGGGGATAAACCCTGGCTGTTATTGCTGCTTTGTTTGCTCTGGCTGCTGCCCGGGCTTGTGGGGCACGGCCCCTGGAAGCCGGCCGAAAATCAGAGCATGGCAATCATCAGTACCATGATCGAGCGGCATCAATGGTTTCTGCCGGAAATCGCTGGCGTGCCAGCGCTTGAACATGGCCCCTTGTATTATTGGGTTGCAACCGTATTCGTGCGTTTTCTGGCTCATTTCGGTGTCGCCGCCCACGATGCCGCACGCCTGTCGACCGGACTCTGGATGGCTCTGGCTTTCTGGGGGTGTGGTTTGAGTGCACAAGCAATATACGGACGCGGTTACGGGCGTGTTGCCGTTGTCGTTCTGCTTGGCTGCCTTGGGTTGCTGCAATGGGGGCACCACGTCGCACCTGCCGTGCTGGTTCTCGTCGGATTCTCCTGGCTGGCTTATGGACTGGTGCTTGCCGGCCGCAGGCCGCTCCATGCCGGGGTTGTGCTGGCAGGGAGTTGGGCTGTGCTGGGCCTGGGCGCCTCCTATGCAGAGCTGATTCTTGCGGTGCTTCTTTCTCTGGCGTTGGTCCTGTCGACCAGCAGGCGGCGGGTCATGCTGCTGACCTGCGCCACATCGTTGCTGCTTGCGGCTCCGTTGATTGCGCTTTGGCCCATCGCGCTATTGCTCAATTATCCCGTCCTGTATGAGATTTGGTGGCAGAAAAGCATGCTGGGTGCCTACGGTGGCCTGCTTGAGCCTGAGGTCTGGCATGCATTTGGTTTTCTTCCCGGGATTGTGCTGTGGTTTGCCTGGCCGGCTTTGCCGCTGGCGATCTGGACGTGTTGGCTCAACCGTGCAGCCTTGTGGCAGCAGGCGGTGTGGCGGAATCAGCTGCTCGTTTTGCTGATTGTTGTCGCCTATGTGGCGTTTGCCGGTATGCCTTCGGAAGAGCAGGCTCTGCTTTTGCTGGTGTCCTTGTCCCTGCTGGCTGCTGGCGGAGTGGATGATCTGCGCCGGGGAGCCGCACAGGCGCTCAACTGGTTCGGAATCGTAACCTCTGGTTCGATTATTCTCTTGCTCTGGGTCCTCTGGGTCGGGAGTACGAGTCCGATTCTGGCCGGGATTCACGGCCATTTGCGCCGATACGGTGGGCTGGTCGATCCCGCCTTCGGCTTGGGTGCCTGTTTTGCTCTGTTGTTGGGCGGGCTTTGGATTATGGTTTTGCTGCGCAAAAACCCCCTCGGTCGCCGCGCAGTAACCAACTGGGCCTGCGGAATTGCCCTTGGCTGGGGGGTATTCGTAGGGCTTTGGCAGGAGTGGCTTGATGATGGCAAAAGTTATCAGGGGGTGGCTGCATCAATTGCTGCGCGGGTCAATACAGGCTGCCTGGATGTGGGGGCGGTTGCCGAGGCACCGCGGGCTGCCTTGGATTACTTTACCCAGCTCGAACTGGTCGTCGCTCGTGACTTGGGTGGTCAGTGCACATTCAGGTTATTGCCCTGGCCGGTCAGTGCTGCGGATGCGGTGCTGGTGTGGGAGGGTGGGCGCCCACAGGAAAACCGCGAGCGCTTTTACCTCTACCGGGTGGCGCGATAAAGGAAAAGCCGGCAAAACCGGCTTTTCCTTTATCTCTGCTGGTTTTGTTGCTTCTGGCTGTCTTCGCGGATGTGCCGGCGCACAAAGAAGAACAGATAAATGGCCATGACGATCACGAAGCCGATCGTGAACAGCGACAATAGTCCGATGTCGGATGTGAAAAGTGCTTGCAGGGGCGAATTTTCCATGGGGCAATTCTCCAGGTGGCAGGTTATTTGACGATGTTCTGCCTGTAATCCTGAACCTGTAAACCGGATATAACCTTGATGTCAGTCAAATCACGCACGGGCTAATTATCCGCGCAGACACGATTGCGGCCCGTTTGCTTGGCCTGATATAGCGCATTATCCGCTCGCTTGAGCAGGTCGCTGATGCTTTGGTCCTCCTCACACCACTGCGCGGCACCGATGCTGGTCGTAAAGCGGATGCGGTGCTGCTCCGGGGTGATGACCAGATGGGTCTCGATGGCATGGCGCAGCCGTTCTGCGGCATCAAGCGTGGCAGACAGCGCAGTTTCGGGGAGTAGAATCGCAAATTCTTCTCCCCCCATGCGTGCGATCAGGTCTGTGTCGCGCAAGCAGGCTCTGGCGATCTCCGCCACACGCTGAATGACCTGGTCGCCAGCGGGGTGGCCGAATGAGTCATTGATTTGTTTGAAGAAGTCGATGTCCAGCATCAGCAGCGATAGCGGGTGTCCGTAGCGCTTGCTGCGGATTAGTTCGCTTTCGGAGCGCTCCATGAAATGAGCGCGGTTGGCAAGTCCGGACAGGCTGTCGGTTGTGGCGCGGCGCTTGAGCTCCTCTTCCAGTCGTTTCCGCTCGGTGATGTCGTTCATGCCGATAACCAGCACGGTCTGCTCGTCGATGGTGACTGTCGAGAGCGAAAGAGTGGCCCAGAGTGGTGCGCCATCATGGCGTCGCAGGATAACTTCGACATTTTTGGCAGGTTCGCCGTTTTGGGCGTAGTAGACGAGATCGACAAACTGATCGCGATCCTGGAAAAAATCAAGCGCGCGCATTGACAGGGCTGCGGCCTGCGGCAGGTCAAAGAGCTGGGCCGCTCGCTGGTTGATGTAGGTGACAAAGCAGTCCGGCAGCCTGGCGAGCAGTAGCGCGACAGGTGTGGTTTCGATTACCTGGCGAAAGCGGTTTTCGCTTGCCTGCAGTTTCAGTTCCTTGCTGCGCAAATTGCGGGAAAGTCGGTGCGAACGCCAGAAAAAGAAGCTCATGAGCAAAGCGAGTGCCAGTAGCACCGCCCCTCCGGCGAGGTAGAGCATGGTGTTGCGTTGCCATTGCCGCAGATAGTCGGCTGCAGCCGAGCTGACGATGAGTGCGAGTGGCGTATCGGGGATGGCGCTGTAGCTGACCAGCCGGTTACCTGCGGCGGCAGGGCTCAATGCGGTGATGGTTCGAGCCTGGCGCCGGCTTTCAGCAAGTGCATCAGGATTGAGATCAAACGGAATACTGGCACTGCGGTGTGTGATGCCACGCAGGGCCGCCAGTGGGAAGCCTTCCTGATCCTGGATCTCGATAACCTGATTGGGGGGGGCGTCGGCCTGTTCGAGTAAGGGACTGAGGTAACTGGCGGCTATGCTGGCGACAATCAGCCCGGCAAAATCGCCATTGCTGTCCTCGACCCGCCTGGCCAATAGCAATACTGGAGCCTTGCTGCTGCTTTCCGGGCGTAATGTCAGGTAGACGCGCTCCAGATAGCGGTTGTTGCGGATCATGGCGACATCGTCTTCAGGCAGGCTGATGTGCGTTTGCTGGTCATCCAGCGCTTCATGCGTGGTCTGTCCGGCTGCGTTGATGAGGGCAATATTGCTGGCTTGTCGTACCTGGGTCAGTTTGTCGAGCAACAGGCCGTGCAGCACTGTGCGCTCGTCCTCGCTCATGGCTAGGCCAGATAGTTGCTGTGGAGTAATTTGCTGGCTGATGTCACCAAGCACCAGATTGAGCTGTGCCAGTGCACTGCTGAGCTGGCTCTGCAGTACGATTGCCCGGGTTTCGGCGACGGTTCTGGCGTGCTCCTGCTCGTTGCGGTAGGACTGCCCCAGCTGGATGCTCAGGATCAGTACCACGCCTGCGCAGAACAGCAGGGCAAAGACAGTGATGATCCAGGGGGGGCGGTGAGTCCAGTTCATTGCAGCTTGCGCATCCGTTTTGCTTACTATAACTGCTGTGGCGCAACTTGGCAGTGAACTGGACGCCGCATGTCGCTTTAATCCCGGAAGTTCTGATATTGCAGCGGGAAGTCGGTGATGCTTTTGCGTACCAGGGCAATCACTTCCTGCAGGGTATCCCGCTTGGCGCCGGTCACGCGAACGGCATCACCCTGGATGGCCGCCTGGACTTTCAGCTTGTTGTCCTTGATCAGCTTGATGATTTTCTTGGCGAGCTCCTGGTCGATGCCGGCCTTGATCTTCAGGTCCTGCTTGACCTTATTACCCGAGACTTTCTGCACATCCTGTGCATCCAGGCGTTTGCTGCTGTCGGGTTCTTTCTTTTCCAGGGCTGGAAACAGCAGATCCTTGATCTGATCGAGCTGGAAATCGGAATCACCATAAATGGTGATGATTTCGTTTTTTTCCTGCAACTCGACCTTGGCACTGGTGCCCTTGAAGTCGTAGCGGTTGACAATGGCGCGTTCTGCCACGTCAATCGCGTTTTTCAGGGCAACCATATCCACTTCAGAGGTGATGTCAAACGAAGGCATGGAATACTCCCATTCTTGGCTAGAGGGTAGAACGGCAAAGAGCCGCATGCAGCGGCTCTTGCGCAAAAAGCACCAGCGACTTAGCCGAAGTGGCAGACGTAGTGCAGCGTGTCGGTCACTTCAATTTCGAAGCTGGAGTCGCCCGGTACATTGAAGGACTGGCCGCCCGTGTAGGTGGTGGCAGCGGTTTCGCCAGCCAGCTTCACATTGCAGGCACCGGCAATCAGCTCCATGATTTCTGGTGCGCCGGTGTTGAACACCAGCTTGGATGGCAGGATGACACCCACGGACTTGCGGGTGCCATCGGCCAGCAAAATGGTATGGCTGACACATTTGCCGTCGAAGTAGACGTTGGCTTGTTTGAGGACGGAGACGTTATCGAACTGGCTCATGAGATTCTCTGAATGATTGGATGGGTTATTTTTGCAGGATTTCGGTCAGGATGGTCTTGGCGATAAAGCCGAACATCCCGAACCCCAGTACGAATAGCAGCACCAGAAAGCCCTTCTTGCCGGCCTTGGATTCCTTGGCCAGCTTGTAAATGATGAAGAACATGTACAGGATCAGCCCGGTGCACAGCAGCGGGACAGCAAGATTGGCAAATTGCTCTTCGCTCATGGGTATGTTTCTGGATGTTTTGTTCTTTAAGGTCTGCGAGGGTATACCCCGGCTTGCACCGGGGCGAGTGACTTAGCGGCCCTTCTTGCCGGCGATACGCATGCGCAGCGCGTTCAGCTTGATGAAGCCGCCGGCGTCGGCCTGGTTGTAGGCGCCGCCGTCATCGTCGAAGGTCGCGATAGTCTGGTCGAACAGCGTGTCCTTGGAGTCGCGTGCCACCACGGCAACGCTGCCCTTGTAGAGCTTCACGCGTACCCAGCCGTTCACGTAGCTTTGGGTGTGGTCGATCAGCACCTGCAGGGCACGGCGCTCCGGGCTCCACCAGTAGCCGTTGTAGATCAGCTCGGCGTAGCGCGGCATCAGGCTGTCCTTCAGGTGGGCCACTTCGCGATCCAGGGTGATGGATTCGATGCCACGGTGAGCCTTCAGCAGGATGGTGCCGCCGGGGGTTTCGTAGCAGCCGCGGCTCTTCATGCCGACGTAGCGGTTTTCCACCAGATCCAGACGGCCGATGCCGTGCTTGCCGCCCAGTTCATTCAGCTTTGCCAGCAGATCGTGCGGCTTCAGCGCCACGCCGTTGATGGCGACCGGGTCGCCATTGGCAAACTCGATGTCGACGTATTCGGCGGCATCCGGTGCGGCTTCCGGGCTGACGGTCCAGCGCCACATGCTTTCTTCGGCTTCGGCCTTCGGATCTTCCAGATGGCGGCCTTCGAAGCTGATGTGCAGTAGGTTGGCGTCCATCGAGTACGGCGCGCCGCCGTTCTTGTGCTTCATGTCGACCGGGATGTCGTTGGCTTCGGCATAGGCCAGCAGCTTTTCGCGCGACAGCAGGTCCCACTCGCGCCACGGCGCGATGATCTTCACTTCCGGCATCAGTGCGTAGGCACCCAGCTCGAAGCGCACCTGGTCGTTGCCCTTGCCGGTGGCGCCGTGGCTGATGGCATCGGCGCCGGTTTCGCGGGCGATCTCGATCAGGCGCTTGGCGATCAGTGGGCGGGCGATCGAGGTGCCCAGCAGGTATTCGCCTTCGTAGATGGTGTTGGCGCGGAACATCGGGAACACGAAATCACGCACGAATTCTTCGCGCACGTCGTCGATATAGATGTGCTCCGGCTTGATGCCGAACTTCAGCGCTTTCTGGCGTGCCGGTTCCAGTTCTTCGCCCTGGCCCAGGTCGGCGGTGAACGTCACCACTTCGCATTGATAGGTGTCCTGCAGCCATTTCAGAATGACCGAGGTATCCAGGCCGCCCGAATAGGCGAGCACGACTTTTTTCACGTCAGACATCTTTTACTCCCGATAAAACGATTCCGGCCTAGCGAGTCAGCGCCAGCCGGGCTCCAAAACTGATGAACAGAATGCCGGTAAGGCGTTGCAGCAGCGCACCGACCCAGGGGGTGTGGCGCAGCCGCCGGGCAATGCCGGCACCGGCAAGAATCAATACGCTCAGGTAGCTCAGGCTGATGACCTGCAGGATCAGCCCGAGGGCGGTAAAGGTCAGCGGCACATTGCCGTAGGTGGGATCCACAAATTGCGGGAAAAAGGCCATGAAGAACAGGATGGCCTTTACATTCACCAACGAGATGCCGAGCGCCTTGCGGAAAATGTGGCTGGCAGGTACATCGACGGGTTTGTCGCCGGAGTCTTTGTTTTTGCTGAGTAGCAGCCGTATACCCAGGTAGGCCAGATAAGCGGCCCCCAGGTAGCGCACCACGTCATAGGCGGCAGGGAAGGCCTTCATCAGGGCGGCGACCCCGAGCACGGCTGCGAGCATCAGGCAGAAGTCGCCGACCACGATACCGGCCGCTGCAGCATAACCGGCCCGCACGCCACGCTGTGCGGCTACGCCGAGCGTGAACAGCGAATTTGGACCGGGGGCCAGAATGATGGCGACCGTTCCGATCACATAGGTGGCAAGGTCGGTGATGCCTAACATGGACACGGCTTAGTCCTCAATGCGGCCCAGCAGCAGGTACTCGATTACGGCCTTCTGGGTGTGCATGCGGTTTTCTGCTTCTTCCCAGACAATCGATTGCGGGCCGTCGATCACTTCCGGGTCGACTTCTTCACCGCGGTGTGCCGGCAGGCAGTGCATGAACACCGCGTTGGCCTTGGCCTGCAGCATCAGCTTCTCGCTGACCTTGTAGCTGAGAAAGTCCTTCTTGCGCTGCAGGGTTTCGCGCTCGAATCCCATCGAGACACTGACGTCGGTGGTGACGATGTCGGCATTGCGGGCGGCCTGATACGGGTCGCGGAAGATCTCGAAAATATCGCTGCCATAGGTCTGACCGTCCAGCACGGTCATGTCGTAGCCGACCGGGCAAGCGAGATTGAGCTTGAACCCAAAGGTCTTGGCGGCTTGCAGCCATGTGCGCGAGACATTGTTCGAGTCGCCGATCCAGGCGACGGTCTTTCCCTCGATCGCGCCGAACTTCTCGATGTAGGTAAAGATGTCCGCCATGATCTGGCAGGGGTGGTATTCATTGGTCAGACCGTTGATTACCGGTACCAGTGAATTTTCGGCAAAGCGTTCGATGATGCTCTGCTCGAAGGTGCGGATCATCACGATGTCGACCATGCGGCTCATGACCTTGGCCACGTCCTCGATCGGCTCGCCACGCCCCAGCTGCGTGTCTTTGGAATTCATGTACATCGCGTGACCACCAAGCTGGAACATGCCGGCCTCGAAAGACACGCGGGTGCGGGTCGAACTCTTCTCGAAGATCATGCCCAGCACCTTGCCCGGCAGCGGCTGGTAGAGTTCGCCTGCCTTCAGGCGAGCCTTGATCTTGGCGGCGCGCTCGAAAAGGTACTCGTATTCTTCACGGCTGAAATCGGAAAACTGCAGGTAGTGACGCATGTTCTGGAATCCTGTCTCGCCGGTCGGCACAGGCGGCCGGCAGCTCGGGAAAAAGTTAGCATTATTCAGCCGTTTACGCTGTACTGGCAAGTGGCGATGCGTAGTTTCCCGTATCTGGATCAGATATTTTGCTGCTGGCGGGCAGGGGGGGCGTGGCGGTGATATAATTCGTCCAGAGCCTCTGAATGCACTTAGCCCATAAGAAACATCATGATCTGCAATCCCTACGAAATCATCATTCAAGGTATTACCAGTTCCGGTCGGGAGTTTCGTCCGAGTGACTGGGCAGAACGGCTTTCGGGCATCCTCTGTACGTTCGGGCACGATCAGAAGCTCTCTTACGCCCCCTATGTCCGCCCGATGATGCATAACAATATCCGCTGTGTGGCGGTGGACAAGCAGCTCGAGAAAATCGACCCGCGCGTCTACGAATTCATCATGACCTTCGCGCGTGACAACGATCTGCGCATCATCGACTGCCGCACCCTGATGGACGAAGTGTACGGCGATACTGGCGAAGCTTGATTTCGCGCAGATTTTTGCTTTCCCTTCTTGCTGCACTGCACAAGCATGGCTATGCTGCACCGGTAGGCGCCCTTTTCAGGCGCAGCTGCTGCAGTCCATTTCTATGTTCAAAGTGATGTAACAAGGGGGAGAGTATGCGTCTGAAAGACAAGGTATCCATCATTACCGGCGCCGCCAGCGGGATTGGCGAGGCCACTGCGCGCAAATTTGCCGCAGAAGGCGCAAAAGTCGTGGTCTGTGATGTCAACAAGGAAGGTGTCGACAAACTGGTGGCCGAGCTGGTTGCTGCCGGCAACGATGCCGCTGGCTTTCTGGTCAATGTAACCGACAAGGCGCAGATCGCCGCCATGGTTGATGGCGTCAAGACCAAATACGGCCGCATCGATGTGCTGGTGAATAATGCCGGTATCACTGCCGATGCCCAGTTGGTCAAGATGACCGACGAGCAGTTCGACCGCGTCATCGACATCAACCTGAAGGGCGTTTACAACTGTACCCGTGCCGTGGTTGACACCATGGTGGCACAAGGCGCAGGCGTGATCCTGAATGCGTCGTCGGTTGTGGGTGTGTATGGCAATTTTGGCCAGACCAACTATGCGGCGACCAAATTCGGCGTTATCGGCTTCGTGAAAACCTGGGCGAAGGAGCTGGGCAAGAAAGGGATTCGTGCCAATGCCGTCTGCCCCGGTTTCGTGGGAACCCCGATGGTAATGGCGATGCCGGAAGAGGTGCTGAAGAAGATGGAGTCACGCATTCCGATGCAGCGCGTGGCCAAGCCGGAAGAAATCGCGAATGTGTACGCTTTCCTTGCCAGCGATGAAGCTAGCTACATCAATGGTGCTGCCATTGAGGTAACGGGCGGACTGGCTTTGTAATTCCGCCCAGCCAACAAAAAACCGCAGCCCTGCTGCGGTTTTTTTGGGTATTGACTTGAATCGCCCCTGCTTTCCTAGGCACCTCAAGAGCCTCAAACTGAGGCCAAGAAGGAGGTGTCATGAGCAGTCCGCGTTACCCTGAAGAGTTCAAAATCGAAGCGGTCAAGCAGATCACTGAACGTGGTTCTCCCGCCGCAGAAGTCGCCAGCCGCCTCGGCGTATCTACCCACAGTCTGCATCAATCGTGGAAATGCTTTGACCCCACGCGTACCAAGTCGGCCAAATCTGCCGACCAGCAAAGCGAAATCCGCCGGCTTGAAGCAGAACTGAAACGGGTGACCGAGTAGCGCGACATCCTAAAAAGGTCGCCGCATACTTTGCCAAGGAGTCCGGGTAAGGTATGCCTTCATCTTGGCCCACGAGCAGCAATTTGCTGTTCGACACCTGTGCCGTGCGATGTCTGTGCATCCCAGTGGCTACTACGCCTGGAGGGCCAAGCCACTGTCCATTCCCGCTCGATTGATTACACGCTTTTTGAATAACTCGGGCCTTTGCTTCTGCCAATGCTTCATCGCTTGAAGGGGGGATTGGTGCTGTAGCGCCCGCTGTGGCAAATGCTGGTTATAGAGCCAGACA
>NZ_JADFUA010000012.1 GCF_015223195.1 Chitinilyticum piscinae | reverse complement strand
CCAAGGCCGGCTCGCGAGACCGAGGGATTAAGGAATTCGCGCACGACAACCAGCAAGTCATCCAGGGCCAGATGCAGTAGCTTGCGGAGTTCGACGACGACGCACTCTTGGGCGGGTGTCAGTGTGGTTTGCAGATGATGCGCGGTGTGTGATTCATCGTGCACCGAGCTGCGTCGGCGCCATTTAGCAATGGTGGGCTTGCTGACGCCATAGCGGCGTGCCAGTTCGGCATCGGTAATGGCGCCCGGCGCGGCCTGGATTTCGGCACGAACAGCCGGAGTGGTACGGGCGCGCCCGTGCAGACGGAGATTCATTGGCCTGACCTGGAGATCGACGTGCAGAGCGTACCCAAAACCGAACGTGCCAGATAGAGTCGCCAACTGCGGACAGGTAAATTATGATCCGAGACCAGACAGCTAGAGAGGGCGCCACTTCAGAGTCGCCCCAATTCGATTCACAAAGGCCGCAAGGACTCGCTGGAAATAGTCTGCGCCCGGGCAGACTGCGCGACCACTTGGTGCTTGGTGTAGAATCTGCCTTTTGCTTATTCACCCGAGCCCGCCATGCTGGACATCAATCTGCTGCGCAACGACCTTGACGGCGTTGCCCAACGCCTTGCAAGCCGCAAGTTCAATCTCGATACCGCTGCGTTCGCCGCACTGGAAGCCGAACGCAAAACCCTGCAAACCGCCACCCAGGATCTGCAGGCCAAGCGCAACAGCGTGTCGAAGTCCATCGGCCAGGCGAAAGCCAAGGGTGAAGATGTCGCCCCCATCATGGCCGAAGTGGAAAACCTGAAGGCTGAACTCGCCGCCAGCGAAACCGCACTGACTGAACTGCAAGGCAAGATGGAAGCGCTGCTGGCCGGCATTCCCAACCTGCCGGACGAATCGGTGCCGGTGGGCAAGGACGAAAGCGAGAACCAGGAAGTACTGCGCTGGGGCACGCCGAAAACCTTCGATTTTGAAGTGAAGGACCACGTTGATCTGGGCGCGCCGCTGGGGCTGGATTTCGAAACCGGTGCCAAGCTTTCCGGCGCCCGCTTCTCGGTACTGAAGGGCAGCATCGCCAAGCTGCACCGCGCGCTAGCGCAGTTCATGCTGAATACGCACAGCAATGAACACGGCTACGAAGAGGTCTACACCCCGTATCTCGTCAACGCCGCCAGCATGCACGGCACCGGCCAGCTGCCGAAATTCGAAGAGGATCTCTTCAAGGTGCCGCACAACGACAGCGCGCTGTACCTGATTCCCACCGCCGAAGTGTCGGTGACCAACTTCGTGCGCGACACCATCCTCAAAGCCGACGAGCTGCCACTGAAGTACACCGCGCACACGCCGTGTTTCCGCTCCGAAGCCGGCGCCTACGGCCGCGACGTGCGGGGCATGATCCGCCAGCACCAGTTCGACAAGGTGGAAATGGTGCAGATCGTCCACCCGGACCAGTCGATGGCCGCCCTGGAAGAACTCACCGGCCACGCCGAACGCATCCTGCAATTGCTGGAACTGCCTTACCGCAAGGTACTGCTGTGCACCGGCGACATGGGCTTCGGCAGCAGCAAGACCTACGACCTGGAAGTGTGGCTGCCGGCGCAGAACACCTACCGCGAGATTTCCAGCTGCTCCAACATGGGCGCCTTCCAGGCCCGCCGCATGCAGGCGCGCTTCAAGAACGAAGCGGGCAAGAATGAACTGGTGCATACGCTGAACGGCTCCGGCCTGGCCGTCGGCCGCACACTGGTTGCCGTACTGGAAAACTACCAGAATGCCGATGGCTCGATCACCGTACCGGCGGTGCTGCGCCCATATCTTGGTGGAGTGGAAAAGCTGAGCGTCTAAGCAAATTTAGCACAACAAAAAGGCGCACCAGCCAGTGCGCCTTTTATGAATTATTAAAATATTCATCCAGCTAGGAACTTTGCACCCCACGCAACCCACTTTGTGCATGGAGCGATGAGTCGCCCAACTGCACACACTCTGCATAATCACAACTGCAATCAAGACAACAAGCTCAATCCATACCCATCAATCGAGTGACTTCGACCCCTTTACAGAAAAGGGCTAGAAAGAGATACCCGCAAAGTGCTGCTTAAGAATCCCTTCTGCGGCAGCACACGCACTGCGTACGGCGCCCTCCAGCGTGGCGGGGTAAGTCATGTCTGCTTGCCCGCCGGCAGTGTAATCACCGGCCAGCCACAGGCCCGGCACCGCCGTTGCATTTCCGGGACGGGACAAATTTGCTGCGCACGCGAAGGTGGCGCGCTTTTCGTGAATGACACGACTCCACTGCGGTGGTTCTGCCAGGCCGAAATGCTGCACGAGTTCCTCGTGCACACGCCGGGCGAGCGTGGTGGCATCCCAGTCGCTGTAGTCGCCGCGCGCCGAGAGCACGACCGCCAGCATACCCGGCGTACCATGAATCTGCCCGCGATCGAACACCCACTGACACAGTCCGCCGGCAACACCGAGCATGGGCGTCTCCAGCCGCACGTCCGGCGCATATTGCAGGTAAACCGTCTGGATCGGCTGGTAGTGCAACGCGGCAAGTTGCTCCCGCAATGTGTCCAGCGCCGCGGTCTCCGGCAACAAATCGGCCACCCGCTGCGGCGAAACGGCCAGCACCACGGCGGCAAAACGCTCATCGCCGTCATCCAGCTGCCAGCCCGCAGCATCACGGGCAATGCGGCGGACCAGACAACTGGTCCTTACCTCGCTGCGGCGAGCAGCCAGCCAGTCTGCGGCGGGCTGCGGAAATAAGGCCGTGAAATCGACACGTGGAATGAGCAAATCGCCATCGTGACGCCCCCCCATCAGACTATCCCGCAGCACATTGAGCAGAATCTGCGCCGAAGCTGTTTCCAGCGGCGTATTGAGTGCAGCCACCACCAGCGGCTGCCAGAAACGCTCGATCAGCTGCGGTGATTGCCCGCCCTGCTCCAGCCAGGCCAGCACGCTGCAGTCCGTGGCAAGCCGGAAGCCCGCCAGTTGTGCGCCGAGCATCAGCTTCACCAGACTGAGCTTGTCGCCCCAGCCGATACCCTGCGCACCGAGCAAGGCGCCAAGGCTATGCAGCGGCGCCGGCCAGTCGGGCGCGACCATGCGGAAATCACCGTGCGGGGTACGTTGCTGCAAGGTCAGCGGCAAGCGCAGCAGTGCTGTGCGCTCATCGACCCCCACCTGCTGCATTAACCCCAGCAACGTACGGTAGGCGCCGATCAGGATGTGCTGGCCGTTATCGAGCTGGCGCCCGTCGAGCTCGACACCACGCGCGCGTCCACCCAGTGTTTTCGCGCCTTCGAACACGCACACCTGCCGGCCTGCTGCAGCCAGCGATACCCCTGCAGCCATACCTGCATAGCCACCGCCAATAATGGCAATCCGCTGCATACCCATCAGTCCGGCATTCAGCGGTTCTGCCACCAAGCCTTCCAGGCCAGCCAGATCTTGCGCGCGCCACCAAGACTGAGGCGCTGATTGAGCACCTTTTGCGCGCCGTCGAGGCGGATTTCCTTGAGCGTAGTGCGATAGATCGCGGCCATGATCAGTCCGCAGCGCTGGTTTTTGCGATCAATCGCTGGCAATTGCGCCAGAGCCTGATCGTAAAATTGCTCGGCGCGGTCGATCTGGAACTCCATCAGCGCCTTGAATTGCTCGGTTTCGCGATAGTTGACCAGATCATCCATCGGCACGTTGAAACGTTGCAGCTCTTCGATGGGCAGGTAGACGCGGCCGCGACGGATGTCTTCACCGACGTCACGGATAATGTTGGTCAGCTGAAAGGCGATGCCCAGATCATGCGCATACTTTAGCGTCTTGCGATCCTGATAGCCGAAGATGCCGGCCGCCAGAATGCCCACCACCGAGGCCACGCGGTAGCAATACAGCTGCAGATCCTTGAAGGCGTTGTAGCGCGGCACATCCAGATCCATCTGCATGCCGTCAATAATCTCGAGAAAATGCTCGCGTTGCAGGTCAAAGGCTTTCACGGCCGGCAGCAGCGCCTTGGTCACCGGGTGCTGCGGGTTGCCAGCGTACATCTGGTCGATTTCGCCACGCCACCAGGCCAGCGTTTGCCGGGCCACGGAGTCGTCATGCGTTTCGTCGACCACATCATCGACCTCGCGGCAAAAGGCGTACAGCGCAGTGATTGCGCGGCGCTTGTCTGCCGGCAGGAAACGGAAGCTGGCGTAGAAACTGGAGCCGCTTTTTGCGGCCTTGTCTTCACAGTACTGGTCAGGAGTCACAGTGCGGGCTCTGGCTAGGGATTGCTGGCCGCGGTGGCCGGATCATAGGGAATGCGGACTTCGCGCCGGATCACGCCGGGTTGCGGAAAATCCTGGAATACAGCGCGGATCAGCCAGGGCACGGCCGGCTCGATCGCATTGCTGGTGCTGCTGTTGCTGGCTTTGGCTTCATAGAGCTTGGCAAACTGCCCGCTCTTGAGTGCCCGCGGATCATAGATATCCAATGTCAGTTCACGGGCGTACCAGTTGGTCTGGGTCGATTCGCTATAGATCGGAAAGCTCATGCCGATGCCCCCCCATGACCAGCCACCACCAAAAATGCCGATGCTGGAATGCACCGGATACTGGGTCGTGGTACTCACTGGGCCGGATACCCGCCAGTCGAACCGCAGCAGCCAGTCGGCAAACTGGCTGTCACCGACCTGGGTCATGCCGCGCGACTTCAGTTCGCGGGCAATCTGCGCCGCGAAATCACGCCGGGCAATGCTCTGTTCTTGTCCGGGCGGTGTTTCGATGATGAATCGCTTGCCGGCGACCGGGCTGCTGGCGGGCAAGGTACTGCGACTGGAGACCTGGGCGACGAAATTGGGTGCGGCACAGGCGCTGCACAGCAGCACCAGCAGGCACAACAAAATACGCTTCATGGTATTGCCCTCCAGCTTATTGATAACATGGCTCACTGCGCCATACCCGCAGTCAATATTCCTGCTGTCGCTTGTCCCACCACTGCCAGCATAGCAGCAGCAGAATCGTCAGCATCCCCAGCACACAGACACCGCGCAACAGCGCCGCCAAGGTCGTGTCCAGGTACAGCATGCCCCAGCGCGACAGGATTTCGGTCCAGTCATGTTCGCCATTGCCAACCAGCGGCAATGCCTGCGCTCGGGCGTCTCCCAGATAACGGCCGATGTTCAGACCGTTTTCCAGTAGCCATAAACCACTCACCGCGGTGCCCAGCGTATCGGCGCGCCGGTGAAAATACGCCAGCACCACCAGCGGAAATGCCAGTTGCGCCAGCGTACCGCCATACACCGTCAGTCGCTCGCTGACGATGCCAAACAGCGGATGTCCAGCCTCGTGAAACAGCAGATTGGCGCCATCCAGCACCGGCACCCATTGATCGCCAGTCAGCGCCTGCCAGAGCACCCAGCCAGTCATGGCCAGCACAATGCCCAGCACCGCACCAGACAGCGGCGGCCAATCTGCCGCCGGATCGTCGTCGGGGAAGCGGAACTCCGGCGTGCTGCGCTGCATGAGCGAAAATTACGCGATGCGGCCCGGAATGCGCGGTGTCGTCACCTGCACATCGGCGCACTGGGCGCGGTGCCGCAGCGCATGATCCATCAACGTGAGCGCCAGCATGGCTTCGGCAATCGGCGTTGCGCGGATGCCGACACAGGGGTCATGACGGCCGGTGGTGGCCATCATCACGGCATTGCCGTCCTTGTCGATCGAACGGCGTTCCTGCGCGATGCTGGAAGTCGGCTTCACCGCAATATTCACCACGATGTCCTGACCGGTGGAAATGCCGCCCAGTATGCCGCCCGCCTCATTGGCGGCGAAGCCATCGGGGGTCAGCTCGTCGCAATGCTCGCTGCCACGCTGGGCAACGGACTTGAAACCTGCGCCGATTTCCACGCCCTTCACGGCGTTGATGTTCATCATGTTGAAGGCGATGTCGGCATCCAGGCGGTCGTATACCGGCTCACCCCAGCCTACCGGCACATTTTCGGCGACCACGGTGATTTTGGCGCCCACCGAATCGCGCTCCTTGCGAATGGCGTCCATGTAGTCTTCCAACTGCGGGATGATGCCGGCATTGGGCGCAAAGAAGGGATTGTTGCCCACTTCATCCCAGCTTTCGAAGGGAATCTCGATCTCGCCCAGCTGGCTCATGTAGCCACGGATGACCACCCCGAATCGTTCCTTGAGCCATTTCTTGGCAATTGCACCGGCAGCCACGCGCACGGCAGTTTCACGGGCGGAGGAACGGCCGCCACCGCGGTAGTCGCGGATGCCGTACTTGTGCCAGTAGGTGTAGTCGGCGTGACCGGGGCGGAAGGTCTCAGAAATCTTGCCATAGTCATGGCTGCGCTGGTCGGTGTTGCGAATCAAGAGGCCGATCGATGTACCCGTGGTCTTGCCTTCGAAGACACCGGAGAGGATCTCAACCTGATCGGGCTCGCGACGCTGGGTGACATGCCGGCTAGTGCCGGGCTTGCGACGATCCAGCTCGATCTGGATGTCTTCGGCGCTCAATGCCATTCCCGGGGGGCAGCCATCGACCACACAGCCGATAGCCGGGCCGTGCGACTCGCCAAACGAAGTAACGGTAAACAGCAAACCGAGCGTATTGCCGGACATCTTCGGATCTCCCTGCGCAGCGTCATGCGCTGGCTAATTCTGACTGAGAAAGCAGCGATTCTAGCATGAGGCAGCGCAGGCGAGCCTGCCGCAAAACGACCCACCCCGCCTGAGCGGGGTGGGTCGCGGGTTGCTGCGCCGGAATCAGCGTCTGGCGCCGGTGGCCGCCAGCTTGGCCGCGGCGGCCGTCGCGCTCATGCCGTCACTGTTCCAGAATTCGTAGACGACTTCGATCAGCGCCTTCTTCATGTCATCCTGCACCGCCATATTGTGCGCCCATGAGGGCACCAGCACATTACGACTGGCCGCCAGGGCAAAGTCCTTGGCAGAGGCCTGACCATAGGGGTCAAGCTGGTTGAGATCGATGTCGGTCCGCGCCGGAATGCTGCCCTTGTGCTTGTTGTAGGCGATCTGGCCTTCGTGGCTCATCAGCAGCGTGACAAAATCACTCTGTGCCGCACGACGTGCAGAGTCATCCTGACGGAACATGGTCAGCGTATCGGCGGCAAAGCTGTATTCCCCATTCTGCGTTGGCGCAGCCCAGAACAGATAATCGCTGCCAGGTTGCTTGCCGGCCGTATCGAATTCGCCTTTTACCCAGTCCCCCATCAGCTGCATCGCCGCACGCCCGTTGATGATGTCAGCGGCCACGAGGTTCCAGTCACGCCCGACCGGATCTGGCGTACAGTAGGGTTTCAGACGGCGGAAGATTTCCAGTGCCTTGACCGTCTGTGCGCCCGCCAGCGCGGACTGATCAAGCTTGCTGAAGGCCGAGAGATACCAGCTGGCACCATTGAGCCCCAGCGAAACCGCCTCGAACAGCGTTGCCACCTGCCATTTCACTTCGCTGTGCGCCAGCGGCGTGATGCCGGCATTCATCAGCCGGTCACACACATGGAAAAACTCGTCCCAGGTAGCCGGCGGACGGCTTACGTTCACGCGCCGCATCAGTTGCGCGTTCACCCACAGCACATTCACCCGCGCCACACCGAGCGGAACGGCCACATAATGCCCATCGGCCTGCATCATCGTGTCGAGCACCGGAGGCAGAATGCGTGCCCACTGCTGCTCGGCGGCCAGATTGTCCAGATTGGCAAAAACCCCCTTGCCGGCCCAGTTCTGTATTTTCACGCCGCCAATCGCGGCCGCGGTCGGCAGATCGTTCTCTTCGACCGCCTTTTTCAACATGCCCGGCACATCCTTGCCACTGTGCATGTCGGCCCAGTGGTGGCCAATCTTGTTCAGGCGTGCCTTGATATCGGCCACGGCACGGAAGCCGCTCGCGGCAAACCAGCCATGCAGCACCGTGATGTCTTCCAGGCGGAACTTCCCCACCGCCCCCATCAGTTCACGCGCCCGCCCATCCAGATGCTCCAGCGCACGTTTGGCCTGCTGCAAAGCGGAATCACTGGATTGCGACATGGCATTGATCTGCTCGGCGGAGCGTGCCATGGTGGTACTCGCGGCTGTCTGCTCGCGGGTGGATTCGGCGATTTCGCGCACCGAGGAATACACATGCTGCATCCGGTCGCCGATATCCAGCATCGCACGACGCGCCTCCTCGGCCCGGTCGGCCGAGCCCGAGACGCCCTGCGCCGTCGCAGCCATGGTGCTGACCGCCTGCTGGGTTTCCGCGCTCACCTTGGAAATGCGCTCGTTGATTTCGACCGTGGCCTTCGCACTGCGCTCGGCCAGCTTGCGCACCTCGTCGGCCACCACCGCAAAGCCACGCCCCTGCTCACCGGCGCGCGCAGCTTCGATCGCGGCATTCAAGGCCAGCAGATTGGTCTGCTCGGCAATATCCTGGATCACACTGACAATGCTGCCGATTTCCTGCGAGCGTTTGCCCAGCTCATTCATCGTGTCACCCAGTGCATGGATGCGCGAGGACATCTGGGCCACCTCGTCGGCAACCCGCTGCACCGCCTCGGCACTGACACCGGACAGTTGCTGGGTTTCGGCCACCACACCATCCACATCGTTGGCATTGTCCGCGATGTGGGTAATGCTGACGGTGATTTCCTCGACAGCTGCCGCCGATGCCGCAGCAAAGTCGGACTGGGTGTGACTGTCCTTCACCAGCTGGCCGGTAACGACGGTCAGCTCGCGCAAGCCCAGCGACAGGCCTTCCATATCGCGCTGCACTTCGCGGAACGTCGCCTGCAGGGCATTGGCAAAACGGTTGAAGCCACGACCAATATCGGCCAGCTCTTCGCTGCCATTTTCGGGCAGGCGGGTGGTGAGATCGCCACCGCCTTCGGCCAGTCTGATCATGGTCTGTCGCACCCCCTGCAAGGGGCGCAGCAGCCAGTGGGCCACCAACAGCTGGATTGCCGTCACCAGCAAGATCCCGCCGGCCACGAGTACATAGGGCAGAAGGGATTTGTCGTCGCCTGCTCGCGCAAACAAGCCAAACAGCACGCCCATACCAACCAGATTGATGAGCGCGAGAAACAGCGCCAGACGTTTGCTTAAAGACATGGACCATCCCCGAATTGTTACAGCCGGCCGCCTTGCAGGCCCGATACAGGGACGATGCGCCAGAGCGAAGAGGCGCGTCGATACAGTCAGGACCTTACGGGTTTTCAGCAGGCACCTGCCGGTTAACACCGGCATGGCAAGTGCAGTAAGCATAGACAAGCCTGTGCGCCAAGGACAAGCCGAACATGCAGCACGGCTTATATTGCGGCGCACAAGCGACAGGACCGGCCTTGGCCGGTCCAGCTTCATACCCCCCTATCGATATCACGGCAGCCTTTTTTTAAGCAGGCCTTGGAGCGGATACCCCTATCAAAGAGGCTGCAGGTCGAGTTTGGCAAACAGCTCGCGATCCCGTGTCACGTCCGGATTGCCCGTGGTCAGCAGCTTGTCACCATAAAAAATCGAGTTCGCGCCGGCAAGGAAACACAAGGCCTGCATGCTTTCATCCATCTGCTGGCGCCCAGCCGACAGACGAACGTAAGATTTCGGCATGGTGATCCGCGCAACAGCGATCGTCCGCACGAATTCGGTCCAGTCCACCGCCGCATTGCCGTCCAGGGGGGTGCCTTCGATTTTCACCAGATTATTGATGGGCACCGAATCGGGTTGCGGGTCGAGGTTGGCCAGCTGGGCAATCAGGCCAACACGATCACTGCGGGTTTCACCCAGACCGACAATGCCGCCCGAGCACACATGCAGCCCGGCCTTGCGCACCTTGCCCAGCGTATCAAGGCGGTCCTCGTAGCTGTGCGTGCTCACGATTTCGCCGTATTTTTCCGGACTGGTATCCAGATTGTGGTTGTAGTAATCCAGACCGGCGTCACGCAGCTCTTCCGCCTGACCCTCTTTCAACATGCCGAAGGTCGCACAGGTTTCCAGTCCGAGCGCCTTCACTCCCGCGATCATGCGCTTGACCTCGTCGATGTCCTTGTTCTTCGGGCCACGCCAGGCGGCTCCCATGCAGAAACGGCTGGAGCCGTTTTCCTTGGCGACCTTGGCGGCGTCGATCACATCCTCGGCAGTCATCAGCTTTTCGCGTTCCAGCCCGGTGTCGTGACGCGCCGACTGCGAGCAGTAGCCGCAATCCTCCGAACAACCGCCGGTCTTCACCGACAGCAGGGTGGACAGCTGCACGCGGTTGGCGTCGAAATGCTCGCGGTGCACAGTCTGCGCCTTGAACAGCAGATCGTTGAACGGCAGTTCGAACAAAGCGGCGATGTCTTCCAGCGACCAGTTTTCCGCCTTCGGGTGCGGGGTCGGGCGCTTCAGTTCGATGGTTTGCGTAGCGGTATTGGCGGAGCAGCTCATGGCAATCGGCAAAGCGCGCGCGAGCACGCTAGAAATGAGAGATGGGGCATTGTCGGAAGCGGGGCCGGACTTGTCAAATTTGCAGAGCATAATTCTGAACAACATCCGCCTGCTGGCAAGCAGGGTCTGCCAGCGACTGCCCTGCCGCTGCCTGCTATGCCGGGGTAGCGCAGCTGACGCACTTTGCCCGGCCTGTCTGCGCGCCCTCCCCTGGCTCACTACGGCCACGTGCCCGGTCTGCGCCCAGCCCAGTCCGGGAGGCGGGCACTGCGGCCACTGCCTGAGCAAACCACCTGCCTTTGCGGCCTGTCATGCGCTGTTTGCCTACCAGCCCCCATTGAGCGAACTGATTCTGGCCGGCAAATATGGTCAGCGCTGGTCCTTGTGGCCACTCCTGGGCACCCTGATGGCCGCTCACGCCCCAAGACTGCAACAGCAGGCGGTGTTGCTGCCCATGCCGCTGCATGCCAGTCGCTTGCGCGAACGTGGTTTCAATCAGGCGCAGGAATTGGCCAGTGCGATCGCACAGCACAGCGGACTGCCGCTGGAACTGGGCTGGCTGGCCCGCCGCCGTGACACCGGCCACCAGTCACGGTTGAGCCGGCGCGAACGTGAACGCAATCTGCGCCAAGCCTTCAGTACCAGCCCAGCGGTTGCCGGGCGGGAAATCGTGCTAATCGATGATGTGCTGACCAGTGGTGCAACCCTGGATGCCGCCGCCCGCGCCTTGCTGACAGCCGGAGCCAGCCGGGTTAGCGGCTGGGTACTGGCTCGCACCCTCGCGCAGGCATACCCACCCTCCGATTCCGCCGCCAATAATCAGTAACAAGGCTTTGGGATAGATACCCTCAGATCTTCTTCGAGAAATACAGGGTCATCACGATTTCCTCGTCGCCGCTCTCGATATTCACGTCCTCGAGGTTCAGGTCAGATGGCTGCAGAATGCTCACGCCGTGGCCGATACCGATCTTGCTCCAGCTGCGCTCCAGCCGCTTGGCGACATTCTTCGCCGGCACGCGGGTGTTCTTTTCCAGACTGAAACCATGCGACTGGGCCGCCTGGTCCAGCACCTGACTGACCTGCTCGCGCGGCACGAACTTCTCGGCCACGTCGGTCACTTCCCAGGGCAGGAATTCTTCCTCCTCGCGGCAGCGGGTCAGCACGGCTTCCTTGAACTGTTGCTGCTGCTTCGGATCAGCAATTTGCTCCGAAACCTGCTCCAGCACCTCCGCGACCAGTTTGGTCGTACTGGCCGGATCGGGAACGCGCAGCACCTGCAGGAAATCATCCAGCCAGAATTTGGCGCTTTGTGCCTGCCTGTCCACCGCAAACACGTCCGGGCCAGACTCCAGCAGCAGCGCCCCCTTGTCGATCAGGCGCGGATTGATGCCGGTAGCATGACGCAGGTCGATGACCTCCCCCGACTCGACCACCGTCAGGAAATCATCGCGGATTTCCGATTTGAACACGCCGATCGCTCGCTGCACGCGCTCACCATCAGCCAGGTTTTCAAACAGGATCACCAGCAGATCACCCGCGCTGATGTTGGGATGCTGCGAGCGCGCATGCAGGTGCCGGGCGATGGCCTGTGAAAGCGCGACAAAGTCGATTTCATCGCGGAAAAACTGCTGCTTGTAGTGATACAGCTCGTTAAGGTTCAGATCCGTTTCGTGAATGAACTGGTGCTTTTTCCGTTCGGAGACGATGCCCTTGAGGTAGCCCTCCAGAATCAGCTGCGACACCTCTGCATCAACACTCGCCGCGCGCTCGGAGAGCTGCAGCGGCTCGCCACGGGCGGGATTGCCGACACGGTGCACCACCAGCTGGGCGACACGGGATTCTTCGATCATCATGAGCGGACTACCTTGCAAAACGGTCTGCGATTATCAGCCCCCCCTGCCTGCACCGCAAGGTCACACCAAATACATAGCAATGTATACCAACCAATACCATTAATAATAATGGCTTCATGAACATACCCGCCAAAACACCGTAGTCAAATACCCCGCCGTCCGGCGGCCAGACTGCGCCGAGCCCCTTTAAAGCAGACCACCACAGCACTATCTATGAAATGCAGTAGGACGTTTCGTTAGTCTTTTTATGGAGGTGTCATCATGAACAGCCTGATCAGACGCAAACTGGACAACCTGCAGGAACCACTCGGTACGCTGGATGACCTGTTCCGTGGTTTCTTCGTGCGCCCGCTCGACTTTGCCGCAGCCCCCCAGATCAGGGTCGATGTGAAGGAAGACGACAAGGCCTACACGGTGCATGCGGAACTGGCCGGCGTGAAGAAGGACGACATCCGCGTGCATGTGGATGGCGACCTGCTTTCCATCAGTGCCGATGTAAAGCAGGACAAGGAAACCCGCGAAGGGGATCGCGTCCTGCACAGTGAACGCTATTTCGGGCAAGTCACCCGCAGCTTCCGCCTCGGACAGAACATCGACGAGGCCGCCACCACCGCCAGCTACAAGGACGGTGTGCTGGAGCTGGTACTGCCGAAAAAGCCTGCCGCAGAAAAACGCCGGCAGATCGAAATTCACTGATTGCGCAGTCCGGTTGGCATAAACAACAAACCCGGCCTTGGCCGGGTTTGTTCTGGCTGCCGCTGCTGCGGACTCACACCTTCTTGAGGAAACAGGCCTTGAGCATGAACTGGCCGGCATCCAGCTTGCAGTCCACTTCGTGATCGCCGCCGCTGACCAGCCGGATGCTCTTCACCTTGCTGCCCTGCTTGAGCGTGATCGACGAGCCTTTGACCTTCAGATCCTTGATCAGCACCACCGCATCGCCGTCATTGAGAATATTGCCGTTCGCGTCACGCACCACGGCTTCAGCCTCGGCATCACCAGCCACTTCGCCACTGGCACTCCACTCATGACCGCAATCGGCGCAAACAAGCATTTCGCCATCGGGGTAAGTGTTTTCCTGGCCGCATTGCGGGCACGCCGGAATTGTCGACATAGGCTGGTCCTGAAGCAATTGATCAAGGCCGCAGTGTAACAGGCCAGCGGAAAAAGCCCTGTAACGCTCATGGGTTTCTGGTGCCGGCTGCATGGCATACTGCAGGCTGACACATACGGATGAAACAGCAATGGAGCTGGTTTGGCGGATCGCATCCGCAGCGGATTTCGAGCAGTTACACCAGCTAAGACTGGCCGCCATGCAAGACAGCCTGATGCAGCTGGGACGATACGACCCGGAGCGCTCCCGTGAGCGATTTGCATCCAGCTTCACTCCCGGTGCCACCCGCGTGCTGCATCGCGATGGAAAACTGCTCGGCTTCATGATGCTGCGCCGGGAACCGGAAGTCTGGCAGCTCGATCATCTCTATCTGCACCCGGCGGCCCAGCAGCAGGGACTGGGCAGCCGGATTCTCGCCGGCCTCTGCCGGGAGGCCGATGCCGCGCGCCGTGATATTGCACTGGGTGCACTGCGAGGCAGTGCCGCCAACCGCTTTTACCTGCGCCACGGTTTCAAACCGGTGCGCGAAGAAGAATGGGATATTTACTACCTGCGCCCTCATAGCAATCGCCATGAATGACAAGAAACAGCAACAGCGTGACGCGCTGATTCAGGACATCGCCCAGTTGCGTGCCGCGCTGCGACACAGCGAACAGGCTGGTAATGCCAGCGTCTGGGTGCTGCTGGCCGGAGACACGCCCCTGCAGTTCCAGATGGCCGCGCGCCGCCCGGTGTCGGCCAAGCCCTGCGACATCCAGCTGGCCACCCGCTTCGAACGTGCCGATGCCGACATGATCGCGGCGGCGCTGCCGGCCAGACCGGATAAACCAGTCAGCGTGGTGGATGTGCGCATTGCGCTGCGAGCGGCCGTGTCGCAGCTCGAAGGCCGGCTGTTCGCGCTGGAGCATGGTGTGAATGTCATCAGCTGGCAGCCCCGCGGGCTGCACTGAACCGGGTTACCAGAGGCTGAGCAATTCGGCCGCCAGCGCCTCCGCTTCCTCGCGGTGCTGCAGGAAGTAGGGGTCTGCCAGCTCGGCAGGCTGATCGAGCATTGGCACATCCAGATGGCTCATCTCGCTGACACCGCCGGCAAAAATATTGGCGACATAGATCACATCACTGAGCGTGCGCAGCTGCTCGACCGGGGGGCGCGGCAGATCGTGCTCGTGCACCGCCTCGATGATCTCCTCGGGTAATTCCAGCGCAGCCAGTACCGACTCGCCGATGCTGTCATGCCACTGCGCCACCAGATATTCAACCGTCGTCGGGCGCTCGACGAGCTCCTGATAATGCGCGGCACGATCGAGCAGGAAAAATGCCCCCAGATCATGCACGAGTCCGGCCAGCATGGCGGTATCGGGGTTGCAGCGGGTCAGATGCTGGGCAAAAACGCGGGCATATGCCGCCGTGCGCAGGCTGTGGATCCACATCATTTCGAAGAAATCATCAAAGGGCGAGACACCATCGGCCCGGCGCACCTGCTCCATCGCACAGGCCAGTGCCACGCTGCGCGCGGTCTGCACGCCCAGCCGGGTCAGTGCGGTCGCCACATCCTTGCAGGGATTGCCCGAACGGTTGAACGCCACCGAATTGGCCATTTTCAGCAATTTAGCCGAGATCAGCGGATCCTTCTGAACTTCAAGCGCAATTTTCTGCATGGAGGCCGTGGCGCTGCGCATGACCGTACTGATGCGCACGGACACGTCAAAGCACACCGGAAAGACCACTTCGCCCTCCAGCTCCTTGGCGATGTCTTCCAGGAAATGCAGGCGTGTTTCCTTCAATTCTGCGGCGCGTTTGGGTGCGGTGGTGGGGTCTGCCATATAAGCTTCTCGTGCTTGCGCATGCTGCTACTATCGACTATAGCAGGCTCCGGCTTTAAGGTAAGCGATTACTTATGTCGTCTGTATCACCATACCTGCCCCCGCATGAGGTTGCAGGCGTCTGCAAACAAGCCCAGTCTACCCATACCCCTGCATAGCTAGCAGGCCGGCACGCCGACGGTCAGCGCCAGCCCGCCCAGCGCGGTTTCCTTGTAATGGTGCTGCATGTCACGGCCGGTGCGCAGCATGGTTTCGATGACCTTGTCCAGCGAGACCAGATGCTCGCCGCTTTCCAGCAAGGCCAGCTGCGCGACCTTGATCGCCTTTTCGGCGGCCACGCCATTGCGCTCGACACAGGGCACCTGCACCAGCCCGCCCACCGGATCACAGGTCAGGCCCAGATGGTGCTCCATGGCGATTTCCGCCGCATTTTCGATCTGTGCCAGCGTTCCGCCCAGCACCGCGCAATACGCTCCGGCCGCCATCGAACAGGCCACCCCGATCTCCCCCTGGCACCCCACCTCAGCACCGGAGATCGAGGCATTCAGCTTGTAGAGCATGCCGATTGCTGCGGCAGTCAGCAGAAAATCGACGATGCCCTCGTCGGAAGCATTCGGCGCAAAGTTGCGGTAGTACTGCAGCACCGCCGGAATGATGCCGGCGGCACCATTGGTCGGGGCGGTGACGATGCGACCGCCCGAGGCATTTTCCTCGGATACGGCAATCGCATAGACCATCGGCCACAGCATGATGTCGGCGCGGCCGGCCTTCTCGGAAAATTGCAATTGCGTGAGCTTTTTCATGATGCCCGGCGCGCGCCGGCGCACGTGATACAGCCCGGGCAGTTCGCCCTCATGCTCGCAACCGTGACGGATGCATTCCTGCATCACCTCGGCAATCGCCAGCAGGCCGGCACGCACTTCGCCAGCCGTACGACTGGCGGACTCGTTGGCCAGCATGACCTGCGCGATGCTGAGATTATGCGCACGACAGACGGCGATCAGCTCGGCAGCCGAGGCAAACGGGAACGGCACCGGCAGACCGGCAGCGGTCGGGGAATCCATTTCTTCGGCCGTCTGCACGAAGCCCCCGCCGGTGGAGTAGTACTCCGCCACCTGCAGCACGCGGCCATCGCCATCCAGCGCACGAAAGCGCATGCCATTGGCGTGGCGAGGCAGAAACTGATGCTTGTGCACCAGCAGATCACGGGCAAAGGCAAAGGCAATCCGCTGCCGACCTGCGAGCAGCAATTCGCCCTCATCCCGGATGGCCGCAGTTCGCAATGTCACGGTAGCAGGATCAACGCTATCCGGTGCCTGCCCTTCCAGCCCGAGCAGGACAGCACTGATCGTGCCGTGACCTTCACCGGTCAGCGCCAGCGAGCCGTACAGACCGGCCTCGATGCGCGTAACCTGCGCCAGCAGGCCGGCATCGGCGAGTCCTGCGGCAAAACGTCGCGCGGCCAGCATGGGGCCGACCGTGTGCGAGCTGGAGGGCCCGATGCCAATTTTGAAGAGGTCAAAAACGCTGAGCATGCCGCCTCCGGATTACAGGTAACTTCCGATGAAATCACCGGCAATGCCGACCAGCCCCATCACAAAGACAAAGCTCGCCAGCGATGAGCGATAGACCAGCAGACGCGGCACCCGTTTCATCAGCATGACCGGCAACAGATAGGCGTAGATGGCTATGATCGGGGCCGACAGCGCGCCGATGATCTTCAGGATGGGCGGGTTATACACCGCCAGCAACCACAGACCGAACAGCATGCCGATGGTCACCAGGCGGTTGAGCTTGCGCAGCCCCTGCGCGACGGCGGCCTCGGGGTGGTTCCAGTGCAGCAGCCGCGAAATCACCCCCACCAGCCCTTCGCGGGTGCCGACAAAGTGGCCGAAAAACGAGCTGGCAATCGCCAGGAAGGCAATCAGCGGAATCAGGTATTTCAGCAGCGGCTGCTGCATCACCAGCGACAATGTGGTCAGAATATCAACGTTATTGGCCTGCGCTTGCTGCAACACCTCGGGGGAGGTCGCCAGCGTCATCGAGAACACAAAGAACATCACGAAGACCAGCAGGATCAGGCTGGTCCACTTGATGATGCCGTCGGTCCGCGCCACCGCTTCACTTGCGGCATACTGGCTGCGATAAGCCGCGCCCAGGGTCGAGCACACCGGGGAGAAATTCATCGCGAATACCAGCACCGGGAACAGCAGCAGCAGGTTTTTCAGCACCTCGCCGCCATCGAACGGGGTTGCCAGTTGCGCGGTATTCCACTGCGGCACCATGTAGAGCGACAGGCCGCCCAGCAGAATGATCAGCGGAAAAGTCATCCACGAGGTCACCGTCACCATCACCTTTTCACCGGCAAGAATCACTGCGGTCAGCCCCGCCAGCAACAGGAAGGTCAGCAACGGCCGGGACACCTCCGAGACCCCAAGCTGATTGCCGAGAAAAGACGAGACGATATTGGTGATGCCGGTCGCGTAGCCGACACAGATGGTGATGATGGAAAGGAAATACAGCAACGACACGGCAAAGCCGACGTTGCGCCCCAGGTCCATTTCGACCGCGCCGACGATGTCGGTCGGCCGGCTGGCAGATGCCACGATGCGCGTGATGCCACGGTGCGCAATATAAGTCACCGGAAAAATCAGCGCGGTCAGAATCAGCATCGGCCAGATGCCGGAGAGTCCCGCGCGAATCGGCAGGAACAGAATGCCCGCCCCTACCGCCGTGCCGAAACAGGTCAGCACCCATTGCCAGTCTTGTTTGTTCAGCGTCATTGCCCACCTCATGTGTATCAATCCGGCCAATCGCCGGCAAGGCGTAGGCTCAGGACTGCAATTTCACGCCAAAGGGGTAAGCCAGAACAGGAACAATTCACGTTGCACAGGGACGTAACAGCAAATAAGTGATCAGGATCAATCACCTGCATCACATAAGGAATTTCCGCAATAGCTAGCAGCCATCAGGAATGCGCCGGCAAACCGGTAGCCATATCAATCCGACTACATGATTTGCCTTAGCTTGAGCCAGGACAAGATTGGCAAAACTGCGAGGACTACACTTGCCGCAGTGCAACATGAAGGAGCCAGCCATGACCAGCGATCACTGGGAACATATCCCCGCCCTGCCCGACCCTGATGCAGTAGCCCAGCTACTGGCCGCGATGCACGATGCGCCCTAGGGCGGCATGAAAAACGCCGGCAATGACCGGCGTTTTTGCGGGATTGCGACGATCAGACGGCCTCTTCGCTGGCCTGTAGCGCCCACATTCTGGCGTACACCGCATTGGCATCGAGCAGCTCGCGATGCGTACCGCGCTCGACCACGCGCCCGCCCTCCATCACCAGGATTTCGTCCGCGTCGACCACGGTGGAGAGCCGGTGAGCGATCACCAGCGTGGTGCGATTGGCAGAAATCGCTTTCAGTTCGGCCTGAATGGCCTTTTCGGTCTTGGAATCCAGCGCACTGGTGGCCTCGTCGAAAATCAGGATCGGCGGGTTTTTAAGGATCGTTCGCGCAATCGCCACACGCTGCTTCTCGCCGCCGGACAGCTTGAGCCCGCGCTCGCCCACCACAGTGTCGTAGCCCTGCGGCAGCGCGGCGATGAAGTCATGAATGTGCGCCGACCTGGCCGCCTCGATGATGGCCTCGCGACTGGCGTCCGGTTTGCCATAAGCGATGTTGTAGTAGATGGTGTCGTTGAAGAGCACCGTATCCTGCGGCACGATTCCGATGTGCTCCCGAAGGGTATGCTGCTGCAACTCGCGTATATCCTTGCCATTAATCTGGATACCCCCGCGAGTAACATCATAGAAACGGTAAAGCAGCCTTGAAAGCGTCGATTTGCCGGCGCCACTGGCCCCGACCACGGCCAGTGTGTGGCCGGCCGGAATGGTGAAATCGACCCCGTGCAGGATCTGCCGCTCCGGATCATAGGCGAATTCGACGCGATCAAAACGCACGGCCGCGGCCTGTGTCGCCAGCGGCTGGGCAGTGGCGGCATCGGTGATCTCGGCATTGCGCCCCATCAGCGCGAACATGCGATCCATGTCGGCCAGCGCGTGCTTGATTTCGCGATAGACAAAACCGAGGAAATTCAACGGCCCGTAGAGCTGCAGCAAAAAGGCATTCACCAGCACCAGATCACCCAGCGACATCGTTCCGGCCACCACCTCGGCAGCCGCCAGCCACACCAGCGCGGTGACCCCCAGTGCGATGATGCAGGCCTGGCCGGCATTCAGAAAATTCAGCGACACCTGGCTCTTGATCGCGACGTCTTCCCACTTAGCCAGGCTTTCGTCATAACGGCGGGCTTCCCAGCGCTCGTTGTTGAAATATTTCACCGTCTCGTAATTGAGCAGGGAATCGACGGCTTTCGAGTTGGCAGTGGAATCCAGCTCGTTCATCTGCTTGCGCCAGCCCATGCGCCACTCGGTCACCCCCAGGGTAAAGCCGATGTAGACCGCAATTGTGCCAAACGTGATTGCAGCAAAATACCAGTCGTACTTTTGCAGCAGCACCAGCGCCACCAGCACGATTTCCACCAGCGTCGGCAGGATGTTGAACAGCGTGAAGTTCAGCAGGAAGGAAATCCCCTTGGTGCCACGGTCGATATCGCGGTTCACCCCGCCGGTCTGGCGCTCCAGATGAAATCTCAGACTCAGTCGGTGCAGATGCTCGAACACCTGCAGCGCCACCCGCCGGATCGCACCCTGCGTGACCTTGGCAAACACCGCGTCGCGCGCCTCCCCCATGATGGCCGAGGCCAGCCGCAAACCGCCGTAGGCCAGCACCAGGCTCAGCGGCACGACCAGCGGATGCTTGCTGGCATCCAGCGCGTCGACGATGTCTTTCAGTACCAGCGGCACGCCGACATTGGCGAACTTGGCCGCGATCAGCAGCCCCAGCGCCAGCAGCACCCGCCCCTTGTAGGCCCACAGATAAGGCAACAGCGACTTGATCGTCTGCCAGTCGTGGCGCTGGCCCGGCTGACCAGAGGATGAAGGAGGCATAAGCAGTAACCCAGGGTATAGCCTTGCAGGCTTTATGATTATTTATCCAGCGCGCAATAGATACGCAGGTATCAATGCAGCACGCGGGGCAGCAGCAGGCGGAATTCCGGAATCGGCGTACTGAAGGCTTCACCGTCCATCGTCACCAGCCCGTAGCTGCCCTGCATGGTTCCGGCAGGCGTTTTCAGCGTCACGCCCGAGGTGTATTCGAAGGACTGGCCCGGCTGCAGGCGCGGCTGCTCGCCCACCACGCCGTCGCCGCGCACTTCCTGCACGGCACCGTGCATGTCGGTGATGATCCAGTGACGCGTCAGCAGCTGCACCGGCACATCGGCCTGATTGGTGATGGTGATGTGATAGGCAAACACATACTGGTCGGTGGCCAGATTCGACTGCTCGTCGACAAAGCGGCAGATCACTTCCACCGTCACGGGATAGCGCTCGGACATGGCATCGGCTTTGCGGTTGGGAATGCGCACAGTGTACCGCAAGGCGAGCAGGCTTTGCGGCAGGTCATGCCAGAGTTGGCGCGGACTGGCATACTGCGTTCATCCGTTTCGTCGACTCCGCCGCGAGGAATTCCATGACTTTCCGCATTGCCCCCAGCATTCTGTCCGCCGATTTCGCCCGCCTGGGTGAAGAAGTGAAAAACGTGATCGACGCCGGCGCCGACATCATCCACTTTGACGTGATGGATAACCATTACGTGCCGAACCTGACCATCGGCCCGCTGGTCTGCGAGGCCATTCGTCCGTGGACCGACGCACCCATCGACGTGCACCTGATGGTGAAGCCCGTTGACCGCATCATTCCGGATTTCGCCAAGGCCGGCGCCAACATCATCACCTTCCACCCGGAAGCCAGCGAACACGTCGACCGCTCGCTGGGGCTGATCAAGGAGTCGGGCTGCAAGGCCGGCCTGGTGTTCAACCCCGCCACGCCGCTGTCGTATCTGGATTACGTGATGGACAAGATCGACATGATCCTGCTGATGTCGGTGAATCCGGGCTATGGTGGCCAGAGCTTCATTCCGGCCGTACTGGACAAAGCCCGTCAGGCCCGCGCACGCATCGATGAATACACCGCAAAAACCGGCCGCGAAATCTGGCTGGAAATCGACGGCGGGGTAAAGGTCGACAACATCGCGGAAATCGCCGCCGCCGGTGTGGATACCTTTGTCGCCGGCTCGGCCATTTACGGCAAGCCCGACTACAAGGCCGTCATCGAGCAGATGCGCGCCGAACTGGCCCGCATCAAGCCCTGAGCCCGCTCAAGCCCTCACCGCCGCAGCCACTGCTGCGGCTTTTTCATTGCCGAATCAAGGCAGCACAAACCGAAACCTCGGCCATGCCGCCCCGTGTTGCCGCGTGTTTTACACTACCCTTTTGCGCTGCCGCGCGACACAGCCCAAGGAGGCCACCATGACCATCACCGCCATTGCCTTCGACCTGGACGGCACACTGGTTGATTCCGTACAGGATCTCGCCCGCGCCGCCAACGCCATGCGCGCCGAAATGGGGCTTCCTGCACTGGATCCGGCCACGGTGGAAAGCTATGTTGGCGACGGCGCAGCCAGTCTGGTGGCGCGTACGCTGCGCGACTCCCATGCCGCTGAATTCAGCGGCAGCGAGGACGAAAAACGGGCGATGGAACTGTTCAACAGCCATTACCGCGCCGGCCTGACCATCGCCACAAAATTCTATCCGCGTGTACAGGAAGTGCTGCACACGCTGCACGAGCGCGGTGTGCCGCTGGCCATCGTCACCAACAAGCCCGAACGCTTCACCTTGCCACTGCTGCGCGAGCTGGGCGTGTTCGAGCATTTCGATGCCGTCATCTCGGGGGACACGGCCAGCGACAAGAAGCCCTCGGCCGCACCCATCCTGCTGGCGGCCGAGCGTCTGGGTGTTCCGGTCGAAGGGCTGCTGATGGTCGGCGACTCGAAGAACGACATCCTCGCCGGGCGCAACGCCGGCTGCCCGGTGGTGGCCGTCAGCTACGGTTACGGCGAGGTCGAAAGCCTCGGCGCTGACGCGGTCATCCACGATTTCCGCGATTTGCTGGAATTTATCGACTCAGGTCTCTGAAGCCGGTTCGTCGAGGACGGCACTGGTTCGTACGCAATTGCGACCTGCCGCCTTGGCGGCATACATCGCGCGGTCGGCACGGACAAACAACTGATCCAGCGTTTCCCCGGGCTGCCATTGCGCCAGCCCGGCACTGACGCTCACAGCCAGCAACTGCCCCCCGGCCTGCAAGGGCTGGGTAGCCAGTGCATCGCGCAAGCGCTCGGCCCACTGGCGAGCCTCGTCCAGATTGCAGCCAGGCAGCAGCACGGCGAATTCCTCCCCGCCGCTGCGCACCAGCACGTCGCCGCCCCGCATCTGCCGCTTCAACCGCTCGCTCACCGCCACCAGCACCTCATCCCCGGCGGCATGGCCGAGCCGGTCGTTGATCTGCTTGAAATGATCAAGATCCAGCATCGCTGCTGTCAGTATCCCCTGCTGGCGCTGACAGTTGGCCATGATCAGCTCGCCGGCACGCGCCATGCCGCGCCGGTTGAATAACCCGGTCAGCGGATCCAGGCTCGCCTGCTGGCGCAGGCGCTCCTGCAACCAGTCCGACTGGATCAGCAGAAAGCTGTAGCCGCTGCCCAGAATCACAAAACCCAGCACCAGCAGTAGGATGCTGAAGCCCTGATCCTTGCCTGCCGAGACCTCGGCACCATGCAGCAGCACCGAGCCCATGCGGAACAGCAACACCAGCATGGTGCCGGCCAGCAGCCCGCCCAGACAGGCGCGACCATATTCATGCGGCGCGCGCTGCACAAAAACCAGTTTGAGGATCATGCCAACTAGCACCATCAGCACGGCATTGACCAGCAACACACGCACTGCAAAATGCCGCGCCTCCCCGGCCAGCCACCACAAGGCCGCGCCCAGCAGCACGGGCAGCAAGAGCCAGCCATGATCGCCAGAACGCAATTCGTTCCGGTAGGCGCGCAGCCCCAGCCAGATCAGCAGCAAGGCAGTGCAGGCCAGCGCATTGACCACTCCAACCCCCAGCCAGCCGGGCATGCCTGCGGTTCGCAAATACAGCAACAGCATCAGCGCGGAGAACAGCAGCACGCTGGCCAGCCAGTAGCGCATTCCGGGACATGCTTCCCTGCTGCGCAAGGCCAACAGCATGGCCAGCATGGTCATCAGGCAGACGTAGAAATTCATCAGCAGGGCAACGTCGGCAGCAGGCAGCATCAGGCGCTCACACAAGACTCTTGCCGGTCATTCTAGTCATTCACTGGCGCCCTGTAAGTCGAATCGATCCCGATCATGCGTGTTCCCTTCCGTGCCGCAGCTCACAGTCCCGGCAGGTAACCCACGCCAAGGTGTCAGCCGCACCAACACGGAGCAGCCGCCCATGTCCCGCAGCATTCAACTGTACGCACTGCCATTGCTCATCATCGGCATGGTCAGCGCCGAGCCGCTTACCCGCGAACAGGCTTGCCAGCAGGCCAGAGCCGATTTGATCGACACGAAAAATGCCTCGGTCAGCCACTTGCCAGAACGCTGCACCGCCAGTCTGGCCATTTACCATGGCAGCGAGTCAGAAGTGCTGGAGCTCGATCCCGCCTTGCGCGGTCTCCGGTTGGTGAGCACGGGGTGCAAGGATGGTGGCGCGATGAATGACGCCAAGCGCCAACGCTGGATCGCGCGCTACAGCGAGCGCCCCTACTGGGACGTCACTGTCTATCAGGGGGGCGCGGGCTACAGTTCCCGCATCCTTGCCGACACGGGCGAGTTGATTATTGATCGCCCCGATTGCAGCTCACCCACCGAAGAACAACATTGAGCGGCAGCCGCATTTGACGCTACCCGCCGATGCCTGCACAATGGTCGAACCTGTTTCATTTCTACGGTTTTTCCCGCACATCATGGCTTTTGTGACCTCCCAGAGACTCGATTGGCGATGGCGTCGCTCGTAATCGCGAGCAACCGCCCTCTTTTGTTTTAACCAGTCCCTCTGTCGGAGACATCCATGCTGACCCGCGCCGAATTCGACGCCCTGGCGCAACAGGGCTATAACCGCATCCCGCTTGTACTCGAACTGTTTGCCGATCTGGATACACCGCTGTCGGTGTATCTGAAGCTGGCCAACCGCCCGTATTCCTATCTACTGGAATCGGTGGTCGGTGGCGAGCGTTTCGGTCGTTATTCTTTCATCGGCCTGCCGGCCCGCACCCGCCTGAAAGTCGTCGGCCAGACCACCGAGCTGATCGTTGACGATCAGGTGGTGGAAAGCCACAGCGACAACCCGCTCGACGTGATCGCCACCTACCAGGCGCGCTTCAATGCGCCGTCCCTGCCGGGCATGCCGCGTTTTCTGGGCGGGCTGGTCGGCTATTTCGGCTACGAAACCATCCGCTACGTGGAAAAGAAGCTGGCCGCCTGCCCCAAACCCGATCCGATCGGCGCGCCGGACATTCAATTGCTGCTGTCCGAAGAACTCGCGGTGGTCGACAACCTCAGCGGCAAACTATACCTGGTCGTGTATGCTGACCCAGCCGTTGATGACAGCTACGAAGCAGCCAATACCCGTCTATCCGAGCTACGCATGAAGCTGCGCGAGCCGGTGCAGATTCCGCTTTCGCATCCGGCGAAGATGGTCGCCACGCCGGTCTCCGAATTCGGCGAACAGCCTTTCAAGGAGGCCGTACTCAAGGCCAAGGACTACATCCGCGATGGCGACATCATGCAGGTGGTGCTGGCACAGCGCATGACCGCACCGTTTGCCGAGTCACCGCTGGCGCTGTACCGCGCGCTGAGGTCAGTAAACCCCTCGCCCTATATGTTCTTCTACGATTTCGGCGACATGCACATCGTCGGCGCCTCGCCGGAGATTCTGGTGCGCCTCGAAGGCGACGCGATCACCGTGCGCCCGATTGCCGGCACCCGCCCGCGCGGCAAGACCCGCGAGCAGGACATCGCGCTGGCCGAAGAATTGCTGGCCGACGAGAAGGAAATCGCCGAGCACGTGATGCTGATCGACCTGGGTCGCAACGACGCCGGCCGGGTAGCTACAACCGGATCGGTCAAGCTGCTCGACAAGATGATCATCGAGCGTTATTCGCACGTGATGCACATCGTCTCCTCGGTGGAAGGCAAGAAGCTCGCCGACAAGAACGCGATGGATGTATTGAAAGCCACCTTCCCCGCCGGCACCGTCTCCGGCGCCCCCAAGGTGCGCGCAATGGAAATCATCGACGAACTGGAGCCGACCAAGCGCGGCGTGTATTCCGGTGCCGTCGGTTATCTGGGTTTCAATGGCGACATGGACGTGGCGATCGCGCTGCGCACGGCGGTCGTGAAAAACGACACGCTGTTCATGCAGGCCGGTGCCGGCATCGTGGCGGATTCCGTGCCTGAGAGCGAATGGCAGGAAACGCTGAACAAGGCCCGCGCCGTACTGCGTGCCGCGGAATTGGTTCAACACGGTCTTGACGCCTAAAGCCAGAGGAATTGCCATGTCTCTTTTGATGATCGACAACTACGACTCGTTTACTTATAACCTGGTGCAGTACTTCGGCGAACTCGGCCAGAACGTGCTGGTGCACCGCAACGACGAAATCACCATCGCGGAAATCGAGGCGCTAAAGCCGAAATACCTCGTGGTGTCGCCCGGCCCCTGCTCACCGCTGGAAGCCGGCATCTCGGTCGCCGCGATCAAGCATTTTGCCGGCAAGCTGCCCATCATGGGCGTCTGCCTGGGCCACCAGTCCATCGGCGAAGCCTTTGGCGGCAAGATCGTGCACGCCAAGACACTGATGCACGGCAAGGTGTCGCCGGTCGAGCACCACAATATCGGCATGTTCAAGGGTATACCCAACCCCGTCACCGTGACCCGCTACCACTCGCTGGCCATCGAGCGCGCATCGCTGCCCGATTGTCTGGAAGTCACCGCGTGGACGGCAGATGGCGAAATCATGGGCGTGCGCCACAAGACACTGCCCATCGAAGGCGTGCAATTCCACCCCGAATCCATCCTGACCGAATACGGCCACCAGATGCTCGACAACTTCCTCAAGGAATTTGCCTGAGCCCCGCCCCAAGGCCGCCGCGTGCGGCCTTTTCCTTGCCCAAGGGAGCCACGATGAAATTCACCCTGATCCTGCTGCTGACACTGCTGGCCGGCAGCGCACTCGCCAACGACGACACCGGCAGCGCAGGCCGCGATGCCGAGCGCAGCCATCTGCAGGCGCTGCTCGCCGCCCAGCCCGGTGCCGAACAGGAATGCAGCGCGCAAAGCAGCAATCAGGTCGAACTGAAAGCCTGCCTCGCAGCGCTGCTGCCGCAGGCACAGCAAGACCGCCTGAATGCCGAGGCTGCCGTGCTGGCGGCGATGAAGCAGCTCGACCGCGCACAGCAGCGCCAGCACGCCGTACCGGCCCTGCAAAAGGACAAGCAGGCCTTTGCCGCCTACCGCAAGGCCCACTGCGCCTGGGTGGCTGCCAGCTACGGCAGCGGCGCGGGCGCCGGCATTGCCGAGGCCGCCTGCCTGATCGACCTCGACCGCACCCGTGCGCACGAACTGTCGAAATACTACATGCGCTAGATACCACAGCACGTATTAATCTCTAAGCATTACAGATAAAAGAATACGAACACATACCCAAGGATTAACCATGATCACCATCCAGCAAGCCCTCAACCGCCTGATCGACGGCAACGAACTGTTCTACGACGAAATGCTGGTGCTGATGCGCCAGATCATGGCCGGCGAAATGCAGCCGACGCAAATCGCCGCACTGCTGATGGGCCTGCGCACCAAGGTGGAAAGCGTTTCCGAAATCGCCGCCGCCGCCACCGTGATGCGCGAATTCGCCACCAAGGTCGCCGTCAAGGATCGCAATCACCTGATCGATACCTGCGGCACCGGTGGCGACGGTGCGCACACCTTCAATATCTCGACCACCTGTGCCTTTGTCGCCGCCGCCGCTGGTGCCAAGGTCGCCAAGCACGGCGGGCGCTCGGTGAGCTCCAGCTCCGGCAGCGCGGACGTACTGGAAGCACTGGGCGTGAATCTGAACCTGACGCCCGAACAGGTCGGGCAGTGTATCGACCAGATCGGCGTCGGCTTCATGTTCGCGCCCAACTACCACAGCGCGATGAAATACGTGGCGCCGGTGCGCCGCGAACTGGGCGTACGCACCATCTTCAACATCCTGGGGCCGCTCACCAACCCGGCCGGTGCGGACAACCAGCTGATGGGCGTCTTCCACCCCGATCTGGTCGGCATTCAGGCCCGCGTGCTGCAGCAGCTGGGCAGCACGCACGTGATGATCGTGCACGGCCGCGACGGGCTGGATGAAATCAGCCTGATGGACAAGACGCTGGTGGCGGAGCTGAAGGACGGTGACATAGCTGAATACGAACTCGACCCGCGCGATTTCGGTTTTGCGTTCTGCGACGTGCAGGAGCTGCACGCCAGCGACGCACAACAATCGAAGGCAGTGATCGGGCAGGTGCTCGACAATGTGGCAGGCCCGGCGCGCGACATCGTGCTGCTCAACGCGGGTGCGGCGATCTACACCGCCAACAAGGCCGTGACGCTGGAAGACGGCATCAACGCTGCGCACGAGGTGCTCGCCAGCGGCGCAGCCAAGGCCAAGCTGGCGGAGCTCGTGGCGCTGACGCAGAAGCTGACTGCGTGATCTGAACTGCCTTATGCGCCAACACTGCTGGCGCATAAGGCTTTAAGTACCTAGCAGTAGGGTGATGGCCATTAGCAAGCAGCGCAACAGGCGGCAAGGCGCGCCAGTTTGTGCCGATCATGAGGAAATTGCATGCTGTTCGACAAGCTGGCCCGTTGGCTCCCCTTGCCCGACCGCACTCTACAGGGCACCGTTTTTCTGGACTTCGACGGTGTACTGCACCCGGGGTTTGACAACACCTTTTCCTGTCTGCCGGTCTTCGAGCGTCTACTGAAAAAATACCCGCAGCTGCAGGTCGTGATCTCATCGAGCTGGCGCGAAGCACGCACACTGGATGAATTGCGCCAGATTTTCCATGTCCGTCTGCGCCAGAGCATTGTCGGACTCACCCCTATCCTGCCTGGCAGCAATCGGCAGGCAGAAATCCGGCAATATTGCGAGGCGCACGGCATCCGCCGCTATGTCATTCTCGATGATGGCGAGGAACTCTTTCCGCGCAACTGCCCCAACCTCTATCTGACCAATCCAGCTACCGGACTCACCGCAGCGGATCTGCGCCACATCATTGCAATTCTGCGCCGGCAATCTCGGTAGTTATCACGCCCAGCACGTAGGTTGGGCTAAGAGCAGCGAAGCCCAACGTCACCTCAGGTGCCAGACAAATTGACAGGAAACAGCATGCTCAAGGAAGGCATCCTCAGCCAGTGGCATGACGACAAGGGCTATGGCTTTGTCACGACGCCAGACGGAACGCGCTATTTTTTGCACATCAAGGCCATCAAGCGGACAGGGAACGCCCGTCCGAACATTGACGATCCGGTGACATTTCAAGCTCGCCAGGATGAGAAAGGCAGATGGCTGGCGACATCGGCAGTGGTCGGCAACCTTGCGCGCGAAACGTCAAGAAAGCGTGACCATGCGGTTGCTAAATCTGACCTGATCGACTGGCTCACGCTGGCGCTGCTGCCGGTACTGGCCGTCCTGATTCTGCGCACTGACCACGTACAGCTGCTGGCACTGGCCTGCCTGATCTTCAGCACCATAGCCTTTGCTGCCTACGGGCTGGACAAGGCGCGGGCGCAAAGCGGCGCGTGGCGGATTGCCGAGGGTACGTTGCATGGCTGGGCACTGCTCGGTGGCTGGCCGGGGGCGTGGCTGGCGCAGCGCGTGTTTCGGCACAAGACCCGCAAGGGCAGTTTTCGCTGCATGTATCTGGCGACGCTGCTGCTCAATCTGGCCGGGATCTGGTATGCGCCAGTCCTGCTGCTACGGCTGGGGACCTGAACGGCGTGGTTAGCCTGCCCCGGGCTGCACCACGCGGCAAAAGTCCCCGGTGGTCCATCGCAAGCGCCTCCTGTCTGATCGGCAATCCCACCGTTGCCTTTACCCCGAGCGCCGGGACAGGTCGTTTGACTTGTACTAAGCATGTCAGGATCATGATGCTTTCGACCTCAGCCCTTTTTCAGTAGCACACGCGTTTAGAGTCCGGGGTTTAATGTAGCCGACTTTGCGGCCAGTTGTCTGGCATACGCAGACGGTGTCAGGCCGCCCAGTGATTTCTTTGGCCTTTCCTCGTTGTACTCGCGTCGCCAGGATTCAATCAGTACCCGTGCCTGGGCCAGGCAGGTGAACCAGTGTTCATTCAGGCATTCGTCCCGGAACCGTCCATTGAATGACTCGATGTAGGCATTCTGATTGGGTTTGCCGGGCTCGATATGGCGTAACTGAATGCCACACAGCTTTGCCCAAGTCAGCATGGCCCGACCAAAGAACTCCTTGCCGTTATCGGTCCGGATCACCTGCGGCAAACCCCGTGTGCTGGCCAGTTGATCCAGCAGGCGTGTCAGCGGATAACCGCCAATGGCTCGTTCCGCCACGATGGCAATGGATTCATGCGTTGCATCATCGACAATGGTCAGGCATTTGATCACTCGCCCTTCGGCGGTACGATCAAACACGAAATCCATGGACCAGACTTGATTGGCTGCAATGGGCCGGACCAAGGGTTGACGATCCTGCGACGGCACTTTCTTGCGCTTGCGCCGCCGCACCTGCAAACCCGCCAAGCCGTATAGTCGTTCTACCCGTTTGTGATTCACCACCCAGCCTGACTGACGTAGCTTCAGATAAATCATGCCGGCGCCATAGCGACGATGTCGATGGGCCAAGAAGAGGATCTGTTCGCTCAGTGGTCCGTTACGATCCGGTCGTGGCCGATAGCGCAACGTACTGGCGCTCATGCAGGCCACCTACAAGGCTCGTCGCTCACTCAGGCCACGCCCGGTCATATACCGCACTAGCTCACGTCTTGCCGGTGCGGCTACCACTTTTTTTGCAGCGCTTCTAGGTGATTTCGTTCTCGAGTAACGCGTTGGCAAGCATGCGCTTGAGCCGGGCATTCTCGGCCTCCAGTTACTTGAGCCGTTTGGCATCGGAGACGCTCATGCCGCCGAACTTGTTACGCCACAGGTAAAAGCTGGCCTCGGACAAGCCATGCAGGCGGCAGAGTTCCTTGAGCGGGATGCCCGCTTCGGCCTCGCGAAGAAAGCCGATGATTTGTTCTTCCGAATAACGCTTTTCATGTCCAGTCTCCTCGGATAGGGGGATTGGACTCCAAAGCAGCCTGCTACTCAAATTCGGGGTGACGTCGCCTCAAATCTAAAAAACCATCCCGAAGCTTGTGTGCCTTCAACTCCATCAGTATAATCGGGCCTCTTATCGGAATGTAGCGCAGCCTGGTAGCGCACTTGCATGGGGTGCAAGGGGTCGCGAGTTCGAATCCCGCCATTCCGACCAATAAAAACAAGGGCTTACGACTTCACGGTCGTAGGCCCTTGTTGCATTTCAGGCAGAAACTCCGCGTTCGGCTACAACCTCGCTTTCTGTAGCCTTGACCTACATTTTTACCCCTGAGCGGAAATACCACATAGCGCAGTCGAGGGTGCAGAATTGCCGCAACGGCGCCAGTGATCCGCACCATCTTGGCTCCTGAGTAAGGGGACGGGGCTAATCTGTACCCTTATTTATACCCTTATTCTCGCGACACTTGGGGCGATCTACCGCAACTCCGCGAGACAACAAGGTGCAAAAAAAGCCCGTAAATCAATAATTTTACGGGCTTTTTGATTCTCTCAGACACTTGCTGATATTTGCATATGGTGTCAGTGGGCATCATAAAAACAACGCAGCCTTTTAAATACGCCAGCATCACAATCACAAAATCACAAACAGGGGTACAAGCAGGGGCACATAGATTTTCAGTAGGATTGATCTGCTTTGGAGGGCTTAGGCAAAAAAAAGCCCGCGAACACTGGGTCTGCGGGCTTTTTGCGTTCTGGCTTAAACAGCCTTGAACTGTATTCTGGTGCCGTCAGTGAGACTCGAACTCACACAGCCTTAGGCCACTACCCCCTCAAGATAGCGTGTCTACCAATTTCACCATGACGGCTTGCAACCAGTTGCCTGACAAGTCAGGCAGAGAGGCAGAACTATAGCGACTCGTTTACCGTCTGTCCAGCTCCCTGAAGCACTTTTTATGTGCCTTGCCAGCGTTTGCCCTGCCAGCTGTCACGACGAACCAGCGTTTCGGTCAGCAGCGGCGCCAGTTGCGACAGCCGCACGGTCCAGTCGGGCGCCAGTCGCAAGGCTGGCGGCACCTCACTGCCCACCCGCTGGATGGCTATGTCGGGGCGTAGCTCCTCCAGAAAGTCCGCCAGCAGCTCGAGATAATCATGCGCCCCCAGCAGCGGCAGGCTGCGCGGGTCACGGCGCCACTGATTGGCCAGCTGAGTGCCTTTCACTATCTGCAACTGGTGCAGTTTCAGCGAAGCCAGCGGCAAAGCAGACAGGCGCTTCGCGCCGGCGAGCATTTCTTCACGACTCTCACCGGGCAGCCCGAAAATCAGGTGCCCGCTGACCGTGAGGCCCCGGGCGGCGGCCCGGCGGATGGCGTCGGCGCTACAGGCAAAATCATGCCCACGATTCACGGCAAGCAGCGCGGCATCACAAGTCGATTCAATGCCGAATTCGAGCTCGATCAAGTGATCGCGGGCCAGTTCGGCCAGATAATCGAGCAGTTCATCGGGCACGCAGTCCGGCCGGGTACCAATAACCAGACCACTGATGGCCGGGTGAGCCAGTGCACGCTCATAGGCGCGCTTGAGTTGCTCCAGTTCGCCGTAGGTATTGGTGTAGGCCTGGAAATAGGCAAGCCAGCGTTTCGTGTCCGGATAGCGGCGCTGCAGAAAACTCACCCCAGTATCGATCTGCAGATCAATATTATCGCCGGTTTCCCGCAGATACCCCGGCATAAAGCCCTGGTTATTGCAGAAGAAACATCCGCCGCGCCCCTTGCTGCCATCCCGGTTGGGGCAGGTAAACCCCGCAGCCACAGAGACTTTCTGCAGTCGCCCGCCATGACGCTGGCGCAGCAGATCATGCCAGGACAGATAACGGCGATGGGCAAGAGGTTCGGGCAGAGTCGGCGACATGATACGGGCATGAACATTGAGATACTGACAAGCCTAACGGCGCCCAGCTCAGGGCACTCTGCGCTGCATCAGACATTCGCGACTCTTGACCGCGATTAACATGCGGTTCACGCTGTACGGCTATGCTGCCGCATCAATGCGCAGCGACGCTGGCAGATCGCTTGCCGCACTGCCATGCTGGTAACTGGATTCCTTTTGCCCGATACCCCAAACCGGAGAACCTGATGTCCCCTACCACCCTGTATCAGCTGACCGCCCAGGCCAGCACCCGCCTGCCCGAAAGCCTGCGCAACAGCGACAGCATTCGCCAGGCGCTCAGCCAGGTCAATGAACGCTTCCCGAACGGCATGCAACTCGACGCTGCCGATCTGGCCGTTCTGACCGAAGCCTCCCGCTCGCTGCAGCGCCGCATCATGCCGGGCAGCACCGTGGATGTATCCCTGCAATTCCCGGCACTGTGCGATATTTCCAGCGAACTGTTCCGCATGGTCCGCAACATCCGCCAGGACATCAAGGACATCATCAGCGACCACGAAAGCGAGCTGAAGGATGACTGCGTGGGCGCACTGGAATACGTTACCGAATTCCGCACCGGCATGGCCCCGGCACTGGCCCGCTCGATCCTGCTGCGTTCGTTTGCCAACTATGTTGATACCGTTCTGCTCGCGCAGATCCGTTTCGCCAGCGAAAACATGGAAATCGAGCTGCACGTCAAGGAACTCTGATCTGCAGCCCGATCAATGAAAAAGGACGCCAAGGCGTCCTTTTTCACTATGAAATTGCACTGAAAATCAGATGTCCTGCCCCTCGACGATGCCATCGTGGTGGCGGTCCTGAGGCAATACCAGATTCAGGATGATCGCCAGCAAGCTGACCAGCCCGACGCCTGCCAGGCTGAAATTATCGATACGCAGCATCAGCCCGCCGATACCGCAAGTCAGCACCACCGACACGATCACCAGATTGCGCGGCGCCATCAGATCGACCTTGGCATCAATCAGGGTCTTCAGGCCGATCGACGCGATGGTGCCAAACAGCAGCACCATGATCCCGCCCATCACCGGCAGCGGGATGGATGCCAGCACGGCATTGAACTTGCCGAAGAAAGCCAGCACGATCGCCAGCACAGCGGCGTAGGTCATGATGACCGGATTGAAATTGCGGGTAATCATCAGCGCGCCGGTCACCTCGGCATAGGTCGTGATCGGCGGGCCGCCGATGGCGCCGGCAAAGCACACACCCAGCCCGTCACCAGTCAGGGTACGGTGCAACCCCGGCCTGGCCGTGTAATCCTGCCCCGAGACCTTCCCCACGGCCATGACGCCGCCAATGTGCTCGATGCACGGGGCGATTGCCACGGGCAACATGAACAGCGCAGCCCACCAGTTCACCTCGGGGGCGACAAAATGCGGCAGGGCAAACCACGGCGCGCTGGCGATCTTGCCAAAATCGACCACGCCAAAGAGGGTGGCCGCAATGTAGCCGACGACCACACCGGACAGAATCGGCACCAGCCGCAGCATCCCGCCAGCAAACACCGACACGACGATGGTCGTTGCCAGTGAAATGCCCGCCAGAACCAGCGAGGTACCATAGGGCACCAGCTGCTGCCCACCGCCTTGCCCCATGGCCATGCCGGAGGCGGCCACAGCCACGGACAAGCCAATCACCATGATCACCGGGCCGATCACCACCGGTGGCAGCAGGCGATTGATCAGCGCCATGCCGCGCCATTTAACGATGCCCGCCACGATGAAATACATGAAGCCAGCGGCAAACAGACCGAATTGCGTTGCGGCCACGCCCCAGGTCTGGATCGAGAAAATGATCGGGCCGATAAAGGCAAACGATGAACCGAGAAAAATCGGCACCTTGCGCCCCGTTACCAGCTGGAACATCAGCGTCCCGACTCCCGCCCCCAGCAAGGCCATCGCCGGGTTCAGCCCGGTCAACAGCGGCACCAGCACCAGCGCGCCAAACGCCACAAACAGGATCTGCGCCCCGGATATGGCCTGTTTCAGATAATGAAACATTGGACTCCCCTTCTACATGAACAACCTGTATACCCGCACACCGATATGCATGCAGGCTTTTATTCTCAATGACTAATACTCCATACCCCGACAAAAGTGCAGGGCGGACACGTAAAAGAAGGGGGAGCCATGCTCCCCCTGCCTGTCATTTGGTGCCAAAAATCTTGTCGCCGGCATCACCCAGTCCCGGAATGATGTAGCCGTGCTCATTCAGGTGCGAATCCAGCGATGCCGCCACGATCTCGACATCCGGGTGGGCGGTATTGACCAGCTTCACGCCCTCGGGAGCGGCGACCATCACGATGGCCTTGATTTGGGTGCAGCCCTTGCGCTTGAGCATGTCGATCGTTGCCACCAGCGATCCGCCGGTAGCCAGCATCGGATCAATGATCAGCGCCAGGCGGTCGTCCAGCGAACCGACCAGTTTCTCGAAATACGGCTCGGGTTGCAGCGTTTCCTCGTTGCGCGCCAGACCCACCACACTGATCTTGGCCGAGGGCACCAGATCAAGCACGCCATTGAGCATGCCGATGCCGGCACGCAGGATCGGCACCACCGTCAGCTTCTTGCCCTTCACCTTTTGCACCGTCACCTTGCCACACCAGCCATCGATTTCGACCGGCTCCAGCGGGAGATCGCGCGTCGCCTCGTAAGCCAGCAGACGAGCCAGTTCCTCGGTCAGCAGGCGGAATTTGTTGGTGCTGACATCGGCTTCGCGCAGCAGTGCCAGCTTGTGCTGAATCAGAGGGTGATTAACGACGGTAATCTTCATGGCGGCTCCCGGTTGGCAAACTCCTCCATTGTAGGCTTACCGCGCAAGGATGCCATTGCCGAAACCGGCAGGTGTGGCAGCCTCTGCAGTCAATGCGCCAAATTTCACGCATGCATGCGTGCAACACATAAACACCCCGGCATATTTCTGCTCTTAATCCACGCGAGCACTACTGCATCTGCTGCCACATGCTCCAGGTCTTGTATCCCCCGTTGAGACTACGCACCTGATAACCCTGCTGCGCAAGAAAGCGCTGGGCAATGTAACCGCGCAGGCCGACCTGGCAGTAAACAATCACGGGCAGCCCCTTAGGCAGGTGCGGCAGTAGCCGCCGCAACTCAGACAGGGGCAGATTGCGTGCGCCGGGCAGCATCCCTGCCATGATTTCTTCCGGCTCGCGCACATCGATGATTTGCACCCCTTGCGCTGCCGCAACGGCAATCTCTTCGGGCTGCGCGATGGCCAGCAGGCCTTCCTGCAGATTCTGTGCGGCCATTCCGGCCAGATTGACGACATCCTTGGCCGAGCCATACGGCGGCGCGTAGGACAATTCCATTTCGGCCAGATCATCGACAGTCAATCCAGCCTGCAGCGCAACGGCCAGCACGTCGATACGCTTGTCCACGCCCTTCTCGCCGACAGCCTGCGCCCCCAGCAAGCGGCCGGAATCAGGAGCAAACAGGATTTTCAGGCTGACGGGGGTTGCGCCCGGATAATACCCGGCATGGTCCCCGGCATGCAGATAGAGCTTGCGATAGGCAATACCGGCAGCCTGCAGTGCCTTTTCATTCAGCCCGGTACTGGCCGCGGTCTGCTCGAATACCTTGCAGATGGCAGTGCCCTGGCTACCTCGATAGTGGCTGCTGCGCCCGAAGACCGTGTCGGCGGCAATCCGGCCTTGCCGGTTCGCCGGACCGGCCAGCGGCAGCAATACGGGCTTGCCGTCGACCACGTGACGAACCTCGACCACATCCCCTACAGCGTATATGGCTGAATCTGATGTTCTCTGCTGGTTATCGACCAATACCCCGCCAGTGATACCAATATCCAGCCCGGCAGCACGTGCCAGTGCCGATTCGGGACGAACACCAATTGCCAGCACGATGAGATCGCTGCTGATCACCTTGCCTGATTCGAGGTGTAATTGCAGCGCGCCCCCGGTCGTGACCTGCTGCAGACTTTCTCCCAAAAACAGACTGACACCATGCGCCTTGAGCGTCGCCGAAAGTGGCGCAGTCATTTCAGCATCCAGCGGCGCAAGTACTTGCGGACCGCGCTCAATCAGATGCACCTGTACGCCACGATGACGCAAGGCCTCGACCGTTTCCAGCCCGATGAACCCCGCCCCGACGACGCTGACGGTTTTGATCTCTGGCGTCAGCGCTGCCATCAAGCGGTCCAGATCAGGGATATTGCGCAACGTAAACACGCGACTGTCGTCCAGCCCCGCCAGCGGCGGACGGATGGGCGCCGCGCCGGGCGCCAGAATCAGGGCGTCATAGGGCTCGGCGTATGTTTCACCGGTCTGGCGGTTATGCACGGCCACCGTCTTGCTCGTGCGATCGATGGCCTGCACTTCGCTATTCACCCGTACATCGATGCCGAAGCGGGCGCTCAGCGACTCTGGCGTATGCAATAGCAGGGCATCGCGCTCGGCAATCTCCCCGCCCAGGTGATAGGGCAGACCGCAATTGGCGAAGGACACATACGGGCCACGCTCGAACACGATGATTTCCGCGGACTCACTCAGTCGGCGCGCCCGTGCGGCAGCGGATGCACCGCCTGCGACACCACCAACAATCAGGATTTTCTGCACAGTACTCATACCCATCACCTCGCCACTTCGCATTCGAATGCAATCAATATATTATATTTATTTATATATTGTAAAGCAGTATAATTGACAAAGATGTCAGCAAGGCGCAGATTCGGCGCAAACACAGGGGTTACTCCATGAATAAACGCGACCTGATCGAAGCCGTCCGCCTGATTGCCGCCCTGGAAAATCCGGACATCGACCGCAAAACCGTCACTCTGATTTTTGATGCCCTCGCCGAGGTCGGCACTGCCACCCTCAAGGGCGGCGGCGAGCTGCCACTACCGGGATTGGGCAAACTGGCCGTTCAGCAGCGGGCAGCACGCATGGGACGCAACCCGCGCACCGGCGAGCCAGTAACTATTCCGGCCAAGCGGACATTGAAATACACGCCACTGAAAAATCTGAAAGACGAGCTGACACCTGCCGACAAGCAATAGCCACAGACACAACAGGCCAAAGCAGCCAAACATGACAGCCGCGCCAGCGCGCAGCAGTTTTGGTAAAATCGCGCCACTTCTGAACCACCCCGACCGGATTTGCCCATGCTGCGCATGCGTTTACTGTTCGCATCCCTCGCCCTGATCAGCGCCGCCCCCGTTTTTGCCGGCGATGCCGAAGACATCCAGCAACTGCTAAGGGCCAAGCAGTATCCGCAAGCACTGGAACGCGCCGACAAGGCGCTGGCAGGCAATCCGAAAGATGTCCAGTTGCGCTTTCTGCGCGGCCTGGCACTGACCGAAAGCGGTCGCATCGATGAAGCCATCAAGGCCTTCACCCAGATTGCCGAAGAAAACCCGGGGTTGCCCGAGCCGTACAACAATCTGGCCGTGCTCTACGCCCAGCAGAATCAGCTCGACAAAGCGCGAGCCGCACTGCAGATGGCCATCCAGACCAACCCCAGCTACGCGATTGCCCACGAAAACCTTGGCGACCTGTACGCCCGCCTAGCCTCGCAGTCGTATGACAAGGCCCTGCAACTGGAAGCCGGCAACGCCAAAGTGCAGACCAAGCTGACGCTGGTACACGAGCTCTTCAGCCGCAACCCGCAACTCGCGCCACGCAATGCCACGCCGACACGAGTAGCCGCAGTCATTACGCCGAAACCGGCAGCAACGCCAGCGCCCACCAAAGTCGCCACGCCCGCTCCGACTCCGGTACCGACCGCCACCAAAGCGCCAACGCCACAACCCACGGCAACCAAGTCCCCGACCCCGGCGGTAACACCGACGGCCAAACCGACCGAGCAACCCAAGCAGGTCGCAGCGGATCGCGGTAATGATCGCCAGAAAGTGGCCAGCAGCCTGAACCGTTGGGCGGCAGCATGGTCGAAGCAGAATGCGGACGGCTATCTTGCCAGCTACAGCAAGAACTTCCGCACGCCCAAGGGTCAGAAATATGGCGACTGGGCCACTGAACGCCGTGACCGCATCACCGCACCGAAGCACATCGAGGTGACCCTGAGCGAGCCGGACATCGAATTCGTGAACGAAACCACCGCCAAGGTCAAACTGCGCCAGACATACAAGTCTGACCGCCTGAGCTCGACCACAGGCAAGGTCATCATCCTCGAACGCAGCGGCGACAGCTGGCTGATCGTCGAAGAGCGAACCAACTAATCCGGATTAGCAGGAAAACAAGCGTTGTATACCCGTTGGTTCAAACGGCTGACCATTCTCGTGCTGCTGCTGGTGATTGCACCGGCAGCACGCCCGATTTTCAGCGACAGCATGCCGACCTCGCTGCTCATCGAGCGCAAGGGCAAGGCAGCCCCCGGCACACCCGAACAGCGCATTCTGGCTGCAATCGATGCCATTCGCGCCGGACAGATCGCCGATGCCACCGCCACGGTGGAAGCGCTGCTGCTCGAGCAACCGAATTACCGCCTCGCACATCTGCTGCGCGGAGACCTGTACGCCATGCGCGCCATGGCCATCCGGGGCATTGGTGGCGGACTGGATAACAAGGAAGTCGCCGCACAGCTGGAAGACCTGCGCCAGGAAGCCTTCCAGCGCAACCAGCATCGCCTGAATCCGCCGCACGTCAACAAGCTGCCGGGCAATCTGCTGGTCTTTGCTCCGGAAATGAAACACGCCATTCTGGTAGACACCCGGGCATCGCGCATTTACATCTATGCCAATGACAATGGCACGCCGAAGTACGTCACCGACTTCTATGCCACCATCGGCAAACTCGGTTTCGACAAGTACAAGGAAGGAGACCAGCGTACCCCGCTGGGCGTCTACTTCGTCACCAGCCACCTGCCCCGCGAACAGCTCGACAAGACCTACGGCGACAAGGCCGATCTGTATGGCGTCGGCGCCTGGCCCCTCTCCTACCCCAACGAACTGGATCGCTCGCAAGGCCGCACCGGACACGGCATCTGGCTGCACGGCGTACCGGAAGCGACCTACGCCCGGGCCCCGCTCGCCTCGAATGGCTGCGTTGCGATGGCCAACCCGGAAATGCAGAAGATCGCCGAATACCTCCAGCTGGGCAAAACCGCGGTCGTCATCGCCCCTGGGGTTCAGTGGCTCACTCAGGACGATTGGGCAAAGCAACGTGACCGGGCGATGGAAACCGTCGAGGGCTGGCGCCACGCCTGGGCCGAACGCCAGACCAGCCGCTACCTCAACTATTATTCCGACCAGTTCCGCAGCGACGACGGTCAGAATCTGCGCACGTGGAGCGAACAGAAAGCCTCGGTAAACAACAGCAAGGACTGGGTCGATATCGAACTCAAGGATCTGAGCATCTTTGCTGCCGGCGAAAACGGCAGTCAGCTGGTCAGCAGCTTCGAGCAGGATTACCGCAGCAACAACCTGGAAAACCGCATGAAAAAACGCCTTTACTGGCAACGTGACGGTCAGGGCTGGCGAATCGTCTGGGAAGGCGCGAGCAACGCTGGATAAATAACACACATTTGCACTTGACCTGAACACTGCGCAGGTTACATCGCTTAGAACAGCACAATCTGAGCCCCCCCCAAACAGACTCACCGCGGCAATCACTGAATAATACAAATCAGGTAGGCATGATCATGCTCACCTGATGGGTACAGGCAACAACGCCCGCAATCGCGGGCGTTGTATTTTGAGGGGTATGCACACCAAGGCTATGAAAATTAACAGCCATAGCTACATACCCACCATCATCATTTTTGCAGACGCTCGCGCGCCGACTGGCGCCCGCCCTGCAGCGAGTCGTCTTCCAGCTCCTCAAGCGCACACTGCCGCAGCTGCTGCCTGGCACTGCGACGCTGCGCGCGTTCGCTTTGCTCGTGCGCGCCGGCGCTGCGCTGGCGGGCGGCCAGTGCGTAGGGGTTGCGGGGTTTGAATTGCATGTTCCCTCCCCTCAGCCTTTCACGCACAGCACTTGCTTGAGCGTGTGCACTACTTCGACCAGATCGGTCTGGTGCGCCATCACTGCGTCGATGTCCTTGTACGCGGCCGGGATCTCGTCAACCACGCCACCGTCCTTGCGACACTCGACACCCTCGGTCTGGCTCGCCAGATCGAAGCGGTTGAAGCGCCGTTTCGCCTCGGTGCGGCTCATTTTCCGCCCCGCGCCGTGGCTGCACGAGCAGAACGACTCGGCGTTGCCCAGACCGCGCACGATGTAGCTCTTCGCCCCCATGCTGCCGGGAATGATGCCGAGCTGCCCGGCGTGCGCGGCAATTGCGCCCTTGCGAGTGATGAAGAGATCGGCATCGAAGTGCCTTTCGCGCGCCACATAGTTATGGTGGCAGTTGATCGCTTCGTCGGTCAGCGTGAATGCCGGCAGATGCGGGCGGATGGCATCAACCACCCGCCGCATCATTTCGCGGCGGTTGACCAGCGCGTAGTCCTGCGCCCATTCGACGGCGTCGACGTAATCGTCGAACAGTGCCGAGCCGGCGGCGAAATACGCCAGATCCTTATCCGGCAGGTGCTGCTGGTGACGCCGCATGTCCTTCTGCGCCGCTGAAATAAAGTAACGGCCGATGACATTGCCGGTGCCGCGGCTGCCCGAGTGCAGCATGATCCACACCCGCTGTTCCTCGTCGAGGCACAGCTCGATGAAGTGGTTGCCGCCGCCCAGCGTGCCGATCTGGCAGATCCAGGTCTGGGCAAACTGGCGCTGCATTTTCATCAGCCCCGGGTGCTTACCGACCAGCACATCCAGTCGGTCATTCAGCGGTCTTGCCACGCGCTGCATCGCGCCGCCACGCACCTTGCTCCAGTCATGCTGGTTAAAGCCCACCGGCACCTCGGCCTCGATGGCAGAGCGGATGCGCAGCAGGTTGTCGGGCAGATCGCTGGCGGTGAGCGACGTGCGCACGGCGTTCATGCCGCAGCCGATGTCGACACCGACGGCAGCGGGAATGATGGCGTCGCGGGTCGGGATCACCGAACCAACGGTGGCACCAATGCCCAGATGCACGTCCGGCATCGCGGCAATGTGGCCGTGCACAATGGGCAGTTGCGCGGTGTTGAGCAGTTGATTGAGGGCATCGGGGGCGATGTCGTCGGTCCAGATCTTGACCGGCACGCGCCCCTTGTTGAGTTGTTGTACGACTGGCATACAGATGAATCCTGTAAAAAAACAAAAAGCCCCGGATTTGCTCGGAACCACCGCCGATGGGGATTCGCGAAAACCGGGGCTGGGCAGACTTGGGGTCTGCGGCAGGAGCCCGGCGTGCCAGTCACGCCGAACTCCGGGGGATTCGGGTGCTGTGCTAGCGGGTGTTCGTCTCGAACGGGGTCACGGCTTTCTCCTTCTCAAATACGCGAGGCGACTCGCGTGACAATTGCACACGGCCCGAAGGCCACCAGGGCAGACCCGAAAGGCCTGCGAAGCGCGCATCGTGGCGCTGCGCCACGATCCTGTCAAACCAGCCCTGGCATGGCTGTGGCTCACACGCGACAACATCGGCAAGCCCTCCTAAACATACCCATTACCCCATGCAACCAAACCTACTTCATAACAAGGGCCTCAAGCACATACCCGACAGCACGCTAGAAATCTGCGCGTATCGCCCAGCTCGGTGATCGCGCCAGCTCCAGCCTCTGCCGCGTCCGCCACCTGCCGCAATTGCCAAGCGCCCGTCCCTTCCCTAGCATGAGCGCCCGGCTCTGCATTTCCTACAGGATTTCCCGCATGCTCTGGCAATGGTTTGATCGCAACATTCTCTCGCTTGGTCGCGACATGCAGCTTTCCTACCTGCCGCCATTGCTGGTGTATCTGGCCTTCGGCATCCAGGGGCTGACCGGGATTGTTGGCACTTTCTATGTGAAAGAACACCTGGGGCTCTCCGCCGAATTTCTCGCCGCACTGGGCTTTTGGGCCGGGCTGCCGTTTGCGCTGAAGATGCCACTGGGGCATCTGGTCGACCTGCTGTGGCGCTTCAAGAGCGGGCTGATCTATCTGGGGGCGGCGCTGCTGGCGGCCAGCCTGCTGATCATGGCCGGACTGATCGGCAATCCGCAGCAGATGGCACAGTTCATGAGCGTGAACGCATGGTTTGTGCTCTCGACACTGCTGCTGCCGATCGGTTTCGTACTGCAGGATGCGGTTGCCGATGCGATGACGGTTGAGGCCGTACCACGCCATCTTCCGGACGGTACGCTGCTCGCCGAAAATGACATCAAGCGCATGCACACCACCATGCAAACACTGGGGCGGGTGGCTGTCATTGGCGGCTCGGTGCTGGTCGCCGGGGTGAATGTCTGGCTGTTTGCCGATGCGGAAACGCTCGCGGATACTGCCAAGACCGCGCTCTACCAGCAGGTCTACCTGATGGCGCTGGTTATTCCGCTGGTCTCGGTCAGCGGCGTGCTGCTCAATGGCTGGCTGCAGCGCCGCCGGCTGGCCGCACATCGCGCGCATGGCCTGAGCGATGCCGAGGCACAGTCACTATTGAATCATCAGGACGGCGACGTCCGGGCAAACTGGTGGATTCTGGGTGGCAGCCTGGTGTTTGTCACCTTCACGCTGCTGATGGGGCTGACGGAGCTGCGCTACGGCCAGGAAGCGGTGTTCGCCGGCTCGATGGTCATCGTGCTGTTTCTGATGGGGCGACTGCTGCGCGAGCTGGATGGGCCCGCACGCGCCACGCTACTGGGCACCGCACTGGTGATTTTCATGTTCCGCGCCACGCCATCGGCAGGGCCGGGCGTAACCTGGTGGATGATCGACGAGCTGCGCTTCGATCAATCTTTCCTCTCGGAGCTGTCATTGATCAGCAGCGCGCTGACGCTGGCTGGTATGTTTCTGTTCCGCCGCTTCATGGCCGAGCGCCCGCTGTATGTCGTGGTTGCCTTCCTGACCATCGCCGGCACCATCCTGTCGCTGCCCGTACTGGGCATGAGCTACGGTTTGCACCACTGGACGGCAGTACACAGCGGCGGCGTGGTCGACGCCCGCTTCATTGCCGTCATCGATACGGCGCTGGAATCCCCGCTGGGGCAGATTTCGATGATTCCGATGCTGGCCTGGATCGCCAACTCCGCGCCCAACCACCTCAAGGCAACCTTCTTCGCCGTGATGGCCTCGTTCACCAATCTGGCGCTCTCGGCGGCCCAGCTGGGCACCAAATACCTGAACCAGCTTTTCGTGCTCAGCCGCGAAGTGAAAGACCCGGCCACCAAGGCCATCGTCACCGCAGCCAATTACGCGGAGCTGAGCCCGCTACTGCTTACCATCGGGCTACTGGGTATCCTGATGCCGGGGGCCGCACTGCTGCTGGCATGGAAGCTGAAACTCAAAAGTGCCTAGGCAATCCCCCTGCAATTCCTGATATTCTGCTGACACTATCTCTTGGAGATTCGTCATGCCGGATATCGCATTGCTGTTGCAAGGGGGCGGCGCACTAGGCGCCTATGAACTGGGCGTGCTGCGCCACATGCAGGAGAAAGACCTGCTGCCAGTCAGCATGGTTGCAGGGATTTCCATCGGTTCGGTCAACACCGCCGTGCTGGTGGGCTCCCGCAATCCCGATCCGGTCGCTGCGCTGGACGAGCTATGGCGCAAACTCACCGTTCCCGACCTGCCCTTCGCCCCGCAATTCGTTGAAGAAAACCTCGCGCTGTGGGGCAACCGCCACATGTCGCGGCTGCGTACCGATTTCTGGAATGCCGGCAGCTGGACCTCGGTCTATTCCGCCGAGCCACTACGCGAGCTGCTGCACGAGCTGGTCGACTTCGACAAGCTGAACAATTCGGACACCATCGTCCAGCTCTCCGCCGTGCAAATCGAAAGCGGCGAGATCACCACCTTCAGCAACCGCAACGGCCAGCGCATTACCGCCGACCATGTGATCGCCTCGCTCTCGATCCCGCCCATGTTCCCGCCTGTGGAAATCGATGGCTATCACTACTGGGACGGCGGGCTGTTCGACAACGCGCCGCTGGGCGCGATGATCAACGGCCTGCCCGCCGACTCGGATGCGCGCTTCATCATCGTCAACCTCTTCCCGCTCAAGGGCCTGGTGCCGCAAAACCTGCAGCAGGTGCAGGACCGCATGACCGAGATCATCTTCTCCAACAAGGTGCTCGGCGACATGGAGCGCATGCAGGATCTCAACCAGATGGTTGAACTGTACGCCGCACTCGACCAGACCCTGCCGGCCAACTCGCCGATCCGCCAGCTGGCCGGCTTCAAGGACATCGAGCGCCTGCGCACACTGGAGGCCCCCGTCATCATTACCAACAACATGCCGGAAGCGCAAAGCGCCACGCTGGATTTCTCGCCACGCTCGATCGCTGCACGAATCAAGACTGGCTACCGCGATGCGGTGGAGGCGCTGAAAGACTATTCGGCGTGAAATTGGCAGGCAACACATTGCGGAGAATCGCGCAGTGGTTTGGTACAGCATGAACATCCCCAGAGTTACGGTAGGCTAATCACCTCCACTGGCTATTCAATTCTGCGGGAGCTATAGTTCCTTGCCTGCTTCCTGGCTGGATAACAACAATGGCTACCTTGTTTGGCACTGAAAACAATGAAACCCTCCTCGGTAGCACTGCCGGGGACGTAATAATTGGCGGCCTTGCCGGAAATCTGTACACGCAAGCAGTGGCGCAACTTGCGAACCATGGCAATCACATCGCTGGATATGTCTACTCCAGCTACGGTGCCCGCTCGGCAGCTGAAATCAACCAGGACATCTGGTTAATGAAGCAAAGCTTCAGCAGCATGACCGCCGTATTCATTGATGAAGTGTCCGGAACAAGCAAAGATCTGGCAAATTACAAGACCGTGGTTAACTATGCACACAGCCTGGGACTCAAAGTCATCATGAACCCCGGCACGATGCCGCAGGATCATTCCTACATCGCGCTCGCCGATGTGATCGTGCTGGGCGAAAACAATAGCGATGTTTCTGCCAACATCACGGCCGGACGCAAGCTCGGGTATGCAGCCGAGCGAATTGCCGGGCTGGAGTACGGAATTGCCTCAGCAAATGTGCTTCCCGCGACGGCACAGCTATTTTCTGCCGGAGCCGGTTACGTCTATGTTACCGAGGATGGCGTTGCAGGCAGCAACCCTTGGGATACGCTATCACGCTGGTTCGAAAATGAGACGGCAGTGGCAGCCCGATATGGTGGCCAAATTCTATTGCCACTATATGCCTACCCCGATAATGCCATCTGGCAGCGAGTAGCTACGGCAGGCTCGACGATCACTGCGATTGTGAACCCTAATAACGGCCCTCTGACTGGAAACGATACGCTGCGCGGCGGCGCTGGAAATGACAAGCTGTACGGCTATGACGGGGCAGATATCTTGTATGGCGACGATGGCGCAGATCAGCTCATGGGCGGAGCGGGTGCTGATACGCTGTACGGCGGCAATGGCAATGATATTCTGCAGGGAGGAAGTGGCCGGGATATCCTCTCAGGCGGAACCGGCGCCGACCGCTTTATTTTCAGCATTACCGCCGAATCGGGGCCCGGCAGCACGCTACGCGATACGATCAGGGATTTCACTCGTGGACAGGACAAGATCGACCTGTCGGCAATCGACGCCAATGAAACCACCGTGAAAAATGATGCCTTTACAACCTTGATCAGCAGCGCCAGCCGCTTCACTGCGCCCGGACAGCTCAAACTGAGCAATGGCACCCTGTATGGCAATACGGATGGGGATGCCGCTGCCGAATTTTCAATCGCGCTGACCGGCATCTCAAAGCTGGCTTTGACAGATTTTTTGCTCTAAGCGCACAGCACATTTGGGCTCGCCCTTATCCACAGGATAATGCGCAGCCACACACTCACTCATCCAGCGCCACACGCACCGCATCCAGCCGCTCAAGAGTCACCTCGTGCAACAGCTCGCCACCGACAATCTTCACATTCGGCCCGCGCTCGCAGTCGCCAAGACAGCCGAGCGGAAAGACCTCAACGTCCCTGCCCTCGCCCGCAAGCCGCCCACGCAGCGCGGGCAACAGTTGCTCGCTGCCGCGGGCGGCGCACGAAGGCTGGCCGTCGAGGCGACGGTGGGTGCAAACGCCGATGCGGCGCAAGGAGTGGGCAGAGGTGCTCATGGTAGCAGCATAAAGAATCCGCGCAAAAACAAACAGCCCCGCACTGGCGGGGCTGTTTGCTGTGCAGCACGCGGCTGCGCGACACAAGCCTTGCGGCTTCTGGCACTTAGGCGCGCTTCTTGAATTCGCCGGTGCGAGTGTCGATTTCGATCTTGTCGCCGATTTCGATAAAAGCGGCTACCTGGATCTGGGTTTCGGTGCCTACCAGCTTGGCCGGCTTCATGACCTTGCCGGACGTGTCGCCACGTACGGCCGGCTCGGTGTATTCCACTTCGCGCACGATGGTGGTCGGCAGTTCAACGGAGATGGCCTTGCCTTCGTAGAAGGTCACTTCGCAGACATCGGTCATGCCGTCAACGATGAAGGCAGCGGTGTCGCCGAGGTTTTCAGCTTCGACTTCGTACTGGTTGTATTCGGTGTCCATGAATACGAACATCGGGTCAGCGAAGTAGGAGTAAGTGCATTCCTTCTTGTCCAGAACGACGACATCAAACTTGTCGTCGGCCTTGAACACGGCTTCGGATGCCGAATCGGTCAGCAGGTTCTTCATCTTCATCTTTACAACAGCGGCGTTACGGCCGGACTTGTTGTATTCGGTCTTTTGCACAACCAGCGGCTGGCCATCAACCATGATCACGTTACCAGCGCGGACTTCCTGAGCGGTCTTCATAATTACTGTGTTTCCTGTTACTGCAATCAAGCAGATTAGACGATAAAAAACGCGCGATTATACCTTGCAGCCGACGAAGCTGACCAGATTGCCCGCCAGATTTCCGTGTTGTGCCAGTTGCTTAGCCCAGCTGCGCGCGTGCAGCGCCAGATCCGGCTGGGCACGCAACCAGGTACGCCATACATCGCGATCCGCCGTTTCGCGGTTCCAGGCAGCCAGTGCGGCGGCCTGGGCGCTGGCGGCGTAGCTGGCGCAATCGGCCAGATAGCGAGCTTGCCAGGCGGCGAGTTTTTCCAGGTGCGTGTTTTCATCCTGCCGGTAGATGTGCCAGATCAGCGGCTTGCCAGCCCACTGCGCACGCACGAAACTATCCTCACCGCGCACGAAGTTGGCATCGCAACTCCACAGCAGCCGGTCGTAATCCGCCTGCGCGAGCATGGGCAGGGTGACAATCTGCAGGTTGTCCCGCTGCCAGACACTGCCGCAATCAATATACCCACCCACATATTCCGCCACGGATCTTGTGATCAATGAGTCAGGGACATATACCCTGCTTGTTTTATCATCCTCGACGAGTTCATCCAGCAGGGCCGGCAATGCGCGGTTGGGATAGGCAAACAGCGAGACATTCCGGCTGACGCGCTCATCAAACGGGGCAAAACGCGCCAGCAGCTTGCGGGAATCGGCCTGATGCCAGCGCTCGCGTTCATGCTGCGCAGCCTGCTCCTGCAGCAGGCCACCCGTACCGGCCGAAAACCCGGGGAAGAAGAAATACTTGTTCAGCCCCTGCCCCTGTGGCGATCCCAAGCCGTGACAGCCCTCGACCCAGTCCTCGGCACTCAGGTATTCCAGATTGAGCCAGCAGCGCGTTACCCCCGGCATCGCGGCGCGATAAGCGGCTGGCAGAGCACAGGCAAAGGCCTCGATCACCACCGGCGCAGGGAGCGTCTTGGTAAAGTCCTCCGCCCAGAGGCAAACCATCACGCCATCGAGAAACTGCTCCGCTGCGGCCGGATCCAGCTGCGGCGCAATCCGCGCAAAGCTGGCGAGGTCATCGACCCACAAGCGTACAGAGATGCCGTATTCGCCCGCCAGCTGGCGCGCCAGCCGCCAGCACACGCCGATGTCCCCGTAGTTGTCGACGACCTTGCAGAAAATGTCCCAGTTGCCTGCCGTAGTCACTGCCCCGCTCCTGCCATGAAAAAACCAGCCCGCAGGCTGGTTTGTCGTAGTCGCCCTTGCGCTTATTCCGGCTGGTAGGGATACGGCTTTTGCGCCACGTTGGACGCGCTGTTGCGCGCGCGCTCGTCCAGATCGATCGGCGCCTTGTCCCACAGCAGCGCACGGCCTTCAACCTGGCCGGCCGCGACATCCGGGTTGTCCTTCAGGAAACCGCGCATGAATTCGGTGTATTCGGAGACATAAGTGGTATTGGCAAACAGCGGCATGGCATCGCTCCAGTGATCGTTTGATTTTGCGGCGGATTATACCGGCAAATCCGCCGCTTGGGGCTTAGCCGGCCAGCGCCTCTTCCAGCACAGCGATAAAGCGGGCGTTTTCAGCTTCGGTACCGATGGATACCCGCAGGGTATTGGGCAGGTTGTAGCCACCCAGCGGGCGCACGATGACGCCACGCTCAAGCATGAAACGATTCATCAGCTGCGCATCGCCGACGTGGAAAGCAATGAAGTTGCCGTGGCTTTGGATAAAGGGCACTTCCAGCCGCTGGAAGGCTGCGACCAGTTGCATCATCCCGGCCTTGTTCACCGCCACCGTTTCACGCAGGAAGTCCAGATCATCCAGCGCAGCGGTGGCCGCAGCCAGCGCGAGGCTGTTCACATTGAAGGGCTGGCGCACGCGGTTGAGGAGGTCGGCGACTTCCGGACGGGCCAGTGCAAAACCGACGCGCAGGCCGGCCAGACCGTAGGCCTTGGAAAAGGTGCGCACCACGACCAGATTGGGGAACTGCTTGAGCCACAGAATGGAATCGCTGCGCTTCTCGGCAGGCAGGTATTCGGTATAGGCCTCGTCAAGTACGACCAGCACATTCGGCGGGCAGAGCTCGAGGAATTCCAGCAGGTCGCCCGGGCGTGCCAGCGTGCCGGTCGGATTGTTCGGGTTGGCGATCCAGACGATCTTGGTGTCCGGGCGGATGGCTTCGCGCATGGCGACCAGATCGTGGCCGTAATCGACGGCGCGCACCTGGATGCCGGTTGCGCCAACGGCCTGCACGGCCAGCGGGTACACGGCAAAGGCGTATTGCGAATACACCGAGCTATCGCCCGCCTGCAGAAAGGCGCGGGCAATCAGCTCGAGTACGTCATTCGAGCCATTGCCCAGCACGATCTGGTCCAGCCCCACGCCGAACTTGCTGGCGATCTTGCTCTTGAGCTCGAAGCCGTTGCCGTCCGGGTACAGCGCCAGTTCGTCCAGCGCCTTTTCAACCGCTGCACGCGCCTTGGGGCTCATGCCCAGCGGGTTTTCATTGGACGCCAGCTTGACGATACCGGCGGGGTCAAGATTCAGCTCGCGCGCGAGTTCGGAAGTCGGTTTGCCCGGCTGGTACGGCGCAATGGCGCGGATGTATTCGGGGGCGCGGTGGGTCAGTTCAGACATTGTTCTTCCATAATTAACAGGGTATATCGCCACAAACCTTTAAGGAAAATGGCTACGAAGCCATACCCAAGATTTAACTACGATCACGCAGGGCATCGTACTGCCATTCGCCGGCGTGCTGCGGGCGGGCGGCCAGCAGGTCGATCAGTGCGCCGATGTCGTCGGAAACCTGCACGGCTTCCAGTTCAGCCTCACGCACGAAGCCATCGGCGGCGACCTTGTTCAGAAACACCAGCAAGCCATCGTAATAGCCCTGGGTATTCAATAGACCAATCGGCTTGCCATGCAGGCCAATCTGCGCCCAGGTAAGAATTTCGAACAGCTCGTCGAAGGTGCCCAGCCCGCCGGGCAAGGCGATAAAGGCATCGGCCAGCTCGGCCATCTTGGCCTTGCGCGTGTGCATCGAATCGACCACGATCAGGTCGGTGCAGGCGGCATACGCCAGCTCGCGCAGGGCCATGAATTCCGGAATCACGCCGATGACTTCGCCACCGGCATCCAGAGCTCCTTTGGCAACCTCACCCATCAGGCCGACATTGCCGCCGCCATACACCAGCGTCAGCCCCCGTGCAGCAAGCTCGCGCCCCAGTGCTGCGGCCGCCTCGGCATAGATCGGGTCATTGCCTGTACGGGCCCCGCAGAAAACAGCTACCTTCTTCATGTCCGGAACTCCCTGTCAGATTACGGCGAGCGGATAGGCGCCCAGCACCTTCACGAATGCAGCAGTATTGCGCAGCTCGGCCAGTGCTGCCTGCAGCCTGGCTTCGTGGGCATGCCCTTCGACATCGACGAAGAACACGTATTCCCACAGGCCGGTGCGGCTGGGGCGTGATTCGAACTTGCTCATCGACACGCCGTTGCGCGCCAGCGGCTCGACCAGCTCGGCCAGCGCGCCGGGGCGATTCGGCGCGGAAATGACGAGCGACGTCTTGTCCTTGCCCGAAGGGACGGTCTCCTGATAGCCCAGCACCAGGAAGCGCGTGGTATTGTTCGGCTCGTCCTCGATATTCTGTGCCAGCTTCAACAGGCCGAACTTCTCGGCCGCCGCATCACCGGCAATCGCCGCGCACTCGGCATCCAGGCTCGCCAACCGGGCAGCTTCGGCATTGCTGGCCACCGACACGCGCTCGACATCGGCCGGCAGATTCTTGTTCAGCCATTCGTGGCATTGCGCCAGACTTTGCGCATGCGAATACACCCGCTTGATGCCGGCCAGCCCTTCGACCGAACGCAGCAGGTGATGGTGGATGCGCAGCACCACTTCGCCACAGATTTTCAGCGGGCTGGTCACCATCAGATCCAGCGTGCGACCGACCGCACCTTCGGTCGAGTTTTCCACCGGCGCCACCACATAATCGGCGCTGCGGGCTTCGACAGCGCGGAAGGCTTCATCGATCGACGCACAGGCCAATGTACTCGCGGCATGGCCGAAATGCTTGATCGCGGCGGCCTGGCTGAACGTCCCCTCGGGGCCAAGGAAGGCGATGGTCAGCGGCCGCTCCAGCGCCAGGCAGGCTGACATGATCTCGCGGAACAGTCGCGCGACGGTTTCATCGGGCAGCGGGCCTTCGTTGAGCTCCTTGATGCGCGTGAGCACCTGCGCTTCGCGCTCCGGGCGGTAGACAATGCCGCCCCCCTTGATTTCACCGATGGTGTGCGCATGCTTGGCGCGCTGGTTTAGCAGTTGCAGCACCTGCGCATCGATCGCATCGATGGCGTCGCGGTGTACTTTTAGCAAATCGTCACTCATGAGGGCATCCGGTAAAAACGGAAGAGGCCGCGACAGGGCGCGACCAGTGGATTCTTAGCCGTGGCGGCGGGCGAAATCGGCCATGTAGGCGACCAGTGCCTGCACACCCTCCAGCGGCATCGCGTTGTAGATCGAGGCGCGCATGCCGCCGACGCTACGGTGCCCCTTGAGCTGCACCAGCCCGGCGGCTTCTGCACCCTGCAGGAACTCGGCATCCAGTGCCGCATCCTTCAGCCAGAACGGCACGTTCATGCGCGAGCGGCAGGCACCGGAGACCGGCGCACGGTAAAACCCGCCCGAGCCGTCAATGGCGTCGTACACCAGCGCCGCCTTGGTAGCATTGTGCCGGGCCATGGCATCCAGGCCACCGTTCTTTTGCAGCCACTTGAAGACCAGGCCGGCGACATAGATGGCAAAACTCGGCGGCGTGTTGTAGAGCGAACTCGCGTCGGCGTGCGTCTTGTAGTTCAGCATGGTCGGGACCTCGGCACGCGCGTGGCCGATCAGGTCCTCGCGGATGATGGCAATGGTCATGCCTGACGGTCCGATGTTCTTCTGCGCGCCTGCATAGATCAAGCCATAGCGGCTGACATCCAGCGGCTGCGAGAGGATGTTCGAGGACATGTCGCAGATCAGGGGCACATCAGACTGGGGAATGAAGGGAAATTCGACGCCGCCGATGGTTTCATTCGAGCAGTAGTGCAGATACTTGGCATTGGCCGAGCGCTGCCAGCCCGCCTCATCGGGGACGTAGCTGAAATTGCGGTCTTCGCTGCTGGCGACGATGTTCACGTTCGCGTAGCGCTGCGCTTCCTTGATCGCAGTCTTCGACCAGCTGCCGGTATTCACGTAATCGACCGTGTCGCCGGGCTGGGTGAGGTTGAGCGGAATCATACCGAACTGGAAATGCGCACCGCCCTGCAGAAACAGCACCTTGTAATTTGCCGGGATGGCCAGCACCGCACGCAAATCGGCTTCGGCCTCGGTGATGATCTGGGTGAACTCCGGGCCGCGATGGCTCATTTCCATCACGGACATGCCGGAACCGTGCCAGTCGGTGAGCTCCTGCTGCACTTGCAGCAACACGTCACGGGGCAGTACGGCAGGGCCGGAGCTGAAATTGTATGTCGTCATCAAGGGCATCCCACGGGCAGAAAAAACAGACGCCGGCGCATTGCGGCTTACCCGTATTGTGCCGTTTTTCGGGGTATTCAGGCGAGCAGAAAATGCGCGCGCGCCTGCGCAATCGGTCGCGCGGGGTCATCCTGCCAGGCGCTCATCAGTACATTGGCGATGCGCTTGCCTTGCCGCACGATCTCGCAGCGTGCCCAGGTATCCTGTGGCCGTCCCGAGCGCAGGTAGTCGATGGAAAAATCGACCACCTTGGGCAACTCGGATGCTTCGCGGGCCCACAGCAGATGCATGACTGCCGAATTTTCCAGAAAACCGCCGATCACCCCGCCATGCAACGCCGGCAACTGGACATTGCCGATATTTGCCTCCTGGTAAGGCAATAGGAACAGCGGCTCACCGTCATCGCCGGCATGCGCCCGGATACCCAGCAGTGCCGCATAGGGAATGCGGGTCTGCAGCAGCAGATCCAGCTCGGCAATCGAATTCACCTGCCAGTGCGGACTCATAGCGCCCCCGCCACCGCTGCCGGCACCGGACTGCGCGCGAAGGTCGCCACACCATGCGCAATCGGCCGAGCCGGGTCATCCTGATAGGCCGTCGCCCGGGTAAAGGCAATATTGTCGGTCAGACGATAGCATTCCGCTTCGCAATACAGCGTGGCATCCGGACTGGCCGGACGAAGATAATCGATACGCAAATCAAGCGTTGCCACAGCCTCGACGGCATCCAGCAAGGTGTAGATCGAAGCCGCACTGCAGGTGTCGATCAGGCTGGTTACCACACCGCCATGCAGGATGCGCTTGAGCGGATTGCCAATCAGCTCCTCGCGAAACGGCAAACCCATCACCACCTTCCTGCGAGAGGCGGCCAGCAATTGCAGACCGAGAGTGCGGCTGTGCGGCATGGCCATGAACCACGGCGAGACACGCGCGAAAAATTCGGGATCACTGACCGGCAACCACATCGCCGCCTCCGGCAAAAGAAAAGGGTATTGGCTGGCAGCTTAGTCAAAAACTAGGCCTCAGACCAATACCCCATATCACGTATGGCGACAGGTGACGGATTATTCGTCCGCAACCTCTCCCGCGTCGACCTCACCGACCTCGGTGCCGTCTTCCTCATCGGACTCCGGTTCGCAGACCTTCTCAAGACCGGAGAGGAACTCGCCCTCGTCCAGATTGATCAGGCGCACACCCTGCGCAGAGCGACCGGTTTCACGGATTTCGGCCACCTTGGTGCGAATCAGCACACCACCGGTGGTAATCAGCATCACGTCGTCGCTTTCTTCCACCAGACTTGCCGCCACCAGCTTGAAGCCGGTCTTTTCCGTCAGATCCATCGCAATCACGCCCTGCGTGCCGCGGCTGGTCAGGCGGAAATCCGCTACCGTGGTGCGCTTGCCGTAGCCGCCATTGCTGGCAGTCAGCACCATCTGCGTATCCGACGTGGACACCAGCAGCGCAATGACCTGTTGGCCGTCTTCAAGCTTCATGCCGCGCACGCCGCCGGCCGTCCGCCCCATCGGGCGTACACCGCCTTCATCCGGATGCTCGTTGAAACGAACCGATTTGCCGGCATCCGAGAACAGCATGATCTGGTCGTGACCGGAGGTGATCGCCACACTGACCAGGCGATCGCCCTCCTCCAGCTTCACCGCGATGATGCCTGCGGTACGCGGGCGCGAGAAGGCCTTCAGTGGCGTCTTCTTCACGGTGCCGTTGGCAGTACACATGAAGATGAACGGGCCATTGGCCTTTTCGTCGAACTCGGCATCGTCCTCGAGATCCGGCGCATCATGATCGGTAAAGGCCTTCACCGGCAGGATGGCGCTGATCTTCTCCCCGTCTTCGAGCGGCAGCAGATTGTTGATCGGCTTGCCACGGCTGGAGCGCCCGCCCTGCGGCAGCGCATACACCTTGAGCCAGTAGACACGACCACGACTGGAGAAGCACAGGATGTAATCGTGGGTATTGGCAACGAAGAGCTGATCGATGAAATCATCGTCCTTGGTGGCTGCGGCCTGCTTGCCGCGACCGCCACGCTTTTGCGCACGGTATTCGTCGGTCGGTGTCGCCTTCATGTAGCCGCCGTGCGTCAGCGTCACCACCATATCCTGCGGCGTAATCAGGTCTTCAATGCTGATGTCGTCACCATGCAGCACGATTTCCGAACGACGGGCATCGCCATAGTTGAGTTTTACTTCGTTCAGTTCGTCGGAAATGATCTGCGTCACGCGTGCGGGTGTGGCAAGGATATCGAGCAGGTCGATGATCTTCGCCATGATTTCTTTGTATTCGCCAACGATCTTGTCCTGCTCGAGACCCGTCAGGCGCTGCAGACGCAGTTCCAGAATTGCCTGCGCCTGTACTTCGGACAGACGATATCCGTCAGCCGACAGGCCGAAATCAACGCCGAGGCCTTCCGGACGCGAAGCGGCGATATCGGTGCGCGAAAGCATGTCCTCGACCAGCTCGGAACGCCATACACGCCCCATCAGCGCGGTCTTGGCCTCCGGCGGCGTCGCCGCAGCCTTGATCAGCGCGATGATTTCATCGACGTTGGACAACGCAACGGCGAGCCCCTCGAGAATATGCCCCCGTTCGCGCGCTTTGCGCAGTTCGAAAACGGTACGGCGCGTCACCACTTCACGCCGATGCTTGAGGAAACACTCCAGCACCTGCTTGAGATTCAACAGGCGCGGCTGGCCATCGACCAGCGCCACCATATTGATGCCAAAGCTGTCCTGAAGCTGGGTCTGCTTGAACAGGTTGTTCAGCACCACATCGGGCATCTCGTTGCGCTTGAGCTCGATCACCACGCGCATGCCGGACTTGTCCGATTCGTCCCGGATCTCCGAAATGCCCTCGATCAGCTTGTCGCGTACCAGCTCGCCGATCCGCTCCAGCAGACGCGCCTTGTTGACCTGATATGGCAACTCGTCCACGACGATAGCCTGACGGTCACCATTCTTGCCACAGTCTTCGAAGTGGGTGCGGGCGCGCATGACGACACGGCCACGACCGGTGCGGTAGCCTTCGCGCACCCCATGAATGCCATAAATGATGCCGGCGGTCGGAAAATCAGGAGCTGGAATGAAATCGATCAGCTCGTCGACACTGAGCTCAGGATTGCCCAACAGCGCCAACGCGCCATTGATCACCTCGCCGACATTGTGCGGCGGGATGTTGGTCGCCATACCGACAGCAATACCCGACGAGCCGTTAATCAGCAGGTTCGGAATCCGGGTGGGCAGAACGGTTGGTTCGAGCTCTTTCTCGTCGTAGTTCGGCGTGAAATCGACCGTTTCCTTGTCGATGTCGGCGAGAAGTTCGCCCGTCACCTTTTCCAGACGACACTCGGTGTAACGGTAAGCCGCGGCATTATCCCCATCGATCGAGCCGAAGTTACCCTGGCCATCAATCAGTGTGTAGCGCAGCGAAAAATCCTGCGCCATGCGCACCAGCGCTTCATAGGCTGCGAAATCACCGTGCGGATGATATTTACCCAGCACGTCACCGATCACCCGCGCACACTTCACGTAAGGACGATTCCAGACATTGTTGCTTTCATGCATCGCAAACAGAATGCGGCGATGAACGGGCTTGAGGCCATCACGGACATCGGGCAATGCACGCCCTACGATCACACTCATCGCATAATCGAGATAGGAACGGCGCATTTCCTCTTCGAGGCTGACCGGCAGGGTTTCTTTGGCAAACAGTTGTTCGGACATTGGCGGTAGAGAGATTGCAGTAATCCTGCTATATCAAAAAGCAAGGCTGGGTAAAATAAAGCTGCAGCCCGAATGTGCGGAATTCACGTTTTCAAGCTGCCGCCCTGAGGGCAGAATATGCATATGGAAAAAGCGCGAGTCGCACTGCGATTCTAGCATGACCAGCCCGAGGGGCAGCAAACCAAGGGTAAAAGCGACATCTTTCACACAGATTGCCTTTGCTTACCGCGTGTAACGTGGCTACAATGCGTAGTGTGTGATATTGGTAGACGTATGACGTGGGCATGCTGAATCACGGAAGCAATCCGCAATTCTCTTACCCAGTACATCCACGTGACTACACATCAAATACATCATGGAGAAAATCTGACATGCTGAAGCAAACCCTCACCACTCTGGCTCTGGTCGCTGCTTTCGGTGCCGCCGGCACTGCCGCTGCTGCCACTGAAGCTTATGTAACCAACTCCACCAACGTTAGTGCCGCCAACCCGGAAGGCGTGGTGAAGAACGGCATCGGCGAATGCTGGCAGACCGGCTCCTGGAGCAAGGACAAGGTCGTCAAGGGCTGCCCGGGCTGGGTTGAACCGGTAGCCGCCAAGGTTGAAGAAAAGAAACCGGAAGTCAAGCAACCGGAAACCGTAGTTACTTCCAAGAAATTCGTGCTGAAGTCTGATGTTCTGTTCGACTTCAACAAGTCGACCCTGAAGCCGGCCGGCAAGGACGCACTGGACAAGCTGGTTGAAGAAGTCAAGGGCATGGCTGGCACCAAGGACGGCGCAGCCGTTGTAGTTGGCTACACCGACCGCATCGGTTCCGACAAGTACAACCAAGCCCTGTCCGAAAAGCGTGCCAACACTGTACGTGACTACCTGGTAGCCAAGGGCGCGCCGGCTGACAAGATGACTGTTGAAGGTCGTGGCGAAGCCAACCCGGTAACCGGCGACACCTGCAACTCGATCAAGGACAGCAAGAAGACCCGCGCCAAGCTGGTTGAATGCCTGGCTCCGGATCGCCGCGTAGAAATCGAAGTCAAGGGTACCCAGACCATTACTGAAACCAAGTAATCGTCAGTCCCTGTGAAAAAGCCCCGCACTGCGGGGCTTTTTCTTTGCCCCCATCTCGTGCATTGCGCACAGTTTGCAGCGCCGGCATCAGTTACACTGGCACTATTTGCAACAGTCACTCAGACAGCATGCTCAAAGCTCTCATCTTCAGAACCTCCGCATTCCTCTGCCTGCTCAGTGGGACCGTTTGTGCAGGCCCCAGCGCCGATCTGCAGCGCTACCTGGCTGATACCCAGTCGCTGCGCGGCGAATTTCAGCAAGTCGTCACCCAGCGCTCCGGCAAAGTCCAGCGCTCCAGCGGCACTCTCGTGATCGCCAAGCCGGGCAAGTTCCGCTGGGAATACCTCAAGCCCTACCAGCAACTGTTGCTTGGCGACGGCAAGCAGGTCACGCTATTCGACGCTGACCTCATGCAGGTCACGATCAAACCACAAGGCAAGCTGCTTGATGCAAGCCCGGCCGCACTGCTCGCCGGCCAGGCCGATCTGGCCAGCCGCTACACGCTGAAAGAGCTACCAGAGAAAGACCAGCTGCAGTGGGTCGAGCTGACCCCGAAGCAGCCAGACCAGAGCTTCGAGCGTGCACGCATCGGACTCGACAAGGCGGGCGTCAAGGCGATGGAGCTGGACGACCACTTCAACCAGACCACCCGCATCCAGTTCGACAAGCTCGAGCGCAACCCCAAACTCGCCGCCGACGTATTCAATTTCACCATCCCGGCTGGCGCCGACGTGATCCGTGAGTAAAGACCTCTTCAGCAGCACACCGCCCGCACATCAGCCCCTGGCCGAACTGCTGCGCCCGCAGGTCATTGGCGACGTGGTCGGCCAGGATCACCTGCTCGGCAGCGGCAAGCCGCTGGCGCTTGCGCTGGCAGCCGGCCAGCCGCACTCCATGCTGCTGTGGGGGCCGCCCGGCGTAGGCAAGACCACTCTGGCGCGCCTGCTGGCTCGCGCTTTTGGCTGCGAGATGCTGGCCCTGTCCGCCGTGTTTTCCGGCGTGAAGGACATCCGCGCCGCGATGGACGAGGCGGAGATGAATCGCCAGCGCGGTTTGCGCACCATGCTGTTTGTCGACGAAGTCCACCGTTTCAACAAGGCCCAGCAGGATGCCTTCCTGCCCTACGTCGAATCCGGGCTGGTCACCTTCATCGGCGCCACGACTGAGAACCCCTCCTTCGAAGTCAACGCCGCGCTGCTGTCACGCGCGCAGGTCTATGTGCTGAAGGCACTGGACGATGCCTCGCTCGGCCTGCTGGTCGCACGTGCGCTCGAACGCCACTATCCGGAGCTGGCCTTCACCGACGACGGCATCGCCTCACTGATCGGTCTGGCCGACGGCGACGCACGCCGGCTGCTCAATCTGGTCGAGCAGGCCGCCAATGCCGCCCGGGCCAGCAGCCGCAACGAGCTCGACGCCGCATTTCTCAATGAAGCACTGTCGCTGAACAACCGCCGCTTCGACAAGGGCGGTGACAATTTCTACGACCAGATCTCCGCGTTGCACAAATCGGTGCGCGGTTCAAACCCCGATGCCGCACTGTACTGGTTTTGCCGCATGATCGACGGCGGGGCTGACGCACGCTACCTCGCACGCCGCATCGTGCGCATGGCCTGGGAAGACATCGGTCTGGCCGATCCGCGCGCAATGCAGCTCTGCAACGACGCGGCGACCACCTATGAGCGTCTGGGCAGTCCCGAGGGCGAGCTGGCGCTGGCGCAGGCGGTGATCTATCTGGCCGTCGCCCCCAAATCCAATGCCGGCTACATGGCACACAAGCAGGCGATGGGGCTGGTCGGCAAGGACAAATCGCGCCCGGTGCCCGAGCACCTGCGCAATGCGCCAACGCGGCTGATGAAGGAACTCGGCTACGGCAAACTCTATCGCTACGCACACGACGAGCCGGAAGCCTATGCCGCCGGCGAAACCTACCTGCCCGAAGGACTTGAAGGCACACGTTTTTACGAGCCGACCCCGCGCGGACTGGAAGGGAAAATCGCCGAGAAACTGCGGCACCTGTCCGAGCTTGATGCCCTCTGGCTCACTGAACACGGCAAATCCTGAACTCCCGACCCCGCCCTGTGCGGGGTTGTTATTTTTCACGGCTTGCCATTCGCAGCACGCACCTTGAACTCGCCGCAAGCGCAGTCCACAATGCAGCAATCGTTTAGTTATTTAACAAATAAACTAAACACCACTTCCACGGATTGCTGCCATGACCATCTACGCCCTGCTCGACCCGGCCTTCCCTGCCCCGCATCCACTGCCCGACACGCTGCCAGACCAGTGGCAAGCCCTGAATGTCAGGCAACTGGCCACAGCACTGACTCAGGCCAAAGCCGGCAGCGTGTATGTGCACCTTTACGGCAGCGCTTTTCCCCGCGCCGCCTGGCCGGCACTGAAGCAGTTTCTGGCGCAAGGCGGCAACCTTGTCAGCCTCGGGCGCACGCCATTCGGGCAGCCAGTCGATGAGCATGGGCAGACCACAGCGCAGGCCGCACTGTTCCGCGATCTCGACATCCACGAAATCCAGCATGTCGATTGCGGCGCGGCAACACAGCTGAAATCATCCGCCCTGCCCCCCTGGCTGGATGGCCAGCTAGCCTGCCTGTCGACGCAAGCCGCGACCGACGGCTTCGTGCTGATGCCGACCAAGGATAAGGATCAGCCGCTGGATTCCGGCTCGGCCGGGCCGATGGATGCGCGGATTGTTCCGCTGGCCAGCGTGCTCAACGCCCAAGGCCATGCGATTGCCAGCCCGGTGGTGATGATCGAGCGCCTGCGCGGTGCTATGGCCGGATCGCGGCAACTATTCGTGACTGTCGAGCCTGGCGCGGCCTTCTGGCAGAACGGCGGCATGGCCATGCTCGACACCCTGACCAAGTACGCCGCGCATGGCGTGACCGAGTGGTGGCTGAAGCCCGATTTTGCCTGCTACGAGCCCGGCGAAGTTGCCACGCTGACGCTGCAGGGCGAGGCGCTCGGCGCCACCCGCGGCCAGCGCTGGACAGCACGAATTACCACCACGTATGGCCTTGAAGCCCTTGATGAACGAGAGCTGCAGCTCGATACCCTGCAGGATGGCCCGATCTCGAAACGCTTTACCCTGCCCTACCCGATCCGCGCCGGCCGCTATGCAATCAGTGCAACACTCACCAGCGACGCCGGGGAAATCATCAAACTGGAACAGGGCTTCTGGGGGCGTGACGCCGAGCTGCTGGCGCGCGGCACGCGACTAAAGGCCGGGCGCGATTATTTCGAGCGCGATGGCCAGGTAATGCCGGTGGTCGGCATGACCTATATGGCGAGTGATGTGCACCGCAAATTCCTGCAGCTGCCCAATGTGGCGATGTGGGATGCCGACATGGCGACACTGGCCGGCATGGGCGTCAATTATCTGCGCACCGGCATCTGGAGCGCATGGCGGCAACTGATGTTTGTCGACGGCCATGCCAGCGAGGCGCTGCTGCGCGCGATCGACGCCTTTATCCTTACCTGCGCCAGCCATGACCTGGAGTGCTGTTTCACCTTCTTCGCCTTCACGCCGGAGGCCTGGGAAGGCAGCAACCCTTACCTCGATCCGCGCAGCCGTGCTGCGCAGAAGCGCTTCATCCGCAGCGTGGTGGCGCGCCACACCGATACCAAACGCGTGCACTGGGATCTGATCAACGAGCCGTCGCTGTTTGACCCCGAGCGCATTTTCGTCGGCCCGCGCACGCTGCACGACAAGCACGAAAACCAGGCTTTCCGCGACTGGCTGCGCGCGCGCAATCCGGACATTGCGCACTGGCAGGCCGCCTGGGACATGAGCCCGGCCAAACTGCCGGACTTTTCCGCCATCCGCCCGCCGCAGCCGGAGAAAATCGGCTTCAACACCACCGAAATCGCCCCGAAGCAGCACGGCCTCTGGCTCGATTACGCGCTGTTCACGCAAAACGCACACCGCGACTGGGCCGCCGATCTGGCCGCCAGTATCCGCGAGCTGGTTCCCGATGTGCTGGTGTGCGTGGGCCAGGACGAGGCGCTCGGCCAGCAGCGCCCGCATGCCTTCTTTTATGCCGATGCGGTCGATTACACCACCGTGCACAGCTGGTGGCTGAACGACGCGCTGGGCTGGGACAGCCTGTTCAGCAAGACGCCGCACAAGCCGAATCTGGTGCAGGAAACCGGCATCATGCACGTCGAGCGCCCGAATGGCCGCTCGCGCCGCAGTGAAGCCGAGCTGATGCAACTGCTGGAGCGCAAATACGCGTACTCCTACGCCTACGGCAACGCCGGCGCGGTGCACTGGATCTGGAACATCAACTACCACATGGACAATATCAACGAGTCGCACATCGGCGCCTGCCGCGCCGACGGCTCGCAGAAACCCGAGGCCGAGATCACCGCCGCGTTTGGCGAATTTTTTGGCAAGGTTGGGGTATTGCTCCATAACCGAGAACTGCCAAAGGCTGCTGTTGTATACCCGTTCGCCAACGACTACAGCAACCGCCGCACCACACTGGATGCAACGCAAGCGCTGGTTCGCCAGTTCGGCTTCGAACTGGGCGTGAACCTGCAGGCGGTTTCTGACCATGACCTCTCCAGCCTGATGAGCGCGCCGCCGCAACTGCTGCTCCTGCCCTGCCCGTTCAATCTGGACGATGGCTGCTGGGAGCAGGTCAAGGCCTTGCTCGCTACGCATCCGGTGACGCTCTTGCTGACCGGCCCGGCGACGCTCGACCGCTATTTCAATGCCACCGAGCGCGCGCCGTTTGACCAAGCCAGCATCCGCAACCTCAGCCGCGAAGAGCCGTGCGAGATCGGTGGGACCGTACAGCGCGCCACCTTTGCCGGTGAAGCCATTGCCCGCATCGAAACCGGCGTCGCCGCAAGTGGCGACAGCGCACAGCTGCAGCGCATCCCCTTCGGCCAAGGACGCCGTGGCCAGATCCTGTGGCACCCGCTGCCGCTAGAGCTGAACGCCAATCCTGCAGCCTTGAACACGCTGTACCGCGAAGCGCTGCATGCCGCCAATCTCACCGCCGACTTCATCTGGCAGGGCGAAGCGCCGATGGGCGTCTTCCTGCACGCGCAGCATTTCGCCGGCCACACGCTGTGGATCGCGATCAGCGAAACCAGCCGCGACCAGCTGCTGCAGTTCAGCGACCCGCGCAGTGGCCGGCACTATCAAACGCAGCTCGCCGCCGGCCGCGCACAACTGTGGCTGACCGATAGCAAGGGAGCGGTTGTCGCCAGCCTGCGCAACCATGCGGTGGAGGTAGTGCGATGAACCAGCGCCCCGCTACACCGCGCTTCCAGTCCATCGCCGTCGAGGCGACCATTGCCACGGTGTCTGCACGCATCACGGATGCGAAGCTGCGTACCCTGTTTGCCAACTGCTATCCGAACACGCTCGATACCACCGTGTTCCACCGCGACGACGAACAAGGCCGGCCGGATACCTTTGTGATCACCGGCGACATCCACGCGCTGTGGTTGCGCGACAGCACCGCTCAAGTTTGGCCCTACCTGCCGCTGGCGGCGGATGACGCGGCACTCGCACGCATGATCGCTGGCCTCGTGCGCCGGCAGACGCACTGCATCCTGATCGACCCGTACGCCAATGCCTTCAACGACGGCCCCGGTGACAGCGAGTGGAAGACGGACCACACCGAGATGAAGCCCGAACTACACGAGCGCAAGTGGGAGCTGGATTCGCTGTGCTACGCCATCCGCCTCGCGCACGGCTACTGGCAGGCAACACGCGACTCGGGCGTGTTCGATGCGGATGTTTTCGATCAGGGCTGGCTGGCCGCGATGGAGCTGGCAGTCAATACAATGATCGAGCAGCAACGCAAAACCGGCCCCGGCCCCTACCGCTTTGCGCGCACCACGGCCTGGCAATCGGACACGCTGCCGTGCAATGGCTGGGGCAACCCGCTCAAGCCCGTCGGCCTGATCGCGTCGATGTTCCGGCCTTCTGATGATGCCTGCGTGTTCGGCTTTCTGGTGCCATCGAACCACTTTGCCGTGGTCAGTCTGCGCCAGCTCGCTGACTTGCTCGACCAGCATTACCCCGGCCACCCACTGGCAGCCCGCAGCCGCGCACTGGCCGACGAGGTGGATGCGGCGCTGCAGGCGCACGCCATCGTCACCCACCCGGAATACGGCCGCATCTGGGCCTACGAGGTCGACGGCTTTGGCAATGCACTGCTGATGGACGACGCGAATGTGCCCAGCCTGTTATCGCTACCGTATCTGGGTGTATGCCTAGAAAATGAAGAGGTCTATGCCAATACCCGCCGTTTTGTGCTCTCCGGTTCGAACCCCTGGCACTTCCGCAGCAGCGACGGGCGCATCAGCGGCATCGGCAGCCCGCACACGCTCACGCCGCGCATCTGGCCGATGAGCATCATCCTGCGCGCGCTGACCAGCCGCGATGCAGCCGAAATCGGCGAGTGCCTGGCGATGCTGGTAAACAGCGACGGCGGCAGCGGGCTGATGCATGAGTCCTTTATGCCGGACGATCCCTCTGACTTCACCCGCGCCTGGTTTGCCTGGGCGAACACGCTGTTTGGCGAGCTCATGCTGAAGGTGGCGCAGGAGCAGCCGGCGCTGCTGGCGGAGGAATATGTATGGTGACACCGCGCTTGTTTTTCCAACACACGCTGCCTGCCGCTGACGCTGGCCAAGCACACCTTGCCGTTGCAGCCGCCGAGAAACGCAGTCGCCCTCAGGGTTTCGGCGCACGCCTGTTCGCAGCCCGCGCCGCAGGCGCTAATGCCCCGTCGTCTTCAGGGCACTCCGTCCTAATTACCAGCAGCTGGGGGGTAGCATGAGCATCAGCCTGCGCGAACTCGCCGATGCCGCCGGCGTGTCGGTCGGCACCGCCTCGCGCGCGCTCAAGCATCAGGGTGGCGTGTCGGAAGCCACGCGGCAGAAGGTGATCGCGCTGGCCGCCGAGCTGGACTACGACCAGCACCGCCTGCAGCGCGCACCGCTGCAACGCGTGCTGCTGCTCTTGCACCGCAGCCACGCCACACCGGCGACCGCGCCCTTCTACGCCGAACTGATTGCCGGTGCGGAACAGGTCTGCAGTGAGCTGGGTATATCGCTGCAACCCTTTGTTATTGATCCTTCTGGATCGATACGTAGGCAGGTGCTGCAGCAGCAGCCCGATGGCCTGCTGTGCGTGGGCTTTATCGAGCCGGATGTGCTCGACGTGATCCGCGGGCTTGGCAAACCCCTGGCGCTGATCGACACCTGCGCGCCGGGGCTGGCCAGCGTCAACCCGGACAACGAAGCCGGCACGCGCGTACTGACCGAACACCTGCTGGCGCGCGGCTGCCGCCGCATCGCCTTTGTGTCCGGCTCGCTGGCGCACCATTCGATCCGCCTGCGTGAGCGCGGCTACCGCCAGGCCCTGTTCAACGCCGGCCTGCTGGCTGATCCGGCACTGGAAGTGCTGATCCCCGCCGGCGTCGATCTGGCCAGCGGCGCCGCCGCGGCTCTTGATGAGCTGCTGGCGCTCGCCAGCCCGCCCGACGCCATCATCGCCTTCAATGATGCCTGCGCGCTGGCGCTGCTGGACGCCTGCCGGCTGCGCGGTGTGCGTGTACCCGATGACCTCGCCATTGCCGGCTTTGACGACATTCCGGCTTCCGGCGCGGCCGGCCTCAGCACCGTCAACATCGACAAGGCCGCGCTGGGCGCCGCCGGCGTGACCCTGCTGCTGGCCGCCGCCGAGCACCAGCCCGCCAGCGAGCCCCTGCATCCTGTCAGTCTGGTGCTGCGATCCAGCACCGGCCCCCATTGCCAAGGAGACCCCCATGCACCTGCCTGATTTCCGCAATCAGCAAACCCTGCTCGACCACGTGCGCCACACGATGGCCTTCTACCATCCGCGTGCGATTGACGAAAGCGGCGGCTTCTACCATTTCTTCAAGGATGACGGCACGGTGTACGACGCGCACACCCGCCATCTGGTCAGCAGCACGCGCTTTGTTTTCAACTACGCGATGGCGTACAAACACTTCGGCGGTGACGAGTATCTGGCCGGTGTGAAGCACGGGCTGGACTTCCTGCGCCGCGTGCACCGCGACCCGGCTACCGGCGGCTATGCCTGGCAACTGCAATGGCAGGACGGCGTGAAAACGGTCGATGACGCCACCAACCACTGCTACGGGCTGGCCTTCGTGGTGCTGGCCTACGCGCACGGCGTGATGGCCGGTGTACCGGAAGCCAAAGCCTGGCTGGAAGAAACCTGGCAGCTGATGGAAGCGCACTTCTGGGAGCCGGATTACGGCCTGTATGCCGACGAAGCGACTCCAGAGTGGGGGCCCAAACCCTACCGCGGCCAGAACGCGAACATGCATGCCTGCGAAGCGATGCTCACCGCTTTCGAGGCGACCGGGGACGTGAAATACCTCGACCGCGCCGAATTGCTGGCCAACAACATCGCCAACCGCCAGGCCGCGCTGGCGAACGGCATGATGTGGGAACACTACCACCGCGACTGGTCGGTGGACTGGGATTACAACCGCGACGACAAGACCAACATTTTCCGCCCCTGGGGCTACCAGCCCGGCCATCTGGCCGAGTGGGCGAAGCTGCTGCTGATTCTGGAGCGCCACCGCCCGCTACCCTGGCTGTTGCCGCGCGCGGAAGAATTGTTCAGCACCGCGATGCAGAAAGCCTGGGATGCCGAGCATGGCGGCCTGTATTACGGCTTCGGCCCGCAGGATGAAATCTGCGACAGCGACAAGTATTTCTGGGTGCAGGCAGAAAGCCTCGCCGCCGCCGCGCTGCTCGCCAAACGCACCGGAAAACCGGAATACTGGAATGACTACCAGCGGCTGTGGGCGTATTCGTGGGAACATTTCGTCGACCACCAGCACGGCGGCTGGTGGCGTATCCTGCGCGCGGACAACAGCAAATACAGCGATGAGAAAAGCCCCGCCGGCAAGGTGGACTACCACACGATGGGGGCGTGTTACGAGGCGCTGAATGCGCTGTGATCCGCTTGTTACGCTGATTAGCACGCCCAAGCCCTGAAGCCGCCGAGAAGCGCAACAAGCAACAGGGTTTCGCGGGTGAGATGTTTGAGCCCGCAGGGCGAGTTTCGAACCCGCGCTGTTGCTTGTGAGCATCGCAGGGCACCCCGCGCAGCGGGGCGGCGGACCGGGCTCGGCTTCGGGGTGAAGGGGGATTTGCCGAGACAAATCCCCCTTCCCGTGGGCGCGACGGAATCGCGCATGCAAACACCGCGCCGCAAGGCGCAAAACAAAGGCAGAACCAAGTGATGACCTTCCCCCGCTTCATTGCCGCCGGCGAGGCGCTCACCGACCTGATCCGTGGCGACGGCGACAGCTGGCACGCCAAGGTTGGCGGCGCGACGTGGAACGTCGCCCGCGTGATGGCGAAACTCGGCATCCCCAGCGCCTTTGCCGGCGCGGTCAGCAAGGATTGTTTCGGTGATGAACTGGTGGCGGCGAGCCGCGCGGCGGGGCTTGATTTGCGCTTTCTGCAGCAGAACGCGCACTCGCCACTGCTCGCCGTCGTGCACCAGACCAATCCGCCGGCCTATTTCTTTGTCGGCGACGACGGCGCCGACCTGCACTTCGACCCGGCGCAGCTACCCGCCGGCTGGCTGAGCCGGGACATCTGGCTGCATTTCGGCGGCATCAGTCTCGCCCGCCCCAAGCTGGCAAACACCTTGCTGCAACTTGCCCGTGATGCGCGCGCCATCGGCGCCAGAATCAGCTTCGACCCCAATTTCCGCGTGCTGATGGATGAAGCCTACGACCCGGTTTTGCGGGAAATGACGCAGCTCGCTGACGTGATCAAGGTGTCCGACGAGGACCTGCGCGGGCTGTTCCGAACGGACGACGAAGCTAGGGCCTTTGCCACATTGCGCAGCTGGAATCCGCAGGCGATGTATCTCTATACGCGCGGCGCAGCCGGCGCGAGCCTCTGTCACGGTGACGCGCACTGGCAGCAGACGCCTCCGGCTATGGACGTCGTCGATACCGTCGGCGCGGGCGACGCCAGCATGGGCGGGCTGATCTGGAGTCTGCTGCTGCACTCTGAGGCCGACGGCGCCACTCACCTGCGTCACGCTGTCGCCGCTGGCAGCCTGGCCTGCACGAGAGAAGGAGCGAATCCGCCAGAGGTCGGCGAGTTGGCCTCACTGGTCAAGCAAATGCAGGTAAACCATGGATTGTCCATACTTCAGAAGTCAAACCTCGGCTAACCTTATGCGTACAGGATCAGCAGGAAAGCCCGGCACCAAGCAGGGGCAAGGCGGCACAGCGCAGCAACGCTCGTCTGCAATGATCCACTCCTCTCCCCCTGACTGGTTTACTCAAATAGCCGGCGCTGGTTCTGACGCCATACCATTTAGAGCATAGTCAAGGCAGATAGTCTTCGTTAGGAGCCCCCAGGGAGAGCTGTCAAGTTAGAGTGACAGTGCGTCAGAGCCGGGAAGGGGCACCCTTAGGAAGTGCTCGCGGTAGAATTTCAGTTCGTCGATGGATTCATAGATATCAGCCAGCGCAGTGTGCTTGCCCTGCTTCTTGAACTGGCTGTGCAGTTCGGGAACCCAGCGCTTGCACAATTCCTTGAGTGTCGAGACATCGAGATTGCGGTAGTGGAACCAATCCTCAAGCTTGGGCATCCATCGCGCCATGAACCGGCGATCCTGGCAAATGCTGTTGCCGCACATCGGGCTGGTAAGGCGTGGCACATACTGCATCACGAAAGCTAGCGCTTCGGCCTCAACCTGCTCGGCCGTGGAGCTGCTGGCTTTCACGCGATCAATCAGCCCCGAGCGCCCATGGGTGCCCTTGTTCCAGTCATCCATGGCATCCAGCACGGCATCGGGCTGGTGCACTACCCACACCGGGCTTTCGGCAACGGTGTTCAGATGTTTGTCGGTAATGACAATGGCCAGCTCGAGAATACGGTCATTGAGCGGATCCAGACCGGTCATTTCCATGTCCAGCCAGACGAGATTGTTCTGATCCTGTGCCATATGCAGTTCATCCAAAGTAAGGCGAAATTGCACGAATGATACCGCAAAGCCGCGAGTCGACTTGCAGGAACACAGCCCAGCCCCGGAACGACGGTTTGCCTTAAGGTTTCGATAGGCTATACCGGAACTGATTCCACTTTCAGCGTGCTTTCACAATCATGGCTATCCCCGAACTTGAAATCCCCAGTGGCGGCACTGCTGCCAGCAACCCCGACCTGAACTGGAGCCAGGTGCGCGAGACCATCCTGATGCTGGGCCTGTCGGTCGCACAGATCCGCCAGGCGATGCTGGAAAGCACCACGTCGCTTGATACCCTGACTGATTCGTTTGCCGCGACCCATGGCAAGATCGACGACATCCGCAACATGCTGCATCAACTGGCCACCCCCGAGGGTGCCGAACTGGAGCAGCACATCGCGGAAATCGACACCATCAACATGCGTGCAGTCGTGGCGTTCCAGTTCTATGATCGCCTGACGCAACGGCTTGATCATGCCTGCGGCAGCATTGCCTGCCTGGCCGACCTCGTAGCCGATCCGCAACGCCTATACATTCCGCGCGAATGGCTCGGGCTGCAGGAGCGCATCCGCTCGCAGTTCACCATGGAGCAGGAACACGAACTGTTCGCCAACATCATGAAAGGCATGAGCCTGAGCGAAGCACTGAAACTGGTTGCCGCCCCCAGCGATGGCCAGCCGGCCTCAGGCGATGTGGAGTTATTCTGATACCCGACACCCCATAACCACGTGATCAATTCCATCTATCCTTGAAGTACACATACCCCTCCACCGCGCCGGCAAGCCGGATTTGCCGCCGCACTCCGGCAGGGCGTATGGCATACTGCGGGTTTTGTTGCATTTCTGCCGTTTCCGTATGTCTGCGCATCAGTTCTCCGCCCTGTTCCTGTTTGCCCTGATTTCCAGCGTGCTGGTGCAATTGTGGCTGGCACTGCGCCATGCCAATCACGTGCGCCGCCATCGTGCCCGGGTTCCAGACGCGTTTCGTGACAGCATTACACTGGAAGCGCATCAGCGCGCGGCGGATTACACCGTTGCCAAGACTCGCTTCGGCATGCTGGTCACCATCTACGATGCCATGCTGCTGCTGGCCTTCACCCTCGGCGGCGGCATCGAAGTGCTGCAGCAGCTCAGTAGCAGCTGGCTGAGCTCTCCGCTTCTGGCCGGCGTCGCACTGATTGCCGGACTGGGGCTGCTGCATGGTCTGCTGACCTTGCCGTTCACACTAGTCTCGACCTTCAGAATTGAAGCCCGCTTTGGTTTCAACACCATGACGCTCCGCCTTTTCGTCACCGATCAGCTCAAAAGCCTGCTGCTGGCGGCCGTACTTGGCCTGCCACTGCTGCTGGCCGTGCTGTGGCTGATGCAGGCCATGGGCGAACGCTGGTGGATCTGGGTCTGGCTGGTCTGGCTGGGTTTTTCACTGTTGCTGATGTGGATTTTCCCGACCTTCATCGCCCCGCTGTTCAACAAATTCGAGCCGCTGCCTGATGACGCCCTGCGCAGCCGCATCGAAGCGCTGCTTGCCCGCTGCGGCTTCCGTTCCAGCGGCATTTTCGTGATGGATGGCTCCAAGCGTTCCAGCCACGGCAATGCCTACTTCACCGGGCTGGGCTCGGCCAAACGGATCGTGTTTTTCGACACCCTGCTCAAGCACCTGGATGCGGATGAAATGGAGGCCGTGCTGGCACACGAGCTGGGCCACTTCAAGCATCGTCACATTTTGCAGCGACTGGTCTGGACCTTCGCCATGATGCTGGGCTTACTGTGGCTGCTGGGCCTGCTCAGCCGCGAAAGCTGGTTCTACGAGGGCTTGGGGGTTAGCACACCAAGCACCGCCGCAGCCTTGCTGCTGTTTTTCCTGGTACTGCCGGTGTTCACTTTCCTGTTCGGCCCGCTCGGCTCCTTCCTGTCCCGCCGCCACGAATACCAGGCCGATGCCTACGCAGCGCAACAGACTTCGGCTGCCATGCTAGTCTCCGCGCTGGTCAAGCTCTACCGCGATAACGCTGCAACGCTGACGCCTGATCGCTGGCACAGCATGTTCTATGACAGCCACCCGCCCGCAGCACTGCGCATTGCCGCCCTGCAGCGACTTGGCTAAAACGAAGAACTGTCCCCTTTACGGAGCCCCATATGCTGTTGCTGCTGGAACACTGCATTAACCATCCCGCCCGCCTGCCCCCCGGTGAAGCGGAAACACTGACCGGCCAGCTCGACGGCTGGCGCCTGGCGGATGATTATCTCGAGCGCAGCTTTGAATTCGGCAGTTACCAGGACACCATCGCATTCGTCAATGCACTGGCGTGGATTGCCCAGCGCGAAAACCACCACCCTGAACTCACGGTCAGCTTCGGCGAATGCCGCGTACGCTGGTGCACACACAGCGCTGGTGGCCTGACCCGCAACGACTTCATCTGCGCGGCCAAGGTCGACGCCCTTTTCCTCGCCTGACCCGCTCCATGTCCGACACCCTCGCCCGCATCGTCACCAGCCACGGTAAAGCCTACATCGTTGAACTGAACGACGGCAGCCGCCGTCAGGCCAGCACCCGTGGCAAGAAAACCGACTATGCCTGTGGCGACCGGGTACACATCAAGGTACTGAATGCCGAACAGGCCGTCATCGAAGGGACAGAAACACGCGGGAGCCTGTTGTACCGGTCCGATCAGTGGCGCAGCAAGCTGATCGCGGCCAACGTGACGCAGATCGTGATTGTGGTTGCCCCCGTGCCCAGCTTTTTTGACGAACTGATCGGACGCTGCCTGATCGCCGCCGAAGCGGCCGACATCAGCCCGCTGATCTGCCTGAACAAGAGCGACCTGCCACAGGCGGCAGTGGCCCGCGAGCGGCTGGCCTTTTATGAATCACTTGGCTACCCGGTACTGGCACTCTCGGCCCTTGAGGACGTACAGCCCTTGCGTGCAAGGCTGCATGGCCAGACCTCGGTGCTGGTCGGCCAGTCCGGCATGGGCAAATCCACGCTGACCAATGCACTGATCCCCGACGCCAATGCACGTATCAACGACATTTCGGTCGCACTGGATTCGGGCAAACACACCACCACGCACGCGACGCTCTACCATCTGGACGAGAAGAGTGATCTGATCGACTCACCCGGCCTGCAATCCTTTGGTCTGGCGCATGTCACCGCCGAACAGTTGCCGCGCCTCATGCCGGATCTGCGCGGCTATCTGGGACAATGCCGCTTTCATAACTGCCGCCATCGTCAGGAACCCGGCTGCGCCATCAGCCAGGCGCTCGCCGAGGGGGCAATCCGTCCAGATCGCGTGGCCCTGCTGCAGCGGTTGCAAGATGAGCTAAGTGCCGCTCAGAGTTACTAAACTCACCCCCCTATCGGCCGCAAAACAAGCATCAACGAGGATTGCAAGCCTATACCCTAAGTCTTGCATTGGACTTGCGCCTTCGTACCACGATCCAGCCACGCCAGAATAGCTCGACGGCGAAATAGCCGCCAATCGCCAGCAGCGTTGCCAGCACCGGCAAACCGACCAGCAAGGCCGGACCAAGCCCGATCATCCAGTCCAGCATCGCCGAAAGCCACGCCAACGGGGCTCCGAAGGAAAAATCAGGCATCGGCTGCTGAACTACACCATTGCCATTCCCACCCAGCAGGAAAGAGCCGAGTTTGTAAGCCACCCAGTATATCGGGCCAATAGTCAGCGGGTTGGTATAGAACGTCACCAGTAACGCGACCGGCAGATTGCTGCGCCAGCCCAGCGACAGCAGGGCTGCCGTGAGCATCTGCAGCGGCCCCGGGATCAATCCGGACAGGAAGCCAACGGCAACGCCGCGGGCAACGCAGCGACGATGCAGATGCCAGAGGTCGGGATGACCAAGCTTGCTGCCAAAACAGCGCAGGAGACGGTGCTCGCGCACGGCATGGGGCTCGGGCAGATAGCGCCGGAGGAGTTTTCGGGGCATAAAGGAACCAGATAAGGGTAAAATCAATCCACTGCACAGGCAGTCTGGCACGGTAGACCGGCCAGCCCCGGCAAAATTCCCGAGTTCTGCATTCAACCATGGTAGCTGTCAACCGCACCCTCGCCCAATCGATCGCCGAAGCCGCCGATCCACAGCTCTGGCTGGCCGCGCTGTCAGCGCGATTCACGCCAGCGGAAGTCGCCCTGCTGACCCGCGCACTGCAGTGGACAGGCCAGCATTGCGAGAACGCCAGTCACCCCCAGACTGGCACTCCGCTATTCCAGCATGCCGTTGCCAGCGCCTCGATTGTCGCCGATCTGCGCCTGGGTGCCGATGCTATTGCGGCCGCACTGCTGTTTGCCGTGACCGAGGTACTGGACAAGCCGATTCCCGCGATTGCCGAGGCTGTCTCGCCGGAGGCCGCCAAGCTGGTGGATGGCATTGCCAGACTGCGCAAGCTGCAGTGGCTGAACAACCAGTCGCTTCGCGCCGAGGAACGCAACCAGCAGATCGAAGGCTTGCGCAAGATGTTGCTGGCAATGGTCGAAGACATCCGCGCCGTGCTGATCCTGCTGGCCTGGCGCACCCAGACCATGCATGTACTGGCCCAGGCACCGGAAGCAGTCCGCCGCGAAGTCGCGCAGGAAACCCTGGAGATTTTCGCCCCACTGGCCAACCGGCTGGGCGTCTGGCAGATCAAATGGGAACTGGAGGATCTGGGCTTTCGTCATCTGCACCCCGATACCTACAAGAAGATCGCCAAACTGCTGGATGAGCGTCGCGTCGATCGTGAACGTTTCATCACCAACGTGCTCGACACCTTGCGCGCCGAACTGAAAACGGTCGGCATCAAGGCCGATCTGATGGGGCGGCCCAAGCACATTTACAGCATCTGGAAAAAGATGCAGAAGAAAAAGCTCGATTTCTCAGAGCTCTATGACATCCGCGCAGTACGGGTGCTGGTTGACGATCTGAAGGACTGTTACACGGTGCTGGGCATCGTGCACAACCTCTGGCAGCCGATCCCCGGCGAATTTGATGACTATATCGCCCAGCCCAAGGGCAACAATTACCGCTCGCTGCACACTGCGGTGATCGGCCCGGAAGACAAGGCAGTCGAAGTGCAGATCCGCACCTTCGACATGCACGAGCACGCCGAATATGGCGTTGCCGCGCACTGGCGCTACAAGGAAGGCGGCCGGGGTGATTCGAGTTACGAGGAAAAAATTGCCTGGCTGCGGCAATTGCTGGACTGGCGCGAAGACAGTGCAAGCGACAGCCACTTTGCCGACGCCTTCAAGGCCGAGCTGTTTGACGACACGATCTACGTGCAGACCCCTGCCGGCAAGGTCATTGCCTTGCCCCGCGGCTCGACCCCGGTGGATTTTGCGTATCACGTCCACACCGATCTCGGGCATCGCTGCCGCGGTGCAAAGGTCGACGGAGCCATCGTTCCGCTCAATACCCCATTGGAAAATGGCCAGCGCATCGAGATCATTGCGGCCAAGGAAGGCGGCCCCAGCCTGGACTGGCTACATCAGGGTTACGTCAAAAGCCATCGAGCCGCGACCAAGCTGCGTCACTGGATCAGACAGCAGAATCAGGATGTTGCCCGCGAGGCGGGCAAAACCATTTACGACAAGGAAGCCGCCCGCGCAGGCGCAACACACGTCAATCAGGAACAGGTGGCCAGTCGCCTCGGTCTGAAAACCATCGACGAGGTGTTTCTGTCGCTGGGGCAGGGCGAGCTGACGCTGCGTGAACTGGCAGACGCTCTGACGGAGACACTGGCTCCGCCCCCGGCGCCAGCTCAAGACACCCCCGACAGCATCATCAAGAGCGCCAGAGCCGACCAGCACGGCCAGGGCATCCTGATCGAAGGGGTCGACAAACTGATGACCCTGCTGGCGAAATGCTGTAAACCGGTGCCGCCTGATCCGGTAATGGGCTTTGTCACCCGCGGGCGCGGCATCTCGATCCACCGGGCGGACTGTCAGGCACTGAAACGGCTCGCAGCCGAATCGCCGGAACGGCTGATCAAGGCCGACTGGGGCAAGCAGCAAGGGCAGACATTTGCCACCGACATCGAAGTCGAAGCCCATGAACGGGCTCATCTGCTGCGCGATCTGAGCGACACCATGGCCAGGGACAAGATCAATGTCACCGCCGTCACCATGCAACCACGAGACAACCGCGTCTACCTGCGCTTTACCGTAGAAATCCGCGATACGGAGCAGTTGCAACGCATTTTTGCCAAGCTGAGGGAGATCAGCGGCGTCATTCGCGCCGAACGGAGCTAAAGCCACCTTGTGTTCCTGAATTTCCGTTAATAGACTGAAGCAGCCTTACAGGAGACGGCCATGCTCAACACATTACGCGGAAAACTGATCATTTTCATTGCGGGGCTGACCCTTATTCTGGCCTCGATACTCACGCTGGGCGCATACCTGAAAATGCGCACGGAAATTGTCGAAACCAGCCTCAACCACGAAATCATCGGCACTGCCGCCGGTTATGACGTGGTACTGCGCAACTGGATCAACGAGAAAAAAATGATCATCAGCGCGCTGGCCACATCCATCGCGCACGCCCCGGATCCCATGCCGGCACTGACGCAAGCCGCCCAGAGCTCGACATTTGACTCGACCTATATGGGCAAACCCGACAAGCAGATGATCACCTCGCGGGACCTCAAGCTGCCCGATGGTTACGACCCGACCGGACGCCCCTGGTATGTCCAGACGGTCAAGGAAGACAAAACCGTCCTTACCCCTCCCTATGTCGACGCAGGAACCAAGCAGCTGATCGTCACGTTTGCAGCGCCAGTCAAGAAAGACGGCCAACTGCTGGGTGTAGTCGGTGCCGACATCATGCTTGATGCCATCGTCAAGGACGTGCTGAACATTCACCTGACAGGGGACGGTTATGCCATGCTGCTTGGCAAGGATGGCAAGGTACTGGTGCATTCCGACCAGAGCCTGATCAGCAAGGATGCCAGCGAACTCAGCCCGATTTTTGCCAAGGATAGCCTGGCAGCGCTGGCTGCAGGCAAGGCCCTCGGCCAAGCCGAGATCAGCGGGCAGGCCAAATTTGTGTATGCCGATGAAATCGAAGGTTCCGAAACCTATCTGGTGTTTGTCATCGACAAGGGCAAGGCGCTCGCCCCACTCAATCAGTTACTCAGCATTGCCGTGATTACGCTGGTCATTGTTCTGCTGATCATTGTTCCGCTCGCCAGCCTGCAGGTGAACCGCATGATGAAAGGCCTGCTGAAAGTCCGGGACGGGATGCGTGAAATTTCACAGGGCGAAGGCGATCTGACCCGCAAGATCGATGTTCACGGCACCGATGAAATTGCCCAGACGGCGCAAGCATTCAATGCCTTCACCGACAAACTCCGGCAAATGTTCCTGGACATCCGCAAGGAATCTGAAAATCTGACCAGGGGGGTGAACGAAATCAATCAGGTGCTCGATACACTGGCACAGGATTCCCAGACACTGGCCGATCTGGCATCGGGGAATGCCGCTACGATTGAAGAAATCACCGTCAGCATCAGTCACATCGCTGACAATTCCCGTGAAGCCAATGAACTGGTCAATAGCACCGGGGCGCTTTCCAGCGAATCAACCCGGACGGTACGGGAAGTTGCCAGCGAAGTCGGCAAATCCGCCGATGAGGTACAGAACCTTTCCGCGCTTCTGGACCGCTTGAGCACACGCAGCGAAGAAATCAGCGGAATCATTCGCGTGATCAAGGATATTGCCGATCAGACCAATCTGCTGGCGCTCAATGCCGCCATTGAAGCCGCACGCGCCGGCGAACAGGGCCGCGGGTTTGCGGTGGTTGCCGACGAAGTCCGCAAGCTGGCCGAACGTACCGGGCAGGCCACGCTGGAAATTACTGGAATGATCGAAGGCATCCGTGGCGAAACCGATGCTGCGGTCCACAATATGCAATCCACGGTTGCCGCAGTGCAGAATGGTGTATCACTCAGCGACAATGCCGCGAGCAAGATCGACCTTATCCGCGACAATATGTCGCTGGTCATGCAGAAGATGGGCGAAATCGCGCATTCCACCAGCGAACAACAGGATGCCACCACCCTCATGGCGCAAAGCGCGGAGAACATCACGAATCAGATGCAGCAAAGCGATGCCGCCCTGCAACGTGCCACCCGTTCGGTGCATCAACTCAATGAATTGGCCAACTTCCTGCTGCAGATGTTCGGCAAATTCCGACTCTAAGGAGCGCAGACTCTCGATGTATACCGCCCTTGCCCTGCAAGGGCGATTTTGTATTGAGGCAACGGCGCAGATCGATTGCTTGTGGAATTAGTGCGGCGGATAATTGCCGTCCCCGGTGCCTTGGGCACCAGTATCCTGCAAGGCTTGTGCGCGCATGTTCGTGTCCTTCCCCGGCTCCCCCTACCGTCTTTTTCAGCCCTTTCCGCCGGCCGGCGATCAGCCTGCAGCAATTGGCAGATTGCTTGAAGGGCTGGAGGATGGCTTGAAATACCAGACGCTACTGGGCGTGACCGGCTCAGGCAAGACCTTCACCATGGCAAACGTCATCGCCCGGAGCGGCCGCCCGGCAATCGTGATGGCGCCCAACAAGACACTGGCAGCACAACTCTACGCCGAATTCCGCGAGTTCTTCCCGGAAAATGCCGTCGAGTATTTCGTCAGCTACTACGACTATTACCAGCCCGAAGCCTACGTCCCTAGTCGGGACCTGTTTATTGAAAAGGACTCGAGCATCAACGAGCACATCGAACAGATGCGCCTGTCCGCAACCAAGGCAATGCTTGAACGACGGGATTGCGTGATCGTGGCCACGGTATCGGCGATCTACGGTATCGGCGACCCCAGTGACTATCACAAGATGATCTTGCACCTGAAGGAAGGGGAAACTCTTGCCCAGCGCGACATCATCAAACGGCTGATCACCATGCAGTACGAGCGCAGCGAAATGGACTTCGCACGCGGCACGTTTCGCGTGCGAGGTGACGTCATCGATGTCTTTCCAGCGGAAAATGCGGAACTGGCGCTGCGCATCGATCTGTTTGACGATGAAATTGAAAAGCTAAGCCTGTTTGACCCCCTCACCGGCCATATCAAGCAAAAGGTAGGAAGGTATACCGTCTTTCCCAGCAGTCACTATGTCACGCCGCGTGATACGGTATTGCGTGCAATTGAAACAATCAAAGTCGAGCTACGGGACCGGCTGGAATTTTTCTACCGGGAGCAGCGTCTGGTCGAGGCGCAGCGCCTGGAACAACGCACCCGTTTCGATCTGGAAATGCTCAACGAGATGGGCTTTTGCAAAGGCATCGAAAACTACTCGCGGCACTTTTCCGGCAAGCGAGCAGGCGATGCCCCCCCCACCCTGATTGACTACCTGCCCGAAGACTGCCTGATGTTCATGGACGAATCGCATGTCCTGATTGGACAGGTTGGTGGCATGTACCGTGGCGACCGTGCTCGCAAGGAAAATCTGGTGGATTATGGCTTCCGTCTGCCCTCGGCGCTGGACAACCGCCCGCTGAAATTCGAAGAATTCGAACGACTGATGCCACAGACCATTTTTGTCTCTGCCACACCCGCCGACTATGAAAAGGAACACCAGGGCCAGGTAGTTGAACAGCTGGTTCGCCCGACGGGGCTGATCGACCCCGAGGTCATCATCCGTCCGGTTGGCACGCAGGTCGACGACCTGTTGTCCGAAGCGCGCAAGCGCATCGAGGTCGGCGAGCGGGTACTGGTCACGACCCTCACCAAGCGCATGGCAGAACAGTTAACCGAATATCTGTCAGAGCATGGCATCAAAGTCCGCTATCTGCATTCTGATATCGATACCGTCGAGCGTGTCGAGATCATCCGCGATCTGCGGCTGGGACTGTTCGATGTTCTGGTTGGCATCAATCTGCTGCGCGAAGGGCTGGATATTCCCGAAGTATCCCTGGTCGCGATACTGGATGCGGACAAGGAGGGCTTCCTGCGCAGCGAGCGCAGCCTGATCCAGACCATCGGTCGCGCCGCACGCCACCTGCACGGCACCGCAATTCTCTACGCCGACCGCATCACCGACTCGATGCGCAAGGCCATCGATGAAACTGCCCGGCGACGCGAGAAGCAACTGGCATTCAATGCGGAACACGGCATCGTCCCGAAATCGGTCAGCAAACGAATCAAGGACATCATCGACGGCGTCTATGATGCCGAAGCGGCTGCCGCCAGCCGCATCGAGCAGAAGCGCCAGCGCGAACTGGAGCAGCTGGATGAAAAAGCACTGGCGAAAGAACTGAAACGCCTGGAAAAAGAGATGCTCGATGCGGCTCGGAACCTGGAGTTCGAAAAAGCCGCACAGTTGCGTGACCAGTTGCGCACCTTGCGCGAGCGCGCCTTCGGGCATGAATGACAAGCCGGATCGTTGCAAAACATCGACAGCACGCAAGATGTTGCATTCCCGGCATTTCATCCGGTTTTCGCTTGCTATATAAACAGAATATCCCCGTCTTTGCGCAACGACCTTGAACGACACTGCCCCAGCCCCTTCCGACGAACTTGAGGCACTGCTTGCAGAAGGCCGGCGCTGGTTCGTGCCCGATTGCCGCAAAACCATCGCCCTGATGGAAGAGTTGCAGCAACGAGCCGAAGCGACATCAAGGATGGAGCTGGTGCTCGAAGCACAATTGCTGCGGGTACACAGCCTCTGGGCGCTGTCGGAACTGGAAGCGGCACACCGCATACTGGATGAAGCGGAGGGTCTGGCGTCCCGCCAGAACATCGCCGCGATGAGCCCGCGGATCGCCAATCTGCGCGCCGAGTTGCATCTTGCGGCCGCAGAATACCCGCTGGCACTGAAATACTGGTCACAATGCCTGAAGCAGGCGACAGCCCTCCAGCTCACCGCACTCTACGTCCCCGCCTGTCTTGGTTTGGGCAATATCTTTGTCGCGCATGGCCAGCACGACATGGCGCTCACCTGGCACGAGCAGGCACTGGATTTTGCCGAACGGGAACAGGACGTCGACAATCTGGCCAATTGCCTGCTGCACCTCTGTGCCGATTTCAACAAACTGGGCGAATTCACGACCACCCTGCTGCTTTCTGAAAGCCGGGAAGCTATATTGCGCCAATGCAATCATCCGGCCTGGCTAGGGGACTGGTACAGCTACCGAGGGCATGCCCACCATGGACTGGGACAACTGGGCGAGGCGGAACAGTGGCTGCAGGAAGCATACCGGATCAATATCCAGACCAATTACCGCTGGAGCCAATCGGTTACGCTGCTCTCGCTTGGACAGGTGCTGATCGCGGCGGGACGTCTGGCGGAAGCCCGCTGCCATCTTGAGCAGTCCTTGCAACTGGTGATGTCGTTTGGCAGCAAGCCGCTGCTGGAACAGATTCACGAAAAGCTGGCGGCATTATTCGAGGCAGAAGGCGATCACGAACGTGCCCTCTACCACCACAGAGCATACCACACGCTGGCGATCACCGAAGCGCGCGAGCTGGCGAATACGCGCCTGGGTAATACGCTTGACCGGCGAATGAAGGAAGTCGACCTGCGCCTGCAGCTGCTACAGACCCGACATGAGAATTCGCAGTTGCGCCTCTACAGCAGCCGCAAATCGGCCGAAATGGCACTACTGGCCCACCAGGCCAGCCATGACGCACTGACCGGCACGCTCAACCGCCGCATGCTGGACGAACAACTGGAATTGCTGCTGCAGCGCAGCCTGCAGGAAGGCTCTGCACTGAGCCTGTTGATGGTTGATCTGGATCATTTCAAAGCGATCAACGACAGCTTTGGTCATGCTGCTGGCGATCAGGTACTGCGATTGACGGGACGGATGCTGCAGCAATCCTCACGCAACAACGACCTTGTGGCCCGCTATGGTGGTGAAGAATTCATGATGCTGCTGCCGGGTGCAGATGAGCACACGGCACAGATCGTGGCCGAACGCGTGCGGCAGAAAATCCAGAATGCCGACTGGGCCAGCCAGCAGGAAGGGTTGCGGGTGACCACCAGCATCGGCGTCGCCACGCTGCAGGAGCATGACGATCCGGCAAGCCTGCAGCAACGCGCCGACAAGGCGCTGTACCGGGCCAAATCTGGCGGACGCAATCGTGTGGAATTCGAGCATGACTAGAACAACCAGCCACCCGCTGCTGGAGCAACTTGGCCGCATTGCCCTGCATGACGACCACAGCGAAACCGAGCTGCAGGCCGCACTGGCCGAGCTCAACACCCTGCCGGATGAAGAGCTGAAATTGCAGGGGCTGCTGCTCTGTGGCGAATATTACTGCAACCGCCAACTGTTGCATGACGCGGCGCGCTTTTTCCGGGAGGCCGCCAACCGCGCGAGGCAACTGCACCTGTGGTCGGTGCTGGCGCATGCCCAGCACTGGCAGGCGCAGATCAAGCTGCTGCAAGGCGAACACCTGCGCGCACTGGATACCTGGTTGCACTCGCTGGATCACGCCATCGACAGCGAGGATGACTCTGCATTCGTGCGTGCCTATAGCGGCATCGGCCAGGTCTGTTTCGCCTACCAGCAATACGAACAGGCCCTGATCTACCAGACCATGGCCTGCACCCTGGCCGAACGGTTATCCCAACCCGATCTGGTTCTCACGTCCCGGCTGAACCTGCTGAGTACGCTCTATCGCAACGGCCAGTATGACGAAGCCGACACCATCCTCGCCCTGCTGGAAAACCAGCTGGATGAAAGCCACAGCCCGGTATGGCACTGCGAATGCATGACCTATCGCGGCTTGCTGACTCTGGCGCGCGGCCAGCATGCCGATGCACTGGAACAGCTGCGGCAGGCACAGGAACTGAACCAGCATCACGGCAGCCACTTCAGTGATGCACTGAGTTCGATCGGGCTGGGACGCATCCACCTTGCCCTGCGCCAGCTCGAACAGGCACGCCGCCACCTCGAGCATGCACTGGACTTGAGCCGCAACTTTCCCGGCCTGACCTTGCAACTGGAAAGCCACGAGCTTCTGGAACAAGTCGCCGAGCAGCAACACGACTTTGCCAGCGCGCTCACCCATCACAAGGAAAAACATCACCTGCAGATGGACATGCTGCGCAAGCAAGTCGAACAACGCCTGAACCGCATTTCCCAGCGCCAGCTGGCACCGCTGGAACATCTGCTGCGACTGGAACGCCACCGCCTGCGCTACGCGCCCCCTACGTCCAGCTGATCACCCACCCGCTGCCAGCGCCCTTCAATCAACGCGTCAAACGGACGGTAGCGGTCCTTGTAGGCCATCTTGCGGCACTCGCGGATCCAGTAGCCAAGATAGACAAAGGGCAGACCAAGCTGCCGTGCCAGCCCGACCTGCCACAGCACGTTGTACACCCCCAAACTTGCACGGACCAGCTCCGGATCAAAGAAGGTATACACCGCCGAAAGGCCGTCATCGAGCTGATCGATCAGGCTGACCATCACGACCTGCTCATCAAGCACGAATTCCGCCAGCATGCTGCTCACCCCGCTCTGCAGGATGAAATTTGCATACTGATCACGGGTATCTTCATCCATCCCGCCGCCGGAATGACGTGCATGCTGATACCTCAAGTAGAGCTGAAAATGCTGCTCATGAAAATTCAGTGGCAACAGGCGAGCCCTGATCGCGGAGAGACGTTGCATGACCTTGCGCTGCGTCCGTGACGGCGAAAACTCGTCCACACAGACCCGAACCGGAATGCAGGCCCGGCAATGGTCACACCACGGGCGGTAGACAAACTGGCCGCTGCGGCGGAAACCCTGACGCACCAGCTCACTGTAGACTGGCTGATCGATCAGTCCCGAGGGCACGACGACCTGCGAGCGGGCCTGTCGCTCGGGCAGATAGCTGCACTCGTAATTGGCGGTGGCATAGAACTGCAAGGGCACATGTACGGCACCATCACGCATCGCATCCACTCCCTGCTGTGTAGCACCACGGGCCGGGCAAGCCCGGCACGTTGCACGCTCTTTCCAGATGGGCGACAAAGTCGTTGCGGGGAATTTCCCGGGCACCAAAACGCGCCAGATGGTGGGTACGCATCTGACAATCGATCATTGCGAAACCCCGCTCGCGCAGCCAGCAGACCAGATGGACAAAGGCGATTTTCGACGCATCCGGGCGGCTGGTATACATGGATTCACCATAGAACATCCGGCCAATTGCAACACCATACAGCCCCCCCGCCAGTTCGCCGTCGATCCAGCACTCGGCACAGTGGGCATGGCCCGCCTGATGCAGCGCCAGGTAAGCCGCCTGCATTTCGCGGGTGATCCAGCTGCCACCGGCCTCATCACGCGGTGCCGCGCAACCGGCAATGACCCGCGCAAACGCGGTATCCAGCCGGACTTCATAGTGACGGTTACGCAACACCTTCTGCAGCGACCGCGGGACATGCAGCTCGGCCGTATGCAGCACCATACGCGGACTGGGTGACCACCACAGAATGGGCTCGCCGGGTGCAAACCAGGGAAAAATGCCCTGCCGGTAGGCCAGCAGCAGCCGGGCGGGACTGAGGTCCCCTCCGGCAGCCAGCAGCCCATTGGGCTCACGCAGTGCCTGCGCCAGCGGCGGGAATTGCAGGGAATGATCCAGCCAGGGAATCACACCGGCCAACCGCTGCGCAGCTTAACGGGCCTTGGGATGGCAATCCCCGCACACGCCATACAGATACATCTCATGTTCCTGCATCTGGAAACCATGCTTTTCAGCGATCGCTTCCTGCCGCTGCTCGATCTCGGGATCGTAGAATTCCTCGACCTTGCCGCACTTCACGCACACCAGATGATCATGGTGGCCATTATCGGCCAACTCGAAGACGGCCTTGCCGGTTTCGAAATGGTGACGCACCAGAATGCCAGCCTGTTCGAACTGGGTTAGCACGCGATAGACCGTTGCCAGCCCGATATCGATCTGCTCGGAAAGCAGAATCCGGTAGACGTCTTCGGCCGACATGTGGCGCTGCTGGCAATTTTCAAACAGATTGAGGATTTTGAGGCGCGGGCCGGTGGCCTTGAGACCCATTCCTTTGAGTTCGGCGGCTTTGCTCATGCGTGTGTTTTTCCTGCAGGCTGGCTGCTTCGGGGCAGTAAATGCGGTTATGATATAGCGTTTCCCGGTGCTTGGCACCGCCCTCCCTTTCCGGATGACTCCACCACCATGAAGGTTCGTTCGCTTTCCGTACTTCTGAGTGCCAGCCTCCTGCTGTCTGGCTGCGGCGCACTCAACTGGCTCAGCCCCTATAAACTCGATATTCCGCAAGGCAATGAAGTCACCGCCGATCAGGTGGAGCAACTCAAAGCCGGCATGTCGCGCGGACAAGTCCGTTTCCTGCTGGGTACGCCACTGCTGCAGGACAGCTTCCACTCCGAGCGCTGGGATTATGTATACAGTGATGCCCGTGGCGGCAGCATCCGGGAGCGTTTTGCCCTGGCACTGTACTTTGACGGCGACGCCCTCAGCCGCTGGGAAGGCACGTCGCTGCCTGCGGATCCGAACAGCAAATTCAGCCAGGCCAAACAGCGCGGACAGGCTCCTAAACTCGACAGCAGCGAACAGATGGGGGGTGCGGTTGATCCGGCCGACCCCACCGACAAGACCGTCGTGGTCAAGCCGCTGATCAACATCAACGGGGGTGAATGATGATCCGTATCGCGATTGCCGGTGCATCCGGCCGCATGGGCCGCATGCTGATTGAAGCCGTTCTTGCCGCTGATGACTGCACCCTGCACGCGGCACTGGACCATGCAGGCAGCAGCGCCATCGGACTGGATGCCGCGGCATTCCTGGGGCGCAACTGCGGTATCGCCATTACCGGCGAGCTGGACTCCTTGTCCGGTGCCGACGTACTGATCGACTTCACCCGACCGGAAGGCACGCTGAACCATCTGGAGGCCTGCCGTCAGCACAAGGTGAACATGATCATCGGCACGACCGGCTTTGACGATGCCGGCTCTGCCGCCATCGAAGCCGCCAGCCGCGATATCGCCATCGTGCATGCCTACAACATGAGCGTCGGCGTCAACCTGCTGGTCAAATTGCTGGAAGTCGCCGGCCGCGCACTGGCCACCGGGTACGATGTGGAAGTGCTTGAAATGCATCACCGCATGAAGGTTGACGCACCGTCGGGCACCGCACTGATGCTGGGCCGTGCCGTCGCCGATGCCCAGGGGCGCGACCTGAAGGACTGCGCCGTGTATGCCCGTGAAGGCATCACCGGCGAGCGCGAAGCAGGCACCATCGGTTTTGCCACATTGCGCGGCGGCGATGTCATCGGTGACCACACCGTCATCTTTGCCGGCATGGGCGAACGCATCGAGATCAGTCACAAGGCCAGCAACCGCACGATCTATGCGTCCGGAAGCGTCCGGGCTGCCCGCTTCCTGCAAGGCCGCAGCAGTGGCTTCTTCGACATGCAGGATGTGCTGGGGCTGCGCTAATACGCAGCCACCTATGCAGCTGTAGTCTTTTATTCCCAAAGACTACTGGCAGATACCCATGAAAAACCCCGCATCGGCGGGGTTTTTCACTGCTACTGGAGTTCCTTAGCGCTGACCTTTGCGCTCGCCAATTTTGATGATCTTCAGGCAATTCGTACCGCCACCCAGACCGACCACATCCCCGAAAGTGAATGCCACCAGATCACCCTGCTGCACGATACCCCGACGCAGCATCTCCACCTCGGCGCGCACCAGCAGCGACTCACGATCCGTGTTTTCATGCGAGATCATTACTGGATACACATCACGGAACAGCGACAGGCGATTGTAGGTTTCCGCTTCCGGTGTCAGCGCATAGATGGGCACACCACGAATATAACGGCTCATCCACAATGCCGACGAGCCACTCTGTGTCAGCGCGGCAATCGCCTTGACGTTGAGGCGGCTTGAAGCAAAGAGCGCTGACATGGCGATCGTCTGGTCTATGCGGGTCAGATCACCCTGCATGAGCAGCTCTTCGTCAATCTTGCTCTCGAAGGTTTTTTCGGCCTCGACACAGACACGAGCCATGGCTTCGACGGTTTCGATCGGGTACTTGCCCGAGGCCGTTTCTGCCGACAGCATGACCGCATCCGTGCCATCAAGAACCGCATTAGCAACATCGGACACTTCGGCCCGTGTCGGCACGGGGCTGGTAATCATCGATTCCATCATCTGGGTGGCCGTGATCGACAGCTTGTGCTTCTTGCGTGCCAGTTTGATCATGCGCTTCTGCAAAGCCGGAACTGCCGCATCACCGACTTCTACCGCCAGATCGCCGCGCGCAACCATGATGCCATCCGAGGCATCCAGGATTTCTTCCAGGTCGGCAACGGCCTCGGTCCGCTCGATCTTGGCGATCAGCAAGGCACGGCTACCTGCCGCACGCAGCAGCGTGCGCGCCATGTACATGTCGGCTCCGCTCTTGGGAAAAGACACGGCAACATAGTCGGCATGCAGCTTCGCCGCTGTCTTGATGTCCTCCATGTCCTTGGCTGTCAGAGCCGGCGCGGTCAGCCCGCCGCCCTGACGGTTGATCCCCTTGTTATTGGAGAGTACGCCCCCTACCTTGACCACCACATGGATTTCGCTGCCGACCACTTCCTTGACCTCGAACACCAGCCGGCCATCATCCAGCAACAGGATGGCTCCCGGCGCGACATCGTTGGGCAGCTCCTTGTAATCGAGGCCGACCCGCTCCTGATTTCCCAGCGTGCAACTGGCATCAAGAATGAATTGGTCACCGTTTTTCAACTCGATCTTGTTCTTTTCGAACTTGCCGACACGTATCTTCGGCCCCTGCAGATCGACCATGATGGCCACGGCGCAGCCTGCCTTCTTGGCGCATTCACGAACAATCGCGGCACGATCCAGATGGTCCTGCGCGGTGCCATGGGAAAAATTGAGGCGGAACATATTGACGCCAGCGGCAATCAGGCCTTCGAGCGTAGCTACATCACTCGATGAGGGTCCGAGTGTGGCGACAATTTTGGTGCTGCGTTGCATGAACGAAACTCCTGTCTGGATGTGTTCTGGAATAGTGGCGGCAGGATCAGCCCCCACTCCTCGCAACGAGGGGCGGGGCAGGAACACTGATCATACCCAGTCCGCCCGCAGAACAGCATCTTTACTTACACGGGAAGATACTTTGCACCGCAGATGCGACAGCGTCACAAGCAGCAGTCGCATACTCCGGTTATAAACGGTGCAGAGCGGGCCCCGGATTCTGCCGTTGAATGTAACAAAACCTTGGACAGAAGGGATTGTGCTAGGTCAAGCGCTACGGGCGGCGCTACTCAGGCTGCCTGGGTGCGCCGCGGCACCCACACCAGCGCATCACCTTCAAGCACCTTGATGCCCCGGACATAACACTCCGTAAGCAGCTTGACGCGTTGCTTCTCCGGAAAAACGTCCATGATCGTCGCCTGAGCCCTGACCGTGTCACCGATCTTGACCGGTTTAATAAAGCGCAGATTCTGGGACATATAGATACATCCGGGCCCCGGCAGCTTCATGCCGATCACCGAGGAAAGCATGCTGGCAGTCAGCATTCCATGGATGATCCGGCCACCGAAACGGGTCGTACTCGCAAACTCTTCATCAATGTGCATGGGGTTGTTGTCACCGGTAAGCCCGGCAAACAACACGACATCGGTTTCCGTGATGGTTTTGCGATACTCGGCGGTCAACCCCTGCGCGAGATCTTCGAAATACAAGGCCATGCTGCACTCCTGAGCGGGATGAACTGCGGCAATGCTGCGCCGCAACAATCATCCTAGCACGCAATCTCGCACCAGAACTCAGACAAATGCGCTAGAAATCGCCGGCGAGCTCGCCCAGACGCTGAATTGCCCGCTCATGGCGGATCGTCCACGGCTCGACACAGCAGATACGCAGGCAATTACGATAACTGTTGCTTGGGGAGAACAGAGGGCCCGGCGTAAAGGAAATGCCCTCGGCCAGCGCACGCTGCAAGAGCTCAAGGGTGTCTACACGCGCACTGAGCTCCACCCACAGCACATAACCGCCCTGTGGGACATGCACATGCAGCCGCGTGTCGCCCGGAAAATAGCGCTGGATGGCGCTGACGGCGGCATTGACCTGCTCGGCACACGCCTTGCGCAAGCGGCGGAGGTGATGGTCATAGCCCCCATTTTCCAGAAAACGGGCAATGGCTCGCTGCAAGGGTACGGGAGTGGAAAAGGTATTGATGAATTTGAGTTGTTCCAGCTCGCGGTGCCAGCGCCCTGCTACCACCCAGCCCACCCGGAAGCTGGGTGCGACCATTTTGGTAAATGAAGCCAGCAGCATCACATTGCCGGTCTTGTCAAAGGCCTTGGCCGGGCGCGGCCGCTCACCGTGATTGTAAAACTCGCCGTAGATATCATCCTCGATCAGCGGCACTCCACGGGTATCAAGCAATTCAACCAGCCGCCGCTTGTTCTCGTCCGGCATCAGGCTGCCCAGGGGATTGGAAAAATTGGGCAACAGCACGCAGGCCTTGACTTCGCCATTGCGGGTAGCCAGCTCCAGTGCCTCGATGGAAATCCCCGTCTGGGGATGCGTTGGAATTTCCAGTGCCTTCAGCTGGAAGCTTTCCAGAATCTGCAACAGCCCGAAATAGGCCGGCGACTCGATGGCAACCACATCGCCGGGCTGGGTCACCGCACGCAAGCACAGGTTCAACGCCTCAATCGCACCATTGGTGACAATGATTTCCTCGGCATCAATCTGCCCCCCCCAGATCAGCGAGCGCCGGGCAATCTGACGGCGCAGTTCCAGATCGCCAATCGGATTGCCATAATCCGACAGAATGTCAGGATCGTGACGGGTAACCTGCGCCAGAATGCGCTGCAATTGCTGATTGGGATAAAGTTTGGGGGACAGGATCGCCAGTCCGAAATCGACTTTCAGATCATGCAATCGCGCCAATTCGGCGGGAGCCAGCAAAGGATCAACTACCACCTCAGAGGGCTTCTGGGGCGGCTGGGTGAGATCGGGCACGGCAAAGCCACGGGCGGCACGGACATAGAAGCCGCTTTGCGGCCTCGCCTCGATCAAACCACGATCTTCCAGCTCCCGGTAGGCCTCCATGACCGTCGATAGCGAGACTTGCCGCTGCGCCGACAGGCGCCGAATCGAAGGGAGTTTCTCTCCGGGCTGAAGCGTGCCATTGGCAATGGCCTGAGCCAGATCTTCAGCCAGCTGGAAATACAGGGTTGCGGTCTTGCGGCTATTGCCCTGCTCGTGCAGCACTACGTCTGTCATCGCCTATCCATCCTGCATGGGGACTAATGAACTATACCGCGGCTTGCCGGACAATAACAGTAACGACTTTCCCGACCACCCAAGAAAACTGTACAGCAACAGAAAATTACAAATACGTGCTAGCGGGGAACTGTATCGCCACCTCGAGTATTTGCCGCCGAAGCGGCTTGCGGCGCCAGCACCTGCATGAAAACCTCATCGCTGCGTATCATGCCCAGCTCATTGCGAGCCCGTTCTTCGATCGCATCGGTACCCGACTTCAGATCACGCACTTCAGCCGCCAGCGCGTCATTACGCGCTTTGAGTTTGTCATTCTTGCTGCGCTGTTCGGCTAGCTGCTGGTCAAGCTGCCAGACACGCAGCCAGCTCCCCTTGCCGACCCAGAGGGGCCATTGCAGGGCAATGATGAGAACAGCAAAAACAATGGCGAGCATGCGCATAGGCGACCTTCAATGAAAAACCGGAGCCCTGAGGCTCCGGTTGACGATATTACTACACTGGACAGCAAACTGCTGCTGCCAGCAGCAATCCTCGTTTAGCGTTTGATCTGGTAGAACGCCTTCACGCCCGGGTAATAGGCCGCATCACCCAGCTCCTCTTCGATACGCAGGATCTGGTTGTACTTGGCGATACGATCGGAACGGGACAGCGAGCCGGTCTTGATCTGCATGCAGTTGGTCGCAACGGCCAGATCGGCAATGGTCGCATCTTCGGTTTCACCTGAGCGATGGCTCATTACCGAGGTGTAACGGTTGCGCTTGGCCAGATCCACAGCCTGCAGAGTCTCGGTCAGCGAACCGATCTGGTTAACCTTGATCAGGATCGAGTTGCAGATGCCTTTTTCGATGCCTTCGGCCAGAATCTTGGCGTTGGTCACGAACAGGTCATCGCCGACCAGTTGCACGCGATCGCCGAGACGGTCGGTCAGCACCTTCCAGCCGGCCCAGTCACGCTCGCCCATGCCGTCTTCGATCGAGATGATCGGGAACTTGTTCACCAGACCTTCAAGATAATCAACCATTTCAGCGGAAGTGAAAGTACGGCCACCGCCCTTCTTGAAGGTGTAAGTGCCGGTATCCTTGTTGAAGTATTCGGAAGCGGCACAATCCAGAGCGATATAGAAGTCGGAACCAGCCTTGTAGCCAGCCTTTTCGATAGCGGCCAGAATCAGCTCGATGGCCTCTTCCGGGCCGGAAACGTCCGGAGCGAAACCGCCTTCATCACCCACCTGGGTCGGCATGTGCTTGTCGTGCAGAATCTTCTTCAGGTTGTGGAAGACTTCAGCGCCGTAGCGCAGCGCTTCACGGAAAGTCGGGGCACCAGCCGGAACAATCATGATTTCCTGGAAATCCAGGCTGTTGGAAGCGTGCTCGCCACCGTTCATGACGTTCATCATCGGTACCGGCAGAGCCATCGGGCCCGAACCGCCCACGTAGCGGTAGAGCGGCAGACCGGCTTCTTCGGCGGCTGCCTTGGCAACAGCCATCGACACGGCCAGGATCGCGTTGGCACCCAGCTTGCTCTTGTCATCGGTACCGTCCAGCGCAATCATGGTACGGTCGATGAAGGCCTGATCAGCAGCATCCAGACCAATGATGGCTTCGCAGATTTCGGTGTTGATGTTTTCAACAGCCTTCAGTACACCCTTGCCCAGATAGCGGGACTTGTCGCCATCGCGCAGTTCCAGTGCTTCGCGCTCGCCGGTGGAGGCACCGCTCGGTACTGCCGCACGGCCCATGACGCCGGATTCCAGCAGTACATCGGCTTCGACGGTCGGGTTACCACGGGAATCCAGGATTTCGCGGGCAATAACGTCAACAATTGCGCTCATCAGTGCGTTCCTTTGTTTAGGTTGGTTCTTGACTATGAATCAATACGTTGCGGCTGTCTTGCTTGCCACCCACGTCAGCGACATAAGGGTAGCACAACCGGATTACAGCGTTTCTTCAATCAGCGAGTGTGCCTTGATTACGGCATCCAGTTCCTTGAGAACGGTCAGCAATTCTTTCATTCGCGGCAGCGGCCAGGCATTCGGGCCATCGGAAAGCGCCTCGCAAGGGTTCGGATGCGTTTCCATGAACAGGCCAGCGATACCGGATGCCACGGCGGCACGCGCTAGCACCGGCACGAACTCGCGCTGCCCACCGGAGCGATCACCCTGCCCGCCGGGTTGCTGCACCGAATGCGTGGCATCAAAGACGACCGGGCAACCGGTATTGCGCATGATGGCCAAGCCACGCATGTCACTGATCAGCGTGTTGTAACCGAATGAGGCGCCGCGCTCGCACATCATGAACAGGTCTTCTGGCAGACCAGCCTCGCGAGCCGCATCGCGCGCCTTGTCGGCGACGTTCTTCATGTCCCCCGGCGCCATGAACTGCCCTTTCTTGATGTTCACCGGCTTGCCACTCTGTGCGCAGGCTCGGATGAAATCGGTCTGACGACACAGGAAGGCCGGTGTCTGAAGCACGTCGACCACGCTGGCCACCGGCGCGATCTGGTAAGTCTCGTGGATGTCGGTCAGCACCGGCACATCGATCTGTTTTTTGACCTCGGCCAAAATGCGCAGGCCTTCGTCCATGCCAAAACCACGGAAGGATTTGCCCGATGACCGGTTGGCCTTGTCGAAGCTGGACTTGTAGATGAAGGGAATGCCCAGTTCAGCAGTGATTTCCTTGAGTTGGCCGGCAGTATCCAGCGCCATTTGCTCGCTCTCGATCACGCAGGGGCCTGCAATCAGGAACAAGGGATGCTCAATACCGACATCAAAACCGCACAGTTTCATAGCCACCTCAGGGTATATTCAGATAAACAAATGGGTATCGAACATACAGCCCGATACCCATCGGGATATTAACAGCTCAGGCCTTCACGACCTTGTTCGCGCGCAAACGCGATCGCTGCCTCGATATAGGCCTTGAACAGCGGATGGCCATCGCGCGGGGTGGAAGTGAATTCCGGGTGGAACTGGCAGGCGAAGAACCAGCGGTGCTCCGGCAGCTCGATGGTTTCCACCAGTTGCTCGGCACCAGCAGACTTGCCGCTGATCTTGAGACCGGCCGCTTCCAGACGGGGCAGATAGTGATTGTTCACTTCATAGCGGTGACGATGACGCTCGGTGATCTCGTCCGCACCATAGATGCGCGCTGCGAGCGTACCGGCTTCGAGATTGCACTGTTGGGCACCCAGACGCATGGTGCCACCCATGTTCGAATTCTCGTCCCGCTTTTCGATCTTGCCATCGTGGTTGACCCACTCGTCGATCAGCGCAACCACCGGGTAATCGGTTTCCAGATCGAACTCGGTCGAATTGGCGCCAGACAGACCTGCCACGTCACGTGCATATTCGATCAGTGCGATCTGCATGCCCAGGCAGATGCCCAGATACGGGATATTGTTCTCACGGGCATATTTCACGGCAAGAATCTTGCCTTCCACGCCACGCTTGCCGAAACCGCCCGGCACCAGAATGGCATCCATGCCAGCCAGCTGCGCCACACCATCGGTTTCAAGCAACTCGGAATCGACAAAGTTGATCTTCACTTCGCTGCCAGTATGAATACCAGCATGCTTCAGTGCTTCAATCAGCGACTTGTAGGATTCGGTCAGATCGACATATTTGCCGACCATGGCAATATTGACGGTCTGGTTGGGATTCTCGATGGCGTTGACAATTCGATCCCACAGCGCCAGATCAGCCTTCGGCAGATCCAGTTGCAGCTGCTTGACGATGATGTCGTCGATGCCCTGTTCCGACAGCACGCGCGGAATCTTGTAGATCGAATCCATGTCCGGGCAGGACACGACCGCCTTTTCCGACACATTGGTAAACAGCGCGATCTTGCGGCGCTCGTCGTCCGGCACCATGCGATCGGCACGGCAGATCAGCACATCGGGCTGGATGCCGATTTCGCGCAATTCCTTCACGCTGTGCTGAGTCGGCTTGGTCTTGATTTCGCCGGCCGCTGCGATGTAGGGCACATAGGACAGATGCACGAAGCAGGTATTTTCCTTGCCCAGCGTCACGCCCATCTGACGGATCGCCTCAAGGAATGGCAGCGATTCAATATCGCCCACTGTACCACCGACCTCAATTACCGCCAGCTCGGCACCATTGGCGCCAAGACCGACAAAATGCTTGATTTCGTCGGTGATATGCGGGATCACCTGGACCGTTTTGCCAAGGTAATCACCACGACGCTCTTTCTTGATGACCGACTCGTAGATCTGACCGGTGGTGAAGTTATTGCTCTTCTTCATCTTCGCGTGGATGAAGCGCTCGTAGTGCCCCAGATCCAGATCAGTTTCGGCGCCGTCCTCGGTTACGAATACTTCACCGTGCTGCATCGGGCTCATCGTGCCCGGATCAACGTTGATGTATGGATCCAGCTTCATCATCGTGACCTTCAGGCCACGGGATTCGAGGATAGCCGCAAGCGACGCGGCGGCGATGCCTTTACCCAGAGAGGAGACAACGCCGCCGGTAACGAAGATGTACTTGGTCATGGCAGAACACACAGATTGGAATCCACTATTCTAGCCGAAGCCGGCCTCGCCCTCAATTCTCGACAAACCGCCAGCCTTGTGCGTGCGCCGAACGGCACGACATCGTTACAGGAAAACCCTGATTGGCAAATATGTCATCAGGTCACCGCCGTAGTAGACAGGCAAGCAAGGACACCGCAATAATTACCGCCCAACGAACACATTCGTAAGAAATTGTCGTTTTGTAGCGCAACCCCACTGGAAGGAATCATACAAATGAGCAAAGTCGCACTGGTCACCGGCGGAATGGGAGGGATTGGAACAGCAATCTGCCGCCAACTGTCCCAGCAAGGCTTCACCGTTGCCACCACCTATTCGCGCCCCGGACGGGAGCAGGCATGGCTGGATGAACAAGCCCAGGCCGGCTTCACGTTCCACGCTTACGAATGCGATGTCACCAGCTACGAAGCCTGCGTCGCCATGGCTGAAAAAATCCGTAGCGAACTTGGTGAAGTGGACGTTCTGGTAAACAACGCCGGCATCACCAAGGATGGCACGTTCAAGAAAATGGACAAGACCAATTGGGATGCGGTGATTGGCACCAACTTGGACTCGGTCTTCAATGTCACCAAGCAGTTCGTCGACAGCATGGCAGATCGTGGCTGGGGACGCGTCATCAACATCTCGTCGATCAACGGCCAGAAAGGCCAATTCGGCCAGACCAACTATTCTGCAGCCAAGGCAGGCATGCACGGTTTCACCATGGCGCTGGCACAGGAAGTCGCCAAGAAAGGCGTTACCGTGAACACCATCAGCCCAGGCTATATCGCCACCGATATGGTCATGGCGGTGCCGGAAGATGTCCGCAACAAGATCATTACCGGCATTCCGGTAAACCGTCTTGGCAAACCGGAAGAAATCGCGGGACTGATCAGCTACCTCGCATCCGACATTTCCGGTTTCATGACCGGAACCAACCTTGCCATTAACGGCGGGCAGCACATGTGCTGACACCGCGATTCTGACCATACCATTCAAAACAAACCCCGCAATGCGGGGTTTGTTTTGTTCAGAATTCAAAAACATCGAACACTTCAGCGAACAAGACTTGGTGGGAGGGCGTCGCAGCAAGCCCCTTCAATGCATCAGGTATCCCCCCCCTAGCTCCAGCCAGACCTCACACGCCCCCCCAGCACCCCGTCTTCGCCTTCACCTCCGCCTACGTCACCTCCGCCGCGCATAAAGCAAAAGCCCCGACCATTGCTGATCGGGGCTTTCTCTTTGGGGAGTCTGGCGATGTCCTACTTTCACACAGGCAATCTGCACTATCATCGGCG
>NZ_JADFUA010000011.1 GCF_015223195.1 Chitinilyticum piscinae | reverse complement strand
GCGCGCCCGTGCAGACGGAGATTCATTGGCCTGATCTGGAGATCGACGTGCAGAGCGTACCCAAAACCGAACGTGCCAGATAGAGTCGCCAACTGCGGACAGGTAAATTATGATCCGAGACCAGACACCTACTCAAATTCGGGGTGACGTCGGTCAGGTTGCTGAGCTGCAAATTCGAGCAGCACTGCTGAACCGTTTCACTCAGCTCGGAATACCGGAAACGGTACGCATAGGATAATTCCGTCTGGGGTTTAGGGAAGTCTGGCCCTGATTTGATTTGTGCAACAACGCCAGCGGAAACAAAAATCCGGAATTCTGCCGTTATTTTTTTTGTGTTCTACGATTTCTCAATACCAACCATCGTGGAACCTTAAATAACACCAGTGCTCGATAAAGCACCACATAAATTAGAATAAAAACAACCAACATGAGCTGTAATATCAACGACTGCTGCCAGAATAAAACAGCTGGAAATATCGACAGAGAACAGAGCAGCCAAAGATAGGGGGACGTCAAAGCATTTCGTGTAGTACGGTGGCGTGAGTCTGAACCACCCACAGTCCAGCGTACTAGTCGTTTATAGACCAGCATATGCAGGTGCACACCATCGGGAACACTAGGCGACATACCACGCACGAACCTCTTTCGATAGATGGAGAATAGGGTCTCGAACACCGGATAGATAACTACAAGCAGAGGGAACCACGGCGATACAGCTTCGTGGCGCGCAACCAAAAGTACAGCCATTTCACCGACCATGAAGCCGATCAGATACGCACCGCCATCACCGAGAAACACTAGGCCGCGCGGAAAATTCCAAACAAAGAACCCTAGGATCGCGCCGATCATCGCGAACGAGGTACGCCAGATCAACGGATCCTGCAGTTGCCAGCCCACGTAACCGAACGCGGCAAAGATCATCACCGACACCATCGCCGCCAACCCGTTGTAGCCATCGATAATGTTGACCGCGTTGGCCACACCCGCCACCGCCACGGCAGTAAAAAGCAGCGCCACCGGCCAGAACTGCAACATCGGCTCGAGCAGCGGTACATCCAGCCGGTTGATCGACGCGTCCAGCAACCAGAAGCCCGCCATGGCCGCTGCCATCGTCGCTAGGAGGCGCGCCAGCGGAGACACGTACTTGGTCAGGTCTTCGACCAGCCCGCCCAGAAAAGCCGGCAGGCTGACGAGGATCAGCAGCCAGAACGCGCGCGCCTCCAGAATGCCTTTGTACGAATACCAGCTCGCCACGCCCAGCAGCCCCACAATCACCGCTACGCCGCCGATGCGGGGCACGGCAACCGCGTGGAATTTCTGGACGCTGCCCAGATCGTGGTCGGCAGACAGGCTGCCATGCCAGCGGCTAGTGCGGATGATCAGCATGGTGCAGAGGAAGGACAGCAAGAAGCTGATAAACAATACCTGCATGAAAGTCTCTTTACATCGAAATAGCGCGAGCGGATGGCCTCAACGACGCTTGGCCAGCGCATGAAAAACATAGAACCCCATCAGGCCAACCGACTTGACCCACGATAGCTTCAACGCGCGCCGATAGATCGCCCATTGCCAGCGCACAGTGCGCAACTTGTTGGCCGAAACAGACTGCGCGCGCACGGTATACACCGCCAGCACCTGATCTCCGCTGCGATGGGCAATGCCGGCGGCACGTACCGCCTCCAGCCACATCAGATAGTCTTCGTGATGGATAGGCTGAAACCCCACCTTCCCCAGCGCACTCACCCGGTACATCCCGGTTAGGTTGCCAATCCAGTTACTGCGCAGCATATCGCGATAGCGCACTTTCGCTGGCGGCAGTACGACGCCCAGTAGCGCACCGTCCTCGCTGCGTCGTTCGTACGGCGCATAGACGACGTTGACGCCTTCGTCCTGCATGCAGCGCAACTGGAACGCGAGTTTGTCCGGAAACCATAAATCATCGGCATCCAAAAAGGCGATGGCGTCGCCGCTGGCCTGCTGCAATGCGCGGTTGCGCGATTGCGCCACCCCCTGGTTGTAGGCGCTAGGCAAGAGCACGATGCGTTCGTCCTGATAGCCCCGCACTAGGTCTGCCGTGCCATCGTTGGACGCGTCATCCACGACCAGCAGTTCCCAGTCGGTGTGCGTTTGCGCACGCACCGAATCGATGCTGGCCCGGATGGTGCCGGCTGCGTTGTACGCTGGCATGATGATGGAAACTTTCACGTGTCGGCCTTATCCGGTGCACCCAGTGCGTTCAGCGTCTGCATCAGCGCGCGCCACGTGTAGCGTGCCTCTGCCAGCGACCGCCGCGTGAGTCCAGCCTCATCACTTTCCAGCTGCACCGCGGCAATCGCCGCTGCCAGTCCTGCAGCGCTCACGTCTCTAGCGTACACCGCCACATCGGCCAGCAGCTCTTCGGTAGCATTGGTGACAGTTAGGCCCGCGCGGAAAGATACCACCGGCAACGCCGATGCGATGGCCTCCAGTACCGTCTGCCCCAGCGGCTCGTACAACGACGACATTACAAAGATATCTGCGGCGCGGTAGTAGAGCTCGGGAGTTGCGACCTTACCGGCAAAGTGCACGCGCTCGCGGACGCCGGCTTGCACGGCCAGCGCCTCCAGTGCATCCCGATTGGGGCCGTCGCCCACCAGCACCAGGCTGTAGCCCTCCGGCAGCGACGCCACGGCGTCGATCAGCAGATCAAACCCCTTCGCCCCCACGAAGCGCCCCACGCCGAGTATCAGTCTGGCCTGTTTCGGTAAACCCAGTTCGCCGCGTAAAGCAAGTTTGGCCGCAGCACTGGCCGCTGGCGCAAACCGATCCGTATCCACACCGGGTTTGGACAGCACGCACTTGTCGGCAACTCCAGCCCAGACCCTCCGAGCCTGCGCCTGCATGTTCTTGCTGAACACCACAACCTGCTGGGCCAAACGCAGCGCTGCATAATCAAAGCAGTGATGAATCCGGCGTTTGACACGCTGCAGCAACGCTCGCAGACAGCCATGCCCCACCGTGTTTTGCGGCCGCTGCTGCTCCAGCGCAAAGCCGGGCGCTACATAGATAACCGGGCACGACAGCAGCACCGCACTGAAGGTCGCCACAAACTGGTTGCGCGACACGCAAAAGAGCGGAGACTTTTCGCGCCGCAGTCGTCGCAGCAGGCCAACGAGATCCACCATCATGGCCAGCGGGTTCAAGAGTTTCAGCACCGCCCAGCGGCGGCAACGAAAGCGCCAGATCTCGACACCATCAACCACCTCATGGCGCGGCAAGGTGTCGAATGCCGGCGGATCTCCCACCAGCAGGACCGGCTGATAGCCAGCGCGCACGTATTCCAGCGCCAGATGGCGCAGCGAGTTTTCTACGCCGCCATAAGCCGGTAGGTAGGTGTAGCTCGTCAGGAGGACGACCGGGCGTGCTTTGGGCGCGCCAGCAACAGAAACGACACTCACGATGTTACCTGCTGTTCGCGCAGTTGCCGATAATGCTCAGGATCGCGCTGGGCAAACACTCTGGCCGGGTGGCCACCAGCGATCGCCATGGCGGGAATATCGGACACCACCACACTGCCGGCCTGAATAATGGCGCCATCCCCGATCGTCACGCCGCCCAGCACCATCACGCGGGTACCCAGCCAGACGTTGTGTCCGATGGTGACGTCGCGCGCAATCATGGTGTGGTCGTACGGCAGCGCGTTGCCACGGTAGTTGTGGATTTCCGAAATGATGATGCACTCCGGGCCAGAGTGGAAATGATCGCCAATCCGCACCACGCCGCAGCCCCGCACCGACATGCCGTTGAAATGCGTGTTGTACCCCAGATGCGTCGTGCGCGTAAAACGGGTACGTCCGTGTATGGTCGGCAGCCCGGCATGGCTGCCGATCCGGCGCAGCGCCAGCATGCGAAAAATCTGTGAACGGATACGACGCAACCAGCCTCGCATGACTACACCTCAAATAAGCTCGAAATAGCCGCCGGGCGACTGCCAGCGGATCAATCTGTTCTGCGCAATATCACGCCCCTCGACTAGCTCGTCGAGCAACTGGGCCGCCACCTCCGCCACCCGCGCTTCGTTCTGCGCACCAATCGACGCAAAATAATAGCGGGCGCGCTGACGCGGGCTGGGCCCGGCTGGGTCGCGAAGCAACCACTCACGCAGCGCTTGCGCACTGTCCGCAGCCGGACACAGGCCGGCACGCACGAAACCGTAGCTGTCGGTACTGCCCGCGCCCAGCAGGCCGCAACACACCGACTCGATATCGAGCAAGGCCGCGTCCAGATGAATCCCGCAATCGGCCGCAATCATACGCTGCAGCTGGCCAAGGTACTGCGTACTGGGCTCGGAGCGCGAATCGGAAAACCCGACGGCAAGCCGCTCGGCCAGACGTCGCCACTCATCAAAACGCGCATCGCCGGGATGTGGACGCAGCACAATGGGCCAGTCCCCACTCGCCATTACCACACCGATCATTGCCGCGACGTCATCAAGCCTGTCGATGGTATTGGTCGCCACGCCGATAGCTGGCACCGCCCTGGAAGGTACAGCGGACAAAACCAGCCGCACCGGCCCCGTCAGCACGATGCGCGAGCGCGGCGGGCCGGCGTGACGATACTTGTCCAGCGCATCTTGCCCGTCAAGCAGAGAGACATCGTGCTCAAGCAGCGGGAAGTAGGCAGCCACCGGCGCGTGCTGCAGGTAAACCGTGGTGATGCCCAGTGACTGAGCTGCACGCAACACTGCCCGGTTCAAGGGGTTATGGTCGTTGCTTTGCACCAGCACGCGCGGTTGCAACCGCCCCAGCCAGCGCTTGGCCAGCCAGCTGGCCGGCAAAGCAAGAACAAAGCCATCAAAAAAATACATGACCCGACGCCGCGTCTCGCTCTGTAGCCAAGGCAGCGCCAACCAGAAGAACGGCAGCAGGAACAGGCCCCAGAGGTGCAACGCCAGCATCGGAAACGGCACATCAACCGGAACACCGTGACCAGCGCGCAACGCAGGCGCTACTACGGCCTGCTGCAACGGAGCCATCGCCCGCATCTGGTTGACGGTATTGGCGTAGAACAGCAGATCGGTCCTAGGCTGTGGCACGGCTTTGCCGCGGTGCAGGACGTGGTAAAGCACGCGGTAGCACAGCGACAGGTTCAGGCGCAAAAAGCGCTTGAGCGGCTGCCCGTATACCTGCCGGCTCACCCCATCAAATTGCGGGTTCAAGTACAGCGCATTCAGGTCACGCAGAATGTGCAACAACCGGGCAAACATCAGCGCGGTCCTCTGGTATAGCCGCGCCAGTTCAAGCCCTCGCGCCATGGCATCGGATAATGGCGCGCGGCAAACACCCAGGTCGTCGCAAAGAAACAGACCTTGGACAACGCAAACGCCAGCGCCGCGCCAACCAGCCCCATCACGTGAACCAGCAGCAAGGCCAGCAGCACGCTCAATACCGCGCAAGACAGCGTGATACGAGAAAGGACAGCGCTCTGCCTAGCGTAAAAGAGATAGTTGGTCACCATCAGATACATGCCGTGAAACGCCCCGCCCAGCGCAATGAACATCACAATCGGCGCAGCGCCTTCGTAACGCGGCCCCAGCACCCAAGCCGCCAGCACCGGCGCCAGCCAGCCCAGCAGCAAAGCCGCCACCAGAATCGCACCAAAGTAGGCGTAAGTGGCCCTCACCACACGGGCTAGCGAAGCTGGATCGTTGCGCTTGAGCACGCCAAACAGCCAGGGCGCGAACGCCTTGTTCACCGCATCGGCCGCCAGCTGGATGATCATGCCCAGCTGCAAACCCGCGGTATACAAGCCCACCGCGTGCGCATCAAGTGCACCGGCAACAATAAACCTGTCAGCATTGGCCAGCGCCACGCCCCCCAGCGCGTGCGGCAACAGCGGCACTCCAAACTTCAGTAAATCGTTGAGCGAAGCGCGGTCTACGCCCCATTGCAGCTGACCACGGCGCGACAGAGACACGAGCGCCAGCACCGCCGCCAGCACAGCCACCACAACGAGACCAACGGCTCGCCCGCGCCAGTCCGGCAGCACGGTGGCAATCAGCCCGAGCGAAAGCAGCACATTGCCGGCCGACTGTGTGAGCTGGAACGCCGCGTACGGCCGTGCCTCGCCGGCAGTCTGCCAGCTCATCAGGCGCACCTGCACTACCAGCTGCATCGCCGCCAGCGCCACACTCAGCACCAGCCACTGCGGCGACAGCCACAACTCGCCCGGCCACAGCAGAGCCCCCGCCCAGACCACGCCCGCCAGCACCAGCGCCGACGTCCACACCAGTGTCACTGCACTGCCGACAAAACGCGGGAAGGCTTCAACCGGATGCTGGTGATAGAACACATTGAGCGCACCGGGAGCAGACAGCCCGACCAGCGCCACCATCAGGGCAGTCAGCGCCTGAAACAGCGCGGCGATACCGAACTGCTCGGGCGTCAGCAGCCGCGTCATCAGCGGCAGCGCCAGAAACGGAATCGCGCTGCTGCCCAGATTGGCCATCAGATACCACGAGGCCGAGCGCGCCAGATGACCACTCATGCGCCGCACGCCTCGCGCAGCAGAATATCGGCCAGCAGCAGATCGGTGCGGTGGTCGATGTCGATGGACCGTTCGGCCGGCATCACGCTGGCAAAGCTGCCCGGACCGAAAAAGCTGCCGCGCGCCTGCAGCACGCGGGTACGGGCCAGATAAATGGCACCGTTCAACCGGTAGTACTGCGGCAGCTCCTGAGAGCGCTTGCCCAGCACTTCTGGGCGCAGAAACGCTGCGAGCGAGCCGTCAGCCGACAGGGTATTACTCCACAGCGGGCTGTGCTCCACTTCGGACACCGAGACCACACTGTCGCCGCCAGTCTCTTGCAGTCGCGCAAACGCCGCGCGGATGTCACCGGCGTTGCGTAGCGGGCTGGTTGGCTGCAGCAGCGCCGTCAGCGCCGGAAGATCGCCTGCAGAAGCCAGCTGATCCAGCGCATGAAAAATCACGTCCATCGAACAGGCAGTGTCGCTCGCCAGCGCCTCCGGTCGCAAAAAGGGCACTTCGGCTCCGGCTGCACGCGCGACCTCGGCCAGCTCCGCGCTATCGGTGCTGACCACCACGCGATCAAAGCAGCCGGAATCAAGCGCCGCCACAATCGTCCAAGCAATCAGCGGCTGGCCGGCCACTGGCAGCAGGTTTTTGTTGGGCAGGCGCTTGCTGCCGGCGCGGGCGGGGATCAGCGCCAGTGCAGTTTCAGCCACCGAAAAGCCCCACCACGTCATGTTGCGCACGTTCGAAATCATTCATTTTGCCAATGTCGAGCCAGTATTCGGTCAGCGCATACGTCGCCACCTTGCGGCCGGTGCCCACGGCCTGCATCAGCAGATCCGGCATGTCGATCCGCTGGCCATGGGCCACGGCACGGCGCACGTCAGGGCCAACCACGTAGATGCCGGCGTTGACGTGAAAACTCAGCGATGGCTTCTCGTCGATACCGGTCAGCCGGATGCCGTCGCTGCGCACTACGCCGTACGGCACCTGATGGCTGTATTCGCGCAAACACATCGTAGCAGCAGCATCTTCGGCAGCATGAAAGTCCAACAGTGCCGCCAGATCGAGCCGGGTGAGCAGGTCACCATTCATCATGATGATGGGCAGCTCACCCACCGACTCCGGCAGAAGGCCGAGCGCGCCGGCCGTGCCGAGCGGGGTCTCTTCGTGCACGTATTCGATCGTCACGCCAAAGCGCTCGCCATTGCCGAAGTGCGCGTAAATCACCTCGGGCAGATAGTGCGTCGAAACGTAAAAACGGTGAAAACCGGCGTCGCGAAAGCCCTCGAGAATGATTTGCAGAATCGGCTTGCTGCCCACCTTGAGCATGGGCTTGGGACAAGTTTCAGTCAGCGGCTTGAGGCGCGTACCAAAACCGCCCGCCATCAGAAACACGGCGTTATCGCGCCGCGGCGCCGCCAGCAGCGTTTCGGTCAACAGCACGTCGACGAGTACGCCGTTTTCCAGTACGGGCAGGTGCAGAAAGCCGCGCACTTCTAGCAGTTCGCGCACGCGGACAGTCGTGAGTTCGGCACGGTTAAAGGCCATCGGCTGCGCGTTCATGATGGCGGTTACCGATGCGTCTAGCTCTACGCCGCGCAGCAAACCCCGCCTCAGGTCGCCATCGGTCACCAGCCCCACCAGATGCATGGCGCCATCCACCACAAAGGCAGCGCGAGAGCCCAGTCGGTCAATCAGTGCGACGGTATCTCGCACCGACGCGGTGGGCGACACCAGCATGTCTTTCCAGTTTTTCTGCATGTTTTGAGTTCCTAGCGCACAACAAGGTCGTGGAACGACTTCACGCTCAGCGTGGCCGGATCGATCCGGCGCAGCACATCCATGATCCGCGCCGTTGTCCCGCCGTTGCCGTACGGATTGGCCTGCATTTGCGCTGCGGCGCGGGCGGTTTCGCTGTTTACCCGCGCCAGTCCGGCGGCAATCGCCTTCTGTTCAGGTAGCACGTGGAGCACCGACGGCGCGCGCACCCGCCCTTGCTGGCGCGCACCGATGTCGAGTGTCGGCACGCCCAGCGACGGCGCTTCGATGATGCCCGACGACGAATTGCCGACCACCGCCAGCGCGTGCTTCACCGCCGACAGATAGCGCAGAGAACCGAGCGAGGCAAACAGCCGAATGCGCTCGGGGTGGCGTGACTGCCAGTGCTGCCAGCGCGCGTTGACCACGCGGCCGCCAGTATCGGCGTTGGCGCCCGTCACGACGATGTGCGCATCCGAGGCCAGCAGTGCCGATACCAGCACATCCACCTCGGCCACCGCATCACTCTGCGCCAGAGTCACCGGATGGTAGGTCACCATCCAGTAACGATCCTGCTCGGCCAGCCCCAGCTTGGCCAACATGGCGGCGCGTTCCAGTAATGGCAGCGTGCGGATGCTGTCGATACCGATGGCTCCCACATCGAACACCCGCGCCGGGTCTTCACCCAGCTGGATCACCCGGCGGCGATAGTCCGCAGTCGCGGTAAAGTGCAGATGTGCGCACTTGGTGATGGCATGGCGGAAGGCTTCGTCGTACGCGCCTTCGGTGGTTTCGCCACCGTGCAGATGTGCGATCGGGATGCGGAACAACGTAGCCGCGCTGGCTACGCCAAGCATTTCGTATCGGTCGCCCAGCACCACCAGAAGATCGGGCTGCAGCCGCTCGAACACGTCGGCAAACCCGGCCACCGCCAGCGCAAGACTCTTGGCCGTCGCTGCCGCGCTATCGCCAGCCAGCAACATGTCAACACGGGCGGTGATGGCAAAGCCGTCGGCTTCGATTTGCCGCCAAGTCTCGCCAAATTCGCGCACCAAATGTGCGCCGGTGACCACCAGCTGCAGCTCGAACAAGGAATCGGCCGCCAGCGCGGCGATCAGCGGCCGCAACAGACCGTATTCGGCGCGCGTGGCGGTGACGACGCAGACCTTTTTCACCACGAAATCACCTCGTCCTCGGCAAAGTCGCGCGGCGCCACTCGCCCCACCACCTCGGTCCAGCGCATCGGGCTGATGCCGGTGCCGGGGCGCTTGATAGCCAGATTGTCGGCGCTGAACACGTCGCCGGCGCGGATAGCCCGGGCGGCGACGATGCTCTTGCGCGCCACCGGACGGTTGCGGGCTTCGGAAACGCTCGGGCGCTTGATGCCATCGCCCAGCGCGACCTCGACCGCACGGATGGCACTCACCATGCTGGCCAGCTCATCGGGTTCGAGCGATGCCTTGTGATCGGGACCAGGCAGGCTGCGGTCCAGCGTAAAGTGCTTTTCGATCACGCGCGCGCCCAGCGCCACGGCGGCCACGGCAATCGTTTCGCCCAGCGTGTGATCGGAATAGCCAAACGCGGTACCGAACAGCGCGCCCAGATTCGGCATGGCGCGCAAATTCACATCCGCGGCCTGCGTCGGGTAGTCGGTATTGCAATGCAAAATGGCAATCTGCTCGCGCTTCAGGCCGTTTTCCAGCAGCACGCGTACAGCGTCGTCAATCTCAGCCACAGTGGCCATGCCGGTCGACACAATGGTCGGGCGGGCCTGCGCAGCAATCTGGCACAAATACGGGTAGTTGGTTATCTCGCCTGATGGAATCTTCCACAGCGGGATGTCGAGCGACATCAGATAATCGACGCTGCCGGGGTCAAACGCTGTAGAGAAAAACAGTATGCCGCGTTCGGCAGCACGGACACGCACGGCGTCCTGCGCGTCACGGGACAGCTCCAGCCGCTTCAGCATCGCGTACTGCGATTCTTCCACGCCGGTGTTGGCCTTCTGGTAGTCGGCCATCACCGCGCTTTTGGCCACCAGCGCCGCAGCGTCAAACGTCTGGAACTTGACGGCATCGGCGCCGGCATCCGCCGCCGCATCCACCAGCTGCAAGGCCAGCGCGACGTCGCCATTGTGGTTGACGCCGGCTTCGGCAATGACAAAAACACGGTCTTGCCACGGTACGGCTGGTGCTGCTGCGCTCATTTTACTTTCCTTGCCGGAACACCCACCCAGGTGCCAGCCTCCGTTATATCGCAGGTGACCACGGCACCCGCGCCCACCACCACATCGTCAGCAATTGATACGCCCTGCAGCACCACGGCGCCGCTGCCTATCATGCAGCGCTGGCCGATCACCGCGCAACCATTGACGATTGCTCCGGTGGAAACATGGCAGTGCGCGCCGACGCGGGCATCGTGCTCGATGATGGAGCCGCTGTTGACGATGACGTTGTCGCCGATCTGCGCATGGCAATGCACCAGCGCACGATGCAGCACCGCGCAGCCGGCGCCGAGCAGGGCGCTTGGCGACACCATCGCCGTCGGGGCCTGCAGGCTGGCCAGCGGCAAGCCGTGCGACTGCAGTGTGTTGAAGAGGCGGACACGCACCACGGCACTCGCCACCTGCCCCACGGTCACTAGAAAGGTGTAGCCAGCCGGCCGCGTGGCCAGCCAGTCATCACCGCCCAACCAAGGCACGCCAGCCATACTGACCGAAGGGTCGCGATCGACAAAGCCGGCGACTTCGATGCCGGCGCTGCGCGCCACGTCGAGGCACGAGCGACCGTGGCCGCCGCCACCGACCAGCACCAGCGCGCTCATGGCCGCACACTGCTGGGCAGGTTAACAAGACGCGCGGCCAGCCATTCGGCGTGCGACAACGGTCCGCACTGCGCCTGGCTGAAGGCCGGCAGCGTGGGCATCAGCTGCCAGACTGGCCGCGTCATCACACCTGCGCCGTTGCTGTACGCCAAAAACGCGTCACGCTCGGCTTCATCCTGCAGCAGCACGGCATTGAGCCAGTAGTTGCTGCGAGTGCCAGCCGGTTCACCGACAAAGGCCACGTCGTGCCCGACGCAGAAGTCAGCGTAGCGCGCGGCAGTGTCGCGCTTGCTGGCGATGATGTCGTCCAGCTGTTCCAGCTGGGCGCACGCCAGCGCGGCATTGAGGTTGGGCATGCGGTAGTTGTACCCGACCGTGTCGTGCGAGAACGCCCACGGATGCGGCTGCTTGGCCGTGGTCGTCAGATGCTTGGCCAGCCGGCCCAGACCTTCGTCGTTGGTGACGATGCAGCCGCCGCCGCCGCAGGTGACAGTTTTGTTGCCGTTAAAGCTGAACGCGCCCAGGTGGCCGATGGTGCCGGTGTGGCGATCGCCGATGTAGGATCCCAGCGACTCGGCGGCGTCTTCGATCAGCACAATGCCCCACTCGTCGCACACACGCAGCAATGCATCTGCCTCGCACGGCAGGCCGAAGGTGTGCATGGGCACGCAGGCACGAATACGGCGACCACTGCTGCGGTTGTAGCAGCCATCGTCGCGGCGTTCGGCGTGCTCGGACAGAAATTCCGACAAAGCGGCTGTCGATAGCCCCAGCGTTGCACGATCGACGTCGATAAAGACCGGAAGTGCGCGCTGGTAAGAGATGGCATTGCAGGTAGCAACAAAGGTCAGCGGCTGCGTGATGACCTCGTCACCATCTGCGACACCAGCCAGAATCAGTGCCATATGCAATGCTGCAGTTCCGTTTACCGTCGCGATAGCATAGCGAGCACCTGTCAATTCCCGCATCATGGCCTCAAAACGATCCACGTATGCCCCAACGGAAGAGACAAAAGTACTATCTATGCAATCAAGCAGGTATTTTTTCTCGTTCCCGGCAAAATGAGGAGCATGTAACGGAATAAAGCCATCGGAACCATACAACTGGCGCACGAAGGCCACCAGCCCCTGAAGTTTAGGGTCGATGGTAGAGGTCATCAGACGTTGTAAATATCAGGCTTGTACTTGGCCAGATTGGCGGGCTTAAGAAACCAATCTACCGTGGAGCGCAATCCAGCCTCAATACTGAACTTCGGAACAAAGCCTGTAAGCGAATTAATCAGGGTGTTGTCACACCACAAGCGGAATACTTCGGATTTTTCTGGGCGGAGACGTGCTTCGTCAACGATGAATTCAACATCCGAGTTCATGATCGATTTGATCAGATTAAGCGTGTCACCAACCGAAATTTCGTAATTCGAGCCAATGTTTACTGTTTGCCCAACCGCCGCATCGCACTCCGCCAGCGCAATGAAGCCCCTGCAAGTATCAGTTACGTAATTGAAATCTCGGGTTGGACTTACGTCACCAAGCTTGATTTGTTTCTTGCCTGCGGCAATCTGGCTGATGATGGTTGGGATTACAGCTCTAGCGCTCTGCCTGGGGCCGTACGTATTGAAAGGCCGCGCAATCGTCAGCGGCAAGCCAAACGCATTATAAAAACTCATCGCCATGGCATCGGCGCCAATCTTGCTGGCCGAATATGGGGATTGCGGCTGCAGCGGGTGTTTTTCATCAATTGGAACATACTGGGCGGTGCCATATACCTCGGAGGTTGAGGTATGAATCACCCGCCCTACGCCATTTTCCTTGGCAGCCTGACAGATGTTGAGCGTGCCTCGAACATTGACGTCGACGTAACTATCCGGAGCTACATAGCTGTATGGAATGGCAATAAGGGCAGCAAGATGGAATACAACATCTTGCCCTTTGGTGATCATCTTGCAGAAGTGCGGATCTCGCACATCACCGCTTACCACTTGGATCTGCTCGCGGCAACTGACGTCCTCAAGCCACCCCCAGTAGTTAAAGGAATTGTACTGGGCAAGCGCGGTCACTTCGTAACCACGCTGAACCAGCATTTCCACCAGATGGGAGCCAATAAACCCATCTGCTCCTGTTACTAGCGCTTTTCTCATACTTTGCACGACCTGCCCGCCTGACTCAGAAATGAGCACGGGCGGCGCCCGCGCTGCTTTAACTGCGCGTAAAAGAGAAGCAACTCTTTTGCACGTTCTACTCGTTTACAGTGTAAACGTCTGTTCCTTGCACGCGGGAGAGTACAAAGAAGCAAGTGGATATTCAAACAGGACTTCTTCATTCCACACATCAGCCGAACTACGAACTATGCGGGTACAGCCCTTAACCGGAATGTGGCCAAGCACGGCCAGAATACGTCCAGAAACAACCAATTGCTCTTTTAGGGCTTCAGGCAAGCTCGCGAACGCGCCAGAGATCAGAATCACATCAAATGGCGCTTGTTGAGCAAGGCCGCTCAGCATGTCGCCTTGCAGTACTTCGGCATTTTTGATGCCTGCAGCCTTCAGACTGGAATTTGCAGCGACAACCAGTCCGGCATCGCTTTCGACACCGTATGCCTGCTGAGCCAGACCTGAAGCCAGTGCAACCAGATACCCGGTAGCGGCACCAACGACCAGCACCTTGTCGGTTGGCTTGATGGAGGCAGCCTGCAGGAACTTGCCTTCGATCTTGGGGGCCAGCATGAAGCGCCCGTTGCCGACCGGCAACTCGATGTCGGCAAACGCGAGTTCGCGCTTGTCTGCGGGAACGAAATCCTCGCGCTTCACATCCATGAAGCGCTGCAGCACCTTCAGGTCAGTGACGTTCCAGGTACGAATCTGTTGTTCTACCATCAGGTAGCGGGCGCGTTCCCAATCCATATTTGCTCAACCTCAAAGCTTGCTTGATTCACGTGGCCAATGGCCGGATATAACTTGCAATTATCCCATAACTCTTTAAGCTCTACACACATCAATCGCTAGGGGTTCCGGCCCCGTGTCTGATTCGACACGGACCTCCGGATGAGAATCACCCTTGGAACCTGATCCGGTTAATACCGGCGTAGGGAAGCGAGTTGCATCGTCTGCTACTCCCTCTGTGCCGGGCCATACAAGACCACTGGAGAGTAGTCATGAACAAGCCCACCGAATTCCGTGCCGAGACCGCGCAGGTCGACGAAGCAGCCATCCAGCCACTGCCCAACTCCCGCAAGGTGTATGTTGAAGGCTCCCGCCCGGATATCCGCGTACCGATGCGCGAAATCAGTCAGGACGACACACCGACCATGTTCGGCGGCGAGCAGAACCCGGCCATCTACGTCTATGACTGCTCCGGCCCCTACACCGACCCGGCAGCCAAAATTGACGTCCGCAAGGGCCTGGAACCGATTCGCGCGGCGTGGATTGAAGAGCGCAACGACACCGAAATTCTCGATGGCCTGACCAGTGAATACGGCCGCATGCGCGAGGCCGACGCCAGCCTCGACCATCTGCGTTTCGACCTGCAGCGCAAGCCGCGCCGTGCCAAGACCGGCGCCAATGTGTCGCAGATGCACTACGCCAGGAAAGGCATCGTCACGCCAGAAATGGAATACGTCGCGATCCGCGAAAACCTGCAGCGCGAAAAGTACATCGAAAGCCTGCAGGCACTGGGCGCCAAGGGCGAGAAGATGGCCAAGATGATGCTGCGCCAGCATCCGGGGCAGAACTTCGGCGCCAATATCCCGGAGAAGATCACCCCGGAATTCGTTCGCGACGAAATCGCCGCCGGCCGCGCCATCATCCCGAACAACATCAACCACCCGGAATCCGAGCCGATGATCATCGGCCGCAACTTCCTGGTGAAGATCAACGGCAATATCGGCAATTCGGCGGTCACCTCATCGATCACCGAAGAAGTCGACAAGATGACCTGGGGCATCCGCTGGGGCGCCGACACCATCATGGATCTGTCGACCGGCAAGAACATCCACGAAACACGCGAATGGATTCTGCGCAATTCGCCGGTACCGATCGGCACCGTACCGATCTACCAGGCGCTGGAAAAGGTGAACGGCAAGGCTGAAGACCTGACTTGGGAAATATTCAAAGACACACTGATCGAGCAGGCCGAACAGGGTGTCGACTATTTCACCATTCACGCGGGTGTATTGCTGCGCTACGTGCCGATGACCGCCAACCGCATGACCGGCATCGTGTCGCGCGGTGGCTCAATCATGGCCAAGTGGTGTCTGGCGCATCACAAGGAAAACTTCCTCTACACCCACTTCGAAGAAATCTGCGAAATCATGAAGCAGTACGACGTGGCCTTCTCGCTGGGCGACGGCCTGCGCCCCGGCAGCGTTTGGGATGCCAATGATGAAGCGCAACTGGGTGAACTGAAGACACTGGGCGAGCTGACCCAGATCGCCTGGAAGCACGACGTACAGGTCATGATCGAAGGCCCGGGCCATGTGCCGATGCAGTTGATCAAGGAAAACATGGACAAGGAGCTGGAGTGGTGCCACGAAGCGCCGTTCTACACCCTTGGCCCGCTGACCACCGACATCGCACCGGGCTACGACCACATCACCTCCGCGATTGGCGCGGCACAGATTGGTTGGTATGGCTGCGCGATGCTGTGTTACGTGACCCCGAAGGAGCACTTGGGCCTGCCGAACAAGGATGACGTGAAGGAAGGCATCATCACCTACAAGCTGGCCGCGCACGCCGCCGATCTGGCCAAGGGCCACCCGGGTGCACAGATCCGCGACAACGCGTTGTCCAAGGCACGCTTCGAGTTCCGCTGGGAAGACCAATTCAACCTCGGCCTCGACCCGGATCGTGCGCGCTCCTTCCACGACGAAACGCTGCCGAAGGAAAGCGCCAAGGTTGCCCACTTCTGCTCGATGTGCGGCCCGCACTTCTGCTCGATGAAAATCACACAGGACGTGCGCGAGTTTGCCGAAAAGCAGGGCCTGGAAGCCAACGAGGAAGCACTGGCTAAGGGCATGGAAGCCAAGGCCATCGAATTCGTTCAGGGTGGCGCCAAGCTGTACGACAAAGCCTGATCGATCTGGCCCGACAAAAAGCCGCAGCGAATGCTGCGGCTTTTTAATTAACATTGATCACTGTCAACCTGCAGCTTTACCGCCCTGCTTCATCCTAGGAGGATGCACTTGATGCAACTTCGACTGCGCATGGGAGATTGAGAATGGCCACGTTCACCGCCAATAAGGCATTCAACTACGCGACACTCACCTTTCCGGACTTGAAGCCATTCGGCTTGACCAGCACCACAATGAATTACAAGTCACCTGATGGTGGATTTATCGCAAAAATCACCGGCAGTGGGTTCCGGGATGTCAACGGTGATGGTGATTATGACTATGGCACGATGGCATCGGTGACTCTGATTACCGGCGGCAGTACCTTGCTTAGCGCAACCGGGCTATCCAAACCTGTCGAACAGGATGTCAGTGTTACCGGCTACGTTGTCGATGGAAAGATACTTACTGGTGCACTTGCTGAACAGGCTGTTTGGCTTAGCGGTCATGATATTGTCAATGGCAGTAACGCCTCTGACAGGCTATCTGGCTTCGCGGGGAACGATAAGATTTCAGGTCTGGTCGGCAATGATGTACTCGAAGGCTGGTCAGGCCTTGATACTCTCAATGGCGGGAGCGGCAACGATTTGATTGTGGGCGGCATCGGTAAAGACACACTCACTGGCGGCATCGGTGCGGATCGGTTTGATTTCAATACCATCAGCGAATCTGGCTTAGGCTCTCTTGCAGACATCATCACTGACTTTAAGCATGCTGAAGCAGACAAGATCGATTTAGCCGGGATTGATGCCAATCCCTACCTCGCTGGTGATCAAGCATTCCGCTACATCGGTACCTCAGCGTTCAGCGGCAATGCCACTGGGATGGTGCGCTTTTCTGCAGGAAAACTACAGCTAAGCACGGATACGGATACGGCGCCCGAGTTGGAAATACAGCTTACTGGTGTGAGTTCCTTGAGTGTGGGTGACTTGATCCTCTGAGAGGATGAGTCGGTTACGACTAAGCAAACCTCAGACGGAGGCCTAAAAAACTACGCCATCCGCAACCGAATGGATGGTGGAGCGGTTCAATGGCCGGATCAGGGAGGCTCTGGCCACGCACCGTGAATCGCCCCTCCGATTGCGAACTGGAGTATGCCGCTTTTCAGCGGCATACTCCAGTTAGTACTTCCAGCTCAAAGTCACACTGGCATTGAAAGGTGCCCCGTAATAGCCCTGCCCGGTATTGCCCCAGTACAGGCTGCTCAGGTATTTCTCGTTGGTGACATTGTTCAGGTTAATCGCGGCACTGAATTGCTGGCTGAACTCATAGCGTGCCATCAGGTTCAGGATTGCGTAGGCCTCCTGCCGCAGCGTGCCAGCATCCGCGGTAGCCGACGTTCCATCCTGCCAGTTAACGCTCCCACCGACCTTCAACCCCGTAACGAAGGGGAGCTGATAGGTCGTCGCCAGCCGCAACAGATGGCGCGGTACATAGGTGCGCACGGCATCCCCCTGCGGGTTATCCAGTGACAGCCCGGTATAACCGGCACTGGCCTGCCAGCCTGGCGCCAGCTGGCCGGATACATCTAGCTGCACCCCTGTCGACTCAGCATCGATGCCACGATAATACGCATCCGCCCCCTTGTACCCCGCCTGTTCGGCAAGGTTGTTCTGCGACGTCCTGAATACGGCCAGCGAAGCATTCAGCGTCTTGTTGAAGAACTCGCCCTTGATCCCCGCTTCGCTGCTTGCTCCACGGACAGGCGCCAGCACATCCCCATTTACATCCAACTGGTGCTGGGGATTAAAGGTCTTCGAGTAGCTCGCATACAGCGCAAGGTTATCGTTCAGATCAAAAGTTGCTCCTACATACGGCGTGGTATCGCTGGCGGAGGAGGCGCGCGATTGCCCGTAGCTCTGTCCCGTGATGTCCACGCTCGTCCAGCGCGCCCCTGCGATCAGGTGCAGGGGATCAAGCAAATGCAGGCGGGTCGCCAGGTACAGGCTCTGGCGCTCATCCTTGAAATTCGCGCCATTGCTTGAGGCATTGAACTCCGGCTTGGGGTAGCGGCCATCCCAGCTCCACAACGGCGGCAATGCCGTGCCGATGTCGTTGCCATACCGCGAAAGCGCGTCCAGCCTGGAAGTCGACCAATTTCCTCCGAAGGCCAGCTCATGGTTGCGGCCACCCAGGGCAAATTTACCGCTCAGCGCCAGATCGGCAATATTCTGGATGTTTTTCTCGCTGTATTGCGATGGATAGCTGAACACGCCCTCCCCTGTTACAGCGTCCGGGGTGCCATAAACATAAAACAGCTCGCCGTTATTGCGGTACTCGTTGCGGGTGAATGCCAGCCTGGCCTTCCAGTCGGCGGAAAAATGATGCTCCATTTCGGCAAAGGCACTCTGGATTTCGGTATTCCAGTAAGACCAGTCAGCGGCCGAGCTGATCGACGTCGGATAGTCGATCTGCTGCCCCTTGCTGTCCAGCATCGGCACCGCGCCCCACATATTCCCGCTGGAATTGTTCTTCTGGTAATGGAAACCCAGCGCGGCTCGTGTGTGTTCGCCCAGCTCGGCTTCGGAAATGCCATATGCCAGCGCGCGCTCGTTGCTGTAACGATCGATATAAGAGTCCGCCGTTGACCCGGCCACCACCAAGCGCCCCTTGACACTCCCTGCCTCGTTCAGCGGCGCGGAAATGTCACCATCTACCCGCAATGCGTTCCATGAACCTACCTGCACATCGGCACTGGCATGGAACGTATCCAGCGGGCGCTTGCGGATGAAATTGATCGCAGCCGATGGCATGCCCGTCCCCGTCATCAGGCCATTCGCACCATATACAACCTCGATTCGATCATAAATGGCGGTGTCCAGTGCCCCGACCACTTCATTGTTGGCAAAGGGCACACCCAGCCCATCCACCTGAAAATTTGTCACATCAAAACCGCGGGCCGTGTAATACGTCCGGTCGGTTTCGACCTTTTCCACGACGACCCCAGAGCTGAGCGTGAGCGCATCATTCACGGTCTTGGCTGCAAAATCCTGCATGACCGGATTGCTGACGATGGAAACCGTCTGCGGCGTCTCCTTCAGCGACATATCGAGTTCGGTCGCAGAAGAACTGCGTTTGATGGTGTAGAGGGTACTTTGTTCGGTCGGCAAGGTATCAAGGGCCACCAGCGAAGCGCTGACCTGCACTTCAGGGAGGGTAACAGCACCGTCAGCGGCGAATGCGGATGCCTGCGCGCCCCCCAGCAGCGTGGCAATCAGCAGTGAAACGGGCTTGCGTGCAAACCCTGCGGGTTGAATAGCGTTAATCATTTACACCTGTCCGGTAGTTGCTGCGGGAAACCATACGAGGCACGGCAGGAATGTCCCGCGAGACATGCCATCCCTGCGGCGAAAATGAGAATGATAATCGTATTGATAATGATTGTCATTATGTGTAGCATTCGCCGTCAGTCAATGCCTGCGGAGCAATACCGGCCCACATCAGACACAGGCAGACTCAGGAGACGAGCATGCAAACCCAGATCTACGACTTCATCGGTATCGGCCTTGGGCCGTTCAACCTTGGCCTGGCAGCGCTGAGCGCACCACTGGGGAAGGTCAACGCCCTGTTTCTGGACATGGGTGATGGCTTTGACTGGCATCCGGGCATGCTGCTGGAACAGGCAACGATGCAGACATCCTTCATCGCCGATCTGGTGACCTTCGCCGATCCGACCAGCCCCTACAGCTTTCTCAATTACGCCAAACAGACCGGACGGCTCTATGCCTTCTACATCCGCGAAGATTTCTTCCTGCTGCGGCAGGAATACAACCAGTACTGCCAATGGGTCGCCGCCCAGCTTGCGAACCTGCGTTTCAACCAGTACGTCCAGCACGTGCATTTCGACGAAGCCCTGCAGTGCTACGTGCTGAACTGCCTCTCCACCCGCACCGGCGAGGCTAGCCAGTATCTGGCGCGCCGGCTGGTATTGGGAACGGGCACGCGCCCGACCCTACCGCGCTGCTGCGAAGGCAAACCGGTACTGCACAGCAGCCGCTATCTGGATTCGCGCAGCACCCTGCAGCAGCGCAAGCACATTGCGCTTGTCGGCAGCGGTCAGAGCGCGGCCGAAATCTACCTCGATCTGCTGCGGGAGGCGCGCCGTCATGGTTACCAAGTTGACTGGATCACCCGCTCGCCGCGCTTTTTCCCGCTGGAATACACCAAGCTCACGCTGGAAATGACCTCGCCCGATTACATCGACTATTTCCATGCCCTGCCCGATGCCATACGCGATCCGCTGCTGTCAGCCCAGAAAGGCCTCTACAAGGGAATCAACCGCACGCTGATCAATGCCATTTTCGATGAGCTGTATCGCCTTGGGCTGGAGGGTGCGCCCCCCAGCACCCTGCTGACCAACACCGAACTGCAGTCGGTGCAGTACTGCGCCGAACAATGCCGGTTTACGCTGGATGTCTGCCACCAGGAAACCGCGCAAACCCGCAGCCTGCACTACGACGCCGTGATTGTCGCCAGTGGCTATGGCTATCAGGAGCCGGCCTTCCTGCAAGGCATCCAGTCGCGGATTGCCCGCGATGCACAAGGCCGGTTTGCCGTCCAGCGCAACTACAGCATCGACCTCGGCAGCGGGGATATCTTTGTCCAGAATGCCGAACTGCACAGCCACGGCCTGGCAGCTCCCGATCTGACCATGGCCTGCTACCGCAACTCGGTAATCCTGCGCGAAATTCTGGGGTATGCGCCCTACCCGATCGAAGAGCGTGTGAGCTTCCAGACCTTCGGCCTGCCCGGAACGGCCCGCCGGGAGCTGGCATGGGCCTGACTTTCTGGCTGATCGGCATGACCGCTGTTGCGGTCATCGCCGACACGATGCTGCTGCCCTTCTACCCCCAGTATTTTGCCGAACGCTTCGGCGTAACCGATCCGGAACATATCGGTCTGTATACCGCAGCAATCTGCCTGGTTGCGATGCTGGCCCTGCCGGTCTGGGCTCGCATCGTGCGTCCCGGCGGTACCTTGCGCCTGCTGATGTGGACACAGGTGGCAGCTGGCGCACTGTGCGTGGCGTGCAGCGTGGTCAGCCAGCTCTGGGCATTCTGGTTGCTGTCATTGGGAATGGTGGCCTGCAAGGCCAGCTATCTGCTGATTTATCCCTACATGATGGAAGGCGTCGCGGAAGAACGGCATGCGCACACCATCGGGCTGCTGTCGATTGTCGTGCACTTCGGTCACATTCTGGCGGCAGTGCTCGGGGGCCTGGTGCTGGTGTACTGGCCACTCGAGCACGCCTTCCTGCTGATGGCGACCGGCGATCTGGTGCAGATCATCGTCTGCGCAGGGCTGATTCTCACCGGCAAGGAACGCCAGCCGCCGGCCACTGAAGCGTCCACTCAAGCCAGAGTCAGCACATCCCCCGGAATTCATGCACTGGGCCTGCTGATGCTGCTGTTTTACTTCAGCGAATACCAGATCGTGCCCTTTTTTGTCGAATACTGGCAGCAGATTGCGCCGGAACACGGCGTGCAACTGGCAGCCTGGGTGTATGCCATCCCTGCCGGCGTGGGTCTGCTGGCCTTATGGTTCAACCACCGCTGCGCGCGTGGCGAATGGGCTCGCGGCATGAGCTTTTGCCTGCTGCTGGGTCTGGCCGGGCTGGTGCTGCAGGGCAGCGGCAAACCGGGCTGGGTGCTGCTGGGCCGACTGCTGTTCGGCTGGGCATCCTTCCAGCTGACAGTGCGCCTGGATGCAGTGATCTTCCAGCACAGCACGCCGGCCGCCTACGCCCACGATTACAGCAAGATCAACATCTACCAGAACATCGGCGTGCTGCTGTCCTATTACAGCGCCGGCTGGCTGGTTGCGCGCACGGGGCTTTCCGCCCCCTTCTGGCTGGCTGGCGCCGGCCTAGCACTGACCCTGCTGCTGCTGCCGCTACTGAATACGTCCCCCCGTTCGCTTTCCCGGAGTACCGCTGATGTCCTGCCGTGACCCATTCGACACCCCCTGCCACACCCTTACCATTGAAGGTATTGGCGAATTCAGCCTTAGAAAGCTAGCCTACAGCGACATACCCCTAGTCCATGCATGGGTCACCGCACCCCGAGCCCGTTTCTGGGGCATGCAGGGACAGACGCAGGAACAGGTAGGTGCCGTATATGCAGCACAGATGTCGGCGCCGCATTGTCAGCCCTATCTGGCCTCGTGCAACGGCCAGCCGGCCTTCCTGCTGGAAACCTACGCGCCGGCTCACGATGAGCTGGGCACCCACTACGCGGTGGAAGCGGGTGATCGCGGCATGCATTTTCTGGTAGCCCCTCCGAGTGGCCCGGCCATCCATGGCTTCACCCGCGCGGTGATGCACGCGATTCTGGATTTTCTGTTTGCCGACCCGGCTACACGGCGTGTCGTTGTCGAGCCCGACATCAACAACGCCCGCATCCATCCGCTCAATCGTGCCGCGGGTTTCCGCTATGTGAAAACCGTACCGCTTTCCTACAAGACCGCCTGGTTTGCCATTTGCACCCGCCAGGATTTTCTGATTCACGCATTGCCTTCGGAGACCACCGCATGACCGCCCGCCTGCCCCAAGCCCTGCCCGCCGACTGCCCGCACCTGAACCCTGGCGTCTGGAGCAAGGTCAATCGCCTGCTGGTACGCAAGGCGCTCAGCGAGTTCGCTCACGAAAGCCTGCTCGAGCCCTTGGAAACCCGCGCCGGCCACTTTGTCGTTTTCAGCGACGATGCGCGCACCGCCTACCATTTCGCCGCCAGCCGCCTGCCGCTGAACCACTGGAGCATTCCGGCCAACTCGATCCGCAAGGAGATCGACGGCGTCGAGCAACCACTCGATGCACTGCAATTCATGATCGAGCTGCGCAACACGCTGAAACTGCAAGACCACGTGCTCCCGGTGTATCTCGATGAAATCAGCGCCACGCTGTACGGCAGCGCGTTCAAGCACGACCGGATCGCACCGAGCGCCGCCGAGCTGATCGACGGGGACTTCCAGAGCGTGGAAACCGCGATGACCGAGGGCCACCCCTGCTTTGTCGCCAACAATGGCCGGCTGGGCTTTTCGGCCAGCGACTATCGCTCGTACGCACCGGAAGCGGCCCAAGCCTTTCAAGTCATCTGGCTGGCCGTGCACAAGGATCGCGCGACGCTATCGATTTCCAGCGGGCTCGATTACGCGCAGATGCTCGCCGAAGAACTGGGCGCCGACCTGCTGGAGCGCTTTGACGCGCGACTGGCCGAGCTGGGCCTGAACCGTGACGACTACCTGCTGATGCCGGCGCACCCGTGGCAGTGGCAGAACAAGCTCTCAATGGCCTTTGCCGCCGAAATCGCCCAGCGCCAGATCGTGTACCTGGGCGCGAGCGACGACCATTACCTGGCGCAGCAGTCGATCCGCACCTTCTTCAATATCAGCGCCCCGCACAAACGCTACGTGAAGACCGCGCTGTCGATACTCAACATGGGCTTCATGCGCGGCCTCTCGCCCTACTACATGCTGGCGACGCCGGCGATCAACGACTGGGTTTACGCACTGGTCGAAGCCGATCCCTACCTGCAGCGACAGGGCTTTCACATCCTGCGCGAAGTGGCGGCGATCGGTTATCGCAACCCCTACTACGAAGCGGCGATCAAGGAAAACAACGCCTACAAGAAGATGTTCTCGGCCTTGTGGCGTGAATGCCCGCTGACCCACGTTCGCGACGGCGAAAAGCTGATGACGATGACGGCGCTGGTGCATCTGGACAACGACGGCCACGCGCTGGTGGCCGAGCTGATCCGCGCGTCGGGCGTGTCGGCTGATCGCTGGGTGGATGGTTATCTGGATGCCTATTTCGCGCCGCTGCTGCACTGCTTCTACCGCCACGACATGATCTTCATGCCGCACGGCGAGAACCTGATCATGGTGATGAAGAATCATCGTCCGGTACGCGTGCTGATGAAGGATATCGCCGAAGAAGTCGGTATCCTCAACCCGGCCGTCGAGTTGCCGGAAATCATGCAGCGCGTCTCGACCAACATTCCGGACGAGATGAAGACGCTGTGCCTGTTCATCGACGTGTTCGACGGCTACCTGCGCCATCTGGCCGCCATTCTTGATGCGCAGTGCGACTACCCCGCCGAACGCTTCTGGCATGCTGTGGCGCGCTGCACGCACCGCTATCAGAGTGAGCATCCGGAACTCTCCGCGCAATTTACCCGCTACGACCTGTTCGCCGCGGACTTCGAACACTCGTGCCTGAACCGCCTGCAAATGGCCAACAACCAGCACATGCTCAACCTGGAAGATCCAGCCAGCGGCTTGCAGATGGCTGGGCGACTGGTCAACCCGCTGGCGCGATGGAAATCCGCAGCCAGCGTCGCCCCGGTGGCAGACTGAGCAATCCGGTATCCGATGAGCATCCATGCACAGCAAGCACTGCTAGCGCAGATTGCCGGCATCCTGCCGGCACTGGCGGGGCGCGTTGAACCGGTGCCCTGCCGGCAACTGGATCTTGCGGCCAGCCTGCTTGAGCACTGGCAGCGCGCCCAGCCTGCCGCCGGGCGAGCCTACTGGACGGCGCGCAGCTGGAGCATGCTGATCTGGCAGCCCGCCTATCTATCCGTGCTGACTGTCCATTGTGGCGGGCAAGTACTGGATCTCGCCGGCATGCAGCAAGTCTGCACGGAGGGCTCAACGGCCGGTTTCACCCTGCCGCCACAGCAGCCCATGACCGGTGAAACCGGGGTGCTGCTGCAGCATGCCGCTGCCGGACTGCTGGCCTACCGGCAAGCGCAGCTGCCGCAACTGCAGGCCATTCAGCCGTATTCGGCCCATCAGGCCAGCTGCCTGATGGTGGATTGTGTGCTCAGCGCACTGCAGCTTGCTGGCAGCACGCTCGGCTGGCCAGCCACGACCGAGGAATGGTGGGCCGGGCAATGGCTGGGAGCACTGCAGCTCACCCGCCACGGGCGGCTGATGCGCATTGAAGTCGAACCAGGCCGCTGCCGCACGGCGCTGGAACGGCAAGGCTGCTGCCAGCATTTCCGCATTCCCGGCGCTGTGGCCTGCAGCACCTGCCCGCGCTGGCCTCTGCCCGAGCGCCTGCAGCTGATCCGGCAGGAATGGCAACATACCCAGTCATGTATCTGCGCGTAACTTATAAATATAAATACTTCAGTAGATATACCCACAATGTATGCATTGCACAATATTCTAGTACAGCGCCAGCAGCGTACGATTCTCGCCATCCCCGAGCTGGTGCTGCCCGCACACGGACTGACCGTGATCCTCGGCCACAACGGCTCGGGCAAATCCACCCTGCTGAAGCTGCTGGCAGGCCAGCTGGCGCCCGATCACGGACAAATACTGCTTGATGGCCAGTCCGTCCGCCGCTACCGCCCAGGAGCCCTGGCACGCAAGGTCGCCTACATGCCGCAGCAAATCCCGCAGCCACCACTTTTGAGCGTGCGCGAACTGGTCGAGCTGGGGCGTTTTGCCTGGCGCGGCTGGCTGCGCCGCTGGTCACCGGATGATCTCGCGCATGTCGATGCGGCACTGGACGCCACCGATGTCGCCCACCTGGCCGGGCATGCGGTTGACCGCATCTCCGGTGGCGAACGCCAGCGCGCCTGGCTGGCCATGCTGCTGGCCCAGGCCTCGCCCTGCCTGCTGCTGGATGAACCCAGCGCCGCGCTGGACCTGGCACATCAGTACCAGCTGCTGGCACTGCTGCGCCGCGAAGCCGACCGCAATGGTCATGCGGTAATCGCCATCCTGCATGATCTCAATCTCGCATTGCGTTACGCCGATCGCATCCTCGCCCTGCGACAGGGGCAAATCTGGTTCGATGGCAGCCCGGAGGTGCTGCTGGCACATCCGGCACTGCATCAGCTCTACGACATCGCGCTCGATATTCTGCCGCGCGAAGGCAAACATCCGGTGGCGGTGGTGGCATGACGCGCTCCCGGCTGATCCTGCTGCTCGCCAGCGTACCGCTCTTGGCGCTGCTGCACCTTGAACTTGCCAGTCCACTGCCGCTGAGTGGCCAGCTGGCACTGCTGCAAGGCAAGCCCGCGGTCAGTGCAGATGAACTGCTCTTCCTGCACAGCCAGCTGCCTCGCACCACACTGGCACTGCTGCTGGGCATGGCGATGGCGCTCTCGGGCAGCCTGTTGCAGCAGCTCACACGCAATCCGCTCGCCTCGCCAATGACACTGGGCACCTCGGCCGGTGCCTGGTGCGCCATTGTGCTGGGAGGCCTCGTGCTGCCGCCGGGCTGGCAGCTCCCACTGGAATGGCTGGCACTGGCCGGTGGACTGGCTGCATTGCTGCTGGTCGTCGTGCTGACTGGCTGGCGCGAGCTGCACGGGCTGGGCGCGCTGCTGGCGGGGACCGCGCTCAATCTGCTGCTGGGCAGCCTGGCCAGCGTGGCCATCATGCTCAACGACCAGTACAGCCGCGCGCTGCTGGTGTGGGGTGCGGGCGATCTGGCACAGAACGACAGCTACTGGGTCAGCTGGACCTTGCCACGCCTGTTGCCCGCACTTCTGCTACTGCCGCTCTTATGCCGTCCACTGCGTTTGCTGCAGTTGGGCAATGTCGCGGCCGCCGCTGCCGGGCTGAATGTCGGGCGACTGGCGCTGTGCGGCAGCCTGCTGGCGCTGTGGCTCAACAGCATTGCCATCAGCGCGGTGGGACTGATCGGCTTCATCAGCCTGCTGGCACCGGCGTTGGCACGCCTGCTGGGGGCCCGCAGCCCAGGGCAGCAATTTGTCGCCAGCGCATTGCTGGGGATGAGCACATTGCTGGGTGCTGATCTGCTGGCGCAGCAATTATCACACTATCTGGCCGACATCCTGCCGACCGGCGCCGCGGCCGGCTTGCTGGGAGCACCATTGCTGATCTGGCTGTGCCTGCGTGCAAGTACCCCGGACAGCCAGTTCGGTCAGGTCTTCGTTGCCGGCCAGAGCGTACTGCCGCTGCGCGCCTGGTTCGCAGTAACCATCATCATGCTGGCCGGCTGCGCGCTACTGGGGCGGGATGTCGCGGGTGACTGGCAGCTGGTTTGGCCCGATGCCTTGCTGTGGGAGTTGCGCTGGCCGCGCCTGCTTGCCGCCTGCGCAGCGGGCTGCGGGCTGGCACTGTCCGGCATGCTGCTGCAGCGCCTGTTTGCCAATCCGCTTTCCAGTCCCGACCTGCTCGGCATTTCTGCCGGAGCCAGCCTGGGGATGCTTGCCGGCATGCTGCTGGGCAGCCTGCCGGTGCTGGCGGTGCTGCCGCCCTGGCTGTTCGCAGCCGCCGGAGCCGGGCTGGTACTGCTGCTCCTGGCCTGGCTGGCGCCACGCCAGCCCCCTGCGCGGCTGATCCTGCTGGGTGTGGCGCTCTCGACACTGCTGGAAGCAGCCGTGCAGTTTGTCATCGCCCAGGGCAGCAACGACAGCTTCAGCCTGCTTAACTGGCTGGCGGGGTCGACCTACCAGATTACCCCGCAGACTGCGCTGGGCCTCGCGACACTGGTTGGAATGCTGATGCTGTGCGGCCTGCCAGCACAGCGCATCCTTACTCTCTATCTGCTGGGCGAGGAGGCGGCCCGCACTGCCGGCCTGAACAGTCGCCGTGCCCGTGCGCTGATCCTGCTGCTGGCTGGCGCGCTCAGCCTGATCATCAGTAGTCAGTTCGGTCCGCTGGCCTTTGTCGGACTGGTGCTGCCACAGCTAGCGCTGCAACTGGGGGCGCGCAGCACCACACAGCAATTCACCCTGGCTGCGCTGTTGGGGATACTGCTTTTGGGATTGGCCGATCTGGGCAGTCGCACGCTGATTTACCCGGCCCAGTTGCCAATGGGCGCGCTGGCTTCACTGCTGTGCGGCAGCCTGCTGCTGGCAGGCCTGCTGAAAAACTGCCGGAGGTCCCTGTGAAACACCTGCTCGCACTGCTGCTTGCGCTCCCGCTTCTTGCAACAAGCCCGGCCCGTGCCGCCGGCCCCCGGGTAGTTGCACTCAGCTGGGAGGCGGCCGAATACCTGCTGAACATCGGGGTGACACCACTGGCTGTCGCCGACCGTACCGACTACCGGCAATGGGTGATCGAGCCGGCACTGTCCGCCAGCGTGCTCGACGCCGGCAGCCGCCTCGAACCCAATCTCGAACGCCTGCATGCACTCAAGCCCGACCTCATCGTGATCAATCCGATGCTGGCCAGCATGCAAGCCAATCTGCAGCGCATCGCGCCGACGTTGATGCTGGATGCCTACCGCAAGGACCATGACAACACCGCCGCGGCCGAGCGCCTGCAGCGCCAGCTGGCGCTGCAGCTGGGCAAACTCGCGGAGCACGAGGCCTTCCTGCAGCGGCAAGCAGCACAAACCGCCGCGCTGCGCCAGCAGCTGGCAGCGCACTTCGGTACGGCGCAGCCGGCCGTGTGCGTCGTACGTTTTGCCTCGCCGACCAGCTACTGGGTCTACGGCACCAATTCGCAACCGGATGCGGCGCTGCGCTCGCTGGGTCTGCGCAATGCCTGCCCCGATTCGGACACCTCTGCCTGGGGAACACGCGTACGCAAGCTCCCCGATCTGCTACGTTTACAGGCTGCAGTGCTGGTGCACATCGCCCCCTTTTCCCGGCAGGCGGAACTGGAGCGCAGCCCGCTGTGGCAGGCCCTGCCGGCCGTACGCCAGCGCCAAGTGCTGGCGCTGGCACCGGTATGGACCAACGGAGGACTGGCATCGCAGGGACGGCTGGAAATCTTGCTCACCCAAGCGTTTTCAAGGCAATAAGAGCACGTATGGCCGTAAGCGCATTATTCTGAAAGTCTTTCAAGGCAATACAATGCAGTGTATATATCGACACGCCATACGGGAAAGAGTGTGGATTCCCCGGCCAGAGGCTGCAAATCGACACTTGTATTCATGGCTATCTGTAAGTATCCGAACGGCATTTCTGCGCTGAACGTAGTGGCGGGCCAGCCAGTCAGAAAAGAAGCACCACCCACTAGCGATTCACACGCCCTAGAGGATGAGACTGTCGGCCGTGAGCGTGCCTACACCGGTCAATGCGATTTCATATTCAGCCGCAGTATCGGCATCGGTACTGATTTGCAGGACGCCGCTGGCAAAGCGAATCCGCCCTGTGCAGTCACCCGCGAAGGCGGCGCTGCCGATAAAGGTGAATGCATCATTGTTATCCTGCGTCAGCGGATTGGCATCGATGCCTGACAAGTCGATGCGATCCCCCTGCACGGCGACAAAATCAAGAATAGTGTCCCGGGTTGTGGCGATCCCCAATTCGGACACAGAGGCAAATACAAAGGTATCCGCTCCCAGGCCACCTTTGAATTTGTCGACCCCGCCCCCGCCGCTCAGAATATTGTTGCCCGCATTGCCTTCCAGCTGATTGGCGCTGGCATTACCGGTTGCATTCAGGTTATCACTGCCGGTGAGCAGCAGCTTTTCCACATTGGCAGACAGGGTGTAGCTCACATTGGAATACACCGTATCGACTTCAGTCGTGGTTATGCCTGTCTCGATAATGACATCACCAATATTGTCCACATAGTAAATGTCGTTACCGGTGCCCCCGATCAGTGTGTCGGCGCCCGCGCCACCAATCAGCGTGTCATTACCGGCACCACCATCCAGCACGTTGTTTCCCGCGTTGCCGGTGAGGCTGTTGGCCAGGCCATTACCAATGGCATTCAGATTATCGAGGCCGACAAGAACGACATGCTCGATACCTGCACCGGCCGAATAACTGACACTGGCATGCACGGTATCGATGCCACCAGTGTCACTGGCATTGTCGAGCGCGTCATCCACATAGAACACGTCATTGCCGAGCCCCCCCAGCATTGTGTCTGCCCCCTGCCCGCCATCCAGCGTATCGTTCCCTGCACCACCGTCAAGCACATTGGCACCACTGTTACCAGTCAGCACATTGTTCAGACCATTGCCGGTAGCCTTGAGGTTATCACCGCCCTGCAGCACGATGTTTTCCACATAAGCTGGCAAGGAGAAGTTCACGCTGCTGTAGATGGTGTCGATCTCGGTCGCCAAGACTACGGTCTCCACGACCTTGTCTGCGACGTTGTCGACGAAGTAAGTGTCGTTGCCGGAACCACCGATCAGCGAATCTGCACCAGCACCGCCGATCAGTGTGTCGTTGCCGGCAAAACCCTGAATCTTGTCCGCCTGTGCTCCACCCAGCAAGCTATTGGCCGAATCGTCACCATTGACCGCAAACATGCCGGTAGTGAATTTCAGCGCCGTCGTGGTGCTCAACCCAGCATACTTGTTGCCTGCCAGATCGGTGACCACACCAGCGGCCATCTTGATGTAGTAGCTGGTTAGCGTGTTCAAATCGGTATCCGGATTGATGGTCAGTGTGCTGCCACCAATGCTGACCTGCGTGGCATCGAGAATATTAATCTCTTTCACCAGCGTACCATCCACACGATAGAGCTGGACAACACCACTGCCCGCCTTGATCGCCTCGCTGAAAGTCAGTACCAGATTGCTGCTCGGGTCGATATTGACGCTGCTATTGGCAGGCGCAGCAGATTTCAACGTCGGGGCAAGCAGGTCGGCCAAACTGGCGCTGAGCGTATATCCACCGATGCCGGCAGAAGCATCCCAGGCGCACAAGTAATACGTGCCGGAGACACTGGCCTTGAAGGTAATCTTGGCATTGCCTGCTGCGCCACCATCGTTGTTGTCCAGCAGCCAGTTGCCACTGGTCGAGTAAAGCTGCAGATACGGGTCGTCAAGCGGACTGGCACCAGAGCGCTTGAGCTCGAAGGTATAGGTCTTGCCAGCGGTGAGGCTAACCCGGAAAAAATCGTAATCGTCAGCGAAATTGATCACACCATTAGCGCTGCCGCCCACGCTGAGCAGGCCGGTGCTGCCGCTGGCGTAGTCATCCACCGGGCTGACTGTAGTGGCATCGCTGCGGGTTGTGAAATTGAACACCCCATTATCACTCAGCCCTGCGTAGGCATTGCCGGCCAAGTCACTGAGTGCACCAGCGTCAATCGTGACATAAAAGCTGCTGCCTGCCAGCAGATCAGCTAACGGGTTGATGGTAACGGTGCTGCCATTGAAGCTGACCTGGCTGCTGTCGCTGGCTGCGATACTCGCGGCGATACTGCCATCAGCATTATGGATGACAAAGTTGCCTGAGCCGGCCTTCACCGCTTCGCTGAAGCTGAGCACCAGATTAGCACCAACCCCGACATCGGCGGCATTGTCTGCAGGCGAAAAGGATTGCAGCGTCGGCGCGTAGAGATCACCTGCGCTACCGCCGGAGAGTTCGATCAACTGCTGAACAGTCTTGCCGGTGTCGCCAAACTGCACATATTCACAGCCATACAACCAGTCCAGTCCGGTACTGCCACCGGATACCGAAACGCCTTGTGTGGCAGGATCATAAGTAAAGCTGTACTGAGCAAACAGGCCGGTCACAACGACGGTATCACTGCCGGCACCGCCGAACAGCAGATCGTCACCACCACAGCCTTCGAGGCGATCATCCCCGGCACCCGCTTCGATACGGTTGGCGACATCATTGCCCTGAATGAAATCATTGCCGCCACCAGTCACAGCATTTTCAATTGTGGCGCTCCATGCAATCGACAGATTGTTGGTCATGTCATTGCACGACGAAAGTTTGCCGCTCTGCAGGTATAGCGTCGAGGCCGTATTCCACCCCCCCAGATTGATGGTGTCGATGCCAGCAGAATCGAACAGACAGAGGATGGGATTCTTGTTCAGAGCAAAGTCGTACAAGGCCTTGCTGTTGTCGGTAATGTTGCTGCCAAAACCATACACGGTGTCGCCGGTGCGGGTGGTCGTCGAAACACCGTACATGGTCTGAATGGCCAGCACATCATTCAGCATCGGGGTTTGGGCACAATAGCTACGACCATCGCTGCCAACCCAGTCGGCCTGCTGATTATCGGCGCTGGTATAGGGGGAAGATCCTTGCGGGCCAAAGTAGGACATCAGCGACAGCACCTGGGAATCCTGGAAGGAATTCGCCACGGTGGCACTGCCATTGTATTCACCCATATGTTCGAGCCCCATCGCATGGCCGATTTCATGAGTGACTGCCATGAAGCCGTAAGAGCCGACCATCGCGCCTTTCAGGCTGGCACTGCCAGAATTCATCCAGACGCTGCCGATTCCGGGGAAGTACGCATGGGCATAACTGACACCGGTGCTGGAATAGCCGAATTCTATGTTGGCACTTTGGTAGTTCGTGCTGCTGATCTGCTGGAAATTTTGCGGGATCAGGTCATCCCAGCTTTGCAGGGCAAGCTTGATCCACACCTGATCGGCAGCGCTGACGGCAGCAAATCCAGTCGCCTCCCCCTGCGAATACAGCCCGGTCGCACTGGTCGGGAAGGCGTAGGTATAGGTAGCCAGGCCGGTGTTCCACTTGTAGCCGGAATCCAGTTGGGCCAGAACCTGTTCGTTGGTCAAAGTGGCCAGAGCCATTTCACGCCCTCCTTGCTGCCGTTGCATGGCCGACCCGAAGCGCATCAGCACCTTCTAATATTATTCTCGCGGCCAGCGTTATGCCATTGCCATTCATCAGAAATCGCTGATAAACAAGGAGCTAGGTGCATAGGCACTGATTCAGCCCCAAAGAGTACCCCCTGCACCAAACGGAATGTGTGGCTGCTGCATGCATCAATGACGACCGCAGCCACATAGGCCAAATAATCAATCGGGCGATACATAGTTCCCACTGCAAAAGGCCGCGCTGCAGCGGGTTTGGCGAATCTGGACAGCCGCACACCGACCTAAGCCAGCCCAGTTACCGATGGGAGCGCTGCCTTCACTGCTGCGTGACACCCGGCTACTGGCCGAACGAGGCACTCGGATTAACCCGAGAAACATCTGCTCACCCAGTTACTGGCGCTACAAATATGCACGGGCTTGCGCAGCAATTGTCAGGCCCTGCCGGCCGCACGCCAGCGTCAAGTGCTGGCGCTAGTGCCGGTATGAACCATAAGGAGGACTGGCATCGCAGGGAAAGCTACCGAAGCTGCTAAGCAGCGCTCTGCTGGCTGCATCGCCAGCACAAGCGGGCTGTGTGCCCCTAGCGACCCAAACTTGCAGCGTACCGCAACAACAACAGCGCGAAAAACAAACCCAGATATGTATATACCCACACTCAATAATCTAAAAGGCTCATAGCCTTATACCCTCACAGCCGAACAAAAGGGCGAGCAAAGAGCACACTATTTGTAGTCAATCAAATGCTCACTACGGCAGCACTCTAAGATCAGCGTTTTCAACCTGCTGGAGCCCGTCATGCCACAGACCAAATTCTGGTTACCCGAATCTGACATCCCGACGCATTGGTACAACGTCGTCGCCGACATGCCCAATGCGCCCGCGCCGGTGCTGGGGCCGGATGGCCAACCCATCGGCCCGGATGCGCTGTCAGCAATTTTCCCGAATGCAGTCATCGAGCAGGAAGTCAGCCGCGAGCGGTGGATTCCCATCCCTGAGCCGGTGCGCGAGATTTATCAGATGTGGCGCCCGACCTGCCTCGTGCGCGCCCACCGCCTGGAAGCCGCGCTGGGCACACCGGCCCACATCTATTACAAGTACGAAGGCGCCAGCCCGGCCGGCTCGCACAAGCTCAATTCGGCAATCGCACAGGCGTATTACAACAAGCAGGAAGGCGTCACCCGCATGACGACCGAAACTGGCGCCGGACAATGGGGCAGCTCGCTGGCACTCGCCGGCCAGATGTTCGGCATCGACGTGCGCATCTATATGGTGAAAGTGAGCTACCAGCAAAAGCCCTTCCGCCGCTCGATGATGCAGACCTGGGGCGCAACCGTGCTGGCCAGCCCGAGCATGGAAACCGCCAGCGGCCGCGATGCGCTGGCCAAAGACCCGAACAACCCCGGCTCGCTGGGGCTGGCGATTGCCGAGGCAGTGGAAGAAGCCGCGTCGCGCGCCGACACCAACTATGGTCTTGGCTCGGTACTCAACCATGTGCTGCTGCACCAGACCGTGATCGGGCTGGAGGCAAAGAAACAGTTTGAGATGGCTGGCGAATATCCAGACATGATTTTCGCGCCGTGTGGCGGTGGTTCCAATTTCGGCGGCGTGGCCTTCCCTTTCCTCGCCGACAAGGCTGCCGGCAGTGATGTGCGCCTCGTCGCCGTCGAACCAGCCTCCTGCCCTAGCCTGACGCGCGGGCATTACGCCTACGACTTCGGCGATACCGTCGGCCTCACGCCGTTGATGAAGCAGTACACACTTGGGCATGATTTCATGCCACCGTCGATCCACGCCGGTGGCCTGCGCTACCACGGCGCCAGCACGCTGGTCAGCCAGCTTTACCACGAAAAACTGATCGAGGCCGTGGCGGTGCCGCAACTGGCGACCTTCGAGGCGGGTGTAACCTTCGCGCGCGCTGAAGGCATCATTCCGGCACCGGAGTCGTGCCACGGTATCCGCGCCTGCATCGACGAGGCCCTGCGCTGCAAGCAAAGCGGTGAAGCCAAGGTGCTGTTCTTCAATCTGTCCGGACATGGCCACTTCGACATGGCGAGCTATGACAAGTATTTCAGCGGAGAGCTGGAAGACTATGCCTACCCGGAAGAAGCCATCGTCGCCGCGTTGGCACGCCTGCCGAAGGTGCCCGCGTAAGTCAATGCAGCCAGACCCGGACGAACGTTCCTGGTCGTTCGGGTCTCGGGGTACCGCGCATCATGCCAGCAACATGCCGCGCAAGGTAAAGAACACCAGCGCCGCCATCACCGCTGATGCGGGCAGTGTTATGACCCAGGCGGCGACGATTTTCATGATCTGCGAGCGTTTCACCAGCTCCTGACGGTAAACCTTCTTGAGGTGCTTGCGCTCCATCTTGGAGAAATGCGCAGGGTCAAGCTGTTGGCGTGCCTGCTCTTTGAGCTCGGCCAGCAGCTGGCCTTTTTGCTGAATGGTGGCCGTATTGAACCGAGCCATAAAGACATCAATGGCCGCCTGATCGTCTTCGGGATGGTGTGTCTTGATTTCATCGATGATGCGGGCGTGATTGGCTTTGAGGTACTCGCGCAGAAATCCGACGCCGAATACGCCGCCCACGGCGATGTGCGTGGAGCTGACCGGCAAGCCAAGCTGACTGGCAACAATCACGGTAATCGTTGCGGCCAGCGCAATGCAGAAGGCCCGCATCTGGTCGAGTTCGGTGATTTCGCTGCCGACAGTGCGGATCACCTTCGGGCCGTACAGCGCCAGCCCGATGGCAATTCCTAGCGCGCCGATCATCATGACCCACAGGGGAATCTCCGCCTTGCCATGTACCTCGCCGGCGCTGGTCAGCGCGTCATTGATTGCGGCCAATGGCCCGATTGCATTCGCCACATCGTTGGCTCCATGCGCAAAACTCAGCAATGCCGCAGCGAAAATCAGCGGCACGGTAAAGAGCGTGTTCACGCTTTGCTTGGTGTTGCTGATGCGTGCCTGCCGAGCTTTGAGTAGCGGGCGCAGCAACAGCATGACCAGTACACCAACCAGCAAACCGTAAAGCATTGCGGGCAGGAAACCAACCTGCCAGACCTTGCTGAGCCCCTTCAGGATCAGGTAGGTGGTGAACGTCCAGGCCATGACACCAACCAGCAGCGGTACCATCGCAGTAGCGGCATGCACCATATCCTGCCGGTAAGTGATGGTGCGCTTGATCAGATACAGAAACAGCGCCGCAAACACCCCGCCCAAGAGGGGCGAGATCAGCCAGCTGGCGGCAATCGTACCGACCTGGGCCCAGTCGGCAATGCCGAAACCGCCGGCGGCAACGCCGGCCCCAAGTACAGCGCCAACTATCGAATGCGTGGTCGATACAGGTGCCCCGACCGCGGTCGCAACATTCAGCCACAGAGCCCCGGCCAGCAGCGCTGCCATCATGATCCAGATGAAGGTGTCGAGGTCAGGAATCAGCGCCGGATTGATGATGCCGCTGCGGATGGTACTGACCACTTCGCCGCCAGCAATCAGCGCCCCGGCTGCCTCGAAGATACCGGCGATGATCAGCGCCCCCCCCATGGTCAGGGCTCCCGATCCGACCGCAGGGCCGACATTATTGGCCACGTCATTGGCACCGATATTCATCGCCATATAGGCGCCAATCACCGCGGCTACAATCAGCATGATATTCGGCGGAGCGCCGCGCAGCGCGGTATAGAAGATGATGCCGACGATGAACAGCAGAGCAATGCCCAGGCGGATCAGCTCGGCATGGCCGGATTGCGCCGCACTGTGCAGCTTGTCGATTTGCAGATGGTTCATGGAGAGGAAGGACTGTCGATCACCCGAGGGGTGACCCGCTGCCAGTCCTGAAGTTTCGCCATTGCGCGTGGTATTACTGCCAGTGGAGACTGGCACGCAAACTGCCCACCCGCAATAACCAGGCATTCTGCACATAAGCCACTGATTGCTATATACTTCCGCGCCTTGTTGCCCCAACCGGAAGTCCCATGTCGCTGTTGCCCCACCAGATCGAACTGCTCGCCCCCGCCAAGAACATCGAAATCGCCCGCGAGGCCATTCTGCACGGCGCGGATGCGGTGTACATCGGCGGCCCGAGCTTCGGTGCGCGCCACAATGCGGTGAACACGGTCAGCGAGATTGCGGAACTGGTGAAGTTCGCGCGCCGTTACCATGCGCGCATCTTCGCGACGCTCAACACCATTCTGCACGACAGCGAGCTGGATGCAGCACGCGAGCTGGTGTGGCAATACTACGACGCCGGCGTCGACGCGCTGATCATCCAGGACATGGGCTTGCTGGAGCTCGACCTGCCGCCGATCGAGCTGCACGCCAGCACGCAGTGCGATATCCGTGGCAAGGACAAAGCGGTGTTTCTCGCCGACTCAGGCTTTTCGCAGATCGTGCTGGCGCGCGAGCTGACCATCCCGCAGATCCGCGAGATTTCTGATGCCTGTGCGGATCGTGCGACCATCGAATACTTCATCCATGGCGCGCTGTGCGTGGCGTTTTCCGGCCAGTGCTACATCAGCCACGCCGACAACGGCCGCAGCGCCAACCGTGGCGACTGTTCGCAGGCCTGCCGGCTGCCCTACACCCTCACCGATCAAAACGGCGGCGTGGTGGCATTCGACAAGCACCTCTTGTCGATGAAGGACAACGACCAGAGCGCCAACCTGGAAGCACTGCTCGATGCCGGCGTGCGTTCGCTGAAGATCGAGGGCCGCTACAAGGACATGGGCTACGTGAAGAACATCACGGCGCACTACCGCCTGCTGCTCGACGAAATCCTCAACCGCCGCCCGGAACTGGCGCGAGCCTCCAGCGGGCGCACCGACATCCTGTTTACCCCGGACGTCGACAAGAACTTCCACCGCGGCCACACCGATTATTTCGCCACCGGCCGCAAGATCGACATCGGTGCCTTCGATTCACCGAAGTTTGTCGGCACCGAACTGGGTACCGTCACGCGTGTGACGCCGAAGTATTTCGAGCTGGAAGCGCTGGAGCCCTTGGCCAATGGCGACGGCTTGAATTACATGAAAAAGCGCGAAGTGGTGGGTATGCAGGCCAACACGGTTGAAATCATCAATCGCGAGCAAAACACCTGGCGGGTATTCCCCAACGAAGCGATAAGCGAACTCGAAGGCCTGAAACCCGGCCTGACCATCCACCGTAACCGCGACCACGCCTGGGAGCAGGCGCTCACCAAGAAGTCGTCCGAGCGCAAGATCGATGTCTGGCTCACGCTGGCCGATTCGCACCATGCTCTGACGCTGACCGCCACCGACGAGGACGGCTTTAGCGCATCCAGCACGCTGGAGCTGGCGCTGGAGCCTGCCCAGAATGTCGAGAAAGCGCTGGCCGGCCTGCGAGACAACGTTGCCAAGCTCGGCAACACGATCTTCAATGCCGTCGATGTGCAGCTGTCGCTCAGCCAGCCGTGGTTCGTGCCGGCCAGCCAGATCAACGCACTACGCCGCGAGGTGATCGAACAGCTCGAAGCCACGCGCATTGCCGGCTGGCAGCGCCCGACCCGCAAAGCAGCGGTCGAGCCGCCGGTACCCTACCCTGAAACCTCGCTGTCGTATCTGGCCAACGTCTACAACCACAAGGCGCGCGAGTTCTACCACAAGCACGGTGTGGCGCTGATCGACGCCGCTTACGAAGCGCACGAGGAAGCCGGCGAAGTCAGCCTGATGATCACCAAGCATTGCCTGCGTTTCTCGTACAACCTGTGTCCCAAGCAGGGCAAGGGCATCATCGGCGTAAAGGGCCAGATCAGAGCCGAGCCGATGACGCTGAAAACCGGCAACGAAACCTACACCCTGAAATTCGACTGCAAACCGTGCGAGATGCACGTGATGGGCAAGATGAAGCCGCACATCTTCAAATCGGCACCACCCAGCATCATCCCGGCCACACCGCAGCCCATCACTTTCTTCCGGGAAAAACCGGCCAGTCTCAAATAGGCGGCAGCAAACCGCCATATATCGGACTGCCGCAACCATTGCGGCAGTTTTTTCTGTAAGCCGGCAATTGTTCTGCCATCCATGAAGTACACCTGTTTCTGGTGATGGTCATGTCAGCAAAAGCCCCGCTCCCGATGTGGGTCGCCGTTCCGCCCAGCTTGCTGGCCCTGAACGAAGCGGCACCACTACAGATCCGCGACCCTTACGGCGCAGTGCTGGTTGAGGCAGGGGAGCATATCGCCAGCGTTGCCCTGCTGCAGAAAATCCAGAGCATCGGCCTGTGCCAGATCGAAGACCTCGGCCGGCTGGCCTTGACCGAAACAGTTGCGGTCAGTCCGGTGCGCAACCGGGTAACACTGGCAGAATTCCCGCTGCCAAGCGGCACACTCGCGTTTGTCCATCCGCAAGACGATGAGGACAGCCAACCCGCGCAAGTGCTCGGCTGCATTCAGGGCGAGGAATTGCTGTTGCGCCCTACTCCCGGCACCATCCTCGAATCGATGCGGCTGAAACTCGCCAAAGCAAGCGATGTGGAAGTGCGCATTGCGGTCGGACAGGATGTCCTGCGTTTCAGCTGCTCAGTACGCATGCAGCACCAGCTACCCTACTGGTTCATGCATCTGGGCTGGCCAGCAGACGTATCCTTGCAGCAGGATAGACTCTGCCCCCGCCTGCCGGTACACCAGCCGGTTCTGATTGATCGCAGCAATGATGTACGCCGCAGCGCCCTGTTACTGAATTTGTCCGAGCAAGGGGCGCTGGTGCAGTACCACACCAAACTGGGCAAACCAGGTGACGAACTGCGACTGCATTTCGTATTGCCAACGGATCAGGGGCACGCGTCCTTTACGCTCGATGGCGTGATCCGCAACCGGCATGCCGGCCTTCATGCCGAAGACGAGGTGCTGCACGGCATCGAATTCCTGCACATCACTGCGAACGAAATGCAGTCAATCCGCCGGCATGTGCAACGCATGCTGGTAACCTGAGCGGATCAGGGCACAACCGAGACAAACAGGAATACGGCAAACAACAGCAGATGAACCATGCCCTGCAGCAGGGTGGTTCGTCCGGTGGCCAGCGTCAGGGTACTGACAAAGAGAGTGAGCACCAGCAGAATGCTGTCGCGCACCGGCAAGCCGACAATCAGCGGCGCCCCCAGGTACACATGCACCGCAGCCAATACCGGGATGGTCAGACCGATGGTTGCCAGCACCGAACCCAAAGCCAGATTCAGACTGGTCTGCAACCGGTCCGCTCGGGCAGCCCGCGCCGCCGCCAGCCCTTCGGGCAGGAGCACCAGCGCAGCAATCACGATACCAACCACCGCAGCCGGAGCGCCGACAGCCGCGACAGCCCCCTCAATGGCGGGTGAAAGCAATTTGGCCAGGCCGACAACCGCAACCAACGCCACAAGCAGCAGTACCAGGCTAGCCAGAGCAGTCCGGTTATCCGGCGGGAGGGCATGCTCTTCCTCGTCATGGCTACCTGGGACCAGAAAATAATCGCGATGGCGGATAGTCTGCACAAACACGAAAGCCACATAGAACAGCAGCCCGACTACGCCGAGAAAGGCCAGCTGGCTGCCCCCGATCGCCGGGCCGGGCTGGCTGAGCAGATAATTCGGCAGGATCAGTGCCACCACCGCCAGCGGGATCAGCACCCCGAGCGCAGCATTGGCACCATGCAGCTGAAATCCCTGTATGCGGTGGCGCAAACCTCCTAACAGCAAGCACAGTCCGACAATCCCGTTGCACACGATCATGATCGCGGAAAATACCGTGTCTCGGGCCAGTGTGGCTTTCTCGGCGCCTCCCCCCATCATCATCGAAATGATCAATGCCACTTCGATGATTGTCACAGCCAGCGCCAATACCAGCGTACCTAGCGGCTCGCCAACCCTGTGCGCGACAACCTCGGCATGATGAACCGCGGCGAAGACGGTGCCGGCCAGGGCCAGCGACAGTAGCAAGATGGTCAGGCCGTGTGCCGGCATCTGGCCAGCCAGTAGCAGCAGAGCACTGCCAAGCAAAGGCAGTGTGGTAGTCCAGTGAGGCATTCTTGCCAGCATCGCGTTCTCCTTCTTGTTATCTTGACGCATCCTAACAGAGAGCCCTGGCACCATCTGGCCTGCTGCGACCTTTTTACGTGTGACTTATGCACGCAGCATCCCCCTTGGCTGTTACCGAGTGGCACACCACACTGACAAAATTCTGACTATGATTCAGCGATCAACTGGATCCATTCAGAGGCCGTACCCATGACGGCCTAACCGCTCAGCCTTGAAGGAGTCGTCATGCTGCAACTGGTCATTGGCAACAAGAACTACTCGTCGTGGTCACTGCGCCCCTGGGTGCTGCTGCGAACACTGGATATCCCGTTCACTGAAATCCGCCTTTCATTCAATGACCCCGATTTCAAACTGCAGGCACATCAATACAGTCCAACTGCCAAGGTGCCGGTACTGGTCGATCACGACTTCGCCGTCTGGGATTCGCTCGCAATTGCCGAATATCTGGCCGAACATTTCCCGGATGCCGGCATCTGGCCAGCGGATCCTCAAGCTCGCGCAATGGCCCGTTGCCTGGCTGCGGAAATGCACAGCAGCTTCAGTGCCTTGCGTCAGGCGATGCCGATGAATGTCGAAGCCAGCCTGCCCGGCATCGGGATGAATGATGCCGTTGCGAAAGACCTGGCACGCCTGGTAGAAGCATGGCGAGACTGCCGCAGCCGCTTCGGGTCAGATGGCCCTTTCCTGTGCGGGCATTTCAGTGCCGTCGATGCTTTCTTTGCACCGGTCGCATTCCGCTTGCGAACCCATGCCGTTACCCTGCCCGACGATGCCGCGGCCTATGTTGACGCGCTCCTGGCTCTGCCGGCGATGCAGGAATGGCACAATGAAGCCTGCGCTGAACAGGATTTCGTCTCCTGTGACGAACCCTATCGCAGCGCTGACGAAGCCGCTGCAGCGTGGGCATAATCAGATACCCACCCCCCCCTTAAATACCCAGGCCATTCCAATGAATGGCAACAGCTAGATACCCATGCCAGAGCAACGCACAAACGGCAGTCCGCCAACATGGCGGCTGCCGTTGATTTTTGCCATAAGCCTGATTCTGCATGCGCTCATGCTCGGCGTGTTTGCGTACCGGCCCAATACTCCTGCCCCCCGCGCGAGTGCCCCAGAGCCCCTGCAAGTCGGATTGCTGCCTGCGCCCCCTAAGGCAGAGGCCAAGCTGAGACCACAGGTTCCCATAGCTCAGCGCCTGCGCCCCCCCGGGACCAGTCTACCTGCGGCACCCAGCCCAAAGCAGCCAAGCGAGGCTCAATCAGAGCCGAGCATCCTGCAGATAGGCAAAGAACGGGTCCGACTTGCCGACAATCCGCCAGCAACCAGCAAAGACAGCACAATTCCAGCCTCCCCCGGCGCGAACTTGCCTGCGAACCACACCGAACAGTTCACTCCGGCCAGCGCCGGAGCCGCCTATCTGCAAAATCCCCCTCCCGACTACCCGCCCGAAGCGCGACGCAATGGCGAAGAAGGGAGTGTGGTACTGCGGGTTGAAGTCAACGCGCAGGGGCGCCCAGAGAATGTCGGCTTCAGGCAACGCAGCGGCTATCGCCGACTGGATGAAGCAGCCCGACAAGCCGTACTGCGCTGGCGCTTTATTCCTGCACAGCGTAACGGGCAGCCAGTAGCAGATACGGCAGACGTCACACTCACCTTTCGCTTGACCACCGGCGCGGCACAATGAAGCAGTCATACCTGTCTGATACACTGCCTGCTCGAATCAACTGGAGCACACATGAATCCGCTGTATTTCTTGCTGGCATTGGCCATTGGCCTGGTAGTCCCGCTGCAAGCCGCCATCAACAACCAGCTCAAGGGACTGATCGGTGGCAGTACGGTACTGGCGGCGCTGGTATCGTTTCTGGTCGGCTCGCTAACGCTTGTGCTGGTCGCCCTGCTCAGCGGACAGAAATGGAACGGGCTGGTTCGTGTTGTCCATGCCGAATGGTGGATGCTGCTGGGTGGCGTGCTGGGAGCTTTGTTCGTTTTCGGCACGACCTTGCTGGCCCCGCGTATCGGCGTAGCGGCCATGCTCTCGCTGATCATTGCCGGTCAGGTCGCCGCATCGCTGCTGTTTGACCGCTTTGGCTGGCTGGCAATGCCACTACGCGACATCAATGCCTGGCGGATTGCCGGTGCGCTCTTGGTCGCAGCCGGCGTGGTACTGGTCAATTTTGGCGACCGGATTGGCCGCTGATCAGCTCAGGCACACTCCAGACAATCCCGTCCGGCATGTTTGGCCCGATAGAGAGCTTCATCCACTCGCTTGAGAATGGCTGTAGTACTCTCTCCCTGGCGGTATTCGGTCACTCCAAAACTCAGGGTCAGCGGGCATACACGACCATCATGCACGAAAGGCTCATCCTGCAGGCGCTGCCGGATGCGCTGGATACCCTGCTGTGCGGCCTCGAGATCTCCGCCGGGGAAAAGCAGAAGGAATTCCTCCCCACCCCAGCGTCCGCATAAATCATACTCCCGCAACGGCGCCGCGAGCTGTCGGGCAACATGGCAAAGCGCCGCGTCACCGATATCATGCCCATAGCTATCGTTGATCTGTTTGAACAGATCGACATCCGCCATGGCCAGTGCAAACTGCCCGTGACCGCGTGCGGCCTTGCCCAGCTCCTCTCCCAGGCGGTCGTAGAGGTAGCGGCGGTTGAACAACCCGGTCAACAGATCATGGGACGCGGTACGCTGCAATTCCTCATTCAGCTCACGGAGCATTTGCTGGTACTGGTCACTGATGCGGATTATTTTTTCCAGCTGGCGCAATTGGCGCTCATAACGCTGTACAAAACTCAGACCGCGCTCCCGCTCGGCCAGCTGATAACGGTCGGCGATCCGTGTCAGTCGCGCCATCATGGCGCCCCGCTCATCGTAGCGCGCGTTCAGTGCCTGCAGGGCATGCTGCAGGGGGTGTCCCTGCCACTGCGGATCCTGCAGCAGTGCGGCAACTTCACGCTCGAACTCGTCCCGGTCTTCACTCACGCACGTTCTTCCGCAATGATGTCGAAAGGAAAGGTGCAATCCTCGCGGAATTCCTCGGCCAGATCGGCTACGCGCTCATTGCGGGCATCATAGAACCACTGCAGCCGCACGGACTTGCCGGCCTGATGCGCAACTTCCAGCTGATCAAACAGATCCATCATGATGCGGATCGAGCTGGTATTCAGATACAGCAGACTGAGTTCGAGACGCAGCGGCTGCCCCGCTTGAGCCAGATAGGCGCTTACCCAGTCCAGCAGCGGCTGGAAGAGTTCAAATGCATTTTCGGGGTAGGAGTCACCCGCGAGGATAACCCGCCCCTCGTTCCAGTCAGTGGCAATGGCAGGCGACGAGGTTGTCGCGATGATATTCAGGTCTTGCATGGAGATTCCTTCCCGCTGCAGGTCGGCTGCAGCGGTACTTGTCTGCGGCCTGCTGGCCGGCTGATTGTAGGCAAAAAAGGTCATCAGATCACGACTTCCAGACTGAAAAAGGCCATTGCGTCCGGCAAGACCTGCAGACTGGCCGCCAGCGGTTCGCTGGAGCGACGTGCCATATCGATCAGGCCGAGTCCGGCCCCGGTTGTCGCGGCCGGATCACGCGGCTGGCGCATCTGCTCCTTATAGGCGGCTTTCAGCGCCGCCTTGTCCATGGAAGCCAGCTCGCGCACCCGCTGCAGCAGCCGCTCACCATCCGCCGGTAGCAGCTTGTTGCCGGCACTCACCAGATAATGGCCATCCTCTCGCTGCGAAATCACCACGGTCGCCCGGGTAAGCTCGTCCGGCAAACCATTCTCGCGGACGTAATGGCGAATATTCTGGGTCATTTCGATATAGACCGAAAAGACATCCATCACCGCAGAGGGCGAAGCCGCGACATTCTCCAGATGATGGCGCAGGGCCAGTCCGATTTCCTCGATCAGGCTGGCCGAGAATGGCCCGTTGAAACACATCAGAATCCGGCGCTGCTCGAAGATCTCGCGCAGACCGAGCACATCGATCGTGGTTGTCATTTCTACTCCTGTTGTACCGTGTCAGGCTGGGAGAGCACGACCCCGACCACGGCCATGTCATCGCGCAATTCATGGCGCCCGCGCCATGCCTGCATCGCCTGCTCCAGCTGCTGCTCACGCCCAGCGGCATCCTGAAGCCCGCTCAGCACGACCAGCCAATCTGCAAATCGCCGCTCTCCCAAGCCGAATCCTTCTTCACCGCCTGCCTGATCAAACAGGCCATCGGTCGCAAGATAAAGTGCGCTCACTCCGGCCAAGGGGCGAATCTCATTGTGCCATTCCCCCTGGCGCCGCTCGGCGATCGCACGCCGCCCCCCCGGCAACCGTTCGATGCCATTCTCTGTGTGCACAAACAGAGGGAGCTTGGCTCCGGCAAAGCAAAGCAACTGCTCGCGTTCATTCACATAGCAGAAGGCGGCATCCATATTGGTGGCAAGTAGATGACCGGCGCCTTCGGCGGGCAGCATGCTGCGCACGCGGGTATCGATCAGGGAAATCAGACGTGCCGGATCGGCAAGACCGGCCTGATCCAGGGCCAGATCTGCCGCAACATGCGCCAACATGGTCATGAAAGCCCCGGGAACACCATGCCCGGCACAGTCAATGACCCCGAGCAGATAGCCAGATTGATCGGCGCGGAAGATAAAGAGGTCACCACCGACGACATCGCGCGGCTGCAGCCACAACAAGGCCTGGTTGCCAAGCCGCAAACGGAACTCGTCTTCCGGCAGCAGTGAGCGCTGGATCAGCCGGGCATAGCGCAGGCTTTCCTGGATATGCTGGTGCGCCACCGCCATGTGCTGATTGGCCTCCGACAGCTCTTGCGTACGTTTGGCAACCTCATCTTCCAACTCGGCCGCATGGCGATCGACGCGCTCGGCCATGGTATCGAACACACGAGCCAGCTGCCCTAGTTCATCCTTGCGGCGTGAAGCAATCCGCACCTGATACTCGCCGCGGCCAAAAGCAGAAGCGACGGCGGTCAGACGCGCCAGCGGTCGCAGCAGACCGCGATCCACACCGAAGACCAGCAACGAAAACAGCAAGGCCAACATGCCGAGCGCGGCAATCAGCCAGGGAAGGATGCGATCCATCGAGATCAGTTGTGCCCGATCCCAATCCAGCGCCGTCACGGCATACCATTGCAATTCGGGCAGATAGCTCAGTGCCAGCAATTGCCGGCGCCCATCCAGTACGGCCTCCAAGGTGACAACGTCTCCGGAGGCGCTGCGGCTGCGCGCCATGGCGGTCTGCAGCGCCTGACGGTCCTGCTCACTGCCCAGATAGCGCGCGAGCGTGTGGTCGATACGCGTACTGCCGGCAACCTGATACTGAATCCGGGCGGGATCGGCGTGCGCCATGAGCGCCCCTTGCCCGTCGATCACCATTGCACTGACCCCGGCCTGGGTATTCTGCACGTAGTCACGCAAAAAGCCGGTCAGATCAAGCCCGGCAGAAATGAGCCCGAGCCGTTGCCCCGCTTCGCCAACCATGACATTCAGCCAGACCTTGGTCGTCTTGAGGTGCTCGTCCTGCGACACATTGAGCTGCACTGGATCAGGACGCTGTATCAGTGAGAAAAACCAGCGATCATTCTGATTATCGGGATGAACGGTGTAGCGGGGTTGCTCACTGAATGGCAGCTTGCCGTCATTGAGGTAATAGTTGCCGCTTGCAGCAACCACGAGCGCGTACAACTGCCCAGCCATCAGCTTGCGATAAGCCTCGGCCTCGCCGATCGCCGCGCTGCGGCGACCCGGGGACTTTTCCTCACGGAAAAAAGCCGCAACAAGCTCTTCGCTCGCCAGCCGCTGAGCCAGCGCGAGCTCACGGTTCAGCGGTGCCAGCAAGCGTTGCTTGTACAACAGGGTATGCTCGCGGGCAAAAGCTTCGCCATAATGCCTGCGGATACTCTCGACCACCTGCATGCCGATCAGCCACGCCAGCGCCACAATCAGTGCAGCGCACAGCGCAAACAAGAGCATCGATTTGGCCCGCAGACCCAGATCAAGCCCGGCCGAGCCGCGGCGGTCAGATTCAGCCACGAGGAACTCCGCAGTCAGTTATTTGGCAGCATTGCATTAGGCCATACCGCAGGTGCATTACGCAAAAAAACAGCAACAACTAAAATACCCACCAATGTATTAGCCGATAAGCACGGATCTAAAATACACATATACCCATACCCCATGCCCACCATGTCTGAAGTACGCATCCATGCCTGGCACGAGGATTTTCTCGTGATCGACAAAGCCGCCGGCCAGCCCTTCCATCACGACGCGGAGCAGCCCGGTCTGGCAGAACTGGTACGTCAGGCCACCGGCATCGCGGCGCTTTATCCCGTGCACCGGCTCGACACCCTGACGTCCGGACTGATTCTGCTGGCACGCAGCAGCGATGCGGCAAGAGCCCTCTCGGACCAGTTTGCTTCACACCGCATCGACAAATTCTATCTAGCACTGAGCAGCAAGAAGCCAGCCAAAAAACAAGGTTGGGTCAAGGGCAGCATGAGCAAGGGACGCAACGGCAACTGGAAGCTGGGCCATGGTGATGAACTACCGGCGGCAACCCAGTTTTTCAGTGCCGGGCTTGGCAATGGCCTGCGCGCCTTCCTGCTGCGACCGCTCAGCGGCCGCACCCATCAGCTGCGCGTCGCACTGAAAAGCCTGGGCAGTCCGATTCTGGGGGATACACGTTACGGCGGTATGGCAGCCGACCGCGGCTACCTGCACGCCTATGCCCTGCAGTTGAACTGGCAAGGCGAACGGCTGCGCTGGACGCTGCCCCCCGCCACCGGCACGGCTTTTGCGGATACCGCCTTCAAGGACTGGCTCGCCCGCTCGCCAGCGCCGTGGGACTGGCCCTGGCCTGCGGCCAGCAGACCTTCCGCACGTCAGGAAAACGAGTAAGACCGTACCCCCCACATCCTTAACGGCACCAATTAGGAGGCCACAAGCCTGGATTAAGACAGAATGATATTTACCTTGCATGCAATAAAAAACCGGCCCAAGCGCCGGTTTTTTTATGAATATGCGCTCGGCAATCGTTCCCAAATAGCGGTAGCTCGATTAAGATTCGTAGCTGGTCGCAAGCTCACTACATACGCATGTCATTTCTGTTAGCTTCGCACCGAACTGCAAGGTTGCCACCAATGAGCGGCCTGCTATCCAACAAGAGATGGAGTGATTGATGAAGACTCGTATGCGTACTATCGCAGGCGCCTGCCTGCTGGCGCTCGGCACGCTGGCGCCTCTGCCGCTGCTGACTGCAACCGCACATGCCGCCACCGCCTGGGCCGAAGGTGTAACCTATAACGCAGGCACCATCGTTACCTACAACGGTAAGGATTATCAGGCGCTGGTAACCCACACTGCTTACGTCGGCACCAACTGGAATCCGGCTGCGTCCCCGACCTTGTGGAAACTGATCGGCACCAGCACTGCCACACCGACCCCGACCGCCACACCGACCGCTACACCAACACCGGCTCCAACCGCTACGCCGACACCGAAGCCGAGTGCAACCCCGACACCGGCACCGACAGCAACACCTGCACCGACCGCCACCCCGACTGCCACGCCAACAGCGACCCCGACGGCTACACCGACCCCAGCCGGCAGCTGCTATGCCGCCTGGAAATCCGGCACCGCCTATACCGGTGGCCAGCGCGTGACCTATAACGGCCGCAACTGGGAAGCCAACTGGTGGACTACCGATACACCAAGCAATGTCCAGTACGGCCCGTGGAAGGACTTGGGTTCCTGCACAGGTAGCGGCGCCACTCCGACGCCGACTGCCACTCCGACGCCGACTGCTACTCCGACGCCGACTGCCACTCCGACTCCGACGGCAACTCCGACGCCGACTGCCACTCCGACACCGACTGCTACTCCGACACCGACTGCTACTCCGACACCGACTGCTACTCCGACACCGACTGGCACCGTTGCAGCTTACAAACCGCAGGTCACCTACATCGCAGCGCCGTCGGGCTATCCGACGGATGCGCAGTTCACTGCGGCTGAAAGCGCCCTGGCCAGTCAGGCTGGTACCGACACCCAGGCGATTGCCCGCATTCGCGCGGCATTGCGTGTCCTGCCGGATGCCCAGGTTGAAGCTGTTACCGTTGGTGGTGCAAGCAACCCTGACAACGTCAAGCGCGTCGAGCGCGTACTGGGCCAGGCCAAATTCGAGGCCCTGTTCCCGGTTCGCCACATCAACTACACCTATCTGAATTTCCTCAAGGGTGTAGCCAAGTTCCCGGCATATTGCGACAACTACACCGATGGCCGCGATGCCGACGCCATCTGCCGCAAGCTGCTGGCGACCTCCTTCGCGCACTTCACCCAGGAAACCGGTGCCAACTGGCCGGCATTGACTCCGGCCACGGCTCGTACCTACCCGGAACACAACAATGCCGTGCTGGCGACGATGGATCAAAACACCGCCATCCCGTCCTACAAGCAGGCACTGTGGTATCTGCGTGAAAACGGCTACAACGAAGGCTCTGCCGTTGGCAGCTACCAGGATTGCTTCCGTGGTGCCGGCAGCTCGATCTTCTCGATCTTCTATCCCTGCGCACAGAATGCCAGCGGCCAGACCATCGACTACTTCGGCCGTGGCTCCAAGCAACTCTCGTGGAACTACAACTTCGGCGCCTTCAGCAAGTCGATGTATGGTGATGTCAACGTGCTGCTGGACAACCCGGGCCGTGTTGCCGATACCTGGCTGAACTTCGCTTCTGCCATCTGGTTCGCGGTGTACCCGCAATCGCCGAAGCCGCCGATGACCTGGGTCGTTGATGGCACCTGGAAGCCAAATGCGGTCGATGTGGCCAACAATATGTCTCCGGGCTTTGGCGCTACCGTACACATCATCAACGGCGGCATCGAGTGTGGCGGCGGCGGCGCAGAGAAGCCGCAGGTACAGAACCGCATCGCGGCCTACAAGGAATTTGCCCGCGAACTCAATGTACCGGTTCCGGCCGATGAAGCACTGGGTTGTGCCGCGATGAAGGGCTTCCAGCCCGGCTCCGCCGCCGCGACCAAGGCTTATCTGGACAAGAACTGGGGCTACAACGGTAACAACCCGGGCGGTGTATCGTGGGCGTGCCAACTGGTTGATTACCAGATGCCGTTCTCGCTGGCCAATCCAGGCGACTACAAGCAGTGTGTCGACTACATGTTCCGTGGCCAGGTGAAGTACAACGGCCAAGTGGTGATCGACAACACCAAATAAGCATCTCTGCCACATGCACAGGCTCCCTGCGGGGAGCCTGTTTTTTTGCCCTGCATAAGTACACTGGCACGTATCAAGGCAGCCCCCGCGTTAGCCATGACCTTGCAAGCAATACCCATATCAATCATGACAGGCGTGCGGCCACCAGCACTGCAGTCGCCAAACCCACCATCATCATTTTCTTACATAAGAACCTGCTGTTTGTTTTTGCTTCGTAAGCAGCAGTAGAATCAGGTAGTCGGCAAAATCCTTACTACACAAGCCGATGCGCAAGAACGGGCCCACCCGTCTTACAACCCGATGATGGAGTAATGATGAAAAATCGCATGCGACTCTTCGCAGGCGCCGCGCTGCTTGGCGCCGTGGTTACCGCTTATGCGGCCCCGGCCTGGCAGGAGGGTGCCACCTACACGGCCGGAACGGTCGTTTCCTACAATGGCCAGGATTACACCGCTCTGGTCACCCACACGGCTTATGCCGGTACCGGCTGGAATCCAGCAGCATCGCCAACCCTGTGGAAATCCAGCGGCAGCAGCACCCCGACTACGGTAGTGACACCCACAGCAACCCTCACCCCGACAGCAGTCATCACGCCCACCCCGACTCCGATCAGCAAACCGACGCCTTACCAGTGTCCAGTCGTAAGTGCCATTCCGGGCGCAGTGATTACTGGCTACGACCAGAATGGTTGCGCCATCTATTCGATTCCGACCCCGACGGTTCAGCCGACCCCGACTTCGGCACCCACAGCCTCAAACTGGGACAAAGCCGCCACGTATACCGGCGGCCAGCGTGTAAGCTACAACGGCCAGCTCTATGAAGCCAAGTGGTGGACTCAGGGCGATGTTCCCGGTGCCAGCGAGTGGGGGCCCTGGAAGTTGCTTGGTGCCTTGCCTACACCAACACCGACCGTGACACCGACTCCGCCGACACCGACCCCCACCGGTCCGGTCCTGCCCCCGCCGATCCCGAGCTGGACCACGATCTCGGCGCCCGCGGATGGCGGCCTGGTCTTCAGCTGGCAGCTGGGCAGCGGCCCCTACATCAACAAGCAGAACTCCGCGCTGGCCTGGCTGGCCATTGTCGACGGCCGCGACGTCCACAGTGGCACGGCCAGCTGGACCTTCAAGGGCAGCTGCGCCTCGAACGGGCTGTGTGGTGACTCCTACGTCCCGTCCGGCGGCTATCGCTACATCCAGACCACCGGCGGCAGCACCTACAAGGCGGCAATCTGTATTGATCCCAAACCGATTCCCGCCGTGATGCCGGTGCCGCCGCGAGATGCCAGCAACTGCGGCGTGTTCTTCGAACAAACCGTCACCGTTCCGCCGCAGATGGGCATCAGCCCGACACCGACGGCCACTCCGCTGCCATCGCCCACTCCGACCAGTGCCCCCAGCTACACACCTGGCACCATCCCAAGCAAAGCTCAAGCAGACGCACTGGAAGTCGAGCTGACCAAGGATGCGCCGGCCTATGTGAAATTGGTGAAGGAAACCCAGCGCGTGATTGATGACAGCATCGTTGATCAGGTCGCTCCGCTGGCGGCGACCAACCCGGACAACGTCAAGCGAGTCGAACGCATCGTGCCCGCTGCCCGCTTTGACTACCTGTTCGCGATCCGCAACGCCAAATACAGCTACAGCAACTTCCTGAAGGCCGTCGCCAAATTCCCGGCGTTCTGCCAGACCTACAGCGATGGCCGCAATTCGGACGCCATCTGCTCGAAGCTGCTGGCGACGATGTTTGCGCACATGGTGCAGGAAACCGGCGCCAACACCACCTGGCTGGACGGCATCGGCGCGATCGACACGCCGAAGTGGCGCCAGGGCCTGTACTGGGTCGAGGAAGTGGCTTACCAGAACAACCCCAACCTCTCGGGCTACACCGACAGCTGCGGCGACCCGTACTGGGGCAAGATCTGGACCTGCCCGAAGCGGGCTGACGGCCAGTACAACTCCTACCACGGCCGTGGCGCACACCAGCTGACCCACCATTACAACTACGCGCCGTTCTCCAAGGTGCTGTATGGTGATCCGAATGTGCTGCTGCAGGATCCGAAGCGTGTGGCCGACACCTGGCTGAATCTGGCCTCGTCGGTGTTCTTCATGCTGGAAACCCAGCCGCCGAAACCCGCCATGATCCACGTGATCGATGGCAGCTGGGTTCCGAATGCGGTTGACCAGGCCAATGGCCTGACCGCCAGCTTCGGCACCACCATCAACATCATCAATGGTGGCTTCGAGTGCTCGAAGGGCGCGGAAACCAGCCAGGCGCAGAACCGCATCTACGCCTACCAGAACTTCGCGCAGGAACTGGGCGTGCCAGTAGCCGCCAACGAGCAGCTTGGTTGCGCGAGCCAGAAGCAGTTCAGCGAAGGCGGTGCCGCCTCCTTCCCGCTGTACTGGGACAAGGACTGGGGCTGGCAGCGTGACTACATGTGCAAGCCGGTGAACTACCAGACTGGCTTCCGCACGATTTCCAAGGGTGATTACGCCAAGTGCGTGGAATTCATCTGGAATGTGCAGGTGAAGTAATCCGCTCATAACAAGCATGACAAAGGGAGGCATTCGCCTCCCTTTGTTTTTAATTACCCGCCAATGTATAACCCTGAAAGGCTCGTCATAAATAAATGCGTGGCAATACCCAGCTACGCCATGAACCGTGCCACATCGATCTTCCAGCGGGCTGGATCTTCGTGACCGGTGATCTTGTCGGCGCCCCCTTTGCCCATCGGCTTGGCCAGATCGATCTCCAAAGGCGTGATGTAGCTATTGGATTTGGTACTGAAGACCGCTTTGACTACGGGCTGCAACAGGGAGCCCTCATTCTGCTCGGTGACAATCGCCAGCCGGCCGGACTCCAGCTTGACCAGTGAACCAACCGGGTAGATGCCGACACACCGCATGAAGGCCTGCACCAGCTCGGGATTGAAGTGGAATTTGCTCCACTCCCACAGCTTGCGCAGTCCTTCCGGGGCTGGCATGCCCTTGTGGTAGCAGCGGTCCGAGGTGATCGCGTCATACACATCCACAACGGCCGCCATCTGCGCCATCTTGCTGATCGCCGCACCCGGCAGCTTGTGCGGGTAGCCGCTACCATCCATGCGCTCGTGGTGGTGCAGCGTGATATCCAGTGCGATTTCGTCGATGCCCGGGATATCTTTCAGGATTTTCCAACCCTCCTCAGGGTGCGAGCGCATGACGGCAAACTCATCGTCCGTCAGGCGCCCGGGCTTGTTCAGAATCTCGTTGGGAACTTTCATCTTGCCGGTGTCATGCAGCAGACCGCCAACACCGGCGAGCTTGATCAACTCCATCGGGAAACCCAGACTTTTGGCAAAGGTAACCATCAGCGTACATACGCTGACCGAGTGCAGAAAGGTGTATTCGTCCTTGTCCTTGATGCCGGATAAGCCGACCAGCGCGCCGGCATTACGCAGAATCGAGTCAGTGATCGCTTCGACCACCTCCTCCACCGCTTCCATCTGCACCGCCTGTCCGAGGCGCACGTCACGCATCACGTTTTTGACGACGTTGTGCGCCTGTTTGTGGATGCGGCTGGCGCGCTTGACCTCTTCGGCAAATGACACCTGAATGATGGCAGAGGGCTCACTGGCCGCCTGCAGGATTTCCGCTTCGATTCCGGCTTTGACTTCCTCTTGCGTCGGCGCATGATCGCCGACGTCAAGCCCCTGCTCGGTATCGATGTACACCTCCCTCACGCCGGTTGCCAGAATGCGCCCCATATCCTCGTCACTGGTGACCGGAAATTGGTTACGCAAAAAGGGATGATCCATCCAGCCGACATTGAGGTCGTGGATGAACATGCCTGGCTTGAGTTCGGATACTGGGATTTTCTTGATCATGGGTGCAGCCACATTGCAGGGACTCTGGCTGCAGCATAGCCCATTAGCCCACCTTGCGGCCAGTAATGGCCTCGCATTACATACACCACCACGTATAAGATCAAGAACGATTCAAAGCAAGCAATACAAGGACATACCCGCAAAAAACGGATCAGGTTCGGTTCCCTAGCCCCAGACGCAGATACAGATCGACGACGCCGGCCGGCACGGGCTCGCTGAAATGGAACCCCTGCAGATAGTCCACTCCGAGCCCCTGCAGGAAGCGCGCTGTTTCCAGATTTTCCACGCCCTCGACGACAATCTGCAGACCCAGTCCGCGGCCAAGCTGGACGATGGCCTGCATCACGCGGCGACCTTCTTCCGTGTGCAGACGCTGGGCAAAGGAAACGTCAACCTTGAGCAGATTAGCCGGCATTTCATGCAGCTGTGACAGTGCGGAATATCCGGTGCCGAAATCATCGATCGCCAGCTGGAAACCTGCCATCACCAGATGCTTGAGGTGCTTGAGCTGGCGGGCATAGTCGGTCAGCGCCACACTCTCGGTAATTTCCAGAATGATGTCCTGCGGTGAGAGTCGCTTTTCATCGAGCCACTCGATCAGTTGCGAAATAAAGCGCGGGTAGAACAGCTGGCTGCGCGAAATGTTGATCATCAGCCGCTGCTTCAATCCCGCATCCCGCCATGAGCGCAACCGTTCGAGCGCGATGCGTATCACCAGTTCGGACAGCTCCTGGATCAGGCCGACCTTTTCCGCCATCGGGATAAAGAGCTCCGGACTGATCCAGCCGCTCTGGTCGTCCTGCCAGCGAGCCAATGCCTCGACGGCCATGACCTCTCCGCTGCGCGCATGAATGACCGGCTGGTAATACACCTGCAGCGCACCGTTGCGAATTGCATCGGACAATCGAGACTGGATGGCGACATGTTCGCGCCCCAGAGCTTTCAGATGCACAATATCGCTGTAGAAACAGACATTGTTCCGCCCTGCATGCTTGGCGTGATACATGGTGTGATCCGCCGCCGACAGCAATTCCTCGCCCGATTCCGCGTTATCGGGGAAGAAGGCAAAGCCAGCCGAGATAGTCGGTCGGGTTTCAAGACCATCAATATTCACCCCCTGACGGGCTGCCATGCGCAAGGCCTCTGCCTGCTGGCGAACTTCATTGATATCGTCCTGATCGGGAATCAGCACGATAAATTCATCGCCCCCCCAGCGAGCCAGCATCGCCCCCTCGCCGAGGACTGCAGTCAGCCGCTGGGCAACATTCACCAGTAATTCATCGCCGACCTTATGACCAAATGCGTCGTTGATCTGCTTAAAGTGGTCAAGGTCGATGAAACCCAGCGCCACCTTGCGCTGATCACGCCGGGCACGGTCAATGGCCTGATGCAGCGCGTCATCAAGCATCAGGCGATTTGGCAGATGGGTCAGGTTGTCGTAGAGCGCCAACCGGGTAATGTGTTGCTCGTTCAGGTGCGCAACAGTGACATCCCGCAGGATACCGCGTAACGACGTCACCTCTCCGGAGGGGTTGCGATGTGCTATCAGTCGAGCCTCAACCCACAACCAGCTGCCGTTGCTCTGCTGCAGGCGGAAACGAATAGCCTCAGGCGTCGCGGTACGCTGCAGCTTGGCCAGGGTTCCCAGCAGCAGATCGTGTTCTTCAGGGTGAATCCATTGCAGGATGCACTCGCCTCGCGCGGCGAGCAGGGCCGCATGATCAATACCGCGCAACTTGGCCCACGCGGGCGTGAGCTCCACCATGTGCCCGGACGGCAGCAAATCGACAATGGCCTCTTCCAGTAAATTGAGCGTGTCGAGCATGGTCTTGCGCTTGGCCGCATCCTGCATCAGCGTACTGACATCTTGGATGAGCACCACCGCATGCAAGCGACCGCTTTCAGCGACCACCGGCTGCAGGCGTACCAAAAGATACAAAGGGCCGGAAGGCAGATTCAGCGCGCAGTTGAATGAGGCACTGCGCCGGCCATTCAGGGCATCCGGAAGCAAGCGTACCAGCTCTACGGCCAATTCTTGCGGCAAGGCGGTCCGGATTGACTGTCCTAGCAACTGTCCAGCCGAAGGCAGCGCCGGAAGGACCGACCAGACACGCTCTACCACCCCATCGCCGTCCATTTCGAAGACCATGTCCTGCAAGGTGCCGGCCAGCGCCTGCAGTCTGTGCTGGCTGGCACGGACCTGCTGCTCCATCTTACGCTTGAGCAGTGCTTGGGCGACGTGGTTCGCCAGCATTGACAAGAGACGCAACTCGACTGGATCGCGGGTTGGTTCGACTTCTTCGAACACAAATGCCAAAAAACCGAAGGGTTCACCCCGATCCAGCAAGGGGATGCACAGCAGTTGCCGCCCACCGACCAATGCAAGTAGCATCTGCTCGGAAAGCGGCAGCTCGAGCAAGGATTTACTCAGCACCATACCCACAGCCATGGAATCGGCCAGTAGCGGATAAACGGGATAGTGCAACTCGAGAAATACGTCGGGTAACACCGGGGGCACCCGACTTGCAGGATCACGCCACGCCGAGGTAAGCCGGGCCCGCTCTCCATCCGTACTGTTGAGATAAAGCGCTGCGAGACTGCTGCGACAGGCGTCGCCGAGGATATGCACCGATTCCGCCAGTGCTTCAGGCTCATCCGCTGCCAGCAGCGATGCCACAACGCTGTCGAACGCATTGAAATAGGTGTGGTAAGTGGCGACCTCCTGCCGGAGGTCGAAATCGATTCCACCTTCACCACCAAGCAAATGCGACAACACCGTTTATCTCCCGGCGCAGATTACGCCTTCGGTTCAGGCGGGATCACCACCTCACTGTACCCGCATTCCTTCTGCGGACAGACCTTTTCCGTTCCACGGCGCTTGGTTGTTTTAAGCGTGAGGATCGGCCAGTTGCACTTGGGGCAGGGCTCGGCAATCGGCGGGTTCCAGGTTGCGTACTTGCAATCCGGATAGGTATTGCACGAGTAGAACAGCTTGCCGTATCGGCTCTTGCGCTCAATGAGCGTCCCCTTGTGGCACTCAGGGCATTCTACTCCGGTGTCCTTGGGTTTTTCCAAGGGCTCGATGTGCTTGCACTTCGGATAAGCGGAGCAACCGATGAATTTGCCATAGCGCCCCATCTTGATGTGCAGTGCCGAATCGCACTTTGGACAGGTGCGCCCCTCAACCACTTCCGGCTCAAGCGGTGCGGATTCGGCATCCTCGCCCAGATTACGGGTGTAGGTGCATTCCGGATAGCCGGTACAGCTGATGAAACGGCCACGCTTGCCAAGCTTGATCGCAAGCTTCTTGCCACACTTCGGACAATCTTCGTCGATTTCTTCGTGCGTCACATCCTTGCGGGACAAGCTCTGCTTTTCTTCGATCTGCTTGTGGAACTTCTTCCAGAAATCATCAAGAACCGGAATCCACTCCTGCTTGCCGGTGGACACCTCATCAAGACGATCTTCCAGCTTGGCAGTAAAGTTGTAATCGACGTATTGGGTAAAATGTTCGGTCAGGAATTTGTTCACCACCTCACCGGTATCAGTCGGGGTAAAACGCTTCTTGTCGAGAATGACGTATTCGCGATCCTTGAGTGTCGAAATGATCGAGGCATACGTGGAAGGACGGCCGATTCCAAATTCTTCCAGCGCCTTCACCAGCGACGCTTCAGAGTAACGCGGAGGTGGCTGGGTAAAGTGCTGCTCGCCGGACAGACGATCCACCGGAAGCTCATCGCCTTCTTCCAGAGGGGGCAGGCGAGCCTCGTCTTCATCTTCAACATCATCGGTGTCTTCCTGATACACCGCGATAAACCCCGGGAACACAAGGGTCTGACCGGATGCACGGAAAATGCCTTGTCCGACAATGATATCCACGCCAACGGTATCGAATTTGGCAGCAGCCATCTGGCAGGCAAGCGTACGCTTCCAGATCATCTGGTAGAGCTTGAACTGCTCTGGCGACAGAAATGCCTTGACCGAATCGGGGGTTCGGAAAATCGAGGTCGGACGAATCGCCTCGTGAGCCTCTTGGGCGTTTTTCGCCTTGTTCTTGAAGGCCACCGGTTCTTTGGGCAGGTAATCCTTCTCGAAGTGCTGGCCGATATAGTCCCGGATCTCCAGCACAGCCTCATTGGCCAGCGCTACCGAGTCAGTACGCATGTAGGTGATCAGACCAACGGTACCGCCGCCGACATCGATACCCTCATAAAGCTGCTGGGCAGTGCGCATGGTGCGATCTGTCGTCATCCCGAGCTTGCGTACCGCTTCCTGTTGCAGCGTGGAGGTGGTGAACGGAGCCGCGGCACTGCGTGACTTTTTGCGTTTTTCGACGCTGCTGACCCGTGCAGTCTGCCCACTTAGACCTGCCAGAATTTCCTGTTGGCGAGCCTCGTTGGGAATATCGAACTGCTCCAGCTTGCTGCCTTGCCAGTGCGAGAGACGTGCACCGAATTTCTGCCGGCCCTTGTGGGTGTCCAGATGCAGGGTCCAGTATTCTTGGGAAACAAAGGCACGGATCTCGTTTTCACGCTCGCAGATCAAGCGCAGAGCCGGGCTTTGTACCCGGCCAGCTGACAGCCCGGTACGGACCTTGCGCCACAGCAGCGGCGACAGATTGAAGCCAACCAGATAATCCAACGCACTGCGCGCCTGTTGGGCATTCACCAAATCGCTATCGATGTCACGCGGATTGGCAACCGCGGCTTTGACGGCGGCCTCGGTAATCTCGTGAAAAACGACTCGCTTGAAGGTTTTTTCCGCACTGACCAGCTTCTTGCCGCGCAGAATTTCCATGATATGCCAGGAAATGGCCTCGCCTTCACGGTCCGGGTCAGTCGCCAGATAGACATGGCTGACTTCCTTAACTGCGGCACAGATCGCGTCAACATGTTTCTTGTTCTTCTCGATGACCTGGTATTTCATCTTGAAGTCGTTTTCAGTGTCGACCGACCCATCCTTACGCACCAGTCCGCGTACGTGACCATACGAAGCAAGAATCTGAAAATCCTTGCCGAGGTATTTCTGGAGAGTTTTCGCCTTTGAGGGCGATTCGACGATCAGTAGATTGTCGGGCATTGTTCCCGGCTCACATTAAGGTTAAGGATTGGTCGTACAGAGCCATCAGTGCAAGGTGGCATCTTCACGGCCAAACAGGATCTCTTCGACCCATAGATTAGACAGCTGATCCTGCTTGCGCCAGACCAGCATCAGTACCAGCAGCTGCATTCGTTCCAGCGATACCTCACCATCAGGCTCCCGCATGACCCGCTCCAGCAGCTGTTCGCGTTCAATAGCATCCAGAACGCCACTCTGGATCAGTGCATACAGCAGACTGACCGCCTCGACACTCATGCGCTCCAGCTCTTGCGGATGCAGCACCCGCACACCAGCCGAACGGGCCGACTCAGACCAGAGCTGATCACACCCGAGCGATTTCGACTCTTCCATCCATTGCAATGCCTCACGAATATCTTCATCGGCAAAACCGGCAACATCAAGCTTGCGTGCCAGTTGTGCTGTGTCGGGATATTCGGTGCCATACAGCTCTTCAAACAGATACGCGAGTACTTCCAGCATTCAATCTCTTCATTATTTCGGATTTCCGGCGCGCTGATAGCGCGCCCCCGGCAATAGCAGAACTGCGCCTTGCAATTCCAAGCCAAGCAGAATCTCGCACAGTTCGCCATGAGTCAAGCCCGTCCGGAGAACCAGCGTATCCAGATCGACCGGATCCCACCCCACCGCAGCTAGCACGCCCCCGTCGTCAGGTGCTCGCGGCGAGGGTGTTAAGACCCCGTCCAGGACCGGCATCATGGTGCCAGGCAATTCATCCAGCACATCATTCACATCATCAACCAGCTTGGCCCCCTGCCGGATGAGCCAATGACACCCTTTGGCCAGCGGGGAATGAATCGAGCCCGGAATGGCATAGACTTCTCTACCCACATCGGCAGCTTGCCGGGCAGTAATCAGGGAGCCGCTTCCTAGCGCAGCCTCAACCACCAGACACCCAGCGCCCTGTGCAGCAATCAAGCGGTTGCGCTGGGGAAAGTTCTCGGCACGAGGCGGCATCCCTAAAGGGAACTCGGACAACAGCAAGCCCTGCTCGGCAATCGCTTGCGCCAAGGCATGATTTGCCGCCGGATAAACCCGGTCAAGCCCCGTCCCGACAATACCGATGGTTGCCCCAGACACCTCCAGCGCACCTCGGTGTGCGGCCGCATCAATGCCGGAAGCCATGCCGCTGACAATGACCAGCCCGTGGAGAGCCAGCTCAGCGGCAAACATCCGCGCATTATCGGCCCCTTGGGGTGTCGGATTACGACTTCCCACCACAGCCAGCCCACGTCGCAACAACAACGAGGGGTCACCATGGCAGTACAACAGGACCGGTGGGTCAGGCAAATCCAGCAGCGCGCGCGGGTATCCCGGATCTGCCAGAGTCAGCAATGAACGCCCGGGCATTTGCAGCCAGGAGAGGGTCTGTTCCAGTAACGGCCAGGACGGCCCCGTGATGCATTCATGCAATTTGCCCGTCAACGACTCGCCGAGCAGGCCGGCAATACGGGCCAAGACATCCGGCTCGCGCAGCGCATCAGGCGCGCCAGCCAGCTCCAGCACCTGCAAACGACGACGCGTGGAGAGGCCTGGCGTCAACGCCAGCCGCAACCACGCGTCCTGATCAGCGAGAGGCAGCAAACCGATTATTCGGCGGTTGTAGGCTCGCCTTTGACCACATCTCCATAAGTTACGGCATCAGTACTATCCATCACCAAGCCGTAGGAAATCGTCGGGAAAACACGATAGACAAAGACGCTGCCATTACGCAGTGGCGGGGTAAGCCGATCCGCCTCATCCTTGCTTTCTTTCTTGATCAGTTTTCCGGGCTTGTAGGCAAACAATACGGTTCCCAGATCAATGCCGTCATTTTCGCCACGATTCAGTACCACAGTCGACAAGGAACCCACATAGCGCTCGCCACCGTAGGACGCCAGAACCTTGGAGTCAATCGGCTGCAACGGCAGATGAGGAACATAATTGACGAAAGGCTTTTCTGGTGCCTTGACCAGACGCGCCCCAGGGGGAATTTCACGCACGGAACGGCTGACTCGCAGCACGGTCACCTCGCCTTCCTTCGTCACTACCGCGTCGCCAAGATAATGGGTCTCGACACCGATCTTTTTCTCTTTATTGTCCGGATCCAGTACGGTGTTACGCTTAAGGAACAGCTGGAAAACCTCACCCTGCTGCGCCGTAGGCATGTCGACCGCGTAGATCATGTCGCCTTCACCGAAGATCACGCGATTATCAGGGCCAGCACCCACACGTGGAGCAGACTGGTACTCAGCCTCGGTCATCAGCAGTGGCTTGTCGAGGAAAGGATCAATGGCCGCAGCAGGAATACTGGGGATGGCCATGCCATTGAGTTGCTCGATGCGCGCCTTGGGCGAGAGCTTGGCGGTTCCAGAGGAAGCCTTCTGATTCTTCAGCAGACGCAGGCAGGGTTTGCCATCACATTTTTCCAGCAGAATCACATCGCCTGGATAGATCCAGTGCGGGTTCTTGATTTCCGCCTTGTTCATCTGCCAGATTTCCGGCCAGCGCCAAGGCTGCTTGAGAAAACGACCGGAAATATCCCAGAGAGTATCTCCTTTGACCACGACATAACGGTCAGGAGCATCCTTTGCCAGCTGCAAGGTATCGGCGTGCACAACGGCGACGGAACCAAGCGACAAAAGAAGCGATATAATCTGTTTACGCATCATCGAACATGCCCTTTTTCAGCCAGTCGTAGTCACTACCCCACAAGGTAGACCAAGCTGGCCACAATTGCGATAGCCTCACCCATTCAGCTCGCAAACAGCAACCTGAATGCAACAGCCAATTTCACTGATTCTGCATACAAACTTTTTAGCCCGCAAGAAAATATGGCCCTCTTGAACATTTTGCACTACCCGGACGAACGCCTGCATACCGTCGCCAAACCGGTCGAGGTATTCGATGACACCCTGCAACGACTAATTGATGACATGGCCGAAACAATGTACGAAGCGCCCGGCATCGGACTGGCCGCCACTCAGGTCAACGTACACCGCCGCCTGATTGTCATCGACCTTTCCGAGACCAAGGATCAATTGCAGGTTCTGATCAATCCCGAGTTTCTGGAAAAGGATGGCGAAACGACCTACGAAGAAGGCTGTCTCTCGGTTCCAGGCATCTATGAAGAAGTAAAGCGGGCCGAACGCGTCAAGGTCCGCGCACTGGACCGGCATGGCAAGCCCTATGAACTCGAAGCAGACGGCTTGCTGGCCATCTGCATCCAGCATGAAATCGACCACCTGGATGGCAAGGTATTCGTTGAAAAGCTGTCCCGCCTGAAGCTCAATCGCATCGTCCAGAAGCTGAAAAAAAACCAGCGCAAGACGCTGTAATTGGAATACATACTACCGTATCACGCCCGACACCAAAAAAGACAGACTAGACAGGCCCATACACCATGAAGGTTGTTTTTGCCGGCACGCCGGACTTTGCGGCAAGCGCACTATCCGCCATTCACACAGCCGGACACGAAATCCCGCTGGTACTCACCCAGCCGGATCGCCCCTCGGGCCGCGGCATGAAGCTCACCCCTTCGGCGGTGAAGCTGCGCGCGGAGCAGTTGGGTCTGCCGGTCTATCAGCCGGAAAAATTGCGCACCCCGGAGCAGCAGGCTCCCCTAGCCGCACTGGATTGCGACGTTATGGTGGTCGCGGCTTATGGGATAATCCTGCCGCAAACGGTGCTGGATATACCCAAGCTGGGCTGCCTGAATATCCATGCATCACTCTTGCCGCGCTGGCGGGGGGCTGCACCAATCCAGCGCGCCATTCTGGCCGGCGACCCCCAAACCGGCATCACTATCATGCAAATGGATGCGGGACTGGACACCGGTGACATGCTCTCGATCCATAGCACAACGATCAGTGCGGACGACACCGCCACCAGTCTGCATGACAAACTGGCCGAACAAGGTGCAGCCGCTATTGTTGCGGCACTCGCCAACCTGCCGAACCTACAAGCGGCACGTCAGAAGCAACCCGAGTCCGGGGTTACCTACGCCGAAAAGCTTCGCAAGGACGAAGCGACCATTGACTGGCAACGCTCCTCTTGCGAACTGGATCGGATGATCCGAGCCTTCAACCCCTTTCCATCAGCTCAGACCCGTTATGCGGACGAAGTCATCAAGATCTGGAAGGGTGAGCCACTCCCCGGATCAGGCACTCCTGGCGAGGTACTCTCGGCCGGCAAGGAGGGTATTGTTATCGCGTGCGGCGAAGGTGCCATCCGCATAACCGAACTCCAGCGCGCCGGGAGCAAGCGGGTGAATGCGGCAGCCTTTTTGTCCGGTCTCCCCCTGCAGATCGGCAGCAAACTCGGGTAATTTTGCCGCTAGTGGGTAATTGAATCTTTTCCAGCCAAACATCATCTAAAGCACTGATTCGATTACCCGCGAGGAGACACTCATGTTCAATCTGATGAAAACCGCGCTACTGATGGCCGCCATCACGGCGCTGTTTGTACTGATCGGCGGCATGGTCGGCGGTCAGGCCGGCATGCTGCTGGCGCTGCTGTTTGCCGGAGGGATGAATGTCTTTGCCTACTGGAACTCCGACAAGATGGTGCTGCGCATGTATAACGCACGCCAGATTGATGCCCACAGCGCCCCAGAGTTTTACGGCATGATCGCCGAGCTGGCGCAAAAAGCCGGCCTGCCCATGCCCAAGGTTTACATCATCGATGAAGCGCAGCCCAATGCCTTTGCCACCGGACGCAACCCGGAACATGCTGCAGTGGCTGCCACCACCGGGATTCTGCGCCTGCTCACCCCGCGGGAAATCCGCGGGGTAATGGCTCACGAATTGGCGCACGTACAACACCGTGACATCCTGATTTCCACCATCTCGGCCACGATGGCCGGCGCAATTTCGGCATTGGCCAACTTCGCCATGTTTTTCGGGGGCCGCGATGAAAATGGCCAGCCGGTGAACCCGATTGCCGGTATCGCTCTCGCCCTGCTGGCTCCAATTGCTGCCAGCCTGATCCAGATGGCCATCTCCCGCTCTCGCGAATTCGAAGCCGACGCCGGAGGAGCCCGCATCAGTGGTGACCCGCATGCACTAGCGGATGCGCTGGCGAAGATCGAGGCTTACGCCCGCGGCATCCCCATGCATACCGCCGAAGCACATCCGGAAACAGCCCAGATGATGATCATGAATCCGCTCGCCGGCGCTGGCGGCTTGGCCGACCTGTTCCGCACACACCCGCGCACCGACGAGCGAATTGCCCGCCTGCGTGCCATGGCACGCTAATCAACAGGGTATGTTGCCACGGGCGTTATTCATTAAGGCCAGAAGACACATACCCGGCAGGAAACTATGTTCCAGACCCAGAAACTGGCCAGCCAGACCCTGCTGGCCGTCCTTGACGGCCAGAACCTCACCGACGCGCTGACGCGCGTGTGGCAACACCATCCGCAGCTCACACCCCAGCAACGCGGAGCCATTCAGGATGCCTGCTATTCCACCCTGCGCGAGCTGGAATTGTGGCGCGCGGTGCTCAAGCAACTGCTGCGAGCCCCCCTGAAAGAGGTGGAAATCGAAGCTCTGCTGCTGATCGCACTGCAGCAGTTGCACGCCGCGCGGGCTGCCAGTTATGCCGTGGTCGATCACGCCGTCAAGGTGGCAGCAAAAACCGGCAAGGGGCAAGCCAAAGGCCTGGTCAACGCCGTGCTGCGCAACTTCTTGCGTCAGCAGGATGAATTGCTTGCCGCCGCGCGCCGAACCCCTGCCGGCCGTCACAACCACCCGCAATGGTGGGTTACCCAGATGCGCACGTCTTACCCGCAGGACTGGCAGGCGGTGCTCGACGCGAACAATAGCCACCCGCCGATGACCCTGCGAATCAATCTGCGTCACGCCAGCGTTGCCGACTATCAGGCACTGCTGGCCGAGCGAGGCATAGAGTCGCGAATACTGGGGCAACAAGCACTGCAACTGGACAAACCCGTCAGCGTGGACAGCCTGCCGCACTTCATGGATGGCTGGGTTTCGGTGCAGGATTTGGGCGCCCAGTACGCAGCCCTGCTACTGGATGTGCAGGATGGGCAACGCGTGCTCGATGCCTGTGCCGCACCGGGTGGCAAGACCGGTCATTTGCTGGAGCTCGCCAGGCTCGAGCTGACCGCACTGGATAACAACCCTGAGCGCCTGCAGCGGGTCGCCGATAACCTGCAGCGCCTGCAACTCTCCGCCACCCTGCGTTGTGGCGATGCAGCCAAACCGCAGCAATGGTGGGATGGCAAACCCTTCGACCGCATCCTGGCCGACGTGCCGTGCTCGGCCAGCGGCGTCACACGCCGCCACCCGGATATCAAATGGCTGCGCCGCCCCGAGGATTTCGCGCGATTTGCAGCCCAGCAGGCACAAATCCTCGACGCGCTATGGCCCTTGCTGGCTGAGGGCGGGAAACTCCTGTACGCTACGTGCTCCGTTTTTCCGGTGGAAAACGCCGACTCTGCAGCGGAATTCGCCGTGCGCCATCCCGATGCGCGCCGTCTGCCGCTCCCGGAGTGGGCTGGTACCGCCGGACAGCTTTTGCCGTCACCGGATCACGATGGGTTTTACTACGCACTGTTCAGCAAGGAGACCACGCAGGCCTAGCCTGCTGCTGGCGCTCGGGCTGCTATTGCTTGGTGCATTTGCGCTGGCGGGGGAAATTGCCCCGCAGCGCGCCGAAGTCCGGCTGGGCAATGCCCAAATTGAAATCAGTGCCCGTTTCAGTATTACCCTCCCCCCCGGTGCTGAGGCCGCGCTGCAGAACGGTACATCACTACCCTTTACCTACCAGTTCCAGCTTAAAAAGCCACGCCTGCAGGCCTGGTACCAGCAAGTAAAAAGCGGATTCGGAGTCACATCAACCACGACCTACCGCTTAAGCTATCACCCCCTCACCCGCCAGTATCGCGTCGCCAGCAATGGCATTACACGCAACTTTGCCAGCCTGCACGAAGCACTGCAGGCCATTGGCACCATCGGCGGCTGGGTTGCCCTGAAAGACACCTCGGCGGCCGACGACCCCGACAGCTTTGCCGGACGGGTACGCCTGATTCTCGATTTTGACTTATTGCCCAAACCAATGCAGATCAGCGCGCTGGGCAACAATGACTGGCGCATCGAGCCGGAATGGCAAGACCTCAAACTGGCGGTGGAGAAGGACGAATGAAGCGCCTCCTGTTTGTTTTTGCGGCACTGGGCTCCGTGCTGCTCTTCCTTCTAGCACTGGCAGCAGGCAATGCCTCGGCATTCTCCGATTACTACGATCTCGTACTGGGACTGAATGTATTGTTACTGGGCGGAATGGCTGCGCTGGTAATCGGTCATTTATGGCGACTTCGCAAGCGGGTACGCAGCAAGGTCTTTGGCTCGCGACTGATGCTGCGGCTGGTGCTCATGTTCGGCTTGGTGGCCGTGCTGCCGGGTGCTCTGGTCTACACCTTGTCTGTACAGTTCCTGAACCGCTCGATCGAGACCTGGTTTGATGTAAAAGTGGACAAGGCGCTTGATCGCGGCTGGAGCTTGGGACAAAACGCGATTGACTTCCAGCAGGGCGAACTGGCACGCAAAGCACAGGTGATCGCCTGGGACATCCACGATAACTCTGATAGCACCCTGCTGCCACGGCTCAACAAGCTGCGCGATCAGACGGGTGTTCAGGAAATTACCATCTTCGATGAGCTGGGCAATACCGGGGCCCATATCGGTAACGAAAAAGCCAGCCTTTTCCCCCAGCAACCCGACCGCGCCAGCCTGCGCCGAGCCAGTTACGAACCGGTTAGCAAGCTTGAGGAAAACGCCGAACAAGGCCTGAACATGCGGGTGCTGGTCGTCATTCCCGGCACCAGCCTTGAAGACAAGCGCCGCTACCTGCAACTGATACAGCCCGTGCCACAACAACTGGCCCAGGATGCCGAGCTGGTCACTCAGGTTCGCAGTGAATACAAACAGCTCTCCAGCTCCCGGCAGGGATTGAAGACCATTTTCAGCATCACCCTCACCATTGCACTTCTCGTCAGCCTGCTGGGTGCACTCGTACTGGCACTGTATCTGTCCAACAAACTGGCAGCCCCTTTGTCGCTGCTTGCCGCCGGAACCCGCGCAGTCGCCCAGGGAGACTTCAGCCAGCAGCAACCGGTCGTCAGCCGCGATGAACTGGGCATCCTGACGCACTCCTTCAATCGCATGACTCGGCAACTGGCGGAAACACGCGCCAAGCTGGAACAGAACCAGGCCGAACAAGCTGCGGCCAAGGCCTATGTCGAAGCCATTCTTGGCTCGATTTCCGCAGGTGTACTCTCGTTCGATGAAGATTGTCTGCTGCAATCTACTAATCTCAGCGCCTTGCGCATCCTCGGCCTCGACCCCGCCAAAGTTGAAGGCCTGCCACTTGGCCGTTGGCATGAACCCTATCCCGTGCTGACTGGTTTCTGCGCTGAAATTCTGCGCGGGGTACTCTCTGATAATGATCACTGGCAAAGCCAAGTTGAGCTCAACGGCGACAAGCGCGTGATGCTGGTGCATGGCACGCGTCTGTCGGGAATGCCGGAAGACTTCACCATCATGGGTGGATTTGTCGTGGTGTTTGACGACATTACTGAATTGCTTTCGGCACAACGCGATGCCGCCTGGGGTGAGGTTGCCCGTCGGCTGGCGCATGAAATCAAGAACCCGCTCACTCCGATTCAGCTCGCAGCCGAACGGATGGAGCTCAAATTGGCCGACAAACTGGAACCCCAGGCCGCAGAGCTCCTCAGCCGCAACACCCAGACCATCGTCAAGCAGGTCGCCGCGCTCAAGCAGATGGTGGATGCCTTCCGCGATTATGCGCGCAAACCCTCGGGAAAACGCCAGGTACTCGACTTTGCCGAATTGCTGCGCGAAGTGCTGGTCCTCTACGAAGCGGCACCGATCGAACGCCATCTGCTGACCACCGAACCGCTTCCGATCAAAGGTGATGCGACGCATTTGCGCCAGGTCATCCACAACTTGCTGCAGAACGCGCAGGATGCCATTCGGGAAAGTACTGACCCAAAAGTTTGCATTCGTTGCGAAAAAGACGAAAAATGGCTGCGCTTCAGTATTGCGGACAATGGACCTGGGTTTTCCAGCGAGCTACTGCCACGGGTTTTCGAGCCTTACGTCACAACAAAAACCAAAGGAACCGGGCTGGGACTGGCCATCGTGAAAAAAATCATTGAAGAACATCACGGACGCATCCAGGTGGGCAATCAGCCCGAAGGTGGCGCGTTTGTGCGCATTGAACTGCCGCTGTGGGAGGAAGTTTAAGTGGCTAGTCAGGACATTCTGATTGTCGATGATGAAATCGGCATCCGGGAACTGCTCTCGGAAATTCTGCAAGACGAAGGTTATAGCGTGGCAGAGGCTGAAAATGCCGAAGCCGCACGCCGTTACCGCAACCAAGCCATTCCGAAAATGGTGTTGTTGGACATCTGGATGCCCGATACTGACGGCGTCACCCTGCTGAAAGAGTGGTCACGCAATGGCCAACTCACCATGCCGGTGGTCATGATGTCCGGGCACGCTACCATTGATACGGCCGTTGAAGCGACGCGCATCGGTGCTCTGGATTTTCTGGAGAAACCAATCGGACTGCAAAAACTTCTGGCCGTCGTAAAACGTGCCATGTCGCAACAGATCGCCCCCCCAAAAGCAGCGCAGGGCCTGCAGAGTCTCGGTAACAGCGCAGCGATTGCCGCGCTCCAGGAGACACTCGATCAGGTCGGGAAGCAGCCTCTGCCCATCCTGTTGACCGGCGAACCTGGTGCCGGTTATGAACTGTGCGCGCGCTACCTTACCCCCAGCGCCGGGCCGTTCATTGCCCCGAATGCCAATGACGATCTCGCCAGCGCCCCGCAGGATCTGGTCGCCCGAGCCGCAGGTGGCACACTGTTCCTGCGCGACATTGCCTGGCTGGAACGCAAGGCCCAGCAGGCACTACTGGCGATGCTGCCCAAACTGGAAAAGCAGAAAACACGTTTGGTATGCGTCAGCAGCCGTACGCTGGATCAACTGGTTCCGGTTTTTGACCCGGAGCTGCTGCGCCAGCTCACCCAAATCATCGTTCCTGTTCCTGCCCTGCGCGAACATGCGGAAGATATCCCGCAACTGGCCAGCCAGCTGCTTGCCCAGCTCCCCAGCCAGTGCGGGGAACGCCACTTCTCGAGGGCCGCTCTACAACTGCTGCAGCAGCAGAGCTGGCCGGGCAATCTGGATCAACTGGCCAATGTGGTCAAAAGCCTGGCGCTGACCTGCCGTACCCCGGAAATCGACGTGTTGCCTGCCAGTCGATTGCTGGCACAGATCGGACCGGCTCAGGGCTGCGATGCGGCGCCCGCGCCTGCGGCGACCATGCCGCTGCCGCAGCTTGATCTGGATCTACCGCTGCGCGAAGCGCGTGACCAGTTCGAGAAATTCTATCTTGAACGCCAAATCGAGCTGGCTCGCGGCAACATGAGCCGGGTTGCCGAAAAAATCGGCCTCGAGCGCACCCATCTGTACCGCAAGCTGAAACAGCTGGGTATCCAGATGCAGAAGAAAAATCGCAACCACGAAGAGGAATAACCTCATCCGGGTATATACCTCTAATGCCTGATTCACGAGATCTGCAAGAGCATACCCCACCAATAACACGACCGCAGCCGGATCGGCTTGCGGTCGTTTTTGCAGGATGAACCGATGTCGCGGATTCTTATTCTCGGAGCCGGCAGGGTCGGCTCCTCGGTCGCCGAACAACTGGTCCAGGAAAAATACGACGTCACCATCGTCGACAGCAATCCGGCGCTACTCAAACCACTGGCCGATCGCCTCGACCTGCGCACCATTGTCGGCGAGGCCGGTTCCCCGCTGACACTGCGCGAAGCGGGCGCGGCGGATTGCGACCTGATGCTGGCAGTCACGCCCAGCGACGAAGTCAACATGGTTGCCTGCAAGATTGCGCACGAACTGTTCAATGTGCCAACGCGGCTCGGGCGTATTCGCCAGAGCGATTACCTGCAGCAGCCACAGCTGTTCAGCGAAGCAAATTTCGCCATTGATCACGTCATCACCCCGGCCCAGATTGTCACCGACTATCTCGTCAGCCTGATCGAAACACCCGAAGCGCTACAGGTACTCGATTTCGGTGCCGGACGCGCCCTGATGGTCGCGGTGCGCATCCAGACCGGTGCGCCCATGGATGGCAAGGCCATCAGTGATCTGCAACAGGCATTGGGGAGCGCAGAATGCCGAGTGGTTTCGATCTATCGCAAAAACCAGCGCATTCGTCCCAACGGCGACAGCGTACTGCACGTCGGCGATGAAGTGTTCATCGTCGCGGCGCAGCGGTACATCCGTAAAGTCATCCGTGAATTCAGTGCGGGGGAAAAACCCATTCGTCGCGTCACCATCGCCGGCGGAGGCAATGTCGGCTTCAGGCTGGCGCATGCCATCCAGGGCGACTACCAGGTCAAGTTGGTCGAATGTGACCGCAGGCGTGCGCAATGGCTGGCCGAAGCACTACCTGCAACGCTGGTGCTGCACGGCGAAGCCACCAACGAGGATCTGCTCGAAACCGAGCAGATCGAACGCTGCGATCTCTTCCTGGCACTCACCAGCGATGATGAAGACAACATCATGTCATCGCTGCTGGCCAAGCAGATGGGCGCAGGTAAAACCATTGCGATCATCAACCGCAGCAGTTATGTCGATCTGCTGCAAGGTGGACGCATCGACGTCGCACTTTCGCCGGCACAAGCCACCATTGGGTCGCTGCTGGCCCACGTCCGCCGCGGCGACATTGTCGCCGTACACAGCTTGCGACGAGGCGCCGCCGAAGCGATCGAACTCATCATTCACGGCACCCAAGACACCTCGCGGGTCATCGGCCGGCGCATCGAGGAAATCAAGCTTCCCTCGGGCGTGGATCTTGCAGCCATCATCCGCGGCGATGCCGTCATCATGGCGCACCATGATACGGTGCTGGAAAGCAACGACCATCTGATTCTGTTCATCGACAACAAGACCCACATCCGCGAAGTGGAAAAGCTCTTCTCGGTCAAGCTGGGTTTCTTCTGAGCGACGCCATGGCTCTCTCCCGCCGGATTCTTCCCGTTGCCAATGTGCTGGCCCGTGTTGCCGGCATTTTCTCGCTTTCCCTGATCGCCCCTATCGCGCTGGCCTGGTATCACGATGAACGCGCACTGTGGCCCTTCATCGACGCACTGATTGGTCTGCAGCTTGCCTGCGCGCTGATCTTTCTTTTCACCCGCCGCTTCAAGCGTGAAATGCAGGCTCGTGACGGCTTCGTGCTGGTAGTCGGCTTATGGACGGTCCTGCCTGCCGTCGCCGCAGTGCCGCTCATGCTGTACAACCCGCAGTGGAATTTCACAGATACCTATTTCGAGGCCATGTCAGGGTTAACCACCACCGGGGCCACAGCATTCGCCGGACTTGACCAGCTGCCAGCCTCGATCAATCTCTGGCGTCATCTGCTGAACTGGCTCGGCGGCATGGGAATCATCGTATTGGCCGTCGCCATCATGCCGCTGCTCGGTGTCGGCGGGATGCAACTGTTCAAGGCGGAAACCCCCGGCCCGATGAAAGACGCCAAGCTCACTCCGCGCATCCATGAAACTGCACGCAATCTCTGGCTGGTCTATGCCGGCCTCACCCTGGCATGCACCCTCCTACTGAAATACGCCGGCCAGATGAGCTGGCTGGATGCGGTCTGCCATGCCTTTGCCGCGTTGTCGCTGGGCGGGTTTTCCACGCATGATGCCAGTGTCGGGTATTTCAATTCACCCGTGGTCGAAGGCATTCTGATTGTCTTCATGCTGCTGGCAGCAACCAACTTTGCAACGCACTATCTCGCACTCACCGGTCGCCGCCTGTCCATCTACTGGCGGGATAGCGAATTCAAATCAATGCTGCTGCTGGTAATCGCCAGCACTCTGCTGCTTGCAGTCTATCTGTTCTGGCACGGCACCTATCCTGCTTACCTCACATCGTTACGCCATGTTGCATTCAATCTGGTTTCAATTGCCACCGACAGCGGCTTTGCCAGCCAAGATTTCGGCCAGTGGCCCATTCTGGTGCCACTGTGCATGCTAATGCTGTCCTGCATCACCGCCTGCGCAGGCTCGACCGGCGGCGGGATCAAGATGGTTCGCACGCTGGTACTGTGGCGTGAATCGGGACGGCAGCTAACCAGCCTGGTTCATCCGCAGTCAGTACTCCCTGTTCGGGTAAACGGCAACGTCATTCCCGGTCAGGTGATTTTTGCTGTAATGGGATTCGTGTTTCTCTACATCGGCAGCATTATCATCATGACGCTGGCACTGCTGCTCACAGGACTGGACTTCATCTCGGCCTTCAGCGCCGTACTGGCCTGTATTAACAATGCCGGTCCCGGACTTGGTGTGGTCGGCCCAGCCAACAATTACGGAGCACTTAGCGACATCCAGATCTGGATCTGCAGCTTCACCATGCTGCTGGGACGGCTGGAAATCTTCTCGGTGCTGGTGCTGCTCACCCCCACCTTCTGGCGTAACTAAACAACAAAGCCGGAGAACTCCGGCTTTGTTTTGATCAATATGCCAATTCCCGTATTACACCGCAGGTGACGAATCCCAGCGACCGCCAAGAGAGAGCAGCAGGGAAATTCGCTGGTTTAATTGTGCGGTCTGTAGCTGGATCAAGCCCATCTCGGCAGCAAGAACACTTTGCTCACGCTGCAGTACACTGCGCGGATCCCGCGACCCTACCTTGACCCGTACCTGCTCTCTGGCGAGCAGTTGCCGCTGATCGGCCAGCTGAGTCTGCAGATAGCCGGCACGGCGCTTCATTGATTCCTCGGCCCGTAAACCGGACTCTACCTCCTGTAGTGCATCCAGTGCCTTGCTGCCATAGGCAAGTGCAGCCTCTTGCTGTACGGCTGAGTAGTAATCGGCTTGCCCCTGCAGCTGTCCACCGGTAAACAAAGGCGCAAGGAAGCTGGCGCTGATACCCTTGATTGGGTTATTGGCCTGATTAAGCAGAAACACATCACTGCTGATATCGGTAATGGCCGCAGATATCGATAGCTTGGGCAACCGCGCGGCTTCGGCGGATTGCTGCATATCAAAAGCAGCGGCGACCCTGCGCTCCGCAGCCACGAGGTCGGGGCGACGCTCCAGCAAATTGGCTGGCAAACCCGCCGGAGGTGCTGCAGGCAACTCGGGCAGGGCCGCCGAAGCAGTCAGCTCACCGGCCGGATAGCGTCCAAGCAGCACTTCCAGAGCCTGCGCGGCCTGCACCCGGGCCAATTGCAACTGTCCCAGCTTGTCGCGCTGCTGCTGCAGGGCGCTACTGACTTCCAGTAGCTCGCTTTCCGCACTGATACCGGTATGTACACGCTGGGTAGTAATTGTCAGCAAGGACTCTTGGCTAGCCACTAGCGCTTGCTGCCGCAGCTCCAGCTGCTGGTACTGCACCAGTGCCAGCCAAGCCCTGGCCGTAGCAGCTGCAATCAGCTGCTCGGCCCACTGACGGTCTGCATCACTGGCGGCCAGTGCATTTTCGGCAGAGCGCGCCTGCGCACGGACTCGCCCCCACAAGTCAATTTCCCAGCTCGCAGAGAGCGACAGGACTTCGGTATCACTTTTGCCAACGACTCCCGCAACACCAACTGCCGGATAAAGAGTTCCGCCGTTGACCGAAACCATCGCTCTCGCTTGTTCGACACGAACCGCCGCGAGTTTGAGATCCCGGTTATTGGCAACGGCCTCGGCGACCAGTGCGTGCAGTTGCGGATCGGCAAAATCAGCCAACCAGTTGCCCGCGACCTGCCCCGCCGTCGCTGATGCCGACCATGTGCTGCTGGCTTGCAGCGCAGGCAACTGCTGCTCACGCAAAGCTCTGGCATCCGGAGCAGGCTGCAAGGCGCAGCCGGCAAGCCCGGCCACCAGCATCAGCACCAGCAAACACCTGTTCTGAGGAGAATGATCCATGATTTCTCCTTAGTGCAGCTTGAGCACGAGATAATTCAGCTTGCTGTTCACGCGCATGATGACCTTGCGCAGGATGTGAATGGCCGCGACATGCTCGGTATAGATGGCTCCTGCCCCCATGGCGCCAGTGGGCAAGGACAAGGTCTTGGATGGGCCATCCAGCTTGAGCTTGACCGCGAAGCGATTGGGCGGCGGCGCATAAGGCCCGGTGTTAGGGACAGTTCCTCCAGTACCTGTCGCCGACATGCCAGCCTGCGGGACAACCCCCTGGGATTGTGCCCAGATCACCGAATCCACCCGGGCCTTGATGATTTCACCCGGATGCGTCTCCAGCGCCACCTCCGCCTCGTTACCGGGCGCCACACCATATAGCTCGTTCTGATGGTAAAAGGCGATCAGCTCCTGTTCGTCTTCAACAAAACTGAAAGCCGGCGCCATGGGCATCGGCACCAGCATCGTTCCGACGCGCACCTGCAGATTGATCACGCGGCCATTCGCTGGTGCGCGGTAAACCGTCTGATCCAGCTCCCATTGTGCATTGGCCAGCTGGCTTTCAGTCGCAGCGCGCTGAGCACGGGCAGCAGCGATCGCAACATACTCTCCCTCGCTGCGCGCGGACAGCTGTTCTTTGGCTTGGGTTTCAGCAGACTGGGCACTCACCAGCTCACCCTCCAGTTCGCGCACGCGTGTTTGTGCGTCTTCCAGGGCAAACTTGTCTCCCGCACCAGCGGCAACCAGCTCCTGATGCTCCTGTAGCCGCCTGCGAGCCAGATCAAGCTTTGCCTGGGCCGCCGACACCTTGCCCGCTGCGCCCTTGACCGATGCACTCAACTGGCGAGCTGCGGCCTCGGCATTGGCCACATTGGCATCATCGGCCTTGAGCTTTGCCTTGAGCTGCTTGACTGCGAATTCGTAATTGGTAGGATCAATGCGCAGTAGCACATCCCCCTTGCGGTAACTGCGGTTTCCCTCAACCGCCAGCTCGATCACCCGTCCTTTAACCTGCGGTACGACCTGCAATACCTTGTTCATGACGCGGACATCCGCAGACGACGGTGCGACCACGTTGAGTGTCAAAATCAGCGCGGCCATCCCCACGACTGGAATGGTGATCACGATAACCATGGAGACCTTGTTCCACGGCAGCCATTTGAATTTGAAAAAGATCAGCCAGACAAAGAATGCATAAATACCGAGCAGTATCGCTTCCATTTAAGCCTCTCCCTCATTGCGCTTGGTTGAGGCCAGTGCGGCCTTCAGTTCGGCAATCTCGGCACGCAGAGCAGCCAGCTCGCTGGCCTCCCCTGCAAGCTGCTGATCCAGCTTGGCCAGATGCGCTTCATCTTCCTGCAGTTTGTGTTCGTGCTCGTCGACGACCTTGTCGGTACCGTAGGCCAGCTTGTACATCACGGGTTTGGTGTAGGCCCAGAGCCAAGCCAGCGGCCACAGCAGCCCACCGAACACCAGTGACAACATGCACAATGTCTGGATCGCGTCTTTTTGCGGATGATGGCGCTTGTGAGCGATTTTCTCGGGCAGGATATGCACCATCCAGAACAGATAGATTCCTCCCACCGGCATGGCGATCAAGATGATCCAGGCCAGTGCATTCGCAAAGGCATCCAGCGTTTCGCCATGCATGAATGACGCATGCGCGGACTGGGCCAGCAGCAGCAAGGCCATGGCCGGCAAAGCAAAAAAGCGCTTCATATTTCCCCCGAAGTACCGCAGTAAATAGCTGAATCAGCCTGTTTGCGAGTAGGCACCTAGGGTATATCCCTGATGCAATCAGGGCAATTGCAACGCCCGTCGGCATACCGAAAGTACAACGTCCGCAGGAACCTTCGCCTGCGGGCGCAGTCAAGCGGGGCGTTACTTTCTTGCGAGTCACACCATGTCTTCAGCCAGTTTTGTTCTGTTTTCCCTGGGCATCGCCGGCCTGATCGTGATCAGCCAGTTCCTGCATGCGCGCCATGACAAGACGGACATTCGGATCATGGCGGTCTTCACCGCAGTCTGCCTCGGCGCCGCCGCTCTGCTTAGCCTGCCGGCACTGGAAACCCATGCGGCAGGCTAGCTCAATCACATCGCACGATAATTCGGTCCGCTGCCGCCTTCCGGCGTAACCCAGACAATATTCTGCGTAGGATCCTTGATGTCACAGGTTTTGCAATGCACGCAGTTCTGCGCATTGATCTGCAACGTGGCTGCACCGCTCTTATCGACGATCTCATACACGCCAGCGGGGCAGTAGCGCGTTTCCGGCGCGGCATACTGCGCCAGATTGATGGCAATCGGCACGGCCGAATCTTTGAGCGTCAGGTGATCGGGCTGGCGGTGATCGTGGCTCAGATTGGCCAGCACCAGCGAGCTCATGCGGTCAAAGCTCAGCACACCATCGGGCTTCGGATAGGCGATCGGCGCGTAATCGGCCGCCAGCCCGGTCGCGGCATGATCGGTTTTTCGGTGGCGCAGCGTCCATGGCAGACGCACGCCCAGCGTGGAGAGCCACAACTCCCCCCCCGCCAGCAGGGTTCCGCCCAGCGTACCGAAGCGTGACAGCATGGGCTTGATATTGCGTACCGACTCCAGCTCGCGACCAGTAGCTGATGTGCGCAGCGCCGCTTCGTAGTCCGCTAGGCAAGCACCACGCGCACCGCGTACCAGTGCGGCAGCAACGCTTTCTGCGGCCAGATGCCCCGAACGGATCGCATTGTGGATCCCCTTGATGCGCGGCACATTGACCATGCCGGCAGCACAGCCCAGCAGCAGCCCCCCCGCAAACGCCAGTTGCGGCAACGACTGCCAGCCGCCTTCACTAATCGCTCGCGCACCGTATTCCAACCGCTCTCCGTCCTTGAGCATGGCCTTGATACGGGTATGCGTCTTGAACCGTTGGAATTCCTCGAACGGCGACAGATACGGGTTAGCGTAATCCAGATGCACGACAAAGCCGATCGCTACCAGATTCTCGCCATAGTGATACACAAAACTGCCGCCGCCGGTATCGTTAGCCAGCGGCCACCCCAGCGTGTGCTGTACCAGTCCCGGCTGATGCTGGCTGGCCGGCACCCGCCAGACTTCCTTGATGCCGATGCCGTATTTCTGATGACCACAGGCTTTGCGCAAATCCAGTTGCGCTTCCAGCTCGCCGGTTAGCGAGCCACGTGTACCCTCGGCGACCAGCGTATAAGCCGCATGGATTTCCATGCCCGGTGCAAAGCTGGCGGTTTCATTGCCCTGTTTGTCACGTCCCATGTCACCGGTAATGACACCCAGCAGGCGCTTCTCGCCATCGAGAATCGGCGCCGCGGCACTAAACCCCGGATAGATTTCCACCCCCAGCGCTTCGGCCTCGCTCGCCAGCCAGCGGCACAACTCGCCGAGGCTGAGAATCACATTTCCCTCGTTATGCAGAACAGGCGGCTGACTCCAGTTCGGCAATTGCCAGCCACTATCCTCATCGAGCACCAGAAAGCGATCCTCGCTAACCGGCGTAAAATTCAAACCACTGCGAGCACGCCAGTTGGGCAGCAGCGCATCCAGTGCCGAAGGGTCAAGTACCGCGCCCGACAGGCTATGCGCACCGACTTCGGCCCCCTTTTCCAGCACGCAGACACTGGTATCGGGTGAGAGCTGTTTCAGACGGATTGCCGCGGCCAAGCCGGCTGGCCCTGCGCCGACAATCAGTACATCGTAATCCATCCGGTCGCGCTGCATGGCGGCTCCTTATTCACAAAATAGAATATTAAAATCAATTTAATCTGCTTTACAAATATTCTACGCCGGCGATATAGTGATTGCAACGTATCGAAAGGACTTGGCATGAAAGCACTCGTCGCCATCAAACGTGTACTGGATTACAGCATCCAGGTGCGCGTCAAACCCGACCAGACCGACGTTGATCTGGCCGGCAGCAAAATGAGCATCAACCCCTTTGACGAAGTCGCCATCGAAGAAGCGCTGCGCCTGAAAGAAGCCGGCATCGTCAGCGAAATTGTCACTGTTACCATCGGGGCCAGCGTCGCTCAAGATGTGCTGCGCCACGCACTGGCGATGGGCGTTGACCGCGTGACCCTGCTGGAAACCGACACCGCTCCCGATTCACTCGGCGTGGCCAAGCTGCTGGCCGCACTCGTCAAGGACGAGCAGCCGGGGCTGATTCTGCTGGGCAAGCAGGCGATCGACGATGATGCGGCACAAGCCGGGGCGATGTTGTCGGCGCTGCTGGGCTGGCCGCAGGCAAGTGCCGCATCGAAGATTGTGATTGCCGACGGCAAGGCGCTCGTCACCCGCGAAATCGATGGTGGTACGCAGACGGTGCAACTGACTCTGCCCGCCGTGATAAGCGCCGACCTGCGCCTGAATGACCCGCGCTTTGTGAAGCTGCCCAACCTGATGATGGCGAAGAAAAAGCCGATCAACACGGTCACCGCCAACAGCCTTGGCGTCCCCTTTGCCGCACGCCAGCAACAAGTACGTGTTTCCGAACCAGCCCAGCGCCCGGCCGGCGTGCTGGTGAAGTCTGTAGCGGAACTGGTCGCAGCACTAAAGGCGAAAGGAGCCCTGCAATGAGCACACTACTGCTGGCCGATCATGACGGCCACCAACTAAAAAAAGCCACCCTGCAAGCCATCACCGCCGCGCAGGCCTTTAACACTCCGGTTGACGTGCTGGTGCTCGGTTCTGATACTGCGGCCGTTGCCGCACAGGCCGCCAGCATCGCTGGTGTTGCCCGGGTGATTGCCGTATCGGCCCCGCATCTGGCACATCTACTGCCCGAAGATGCCGCCGCCATCATTCTCGGTCAACTCAATGCTGGGTATACGACGGTAATCGCTGCACATACTACGCTGGGCAAGGATACCCTTCCCCGTGTTGCCGCCCTGCGCGATGTCGGCATGGCCTCCGACGTGATTCGCATCCACGCCCGTGGCCAGTACGAGCGGCCGATTTACGCGGGCAATGCGATCGCCACCATCCATAGCGATGAGGCCATGCAGGTACTGACCATCCGCGCCACCAGCTACGCCGCAGCAGCAGCGGGCAACAGCGCCGAGATCATCAGCCGCAGCGCCCCGGCCGCACAGGCCGGCAGCCAGTGGCTGGCAGATGACCATAAAATTTCTGATCGCCCCGAATTGGCCACTGCACCGGTGGTGGTCTCCGGCGGGCGGTGCCTCGGCGAGCGTTTTGACGAAGTACTGGCGCCACTGGCCGCCAGGCTCGGTGCGGCACTGGGCGCCACCCGTGCCGCCGTCGATGCCGGCCTGGCGCCGAATGAAATCCAGGTCGGCCAGACCGGGACGATTGTCGCCCCCGAGCTGTATATCGCGGCCGGCATTTCCGGCGCGGCGCAGCATCTGGGCGGCATGAAGGACAGCAAGGTTATCGTCGCGATCAATACCGACCCGGACGCGCCGATTTTCAAGGTAGCCGACATCGGCATCGTCGCCGACCTGTTCGACGTGGTACCCGAACTGACCCGTCAACTCGGATAAAGCAGGTATACGGCCATAGCCCAATAATTAATTCGGCCGCATAGCAATACATATAAAGGTATAAAAATGAGCGCCTACAACATTCAGAAAGTGCTGTCCGTTCACCACTGGAACGACACGCTGTTCAGCTTCAAGGTGACGCGCGACCCGGGCCTGCGCTTCGAAAATGGCCAGTTCGTCATGATAGGGCTGATGGTCGATGGCAAGCCGCTGATGCGTGCCTACTCGGTCGCCAGCGCCAATTACGAGGAGGAGCTGGAGTTCTTCTCGATCAAGGTGCCCAACGGCCCGCTGACCTCGCGCCTGCAGAAAATCCAGGTTGGCGACGATCTGCTGGTGAGCAAGAAGCCGACTGGCACGCTGGTGCTCTCCGACCTGCTGCCCGGCCACAATCTCTATTACCTCAGCACCGGCACCGGGTTGGCGCCGTTCATGAGCCTGATCAAGGACCCGGAAGCCTACGAGCGTTTCGACAAGATCGTGCTGGTACACGGCGTGCGCTCGGTGAGCGAACTCGCTTACGCCGACTACATCGAAAACATACTGCCGAACGACGAATTCCTCGGCGAGATGGTCCGCGAGAAGCTGATCTACTACCCGACCGTGACGCGCGAACCCTTCCGCAATCAGGGCCGGCTCACCGATCTGATCACCTCGGGCAAGCTGTTCGACGATATCGGTCTGCCGCCGCTTGATCCGGCCACTGACCGCGCGATGCTGTGCGGCAGCCCCGCCATGCTGCACGACACCGCCGCGCTGCTGAACAAGCTGGGCTTCGAAGTCTCGCCGCGCACCGGAACGCCGGGTGATTATGTGATCGAACGGGCGTTTGTCGAGAAATAAGCGTTAGCACTTGTCAGAAATCCAGCCCATACTGAAAGCCCGCTACGTTTGCGCGGGCTTTTTCTTGGCAGGACACATGGATTTACTGCAACTCGATGGCCAGAACGACATCAGCACCCGGCCACTGGTGCTGATCATCGACGACAGCCAGCTCAATCAGCGCATTCTGCAGGCGCTGCTGGCTGACCTTGCCGATACCCTGTGCGCCGGTGACGGGGAAAGTGGGCTGCAACTCGCCCGCAGCAAGCGTCCCGATCTGATCCTGCTGGATGTGGAAATGCCAGGCATGGATGGCTACGCCGTCTGCCGCGCGCTCAAGGACAGCGAATTGACCGCTGAAAGCTCGGTGATTTTTGTCACCTCGCACAATGACACCGAACATGAACTGGCGGCGCTGTCTGCTGGTGCGGTCGATTTTGTCAGCAAGCCCTTCAATCAGGCCGTGGTGCGTGCCCGCGTGCAGACCCACCTGACCCTGCAGCGGCAAACCCAGTTCCTGCGGGGGCTGGCCAGCCGGGATGGCCTGACAGGCACCTACAACCGCCGCTACTTCGACCAGCAATGGCAAACCGAATACCGCCGCCATTACCGCCAAGGCGAATCACTGGGGCTGGCACTGATCGACATCGATTACTTCAAGCTGGTCAACGACACACAAGGCCACGCTGCCGGCGATGATGTACTGCGACTGGTGGCGCGCTGCCTGATCCAGTCACTGCGCCGGCCAGCAGAATTCATCGCCCGCTATGGTGGCGAAGAATTTGCCGCCGTGCTGCCCTGCTGTACCGCAGAGGAGGTGCTGGCTACCGGCGACTGGCTGCGCCAGCAGGTGCAATCGCTGCAATTGCCACACCAGAGCCCGACCGGGCTGGGCGTGGTGAGCATCAGCGTCGGTGTGTTTGCCGCCAAGCCTAGTGATGCCTTGCCTGCAGGAGCATACCTCCAGGCCGCCGATCATGCCCTGTATGAAGCCAAGCAACAGGGACGCAACCGGGTTATTGCCGGCGCCTCGCTGACCGGCTGATCAGTTGCTCACCGCTTGCAGCTTGGCATAGGCCACGGCCAGCCACTTGCTGCCGTGTTCAGCAAAATTGACCTGCACATTGCCGTTGGCGCCGCCTTCGTAATCCGTCACGACGCCAACGCCGAAGCGGTGATGCTGCACCGTCATGCCGATCGCCAGACCATGCTCGGGCGCAGCCTTGGGAGTTGAGGGGGTATGGGTCTCTTGCTTGCTGATATAGGCGGTTTGCGGAGCATACCCTCGGTTCAGATAGCGCAACACCTCGGGCGGAATTTCACCCAAGAAGCGGCTGCCCGGCGCATAGCGGGTCTGGCCGTGCAGCATGCGGCTTTGTGCCAGCGACAGATACAGCCGGCGGCGTGCGCGCGTAATAGCGACATACATCAGCCGGCGTTCTTCTTCGAGCGCCTTCGGGTCGCTCATGCTGTTTTCGTGCGGGAAGAGCCCCTCTTCCAGCCCGGTCAGGAACACCGAATGAAACTCCAGCCCCTTGGCGGCATGCACGGTCATTAGCTGGATTGCATCCTGCTGCGCATTGGCCTGATGATCTCCCGCTTCCAGGCTGGCGTGCGACAGAAAGGCGACGATGGTGTTCTCGTCCTCGGCAATAAAAGCCGCAGCCGCCGTCACCAGTTCCCCCAGGTTTTCCAGCCGGTCTTCGCCATCCTTGTCGGCGCGGTAATGAGCCGTCAACCCGGAGAGCTCCAGCATGATCGCCACAACTTCCGGCAGGGGCAGGCCTTGCGTTTGCGTGCGCATCACCTCAACCAGCTGCACGAACTTGCCGACCGCGGCACCACTGCGCCCCAGCCCGCCCGAGCACGCGACCTGCCACAGCGAGGTGCCGGCCAGTCGCGCGTTTTCCTGCAGCGTATCGACCGTGCGCGCTCCGATACCACGCGTGGGGAAATTGATCACGCGCAGCAGCGCATTGTCATCTTCCGGGCTGGCAATCAGACGCAGGTAGGCCAGTGCGTGCTTGATTTCCTGGCGCTCGAAAAAGCGCAGCCCGCCATACACGCGATAGGGCACACCGGCGGTAAAGAGCCCGTGCTCCAGCACGCGGGATTGCGCATTGCTGCGATACAGAATGGCAATGTCATTGGCTGGCACACCATCACGAATCAGTGCCTGCACTTCGCCAACAACAAATTCGCATTCGTCGAAATCACTCAGGCCTTCGAATACGCGCAGCAGTTCGCCGTCTTCGGAATCGGTCCACAATTGCTTGCCCAGCCGGTTGCGGTTGCAACTGATCACGGCATTGGCCGCCGTGAGAATATTGCTGTGCGAGCGGTAATTCTGCTCCAGCCGGATCACATGCTTCACCGCAAAGTCGCGCTGGAAGTCGTGCATATTGCCGACATTCGCGCCACGGAAAGCATAAATCGACTGATCATCATCCCCTACGGCAAACATCGCACTCTCAGGACCGACCAGCAGTTTCAGCCAGGCATATTGCAGGGTATTGGTATCCTGGAATTCATCGACAAGCACATGGCGGAAACGCTGCTGATAATGTGCGCGCAGACTGGCATTGCCATTGAGCAATTCATAACAGCGCAGCAGCAACTCAGCAAAATCGACCACGCCCTCACGCTGGCATTGCCGCTCGTATTCCTCATACACCGCCTTCATCACCCGGCTGTGCTCATCCCAGATCTGCAAGGCCGCAGAACGGATACCCGCTTCCTTGTTGCCGTTGATGAAATGCTGGCAGGATTTGGCCGGATAACGCTCATCGTCGATATTGAGCAGCTTCAAGACCCGCTTGATGGCGGACAACTGGTCCTGGCTATCGAGAATGGCGAATTGTTCCGGCAGGCCCGCATCACGGTGGTGCAAGCGGAGCATCCGGTTGCACAAGCCGTGAAAGGTGCCGATCCACAAGCCGCGCGGATTGAGCGGCAGCATGGCCGTCATGCGCGCCAGCATTTCCTTGGCGGCCTTGTTGGTAAAGGTGACGGCGAGAATGCCGGCCGGGCTGACCTGCCCCGTCGACAGCAACCACGCCATGCGGGTAGTGAGCACGCGGGTCTTGCCGGAGCCGGCGCCAGCCAGAATCAGCGCGTGCTCCGCTGGCAATTCGACCGCGGCGGCCTGTTGCGGATTAAGGTTGGCAGTCAGCGAGGCATTCATGGCGTGATGGTTCAGGCAAAACGCCATTTTACAGGAGCAATCCGCCCAGCGCTAAACCACGCCAGCCGGAAAAGCAAAACGGGATGGCATGCCATCCCGTTTTGCAATTGCAGTGCGAGTCCGGTCAGGCAATGCGCAGTGCTTCGATATCACCGCCATTGCCGAGGAAATCGATAACCCATTGCGGCTTGCGACCACGGCCAGTCCAGGTTTGCTCCGGATTGGCGGGATTGGCAAACTGGGCGACGCCGGCAGTCTTCTTGCCTGCAGCCGCCTTTTTACCGCCAGCGGCCAGCGCCAGCAATTCAGCCAGGGTATAGCCACTTTCGCTGGCCCGGGCTTCGATATCTTGCAGCAGTTGACGCTTTTCCTGATCCTTGCGGCGAACCAGTTCGACGTCCAGACGCTTGCGCAGTTCAACCAGTTCATTGTAATTCAGGCCGGACAGATCCATCAGGTGCACTCCGAATAATTAACAGTCAAATTGTGCTGGCATTATGGAACGCATAAACACGAAATGGCAAGAAATGATTATTGTGTATTTGCACTTTCAATCAGCCAGCCATTCACTTTCTGCAATACCGACTCATCCAGCGCACCCGTGGCTGCCGCCAGCTGTAATCCCGCATAAAGATAGGTGTATTTGGCGACCACCAACTGATAGCGGGTTTCGTAATAGCGCTGATTGGCATTGAGTACATCCACCATCGTGGATACACCGACCTCATAACCCAATTTGGTTGACTCCAGCAGCGACTGGCTGGAAACCAGCGATTGCTGCAACGCGCGTATTTGCGCGGCACCGGCAGTCACCCCGAGGAATGACTGGGTCGTGGCCTGTTCGACATCCCGGCGCGTGGCCTCCAGCCTGTCCGCCTGCTGGTCGCGATTAGCGACGCTTTCGCGGTATTGCGAGGACATGCGTCCGCCAGTAAACAACGGGATCGACAGCTGCACGCCGACCAGCGCCTGGCCACTGCGATCGGTACCACCATTGCGCGAAAGGTCCTCACGCTGGTAGTTATTGCCATAGCTGGCGACAAGATCGAGTGTCGGTGAATATTCCGTGCGGTAACGGTCAATTTCACGACCGGCAATGGCCAGATTCAATTGCTGCGCCTGCAATTCCAGGCTGCCTTTCCCCGAACGGCTCAACCATTCATCCAGCACATTGGGCTGGGGCGGCAGTGGTTCACGATCAGCAATGGTCGCCAGGCGAGCGTTAGCTTCCCCGGTAATCAGGCGCAGGGCATTCTGCTTGACCGCCAGTTCGTTGCGGGCAACGATTTCCGCGGCAGTGGTCGCGTCATAGCGCGCTTTAGCCTCATTGACGTCGGTAATGGTCGCCACGCCCACCTCGAAGGATTTCTGCGCCTGGGCCAGCTGCTGGGAGAAAGCCTCGAGCTGCGCCACGGCCAGGGTCACCTTTTCCTGCGCGGCCAGCACTTCGAAGTAGGCCAGCGACAGTTTCAGCATCAACTGCTGCTCGGTCAGGCGAAACTGCACCTCGGATAGATCACTCTGCTTGCCCAGCTGGTCGGCCGCCACAAACGCATCCATGCGGAACAGCGGCTGCGTCAGCGAGAGCGCATAGCGATACGTGTCGCCACTGGTGTTGGCACGAGGATTGGTGAGGGTTGGCACACCGGGATCATTCTCCTGGCGGACGTGGCTGGCTCCAGCGGCTAGCTCGACCTGTGGCAGCAGTAGTGCCCGCCCCTGCACCGCCTTTTCCTTGCCGGCAAGCAGGGCCTGCCGGGCCGCCGAGTAGGATGGATCGTGCTGCTTGGCCGCCTGCCAGGCACCGACCAGATCCAGAGCACTGGCTGGTAACGCCAGTAAGGTTGCAAAAGCGAGGAATAGCGGTTTGAGCTTCATTGGATTATCCACAGCAGCAGGCCGGCCCATGCCGGCCCAGTTTCAATGCGAGTGTGCCATTTCGGGCAAGTTGTCGTCTGTACCATTCTTGCGCAGTGCCGCAGGGGTATCCGGCCGGATGCGGAACCAGGCAGCATACAGCGCCGGCAAGAACAGCAGGGTTAGAACCGTTGCCACCAGCAGCCCCCCCATGATGGCCACAGCCATCGGCCCCCAGAAGGTTTCGCGCGACAGCGGAATCATCGCCAGAATGGCTGCCGCCGCAGTCAGCATGATCGGCCGGAAACGGCGTACCGCAGATTCAACGATCGCATCCCAGGGCCGTTGACCCGAGCCGATATCCTGCTCGATCTGATCCATCAGGATGACCGAATTGCGCATGATCATGCCCATCAGCGCAATCACGCCCAATTGCGCCACAAAGCCGAAGGGCGCCTGGAAAACCAGCAGTGACAGCGTCACCCCGATCAGCCCCAGCGGCGCGGTCAACAACACCATGATCATGCGCTGGATCGACTGCAACTGCAGCATCAGCAGCGTCATCACCACGATCAGCATCAGCGGCATCACGACAAAAATCGAGCGCTCGCTCTTTTGCGAGGACTCCAGCGTTCCCCCGGTTTCGATGTGGTAGCCCACCGGCAAACTGGCTTGCAGCGCGCGGATTTTTGGTTGCAAGGCAGTGCTCACATCCGGGGCCTGGGCGCCCATCACGTCGGCACGAACGCTGATGGTCGGCACCCGGTTGTAACGCCAGACGATGCTCTCCTCATTCTCCAGTGACAGCGTGGCCACCTGCGACAGTGGTACCGAACGCCCGTCGGGCAATTGCACTGGCAAACTCTGCAGGAAATCCAGCCGCGAGCGTTCTCCCTCGACCAGCCGCGCTACCACCGCAATGCTGTCGTTACCTTCCCGCAGCTGGGTTGCGGTCACGCCGGATATCGCCATCTGGAGCATTCCGGCAAGCTGCTGCGAATTCAGACCCAGCTGGCGCAGACGATCCTGATCAACCGTCAGTCGCACGGTTTTGACTTTCTCCCCCCAGTCGGTGTGTACCTGCCGGGTATACGGACTGTGCTTCATGATTTCCATAACCTGCGCAGCAATACGGCGCAATGTATCCTGATCGGGCCCGGAAATACGGAACTGCACGGGATAGCCAACCGGCGGACCGTTCTCCAGACGCGTCACCCTGCCACGGACCTGAGGAAAATCGCGGGCAAACAGCTCGGTAATGCGCCGGTAGACCTTGTCGCGGACAAACTCGTCCTTGGTCATCACGGTGAGCTGGCCAAAGTTTACATTGGGCATCTGTTCGTCCAGCGGCATGTAGTAACGGGGCGAGCCGGCGCCGACATAACTGGTGATGTGCGCAACATCCGGGTCCTTCAGCAGGATCGCTTCAAGTTGTTTCACTTCACGCTCGGTCGCAGCAAACGACGCGGCGTAGGGTAGCCAGAGATCAACCATCAGTTCCGGACGACTGGAGGCGGGGAAGAACTGTTTCGGGATAAACAGCGCAAACACGGCCAGCGCCAGCACGAATGCTGCCCCCGTCAGAGCCATAGTGGTTTTGCGCCAGGTCACGCACCAGATCACGGTCCTGCGGAATGCCTGATAGAAGCGTCCCTGATAGACATCGTGATCCTCGTGCACCGGCTTTTCCGGCAGCAGCAGATACCCCAGATACGGCGTGAAAATCACGGCCACAAGCCACGATACAATCAGCGAGATGCCGACAACGGCGAAAATCGAAAACGTATATTCACCTGCATCAGACTTGGCAAGGCCTACAGGTAGAAACCCTGCCACCGTAATCAGCGTACCGGTCAGCATCGGAAACGCGGTCGAGGTATAGGCAAACGTGGCAGCCCGGAAACGGTTCCAACCCTGCTCGAGCTTGAGCGCCATCATCTCCACCGCGATGATCGCATCATCAACCAGCAGGCCAAGCGAAATCACCAGTGCCCCCAATGAAATGCGCTGCAACTCGATATTGAATAACTTCATCAGCAGGAAGGTGATCGCCAGCACCAGCGGGATCGACAGCGCCACCACTACGCCAGTACGCCAGCCCAGGCTAAGAAAGCTGACCGCTAGCACGATAACTACGGCCTCCAGCAGCGATTTCATGAAAATATGGATCGCGTTCTGTACCACCGCAGGCTGATCGGAAACCGTATGAAACTCGACGCCGACCGGCAACGCCGTCTTGAGCCGCGCCAGCGTACCGTCGATTTCCCGCCCCATGGCGATCACATCGCCCCCGCCGCGCATCGAGATGCCCAGCGCCAGAGCCGGCTGTCCCTGATGGCGAATCGTCGTTTCCGGCGGGTTGACCGTCGCCCGGTACACCGTCGCCACGTCCTCCAGCCGGAAAGTGCGGCCGTTTACCGTAATTGGGGTGCGCTTGATCGTGCTGACCGCATCAAAACCACCGGTCACGCGCAGAAAAATGCGTTCGTCCAGTCCCTCGACCACCCCGGCGGGGGTCACGGTATTGGTCGCCGCGAGCACCTGGTTGATCTGGAAAGGGCTGACCCCGACGCTGGCCAGTTTGGCGGTGCTGTATTCGACGTAGATTTTTTCGTCCTGTACTCCCAGCAGCGTCACCTTGTTCACATCATGGATGCGCAGCAACTCGTTACGCGCCATCTCGGCCCAGTGCTTGAGCTCGGGCAGCGAAAAACCATCGCCGGTGATCGCGTAGAGATTGCCGTAGGTATCACCGAATTCGTCATTGAAGAATGGCCCGACCACACCCGATGGCAGATTGCCCTGTGCATCCCCGATGCGCTTGCGGACCTGGTACCAGGCGTCGGGCACCTCCTTGCGCACGCTTTCGCGCAAGACAATCGTGATCAGCGACTCGCCGGCACGAGAGTAGCTCTTGGTGTAATCGATATACGCGATGCCCTGCAGTGCCTCCTCCAGCCGGTCGGTGACCTGCTCTTCGACTTCGCTTGCCGATGCGCCCGGCCAGAAAGCACGCACAACCATCGCCTTGAAGGTAAATTCGGGATCTTCTTTCTGTCCGAGCTGGGCATAGGCCAGAATACCCGCCAGCGAAAGCACGGCCATCAGATAGAGCACCAGTGAGCGGTGCTTCAGTGCCCAGGCCGAGAGATTCACGTTACTGAACATGGCTGGCCACTCCACTCGCCGAGGCCCCGAGCACGCTGACTTTCTGCCCTTCCTGCAGCAGGTGCACGCCAGCCGTGACTACCTGTTCACCCGCCTTGACCCCGCGGACCAGCACCAGATTATCCCGATAGGCCAGCACGGCCACTGCGCGACTTGCCACTCGACCGTCCTTGCCCAGCAACCAGATGCGTTGTTCCCCCCCTCGCCCGAACAGCGCGGTCAGCGGCAATGCCACTCCATTGACAGCCAGCGGCTTAGCATCATTAACAAACACGGATGCCGACATGCCAAGTGCCGGTGCTTGCGGCCCGACCGGCAAAGCCACTTTGACCTGATAGGTGCGCGCCACCGGATCGGCGGCAGGCGACACTTCGCGCACGGTAGCGGGGAGGCGAGCCTCCGTGGCCCAGAGCTCGACCTGCACCAGGGCCCCCGGCTTGAACTGCTGCTGACGGCCTTCCGGAACATCAAAGACCACATCCCGTGCCCCGTTCTGCGCCAGAATAACCACAGGCTGCCCCGCACCGACTACTGCCCCTGGCTCGGTTTCGATGCGCGTGACAACCCCTGCGACATCGGTGGTGAGCTGCGCATAACCGGATTGGTTGCTGGCCATCTGCGCCTGCGAACGTGCCTGCTCAAGCTGCTTTTTCAGCGCATTGACCTGGGTCGCCCGACGATCCACCTCAGCCTGACTGACAAACTTGCGTGCCAGTAAATCTTCGCTGCGCTTGAGGTCCAGCTCGGCCTGGCTAAGTTGTACCTGCGCGGCATCCACTTGCGCTGCAGCCGCCTGAGCCTGCAGTGCCACATCCCGCCCATCAAGCAGCGCAATAACCTGCCCCGGCTGCACGGAATTACCGACCTCGACCTTGCGACTGACCAGCTTTCCACCAATCCGGAAGGATAGCGGCACTTCCTGCCTAGCTCGCACCACCCCGGAATACATCATTTCCCCCGGTGTACTGGCCTCCGCCACCGTCAGCAACCTGACCGGGCGAACCTCCTCGACAACCTGCGGTGTCCGTTCGCCACATCCGGCAAGTAAGACAGCCAGAATTGCACTCGCGCCAATCAGGGCAGAACTAAAGGGTTTCATGCTTTCTCCCGGGCACGCAGCCCTTGCAGCAAGAGGTCACAGAGAGTCTGGATATAACGCCGCCCGTCGAACTCCGCCGGCAGACAACAGGTCAGCGAATGGCGCATCACCATGGCCATGACCACTGGCGCACAGATGGCGGTCAAGGCGTATTCGACGTCGAGCGGGCGAAATTCGCCGCTGGCGATCCCTTTCTGCAGCAAGGCACGGATCATGGCATCACCGGGCTCGATGAATTCCTTCTGGTACATCTCGGCCACCTCGGAGAAGTTGCCTGCTTCGGCAATCATCAGCTTGGGCAAGGCCGCCAGCGGGGTTTCGCCCTGCAACTGCCACCACATCTGCAGCAAGGCACACAGTTGTTCGCCAGCACTCAGATGGGCCATTGCCAGCAGGCGGGCTTCGCCCTCCTGCAACTTGGGTAGCAGCATGTCACGCAACATGGCTTTGAAGAGTTCTTCCTTATTGGTGAAATACAGATAGGGCGTTCCCCGGCTAACACCCGCAGCACGCGCGATGTCTTCCATCTTGGTCGCTGCATAGCCTTTTTCCGCAAACAGGGCAAAGGCGGCGCTGATGATTTCACTGGGGCGGGCTTCCTTGCGGCGCCCGCGCGGAGACGGCATCTCAGGCATGACGGACAACTAATGAATGAACGTTCATTTACTATACGCCTGCCATGTACATTTCCGCCATCGTGCCCCACGTAACCGTATGTCCATGCGCGCAAACGGGTCGAAATCCCGCTGCGATGCCGTACTGCTGGTGTACAATCGCGGCGATTTTTCCTGTTCCAGCAAAGGCCAGCCATGACCACGATCACCGCAGCCGACAAGGCCAATATCCTTTCCGAAGCCCTGCCCTATATCCAGCGCTTCACCGACAAGACTATCGTCATCAAGTACGGCGGCAACGCCATGATCGACGAGGAGCTCAAGGAAGGCTTCGCGCAGGACGTGGTACTACTGAAGCTGGTCGGCATGAATCCGGTTGTCGTGCACGGTGGCGGCCCGCAGATCAATGAACTGCTGGATCGCATCGGCAAGAAAGGCGAATTCATCCAGGGCATGCGTGTGACCGATGCGGAAACCATGGACGTGGTCGAGATGGTGCTGGGTGGCCATGTGAACAAGGAAATCGTGTCGCTGATCAACAAGCACGGCGGCAAGGCAGTTGGCCTGACCGGTCAGGACGGCCACTTCATCCGTGCGCGCAAGATGTTCCTTAAGGGCGCATCCAGCGACGAACTGGTCGATATCGGCCAGGTGGGTGAAATCGAAAAAATCGATCCGTCCATCGTGTCGCACCTCGATGCAGCCGACTTCATCCCGGTTATCGCGCCGATCGGCGTCGATGCCAGCGGCGAGAGCTATAACATCAATGCCGATCTCGTTGCCGGCAAGCTCGCCGAAGTACTGAAGGCCGAAAAACTGATCCTGATGACCAATATCCCGGGCGTGATGGACAAGGACGGCAATCTGCTGACCAAGCTGACGGCTCGCCGCATTGATGAGCTGTTTGCCGACGGCACCATCTCGGGCGGCATGCTGCCGAAAATTTCTTCGGCACTTGACGCAGCCAAATCCGGCGTCAATTCTGTTCACATCATCGACGGACGTGTGAAGCACGCCCTGCTACTGGAAGTGCTGACCGAAGCGGGTGTAGGTACGATGATTCGCGCGCGCTAAGCCTAATGAACCCCGACAACGCCGGCTTTATTGCCGGCGTTGTCATTTTGTCGGGTCAATCGGCTTGCATGCCGTGCGCGGATGTCTACATTGGTAATACCCCTGCGCCACTGGAGACCCACAATGCAAACCGCTAGCCAGCTACTTAAACAGAAAGCCAGCCAGTCCATTCTCTCTGTTGCGCCACATTCCACGGTTTATCAGGCACTGCAATTGCTCGCCGAGCACAATGTCGGGGCTGTACTGGTATTGGATGAGGGCAAACTGGTCGGGATTTTTTCCGAGCGCGATTACGCTCGCAAAGTCGTTCTCGCGGGCAAAACCTCCGCGGTAACCCCGGTAGCCGAAATCATGACCAGCCGCGTACTGTGTGTCCCCCCCTCTGCGACTGCCAGTGAATGCATGGCACTGATGAGCGAGAAGCGCATCCGCCACTTGCCCGTCATGGACGGTGACAAGGTGCTGGGCGTGCTCTCAATCGGCGACCTGGTCAGCGCCAAAATTGCTGAACAGCAATTCACCATCGAGCAGCTCGAGCAGTACATCTACAAATAATATCCATGTAGTGCACTGCTCACCTTTTTGAAAACGTCTGCAACAGCAGGCCCAACAAAGTCGTCGTATAGCGAGTACAACGCTACCCAAGCTGAAACAACGGGGCTACCATCGCCCCGTTGCTTTTTTCGGGGCTCGCCATGCCCAACCCAGTCTGGCTCTTCGATCTCGATAACACACTGCACCATGCCAGCCGTCATGCATTTCCGGTGATCGACGCGGCGATGACCAGCTTCCTGATGCGGGAACTGCAGCTCGATCATGCCAGCGCCAACCATCTCCGAGTGCATTACTGGCAGCGTTACGGCGCCACACTGCTCGGTTTACGGCGCCACCACCCTCACATTGACCCGCGGCACTTTCTGGCAGTCTGTCACCCGCTGGATGAGCTACTGCGCGAAGTCCATCCGATGCCGGGATTGCACCGTACACTGGCTCGCCTCCCGGGCCGCAAGATCCTTTTCACCAACGGGCCACTGAGCTACGCCCGCGCCATGCTTGATGCCCTGCGCATCAGCCATGAATTCGACGGCATTGCAGCGATCGACACGCTTGGCCTCATTCCCAAGCCATTTCCGCAAGCCTACCGTCGCGTGTTACGCCATTTCGGACTGCGCGCAGCACAATGCACCTTGGTCGAAGACAGTACCGATAATCTGCTGACCGCCAAACGTCTTGGTATGCGCACCGTCTGGCTCAGCCGCCTGAGACGGAACCATCCGGCAGCCGACCTGCACCTGCGACAACTGGCGGAGCTGCCGCTGCGACTGCGCTGACAGGCCTTGCGCGTGCAGAGTATCCTTGGGGTTTTGTCGGTTGCTCCAACATGTACCTTAGCCACCTGCACCATCCCCAGCCCCCACTCCCCGCCATCATTGAGCAGGCACTGGCCTATCTGCGCGACACCGATTTCAGCAGCATGGCAGCCGGACGCTATCCGCTGCAGGAGGACCAGTTGATCGCCATCGTGCAGGAGCCCCTGAGCCAACCTTGGGAAACCGGACTACCCGAGTTTCATGCGCGCTACATTGACATCCAGTACCTGCTCAGCGGCACCGAAGTAATCGGTTTTCTACCGGAAAATGCCACGCTGCCACGTTTGACGGATCAGCTTGCCGAGCGTGACATCGCCTTTGTCGCCGCCCAGCCACTGGAATCACGGCTGGTGCTCACCGCTGGCATGTTTGCGATTTTTTATCCCGGCGAACTGCATAAACCCTGCCGGGCACTGGAACAGGCGGAACCGCTGCGCAAGGTCGTCATCAAGATTGATAGTTCCCTGCTGGCAAGATGAATGCCAAAACCAGCTTTGCCCCGGTACTAGCACCGCACTGCCATATCCTGGTGCTGGGCAGCCTGCCCGGCGATGCCTCGCTGGCCGCAGGCCACTATTACGCCCACCCGCGCAATGCCTTCTGGCCCATCATGAGCACGCTGACCGGCACAGACCTGCCGGCACTGGACTGGCCACAGCGCTATCATGCGCTGCTGCACGCCGGCATTGCACTCTGGGATACCATTGATACAGCCACGCGGCGCGGCAGCCTCGATACTGCGCTGCGCGACATCACCGCGAATCCCTTGCATGACTGCCTCGGGCAACTGCCGCAGTTGCGCCTGATCGCCTGCAACGGCCAGACTGCCGGGCGGCTGGCCGGCCGGCAATTGCCCGGAGATTCACGGCTATGCATTCTGCCGTCGACCAGTCCGGCACTCACCCTGCCGCTGACCACAAAACTCCTGCAGTGGCAGGCCGCCCTTGCCCCGCACCTTGAAACTTCCAATGCCTGACGAAACCCTTGCCCACCTGATTCTCGACAGCTACCAGCGTCTGCTGGGACACTCACTACTCCCGAGCGTTCTTCCGGCCAGCGCCGCGAGTCACTGGCTCTGCCACGAGGCGCCCTTCTGCCTGTTGGCGCATGATGGCAACAGCGACCCGCGCTTTATTTATGCCAACCGGTGCACTCAGGAATGCTTCGAATACACGGCCAGCGAATTGATTGGACTGCCGTCCCGGCTATCGGCCCCCGCGCCTGACCGAGCCGAACGTCAGCAGTTGCTTGAATCGGTTAGCCGGCAAGGCTACGCCACCGGCTACCGGGGGCTGCGCATCGCCAAGTCCGGCCGACATTTCTGGATCGAAAATGTGACAGTATGGAACCTGCTGGACGAGCAGGGGCAGTGTCACGGCCAGGCGGCAACGTATCGGCAATGGCGTGATGCACCATAGGCCGCAGCGTATAACCCCCAAAGCCTTTATCAACGAAAGCCAGGTGGCTATACCCAGCTAACCGCGAAACATGAAAAACACCGCCCCGACCATGCACAGCGCAGCCCAGATGTAATTCCAGTTAAACGGCTCGCGCATGTAGAACACGGCAAAGGGAATGAATACCGAGAGCGCAATTACTTCCTGCAGGATTTTCAGCTGCGCCAGACTGAATACCTGATAGCCGATGCGATTGGCTGGCACCATGAGCAGGTATTCAAACAAGGCAATGCCCCAGCTCATGAACACCATCAGCAACCATGGCTTCGTCTGACCATGCTTGAGGTGGGCGTACCAGGCAAAACTCATGAATAGGTTAGAGCAGACCAGAAGCAGAATGGTCGATAGCGCGGGCGGCATGCGGGAAGTTCCTCAGCAAAACACGGATTGTACTGTGGGGCGGAAGCACAGCGGGAACGCGACAGTCTGTGTGGATTAGCCGATAAATACTGGCACGCATCGAAAGCAGATAATAAGCTTGTAATTTGCAAATAACGCCGGAGAACGTCATGCCCACCAAGCAACGCCGCAAGATTGCCATTGCCTGCCAGGGCGGAGGCAGCCAGACCGCGTTCACCGCCGGCGCATTGGAAGCGTTATTCGAACACCACGTACAGGATGACTTCCAGATTGTGAGCCTGTCGGGCACATCTGGCGGCGCTCTCTGCGCAACCTTGCTGTGGTATGCACTGATGAAGGGTGATGCCAATCCGACCGGCAGACTGATGGCCTTCTGGCGCGACAATATGGCGCAAACGCCGGCCGAGCAGCAATTCAATCATCAGATCATCGAATCCCTGCGCGCCACCAGCAAGGGGCATCTGCCACATTTCAACATCAGCCCATCCGATCCGCTGGCGCAGTGGCTGATGAGCCTGTCCACTAGCGCACTGCGACCCGAATTCACCGACTTCCCGCTGCTGCTGCGCAAGCATTTCGACTTCGACGAACTGCTGCGCTGGGGCGCACAGCCAGATGCCCCCGCACTGCTGCTGGGAGCCGCCGAAGTCCTGTCTGGCAAGCTGCGCAAATTCAATTCACGCGATGAACCGATCCGCATCGAGCACCTGCTTTCTTCCTGTGCGGTGCCAAACATTTTTCCGGCCGTGGAGTTCGAGGGCTTTGCGTACTGGGACGGGCTCTTTTCCGACAACCCTCCCGTCAACGAACTGGTACGACCGAAATTTGTCGGCGACAAGAACGTGCCCGACGAACTGTGGATCATCAAGATCAATCCGACCGGCTGCGATGAAATCCCGCAATCGGCCGAAGCCATCTCCGACCGCCGTAATGAAATGGTCGGCAACGTTTCGCTCTTCCAGCAACTGGACACCTTGGCCTGGCTCAACGATCTGATCCTGCACGACGCCTTCCGCCCCGAAGTGCTGGCGAAGTTCGACATCCGCCAGCCGGTGCTGATCCCGAAATGTTATGTTGATCAGCCCGACGCCCCTTACACCATTCCCTTCATCGAAATGAGCGCCGAACTGACCCATACGCTGGATTACGAGAGCAAGCTGGATCGCAGCCCCGAGAATCTCGGGAAGCTCATGGCCGACGGCCGCAAGCAGGCCAGTGCCTTCCTCACTCAGCGCCGCAAGGCGGTTCACGCCAAATAGCCGACTCCAGTCACTTCACCGTACACCTTGCCATGACCCATACCTGCAGCTGCGGCCACCTGAATCCGCTGGAAGCCCTGTTTTGTACCGGCTGCGGCACACGACTGGCGCCAGCGCTGCCCGACAACCCGTATGCCGCACCACAAAGCGACCTGAGCGAGGAGCCTGGCAATGCGGCCGACGCCTTGGCGGCCCGTTTTGTCGGCAAGCGCTTCAACGATTACTACGGCCCGCGCTGGGGGCGCAGCAATCCGGGCTGGAACTGGGCCGCGTTTCTCCTGGGGTCGGTGTGGATGGCTTATCGCAAGATGTACGGTTACTGCATGATTTTTCTCGGGCTGGTGATCGCCGAGACCGTTCTCGAGATCGTGCTCAACGTACCTGACTCCATCGGGCGCATGATCAGCATCGCCATTGGCGTTGCTTTCGGCATTACCGGCACCCGGCTTTACCAGCACCATGTGCAAACCCGCTGCGCCCACATCGCCGAACTGCCGCAAGCCGAGCAGGAAGCGGCCATTCGGCGCTCAGGGGGAACCAGCTGGCCAGGTGCGATCGGAATGCTGGTACTGATGCTCGCACTCGTTTTCGGGATTTTTACCGTGGCCGAAATTGTCCTGAGTGCAGGCAACCTGAACTAACCGCATCCAACCACACATCAGTAAAATCAACACCTTCACGAACATACCATTCACGGCATAAGCCAAAGCGCTGCAGTTGCGAGCCGTATCCATGCCTTCACCGCCACAACCGTCAACCCTCTGCTAAGATGGCGGGCACCGGATAACAAGCGGCTCAAGCCGCAGGCGCACCGCGCCATGATGGAGGATGATATGAAACACCCAACGATATTGAGTGCCTTGACACTGGCTTTGCTGTTGGCCGCCTGTGGCGACAACACGGCAACAGCTCCGCAGGCTTCCGCAGTGACCACCACAAGCACCGCCACGGTTCCGGCGGCCAACCCGCCGCAAGCAGGCTGGTCACGCTATCAGAACGCCCAAAGCCAGCTTCAGGTCGATTACCCGGGCGAGCTGGTCGCCGAGGCAGGCAGCGCCAGCGGCAACCGTTTCAAGAGCGCGGACGGCAGTGTGATCATGAGCATCGAAGCCATTCCAGGGGAAGGCAAATCGCTAGGAGACTTTGCCAAACTGCGCCAGGCTGCACAGGTCAAAAGCAAGGCCAGTGTGAAGGAAAGCCATGAGGGCGGCAGCTGGTACATGCTCGTCAGCGGCAAAGGCAAAGACATCGTGTACGAACACGGCTTTCTGCGCGATGGCGTCTTCTCAGTGCTGAACGTCACCTACCCGGCCGAAGCCACCGCAACCTGGCAGCCGAAAATTGCCGACATCCTGAAAACCATCGTGCCGGGCACAGCTGCGCATTAACTGGCTACTCGCGACGGTGGATCAGTCACCGGGCCCTGCCCGGTGCACGCCCACCAGCCACAACGCGAGCTCGCCTCCGCGGGCGGAAATCCCGGCCTCCTCGAAGATTTGGCAAGGATAACAATTTCTCAAGGGCAATCGGACAATACAACCAGACGTCCTCCTCCAGTGCATCTGCTAGGATAATGACATCTCTGTCCGATGCGCCGAGCCACTCCTTGTCCACGCCCCCATCCGAACTGCTGACCTCCGGCACCTGGTTCCGGCTACTGGATGCCATCCCCCTGCCGGTGACGCTGACCCGCCTGCTCGATGGCGCCTTCTTGTACGCCAATCAGGCCGCCATTGCTCGCTCGGGACTCACTCTGGAGCAATTGCGTGCGCACTTCCGCGCCGATGACTTCTACAGCATGCCACTGGGGCGTACGGCATTGCAGCTGCAATTGCGCAATCCCGACAGCGTGGCGCAGCTCGATATCGCCCTGCGCGACCCGCAGGGGCCGGTTGTTCCGGTGCGGGCTACTGTCCGCCGGCTGCGCGTGGAAGACGAAGAATGTGTACTCACCCTGTATGACGAGCAGGCGTATGCGCTGCGGCACCAACTGAGCCTGAACCGCCAGCAGCTGGATGCACTACTGGCCAATATGCCCGGCATGGCGTATCGCTGCACCCCGGCTGGCAGTTGGGAGTTTGATTATGTCAGCCAAGGCACACTCTATGTCACCGGCTACCCTGCAACCGACTGGCCGGGGCAGGCACCTGACTTTGCCAGCCTGATTCATCCCGAACACCGTGAAGCGCATGCCATAGCCCTGGCCTCCGGCGAAGGATATGGCATCGAATATCGCCTGCTTCATCGGGATGGCATCGCCCGCTGGGTGCATGAACAAGCCTGGCTGGTCGAAGATGCCGAGGGGCGGGTAGTAGCACGAGAGGGGGTCATCAGCGACATCTCGGCCCGCAAGGCCGAAGAAGCCGCCCGCGAAGCCGACGCGGAGCAGTATCGCGAACTCGTGCAATCAGCTCGGAGCATCATTCTGCGGCTCGACCCGCAAGGGCGCATCAGTTTTGTAAACCAGTATGCCGAAAGCTATTTCGGCTATGACCCGGACGAACTGATCGGGCAGCCACTGCTCGGCACTCTGTTGCCCGAAACAGAAAGTACGCAGCGCAATCTGGCTGGCGTACTGGAAGCGCTGCTCACCCAACCCGAAGATTTTCCGGTGCACGTCAACGAAAATCTGTGTCGCGACGGACGACGCGTATGGGTACTCTGGACCAATCAGCCGGTGCGCAATGCTCAGGGCCAGCTCACCGAAATCCTCAGCATCGGCAATGACATTACCGAACAGCGGCAGATCCAGCTCGAATTGCGCCGCGCACACGAACAACTGCAGGTGCAGTACCAGCGTATTGCCGCACTGCAAAATCAACTGCGCGAGCAGGCCATCCGCGACAGTCTGACCGGGCTGTTCAATCGTCGCTATCTGGAAGAAACGCTGGAGCGCGAACTGGCACGGGCACAACGCGAACAGGGCGCACTCAGCGTGATCATGCTCGATGTGGATCACTTCAAGCAGGTCAACGACCGCTTCGGCCACAAGGCTGGCGATGAAGTCCTGCGCGCACTGGGTGCCTATCTGCGTGCCCGCAGCCGCAGCGAGGACGTGGCTTGCCGCTACGGTGGCGAGGAATTTGCCATCGTGCTGCCCGGCGCCCAGCTCGGCGATGCCGTGCGCCGCGCCGAGAGCTGGCGCGAAGGATTTGCCGCCTCAGCACTGGAGGTGGACGGACATGTACTGCAGGTCACCCTGTCACTGGGCGTAGCCAGCTTCCCCTCGCACGCCAGCGATGCCGAAACGCTACTCAACCGGGCCGACAGCGCCCTGTATGCCGCCAAGGGGCACGGGCGCAACCGGGTGGAAACCGCATGTGCTCACGTGGATGACTCAGTCTGATACGCAACCAGGTATCAGCCTAAATGCTTTTCCATTACAAAGCACCCCATCAATACCCATCGATATTCAATTGCAAGATCACGACAGGGCCAAAAAAACGGGCCCCGCAGGGCCCGTTCTTGCTGAAGCTGCAGCCGCTTACTTCACCAGCGCCTTGGCACGTGCCACGACGTTTTCAACAGTAAAGCCGTAGAGCTTGAACAGTGTGCCCGCCGGAGCAGACTCACCGAAGGTATCGATGCCGATGACATCGCCCTCAAGACCAACGTACTTGCGCCAGAAATCGCTGGTCGCTGCTTCGACCGCCAGGCGCGGTACGCCAGCCGGCAGAACGGATGCCTTGTACGCAGCATCCTGCTTGTCGAACACATTGGTCGACGGCATGGATACGACGCGCGCAGCGATACCCTCGGCAGCCAGGGCGTCAAAGGCCTTAACTGCCAGCTCGACTTCAGAGCCGGTGGCAATCAGCACAACCTTGGCATCGGCCGCATCACGCAGGACATAACCGCCCTTCTTGATGTCGGCAATCTGCGCTTCGGTACGGCTCATGAAGGCCAGATTCTGACGGCTGAAGATCAGCGAGGACGGAGTCTGACGCTGCTCAATCGCATCAGCCCAGGCCACAACCGATTCCACGGTATCGGCAGTACGCCATACATTCATATTTGGAATGCAACGCAGGGTTTGCAGCTGTTCTACCGGCTGGTGAGTCGGACCGTCTTCGCCCAGACCGATGGAATCGTGGGTGTAAACGAAGATGTTGTTGGTCTTCATCAGCGCGGCCATGCGCAGCGCGTTCAGGGCGTATTCGCAGAACATCAGGAAGGTGCCGCCATACGGGCGGAAGCCGCCGTGCAGAACGATACCGTTCATGATCGCGCTCATACCGAATTCGCGTACACCGTAGCTGATGTGACGGCCGGAAATCTTGCCATCAACCACCTTGAGGCTTTCCGCGCCCTTCCAGGCAGTCAGGTTGGAACCGGTCAGGTCAGCAGAGCCGCCCAGCAGCTCCGGGACGTTCGGTGCAAAGGCCTGGATGGCGTTCTGGCTGGCCTTGCGGGTCGCGATGGTTTCAGCCTTGGCGTTGGCTTCAGCTACCGCGTTCTTCACCAGTTCCTGCCAGTTGGTCGGCAGTTCGCCCTTCATGCGGCGGGTAAATTCGGCCGCTTCAGCCGGGAATTGTGCGGCGTACTTGGTGAACAGTGCGTTCCACTCGCCTTCCCACTTGGCGCCAGCTTCCTTCTTGTCCCAGCCAGCGTACACGTCGGCAGGAATCACGAACGGCTCGTGGGTCCAGCCAATCGCGGCGCGGGTGGCGGCGATTTCGTCGTTACCCAGCGGTGCGCCGTGGCAATCGTGGCTGGCGGCCTTGTTCGGGCTGCCCTTGCCGATAATGGTCTTGGCACAGATCAGCGTCGGCTTGTTGGGTTCGGCCTTGGCGGCAGCGATGGCGGCTTCCAGCGCATCAACATCGTGGCCGTCAACGGCGCGGATCACTTGCCAACCGTAGGATTCGAAGCGCTGCGGAATGTCTTCGTTGAACCAGCCTTCAACATGGCCGTCGATGGAAATGCCGTTGTCGTCCCAGAAGGCGATCAGCTTGCCCAGTTGCCACACGCCAGCCAGTGCGCAGGCTTCGTGCGATACACCTTCCATCAGGCAACCGTCACCCAGGAATACCCAGGTGTTGTGGTCGACGATTTCGAGACCCGGCTTGTTGAATTCGTTGGCCAGCAGCTTTTCAGCCAGCGCCATGCCCACTGCGTTGGTAATGCCCTGACCCAGCGGGCCGGTGGTGGTTTCCACGCCCGGGGTATAGTGGACTTCCGGGTGGCCCGGGGTCTTGGAGTGCAGTTGACGGAAGTTCTTCACGTCATCAATGGAAACATCGTAACCGGTCAGGTGCAGCATCGCGTATTGCAGCATCGAACCGTGGCCGTTGGACAGCACGAAACGGTCGCGGTTAGCCCATTGCGGATTCTGCGGGTTGTGGCGGTAGTTGCCGTTGCCCCACAGCGCCAGACCGATTTCAGCCATGCCCATCGGCATGCCCGGGTGACCGGAGTTGGCTTTCTGAACAGCATCCATCGCCAGGGCGCGGATGGCATTGGCGAGATCGGTACGCGTTGCCATTGATAGTCCTCTACACAGTTGAAAGGGATTCGAGCAGCCGCATTATCCTTGAGCGCGGCAGCACGGAAAACCGGATTGGTTCAGCACAGCGGCATTTGTAACACGTCTGGGCGCGCTGTGGCGTTGCGCTGGCGCAAAAAAAAGTCCGCACAGCACAAGGTGCGGACTGGCATCGGCAAGGCCGGCCTATTCGAGTACGTAGGTCCCCGGCGCGGCGCCCTGCTTCGGATGGCTGCGATTGCTGTCCTTGGGCTTGACCTGAGCTCCCGACTGCGGGCGCAACCACTCAACCCAGTTCGGCCACCAGGAGCCTGCCACCTTTTCCTGCGCGGCCTGCCAGGCTAGCGGATCGGTCCCACGGCCCGGCACCCCTTGCCAGTAGCTGCGCTTGGAATTCGGTGCTGGCGGATTGATCACGCCCAGGATGTGCCCGGAGGTGGACAGGGTGAAGGTCACCGGAGCCGCAACCCGGTCAATCAGCTTCCAGGTTTGCAACCATGGCGCAATGTGATCCTCTTCGGTGCTGACCATGTAGAGCGGCTGGCTGATGCACCCGAGGTCGATCTTCTCGCCGGCGACGGTGAGTGCATCCGCCTGCACCAGCTTGTTGTGCCAGTACAGTTCACGCAGATAGAACCGGTGCATGGCTTCAGGCATGCGCGTGGTGTCCATGTTCCAGTACAGAACGTCAAACGCCATGGGCGTATTACCCATCAGGTAATTGTCGACCCAGTAGTTCCAGATCAGGCTATTGGCGCGCAGCATGCGGAAGCTCGATGCCATTTCCTTGCCGTCGAGATAGCCCTTGCGCTCCATCTGCTTCTCGATGAACGCCAGCCCTTCTTCGTCGATGAATACTTCGATGTCCCCAGGGCGTTCGAAATCGGTCAGCGTCGTCAGCAACGTCGCCGAATTCACTGGCACCTTGCCTGGCATCCTGCGGTTGGCCCAGGCTAGATAGGTCGAAACCAGCGTACCGCCAATACAGTAGCCGACCAGATTGACTGTATCGCTGCCGGAAATGCTGCGAGCGACATCGATGATTTGGGACACGCCATCCTGCAGATAATCGTCGAAGGTGAGCTCGCGATGCTCGCCATTCGGATTTTTCCAGCTGGTGACAAAAACCGAAAAACCCTGATCAACCAGAAATTTGATCAGCGATTTTTTTTCATTGAGATCAAGGATGTAGTACTTGTTGATCCAGGGTGACACGATGACCAGCGGCACGGCATGCACCGTCGGGGTCGTCGCCTCGTAGTGCAGCACTTCCAGCAGGCGCCCGCGATACACCACGGCACCCGGCGTGGTGGCGAGGTTCTCGCCGACCTTGAACGCATCCAGATCAGTCATACTGATATCGCCGCGCAGCGCATCACGAGCAAAATTCTGCAGTCCCCTTGTCAGGCTATCCCCTCCGGTCGCCAGCGCATTGGCCATCGCTACGGGGTTAGTCAGCAAAAAATTGGTGGGTGCGACGGCATTGAGCCATTGCCGCAACCAGAAAGCGGTACGACTCTGTTCTTGCGGACACATTCCCGGCGTGGCGTACAAGGTGTCCTGCAGCCAGCGGGTGTTCATCAGATACCATTCTTTGATGCCATCCCAGAAGGGTGAGTCACGCCAGATGGCATCGGCAAAACGGGTGTCTTCAGGATTGGGCGGAAAGGTGTCAGAATCTTCTTCGCCCAGCCAGCGCCCAGCCGTGAAACGACTCCAGCGAATTGCGTCGTTGGCATAGATCCCAAGCACGTTTTGCAAAGCCTCGGGATGCGTCAGCCAGGCCTGCTGGGCCTTGAGGGTCGTCTCGATCAGGCCGAAGGGATCAAAGGCCTGCCGCAACTGCTGCTGCAGGGTCAGTGTGCGTTCGGTCTGTTCCCGAACATAATTCTGCAAGGGCATGGCGTACTCCGCGTCACGGAAGAACCAGCTGTCATTCTAGTTGCGGTGCAACAAAAAACAATAACTGTCCACCGAGCGGAGCTACACAAATCAACTGGCCAGCGCACCATTACGTACGAGCAGATCAGCTTCCTGCAACCGTTCAGGTGTACCAACATCCAGCCAAACCCCGGTGTGACACTCCCCGGTGACCAAACCCTTTGCCATGGCGGCCAGCAACCAGGGCAACAGTGGTGCAGGCTGACTCACAGGGACATTGGCAAAGAACGCGGGGTGATAGGCCGCGACGCCACAGAATGTGTAAGGAACATCACCATCTTCGCAGGGCTGCACCTTACCATCTGGACGCAAGGTCAGATCACGACCGGTCTTGTAACCTGCCTTGGGCACCAGCAGCAGGTGGGCTCCACCGGCGGGCAAAGCTGTGGCCCGCTGTTGCAGGCTAGCAAAGTCGGCATCGCAGAGCACGTCACCGTTAACCACAACAAAGGGGGCATTCCCCAGCAGTGGCAGTGCACGGGCAATACCCGCCGCGGTTTCCAGTGCCACACCCTCTGCCGAGTACTGCAGCGATACCCCATAGCTGCAGCCGTCACCCAGACTGGCCTCGATCTGCTCGCCAAGCCAGGCATGATTGACCACCACCTCGTTCAGGCCGGCAGCACTCAGCCGGCGCAAATGCCAGCCGATCAGGTGCTCACCGCCAGCCTTCAGTAGGGGTTTAGGAGTGTGGTCGGTCAGAGGGCGCATGCGTTCGCCACGACCAGCGGCCAGAATCATGACTTTCATGGGGTATACACCTTGGGGCACTCTAATCAAAAAACTACAAAGCAATACATCAGAATGTATAACCAACCTGTGCGGCCTGCTGCGGATGCAGCTGACGCAGCAGGCGGGTCAGCGCCCCCAGTTCGACATAGCGCTCGGAGACTTTCATCACATAATTCAGCACCCGCGGAATGTCAGCCTGATAACGCTCCTTACCATCCCGGTACTTGAGCCGTGCGAACAAGCCAAGGATTTTTAGATGCCGCTGCAGCCCCTGCCACTCGAAAGCTCGGTAGAAATCGGCAAAATCGGCGTCGACTGGCAAGCCTGCCGCTCGTGCTTTCTCCCAGTAGCGGATGGCCAGATCAAGAACGAAGGCCTCATCCCAGTCCAGATAGGCATCACGCAACAGGGACACCAAGTCATAGCTGAGCGGGCCTGCCACCGCATCCTGAAAATCGATCAGGCGCAAACGTTCGCCTTGTACCATCAGATTGCGCGCATGGAAATCACGATGCATGAACACCTGCGGCTGCTGGCAATTGCGAGCAACAATCAGCGCACAGCTGCGCTGCCAGGCAGCGAGCGCCTCGTCATTCAGCTCGACAGCAAGCTGTTTGGAAAAATACCACTCGCGGCAGATTTCCATCTCGCGTTGCTGGAATGCAGCATCGAAAACCGGTAATTGCCCATGGGGCAACGTTGTCTGCATCTGCACCAGCAAATCAATTGCCTGCCGGTACCAGCCCTGGGCATTACCCGCATTGATCACCCCTGCCAGCTCTTGATCCCCGAGATCCTCCAGCAACACCAGGCCCGAAGTGGTGTCACTCCCCAGGATGGCCGGTACCGGCAAACTCGCCGCAGCTAGCTCAGCCTGGCGCGCCAAGAAGGGTTGTACATCGAACTGTGCCGGTTCGGCATGCATCGCGATGATGCTGCGACCATCAGAAAGCTGCACGCGCCAGTACTCTCGCACGCTGGCATCGGCAGCAGCAGGGGCGACTGAGCTGGCACTCACGCCAAGGAGTTCATCAATCAAGGCAAACAATTGTTGTTGCAGGGCTGGTGTCATCATTGCGGACTATCCGGTAAATGCTGCTAGAATCCGCTGATTCTATCATTGCTTGAATGGCTCACATGCGTGTGCCCCACACTCCTCCTTCTTCGCTAACCCTGATCGCCTGTGCGCTGATCTCAATACCTTCTGTGCATGCAGCTGATGCTGCGACCGAGCAGGAGGCTCTCCCCATCCATCTTGTTGCCGATCAGGCTGAGGTGAAACAGGGTCAGTACGCCTATGCCGAAGGTAATGTTGACATGACCCAAGGCACGTTGCGCGCTGAAAGCGACTGGGTGAAATACAACTTGGTCAGTGGTCAGCTTCATGCCGGCAATCGCGTAAAGATCACCCAGAATGGCGACGTGCTGATCGGCAAACGTGTCGATCTGGCCGTGGACGACCAAGTTGGCGAGATGGAGTCACCCGAATACACCATGTCAATGGGGGTAGCACGCGGCACCGGTGAAACCCTGTATTTCGAAGGCAAAGATCGTTACCGGATCAAGCAGGGTAACTTCACCACCTGTCCGGCCAACAATAACGACTGGTACGTCCATGCTCGTGAGCTGAATCTGGACTATGTGGAAGGAGTCGGTGATGCCTGGCACGGCTGGTTTGAATTCCAGGGGGTGCCGGTATTCTACTATCCATGGCTCGACTTCCCGCTGGATGACAACCGCAAGACCGGCCTGCTTTTCCCGACCTTCGGGTACAGCTCGAACAATGGCTTCGAGTATTCCCAATCGTTCTACTGGGATATTGCCCCCAATTATGACGCGACTATCACTCCTAGCTGGCGAGGCAAGCGTGGCCTGATGCTTGGCGGGGAGTTCCGTTACCTGGAAGGTAATTATGCCGGCAAGATCCGCGCAGAAGGTATTGAGGACAAAGACCGGGAAACTGAGCGCAACCGCTATAGCCTGTTATTCCAGCATCAACAGCGCCTGACCGAACGTCTGTGGCTGGGTATCGACTACCAGCAGGTCTCGGATGACAATTACTTTGATGATTTCGGCAATTCGCTCGAGGCCAGCTCGCGCACGACACTCCCCCGTGAGGCCGTGCTTGCTTACACCGGTGACTGGTGGAACTCCAGCCTGCGCTGGAAAACATTCCAGACACTGCAAAGTACCGGCAATCCGGTCACCCCACCGTATGACCTGGCGCCTCAGTTAAGCTTCAATGCAGCCAAGGATATCGGCTCAATCGCCAAAGCCAATCTGGCGGCAGACGCCAGCAACTTCCAGCAGGACAACGCGGTATCCGGCTGGCGAAGCTGGGCCCGCCCCAGCATCAGCATTCCTTATCGCAATGCATACAGCTTCATCACCCCGCAATTGTCAGTCGATGCTACCCGCTATCAACTTGGAAAACTGAACACGACTGAAGAACAGACCATCGACCGAGTACTACCGGTGGCCAGCCTCGACAGCGGCCTGTTTTTCGAGCGTGAAGCCCGTTTTGCGGGGCAGGACTATATCCAAACCCTTGAACCGCGGATCTACTACCTTTACACCCCCTATAAAGATCAGAGTGCAATCCCCTTGTTTGACACGGCTGAGGCCGATCTGAGCTGGTCGCGCCTGTTCATGGAAAACCGCTTCAGTGGCCATGACCGCATCAACGACGCCAACGACCTGACGATCGCACTGACCACCCGCTTCATCGACAGCGCAGAAGGACTGGAACTGTTGCAACTCGGCGTCGGGCAACGTATCTATCTGTCTGAACCCAAAGTCACACTCACCGGCAACAGCACCAGTGAAACCAGTGCGGACACCCTGTTTACACTGAGCAGCAATATCGGATCTTTCCGGGGTAGCTATGATTTGCAGTACAACTTCCAGAATTCGCTCACTCAGCGCGCCAGCGTGAATGTGGCCTGGACCCCGGAAACCTATAAGGTGCTGAACCTGCGCTATCTGCGCCAGCGCAGCAACGATGAGGAGCAGATCACCCTGTCCGGCCAGTGGCCGATCTGGAACAACTGGTACGCTGTTGGCATGAGCAGCTACTCGCTGCAGGATCATAGCGGGCTGGAATCCCTGGCTGGTCTGGAATACAACGCGGGGTGCTGGGGGTTGCGGCTGGCGGCACAGCGCTACCCGACGGACAAGGGCGATTACAACGTCAATTTCTTTGCGGTACTGGAATTCAGCGGACTTGGCGGTGTGGGCTCCAACCCGCTATCGCAAATCCAGCGCTCCATTCCGAATTACGCGGATACCATCCGCCCGTCTCCACTGCGTACGAGGTAAGTACATGAAGCCGTTTACCCCACTGTTGCTGGCCGCAGTGCTGTGCAGTCCTTTCAGCCAGGCTGCCATCGCCACCGTGGATCGTGTTGTCGCTGTTGTGAACCGCAACGCCATCACCCAGCAGGAGCTGGATCAGCGCATCGACGAAATCCGCGCCAGCCTGAAGCAGAAGAATGCAGAACTGCCTCCAGCTGCCATGCTTCAAGAGCGGGTACTGGAAAACCTGATTCTGGAGCAGGTGCAACTGCAGCGGGCCCAGACTATCGGCCTGCGCATCGATGACGCGTTTCTGGAAAATGGCCTGAACCGGCTTGCGGCACAAAACAATGCCTCGCTTGCCGAATTCCGCAGCCGGGTTGAAGCCAGCGGTCTGGACTGGAAACAGTTCCGTGAGTCCGTGCGCCAGCAAATGCTACTGGGGCGACTGCGTGAAAAGGAAGTCGATAGCCAGGTTCAGGTGTCTGATGCCGAACTGGATGACTACCTGAAGCTCGCAGCGGACAAAGCGCCGGTCGAATTCAATCTCTCGCAGATCTACGTCCCGGTTCCCGATAATGCCAGCCCGGAACAAATTCAAGCTGCACGGGTAAAAATCAACGATGCCCGCAAAGACCTGCTGGCAGGCCGAGACTTTGCAACGGTCGCTGCAACCTACAGCGCCAGCGGCGAAATGGCCAAGGCCGGTAATCTGGGCTGGCGCTCTTCTGCCTCGTTGCCTGCTCCGTTCGTCAACCTGCTAAACCAGACAGAAAGCGGTGGCATCACCGATGTGGTGCGTACACCGGGCGGCTTTCACGTTTTCAAGCTCAATGAAAAGCGCACTCAGAGTGAAAAGGTGGTCGTCAAGCAGACCCATGTGCGCCATATTCTGATTCGACCGAATGAGCTGGTGTCGGAAAACGATGCCCTGCGCAAACTGACCCAGCTGCGTACCCGCATCCAGCAGGGCGAAAAGTTTACCGAGCTCGCCAAGATCTATTCGGAAGACGGCAGCGCAAGCAAGGGGGGTGATCTTGGCTGGATCAGCCCAGGTGAAACCGTTCCGCAGTTCGAAGAAGCAATGAATGCGCTCGCCATCGGTGAACTTAGCAAGCCGGTGCGCTCGCCATTCGGCCTGCATCTGATTCTGGTCGAAGAGCGCCGCGACCAGGACATCACCAAGGATCGTGAGCGCGCCAAACTTCGCATGGAAATCCGCCAGCGCAAGGCCGAGGAACAGTACGAAGACTGGCTGCGCCAGCTGCGTGACCGCGCCTACGTGGTATACAAACTGAAAGACGAATGATGCCAAACCGCCCGGCTCCGCTGGCCATTACTACCGGCGAGCCGGCAGGTATCGGCCCCGAAATCAGCATTCAGCTGGCTCACAGCAAGATTCATCATGAGCATCCGCTGGTGCTGATCGGCTCCCGCGCATTGCTTGCAGAGCGTGCAGCAGCCATTGGCTTGAGTGCGGAGTTCCCGGATTACGCACCAGGGACCTCGGCACCGGTGAGCCTGCTCGATCTTCCTCTGGGTGCCACAGTCGCACCGGGCATACTCTCCACTGCGAACGCCGGCTATGTACTGGCGACGCTGGATGTCGCGATCCACGGCTGCCTGAAAGGTGACTTTGCCGCAATGGTCACCGCCCCCATCCAGAAAAGCGTGATCAACGAGGCAAACCCGACCACCTATTTCAGCGGGCATACCGAATACCTTGCCGAGCAGAGCAATACCCCTGAAGTGGTCATGATGCTCGCCGGTGACATGAGCAATGGCATGTCCTTGCGTGTGGCGCTGGCAACGACCCACCTGCCCCTTAAAGAGGTACCGGCCGCCATCACTGCGGCGCAACTTACCCGCACGCTGGAGATCCTGCATGCCGATTTGCGCACCAAGTTCGGCATCGCTGAGCCTCGCATTCTCGTCGCCGGTCTAAATCCTCATGCCGGCGAATCCGGCCATATGGGACACGAAGAAATTGAGGTGATCATTCCTGTGCTCGAACAGTTGCGAGCCCAAGGCATGAACCTGATCGGACCGCTACCGGCCGATACGCTGTTCAACCCGCCGGTCCTCGCGCGCGGCGATGCCGTACTGGCGATGTACCATGACCAGGGCCTGCCGGTGCTCAAACATGCCACCTTCGGCCAGGGGGTGAATATCACACTGGGACTGCCCTTCATCCGCACCTCGGTCGACCACGGTACGGCGCTGGACTTGGCCGGTCGCGGCCTAGCCGATCCAGGCAGCCTCTATACCGCGACACGCCTTGCCGCCCGTCTGGCGCGCAACAAGCAAGCCCGCCTCAACCATTAAGCTGTTTCCATGAGCCATATACCCCGCAAGCGCTTCGGCCAGAACTTCCTTCAGGACCAGGGCGTCATCGCCGACATCATCAATGCCACCGACCCACAAAGTGGTGACGTCATCATCGAAATCGGCCCAGGTCTTGCTGCGCTGACCGAGCCGCTGCTGGCACGTGTGCCGCAACTGCACGTGGTCGAAATTGACCGCGATATTGTCAGCCATTTGCAGCAGCGCTTCCCGGCAGACCGCCTGGTCATTCACAATGCCGATGCTCTGGAATTCGATTTCGGCACCCTTGCACGCCAGCTCAAGCCTGGTGGCAAGGTCAAGCTGGTTGGTAACCTGCCATATAACATCTCGACGCCGCTGCTTTTCCATCTGGCCAGCTTTGGCGATGTAATCCACGACATGCACTTCATGCTGCAAAAAGAGGTGGTCGATCGCATGGTCGCACCACCATCGACCAGCGATTACGGCCGGCTTTCAATCATGCTGCAGTACCGCTACCTGATGGATCACATCATCGATGTTCCACCGGAATCGTTTTACCCGCCGCCCAAGGTCGACTCAGCCGTTGTCCGCATGGTGCCGTGGGAAACCCTGCCGCATCCAGCTCACGACTATGGGCTTTTCGAGGAGCTGGTGATCGCTGCCTTTGCCCAGCGCCGCAAAACCCTGCGCAATAATCTGAAAGGTATTGCCACAGCCGAAGAACTTGAAGCCTTAGGCCTGAATCCAGGGGACCGGCCGGAAAACCTCGGCGTGGCCGAGTACGTATCGCTTGCCAACTGGCTGGCGGACCAGCATCCGAATCGGCTAACTGCTCGAGGCAGCTAGGGATAACCCTGAGTCTGGGCCGCCGATTTTCCCTTTACAATCCGGATCCTATATGAATACCGATGCCAGCCCGATGATCCGCTTCGTCAACGTCAACAAATGGTATGGCCGTGATCATCACGTGCTCAAGAACATCAATCTGGAAGTGCGTCAGGGCGAGGTTGTCGTCGTCTGTGGCCCGTCCGGCTCCGGCAAATCAACCCTGATCCGCACTATCAACCAGCTTGAACCCATTAATAACGGCGAAATCTGGGTTGACGGAATCCGAGCCAATGATCCGCGCACCAATATCAACAAACTGCGCGAAGAAGTCGGCTTCGTTTTCCAGCATTTCAACCTCTACCCGCACCTCTCGGTACTGGACAACATCACGCTGGCGCCGATCCAGGTCAAGAAGATCCCCAAAGATCTGGCCGAACGCACCGCAATGGAGTTGCTTGAACGCGTCGGCCTCGCCAACAAGAAAGATGCCTACCCGGCCAATCTGTCGGGCGGTCAGCAGCAGCGCGTGGCCATTGCACGCGGACTGGCCATGAATCCGCAAGTGATGCTGTTTGACGAGCCAACCTCGGCGCTTGATCCGGAAATGATCGGCGAAGTACTGGCCGTCATGAAGCAACTGGCGGAATCTGGCATGACCATGATGGTGGTCACCCATGAAATGGGGTTTGCGCGGGAAGTGGCCGACCGCGTGGTGTTCCTGGATCAGGGCGTTATTCTGGAAGACGCCAAACCAGAGCAGTTCTTCACCGATCCGCAGACTGATCGCGCCAAGCAGTTCCTGCGCCAGATTCTGGCTCCCATGCACCAGTAGCAGGTATTAAGCTGAACACCCCAGTAATCAAAAGCCGCAGGGCAATACCCTGCGGCTTTTTCATGCAACACCGCTGGATCTGTGCTGACTACGGCATTTCCCCAAAGGCGACCACGGCCTCGCTTGTCTATACTCATGGGCGTATCGACCGACCTGTACGGAGACGCAACACCATGAAGAAACTGCTCCCCCTTGCGATGGCCATTGCGCTGAGCGCCGGCGCCCAGGCCGAAGAGCTAACTGGCACCCTGAAAAAAGTGAAAGATACTGGCCGCATCGTCGTCGGGGTACGTGATGCCTCACAACCCTTCTCCTACTTGCTCGGCAACAAGCAGTACGTCGGCTATTCCGTGGACCTGTGCAACAAGATCGTTGATCAGGTACAAAAAGAACTGAAGCTGAAGACCCTGGACGTGGTCTACCAGCCGGTAACCTCGCAGACGCGAATTCCGCTGATGCAGAACGGCACCATTGATCTGGAATGTGGCTCGACGACCAACAGCATGGAGCGGCAGAAACAGGTTGCCTTTGGGGTAAACATGTTCTGGGTGAATGTACGGATGGCAGTAAAAGCCAATTCGGGCATCAAGAGTGTTGCCGACCTGAATGGCAAACCAGTGGTTACGACCACCGGCACCACCTCGGATCGCTATATCAAGATGCACGAAAAAGGCAAAAGCATTGACGTGAAGAATCTGTACGGCAAAGACCACGATGAGTCCTTCCTGATGCTGGAAACGGATCGCGCAGCGGCCTTTGTCATGGATGACACTCTACTCGCGGCCAAGATTGCCGCCAGCAAGAACCCGAAAGACTTCATGATTGCCGGTGAAGTACTCTCGGGGGAACCCTACGGCATCATGCTGCGCAAGGATGATCCGCAATTCAAGAAGCTGGTCGACAGCACCCTGACCGCAGTCTACAAATCCCCGGAAATGGAAAAGATTTACGCCAAGTGGTTTATGTCGCCGATCCAACCCAAGGGCGTTAACTTGAACATGCCGATGTCCGACAAGATGAAAGAACTGCTGAAGAACCCCAGCGACAAGGGCATCTGAAGCAAGGCAGCAACACACCTGATTACGGGGGGGATACCCCCGTAATCATATGAGGCACGCATGACGTTGAATCTGAACTGGGGCATCTTGCTGGAAGAATCTGCGACCGGCGACGGGCCTTACTGGACTCTGCTGGCAACCGGTCTGCAGTGGACGCTTGCCACTGCACTAACCGGCTGGGTAATTGCTCTGCTGGTTGGCAGCATAGTAGGGGTGCTGCGCACCCTGCCCTACCGGCCATTGGCGCTGCTAGGCGACATTTATGTCGAGGTCTTCCGCAATATCCCGCTACTGGTTCAGTTGTTTTTCTGGTTCTTCGTCTGGCCGGAGGTAGTACCTCAGGAAATCGGCCGCTGGATGAAACAGGACATGCCGTATCCGGAGTTCATTACCGCGGCGCTAGGCCTTGGCTGGTTCACCGCGGCCCGTGTGGCGGAGCAGGTTAAGTCAGGGATTTTGTCGCTGCCGCGTGGACAGAAAAATGCCGCACTGGCACTGGGGTTTTCCCTGCCACAAACCTATCGACTGGTCATCCTGCCGCAGGCCTTCCGGGTCGTCATTCCGCCGCTGACCAGCGAATTCATGAACATTTTCAAAAATTCTGCAGCAGCTCTTGCAATCGGTCTGACAGAACTGACCTTTCAAATGAAGCAAATGGTCGAATACTCGAATGAAGTAATTGTCAGCATCGCTGCAGTAACGACCATATACATGACACTTGCCTTCGCGGTGAACCGCGGGATGGCCTGGCTGGAAAAGAAAGCCCGCGTTCCCGGCATGATCGGAGGAGGCCGCTAAATGATCGACTGGCAACTTATTGCGGACAACCGCGAGCTGCTCGTCGAGGGCATGCTCTATTCGCTGAAATTAACCGGTACAGCCATGCTGGGTGGCATTGTCATCGGCTGCCTGCTGGCACTGGCACGGCTTTCTTCATTCAAACCTCTATCCCTGTTTGCCGCCTTCTACGTGAACTTGTTCCGGTCGGTGCCGCTGGTACTGGTGATCTTCTGGTTCTACTTCCTGATCCCCTATTTCGGCTTTCAGATCGGTCCGGATAAGTCGGTTTTCATTACTTTTACCCTATTCGAGGCTGCGTATTACAGCGAAATCATCCGTGCCGGCATCCAGTCGATCTCCCGAGGACAGGTGTCCGCTGCCTACGCCCTGGGGCTTACCTATCCGCAGACCATGCGCTACATTTTGCTGCCGCAGGCTTTCCGCAACATGCTGCCGGTACTGCTGACGCAGACCGTGGTGCTGTTCCAGGACACCTCGCTAGTCACCATCATCGGCATCAAGGATTTCATGGGTAGCAATGTCGTCGTGGCCAGCAATAATAGTGCGATGACCGAAATGTATACCTTTGCAGCACTGGCCTATTTCTGTGTCTGCTTCCCCGTTTCACTGATGCTCAAGCGCCTGCACAAGCGCATCGCGGTCATCCGCTGATTTCAAGGACTCTCCCGCATGATTGATATCAACAACGTCAGCAAATGGTATGGCCAGTTCCAAGTGCTTACCGATTGCAGCACCCGGATCAACAAGGGTGAAGTCGTGGTGGTTTGTGGCCCGTCCGGCTCGGGCAAATCGACCCTGATCAAATGTGTAAACGGACTGGAGCCCTTCCAGTCCGGAACGATTCTTGTCGACGGCACTTCGGTGGGAGCCCCGAAAACCAATCTGCCGAAACTTCGCTCGCGTGTCGGGATGGTATTCCAGCATTTTGAACTCTTTCCTCACCTTTCGATCACCGAAAATCTCTGTCTCGCCCAAATGAAAGTGCTAGGGCGTAATCACGAGGAAGCTCACAACAAGGGCTTGCAACTGCTCGACCGCGTCGGTCTGAAGGCCCACGCTGAGAAATTTCCGGGGCAATTATCAGGTGGGCAACAACAACGGGTTGCCATCGCACGGGCATTGGCAATGGATCCGATTGCCATGCTGTTTGACGAGCCGACTTCGGCGCTAGATCCGGAAATGATTAACGAAGTGCTCGATGTAATGACGCAATTGGCTGCCGAGGGTATGACCATGATGTGCGTGACGCACGAGATGGGATTCGCCCGCCGCGTAGCACACCGGGTTATTTTCATGGATCACGGCCAGATCGTGGAAGATGCCGCCAAGGATGAGTTCTTCGGTTCTCCACGTTCCGAACGGGCGCAGCAATTTCTTTCCAAAATACTGCAACACTGAACATGCCTGCGAGGATCAGATGCCTAGTCTGATCCCGCATTCAGCTAGTCGCGCAAACTTCGCCATAAACCACGCTTCATCGTACCAGCCGCGATTCAGGCTGTGCTTCACGTCATCCCAAATCGAAAAAAACCAACGTCGCTGCGCAAAGCCATCACGCAGAAGGTAGGCATCTGCGTAGCACTCCAACAGCCCCCACTCCGGGCGCACATCCGCAAAATGAAACAGATCCTGCTCCCGATGCCGGTAAGCCACATCACAAGGGTCAAGCATCGCAACTGGCTGACAGGTATCAGGAGCAAACAGGAAATTGCCGGCGTGTGGATCATCGTGCACCAGCGATGAAGGGTCACTATCAATAGGCGCCAATATTTCATCGCGTTTGTCCCACAGCAGGCGCAGTGCCGTACGTAGGGCCGGACTGAATGGGGAATTTTCCGACTGCGAATAGCAGTACAGACGGATATTCCAGGACGTAAACGCTGTAACCAGCGACGAACTGAATGCCCCATCTGGCAGCTCATAGCCATCGGGATGACTGTGTCCATGCAAGTTCAGCATGCATGCCGTGAATGTGCCGGCCAAAGCCTTAACCTGCTCTTCATCAGGCTGGATATCCCACGGAGCACAGCCGGGAAGAAAACTCAGAGCCAGCATCTCCATCTCTTCCTTTCCCAGCACAAGTGCATCTGTAGCCAGAGCCTTTGGCAACGGTAGCAAACTGAATGGGCGAAGACGATCCAGTGCGCGCACTTCCCTTGCCACTCGGCCTTTCTGGAATGCAAACTTAACCGCGCAAGAAGCGTCCGCGGCCTGGATCAGAACCACATGACCATAGTAGCCGGCAATTTCTTTCAGGTCTGTGATGTCGCGGGCACTGAATTCAGCAAACCAGCTACGTGCTGCGAGCGCGTATGCACTCTCTTCCATGGAAATACTCCATTAGGATAATCAGTGCATTTTCTACATATTGGAACAGACTAACTTTGCCGCCGTTGTGATTCACAAAGCAAAAGCCCCGACCATTGCTGATCGGGGCTTTCTCTTTGGGGAGTCTGGCGATGTCCTACTTTCACACAGGCAATCTGCACTATCATCGGCGCTGAGGCGTTTCACCGTCCTGTTCGGGATGG
>NZ_JADFUA010000010.1 GCF_015223195.1 Chitinilyticum piscinae | reverse complement strand
CGCTGACGCGTTATGTCTGGCTCTATAACCAGCATTTGCCACAGCGGGCGCTACAGCACCAATCCCCCCTTCAAGCGATGAAGCATTGGCAGAAGCAAAGGCCCGAGTTATTCAAAAAGCGTGTAATTAATCGAGCGGGACTGGACAGTTGATCAAGTGCCTGACCATTGTCGATGATGCAACGTATGAATCCATTGCCATCGTGGCGGAACGAGCCATTGGCGGTTATCCGCTGACACGCCTGCTGGATCAACTGGCCAGCACACGGGGTTTGCCGCAGGTGATCCGGACCGATAACGGCAAGGAGTTCTGTGGTCGGGCCATGCTGACATGGGCGCAACTGCGTGGCATTCAGTTACGCCATATCGAACCCGGCAAACCCAATCAGAATGCCTACATCGAGTCATTCAATGGACGGTTCCGGGACGAATGCCTGAATGAACACTGGTTCACCAGCCTGGCCCAGGCGCGGGTACTGATTGAATCCTGGCGACGCGAGTACAACGAGGAAAGGCCAAAGAAATCACTGGGCGGCCTGACGCCGTCTGCGTATGCCAGACAACTGGCCGCAAAGTCGGCTACATTAAACTCCAGACTCTAAACGCGTGTGCTACTGAAACAGGGGTGACGTCGCCAGATCAGAAGAGAACCACGCTGGCGCAGCGCATGATTGTAGGATTTCCAGTTGATGGTGCGGTACTTTGGCGGGGCTGGCTTGCTCATGCTGATTACGGATTGGGCGGCGATGCGGTCAGATCAAGCAGGATGCGTGCCGATTCGTGCAACAAAGCCCATTACCTTGAGAATTATCTGGGCTGGCGCAGGATGCTGGGGCGGTATGACCAAGCCATCTCGCGGAAAGACGGTCTAAAGGATGCGATAGGGAGGGGCAACACGCTTGTGGGACATGGCCAGATTAAACGAGGACGACATCAAACTGCTCCTGGGCATACGCTGTTTCCACTTGCAGGTAGATCGGCTTGCCGATGAAATCCGCCAGTTGTGCCAGGCTGGCGGATTCTTCGTCGAGAAACATGTCGATGACGGTCTGTGACGCCAGGATGCGGTATTGCCGTGCGCTGAACTGGCGCTCTTCGCGCAGGATTTCGCGCAGGATTTCATAGCACACGGTTTCGGCTGTCTTGATTTCGCCGCGCCCCTGGCAAATCGGGCAGGGCTGGCACAGTACGTGGGCGAGTGATTCGCGGGTGCGTTTGCGGGTGATTTCCACCAGGCCAAGGCTGGTGAAGCCGGAGACCGTAATCTTGGTGCGGTCGCGGGCTAGGGCCTTTTTCAGCTCATCCAGTACTGCGTTCTTGTGTTCGTCGTTATCCATGTCGATGAAATCGACGATGATGATGCCGCCGAGATTGCGTAGCCGCAGCTGGCGGGCAATCACCTGGGTGGCTTCCAGATTGGTCTTGAAAATGGTGTCGTCGAACGAGCGTGTGCCGACGAAGCCACCGGTGTTGACGTCGACCGTGGTCATTGCTTCGGTCTGGTCAATGATCAGGTAGCCGCCGAACTTCAGATTTACTCTGCGGCTGAGTGCGCGTTCGATTTCCGGCTCCACGCCATACAGCTCAAACAGCGGACGTTCTCCTGCGTAGTGGCGCAGGCGTGGCGCAATTTCGCTGACGAAGCGCTCGGCAAATTCGGCCATTTTCTGGTAGTTTTCGCGCGAATCGATCAGAACCTCGCCGGTTTCGTCGCTCACCATGTCGCGCAAGACGCGCAGTGACAGCGACAAATCTTGAAAGAGCAGTGAGCCAGCGGGCAATTTGTGCGATTTATCGCGAATGTCTGCCCAGATCAGATTCAGGTATTCAATATCTGAACGCAATTCGTCATCGGTGGCGTGGTCGGCGCTGGTACGGATGATGTAGCCGACGTGATCTGCCGGCAGCAATCCTTCCAGCCGTCGGCGCAACGCGTCACGTTCCTCGTCATTTTCAATGCGCTGGCTGATGCCGATGTGGTGCTCCTGCGGCAGAAACACCAGAAAGCGTCCCGCGATGCTGATCTGCGTGGAGAGCCGGGCACCCTTGGTGCCGATCGGGTCCTTGATCACCTGCACCATGACCGGCTGGCCTTCATGCAGCAATTTTTCGATCCGCTGCGGTTCGTTGGGGTGCTGGCGTTGCTCAATGACGTCAGCGATGTGCAGAAAGGCCGCACGTTCCAGGCCGATTTCGATGAAGGCCGACTGCATGCCGGGCAGTACGCGCTTCACAATGCCGAGATAGATATTGCCCACCAGTCCCAAATGCGCGGTGCGCTCAATGTGCAGATCCTGAACTACCCCATCTTCCATGGTGGCGACGCGGGTTTCCTGCGGAGTGATGTTGACGAGGATCTGGTCTTGCATGGGTATGTCGTGAAAATGAAATGGCAAGGGTATGTAATGTACCGCATGTTGCCTGGACGTGCTCTAGCTTGTAGGCCGCGTGGTGTACTCGCATGACTCGCTCCTGCGGCGCATAATAGGCAGCCTGTACCGAGGGAGAATGGGTTTGAAAATCGCGATTGCCGGAACCGGTTATGTGGGCTTATCCAACGCCGTGCTGCTATCCCAGCATCATGAAGTCGTTGCGCTGGATGTGATTGCGGAAAAGGTGGCGCAGATCAATCGGCGTGAATCGCCGATTGCCGATGCGGAAATCGAGGAGTTTCTGGCCAATAAATCATTGAATCTGCGCGCAACCCTCGACAAGCAAGAGGCCTATGCCGGTGCTGATTTCGTGATTATCGCCACGCCGACAGATTACGACCCGGATAGCAATTATTTCAACACCAGTTCTGTCGAGGCGGTCATACGTGATGTCATCGCCATCAATCCTCAGACGGTGATGGTGATCAAATCTACGGTGCCGGTGGGTTTCACCGCCAAGGCGGCCGCGCAGTATGGCACCTGCAATCTGATTTTTTCACCCGAATTTCTGCGCGAGGGCCGCGCGTTGTACGACAATCTGCATCCTTCGCGGATTGTCGTCGGTGAGCGCAGCGCACGGGCGCAGAACTTTGCGCAACTGCTGCAGCAGGGGGCGGTACGTGAGAACATTCCGGTGTTGTTTACGGACTCCACCGAGGCCGAAGCGATCAAGCTCTTTGCCAACACTTATCTGGCCATGCGGGTGGCCTACTTCAACGAGCTGGACACCTACGCGGCAACGCACGGCCTGGATACGCGCCAAATCATCGACGGCGTCTGTCTGGATCCGCGAATTGGCACGCATTACAACAACCCGTCGTTTGGTTACGGCGGCTACTGCCTGCCGAAAGACACCAAGCAACTGCTGGCCAATTACCGCGACGTGCCGCAGAACCTGATTCATGCGATTGTCGATGCCAATACCACGCGCAAGGACTTCATCGCCGACGACATCATCCGCCGCCAGCCGCGCCGCGTCGGAGTATTCCGTTTGATCATGAAGGCCGGCTCGGACAATTTCCGCGCGTCCAGCATCCAGGGCATCATGAAGCGCATCAAGGCCAAGGGGATTGAAGTGGTGGTGTACGAGCCGGTGCTGCAGGAGGCAGAGTTCTTCCACTCACGCGTGATTCGCGATCTGGCGCAGTTCAAGGCGGAGTGTGATGTCATCGTCGCCAACCGCATGACCGCCGAGCTGAGCGATGTGTCCGAGAAAGTCTATACCCGCGATCTTTTCGGGTGTGATTGAGGGGGTATGTTACAGCAAGCCTTTCAAAAGAAGGCTTGCTGGCTTATACGGCGTTGAGTAGCGGCAGGCACATCAGACGTATTTCGTCCCAGGCATTGCCTTGAGCTAGCCCTTTGTTGATTCGGTCGACGTGCGCTGCCGCACGCAATGCTGAGCGTAGCGTGGCGGCGTTCGTGCGCTGCAGTGCTCGGGGTAGAAGTTGCTGGCGGTTGCCCCAAACGCGGTATTCTTTTAATAACTGCGGTAAGGGGCTACCGCGTTTTTCCGCCATCCCGATCTGGTAAAGGGTGCGGAGTTCTTCATTCAATGACCAGAGCACCAGATGCGGTGCCTCGCCTTCGGCTTGCAATCCATCCAGCATTCGCAAAAATCGTGCACAGTCACCGGCCAGTAACGCCTCCCCAAGCTGAAACGCATCAAAGCGTGCGACATTCGCAACGGCCGCCTGAGCCTCGGCAAGCGTCAGTTCTCCGGCAGGGTAAAGCAGGCCCAGCTTCTGGATTTCCTGATGCGCTGCGAGCAGATTGCCCTCCAGTCGATCGACCATGAATTGCAATGCGTCAGCATGCAGCTGCTGCCCCTGTTGGTGCATGCGCCGCATAATCCATTCTGGTAACTGCGCGCGCTCGATGCTGCGCGCCTCGATCACCGTTCCATTCTTTGCCAGCGCCTGAAACCATTTGCTGTTCTGGGCGGTACGATCCAGTCGGGGGAGCGTGACCATGGTGATCGTGTCATCGGGCAGTCGTGCCGCATAAGCTTCCAGTGCTTTGCTGCCTTCAACTCCGGGCTTCCCGCCAGGAATGCGCAATTCGATCAGTTTCTTGCTGGCAAATAGTGAGAAAGAGTTACCGATTTCAGTCAGTTGCCCCCAGTTGAAACTGCGCTCGACCTGAAGTACTTCGCGCTCCAGGTAGTCGGCGGCTTTTGCTGCATTCCTGATGGCTTCGCAGGCTTCCAGGGCGAGCAGCATTTCGTCGCCATGAATGACATAGAGTGCGGAGAGGTTTCTGCTCAGCGCGGTCTGGAGTTCATCAGCGCGCATGGCTGGCCGGGCTGGCGGCTGGGCGACTGCTTTCGCTCAGCTGTTTTCTGGTTATGGCCCCGATCCGATATAGCGCCAATGGGGCTGCATCCTGTTCCATGCTTTGCCAAAGCAGTGCTTCTTCCGCTTCCTTGGCCAGTACGGCGCTCTCGTTCCATGACAGCTCTCGGCTCACTGTCACAATGCCGCTGTTGAGCAGAATGTCCGACTGAGTGCGAACGGACAGAGGTACCCGCAAGGTTAGGCGGTACTCGGTGACCTGGCCGCTGCTGTTGATGGAGGACACCTGCTTGTCGCGAGTCGGTGCGCCAAGATTGATCTCAAGGCCGTTGGCGCTAAGCGTAGGTTCGAGCGTGTAGTTGGGCTGACGCGAGAGATTGTCGCGCAGGGTATTGGCGGTAATGCTGTTGCCTACAATGGTGACATTCCGGAATGGGAGTTCGGTCATTCCACCTTGCCCGCGCAGATGAAAGCCGCACGCGGCCAGCGCAAAGGTGGTCATCGTTATCAGAAACAGTTTGCCAATGGTGCTCATGCAGATTCTCGGTCGACGGTTGCGGCGGGCAAAGGCCCGCCGCTAGGAAGGTCAGGCAACAATATTGACCAGCTTGTTTGGTACGATGATCACCTTCTTCGGCGCGCCATTCAGGTGTTTCTGGACGTTTTCGTCGGCGAGTGCAGCGGCTTCAATCGCAGCTTTGTCTGCGCCGGCGGGTACATGGATTTCGCCGCGCAGTTTTCCGTTCACCTGCACCATCAGCTTGATCTCGTCCTGCGTCAGCGCATCCGCCGCCGGTTCCGGCCAGGCTGCGGTGGCGATCTGGCCGCCGTAGTTCAGCTCCAGCCACAGCGTGTGGGCGATGTGCGGCGCAGCCGGGTAGATCGCGCGCAGCAGGATGCCGAAGCCTTCACGAATCACTGCCGCATTGCCGCCCTTGTAGCCTTCCAGCGCATTCAGCAGTTTCATCACGCCGGAGACGACGGTGTTGTACTGCAGGCGGTCGAAGTCGGCGTTGATCTGCTTGAGGGTGCTGTGCACCTCGAAGCGCAGGGCCTTGTCGTCCTTGGTAAGCTCCATACCCGCCGGGCTATCGTCAGCTTGCTTAATCAGGTCAGCGTGCTTGAAGCCATACCCCCAGAGGCGGCGCAGGTAGCGGTAGGCGCCTTCGACGCCCGAATCGCTCCAGGCCGCGCTCTGGTCCGGCGGGCCGGCGAACATGGTGAAGAGGCGCGCGGTGTCGGCGCCAAACTTCTCGATGATGTCTTTCGGTTCGACGACGTTGTTCTTGGATTTGGACATCTTCTCGATGCCGCCCATGATCACCGGCTGGCCGTCTTCCTTTGCGATGGCGGAAACCGGGCGGCCCTTGTCGTCGTGCTGGACTTCGACTTCCGCCGGGTAGAACCAGCGCTTCTTGCCGCTGGCGTCTTCGCGGTAGTAGCAGTCACGCAGCAGCATGCCTTGCGTGAACAGGTTCTTGAACGGCTCGCCAAAGTTGATCAGGCCGGCATCGCGCATGGCCTTGGTCCAGAAGCGGGCGTACAGCAAGTGCAGTACGGCGTGCTCAATCCCGCCAATGTACTGGTCCATGCCACCGGCCGCACCCTGGTTGGTGCCCATCCAGTAAGCCGTGCCGTCGCCGACCATTGCCTCCGCGTTCTTCGGGTCGCAATAGCGCATGAAATACCAGCTCGAATCGACGAAGGTATCCATGGTGTCAGTTTCGCGCTTGGCCGGCTTGCCGCATTTCGGGCAATCGACGTTCAGGAAGTCGGCGCGGTGGTTCAGCGGATTGCCCGAGCCATCCGGAATGCAGTCGACTGGCAACTTAACTGGCAGGTCCTCGTAGGGAACCGGTACATCGCCGCAGCATTCGCAATGGATGATCGGGATCGGCGTGCCCCAGTAGCGCTGGCGGGAAATGCCCCAGTCGCGCAGGCGCCAGGTGGTTTTCTTCTCGCCGGCCTGTTTGGCGGCCAGATCGGCTGCGACAGCGTCAACCGCCGCCTTGTAATCCAGGCCGTCATATTTGCCGGAGTTGATGGTTACGCCGCGGGTCTTGTCGCCGTACCACTCGGCCCAGGCGTCCGTGCTGAAGGTTTCGCCCTCGACAGCAATCACCTGCTTGATTGGCAGGCTGTATTTCCTGGCAAAGGCAAAGTCGCGCTCATCGTGCGCCGGCACAGCCATGACCGCGCCGTCGCCGTAGCCCATCAGCACGTAGTTGCCGATCCACACTTCGACCTGTGCGCCGGTCAGCGGGTGGGTGACAAACAGCCCGGTCGGCACACCGACCTTTTCCTGGGTGGCGATTTCGGCTTCCGACACGCCGCCCTTTTCGCATTCCTTGATGAAGGCGGTCAGTTCCGGCTTCAGTTCGGCTGCGCGGGTGGCGAGCGGATGCTCAGCCGCCACGGCACAGAAGGTGACGCCCATGATGGTGTCGGCGCGGGTGGTGAACACCCACAGTTTGCCATCCGCAATCAGCTGGCCATCGGCATCCTTGATGTCATGGTCAAAGGCAAAGCGCACGCCTTCCGACTTGCCGATCCAGTTGCGCTGCATGGCGCGCACCATGTCCGGCCAGCCATCCAGCGTGTCGATGTCGTTCAGCAGTTCGTCGGCGTATTGTGTGATGCCGAAGTAGTACCCCGGGATTTCGCGCTTTTCGACAATCGCGCCCGAGCGCCAGCCGCGGCCGTCCACCACCTGCTCATTGGCGAGCACGGTCTGGTCAACCGGATCCCAGTTCACGATCTGGGTTTTCTTGTAGGCGACGCCCTTTTCGAGCATCTTCAGGAAGAACCACTGGTTCCACTTGTAGTAGTCCGGATCGCAGGTGGCGATTTCGCGCGACCAGTCAAACGCCAGGCCCAGCGGCTTCATCTGCGACTTCATGTCGGCAATGTTGGCGTAGGTCCACTCGGCGGGTGACTTCTTGTAGGCGATCGCGGCGTTTTCCGCCGGCAGGCCGAAGGCATCCCAGCCCATCGGCATCAGCACGTTGTAACCCTTCATGCGCAGGTGGCGCGCCAGCATGTCGTTGATGGTGTAGTTGCGCACATGGCCCATGTGCAGCTTGCCGGACGGGTAGGGCAGCATCGAGCAGGCGTAATACTTCGGCTTGCTGGAATCCTCGGTGACTTCAAATGCACGCGTTTCTTCCCAGTGCTGCTGGGCTGCGGCTTCGACGGAAAGCGGGGAGTACTGTTCTTGCATGGGAATAGCGCCGGTGAATGCGATTCAAAGTCGGCAATTATAGCGCGCTGCGCTGACCTCGGGTGTAACCCGTCGTGTCCTTGCCGTTCGTCGCAAAACTGTCTTTCTGGCTACTTAGTGGTACGCGTTTGTCCGGTGTGCACGACGAAGATTGCATAAATTGAAAGCTCGAATCGCCCCCCTGACGGGCGAATGGAGATGCAAGATGCGCAAGCAGGGCGGTTTTACTCTGGTCGAGCTGGCCATTGTGCTGGTCATTATCGGCCTGATCTTGGGGATGGCGTTCAAGGGCAAGGATTTGATCGATGGCGCCAAGGTCAAGAACATGCAGGCCCAATACAACAAGGTGACTTCGGCATTCAACACCTATTACGAAAAATATGGTGCCTACCCCGGTGATGGTTGCCCTGCGGCGACAAGCACGGACCCTTCCACCTGCACCGGAGCTCGCAATGGCCAGTTGACCCAGACCGAAGCGCTGGCTGCCATATCAATCTTGCAGGAGACCGGTATTTTGTCGGCGGCAGACGTGCAGAGCGTGTTCGGGCAGGCCTGGGCTATTTCGCCGGCTGCGGTGGCTAATGGCAATTATGCGGCGAATACCAGCTACCTGACCTTGCCGACTGCCGCGGGAACGACTACCACACCGGCAGCCGCTGCGGATGTGCGGTTCGTGTGTGCGCTGGATCGCCAGGTCGACGATGGTTTGCCCACGGGCGGCATCATGCGCAGTAGTGGAACCTATAGTGCGACCGATGACTGCTGGGCGCTTGATGGGCTGGTATCAATGGGGATCCGGGTGTTGCCCTGAGGCTGGCTAGAAATCCATCGCCAGCTGATCCTGCTGCAATACGCTGCGCAGCAGTGATAGCGTTACCGGTTTCTTGCGGCTCAGTGCCAGCGTGTTAACCGCTTCCAAGTGGCTGTAGAGACTGGGCAGATCGCGCGCGGCGTGCAGAAGCAGGTAGTCAGCCATTTCCTCGCTGAGTTCGAAGCCGAGCTGTATCGCGCGCTGTTTCAGTGCCTGGGCTTTGTCGATGTCGCTGAGCGGGTGAATCTGGTAGACAAGCCCCCAGCCGAGCCGGGTGGTGAGGTCGGCGCGCAGTTCCAATAGCATTGGTGGCAGGGGGCCCGCGGCGAGAAAGAAGCCGCCGCCTTCCTTGAGCGTGTTGTAGTGGTCGAAGACGCGGATCTGCTCGTCGTAATCCAGTGCATCAACGTTATCGACGATCAGGAATGCGTTGCCGGGTATGCTCTCTGGGATATTGTGATCAGTCGCGTCGGTGTAGATACCCTCGTTGCCAATCTGACGAGCGGCGGAGGCGAGTAGGTGGCTTTTACCGGTGCCGGCCTCGCCCCACAGGTAGATACTGCGGGCGTGAATGTCCCCTGCCAGCCACTGGCCGATCTGGTACAGCGGCTCGGCATTGTCGCCCGCCACAAAATCAGCAAAGCTGTTCGGTGCGGGGAGCAGCAGGTCTAGTACCAGTTGTTTCATGCGGCAGGCGGCTTTACGTTCTGTTGCAGATGGCTGATCGGTGGCGGCGGCTTGGGCGCACCTTTGTTCGCGACTTACGGTAAAATGCGGCGTTTTCCAAGCGGGATAGCGCGGCATTCTAGCGCAAAAGCACCGCTTAACGCCGTATTCATCACGAGGCCATCATTTCCATGACCAAGCAAAGCCTGAGTTACCGCGACGCGGGCGTCGATATCGACGCCGGTGATCAGCTCGTCGAAAACATCAAACCGTATGCCAAGCGCACGATGCGTCCCGAGGTGCTCGGTGGTCTGGGCGGCTTTGGCGCGATGGTCGAGATCAGCAAGAAATACAAGGAACCGGTGCTGGTTTCCGGCACCGATGGCGTGGGTACCAAGCTGAAGCTGGCCTTTGAGCTCAACCGTCACGATACCGTCGGCATCGATCTGGTTGGCATGAGCGTGAACGACATTCTGGTGCAGGGGGCCGAGCCGCTGTTTTTCCTGGATTACTTTGCCTGCGGCAAGCTGGACGTGCCGGCAGCGACCGAAGTCATCAAGGGGATCGCCGAAGGCTGCGAGCAGGCCGGTTGTGCGCTGATCGGTGGCGAAACTGCCGAAATGCCGGGTATGTATCCGGTCGGTGAATACGATCTGGCTGGTTTTGCTGTCGGCGTGGTCGAAAAGAGCAAGGTCATCAATGGCCAGGCCGTGATCAAGGCCGGCGACGTGGTACTGGGGCTCGCGTCCAATGGCGCTCACTCCAACGGCTACTCGCTGATCCGCAAAATCCTGCACCTTACCAACGCCGACTACAACATGCCGTTCGAGAACGGCAAGTCGCTGGCTGACGTGGTGATGGCGCCGACGCGCATTTATGTGAAGCCGTTGCTGAAACTCATGGCCGAAATGCCGGTCAAGGGTATGGCGCACATCACCGGAGGTGGCATCACCGAAAACACGCCCCGCGTTTTGCCGGAGAACGTCGTTGCCCAGATCGATGCGAAGAGCTGGGAAATGCCCAAGCTGTTCAAGTGGCTGCAAGCCGAAGGCAATGTGGCGGAACAGGAAATGTACCGCACCTTCAACTGTGGCATCGGCATGGTGGTCGTTGTGGCGGCGGAAGACGCCGAGCGCGCGGCGGCGTTCCTGGTGGCAGAAGGCGAAACGGTGTACCGCATCGGCGTGATCCGCGAGCGGGTGGGTGATGAGCATCAGACCCAGGTTGCTTAACCTCGGGATTGGCCTGCTTCTTGCGCCGCTAGCAGTGCTAGCGGCGTTTGTCATTTTTCGGGCGAGTTTCGGCTGGATGGCGCAAGACCGCTGTCTGGATGCCGGGGGGCGCTGGAGCGAAGAACAACAATCATGCCAGCTGGTCGTGCCTCGTGGCGAGGCCAAGGCTGGTGGTGCAAAAAGATGAAGAAAATAGTCATACTGATTTCCGGGCGTGGCTCGAACATGCAGGCGATTGTCGAGGCCGGTATTCCTGGTGCAGAAATTGCCGCGGTCATCAGCAACCGTCCGGATGCTGCCGGCCTGATCTGGGCGAATGAACGGGGGATTCCGACGCTGGCACTGGATCACAAGGCCTATGCCTCGCGTGATGAATTTGATGCCGTGCTGGCCGATAAGATCGAGGGTATGCAGCCAGACCTCTTGGTGCTTGCTGGCTATATGCGCATACTGACGCCGGTATTTGTCAATCGTTTTGCCGGTCGGATGCTGAACATCCATCCTTCATTGCTGCCGGCCTATCCGGGGCTGCATACGCATCAGCGCGCAATTGAAGACGGGCTGAAAATCGCGGGCTGTACCGTGCACTTTGTTACCGCCGAACTGGATCATGGTCCGGTGGTGGCGCAGGCGGCCGTACCGGTGCTGGATGAGGATAGCGCAGACACGTTGGCTGCAAGGGTGCTGAAGCAGGAGCATCAGCTGTATCCGGCGGCGGTGCGCGCATTCATCAGTGGTGACTTTGCACTGGTTGCAGGTCGGGTACGCTATGCACGTCCGCTGGATGAGTCCGCCGCTTTGCGAGTGCCCGGCTAAGATGCCGCACTGGTTGCGTTACGCCTTCTGGCTGGCTCTGGGGCTGTCACTGCTGCTGCATTTGGCGGCACTCATTGCCCAGCCGCTGTACGCCTGGCTGACGCGCCCGGAGTTTGCCGAGACCGAGTTGCGCAAGGTCAGCAAGACGCTGCAGGCGCAGCGACTGGCGGATGCAGAGCCCGGCAAACCGGAGGCTCTGCGTGGCGTGAAGCCCGCTGAGCAACTGGAGGTCCGGTTTGGTGGTTCGCCCGTCCCGGTGAAGATCACTGCTGTTGCAAGACCAGAGAGCAAGGTCGCCCGCACCGCAGCCAGCCGGGTAAGGGCGATGACTGAGCCTGTCCCGCTTGCGACTGCATCGGCCCCGGCCATCGCGGTCGCAACATCCTCGCAGGCAAGCGCTGCGGTTACTGCCAGCATGGTGGCCTTGGCCAGTGCGCCGCGGGCGACACCGGTCCCGGCCTCGACCCCCGTTCGCACTCGGGCCAGTACCGTGCTGGCTGCCAGCACCGAGCAGATGGGGCGTTTCCCGCGTGATGTGCGGGTAACCTATGTCTGGGGCTCTGTTCCGGCGCGCATGCACTGGCAAATTGGTCAGAGTAGCTACAGGCTGGATGTGGAGGGATCGCTGGGCTTCAAGTCGCGGACTTTCCATTCCGAAGGCGAGATCACGGCTCAGGGCATTGTGCCTCGCCAGTTCAGTGAGTACCGAGACAACAAGCCCGAGCCGAAGTACCAGGTCGATTTTGATTGGCAGGCCATGAAAGTACAAATCGGCGAGCCGGGGCAGCGCAAGGAAGAGGCGTTGCAGGAGGGTGATCAGGACCTGTTCTCGGCGGCGTTTCATCTGGCTCTGGTTGGTGGCAGGGCGCAGACCATGTCGCTGTATACTGGCCGCAAGCGTTACCCGGATATCCATTTCGAACCGGCAGGCGAAGCAACGCTGACCATCGGGCGCCAGCATATCGATGCGGTACTGCTACGCGGCCGCTGGCAGGATCGGCGGGTGGATTTCTGGCTTGCGCCGCAGTGGAATAATCTTCCCGTGCGGATGACGGTGGATATACCCAAAGAAGGTAGTTTTGACCTCTGGGCGAATATCATCGAACTGGATGGTCAGCGAGTGCTGGATGGTCCTCGCCCCGGCGCGGCAGTGGACAGTAATATGCGGAGACCCTGACCGTGAACTATCGCTTGTTCGTGCTGGTATTGGCCCCCTTGCAGCTGGTGGCGACGGCTTGGGCTGGCTTGCCACGGCAAGCTGAAATTGAGTACCGCTACGGCATCATGCCCGCCGCGCTGCGCTGGTCGCAGGCCGCCGGCGCTTACCGGCTTGAGCTGCAAATGGCTATTCTGCACCGGCAATTCACCTATCTGTCACAGGGGCAGATGAGTCGTGCCGGGTTGCGCCCCGAGTCGTTCGCCGATTTCCGTGATCGCAGCGGAGCCCCGCGCTACCGGGCCGATTTTGACTGGCAGGCTGGCACCTTGCAGCTGGGTAAGCCCGGCGAGCAGCAGCGAGCTGAGTTGCAGTCCGGTGATCAGGATCTGCTCTCGGCCGCGTTCCAGCTGGCCCAGCAACAAGCTACAGAGGCACAGTTTGCGCTGGTTAACGGCCGCAAGCGTTATGCCGGTGCGCGGTTTACGGTTTTTCCGGGTGAAACCCTGACACTGGGCGGGCGTGACATACCGGTGGTGCGCTGGCATGGCCAGCTGGAAGATCGCAGTGTCGATTACTGGTTGGCCAGCGGCTGGAGTAATCTGCCCGTGCGCATGCAGGTCAATCTGGGGGAAGGGAGCTTCGACCTGGTGGCCAGCGAAATCCGGATCGATGGCAAGACGGTGCTGCAGGCGCCGGCGGCGAGATGAGATCAATGTATCAGGCCGGCCACGGGTCGGTCATACTGCCTCGAAAGAGGCTGGAGAATGGAATGAATGCAGTACAGTTTTCCGCAACGCTGGATATCCTGAGCGTCGCACTGGGTTTCACCGCACCGGTTGATGGCATCGTATCGCGGCATTTTCGCGATCACCCTGAGCTGGGTGCCAATGATCGCAATGTGATTGCCGAAACGGTGTTTGGTGTGTTGCGCCACCTGCCCCAGCTGGAGTGGATTACCGAGGGCAATGCCAGCACGCGCGAGATTCTGCTGGCCTGGTTTGTCGGCGTGAAGCGCCTGAATCTGCGCGAGTTGCCGGCAGCGTTTCATGACAAGGATAAAGAGCGCGCCGGACAATTGAAGGCTCGCCCTGTCAAGGATGCCCCCTTGCATGTGCGCGCCGCCCTGCCCGAGTGGGTGGTGCAGATGCTGCTCGATACCGGGCGCAGTGAGGCATTTATTCTTGAGCTTGGGTATAGCCTGCTAAGCAGTGCACCGCTTGATGTACGGGTTAATACCCTGAAAATGAAACGCGATAGCGTACAGCGCGAGATCGAGCGGCACGGCATGGCATGTCAGCCGACCCCGTATTCACCCTGGGGGTTGCGTCTGGAGGGCAAGCCGGCCGTCAATCGCCTGACACTCTTCAAGGAAGGCGTGTTCGAAGTGCAGGATGAAGGCAGTCAGCTGCTGGCGCTGCTGACTGGCGCCAAGCGCGGCCAGATGGTGGCCGACTTCTGTGCCGGTGCGGGGGGCAAGACGCTGGCACTGGGGGCGATGATGAATTCAACCGGGCGTCTGTACGCGTTCGACGTATCGGAAAAGCGCCTGAATAACCTTAAGCCGCGTCTGGCTCGCTCGGGCTTGTCCAACGTGCAGGCGCAGCTGATTGCCAGCGAAAACGACCAGAAGATCAAGCGGCTGGCCGGCAAATTCGACGCGGTGCTCGTTGATGCACCGTGCTCGGGCATGGGCACCACCCGTCGCAACCCGGATCTCAAGGTGCGGCAGTCGCCGCAAAGCGTGGCGGAGCTGAATGCCAAGCAGTCCAGCATCCTCGCTTCGGCTGCGCGCCTGGTAAAGTCTGGAGGGCGGCTGGTTTACGCCACCTGCAGTTTCCTGCCGGCAGAAAACGAAACGATAGTGCGCGCCTTCCTCGCTGAGCATCCGGACTTCGAGCTGCTGAATGCCCAGCAGCTGCTCGCTGATGCCAGGGTGCAGATTGCGCTGGAAGGCGACATGCTGCAGCTCTGGCCCCAGCTGCATCAGACCGATGCCTTTTTTGCTGCGGTGCTGCAGAAGAAGCTCTAGATGTATGTCAATGTGCGCTGAGTGTTGTTATTGCTTTCTTCATTCTTGCGTTATCAATGATTAATCAGCTTTGAGTGGGATTTTTCGCTAGAATCCTTCGCCATTAGCAAGAATCTGAGAGTGGAAGTCATGACACAACAACCCCGTCAATTTGGTGAGTTGGCTGAAAGTTTGTATCAGATGCGGCGGTATTTTGTTGTCGCAGGAGCCTTCAGCCTGGTCATCAACTTGCTGGCGCTGACACCTTCCATCTACATGCTGCAGGTTTATGACCGTGTGCTCGCTAGCAGGAATGAAGTCACACTTCTCGTGCTGACAGCAATTGTTCTTGGGTTGTTTGCGCTCTCGGGATTGTTGGAGCTTGTCCGTTCACGGCTCCTGGTGCGTATTAGCAACCAAATGGATGAGGTTCAGGGACATCGTATTTTTACAGCCTCATTTGAAAACAACCTGCGATCAGCTGGCGCTAATGCAGGGCAATCATTGTCAGATTTGAATAATGTGCGGCAGTTTCTTACTGGGAATGGTCTATTCGCTTTTTTTGATGCGCCATGGATGCCTGTTTATCTTCTCATACTCTTCCTTTTTGCGCCTTTAATGGGCTGGCTTGCAATCGGCGGAGCGTTGATTCTAGTGGGGCTGGCCATTCTTCAGGAGGTTTTGACCAAGAAGCCCTTGACAGAGTCTCAATTGCACATGGCTCGTTCGGGAAATTTTGCAACGAACAGCTTGAGGAATGCCGAGGTTATTGAGGCGATGGGCATGTTGGGTGGTTTGATGCAGCGATGGCAGACGCATCATGGTAAGTCGCTTGCACTTCAGGCCTATGCCAGTGACAAAGCAGGCACTGTATCAACCATGTCTAAATTTGTTCGTATCAGCTTGCAGTCGCTGGTGTTAGGGGCTGGTGCATACCTGTCCATTGAAGGGACGATTTCACCCGGAGCGATGATTGCCGGTTCGATAATTATGGGTAAAGCGCTGGGGCCAATTGATTTGATGATTGGCTCATGGAAGCAATTTGTGCAGGCTCGCACTTCATTTACGCGCCTAGAGCATTTGCTGAAGCAATATCCTGAACGTAAGTATGGTATGCCTTTGCCTGAGCCGAAGGGTATCTTGGTTGTCGAGAATTTGATTGCGCATATACCCGGCACGAATAACACAATACTCCGCGGTTTGAATTTTCATGTCCGGCCAGGGGAGGTGCTGGGTATTATCGGGCCAAGTGCATCTGGAAAATCTAGTTTGGCCCGCTTGCTAGTCGGGGTATGGTCAGCATCTTCAGGCAGCGTTCGCCTGGATGGTGTTGATATTTATGGCTGGAATAAGGCTGAGCTAGGCCCTCACATGGGCTATCTACCTCAAGATGTCGAGCTGTTTTCTGGAACGGTTGCAGAGAATATTTCTCGTTTTTCTGAGATCGATAGCCAGGCAGTTGTCGAGGCGGCCCAGTTGGCAGGAGTTCATGACATGATCCTTAAATTGCCTAAAGGTTATGACACCCCGATAGGCGAAGGCGGGGCCAATCTGTCTGGTGGACAAAGACAGCGCCTTGGTCTCGCGAGGGCGATGTATCGCGTTCCCAGTTTGATTGTCCTGGATGAACCCAACTCCAACCTGGATGAACTGGGCGAGAAGGCTCTTGTAGCTGCTCTGTTAGCCGCTAAACAAAAGGGCTCATCGATCGTGGTGATTACTCACCGTACCTCCGTGTTGCCGGCTGTAGATAATCTCTTGGTTCTTGCAGAAGGGACTCAGCGCATTTTCGGTCCGAGAGATCAAGTGCTGGCAAAATTGAACGGACAATCATCAACTGGCTAGGATGCGTAGATAGTCTGTTTTTCAGTTCCTCATTGAGTTGTTGGGTGCGTTTCATTACCCATTGTCATAAGGCATTTTCATGAAGCAGAGATTAGGCAGATTCTTTGGACTCGGTGTGGCTTCAGCAGAAGTCATGCCCGAGAGGACCAGCCCAAAGGATGAGTTAAACCGCACAATCCGTTTAGGGGTGCTGTTTTTGGCTGCGGGCTTTGGGGGATTCTTGCTGTGGGCAGCAATGGCACCTCTTGATGAGGGGGTGCCTGCCCCGGGGGTCGTGAGTGTGGACTCCAAGCGAAAGGCTATCCAGCATTTACAGGGCGGAGTCGTGGGGGAGATTTTGGTGCGGGATGGTGATCTGGTGGCTAAGGATCAGCCGCTTTTGAAGCTTGATTCGACCCCGATCGAATCGCGTGTCGCGACGGTAAGGAACAATTATTGGCAAATGCTGGCAACATATGGCAGGTTGCAGAGTGAACAAGCTCGCTTGAGTGAGCCCGTATTTGATGCTCGTCTGTTGAAGGATGCTGAAATGCAACCGAAGGCTAAGGAGGCGGTGGCATTACAGCGGCAGTTGTTTATCTCCAGAAAAAAATCGCTAGAGAATCAGAAGGGTATCTATGCACAGTCAGCGGCTTCGGCTCAGGAGCAGGTTCGAGGATTAAAGGCGCTCTCTGAAAGCCGTGCTCGGCAGATTGAGTTGCTTGAGAAGGATGTTGCTGGCTTGCGTGATCTAGTCAGTGAGGGATATGCGCCTCGAAGTCGTCTATTGGAGTTGGAGCGCATGCTAGCACAACTGAATGGTGAGCGAAGCACAACAATCGCAGATATTGATCGTGCAAATCGAGCAATCGCGGAAGCTCAGTTGCGTAGCCTGCAGTCGGAGCAAGATTTCTTGAAAGATGTCGACTCCCAAATGTCTCAAGTACAAACAGAACTGAATCGCTGGTCGAATGAGTTGCAGTCCGCAGAGGAAGAGTTGGCTCGAGTGACGCTCAAATCACCAATTGCTGGTCGCATTGTAGGGTTGAACCAGCATACTGTAGGAGGGGTGGTAAAACCTGGCGAGACTTTGATGGAGGTCGTGCCTGAAAATGATCTTCTTGTTGTCGACATTCAGATTCCTCCGCACCTGATAGACAAAGTACACCCAGGTTTGCCCGCTGAAGTTAGATTTTCCTCACTTGGGACTCGAGGTCAGGTCCCTATTATTATGGGTAAATTGAAAACAATATCTGCTGATAGATTGACTGATCAGCGCGGAATGGCCTTTTATGTTGGAACGGTACATGTCGATAAGCAAAGCCTTGCTGAGCTTGCGAGGCTCAATTTGAAAGTTTTGCCCGGCATGCCGGCCGAGGTTGTAGTTAAAACAGGTGAAAGAACCATGCTTGATTATCTTCTGCGCCCGCTTTTAAACCACTTGGCTCCTGCGTTGACAGAGCATTGAGCATGAAAGTTAAAAAAACTATTCAAGCATTATTGTTGATAGTGGGTCTATCTGCTCAGCCGATTTCTGCAGGGGAGTTGCAAGCTCTTTATTCCAAGGCGCTGCAGAATGACCCCCAATATTCTACGGCTGTTTCTGTGCGCGAGGCCGCCCAAGAATTCATGCCCATGGCTCGTGCCGGTTTTTTTCCTCGAATCGGGATTGGAGCTAGTTATGGGAGAAATGATACTGAGCGGGATGCTCCGATTATTCTAAATATTCGTAAGAAGATCGATTATGAGTTTTATCCTGAAAATTACAGTCTGACATTGACTCAGCCTTTGCTTCGCCCCGCAATTGTTGCTGAATACAATCAAGCCCGGTGGAGAACTGAGCAGGCGGAAGCTGATTTTGGTCAGCGCACTGATGAGTTGAAACAGCGGTTGGCTGAAGCTTATCTGCGTACTCTTGTTTCATCAGCTCGGATGAAGTTGATTGATCAACAAAAAGTAACGTTCGAGGCCTTGTTAAGGCAGGCTGAGCGCTCGTACGCTTCTGGTTATGGTACTGTGACCGAGGTGGCTGAAAGTCAGAGTCGGCTGGATGAGTTATTATCCGAGCAAGTCACAGCCAAGGCGCTTAATGAGAATCAGCTGGCTGTGCTGCGTCAAATAATCGGCATGCCCAATTACACTATTGCGGCAGTCGATTTTAAGGACTTTGCCCCTACTTTGCATGGTGAGCTATCCTTGGCCGAATGGAAAGAAGTTGCTAGACTCAATTCGCCAGAGCTACGTGCTGAGTCCGCGAGGGTAAAAGGGGCCGGCTCAAATGTTGAAAAGGCGTTGGCTGCTTTTTCGCCGACTCTCGATTTACGGCTTCAGTACTCCAAGGATAAGGATTCTGGTTATTCTAATGAAGGTGTTATTTTAACCAGTCGATCAGCAGTTTTGTCCTTCAACTTTCCAGTTTTTGAAGGGGGTTACACAGTATCTCAATATCGGCAGAGTACTTCACAGTTGACTGCGGCGCAGGAGAACTTGCGAGCAGTAACGGAAGGGCTTGATGTAGATATTGAGAAAGAATATGGCAATGTTGTTTCGCTTGTCGTCCGAATACAGGCGCTTCAGCGGTCCGTGCAAACTAACGAATTGCTAGTTAAAGCAACAGCAAAGAGTGTTGATGCGGGAGTTCGCTCCAATGTTGATTTGCTAAATGCACAAAGCCGTCTTTTTGAGGCAAAGCTCAAGCTTTCGGAGTCAAGAATTAGCTACTTGTTATCACTTGTGCGTCTTAAGATTTTTGCTGGGGTTTTCGCTGATTCTGATTTCGCGGTGCTCGATGGCGCGTTGTTCTAAGTTATTCGGTAATCCTTGGCAGTCTCAAGGTCCTCGTGCTACCGGGTTAATGTGTGCTTGCCTGCGGTGATTGGATAACGGCATCAAAGTACTCGGCAAATACTTCAATCGGTATCTTGAAACCCAGTTCGGAGCGAGGACGGGTGTTCAGACGATGGCGATCGCATCCAGTTCCTCCTGATTGAACGTCAATAGATGTCTGGTCTCGGATCATAATTTACCTGTCCGCAGTTGGCGACTCTATCTGGCACGTTCGGTTTTGGGTACGCTCTGCACGTCGATCTCCAGATCAGGCCAATGAATCTCCGTCTGCACGGGCGCGCCCGTACCACTCCGGCTGTTCGTGCCGAAATCCAGTCCGCGCCGGCCGCCATTACCGATGCCGAACTTGCACGCCGCTATGGCATCAGCAAGCCCACCATTGCTAAATGGCGCCGGCGCAGCTCGGTGCACGATGAATCACACACCGAGCATCATCTGCAAGCCACACTGACACCCGCCCAAGAGTGCGTCGTCGTCGAACTCCGCAAACTGCTGCATCTGGCCCTGGATGACTTGCTGGTTGTCGTGCGCGAATTCCTTAATCCCTCGGTCTCGCGAGCCGGCCTTGGCCGTTGCCTGGCCCGCCATGGCGTCAGTCGTCTGCGGGGCCTTGAGCCACCGGCATGCCCGGACAAGGGGAAGCCGTTCAAAGCGTATGAACCCGGCTTTGTGCATGTGGATGTGAAGTACCTGCCGCAAATGTCGGATGAAACGGCGCGACGCTATCTGTTTGTTGCCATTGATCGTGCCACCCGCTGGGTATTCGTGCAGATCCGGCCGCACAAGACGACGGCAGCTGCTCAGGCATTTCTGGCCGCCTTGAACAAGGCGGCGCCGTTTCGGATTCGTACGGTGCTGAGCGACAACGGCAGCGAGTTCACGGACCGACTGTTCAACAAACAGAAGCAGGCCAGCGGCGAGCATGAATTCGACAGGCTGTGCGCCGCGCTCGGCATCGAGCATCGTCTGACCAAACCGCGCCATCCGCAAACGAATGGGATGGTGGAACGCTTCAATGGCCGGATCAGCGAGGTGCTGGCCACGCGACGTCACCCCGTTTTCAGTAGCACTTGGCTTCAGAGTCCGGGCTTACTTTAGCCGACTTTGCAGCCAGTTGCTGGGTATGCGCAGACTCAATCACCCTGGCTTCTCTAGACACTCCGGAGTTGTTGGAAATATTGTTTCGCAACCTTGGGGTGACGGCAGGGCTGCCCTATTTGACAATCCTTAGTTGCGGTCTGCCGCTGGGGCGGGGCGGTGGCTCTTCGCTATCCGATGTGCTCGCTGGGGCATCATCAAGATGTGCCTCCGGAGTGCCTTCGTACTCAAATCCCATCCCCTCGCCATTCTCGCGGGAGAAAATGGAGACTACCGCGCCGACTGGTATATTGATGTCGCGCGAGACGCCATTGAAGCGAGCTGAAAAGTTGATGTAGTCATTGCCGATGGTGAGATTGCGAGTGGCGTTGTAGCTGATGTTCAGTACGATCTCGCCGTTCTTCACAAACTCTTGAGGCACCTGCATTTTCTGGCGTACTGCAACGACCAGATACGGTGTGAAGCCTTGATCCGAGCACCATTCGTGAATGGCACGAATCAGGTAGGGTTTGGTGGAAACGGTGGTTTGCTGCATGCGCATTTTCTCCCATGGGCGGGGCTGATCACGCCCCGCCTGTCTTGTGCAGTATATCCGCTGAATTACTTGCGCATTGCCTTTTCGTTTGCAGTTAGCGAATCAATGAAGGCCTGGCGGCTGAACAGGCGCTCGCCGTATTTCAGGATCGGCGCCATGGCCTTGGTCACTTCGATGCCATAGTGTTCCAGGCGCCACAGCAGCGGGCCAATGGCAACGTCCAGCATCGAGAATTCCTCACCCAGGATAAATTTCTGGCGGGAGAACAGCGGGGCGATCTGGGTCAGGCTGTCACGGATTGCTGCACGGGCGACATCCTGGGTCTTTTTGGTCGCGGCGCCATCTTCCAAGGTCTTAACGTGGATAAAGAGCTCGCGCTCAAAATTGAACAGCATCAGACGCGCGCGCGCACGGACCATCGGGTCTGCTGGCATCAGTTGCGGATGCGGAAAGCGCTCGTCGATGTATTCGTTGATGATGTTGGACTCGTACAACTGTAGGTCGCGTTCCACCAGCACGGGGACCTCGTTGTACGGATTCATGACGGCCAGATCTTCCGGCTTGCTGTGAATGTCCACGTCAAGGATTTCGAAATCCATGCCTTTTTCGAACAGAACGATGCGGCAGCGGTGGCTAAAGGGGCAGGATGTGCCCGAGTACAGCTTCATCATGAACAGGACTCCGCGATATGTTGCAATAAAACGTAATTTTACTGGGTTTGGTGGGTGAAACACAAAAAAAACGCGCTAAGTCATTGAATGGTAATCGTAAAAGACAAAACGGACGCCAAGGCGTCCGTCTTGTCTGATTTTGCTGTGCTTAGTGAACGTCTTTCCAGTATTCCTTCTTCAGCAGGTAGCTGATCGGAACCAGAACAAACAGCAGGAACAGCAGGACGAAGTAGCCAATCTGCTCATTCTTTACCTTGACCGGTTCACTCATGAATACCATGTAGTTCACCAGGTCACGGACACGGGCATCGTACTCGTGGTTATCCAGTTCACCCTTGTCGTTGGTGGTGGTCAGCGAGCCCGCCTTGACGAGCTTCAGGCCGGTCAGGACTTCTTCTTCCTTGCCTGTGCTGTGGTTCTTCACCTTTTCAAACACGGGCACCTGGTCGCCTTGCAGTTCCCACAGGACGTGCGGCATGCCAACCTTGTCGAATACGCGATTGTTCCAGCCGGTTGGACGGGAGTCATCACGGTAGAAGCCGCGCAGGTAGCTATACAGCCAGTCTGCGCCGCGCGAACGCGCGATCAGCGACAGGTCGGGGGGGGTGGCGCCGAACCAAGCCTTGCCATCCTTCGCGGCCATCGCAACCTTCATGGTGTCACCGACTTTTTCGCCGGCAAACATCAGGTTGTCACGGATCTGGGCTTCGGTCAGGCCGATGTCCTGCAGGCGGTTGTAGCGCATCACGGCTGCGCCGTGGCAGGACAAACAGTAGTTGACGAAGGTCTGAGCGCCGCGCTGCAGGCTTTCGGTATCACGCAGATTGATGTTGGCCGGATCCAGCTTGACGCCTTCACCACCGGCAGCGAAAACCGGAGCTGCAATCACGGCACAGAGGGCCAGCAGGAGTTTGCTTGTCATATTTTTCATTGTGGTTTTCTCCCGATTACACCGTGTGGGCGAACAGGTAGGCGCCGCCCAGCGCAATGGCCACATACACGAAGAACATGACCTTCTGGCGGCAGGTGCTGAAGGTTACCCGATCAGGTACTGGTGCAGAGGGCTTCTCGTTCTTGGTGTAGAACGGCATACCCAGGAAGAAGCCGAAGTAGATGACCGAGAAGATCTGTGCGATCACCGTGCGGACATTGGTGGACGGCAGTGCGCCCAGAATGCCCAAGCCGATGAAGGCGATCAGGAATAGTACAACGGCAGTCTTGAAGGTGGTGCTGCGATAACGGATGGACTTGATCGGCGAGCGATCCAGCCACGGCAGGAAGGCGATCAGTACAGTCGCGGCCCCCATGCCCAGAACCCCCCAGACCTGTGTGCCCCAGAATGACGGGATGGCGCGCAGGATGGCGTAGAACGGCGTGAAGTACCAAACCGGCGCAATGTGTGGCGGCGTCTTTAGTGGATCGGCCGGGTCGAAGTTCGGGTGCTCAAGGAAGAAGCCGCCCATTTCGGCCGAGAAGCCAGCCACGCTGAACACGATGGCGGAGAACACGGCCAGGAATACGGCCACACCCAGAATATCCTTCACGGTGTAGTACGGGTGGAACGGGATGCCATCCAGCGGAATGCCGGTCTTCGGATCCTTGTTCTTCTTGATTTCCACACCGTCCGGGTTGTTGGAGCCGACTTCGTGCAAGGCCACCAGGTGAGCCACAACCAGTCCCAGCAGAACCAGTGGTACAGCGATCACGTGCAGCGCGAAGAAGCGGTTGAGGGTCGCATCGGACACCACGAAGTCACCACGAATGAATTCGGACAGATCCGGGCCGATGACCGGGATCGAACCGAACAGGTTCACGATAACTGCGGCACCCCAGAAGGACATCTGGCCCCAGGGCAGCAGGTAGCCGAGGAAGGCTTCGGCCATCAGGCACAGGAAGATCAGCATGCCGAAGACCCATACCAGTTCGCGCGGCTTCTTGTACGAGCCGTATACCAGCCCACGGAACATGTGCAGGTACACCACCACGAAGAACATGGAGGCACCAGTCGAATGCATATAGCGGATGATGCTGCCGCCCGCAACGTCGCGCATGATGTATTCGACGGAGGCAAAGGCGACCGAAATATTGGTGCCCGGGATTAGGTTGCCGTCCGGCTTGTAATTCATGGTCAGGAAAATGCCGGTCACGATCTGGATGACCAGAACCAGCATGGCCAGCGAGCCGAAGAAGTACCAGAAATTGAAGTTCTTCGGTGCGTAGTATTCGGAGACGTGGGCTTTCCAGGTTGAAGTCAGCGGAAAGCGCTCGTCAACCCAGTTCAGGACCTGTTGTCCGGCTTGTTGGAGTTTGCTCATTGTCGGGCTCGCTTATTTGTCTTCACCAATCAGCAGCATCGCGTCGCTGAGGTATTTGTGCGGTGGGACGACAAGGTTGGTCGGCGCAGGAACGCCTGCGTAGACGCGACCGGCCAGGTCGAACTTCGAGCCGTGACAGGGGCAGTAGAAGCCACCCAGCCATTCCGGGCCCAGATCGGCAGGTGCCAGGTCAGGACGGAATGTCGGCGAACAGCCCAAATGAGTACAGACGCCAACGGCAACCCAGATTTCCGGCTTGATCGAGCGAGTCCCGTTCTTGCAGTACTCGGGTTGGTGGTCGACTTCGGACTTCGGGTCGGCCAGCTTGCCATCGAGCTTGGGCAGGCCTGCCAGCATTTCCGGGGTGCGTTTTACCACCCACACCGGCTTGCCGCGCCATTCGACGTTGATTTTTTGCCCGGCTTCGAGCTTGCTGATGTCGACTTCGACCGGTGCACCGGCGGCCTTGGCACGCTCGGACGGAAGGAAGCTGGCGATGAACGGGGTTGCCGCGAGGCCGCCAAAGGCTGCTCCGGCTGCGCCCGTGGCGATCGTCAGAAACCGCCGCTTGCTATTGTTTACTTGCTGGTCACTCATAACCCAATCCCTGATTGACGGAACTCAAAGCGAAAAACTGCGAAATTCTACCTTAAACAAGGCGGGAACTTAATACTTCCTGCGTGAGTAGGGTTTTATGGTTGCGAAAGCCGCACAAGGGCTTACCAGCTGCTGGCTGGTTTGCGATAGCGCTCCAGTTCTTCCTGAAGTTTGTCAGCCATGCTCTGGGTGACGTCCAGACCAGTCTCGCGGGTGGTGCCCGGGTAGCTGAACTGGAAAACCCGGGCGGACAGTCGTACGCCATCACCTTCCTTGCTGATCACATAGCTAATGCGGGCTTCCGTTGGTGTGCTGGTGCGCTGTACCGACAGCGCCAGTTCCACGCGATCACTGCTGCGGCTGCGGACAGTCATTTTTTTCTGCTGGGTTCGCCATTGGACGATGTCGTCCAAGATGGCCTTGTTGCTGCGTCCCTGGATCAGTACGCTGGGCGCGCGATCTGCCGCTACCGGGCGGCTGGCCGCAACGGGGGGCGAGGGACTGGATGGCTCGGGGGCGCTCGTGGGATTGGTCGTGCAGGCGGTTACTAGTGCAGCCAGAGCCGCTACGGCCAGCTTAAACAGGGTTGTCGATTTCAATATGATGCAGCTCCAGTTCGAATTGCTTGGCCAGGTGCTCGCCCAGCGCGCGAATGCCGTAGCGTTCGGTGGCGTGGTGGCCGGCGGCTATAAAGCCGACACCGGATTCGCGTGCCAAGTGAGTGACAAATTCTGATGCCTCGCCGGTGAGATAGCAGTCGACATCCAGGGCTGCCACGTCGTGGAAATAAGATTGGGCGCCGCCCGTACACCATGCAACACGCTTGACGGCGGTGCGACCCGGGATGGCCAGGCAGGTTCTGCCTGTGGCGGAATCGATTCTCGCTTGCCATTCGTGCCATTGTATTGGCTCGGGTAGTTCGCCGAGCCAGACCATGTCCTGTTCACCGGTGCGCCCGGTTGGCTGCAGTCCAAGCAACTGCCCAAGTCTGGCGTTGTTGCCCAGCTCCGGGTGGGCATCCAGCGGCAGGTGATAGCCGAACAGGTTGATGTCATGGCGCAACAGTGCTGCGATGCGGTGTTTTTTGCTGCGAACCAAAGGCGGCGATTCGTTTTTCCAGAAAAAACCGTGGTGCACAAGCAATGCGTCGGCGCCTAGGGCAATGGCTTCGTCGATCGCTGCCTGCGAGGCCGTTACCGCGGTGGCGATGCTCCGGATTGATTCGCGCCCCTCGATTTGCAGCCCATTCGGGCAGTAATCGCGGAAACGGCCAAGCTCAAGCAGTTGTCCGATATAATTTTCCAATTGCTGTCGAATAACAGGCATGTGTTCGCAACCATGAAAAAAATCTGGCTGATTTTCGCACAAACCGTCACTGTTGCGCTGGGTGTCTGGGCTGTGCTGTCTGTGGTTCAACCGGATTGGCTGTCGTATCGAGCGCCAGTTGTCCGTGCGCCAGCCGTGCCAGCACCTGTGGCGAGTGCGCCAGCGGTAATGGCCGGCAAATCACCGGTAGGTTATAGCGAGGCGGCGAAGGCTGCGGTGCCCTCGGTGGTGAATATCTATACTGCCCAATCGGTTCGTCGCCCTGGGCGGGCTATCAATGATCCGCTTTTCAAGCATTTCTTCGGTGAGCGGCCCGGTGATGCGCCGCGCGCTTCCAGTCTTGGTTCAGGGGTGATTGTCTCAGAGGACGGCTATATCGTTACCAACAATCATGTGATTGAGGGGGCTGACCAGATTGAAGTGGCGCTGGCAGATGGCAGGACGGCTGAAGCGCGTGTCATCGGTACTGATCCTGACACCGATCTGGCCGTGATCCGAATTGAAGCCACGGCGCTTCCTGCAATTCGCTTTGGCGATTCGGATCGTCTGCAGGTGGGGGATGTCGTGCTGGCGATTGGCAACCCTTTCGGGGTCGGGCAGACGGTGACCATGGGAATCGTCTCGGCGTTGGGGCGTAGCGAACTCGGGATCAACACCTTTGAAAACTTCATCCAGACCGATGCCCCTATCAATCCGGGAAATTCTGGAGGTGGATTGGTCGATGCCAGTGGTACGCTGGTCGGGATCAATACAGCAATCTTTTCCCGAAGTGGTGGCTCGCTGGGGATCGGCTTTGCGATTCCGGTCAGCACCGTGCGCCAGGTCATGGATGCAATCATCAAGGATGGTGCAGTGACGCGAGGCTGGCTGGGTGTTGAGGTGCAGGATGTCACGCCAGAGCTGGCTGCTTCGTTTCGACTCCCTGATTCCGCGGGGGCGCTCATTGCCGGGGTTGTGCGCGGGGGGCCGGCTGACCGTGCCGGGGTACGTCCGGGGGACGTCCTGACCGCGATAGACGGGAGGTCGGTCAAGAATGCGAGCGACATGCTTAATCTGACGGCTGCACTGCCTCCGCAAAAGGAAGTGCAGATGAATTTCTACCGCAATGGCAAGCTTATGCCGTTGGCGGTGATGGTGGGTAAGCGCCCCAAGCTGGAGCGCTAGCCACGCTATCGGGTGTATTGCTTGGTAGGCTTTGTATTAAGCCTGTTTTGCGGGTATACCCGCTAGGGTTTGCCCTGGAGCAGCAGGTTTTCAGCGCTTTGCAAGCTGTCTGGCTCGCCCAGGAGAACCAGAACGTCACCAGCTTGTAATGTGATGTTGTCTTGAGGTGTGCCTGGCGTGGTGTTCTTGCGGCGCAGGCTGCGCACCTCGACGCCATAGTCTGGTAGTGATAGCGCAGCCAGAGTCTTGCCAACGGCAAAGTTGCCCTCGGAAATCACCATGCTGTGCAGTCGTGCCAGTCTGGGGTTGTCATCTTCGTCGAAATCTTCGTTGATGCCCCGATAAAATCCTCGGATCAGCTCGTAGCGAGATTCGCGAACCTCGCGCACTCGGCGTACGACTTTGTTTAATGGTACGCCCAGTAGCATCAAGGCATGGGATGCCAGCATCAGGCTTCCTTCCATGATGTCGGCTACCACTTCGGCGGCACCAGCTTCGCGCAGTTTTTCAATGTCCGAATCGTCGGTGGTGCGGACGATGACGGGTAATCCGGGACGTAGTCGATGGACTGTTTCAATGATTTGCAGTGCCGAATGCGTATCGGCATACGTCACGACAACTGCCTTGGCACGCATTAGGCCGGCTGCAATCAGCACCTCCCGTTTGGCCGCGTTGCCGAAGACCACTGACTCGCCAGCTGCACTGGCTTCTCGTACTTTCTCCGGGTCGAGGTCGAGGGCAAAAATGGGAATGTTTTCCCTGCTTAGCAGTCGCCCGAGCGACTGGCCGCTGCGACCGTAGCCGCAAAGGATGACGTGCCCCTGCGCCGCCATGGTGCGTACGGCAATCTGGTGGAGATTGGCCGCGAGGCTCATCCATTCCGAGCTTGCTAGGCGAAGCACCAGTTTGTCGGAGTGCTGCAGCAGGATCGGGGTGATCAGCATTGAGATGATGATGGCTGCAAGTGTGGCTTGCAGGTAGTGCGCCGGTATAAGTTGCTGGCCGGATGCCAGGGCAAGCAGAACAAAAGCAAATTCGCCCCCTTGCCCTAGTGCAAATCCGGTGCGCAGTGCCGTTCCCGGTGTGTCGCCAAACAGGCGGGCAAGTCCGGCGATCAGCGCTATTTTCCCGGGTACCAAGAATGCGACAAGAATCAGTACACGCCACCACTCCTGCAGCAGAATCCTGAAATCGAGATTCATACCGACTGTGACAAAGAACAGCCCCAGCAGCAGATCACGAAACGGGCGGATATCGTCTTCGACCTGGTAGCGGTATTCAGTTTCAGAAATCAGCATGCCGGCAAGAAAGGCGCCAAGAGCGAGAGACAGTCCGGCCAGTTCAGTGATCCAGGCGATGCCAAGAGTCACTAGCAGGACATTGAGCATGAATAATTCGCTAGAGTGTTGTCGCGCGACCAGATTGAACCAGGGGCGCATGAATTTCTGCCCCAGCTTGAGTAGCACAAAGAGCACTGCGGCAATGGTCAAGCCAGCAAAACCAAGTTCACGCCAGAGCACCTCAGGTGGTTGGCCTAGTACTGGAATAATAATCAGGAACGGGACGACTGCCAGATCCTGAAAAAGCAGGATGCCGAAGGCATTCCGTCCATGTGGCGTATTTATTTCGTTCCGGTCGGTCAGTAGTTTTGAGACCATGGCCGTGGATGACATTGCCATGGCCGCACCTAGCGCCAGTCCTGCGCTGAAATGCAGTCCAGCAAGCAGCAAGGTAGCTGCGATCAGGGTGGCAGTGGCAATGACCTGTGCACTGCCCAGCCCGAAAACCGTGCGTTTCATGGCGTTGAGGCGCGCAAGATTGAATTCAAGCCCCAAGGTAAACATCAGGAAAACAATGCCGAACTCTGCGAGCTGTGCCGCATCGTCACTGCTTGCGATCAGTCCGAAGGCGTGCGGACCGATCAGCAGGCCAACTAACAGATAGCCGAGCATCGGAGGCCACTTCAACTTGCGGCAGAGTACGACTGTTAGTACCGAGGTGGCTAACAGGGTGAGGATGGGGGTAAGGGGGAGGGCCGATGCTGAAGCCATGCAATCTCCTGTGCAATCCTCGCGGATTATAGCGCAGCTGCGGGCTGGCTCGTTTGGCATCCTTTGTGCTTGTTGGCGCTGGTAGGGGGGCGGGTGCTCATTTATACTGCTGCGGCGAAATGCTCCAAAGTGTTTGCCAATGTTGGGGGGGGCGCAATGTCGCGTCGCTCCACAAAGGTTGCCCCCACCGTCTTGGTTGTCGAGGCGGTTCCATTGCATGGGGGCGCGGGGTATCAAAGGATTTAATTGGTGGTTGGCGCTGAAGGTGAGCCGGTGGGTGCCCTGAATATGCATGACTTGTTGCGTGCGCGTGTCGTATTAACGTTTAGCGGACATGTGGTTTTTGTAGCTACAAACTGGAATTCCAATAAATGGTAGAAACTGCCAAAGCAGTAAAACTGATGATTTTCGATGTCGATGGTGTAATGACGGACGGCAGTCTGTTCTACACGGATGCAGGTGAAGAGATTAAGGCCTTCAACTCTTTGGATGGTCATGGTTTGAAAATGCTGCACTCTTCGGGGGTTAAGCTGGCCATCATTACGGGCAGGACTTCAAAACTCGTGGCTAACCGCGCCCGTCATCTCGGTATTGATTTTCTGCATCAGGGTGCCCATGACAAGCTGGTGGTCTTTGAGCGTTTATTGCTTGAAGCAGGGGTAAGTGCGGCAGAATGCGGATATATGGGGGATGATGTCGTTGATCTTCCGGTAATGCGTAGGGTTGGTTTTGCGGTGGCCGTGCCCGAGGCTCCTGAATTGGTCCAACAATCTGCGCATTACGTAACTGGACGGGGCGGAGGCCGTGGGGCGGTTCGTGAGCTCTGTGAGTACATTCTGCAGGCTCAAGGTAGCTGGGAGCGTGTCATGGCGCCGTATCTGCGCTAGGAGACCGGTTTGCGCGACCGAATCGTCAATCTATTGCCGCTGCTGCTGGCCAGTGTCCTGGCTGGGTTGGTTTATCTGTTAAACCAGTTCAGCGTGGTGACGCTGAATGCCAAGAAGTCCTCGCCTGAGCTCGTCGATATGCGCGCCTCAAGCGTGACGCTTGTCAGGCTTGATGCGTCGGGTTTGGCTGTATCCAGGTTGCAGGCGAGTACGGCAGAGCATGTTCCTCTTGATGAGGTGATGTATTTCGATGCTCCTCGATTGGTGCAGACCAAGCCGGGTGAGCCTCAGCTGACCGTCGAGGGGGTGCGAGCCCGTACAATTCGCAAGGGTGATGAAGCTTGGTTTTATGGCAACGTCGTCCTGACTCGCGCGGCGAGTGGAACCGCTGCAGAGTTGGTAGTCCGCGGTTCGGAAATCTGGGTCGACCAAGTCAAGCAATTGGCACGTTCTGGCCAGTTTGTAACGGCAGATCAGGGGCCTCATCATCTGGAGTCGGTGGGATTTGTCGCCGACCATCGCCAGCAGACGCTGGATCTTCTTTCCAAAGTGAAAATGACCTATGTACCGACAGCTCGTGCTGCCCTTGGTGGCAATACTTCTCAGTAGTTCTGTGTGGGCCGAAAAGGCAGATCGTGACCAGCCAATGAACATTACAGCTGATCGCTGCCAGATGGATCAGAAAACTCAAACCAGTATTTGTACTGGTAATGTTGTCGTGGTACAGGGATCAATGAAAATCACCGGGGACAAACTGGTGACAAAAGAAGATGCCAATGGCGCCCAGTATGGGCAAGGCTGGGGCTCGCCTTCGCGGTTCAAGACCAAGCTGGACAATAGCCCAGACTGGCTAGAGGCAGAGGGGCTTCGGTTTGACTACAACGGTGCTACGGGTATTCTGAAAATCATGGACAAGGCTTGGGTGAGGCGTGGCAAGGATTTGGTAATTGGCGACGTGATTATCTATGACATGAACACAGAGCTGTATCAGGCGGAAAGTGCCAAGGGTGGCCGAGTCAATATCACCATTAATCCGAAGAAAAAAGCCGCGAGTGCTGTGCAATGACGAGCATGCTTAAGGCCAGTAACCTGAAGAAGGTTTATGGCAAGCGAACGGTCGTCCACGACGTGTCACTGGATATCGCCAGCGGTGAGGTGGTTGGATTGCTGGGCCCTAACGGTGCAGGCAAAACCACCAGCTTCTACATGATCGTTGGTCTGGTTGGAGCCAATGGTGGCAGTATCGAATTGGATGGTCATGATGTGAGTGACATGCCAATCCACCGCAGGGCGAAACTGGGTGTTGGCTACCTCCCTCAGGAAGCGTCCATTTTTCGAAAAATGACTGTCGCCGAAAATGTTCGTGCAGTTCTCGAGCTCCACCAGCGCGGTAGTGAGGAAATCAACTATCGTCTGGACGCATTATTGCATGATCTGCATATATCGCATCTGCGCAATGCTACGGCCTTGAGCCTTTCTGGTGGCGAGCGTCGCCGTGTCGAGATTGCTCGGGCTTTGGCCAGCAATCCGCGCTTTATCTTGCTGGACGAACCGTTTGCTGGTGTGGATCCTATTGCTGTTATGGATATTCAGCGAATCATCGGTTTCCTCAGGGAGCGTCAGATTGGTGTGCTGATTACTGATCATAATGTTCGCGAGACACTCGGCATCTGCGATCGCGCCTACATCATCTCGGAAGGCCGGGTGCTGGCATCAGGGCAGCCCGAAGCCATCATTCAGGATGAGCACGTGCGTCGTGTTTACCTGGGTGAGAATTTCCGCATGTAAGCAAGCACCGCTATGAAGGCTAGTCTGCAGCTGCGAATGTCGCAGCAGCTGAATCTTACTCCTCAGCTTGCCCAGTCAATCCGCTTGCTGCAGCTCTCCACGCTTGAATTCCAGCAGGAGCTGGAGGGCTTCTTGGCGGATAATCCTTTGCTTGAGCGAGTTGAGCCTTCCGAGGCCGGCGAGCCTACATCGGATGAGCCCGGCAGTGCAACGAATGAGTCTCAGGATGCCCCGGAGCTCCTCTGGGATGAGGTTCGCAGCGGACGCAGTGGCGATGATGATGACTATGACCCCGCATTGAATGTGCCGCAACAGACGACACTGCAGGAGTACTTGCAGGCACAGGCGGCGTTGTTGCCCTTATCTGCCAGTGATCGTGGCTTGATCATGCTGGTGATCGATGCGCTGGATCAGGATGGTTTGCTTACTCAATCCCTAGAAGAGCTTCACGAACAGTTCGGCGCTGGCGAGTTGGCCGAGTTGGGTATCGAGCCGGAGGATTGGTTGGTGGTGCTGAGGCATGTCCAGCAATTTGATCCGCCAGGCGTGGGTGCACGCTCGCTGGGTGAGAGCTTGTTTCTGCAGTTGCGACTTAAGCCTGAGTCCCCGGCAAGAGAGCTGGCTGGGCGGCTTGTGCAGGAAGCACTCGATTTATTGGCGCAGCGGGACTACACTAGACTTAAAAGACAGTTACATTGTAACGAGGCCGAGCTGCGCGAGGCCATAGCCCTTATTGGTACGCTCAATCCGCGGCCAGGGGCTCAGTGGGGGAATACGGAATCAAACTATATCGTTCCTGATGTGGTGGTGAGCAAAGTACGTGGTCACTGGTTAGTTCGACTCAACGGTGCAGCTCAGCCCCGTCTCAGGGTAAACGAGTATTATGCCAAGGTGCTGCAGTCTGCAGATGCTCAGTCGCTCTCCGGGCAATTGCAGGAAGCCCGCTGGCTGGTGAAGAGTATCGAGCAGCGTGGGCAGACCATTTTGCGTGTCGCTGAAGTGATCGTGGAGAAGCAAAAAGCTTTTTTCGAGCTGGGCGAGATTGCCATGCGGCCGCTGGTGTTGCGAGATATCGCGATTGAATTGGGCTTGCATGAATCGACAGTGTCACGGGTGACGACGCAAAAATTCATGCTGACGCCCAGAGGTGTATTGGAATTCAAGTACTTCTTCGGTAGCCATGTCGAAACGGATACAGGAGGAGAATGTTCGGCAACAGCAATCAAGGCACAAATCCGCCAGCTGGTGCAGAATGAAAACAAGCAGAAGCCGCTGTCTGACAGCGCACTGGTAGAAGAACTCGCAAGGCAGGGTGTCGTGGTTGCGCGGCGTACCGTTGCCAAATACCGGGAGATGTTGCAAATCCCGCCGGTGAATCAGCGCAAGAGCCTGTAAACAGGTAAGACCGTAAGGAGAAAAACTATGAACCTCAACATTAGCGGCCATCATCTCGAAGTAACCCCGGCAATCCGTGACTATGTCACCAGCAAGATGGAACGCATTACACGTCACTTTGACAATGTGATCGATGTTTCCGTGATCCTGTCTGTGGACAAGCTGCAACATAAGGTTGAGGCAACGGTACACGTACGCGGCAAGGATATTCATGTCGAGTCGATTGAAGCCGACATGTACGCAGCCATTGACGCCCTGGCAGATAAGCTCGATCGCCAGGTGGTCAAGCACAAGGAGAAAATCTCCGATCACCGCAACGAGGCCATCAAACACCAGACTGTTGCTGAATAAGCCAGTTCTGTTGTTGCAACGGGAACGCCGCGAGTCGTTCCCGTTTTTCTTTTCGGTGGCCACAGGGCTAAAATGGCTGCCACTTTTCGCTCGATGTGAGTTCCATGAGCCTGCTTAACCAGATTCTTCCGCCGGCAAATATCTTTCTGGATATGGATGTCGGTAGCAAAAAACGTGTCTTCGAGCAGATTGGTATCGTGTTCGAAAACAGTCACGGGATCGCCCGTAGTGTGATCTTCGATAGCCTGTTTGCCCGGGAAAAGCTGGGCTCGACTGGCTTGGGGCAGGGCGTGGCCATTCCGCATGGGCGCATCAAGGGCCTGAAGGATGCAACTGGCGCTTTCGTGCGCCTCAAGGAGCCCATCCAGTACGATGCTCCCGATGGCAAACCAGTGAACCTGATTTTTGTGCTGCTGGTTCCGGCCAATGCGACAGATCTGCACTTGCAGATCCTGTCCGAGCTGGCGCAGCTGTTTTCTGACAAGCGCCTGCGGGAAAGCCTGGCCAGCGTGAGCGAGCCCGCTGATGCCTGGAAACTGATTTCCATGTGGGAACCCTACGGCTCCGAAACCGTTTGACGGTTTTCCATTCAGGCGGATAAGGCATGCCCCAGATCACGGTACGGCAACTCTTCATCGATAATGCCGAGAAGCTGCGACTGACCTGGCTGGCCGGGCAATCCGGCGCGAACAATCTGTTGTCGAACGACGCTTCGGAGCAGAAGCCCTCGCTGTCGCTGGTCGGCCACCTGAACTTCGTTCACCCCAACCGCATCCAGGTGCTGGGAACGGCCGAAGTTGCTTACATAAACGAGCTCTCGCCGGAGATGCTCGCTCCCTTGCTGGATCAGTTGTTCGCCAAGGAAATGGCGGCGATGATCGTCGCCAATAACCAGCAGGTACCTGAACCCTTGCGTGAAGGCGCGGAGCGCCATCATGTCCCGCTCCTCACCAGCCCCGAACAGTCGCCATACCTCATGGAGGTATTGCGCTACTATCTTTCCAAATCGCTGGCTGTATCGACACACCTCCATGGCGTATTTCTGGATGTGCTTGAAGTGGGGGTGCTGCTGACAGGTGAGTCATCAATGGGCAAGAGCGAGCTGGCACTGGAGCTGGTCTCGCGTGGACACGGCCTGGTCGCCGATGATGTGGTCGAGGTCTACCGCACTAACCCGGAAACACTGGAAGGGCGTTGCCCGCCGATGCTGCGTGATTTTCTGGAAGTCCGCGGGATCGGGGTGCTGAATATTCGCTCCATTTTTGGTGAAACCGCTGTCCGTCCCAAAAAGAACCTCAAGCTCATCATTCATTTGGCCAAAGCCAGCGGTGAAACGCTGTCGCCGGTGGATCGGCTGCAGATGCAGGCGGCCACTCAGGAAATTCTCGGGGTGGCCGTGCGCAAGCTGGTCATTCCCGTTGCCGCCGGCCGCAACTTGGCGGTACTGGTGGAAGCGGCAGTGCGGAACTACATTCTGCAACTGCGTGGCATCGATTCCACCCGCGAATTCATCGAGCGCCACCAGAAATTCATGGAGATCGGCGAGTGAACCGCCCCACGCGCGTGATTCTACTGTCGGGGCTCTCGGGCGCCGGCAAGTCGGTCGCCCTGCGCGCTCTGGAAGATCTTGGTTTCTACTGCATCGACAATCTGCCAGCCCCCTTGTTGCCCCAGGCGGTGGGCCTGCTGGAGGCCGATGGTTATGGCAAGCTGGCCATTAGTGTTGACGCACGCAGTGCGCACAACTTCGCCAGTTTTCCCGAGCATCTTGCGGCTTTGGTCGAGCTGGGGCTGGATGTGCAGGTGCTGTTCCTGGATGCTCAGGATACGGCGCTGGTGCGCCGCTATTCGGAATCACGCCGCGCGCACCCCCTGAGCCAGGGAAAACTCACAGTCGCAGAATGTGTCGCGATGGAGCGGGAAATGCTGGCGCTGGTCCGCGAGTCTGCACAGGTCATTGATACGACGGGCTTGTCTGCCAATCAATTGCGCGGCTGGTTGCGGGACTGGGTTGCTGTCGATGGTCAGCAGATGACCTTGGTGTTCCAGTCCTTCGGTTTCAAGCGAGGCTTGCCCTCCGATGCCGATTTCGTGTTTGATGCGCGGTGCCTGCCGAATCCCTTTTATGATCCCGTGCTAAGGCCGCTTACTGGCAAGGATCAGCCTGTTGCTGACTTTCTCGAGGCCGAGCCAAATGTGGGGGTCTTTATCAGTCAGGCGCGCGGCATGCTCAAGCAGTGGCTCCCAGAGTTCGAGCGCGATCAGCGTGGCAGCCTGACCGTCGCCATCGGTTGCACTGGTGGGCAGCACCGTTCCGTTTACTGTGTCGAGCAACTGGCAGCACTGTTTGCCGGCGAATATCCGGTGCTGATCCGTCATCGTGAGCAAGCCCATCTCTGAGCCCATTCGCTGGCGTCGTCTTTGCCGTAGAGGTGATGCTTTGCTGCTGCTCTTGCTGCTGCTGCTGTGGCCGCTACTTGCGCACTGGTGCTGGGCCCAGCCGCAGGCAACCAAGGTGCGTATCTATCAGAACGGCAGGCTGTTTGCCGAACTGGATCTGCTGGCGCAACGCCGGCTGGCCGTGACGGGGCCCTTGGGTGATACCGTCATCGAAATCCGGCATGGCCAGACGCGGATTGTTTCCGATCCCAGCCCCCGGCAATATTGCGTGCGTGCCGGCTGGCTCAGCCAGGCCGGGCAGAGTGCCATCTGCCTGCCGAACCGGACCAGCATCGAGCTGATCGGCGATGGGGGGCCGGCATTTGACAGCCTCAGCTACTAAGACACTAAGGCGTGTCAGGATTACGCAGGACGATATCCTGATCGCCCGTTGGGCCGCCCTGGCGATCGCACTAGCCGTTGCCGAGGCTGGTCTGCCGTCGCCATTACCGGGAATCAAGCCGGGCTTGGCCAATATCGTGACATTGCTGGTGCTGTATCGTGCCGGCTGGCGCGCCGCTGTATGGGTATCGCTGTTGAGGGTGCTGGCGGCCAGTCTGGTACTTGGCGGCTTCTTTTCCCCCGGGTTCGCAATGAGTGTTTCCGGAGCGGGCTGCAGTTTGCTGATGCTCGGAGGCGCATACTTGCTGCTTCCCGTGCGCTGGTTCGGACCGGTCAGTCTGTCGTTGCTGGCTGCGCTGGCGCACATGGGGGGGCAGTTGCTGCTGGCCAGGCTGTGGCTGATTCCACATAACGGTATTATCTACCTGGTGCCGGTCTTTGCCGGTGCAGCCCTGATCTTCGGTCTGGTCAACGGCCTGATCGTGGCATGGATACAGCAACGTCTGGAGCAAGAACCATGAAAACCCTCACCGTCGCGTTTACCGGTGCCTCCGGCCTGCCCTATGGCCTGCGCACGCTCGAATGTTTGCTGGAGGCGGGCTGTACGGTGAATGTGGTCGTGACTCAGGCTGCGCAGATTGTCGCCTCGCAGGAGCTGAACGAAACCTGGCCATCCCGTCCCAAAGAGCTAGGCAGGTATCTGCGTGAACGCTTTTCAGTTAAGCATGAAGAGCAGCTTACTGTGTGGGGTATGCAGGAATGGTTCGCCCCGATGGCCTCCGGTTCCAACCCCGGAGATGGCATGGTAGTGGTGCCGTGCACGATGGGGGCGCTGGCGGCCATTGCCAATGGCATGAGCGAGAATCTGCTCGAACGTTCCGCCGATGTGATGCTGAAGGAGCGACGTGATCTGATTCTGGTGCCACGCGAGGCCCCGTTCTCGACTCTGCATCTGGAAAACATGCTCAAGCTCTCGCGCATGGGCGCGGTCATCTTGCCGCCCAACCCGGCCTTCTACCACCATCCGAAAAGCATCGCCGACATGGTCGATTTTGTCGTTGCACGGATTCTTGACCAGCTGCGGATTCCGCATCAGCTGATGCAGCGCTGGGGGGAATAGCCCCCGATCATCAGGCGACCACCGACCATTCTCGTGTGCTTGGCTGCCAGTATTGCTGAAAACAACTGTGTGATCGCCAAATCGGTAAAACTGCGAAGTTGCGAACTGCTTCGCCCGAAGTCGATCCAAGCCCTTCGTCGTCCTGCAGGAGTTAGCATGAATACGTCAGAGGAATCCCGCTTCGATGCCCCGCGTTTCTGGCAGAAACTGCCTGTCTTTGCGCGCAGGGCCGGGCTCGAGCTGGTCGAGAAGGCCTTATGGTTGTTCTATGCCGCGCAGCGCCCCGATACGCCGCGCTGGGCCAGAACTGTGATCTACGGAGCGCTTGCCTATCTGTTGTTGCCCACTGATGCCATTCCTGATTTCTTGCCGGGCGTCGGTTTGACGGATGATCTGGCTTCACTGGTGGCAGCACTCGGTCTGGTGGCGATGTACGTGAATGATGACGTCAAGGCTCAGGCTAGCAGCAAGCTTGAGCGCTGGTTCGGAGCGGGTAACTTGCGCTAGCCGGAACATCTTGCTGTGATTGCCCTCACGGCGAATGCTGTCCCTGCGGTTACAATCCGGTTTTTACTTGAGTAATCGCCGCCATGTCCGTCAGCCAGGAAGAACGAGTGCAGCGCTCACAATTTGCTGCCGTATTGCAGGGCTTTGCCGCGATCGTGGTTTCGGTGCTGATGTACCAGGCACTCAACGCATCCGGTTTTGAGCAACTTTTCTATGTTCCCGCCGTGGCCGTCCTTGCCGTCGTGGTGCATCTGGTCTTGTCGCTGATTGGCCTGGCGCGGCGCCATCTGATCAATTATCACGTACTCCCTCCCCTTGCCATTTATCTGATCGTCGCAGCCTTATTCAGCATGACTACGCTCGGTAGCGCGCTGATCGTGACTGATGAGGAGGCCGGCCTTGGTGCTGCCAATGCCGAATTCGAGCGCAATCCGGCAGTTGATCTCGAGTTTATGAATCTGGGCGTGAACCCGCTTGGTCTGGAGGGTCGTGGCATATTGCCCGAGCCCATGGCGGGGATGGGGCGCAATGTCGTCCCTTCGCAGGACACCATAACCTGGGAAAGTGGCAGATATACACGGCCCATCTTTCACTATCAGGGTGGCGTTTCGCTGCTGAAGGAGGGCCTGTGGAACGATGAAGCAAAAAGCATTGAAGTCTGCGAGCTGCAGACGTCTGGAGTCTGTCGTTACCGCAGCTGGCCAGTTAGCCGCATCCTGACGCCAGAGCTCGACGCCTTGCTCCCCCTGCCGTCATCGCCGGGCTACTACCGTAGTGAGTATCAGCTGTTCTTTCTGGATGGTCGCGTTGAAGTGGTGCGTAGCCTGCCCGAGCATTCAGTGCCCGAGCAGGCGACATCGGTCATCGTCCGCAATTTTACCGGCAGCATGATTACGCGGGTGATGCTAGGAGACTATCTGGCGACTTCAGGGCCGAACAACGTGCTCATGCCTGCTCAGGGGGGCGTATGTGGCGACGAATATGGAACGACGCGGAATATGTCTTATCCGGGAGGGCTCCCGGCGCGCCTGCGACTCAGCTGGCGCGATTCTGCCAATCCAGAGTCATTGCGAACAAGCACACTCGCAGTACCCGGCATTAGCGAGGCGCTGGCAGCTGCCATGCAGAAAAAGACCGAAAGCGGCAATTACTGGGAGGTGCTGCTGTATCCGCAGCATACGGTTATCCGTTTGGTGAATGACAAAGCCCGCTCAGCGCAGTGCGAGGCAGCCGAACAGTACCAGCCCTGTTGGTGCCAGAGCGAATTGCCTGAGATCGTGGCGGTGCTGCGGCAAGGGCGCCTACCGCTGGCCATGCCCCCTAAAGAGCTGGCCGCGGCGATCAAGGAAGGGGAGGCTGCATCAGCTTCCGCGGCTGACGCGCCGGAACAGCCACAGTAGGGATACGGCAATCAGCGCCAGCGCGATGACCAAGGCCAGCCAGTAACCTTGTGCCCCCCAGCCCGACCAGTCACCCGCTCCGTAGGTCAGCAGATAACCCAGCGGCAGCCCGACCAGCCAGAAGGCGAGGATGTAGGCCAGCATCGGTCCGCGCGTGACCTTGTAGCCGCGCAGAATGCCGGCCAGAATGGCCTGGCTTGCGTCAAAAAGCTGGAAAACTGCGGCGAAAATCATCAGCGTGGCCGCGAGCTCGCGCACTGCCAGATCGCTGGTGTAGAGGCTCGCAATCGCATGCCCGCCCAGCGACAGCAGCAACCCGCCGCTGACGGCAATCACGAGTCCCATCCACAGGCCGGTTTTACCAATGAAGCGTGCCAGGGCGGTATCGCCCGCACCGAGCGCCTGACCAACCCTAACGGTGAGTGCCGAGCCCAGCCCCATCGGCAGCATGAACATCATTGACGTGGCATTCAGCGCAATCTGGTGCGAAGCCACCGTGGTCGTGCCGAGTCTGGCCAGCAGTAGCGCCACGCCGGCAAAGGCGCTGACTTCGACCAGAAAGGTCAGCCCGATCGGCAGGCCAAGCTTGAGTAATTGCTGCTGTGTTGTCCAGTGCGGGGCGATCCAGTTGCGGAAGGGGTGTGTATCGCGATACGCCGGTGCACGCCAGACCCAGAGAATGGCAAACAGGGCCCCCAGCCACGCACAGATGGCTGAGGCGACCCCGCAGCCCACTCCGCCAAGCGCCGGCGCGCCGAAGTGGCCGAAGACGAAGATCCAGTTGAGCGGAATGTTCAGCAGCAGTGTCAGCAAGGCAATGATCATCACCGGGCGCGGTTGATTGATCGCCGTGCTGTAATTGCCCAGAACGCGCTGAATGGCCAGCGCCGGCATGCCCCAGCCGACAGCCGCGAGAAACTGGCTGGCCTTGCTGGCGACTGCATCATCCATGCCAAGGAATGGATATACCCATGGCCCGATATATTGGAAGGCTAATAAAAATAGCACCCCTACAGCAATACCCTGCCATAGTGCCTGCTGTACCAGATGCGGGATTGCATCGGTTTTACCTTCGCCAACCTTGTGGGCAACCAGCGGGCTGATCGCCAGCAGCAAACCCATCATTGCCACCAGTCCGCTGATCCACAGCGAGGCGCCGACCGATACGACCGCCAGATCGGCCGCAGAGGCATGACCAGCCATGGCGGCATCGACAAAAGCAAGACCGGTGCCGGCGAGCTGACCAACGATCAGTGGCCAGGCTAGCGTCCAGGTCTGTCGGGCGTCAGTGAGATGGCGTTGCAGGGGCATGGGGACTCCGGTGATGCCCCCGCAGGGGGAGGCTAACGCACCCAGGGGCGCGCGGGTTCGTAACGGACCAGCAGCTCGGGAAAGCGCCGGGCAAACAGCAGTGCTTCTTCCAGTCCCAGATCCAGTACATCGATCTGGCCGTTGTCATGCTGGACCAGCGCCAGACCCAGACTGCTGGCTGCAGCAAAGGCCTTGTTCAGCTGCAGTGCCGCCAGTCCGGCTGGGGCTGCCAGTGTCAGGCGGGCGCGGCGGAAGCCGGGCGTCGCCGGCAGGGAGGTACTGGCTGGCCGGTGCGGTCGGATCACGGGGTGAGCGTCGTTGCTGATGGTGGTGTCGCTGAAATGGCAATCGTACATGGTCGTTTCTCCTGAACGGTTCAAGCCGGTCAGGTCAGCCCGACCGACGCTTTAGCAGAATTTGTTGCGCGCCCTGGAAGTTGTCGCATTAAACGGCGCGTAGCCCTTGCGGGCCGGATAAAAAAACCTGCTCGCGCAGGCCGGCGCGCTTTAGCAGCATTTATTGGCAGCGCCCTGCAAGCTGGGCTTCAAAACGGCGCTGGTAATTGCAGTCTGATTTTTCTCTTGCGCTGTACCCGCGTCAAGCACAGCGAGGAGGGATTATTACCGGAACAGTTCGGTGCTGCGTCCTGCGGACCTCTCCCTGTCAACCGTCATGCCCCTGATTGCGTTGGTCGAGGACGGCCGGCGCCTTGCCTGGCTGCCACTCATTAATCAGGAGAAGAAAATGCGCAAACTGCTTATTGCCTTGCTGGGTTTGTCTTTGGGGCTCACTGCGTGGGCCGCCTCGCCGGAAGTCAGTCAGGCCAAGGCGAAACTGGAGAAGGAAAAACAGGATGTCGCGCAGGCCAAGAAGGAACTGCATGAGGCCAAGAAAGAAGAAAAGGCCGACAAGAAAGAGGAAAAAGCCGACAAGAAAGCGGAGCACGAGGCGAAAAAGGCTGAGAAAGAAGCAAAACACGCTGCACACAAGCAGGCTAAGTAAGCGCCTGCCCGGTTAGTCCGCCTTCGGGTTGAGCGGTATCCCGCCATGCTTTGGGACTCAGTGCAGATTGCTGTGCCCAGGCATGGCGGAACTCACGGGCGCTGTTGTAGCCGCAGGCTTCGGCAATCCGCTCGATGGGCAGGCCGGTCTGGCTCAGCAGCTGGCGTGCCCGCGCCATGCGCAGCATGGTGAGGTAATTTTTCGGTGAAATTCCTGCATGTTCGGCAAAAAGGCGCTGCAGCTGGCGAGGGCTGACGTGCGCAAGCTCCGCCAATTGCGTACTGCTCCAGCGCAGCTCTGGCCGCTCGGCCATCGCTTGTTGGGCACGCTGCACACCGGGATGCAGGTGATTGCGGTGCATCAGCCAGGGCGAAAGCTGCGGATCGTGGCTGCCGCGCCGGAAAAACAGTACGGCCTGTCTTGCTACTTCGCTGGCGACGGCCGGGCCACAATCCCGGGCAACGATTTCCAGTGCCAGATCGATGCCCGAACTGATGCCGGCGCTGGTGAAGACGGGGCCATCCTGGACAAACAGTCGCTCGGCTTCGACCTGTGCCTGCGGATAGCGACTGGCCAGTGCCGCGGTGAGCGAGAAATGCGTCGTGCAGCGGCGCCCCTCCAGCAGGCCTGCTGCCCCCAGAAAAAACGCCCCGGCGCAGACGCTAGCCCATTCGACCGGCGCCGAGCGCTGTCCGGAAAGCCAGTGCACCAGTGCTGCATCGTCCGGCTGATCGGCCTGACTGCGGCAACCGGGAATGAGGACCAGGGCTCCTTGTGGCAAGCGATCGGGTAGCGCTGCCAGACCCGCCAGCTGCACACCGACACTGCTGGCGAGTTGCGGCTGCGCTGCGGCAAAGTGCAGCCGGTAATGCCCGCCGCCAGCCAGCCGGAATACTTCGGCTGGCCCGGCCAGATCCAGTAGCAGCGTGCCGGCAGGCAGAACAAACCACACCTCACGCGACGTCATGGCTGCAGTGACTCAAGACACTCGGCCACGCTGCACACCCGGGCGAAGCGGCCGTTCAGAACCAGTTCGGTGCGCGCCTTGATCTCGGCGGCACTGAACTCGCGCCCGTCGGGATGGGGCATGGCAAAGGTCAGGGTGGCTTCGCTGACAAAGTCGATGCGGTAACCCAGATCACTGGCCACTCGTGCGGTCGTTTCACAGCACTGCTCGGTGCGCATGCCGCTGATGATCAGGTGGTCAATGCCGGCCCGGCGCAACCACGCATCCAGCCCGCTGTCGGTCAGCGCGTTATGCACCTGCTTGATCACACGATAGTCGTGTTCTGGAGGGAGCCAGTCCTGCGCCACGCACAGTCCCCTCGCCGGGTTGAACAGCGAGTCGGCCGCAAGATTGTGATGGAACACCTGCACCACCGGCACGCGGCGTTCGCGGCAGCCACGGATCAGTGCCGTTTGCGCGGCCTGATAGGCTGGCAGATCATCGTTGGACCAGAATGGCTGGTGTTCGAAGGATTGCTGGACGTCGATGACTAGCAGGGCGCTGCGCATGATGCACTTCCTTGGTGCGGGTGAAAGTACGTCAATCATCTATCTTTGATAGCCTATATTAAATACAGCATCCAGACCTTATAAGGTGAAAATACGACATTTATATTGGGCTGCATGCTATGAGGGGCGCCAGAAGATCGCGCTGCGCTGCGGGCCATGGCTGCTGGCGATGCTGTCCAGCCCGCAGGTCGTGTTCAGTTGCTGGGTGAGTTGGCCAAGACTGCTGAGCCGCTGCGTGCAGATGGTACGGGCGGTCCCGAGCTGGCTGGTTAGTCCCTCCTGCTCCTTGAGCGACGCCGGAATGGCTAGTGTCTGCTGGCGCTGCCCGTCGATCTCGTAGGCGTCGCACCAGTTGATCGTAGCCCGCCCAAGTGCATCGGCATGGCTGAGCAGCAGGCCGTCGATTGTGCCGGCGCAGGCCAGGGCGTAGCGCAGCAGTACCGCGTCGAAATGGCCGCGACGAAAGCGGCCCTGCCAGCCGGTGTCGGCATTGTGCGGCTCGGCCAGAACGTCCAGCGCCGGGTCTTCGCTGGGCAGCGGCCCCGCGCCGTGGCGGGTAAGGTAGCTGCGCAGCGCACCGTAATGCGCATGCGGTTCGTCGAGCCCGTAGTGCCGCGCGACTTGGGCGGCGGCCTGCGGGCCGGTGCTGCTCCAGGTGGTGTGCGGATGGAAGCCGTAGTGTTCATCCAGCAGCATGCCCTGCGCGCCCTCGAAAATGACGTGGCCGGGCCGCTGCAGTTGCCGGCTGATATGCGCAGGGCTGGCGGGCGGGCTGAGCGCGAGCAGTTCGCGCACCTGCCGCAGCCAGCGCCGGGGCAGTGCGATATCCAGCAGTGCGGCGAGTTCCGTGGCGAAGCGTTCGTCGCCGGCAAATTCGTCTTGCAGCAGCTCGCGCTGGCGCTGCAGTTTGGCCAGCGTTACGGTTGAGTCGAGCAGCTCGCCATAGCTCAGGCTGGCGTCCGGCTGGGTGAGCGACAATTCAACCGTCGCACCAAAGCCGATGCCGCAGCTGCCGTGCGCCGCGGCGCCACGGCGGAGTTCGCGCCAGCGCCCGGCGGCCTGCAGCCAGGGGGTAGTGACGCGGCAGGCCGCGTCGATCAGTAGCCTCGGCCACAGTGGCGGACAGTGCTTGCCGGCCAGCAGCGCGGCTTCGTGCAGCAGGCCACCGGGATGCAGGACAAAGGGGGCGGCGAGCACGGTATGCACGCCGGGAAGGAAGCTGGCCGCAGCAAACTGCGCAAAGATGTGGCTGCGGCCGTCATCCAGCACCACAGTATGACCGGCCTGACCGCCACCGTTGTAGCGCACGACGGTGTGCGCGTCGAGTCGGGCTGCGAGCGCGTCGACAAAGCGCCCCTTGCCGCAATCGCCAAAGCCCAGCCCGAATACCGTCAGCAACCGGGGCGTTACCCTCTCAGCCAAACAGTTTTTTCCACCACGAAGTGGGCTTGGCCGGTGCGCCGGGGGTGTCGTGCGCCTGTGCGGCATCCTGGTCGCCGGCGGCGAACAGCGAAGTGCTGCCTTCGACGGCTCGGATGACTGCGCCAATGCGCTCGCCGGGCATGCCGCTGGCGGAAAGCGCCTGAGCAATGCGGTCGGCACCGCTGAGTACGCCTTCGTTCTGCGCGATCAGCGCGGCGGCGACGGCGCAGGTGTCCTGCGGGTCTTCCAGGCAGATCACATGGTCGCCCAGCAACTGCCGCCACGGTTTTTCGCAATTTTCGCGCCGGTTGAGTGCCGGAATCAGGAAGTACAGGTGGTAGCGCTCGGCGGCGGCGGCAATCACCTCGGCAATCGGCAGGTCTTCGTCGAGCTGGTCGCCGATCAGGCTGCCGACCTGATGCTTCGACACATAGGGGTAGGGCAGCTCGTCGCCGGTCAGAAACAGATAGCCCTTCTTGCCGCGCTGGTTCCAGTGATCGTGGTCGGTGTGCTGGGCGGCAATATAGAAAGCCAGCTCGTAGCTCTCGTGGTTCTGGCCGCCGCCGCCGCCTTCGAGGTAGCTCCAGGTCAGCCACTGATCCATCAGCTCGGCGGTCGATTCGAACTGGCCGACCTGCAGTGGCGCATTGTCGCTGGTGGCATCACCAATCGCCATGAACAGCAGTTGCGGGTGCGCGATGCCGAAATCCTGCAGCAGTTTCATGAACCCCGGCAGTTCCTGCCGTGCAAGCAGGTCGGGGATGTGACCCATCGAGCCGGTGACATCGAGTGCAAAGGCAATCGGTACCGAATCGGGATGGTCTGCACTGTCACGCGCCTCGCGCACTTTCAGCCCCTGCGGATTCATCAGCGCGTGGCACTGTGTCTGGGCGAAGACTTCATCACGCGACTGGTGCGCGCGGTCGGCGATCAGCGCGGAGTGCGCAGCGTGCGAGTAATTACCGTAACCCATGGCAAGTCCTTGTCAGAAGTGGGTTGGGGAGTGAGGGGAGAAGGGAATGAAGCGCGGCGGACCAAATGCCTGTCGCGCCCGGTCTTTCAGCAAGGCATCCAGCGCGGGGGCCGTGGTGCTGCGGCACCAGGCGTAGTCGCTGGCGCTGGCCAGCAAATCCGCCAGCGGCGCTGGCAGGTCGGCGCGCAAGGCGGGGGGCTCTGTGTCAGACGGATTGAGTAATTGCCGGATGGTCCACGCACTTTGCTGCAGATCGTGCGCGGCATCAGTCGGCTCGGCCGAGTGCAGATGGCGCCAGCCGATCAGCATCACGCCGTGGTCGCGCGGCTGTACGAGCCAGTGATCAGCGCTCAAGGCACCGTGCGCCAGCCCGTTGTTGTGCAGATAGCCCAGAATGTCGAGCACGCGTCGCCAGATCCACACCGCATGCTCAGACCGGATGCCGGCGGGCTGATTACGCAGCACCGCCGCCATGCTGCCCCAGTAACCCGGTGGTACACGCCAGGCCAGCACGCGCCGGCCCTGATACTGCCCTTGTGCCACCAGTTGCGGGATGCGCCGGCTGTAATACGCGCTGCCGGGGCCATCGCGAGCGAGCAGGTTCTGCAGGTGTTGTGCTTCGGCGTCCAGTTGTGCCGCGCCGCTGGCATCGTGCGCGATCTTCAGCGTGATGCGCTCCGGGTAGGCCGTCAGGCGCTCGGCCTGCCAGATGCTGGCCGTTTCGCCCGATCCCAGCGGCGCAATCAGCCGGCACGGCGCGCCCTCGAGCACGAATTCGGGATTCAGCCGCGCATGCTCGGCTGCCTGCCTGCGCAGCGCTGCCTGAAAATGGCTGCGCTCGACCAGCGACGGATTGCGCGTGACCAGCACATGGCAATACGTGCAGGCCACGCGGCGCCAGGCGGCCTGCTGCGGCAGCGCGCCACCACACTGCGGACAGACCAGTGCCAGAAAGTCGCTCATCTATTGCGGATCCTTTGAATCCAGCATCAGCGTCACCGGTCCATCGTTGACCAGGTGAACATGCATTTCCGCGCCAAACACGCCGGTCGGCACCGGTTTGCCCAGTTTGGCTGCGAGCGCCGCAACAAAAGCCTCGAACATTGGCTGCGAGATATGACCCGGCGCGGCGCGGCCCCAGCTCGGGCGGTTGCCCTTTTTGTAGCTGCCAAAGAGCGTGAATTGCGATACGGCCAGAATCTGGCCGCCGGTATCCAGCACCGAGCGGTTCATCACGCCGGCCTCGTCTTCGAACACGCGCAAATTGCAGACCTTGCCGGCCATCCACGCCAGATCGGCCGCGGTATCGGCTTCTTCAATGCCGGCCAGCACCAGCAGGCCGGCGTCGATGGCCCCGGTGACTTGCTGGTCGACCTCGACCCGGGCTTCGCTGACCCGTTGCAGCAGGACGCGCATGCAGTGTTTCCTTGTATGAGCAGGCGCTCATCCTACTCCAGGGCAAGGCTCGCGTCAGCCGCTGCACGGCCAAGGCGTGAGCAATTTCATACGTGCCGCCCTATGGCCACGTATTCATCTGTTTGAATGATCTGCAGGCATATACCCAGCGAGGATCTATGGGGGCGGCGACTATTCCGGTTTGGCTAAGTCAGTGAGCTGTAACCGATTTTTCCGAGGCTGGCGTTGCCTGCGGGTTTTCACTAATATCGGTGGTTCGGAAAAGAAAACGCTTTATAGGAATGCGGCAATGAAACGTGTTGGTCTCGTCGGCTGGCGTGGCATGGTGGGCTCGGTCCTCATGCAACGCATGCAGGAAGAAAAAGATTTTGATGTCATCGACCCGGTGTTCTTCACCACGTCGCAAGCCGGTCAGGCTGCGCCGAATTTTGGCAAGGATGCTGGCACGCTGAAAGATGCCAAGTCGATTGCCGATCTGAAAGAAATGGACATCATCATTTCCTGCCAGGGCGGTGACTACACCACCGAAATTTACCCGCAGCTGCGTGCAGCCGGCTGGAATGGTTACTGGATCGACGCGGCTTCCACCAAGCGCATGGACGACGACTCCGTGATCATCCTTGATCCGGTCAACCGCAACGTCATCGACGACGCCCTGGCGCGCGGCATCAAGAATTACATCGGCGGCAACTGTACCAACTCCATCATGCTGATGGGCATGGGTGGTCTGTTCCGCGAAGGCTTGGTTGATTGGGTTTCCTCGATGACCTACCAGGCCGCTTCGGGTGGTGGTGCCAACCACATGCGCGAACTGCTGAAGGGCATGGGCGTGGTGCATGGCGCGGTGGCTGACGAGCTGGCTACGCCGGCTTCCGCCATTCTGGACATCGACCGCAAGGTGGCGAAAACCATCCGCGAAGACGTGCCGACCGAATTCTTCGGCGCCCCGCTCGCCGGCGGCCTGATCCCGTGGATCGACAAGCAGCTCGACAACGGCCAGTCCAAGGAAGAATGGAAGGGCCAGGCCGAAGTGAACAAGATTCTTGGTACTGCAGCGACCATTCCGGTTGACGGCCTCTGCGTGCGTATCGGTGCAATGCGCTGCCACAGCCTCGCGCTGACCGTGAAGCTGAAGAAAGACCTGCCGCTGGCTGAAATCGAAGCCATCATCAAGTCGGGCAACGACTGGGTGAAGTGGGTGCCGAACGATCGCGAAATCACCGTGAAGGAGCTGACCCCGGCGTCCATCACTGGTGGCCTGCAGATCGGTGTGGGTCGCGTGCGCAAGCTGAACATGGGTGCGGAATACCTGTCCGCCTTCGTGATCGGTGACCAGCTGCTGTGGGGCGCGGCCGAGCCGCTGCGCCGCATGCTGCGCATCCTGATCGACTAAATACGATCAGCGTGTCGCCAAACGGGGTGCCTGCGGGCACCCCGTTTTGTTTTGTGCTGCCGTATCAGGGTTCATGACGACTGTCGCGCACACCTGAAATGTAGTAAAACTACATTACGTGAGCGGCTAGATTGGTAGTTCTGCTGGTGTTCTTCATCTGGACAGGGAGGCGGCAATGCACAGAATCGTGATTGTGGGTGGTGGTGCCGGCGGGTTGGAGCTGGCCACGCGGCTGGGGCGCAAGCTGGGAGGGCGGCAGGCCGAGATCGTGCTGGTGGATGGTTCGCCCACCCACATCTGGAAACCGTTGCTGCATGAGGTGGCCACTGGCGCGCTCAATACCGGCGAGGATGAAGTCAATTACTTTGGCCATGCCTGGCATAACGGCTATCGGTTCGAGTTCGGCTGGATGGATGGGCTGGATCGCGAAGCCCGGCGCATTCATATTGCAGCGGTGCATGACCGGACCGGTCGCGAACTGGCGGCTGCGCGTACGCTGCACTACGACACACTGGTGCTGGCGGTCGGCGCGATCGCGAATGATTTTGGTACGAGCGGGGCGCGCGAGCATTGCATGTTCCTGAATAACCCGGCCGATGCCGAGGCGCTGCGCCGGCGCATTCTTGACGAATCCTTTGCCGTTGCTGCCAGTGGCGACGCCGTGCGCAAGCTGAGCATCGGCATCGTTGGCGGCGGCCCGACCGGGGTCGAGCTGGCCGCCGAGATCGATCATACGATTCGCGAGATGCATCATCTGGGTGCCAATCTCAGCCCGGCACAGCTGGAAATCACCGTGATCGAAGGCGCGCCGCGGATTCTGGCCAGCGCACCGGAATCATTGTCCCGCTATGCTGAGGCGCGGCTGGCCGAGCGCGGCATTCTGGTGGCGTGCAACAGTCAGGTTGCGGAGGTGGATGCCCAGGGCTTCATGCTTCGCGATGGCCGGCGCATCATTTCGGCCATCCGCGTGTGGGCGGCGGGGGTGAAGGCGCCGCAATGGCTGACGACGCTCGGCCTGCACACCAACCGTCTGAACCAGATCGAAGTCACAACCGCGCTGCAGACGCTCACCGATCCCGACATTTTTGCACTGGGTGATTGCGCCAGTGCGCCCAATGGAGACGGTGGTACTCCGCTGCCCGCTACCGCACAGGTCGCGCATCAGCAGGCCGAATGGCTGGCCGGCATGTTGACCGACCGGCTGAAGGGGCGTGCCCCGAGTGAATTTGTGTTCAAACCGCAGGGCATGATGGTTTCGCTGGGCAAGCACACGGCAGTGGGCAGTCTCGCTGCCATTGTGGGCCCCCAGCGTGATTATTATGTGCAGGGGCGCGGAGCCAAGCTGATTTACGCCTCGCTCTATCGGCTGCATCAGGCGGCGGTGCATGGCTGGGTGCTGGCTGCGCTGCTGTTTATTGGCGACAAGCTGCGCGGCGTCGCCCGGCCAACACTGAAATTGCACTGAGTCGTTTTGCCGTAGGGTATGTGCGTAAGTTCTCCGATTTATAAGCAATAGGTCTGGATAGGTGGCTGAGTATCAATTCTGCCGGGGCTGCATCTCGCTCGGATTGATGCCGAAGTGTGCGCGAAAGCGCCGCGAGAAACTGGCGATTTCCTGATAGCCGACCGCGTGGGCAACCTCGCTGACACGTTCGCCTTGCAGCAGACGGGTTTTGGCTGCCTGCATGCGTGCGGCAAAAACCAGTTGCCCCGGCGGCTGCCCCAGTTGGCTGCGGCACAGCCGATGCAGGTGCGAGGGAGTCACGCCCAGCAGGGTGGCCAGTCGTGGCACAGGCCAGTCGGCTGCGGGCTCGCGGGCAATGGCATCAAACAAGGCCTGCAGTCGCGCTGCCCAGCCTTCCTGCGGCCGGAATACCCCCAGCGTCCGTTCCAGTAGCTGGCTGACCAGATCCAGCGCCGGAATGACCAGTGCATCACTTTCACCGGCGTTCTGTCGGCAGGCTTCGCGCTGGAAAAGCGATACCGCGTCCCACAGCAGTGCGCCGTCCTGGCTATTGCCGATCCACGGGGTCGAACGATCCATGAAGTCCCAGCGCGGATCGTCGCGCAGCAGAAACCACACGTGCGGTAGCGCTGCCTCGCCGACGCGGCGAAAGCCGCGCTGTCCGCCGCGCGGCAGCACGCCGAACTGCCCCGGTCCGACTTGCCAGACGGCCTCGCCCTCGAACAGCTCGGCCGAGCCGTCCAGAATAAAGAGCAGGACGTGAAACGGTGCGTCGATCCGTTCGATCTCGCACAGGCCGGTCGGGGCGGCAACACCGCACATGAAAATGCCGCGCGAGCGCATCGGCGGGCAGGAGGCCTTGTGATAGACGTGGGCGCCGACCAGTCGGCCACCTTCCTCGACATCGAAGCGTTCGTAGTAAATCGTTGCCATTGTTGCAAACCGCGAGAGATCCGGACAAATCGCTGGTCAGAATCCGACATTCCGCTGGCGCAAGCAAGTGGATTACATTGTCATTTGTCTTTCTTGTTTGGTAATGAATGATGCTGATCCAGGCTGAAGCACTGAACCGTGTCTACCGCAGCCCTTTGCCGGGCCAGAGCTGGGGGGAGCGCTTTGCGCGCCTTATACGGCCAAAGTGGAGCGAAACGCATTCGGTGCGTGATGTGAGCTTCGGCATCGCGCGCGGCGAATGCGTGGCGCTGGTCGGGCCGAACGGCGCGGGCAAGTCGACCACCATCAAGATGCTCACCGGCATTCTCGCACCCAGCTCAGGCAGGGTATCGGTCGCTGGCTTCGACCCGCAAAGGGATAGGCGCGCATACGTCAAGCACATTGGCGTGGTCTTCGGCCAGCGCAGCCAGCTGTGGTGGGATTTGCCGGTGCAGGATTCCTTCCGCATCCTGCAGGCGCTGTTTGCGGTTCCGGAAGCCACTTACCAGCAGCAATTGAACCTGTTCCGCCGCGAGGGCGGGCTGGATGAATTCTGGCTGCGCCCGGTGCGCACGCTGAGCCTCGGCCAGCGCATGCTGTGCGAAATCGCCGCCAGTTTTCTGCATGCACCGGAAGTCGTGTTTCTGGACGAGCCAACGATTGGCCTCGATCTGGAAATGAAGGCGCGCATGCGCGAGCTGATCCGCCAGATCAACCGCGATGCCGGAACGACGGTGCTGATCACCTCGCACGACGTTGGCGACATTGAAAAACTCAGCCAGCGCCTCTTGCTGATCGACCACGGCCAGCTCAAGTTCGACGGTAGCCTCGCGCACTTTCGCCAGAGCGCCGGCGACGGCCACTGGTGGGCGGCAAAACTGGGCGGCGACCGCGACGCCGCACAGGCACTGCTGGCTGGTCATCCCGCCGGGCTGGCGGTGCGCCACAACGGCGACTGGCTGGAAGTGGCGCGCGACGAGCGCCTGCCGCTGCCCGAGCTGCTGCAGCTGCTCGCTCCGTTTGCCATTCACGACATCAAGCCGGTCGAGCAAAGCCTGGAAGACCTGCTGCACGGCTTCTATCTGGCAGGCAAGGTCGGCGCGCGGGAGGCCGCATGAGCACGCTGCGCGCCTGCTATCAGTTGGCGCTGGCCAATGGCCGCGTCACCGCCACCGACCGCAAGGGCCGGCTGATCATCTGCGTCGGCTATCTGCTGGGCATGTGGCTGCTGTACTGGCTGTGGCGCGGGCTGTATCTGAACGACCCGAGCCGCGCCGGGCTGGATTTCGCCACCGCGCTGACGCACGTCGCCACCGCGCAGACGCTGTTCGCCATCATCACCACGCCGGCTGACTGGCGGCTGGCGCGCGAGATTCGTTCCGGCGAAGTCGCCAGCCAGCTCACCCAGCCGATGAATCTGGCTCTGCGCCACGGTGCGATGGCGCTGGGGGCGGTGGCAGCCAAGGCGCTGTACATGCTGCCAGCTTTTGCGCTGTTTTTGTGGTGGGCAGGACTGAATCTGGCGCCGTCCAGCTGGCCGCTGGCGCTGGCGTCGCTGGCCTGCAGCTTCGTGCTGCTGTATTGCCTAGCCTTTATCGTCGGGCTGGCCGGATTTCTGGCCACCGACCTGTGGGGCATCATCGCCAGCAAGGATGCTGTGGTGCAGTTCCTCGGCGGCGCGCTGATTCCGCTGGCCTTCTTCCCGCCAACGGCTCAAACACTGCTGCACGTGCTGCCCTTCGCGCACTTCTTTAATACCCCGGTTGCCTACCTCACCGGCCAGCTGCACGGACTCGAATCACTGCTGATTCAGGCGAGCTGGGCGCTGGCCTTCATGCTGTTTGCCCATCTGGCCAGCCAGCAGGTGCAGCGCAAGTTGGTGGTGTTTGGAGCCTGATGATGAACGATGTCGAATTCTCCTTTGACTTGGCGCGCGTCGACTGGGAGCGTGTCACCGGCTGGCTGGCCGGCAGCTACTGGTCGCCGGGCATCACGCGCGCCCATGTCGAGCAGGGCGCGCAGGCCTCGACCGTCGTCATCGCCGCGTTTCTCGGCGGCGAGCAGGTCGGCTACGCGCGCGTGCTCAGCGACACGGTGCGTTTTGCCTATCTGGCCGACGTGTATGTCGCCAAAGCGCAGCGTGGGCAGGGGCTTGCACGGCGCATGATTGCCGCGCTGCTGGCGCACCCGCGCATTGCCGGTGTAGTGAACTGCTACCTGCTCACCGGCACGCCGGCGGTCTACCACTCGCTGGGCTTTGCCACCTACCCTACGCCGGAGCGCTTTATGGTACGCAGCAACCCCGATGCACTCGACTTCACCAAGGAGCCTTGAGGTATTGCCTCACAGGTCAACACTGAAAATGGCTAGCGCCTTATACACTCAGGAGTAATGTAATGAGCAGCAATCCCTTCCTCGGCACCTGGCAACTGCGCAGCGGCGAATTCGGCGAGCACGGCCAGCCGGTCACCCCGTACGACATGAGCCGCCTGCAATCGCGCAAGGTGATCTCGCAGCAGGGCTTCAGCTTCCTCACACTGCAGGATGGCAAGTTCTACTCTGCCGCCAGCGGCAGTTACCGCTTCGATGAAGCCGACTACGTCGAAACCCCGGCCATGACCACCTGGCCGGTACCGGAAGGCCAGCAATACACCTTCCGCTACGAATTCATCGACGGCCTGTGGCACAACAAGCGCACCGAGAATGGCGTGCAGGTGGAGCACGAAATCTGGGAAAAGGTGGCGGACTGAGCATGACCCCCTTTCTCAGCGCCTGGTGGCGCATGGCCCTGGCCGATTGCAAGATCAAGCTGGAAAACCGCGCGGACTTCGGCCTGATCATCGCCGGCATGTTTTTTACTTCGCTCGCCAGCGGCGCGACGCTGTACCTGATGCTGGGGCAAGGCGGCAGCATTGCCGGCTATTCACGCTACGAGCTGCTGTTCATGCAGGGCTTCATGTTCCTCGCCTACGTGTTCGAAAGCAGCTGCTGCAATGCGATGTACATGCTGGAAGCCTGGCTGAAGAACGGCAACTTCATCCGCTACTACCTGCGGCCGGTGCACCCGCTGCAGATGCTGGTGCTGGAGCGCTTCCACCCACAGGGGCTGGTGGTGGCGGCGACGGGGCTTTCCTTCTGCGGCTTTGCGCTGGCCAACCTGCCGGGCGTGTTCGATGTCGCCTTCGTGCTGCAAATGGCGCTATTGCTGCCCCTGGCGGCCATCGTCCTGAACGCGATCAACCAGATGGCGATTGCCAGCTGCTTCTTTCTCGGCGAGTACTTCCCGGTGTTTCACACCGTGGGCAAGTTGACCGACATGTCGCGCTACCCCTTCGAACTATTCCCGCGCATCGCGCGCGGTGCCTTCATGCTGCTGCCGCTGTCCGGCATCGTCTGGTGGCCGTGTCAGGTGCTGCTGAAAGGCCAGCCACTGCTGCCGGTGCTCGGGGTGATGACGCTGATCGCCGGTGGCAGCGTGCTGCTCTTGATGTGGCTGTGGCGGGCAGGGATGCGGCGCTATGCGGGAGCAGGTGGTTAACGGGTATGGCCGTGTACGCTAACCATAGCAATGACTTTGTAAATATCCATCCATGAGTATCTTGTGAGTGGCTCCCGTTTCGGCAAGGTCATGTGCTTGCCCGCGTGAGTTCTGGGTCTTTCTGGGCGAGCCGTGAATGAAAAAACCCTCCCGTTTCCGGGAGGGTTTGCATTGGTCTTGCAGTGGGAGTTGGTTACTGCTTGACCTTGCCCATTTCGGTCATCAGCTCGCCAGTGGTGGTGTCGCCGCTGAGTTCCCAGCTCATCACCCCGGCCATGCCGTTGTCCTTCACATACTTCACCTTGGTCGCGATGGTTTGCGGGGTGTCGTAAGTCCAGAAGGTGCTGCCGTCATACTTGTAGGACTGGCCGCCCTGGTAGTAAACAGTACCGGCGCGGTTTTTGATGACCTTGTAGTCTTCGATGCCCTTCTCGTAGGAGCCTGTTGCCGCATCGGTGGCTACCTGGTACAGACCGTTGTTGGCATTGGCAACGCCAGTCCAGCCGCGGCCGTAGAACGGAATGCCGACTACCATCTTGTTCTTCGGTACGCCAGCAGCTACCAGAGCCTTCACGGCACCATCAGTGCTGACATAACCTGCCTTGCCGTAACGCGGGCTGGCCGGATCGTCATACAGATTGGCCTGGTGATCGGTCGGGCCCTTGGCATCCCAGCCGCCTTGATAGTCGTAGGACATCAGGTTCAGCCAGTTCAGCGTCTTGATGTAGGCGGCCGGGTCGGTCGCGGCGATCTTGTCGTAGCCGACACCAATGGCTTCGGTCAGCAGGTAGGGCTTGCCGGTCGAGGCGGAGAGCGCGTCGAGCTGCTTGCGGAATTCCTGCATCAGCGCAACGTGGTTGGCCTTGTCGTTGACCGGATCAACGGTGTTGTAGCCGATACCCTGAACGCCTACGAATTCCCAGTCGATGTCGATACCGTCGAAGATGCCGGCAGCAGCGCCAGCGCCACCGCGGCCATCGATCACCGGCAGGTTACCCTTGATGTAGGTGTCGATACACGAAGCCACCAGTTGCTTGCGCAGTGCGTCGGTTGCCGACGCCGCCGAGAAGTACTTGGACCACGACCAGCCGCCGAGCGAGATAAAGACCTTGATATTCGGATACTTGGCCTTCAGCGCCTTCAGTTCGCGGAAGTTGCCGGCCAGCTTGTCGTCCCACTTGATGGTGTCGGACGGATCAACGCGGCGCTTGGCCGTCAGACCGAAGTCAGCCCAGGCGTCACCACCGGTGCCATCGCCGCTTTCGGCCTTGTTCACGATGCCGCATTCATAACCACCGTTCTTGGCGTAGATGTTGCCGAAGGCGTAGTTGATGAAGGTGAGCTTGTCGGCAGAGCCGCTGCTGACGATGTCGGCTACCTGGTAGTCACGGCCGTAAACACCCCACTGGGCAAAGTAGGAGCCGACTTGCTTGGAAGTCGGGGCTGCTGCGGAATCGCCAGTTACCGGAGTCGGGGTCGGAGTAGCAGTCGGAGTCGGGGGGGCAGTCGGCGTCGGAGTAGCAGTCGGCGTCGGAGTAGCAGTCGGCGTCGGAGTAGCAGTCGGCGTCGGAGTAGCAGTCGGCGTCGGAGTGCCGCAAACATTCGGGTTGAACTGTTGCAGATACTTGCAATCGTCAATGGGGGTGGGGGCGATTGTCGGGGTGCCGCCGCAGGCACCTAGATCTTTCCATACGCCCCATTCGCCAGATTTGCTTGGATCGTCACCTTGAGTCCACCATTTGGCCTGATAGTTGCGGCCGTTGAAGGTGACTTGGGCGCCTCCTGCATAGGCGGTCGCACTGTTCCAGCCCTGATAGCAACCGGTGCTTGGAGTTGGGGTCGCAGTCGGTGTCGGGGTGGCTGTCGGAGTCGGTGTAGCGGTCGGGGTCGGGGTAGCGGTCGGAGTCGGGGTGGCTGTCGAAGTGCCAACCGATTTCCACAGCGTCGGCGAGTCTTTCGGATTCCAGCCGGTGCCGACATAGGCGGTGTGAGTCACCAGAGCCTGATAGTCGGTACCCAGATAGGTCACGTAAGTGCCTGCGTTATAGGTATTGCCTTCGACCCATTGCGGATAGGCATGTGCGTAGGAAACAAGCATGGCTGCCGGCAGTGCAGCCAGACGGAACATCTTCATCATCGTTGAATATCCTCTCATCCTGTTAGGAAACAAGCCCCACCTTTGAGGGAGGCTCGCTCACACCGCTAGTGTTCGCCAACGGTGTGTTGCCGATGAAGTGGCCATGAACGAATGGTTGTCTTGCTTTGTTATTTATCGGGCCGTGTGTGCAATGGGTAATTGCGCATTCATTGTTGTTGTGGCTGCAGTCAGGCCGTTTCGTTTCACGTTTGTCACTCATGACCCCGTCAATTTTTCATGCGTAAGGATTGCTGTCAATCTCGGGGGAACTGGTTTTGTAGTGCTTTCGGCCTAAGGTAGAGACCTGACCCCGGTTTGCGCTGGCGGTCGCGGCGCGACATCTTTAATTCTTGCTGTTGGCATCAGGAAAGTGGTTTTTGGTGTGTTTGGGTTGCTCCGAGTGGGGATCAGTTTTTGCAGCTATCTGGCTGATTGCGCCTTGTACGCTTGAGCACTGGGGTGTTTGTTCTTGTTAGAGGTAGTAAAGCTGAATTCTGAAAATACCATTCAATGGTCGGGCCGCTATGTACGCTTGTAGTCGATTTTTCCGGACTACCGTTTGTCAGGAAGTGCAACCGCTGTGCAACACAGCTCACATGAGCATGGACTTGTGGCTCTTGCAGTGAGGTGTAGTCTCGCTGGCGCCCCGCGCTGCGAATATTGAAATATGAAATTGCTTGACGAATTGCGATAGTCTTTGTCAATTAATGGAATTGGAATTGTTCCTTAGCCAAGCATTCTTTGACTGGCTACGCTGCTTGGGTATCCACTTGATTACTTGGCCAAGGAGACTGCCATGAGCAACGCAAGCAAATGCCCCTTCCACACCGCCCTGCATGCTCGAACGACCCTGGGCGCACAATCCAACCGGGACTGGTGGCCCAAGCAGCTGAACCTGAATATCCTGCACCAGCATGCTCCGGCATCCAGCCCGATGGATGCCGATTTCAACTATGCCGAAGCGTTCAAGCAGCTCGACTACGCCGCGCTGAAGGCCGACCTGAACGCGCTGATGACCGATTCGCAGGACTGGTGGCCGGCCGACTGGGGCCACTACGGCGGTCTTTTCATCCGCATGGCCTGGCATAGTGCCGGCACCTACCGCACTGCGGACGGCCGTGGCGGCGCCGGTACCGGCAACCAGCGCTTCGCTCCGGTGAACAGCTGGCCGGACAACGGCAATCTCGACAAGGCGCGGCGGCTGTTGTGGCCGATCAAGCAGAAATACGGCAACGCGATTTCCTGGGCCGATCTGATGATTCTGGCCGGCAATGTCGCGCTCGAGTCGATGGGGTTCAAGACCTTCGGCTTCGGTGGTGGCCGGGCCGATATCTGGCAACCGGAAGAAGACATCTACTGGGGTGCGGAAAAGGAATGGCTGGCGACCAGTGACAAGGAAAACAGCCGCTACAGCGGTGAGGGTCAGCTCGAAAACCCGCTCGCCGCCGTGCAGATGGGGCTGATTTACGTGAACCCGGAAGGCCCGGACGGCAACCCGGATCCGGTGGCTTCCGGCCGTGACGTGCGCGAAACCTTCGCCCGCATGGCAATGAACGACGAAGAAACGGTCGCGCTGGTCGCCGGCGGGCATACGTTTGGCAAGGCGCACGGCGCGGGGGATCCGGCACTTGTCGGTCCCGAGCCGGAGGCCGCCCCGCTCGAAGCCCAGGGCCTGGGCTGGATCAACCGCTTTGGCACGGGCAAGGGGGGCGATACCACCACCAGCGGCATCGAAGGAGCATGGAAACCCAACCCGACGACCTGGGATAACGGCTATTTCGACATGCTGTTCGGCTATGAATGGGAGCTGACCCGCAGCCCTGCCGGTGCGAAGCAGTGGGTGGCCAAGAACTGCAAGCCCGAGCATTTGATTCCGGATGCGCACGATCCGGCGAAAAAACACCCGCCGATGATGACTACCGCCGACCTCAGCCTGCGCTTCGATCCGATTTACGAGCCGATTGCACGGCGCTTCCACCAGGATCCGGTGGTCTTTGCCGACGCCTTTGCCCGTGCCTGGTTCAAGCTCACGCACCGCGACATGGGCCCGAAGGCACTCTACCTCGGCCCGGAAGTGCCCGCGGAAGACCTGATCTGGCAGGACCCGGTCCCGGCAGTCGATCACCCGCTGATCGACGCCGCCGATATTGCTGCCCTCAAGGAAAAAGTGCTGGCGTCAGGCCTGTTGGTGGCCGAACTCGTCTCGACCGCGTGGGCGTCGGCATCGACCTTCCGTGGTTCGGACAAGCGTGGCGGCGCCAACGGTGCACGCATCCGCCTTGCGCCGCAGAAAGACTGGGAAGTGAACCAGCCCGCGCAGCTCGCTCGCGTGCTTGGCGTGCTGGAAGGCATCCAGAGTGCATTCAATGGCGCGCAGGGTGGGGGCAAGAAGGTCTCGCTCGCTGACCTGATCGTGTTGGCAGGCTGCGCGGCAGTCGAGTTTGCGGCGAAAAAGGCTGGACACGATCTCATCGTGCCATTCGCGCCGGGGCGCACCGACGCCACGCAGGAGCAAACCGACGCGGCTTCATTCGCACCGCTCGAGCCGCAGGCCGATGGCTTTCGCAATTTCCAGAAGCAGGCCTATCGTGTCCCTGCCGAGGAGTTGCTGATCGACAAGGCGCAACTGCTGAATCTGTCCGCTCCCGAACTGACTGTTCTGGTTGGTGGTCTGCGGGTGCTGGGCGTCAATGCAGGCGGTTTGCCTCATGGCGTATTCACCGACCGTCCGCAGGAGCTGAGTAATGACTTCTTCGTGAATCTGCTCGACATGGGGATTGTCTGGCAGGCCGTGGACGACAGTGCGGCCATTTTCGAAGGGCGTGATCGGAAGACGGGGGGTGTCAAATGGACGGGAACACGCGTCGACCTGGTCTTCGGCTCGAATTCACAACTGCGCGCACTGGCCGAGGTCTACGCGCAGGCTGGAGCAGAGAGCAAGTTTGTCCGCGATTTTGTTAGCACGTGGAGCAAGGTGATGAATCTCGATCGCTTCGATCTGCAGTGAGTTCGATGGCATCCCTGTAAAATCCGCCACCTTTTCAGGTGGCGGATTTTCATTCGACCGTGACGCTTTTGGCGAGGTTGCGCGGTTTGTCGACATCCGTGCCTTTGCGGCAGGCCGTGTGATAGGCCAGCAACTGTAACGGAATGGTCATCAGGATGGGAGCAAGCTCGCCGCAGGCGGGCAGCTCAAGACTGCGGTGGGCAAACGGGGCCTGGGCTGCACAACCGGCTTCCCCGAGCAGATAGATTTGGCCGCCCCGAGCCTCAACCTCACGCAAATTACTCAGCACCTTGTCGGCAAGGCGGTCATTGCGCATGCAGACGATCACCGGCATGTGTTCATCCACCAGGGCAAGTGGCCCGTGTTTCAGCTCCCCTGCGGCGTAGCCTTCGGCATGGATGTAGGCAATTTCCTTGAGCTTGAGCGCGCCTTCCAGTGCGATCGGATATAGCTGGTGCCGTCCCAGAAAGAGGGCATTCCCGGCATGGCTGAGTTCATGCGCCCACTGCGCCAGTTCTTGCTCCATGGCTAGGGTATCTGCGCAAAGCTTCGGTAGGACCAGAGCCTGGTGGCGATACTCTGCCATCTTCTCTGGGGGGGCGCTCAGCTGCTGTTGTGCCAGCGTTGCGGCGAGTGTAAAGAGCAACCCCAGCTGGGTGGTGAAGGCCTTGGTCGAGGCAACGCCGATTTCAATGCCGGCGTAGGTGAGCGCCACCAGTTCGGCTTCGCGGGTTAGTGAGGAGTGCGGCACGTTGCAGATGGCCAATACGGCAACATTGCCGCGTTCGCGTGATGCCCTGACTGCGGCCAGCAGATCGGCCGTTTCACCAGATTGCGAGATGGCGACGATCAGGGTATTGGCTGGTTCGCGGGCCAGGCGATAGCGGTATTCACTGGCGATGTCGACGCTGACTGGCAATTCGGTCATTTCTTCGATCCAGTATTTGGCAACCAGTCCGGCGTGATAGCTCGAACCGCAGGCCAGAATGCGGATGTGCGTAACCGACGCGAATATCGCTTCGGCCTGCGGGCCGAATAGTCCGGGCTGGAAGCCCAGCTGCAGCGCCCGCTCAAGCGTGCTGGCCAGTGCCGCTGGCTGCTCTGCAATTTCTTTCTGCATGTAATGGCGGTAATGGCCCAATTCGGTCGACTCAGGGCTGATATCCAGTGTACGGCTGGGACGCTCGACAGGGTGGCCATCTCCATTGAAAACCCTTATGCCATCACGGTTCAGTACTGCGATATCGTTTTCCTCTAGGTAGCTGATTCGTTGGGTAAAGGGCAACAGGGCGGCGATATCCGAAGCGAAGAAATGCTCCTGAAAGCCGCTGCCCAGTACCAGTGGGCTACCGCGGCGCACGCAGATCAGCGTATCAGGGGCCTTGGAGCTGGCGATGCCCAGCGCGAAGGCACCTTCGAGCTGGCGCACGGTGGCGAAGACGGCCGCAAAGAGGTCGTGGCCGCGCTGCATTTCGGCGTCAATGAGGTGTGCGACGACCTCGGTGTCGGTTTGGGAGCTGAACTGGTAGCCTTCGGCCGTCAGCTGGGCTCTTAGAAGAGCGTGATTCTCGATGATGCCGTTATGTACGACCAGCACGCTGCTGCCGCCCAGATGCGGGTGGGCATTGGCTTCGCTGGGTTCACCGTGCGTGGCCCAGCGGGTATGGGCAATACCGATCTGGGCGCTGGCATCACGGCTGGCCTGCGCCAGTTCGGCTACCCGGCCCTTGACGCGGATACGCTTGAGGCCATGCTCGTCCAGCAGGCCGATCCCGCTTGAGTCATACCCACGGTATTCCAGCAGTTCCAGTCCGGTCAGTAGCATCGGTACGACATTCCGGTTGGACAGTACGCCAACAATTCCGCACATGACAGGGTATCTCCATTCTGGTGGTTATTCCTGATTTATACGTGCTCTTATGTTGCAGTGCGATAAATCATCCCCCCTAAGGCATTGCCCCACGCCACTCGACGGACGGTGATGGCGGATGAGCCTGCGCTTTCTAGATTGGTAATATCGGAATACAGGAGAGGATCATGTCGCTGCAGTTGCTCGGTATGGGAGTGATCGGTATTCGCCTGTTTGACCGTATTCTGACGGCGGAGGCGCGCCAGCCAGATGAGCTGGCGGATCAGATCGTTGCTGAAATTCATGACTATCTGCCTGTAGCTTCTCCACTGGAGAAGGAAATCCTGTTTTTGCTGGTACGCGATACCCACGACATCCTGAGTCGCTATTTCTGTTCGGTGGAGTCACTGGCTGTTCGGCGCCAGGTGGCATCGGTAATCGGTGAAATGGCCGTCAGGGCGCGACGGCTGGCCGGTCATCGCACCCACTAAGTACGGACCGTGTTGCGGCAAGTCTGCGCAAAAGGTTTTATTGCGGCATCAGTCAGCCGTTTCCGCTATGCTCGCGGGAAAGTTTTCCTCGGGATGAAAGCATGCGGATTAGAACGTCTGACCTCATCACACCGGCTCTGGGCCTGTGTGCGATTCTTGCCATCTTCATGATGGCCTGGCAGGTAATGCGTCCATTTATTGGCGCCATTATCTGGGCAGCCATTCTGGTACTGGTAACCTGGCGACCATTTGTTTTGCTGCGCGGGTACTGCCGTGGGAACGGATTGATTGCCGGTTTGCTGATGTTATTGGCGCTGTCCTGTTTGCTGCTGATGCCTCTGGTCATCGGTGGTAGCCAGTTTGTCGAGCAGGCCGGTGCGCTGGTGGTTCGCTTGCGGGATGCCTTCTCGCATGGCTGGCCTGAGCTCCCGAACTGGCTGGCTAATCTGCCGTGGGTCGGCCAGCCAATCCAGCGCCACTGGCAGTTGCTGGGGCAGGGCGATCCGGAGTTGATGGCCAAGGTGAAGGAGTACGCATCCCCTGTCGCGTCCTTTTTGCTGAGCCTGCTGGCTGCGCTGGGGCGTGGCGTGCTTGAACTGACACTCAGCCTGCTGATTGCGCTGGTTTTCTATCTTGAAGGCGAGCATGTCCTGCGGTGGTTGCGTGCGCTGATGGTCAAGATTGCAGGCACGCGTGGCGATGAGTTGCTGGGGATTGCCGGTTCATCGATTCGCGGTGTGGTGAATGGCTTTGTCGGTACCGCGCTGGTACAGGGGGCGCTAGCCTATGTTGGCTATCTGATCGCCGGGGTGCCCAATGCGGCCACATTCGGCTTTGCCAGCTGCTTCCTGTCTGTTTTGCCAGGTGGACCCTCCTTGCTGGGGTTACCGGTGGCAGCATGGATGTACCACAATGGTTCCAGTGGCTGGGCCATCTTTATCGCGGTCTGGATGGTGGGGCTCGTTGGCAGTGCCGACAATGTGGTCAAGCCATTGCTGATTGGCAAAAACAGCGATCTGCCGTTTGTGCTGATCATGTTCGGTGTCCTGGGGGGCGCAGCATCGATGGGCGTGCTCGGGGTCTTTCTGGGGCCAACCATGCTGGCGGTGTTCTATGCGCTAACCAAGGGCTGGTTGTTCGACGGGATTACAGACCCGATCCCGGCTGGCGCGACCATGCTGAAGGTCCCCGAGGCTGGTGACGAGGCGGAAAAGTAAACCTCAGGGGCAAAAAACCCCGGCAAGCCGGGGTTTTTTGTTGTGTGATAAATCAGATCTTAAAGCGTTTCACCAGAGTTTCCAGTTGCTCGGATACTCCCTTGATCGAGCGTGCCGCACTGACGGTTCCCTGTGCCGCTGCCAGCGTGCCGCTGGAGGAGCGGGCTACCTCGTCGACATCATTGCGGATGGTGTGAGCCGCTTCCACCTGGGCGCTCAATGCCTGCCCGATTTCCCCGACGACGTGTGCGGTTGCTTCCGTTTCATGGCGGATGGCCTTCACGGCCTCGCCCCCTTCCTTGGCTTGGCGAATGGCTTCTTTCAGCTGGGTCACCATTTCATCCATGCGTGATTTGGCATTCTGGCTGCTGTTCTGCACGGCATTGATGGTCTGGCCGATTTCCTGGGTGGCAGTACTGGTGCGCTCGGCCAGTTTGCGAACTTCGTCGGCCACCACCGCAAAGCCGCGTCCCTGTTCACCGGCGCGGGCTGCTTCGATGGCGGCATTGAGTGCCAGCAGATTGGTCTGGTCAGCAACATCGCGGATCACGGCAATGACCGCAGAAATACTGGTGACACGCTGAGCCAGTTCATCGATGCCGTTCTGCGTTTCGCCGACAGCCTGTTCTGTTTCGGTTAGCCGTTTCACAGCAGACGTAATGACGGTCTGTCCTTGGGCAGAAATGCCGGTGGCCGACTCGCTCTGCGAGCGGGCGGTCTGAGCCTGTTCGGCCCCCATCTGGGTCTGCTCGGCAAAATGTTCGGCAGTCCGGGCAATCCGGTTGGCTGCGTCGCTTTGTGCTTCGATCAGATGGTTGCTGCTCTGTGCGCTGTTGACAATGTCATTGCTGGTGTTGTGCAGCGTTTGTACCGCACTGGCCAACTGTGTGAGTACGGTGCGCAGTGATTCGCGCATTCGCAGTACCGAGCCATAGATGCTGTTCGGATCGCCGCTCTTGAGCGCTTCCGTAGTTTGCAGATTGCCGTCCGCAACTTGCAGAACCAGTCTGCGCACTTCATCCGGTTCGCCGCCCAGATTTTTCAGAATGCTATGCACCGCACCAACCAGCAGTACACCGACCACTGCCGCTACGGCCAGGCAGATCAGTACCTGCCAGCGCGCATTGCTCCAGAAGCGGGCATCGGCTTCGGCCATGCTGATGCCATTGCCGACAATCCAGCCCCAGCGCGGCGTCTTCTGGGCGACGGAAAGCAGATCGACGACCTGACCATCACGCTTGGAGTTCCATTCGTACTCGGTCATGGCTCCGCCCGACTTTTTCAGTGCCTCCAAAGCAATGGCGCCCACGCTTTTGCCTTGTGCATCCTTGAAGTCATTGAAGGACGTGCCGTGCAGCTGGGGATCCAGCGGTGTTGCGACAAAGTTCAGTTTATCGTCCACCACATAAACGTATTCGCTCTTGTGGTACTTGTTTTCCCGCAGAATCTGGGTTGCGATGGCCTTGGCCTGGTCTTCTGGCAACTTGCCAGCCGCGGCCATTTCTTCCAGCTGGACAATGCCCAGATAGGTACTGCTCATCAGCTGCTTGATGCGGGCGCGATTATCCTGATCGCTGGCGTCACGCATGACCCACAGCCCGATCAGCATTACCCCAATCAATGCCAAGAACACCAGGCCGGTGAGTGCCCACGCTTTCTGACGTAACGTCATGTCCTGCTCCTTCCGAAATATTGCGGCGATTGCTGTTTCAGCATAGCTGCAATTTCGGCCAATTCATCCCCGGCTTTAGGAAGAGGGGCAGGTTGTGCGTGGCGCCAGATGAATCCGGTTGCAATTTTTATCCTACGGGTATGCTCGTAGGTGTCTTGTATAGTAGTGGCTGGGTCAGGATACCCTCGGTACTGATGAATCCTTGCGCCAGCGGCGCAGCAGCCAGCAGCCAAGATCATCCAGGTAGGTGAACACGACCGGTACGACCACCAGCGTCAGCAGTGTCGAGGTGATCAGGCCGCCGATAATGGCATGAGCCATCGGCGCCCGTGCTTCGGCACCTTCACCAATCGCCAGTGCGAGTGGCAACATGCCGACTACCATTGCCGCCGTGGTCATCAGGATCGGGCGCAAACGTACCCGGCCGGCCTCGGCAATCGCGGCTGCGCGCTGGTAGCCTTGCTGGCGCAGGTGGTTTACGAAATCGACCAGCAGAATGGCATTTTTGGTGACCAGCCCCATCAGCATGATGATGCCGATGACCGAAAAGATGTTCATCGTACTGCGCCACAGCAGCAATGCCAGCAGCACGCCTATGATCGACAGGGGTAGCGAGGTCATGATGGCCAGGGGTTGCAGGAAGCTGCCGAATTGGGAGGCCAGAATCATGTAAATGAAGATCACGCCCAGCGCCAATGCGGCAACTGCGTAGCTGGCGGATTCGGCCATGTCCTTGGCATCGCCCTGTTCGTCGAAACGATAGCCCGGAGGCAGCTTGAAGCTATTTTTCAGCTTCTGGATGTCCGCCTGGATTTCACCGGTCGTCCGGCCGCTCGCGTTGGCGGTGATCCACACTTCGCGCTGCATGGCACGGCGGTTCACCTGCACCGGGCTCACATTGCTTTTCAGCTCGGCCACGCTGGAGAGGGGAACGAGCACGGGCTTGCCGTTCGCATCCGTGCGGGAGGAAGGCAGATAGATGCTTTCCAGCTGATTTCCGGTCTGGCGGGCGTCGGCAGGCAGGCGCACGATCACGTCGTAGTTTTCGCCATCCGGCGCTTGCCAGGTCGTCGCCTTTTCCCCGGCGACCAGTGGGCGCAGGGCGTTACCGATGCTGGTGAGAGAGAGGCCAAGATCTGCCGCGAGCGGACGATCGATCTCGACATTGAGCGCAGGCTTGCCTGGCTTCTGGGTTGACTCCACATCGACGACGCCGGGAATCCTGGCCAGCTTGTCTGCAAAATCCAGACTCAGTCGTTCCAGCTCTTTCAGATCGCTGCCCTGCAGCGAGATCGCGATCGGTTTCTGGTCCGGCCCACCACCTCCCAGGCTGCTGATATCACTGATGGTGACGCCGGCAATCCGGGAAAGCCGTTCACGCAGAAGTGGAATCAGTTCGGCTTGCGACCGCTCACGTTCCTTGCGGGGCTTCAGGATCAGTGTCAAGCGTCCGTCGTGTTTGCTGCCGCCTTCACCAGCATTCAGGGTGGCATAAGTCTGGATCACTTCCGGAAACTCGCGCATGGCCGCGTCAATCTGGCGGGTTTTCTCGGCGGTGTAATCCAGTGCCGAGCCCACGGGCACGCTGTAGTTGATGGCCAGCCGAGAGAGATCGGATTTCGGAACGAATTCGCTGCCGATGAAGCGCGCCAGCATGAAGGCGGCGACCAGGCTGCCCAGCCCGATGGCCAGCACACTCTTGCGGTGCGCCAGACTCCAGGCAATGACCCTGCTGTACAGTTTCCCGGCCTTGTCCATGCCGTCCTCGAACCAGTCCAGCAGGCGCCCCAGTGGCCTCTTACCGCCGTGCACATGCGGGTCAGGCCAGACCGAGGAGAGCATCGGATCCAGCGTGAACGAGACGAACATCGAAATCAGCACGGCGGCACATACGGTCAGGCCGAACTGGTGGAAAAACTGGCCGATGATCCCGCCCATAAAGCCGACCGGCAGGAAGACGGCAACGATGGTCGAGGTGGTGGCCAGCACGGCCAGGCCGATCTCGCGGGTGCCGTCCAGGGCCGCCTGAAAGTGGCTTTTACCCATCGCGGCGTGCCGGACAATGTTCTCGCGCACCACGATGGCATCGTCGATCAGCAGCCCCACGCACAGCGACAGCGCCATCATCGTCATCACATTGATGGTGAAACCGGCCAGGCTAAGCACCCAGAAGGCACCGATCAGCGCAACGGGCAGCGTCAGTCCGGTAATCACCGTCGAACGCCACGAGCCAAGGAACAGAAATACGATCAGCACGGTCAGCGCGGCCCCTTCCAGCATGGTCGTGCGGACGTCTTTCAGCGAATTGCGGATACCGGTAGAGGTGTCGTTCAATACCGTGATCCTGATTCCTTCGGTGGCAAGCGCATTGTTGAGTTCGTCGGTCATGGCTCGCACGTCATCGCTCACCTGCACCGTATTCGCGCCGTCAATTTTCACGATATCCAGCGAGAGTGCCGGCTTGCCGTTCACCAGTGCCAGCGATTCCTGTTCGGCCTGCCCGTCACGTACGCTGGCGACATCGCGCAGGTACACCGGGCTGCCCTGACGCTGAGCGACGACCAGATTGCCAAAGTCCGTGGGAGTTTTAAGCCGGCCGCGGATCTGAACCAGTCGCTCCTGTTGCTGGTATTCCAGCGTGCCGACTGGCAGCTCGGCATTTTCCAGCTTGATGGTGTTGATGATGTCGGTGGCCGTGAGCTGGCGCGCGGCCAGTTCGGCTGGCTTGAGCTGCACTTCCACCGCCCGGCTGCGACCGCCGATGAGCTCGACCCGCCCGACGCCGCGGACTGTTTCATAGCGCTTCTTGATCAGCTGTTCGCTGCGGGTTGTCAACTCGCGCGCCCCCAGCCGGTCACTGCTGATGGCCAGCGACACGATCGGCCGCGCAGTCGGGTCATAGCGCTGAATGACGGGTGTTTCGACTTCGCGGCGTAGCAGCGGCGTTACGCCGGCCATTTTCTCGCGTACATCCTGCACGGCCTTGGTCGGGTCAACGCTCAGATCGAATTCGGCGATGACCACCGATACGCCTTCATAGCTGTGCGAATACAGCTGCGTGAGGCCTCCTACGGTGTTCATGGCTTCTTCGACCTTGCGGGTGACTTCGGACTCCACAACCTCCGGCCCGGCCCCCGGATAACTGGTCTGCACGAATACCACCGGGAATTTCACATCGGGAAATTCTTCAACCGGCAGACGCTGCAGGGAAAACAGCCCCAGCACGAACAGCGACAGCATCATCATGGTCGCAAACACCGGGTTTTTCAGGCTGACTTCGGTAAACCACATGGCAAAGCTCCGGGTATATCCCGCTATGCATTACTAATAAATGCCTGTACGGCAATACGGCGTGATGTATTTAGTGCTCTTTGGGGAGGTGCACTGTCTGGCCATCGCCAAGTCCCGGCGGAGCAATACGCAGCACCAGTGCCCCTGCCGCCGGGCCGCTGGCAATGGCCACCATGCCGGTTGAGGGGTTGCTATCGATCACTTCGACCTTGCGGCGCATGACCTTGCCGTTTTCCACGGCGTAGACGACGGTCGCGCCCTGCTCGTCGCGCACTGCGGCCTGCGGCACGCTGAGCGCATCGGCGGTGGCAGCCAGATCGAGCTGTGCCTGCGCGTACATGCCACCCTTGAGCGGGCCGTTGCGGTTGTCGACGCGCACATAGACCGGCACGCTGCGGCTGGCATCGGCCTGCGGCGCGATACGGGCGACTTTGCCGGTGAAAGACTGGGCAAAGCCTTCGACAGTGAAGCGTACGGTCTGGCCGGGCTGAATGGCGGCGAGCGCCCGTACCGGCACCTGTAGGGCCAGCTCCAGTTCATCAAGGTCGACCAGGCTGAAGAGGCGTGCATTCATCCCGACATGCTGGCCCGGATCGATGGCGCGTTCTGCCACGATGCCGGCAAAGGGCGCGCTCACGGTGGCATAGCCCAAGGCCTGTCGCGCTAGCTGCAGCTCGGCGATGCTGGCCTTGAGCTCGGTCTGCAAGACCGCCGACTGGCTCTGTGTCGCGTCGAACGCGTTCTGCGAGATGAAGCGCTGCTCCAGAAGCTGGCGGTTGCGCGCCTCGACCTTCTGCTGCTGCTGCAGCTGTTCGCGGCTTTTGGCCAGCAAGGCTTCCTGCACCGCGACCTTCTGCGCCAAGTCGCGCGTGGCAAAGCGCGCCAGCGGTTGCCCGGCCTTGACTGGCTCGCCGGCGCGTACCAGCACTTGCTCGATTTCCCCTTCGATTTGCGCATTGAGCACGGTCTGGCGTACGGCTTGCAGTTCGCCTGCCAGCGTCAGCGAGCGGGCAAACGGACCCCGAGTAACACGAGCGAGATCGGCGGCTGCCAGCTCCAGTGGCCGCACCACAGGTGCACTGGCCGTTGCGGTGCTGGTGGCCGGCTTCAGCAGCAGCCAGCTGCCGATGGCCAGCGTGAGCAGGCCGGCGCCAAAAAACCAGTAGGTGCGGGGGCGAAAGCGGGGAGTCATGCGTAATCCTGCAGGCTGGGACAAATCGGAATGCTGGCACGTTAATCGATTCCGTCTCTGGCTGCTGTACCGCTCTTGCTAACTTGCTGGTCCGGCTTGTCTGGGCTGTCGCATGCGCTTGATTCCCGTCAAGCGGATCGGGCAGCTCTGGCGCTACCTTGAGCTTTTGCTGATCGTCATACCGGAGGCTCCATGACCATTACTGCCGTATTGCAGCAACAGCATCGCGACTGCGACAGCCTGCTGGCCAGCGCGGAAGCTGCTGCCCGGCGCCGGGACTGGGCTGCCTGTGCCAGTGTGACGCAATCCTTTATCAGTGACACCGAGGCGCATTTCCGGCTGGAAGAGGAGTCGCTCTTTCCTGCTTTCGAGGCGGCGACCGGCATGAGCGGTGGCCCGACTCAGGTCATGCGCATGGAGCACGCCGAGGCACGCAGTCTGATGGCTGGGCTGGGCGAGGCGCTTGCTGCGCGGGATGCCGATGACTTTGCCGGCTGCTGTGAAACACTGCTGATCCTGCTGCAGCAGCACAATCTCAAGGAAGAGAACATCCTCTACCCGATGTGTGATCGCACCGTTCCGGATTGTCTGCAGGAGCTGCCATGAATGTCACCGACCTGTGCGGGCTTGCGCCTCCCGAACCGCTGGAACGGATTCTGGTCTGGCTGGATGCTGCCGAGCCCGATGAAGTCGCCACATTCCGCCTGCCGCATGTGCCATACCCCTTGTTCGATCATCTGACATTGCGGCCGTGCTGCTGGGATACCACCGAGCAGGCAGATGGGACGGCGCTGGTGCGGATTGTGCGGCAGTAGCGGATGATCAACCCCGAATTCAGCCTGCCACTGGCAGTGCCGCTGCGTTTTTTCCGTACTGCGCCACTGTGGCTGCTGCTGGCTGGCGTGCTGTTTCTGCTTGAGCCCTCAACGGTGTTGTCCAGCCGGCATGCCCCGGAAGCGCTGGCGCTGACCCATGCCCTGATGCTGGGTTTTGCCGGCAACATCATGTTGGGGGCGCTACTGCAGGTGGCCGCGGTGGTTGCCGGGGTGCGAGCGGCCAGAGCCGGGCTGGCGGGCTTGATGGTGTGGCTGGGGCTGCAGCTGGGCGTGGCCTTGCTGGTGGCGGGACTGTGGTTCATGCAGCCGTTGCTGCTGCAGGGGGCGGCACTGAGCCTGTCGCTGACGTTGCTGCCGCTGGCCGGCTGGCTTTTCGTGCGTCTGTGTCGCAGCCCTGCCTGTGATCCGACCAGCACCGGGCTGGCCTTCAGTGTGCTCGCGCTGGTGACAACAGTATTGTTGGGTAGTGCACTGGTCCTGGTTCTGACGCGCGGTGCCGCCTTGCCCTTTGCGGCGCTGCTGCGCCAGCATGTGCTGTGGGGGAGTGCGGGCTGGGCCGGCATGCTGCTGACCAGTGTGGCAGTGACGGTAGTACCGATGTTTCTGGTGACGCCGCCCTGGCCGGCGAAGCTGGTGCGACTGCTGGTTCCCGGCACATTTTTGCTGCTGCTGGCGATGCTGTGCTGGCCGGTCTTGATGCCGTTGCTGGTTTTGCCTGCTGCGGCGCTGGTGCTGCCACTGTGGCGCTTGTTGCAGCAGAGCAAGCGCTGCGTCGATCCGGCGCGCTGGCTGTGGGCCTGGGGGGGACTGAATCTGTTGCTGGTGTTCGGCCTGAGCCCCTGGCAGGCAGAGGACGGAATCCTTGATGCCGTGGTGCTTGGCGGGCAGTTCCTGCTGGGCGGACTATTGCCGATTTTTACCGCCATGCTGGGCAAGATCATTCCGTTTCTGCTGTGGCTGGATTACCGTCGTCAGCGTCCTCTGGCCGGGCCGCTGCGCCATATGGGGCAGCTGTTTCCCGAACGCTGGCTGAAGTACCTGGGCTGGCTGGCGCTGGTTGCCGGCCTGTGCTGGCCCTGGGGGGGCGTTGCCGCGACCGCGGCTGGGGGCGTGCTGCTCGTATATGCACTCCTGCTGCTGGGCATGCTCCGGCAGGCCTGCTGCAAGGCCGTTGCGGCGCTGGTGGTCTAGGGTATTGCTATCTATTCCTTGTTTTTCATGGCTTATAAGGCAATACCTGCATGATGATCAGCCAGTGTTCGGCGAGCAGTAGTGCAAACAGCCAGCCAAGGTAGCGGATGGAAAAGCGAAAGAGCACGCGGGCATCGCTATCATCGCTGTGGCTGTAGAGGCGCCATGCCAGTTGCAGAAAACGTGCTCCAAGTAGTATGGCTCCTGCCAGATAGAGCCAATTGCCCAGCCCCAGCCCGAAGGGCATTGTGCTGATTGCCAGCAACAGCACGCTGTAGAGCAGGATACTGAGCCGGGTGAAGGCCGGGCCATGGGTCACGGGCAGCATCGGCAGGCCTGCACGCAGATAATCGTCGCGGCGATACAGCGCCAGCGCCCAGAAGTGCGGCGGCGTCCAGGCGTAGATGATCAGGAAAAGGCTCAGCGCCTCCGGGTCGAGGTGACCGGTGGCGGCGACCCAGCCCAGAAGCGGCGGCATGGCACCGGCTGCGCCGCCGATGACGATATTTTGCGGGCTGGCAGGTTTCAGCCAGCGGGTGTAGACGATGCTGTACGCTGCCGCAGTGGCCAGCGTAAGGGTCAGCAGCAGCCAACCGTGCAATGCCAGCAGCGCGCTGCCGGCCAGCAGACACAGCAATGCATAGCCGGCTGCACCAGCGGGGGCCAGTGAGCCGCGTACCAGCGGGCGCTGGCTGGTGCGCCGCATTTGCGCGTCGCGATCACGCTCGAACAGGCAGTTGGCCGCCGCCGCCGCCGTGGCCAGCAGCGCGATTCCGGCCAATGCCGGCAGCAGGCGGGTGGGGTGTGCCGGCAGTGGCGCCAGCAGCATGCCGGCCAGCGCGCAAAACACGATGAGCGCAACCACACGCGGCTTGCCGAGTTGCCAGTATTCAGCGAGGTGCAGCCGGGATGACAGGGCCAGCGAGCTCATGGAGGTTCTCCCGGATTGGGGCTGGCCGGGCGGCCAGCCAGACCGACAGTGCCAGCAGCAGTGCTGCCAGCCCGTTATGCAACACAGCCAGCAGCAGTGGTTGTGCCCACAGGGCGTTGAGGATGCCCAGCAGAACCTGCCCTGCCAGCAGTGCGACCAGCAACAGTGCCAGTTCTTGCCGCCTGGATTGCCACAGCCGCAGCCCCTGCCACAGTCCGCAGAGCAGCACCAGCAGCGCACCGGCGCGATGCAGTGTATGGATGGCGGCGAGCTGCTCCAGCCGGATGATGCTGCCGTCGGAATTCAGCCCCAGCGGTCGGGCCGGATCAAGTGCTTGCAGCAGGCCATTGCCATGCAGCAGTTCACCCTGGCAGAGCGGGAAATCGGCGCATGCCGGCCCGGCATAATTACTGGATACCCACCCCCCCAGCATGATTTGCAGCAAGACAGCTGCAACCAGCCATCCCGCGCTAACGGAGCCTGACGGGGAAGAGGGGAGTGTGTTGCTGCGTGCGCCCAGCCAGACCAGACTGGCCAGCAGCAGCATGCCACCCAGCAGGTGAGCCGTTACAACGGCAGGCATCAGTTTTTCCGTGACGGTCCACATCCCCAGCAACGCTTGTCCCAGAACAATGATGCAGGGCAACAGCAGCGGCAGGCGTGGCCAGCCGGTGCGCCAGCCGCCGAACACGACCACCAGCAACAGCAGGCCGAGGCTACCTGCAACATAGCGGTGCAGCATTTCCTTGAATGCCCGCGACGGATCAACAGCCTGCCCGAACTGCTGGCTGGCTGCGGCAATTTCGTGATGCTCATCGGGCAAATACAGATGCCCATAGCAGGTTGGCCAGTCCGGGCAGCCGAGCCCGGCATCGGACAGCCGCACAAAGGCACCCAGCATGATCAGCAGCCAGCACAGTGCAATCAGGCTGAGTAGCAGCCGTTTCATGGCCTCTCTCCGGTGATTGGGTTGTTGCGCAATACCTGGCCGATTTCGGCAAGAACAGCCTTGCGAAGCTGCGGGTCATCCAGCTGCTGCGCCGAGTAGAACAACACACTGTTTCCCCGCGGATCAACCAGCGTCAGTCCGGCCGGGCCATTATTCCGGCAGGCTGCTGCCGCCAGCACCGGCAGCGCGCGTTTTGCCCCGAGACTGCGCCCAATCCGCTGCGCTTGTTCCAGCCGCTGGGCGCTGACAGAACCTGCACTGCAGTCGGGTTCGACTTGCAGGCGCCAGTGCTGGTCAGCAGCGGCGACGGGCGCAATCTGCAATTGCCCGACCGTATGGCTGGCCGGACGCGGATTGTTCCGGTAATGCACATACAGCAACTGCGCTGCCAGTATCGGCAGGGCACTCAGCCCGAAGAGCAGTGTTAGCGTCATTTTCGGGTTCACCATGCCTCCTTGCGCAGCCGTAGCCATAGCGCCATGCCGCACGCACTCATGGCAAACCAGCTTAACGCATAGCCCCAGTGGCGCCAGGAGGGCAGCGGTTCGCGGCGCGGGCTGCTTTGCAGTGGTGCCGCCGGAAATGCCACGACCGCATAGCCGGCGGGCTCTGGCAATTTCGACCAGAGGGCAAAGCGCAGCGGGTCAAGATTCTGGAACACCCGCCCGCGAGGGGGGGATTCGGCCAGCTCCAGATAGCGCGGCCAAGGCTGCGTATGGACGGCCAGTGGCAATGGGGGTAGTGCTGGCGCGCGGCTGCCTTGCGGCAGCCAGCCGAGATTGACGAGCAGCAGCAGGCCATCTTCCAGTTGCAGCGGGCAGACCAGCGAGTGGCCGGCGCGGCCTTGCCGCCATTGCGGTCCGACCTCGAGGCAGGATTCGCTGCGCCACTGGCCAGCCAGCAGCAGGCTGGCGGGTACGGGAGGGGCGCCGTGCCGCCAGTGAGCTGGGGGCGCGGGTGTCGCGCGCTCCTGCGCGATTCGCACCAGAGCCCGTTGGGTTTGCCAGCCCCCCAGGAGCAGCGTGAACACAATCAGTGCTGCCATGCAAAGCAGGGCCGCTTGGCGCCGTGGCCGGACAGGACTAGCATGGGAGGCAGGAGGTGCCGTCATGAAAGTGTTGCTGCTGCTTATTCTGCTGCTCATCATCGCCTTGCTCGCGCGTGGTTTTGTCCAGCTGATCCGCGGGAATGCACAGCCGCAGGCTTTGGCGCGCACGCTGACTTGGCGTGTATTGCTGTCGCTGGGGCTGTTTGCCCTGATTCTGCTGGCCTCCAGGCTGGGCTGGCTGGCCGGGGGCTGACGCTGCTTGCAGTCATAGCCAGTACACCGTCACAAACAGCAGCAGCCAGACCACATCGACGAAGTGCCAGTACCAGGCTGCGGCTTCAAAGGCAAAGTGATGGCGCTCGTCAAAGTCGCCCCGCGCACTGCGGGCCAGGATCACACACAGCAGCAATGATCCCACCAGCACGTGCAGGCCGTGAAAGCCGGTCAGCAGGTAAAAGGTCGCGCCGTAGGCACCGGAAGCCAGTGTGAGATTCAGTTCGGCAAACCCGTGGTGGTATTCGGCGGCCTGCAGCGCCAGGAAAAGCGCGGCGAGATATACGGTAATGACCAGCCCGCTGATGAGTTGCAGTCGCTGCCCCTTGAGTAGCGCCCAGTGTGCCCAGGTCAGCGTCGCGCCCGAGCTGAGCAGGATGGCGGTATTGATCGACGGAATACCGTGAGCGCCCATTGGTGTATAGCTGGCTACCGAGGGGCCGGTCTGTTGTGGCCACTCGGCGGAAAACCGTGGCCACAGCAAGTCATGGCTTAGCCCGCTTCCGCCGAGTTCCGGAACGGCGATGCTGCGGGTGTAGAACAACGCCCCGAAAAACGCGGCAAAGAACATCACTTCCGAGAAAATGAACCAGGCCATCCCCCAGCGGAACGACCAGCCCACTTGCGGGCCATAGGCATGGCTTTCGCTCTCGGCGATCACGTCGCCAAACCAGCCGAACAGCATCCACAGCAAGAGCCCGCCGCCGCTCGCCAGCAGTAGCCAGCCAGCGGGCACGGCGTTGATGGCGAGTGCCGCGCCCAGCCCCAGGCAGAACAGCGCAATCGCACCAACCGCTGGCCAGCGTGATGGTGCGGGAACGAAATAGTGTGCGTCGTGCAGACCTTTTTCGACATTCATGGCCGATCTCCTGTGGCGGGTGTCCCAGCCGGTCGGGATGACGCCTGTTCGTTGGCCAGCCAGCCAGCCAGCCAGCGTACGGCACAACCCAGCAGTACCAGCAGCAAGCATGCTGCCAGCAGCAACTGCCAGGGTTTGACGGCGCCGGAAGCCGCCCGGCGGCTCTGTACGCCAAACAGTGCCGCTAGTACCGTCTGCAGTGCCCGCATCATGTTGCTTCTCCCTGCAGGACGTATGACAGCGTTGCGGCCCCCAGTCCTTCGGGGAGTGGGCCGGCTTGCAGCAAGACGCTGACTTCGCGGGTCTCGCCTGCCGCCAGCGTCATGCCGTTAAAGCAGAAGCAATCGATCTTGTGCAGCACACCTGCAGCGCGTAGCGGCGCAAAACTCGGGATTGCCCGGATCGTGACCGGGTGCTTGCCGTAGTTTTCCAGCAGAAAGCGCCCCTGCAGCCGGCTGCCCGGGTGCATCACGGTTACGGGTGTCAGGGCGGTAAAACGGACGGGCAGGCCGGCGGCGACATTGGTGTCGAATTCAACGCGAAGCACCTCGCTGCTGCTGGCCAGTTCCGCGCGGGCACGATCCAGTCCGAGCACGCGGCACAGCCGGTCATACAGCGGCGCGAGCGCCAGCCCGAAGCCGGACATGATCAGTGCGGTCAGCCCCAGCTTCCAGGCTAGCCGGCGGTTACGCATTTGTAGCTCCGCGCCGCGCATGTCAGCCCCCGGCCAGTTGCCGGACGATGCTGGCAACAAAGAAAAACAGCGCCAGCAGGACCAGCCAGAGTGCGGTACGCAAATTCTTACTCATGGCCATGCTCCAGCGCCTGGGCGCGCAAGCCCTTGCGCACCAGCGCGATATCCGGCGGGCTCTCCCAGGTGTGATGCGGAGCCGGAGTCGGCACGTCCCATTCCAGCGTATGGGCCCCATCCCACGGACGTTCGTCTGCCGGCCCGTAGCGTGCCCGGATGCACTGGACAACGTTGTAGATGAACAGTATCTGGGCCAGCCCGAATAACAGGGCGCCGACGGTAGCGAGCTGGTTGAAGTGGGTGAATTGCAGCGCGTAGTCGGGAATGCGCCGCGGCATGCCGGCCAGCCCCAGGAAATGCATCGGGAAGAACGTGATGTTGAAGGCGATCATCGACCACCAGAAATGCAGCTTGCCCAGTGGTTCGCAGTAGTTGTTGCCGGACCACTTCGGCAGCCAGTAGTACACCGCGCCAAACAGGCTGAACAAGGCGCCGGCCACCAGCACATAGTGGAAATGGGCCACCACGTAGTACGTGTCCTGCATCTGCGTGTCGACCGGGGCGACCGAGAGCACCAGCCCGGAAAAACCGCCAACGGTAAACAGGCAGACAAAGCCCACCGCAAACAGCATCGGGGTTTCGAAGCTCATGCTGCCCTGCCACATGGTGGCGATCCAGTTGAATACCTTTACGCCGGTGGGGACGGCGATCAGCATGGTCATGAACATGAAGAAGAGCTGGGTCACTGCCGGCATGCCGACGGCGAACATGTGATGCCCCCAGACCAGAAAAGACAGAATGCCGATGGCGCAGGTGGCATAAACCATCGACACGTAACCGAACAGCGGCTTGCGTGCGAAGGTCGGGATGATCTGGCTGACGATGCCGAATGCCGGCAGCGCCATGATGTAGACCTCCGGATGGCCGAAGAACCAGAAAATGTGCTGGAACAACACCGGATCACCACCACCGGCAGCCTTGAAAAAATGCGTGCCGAAGTGACGGTCGGTCAGCAGCATGGTCACGGCACCGGCGAGTACCGGCGCTACTGCGATCAGCAGGTAGGCCGTGATCAGCGAGGTCCAGGCAAAGAGCGGCATCTTCAGCAGCGTCATCCCGGGCGCACGCATGTTCAGCACCGTGACGACGATATTGATCGAGCCCATGATCGAGCTGATGCCAAGCAGATGAATGGCAAAAATGGCCAGATCCATCCCCATGCCACCCTGGATGGACAAGGGTGGGTAGAAGGTCCATCCCGCGGCAGCGGCACCGCCGGGAACCACCAGCGAAATCAGCAGCAGGGCGGCAGCCGGGGGTAGCAGCCAGAAACTCCAATTGTTCATCCGCGCAAAGGCCATGTCCGGGGCGCCCAGCATCAGCGGCAGCATCCAGTTTGCCAGGCCGGTAAATGCGGGCATGATGGCGCCGAACACCATAATGACGCCGTGCAGGGTTACCAGCTGGTTGTAGAACTCGGGGTGCCAGTACTGCAGGCCGGGCTGGAACAGCTCCAGCCGGATGCCCAGCGCCATCAGACCTCCGGTAAAGAACATTGCGGCGGCAAAGCACAGGTAGAGCGTGCCGATGTCCTTGTGATTGGTCGCGTACAGCCAGCGGCGCCAGCCGTGGGCTGTCGCGTGACTGCTGTCATGCGTGTGATCATTCATCACTTGCCCTCCTGCTGGCGCGCGGCCTTGACGACCGCAGGTTGCAGCAGATCACCCCTGCTATTGCCCAGTGCATTGCGCTCGAAGCTGATGACTGCCGCGATATCGACCTCGGAGAGGCTGGTCCAGGCCGGCATGGCATTGCGGCCTTTCAGCACGATGGCCAGATGTGCCTCGATCGGCCCATTCACGATCTTCGAGCCGTGCAGTGCCGGGAATGGACCGAGTCCTTCGCCATGGGGCTGGTGGCAGGTCGCGCAATTTTCCGCGTAAACGCGCTCGCCACGTGCCAGCAGCTCCTCGCGCGTCCAGTTTCGGTCCGGATTGCCTGCCTCGGCTTGCTGGCGGGCCTGACGCGCGCTGGCCCAGCTGCGGAATTCATCCTTGCTGACCACCTTGACCACCACCGGCATGAAGGCGTGATCGCGCCCGCACAGCTCGACGCACTGGCCGCGATAGGTGCCGGTCTGTTCGGCGCGGAACCAGGTATCGCGGATGTAGCCGGGAATGGCATCCTGTTTGACCGCAAAGGCCGGTACGCCCCAGGAATGGATGACATCCTGACTGGTGGTCAGAATACGTACCTTTGTATTGACAGGGACGACAAGTGGTTCGTTGACTTCCAGTAGATACGTCGATGATTTTCTGGGCGGGGTGCCTGGGGAATAATTCTCGATCTGCGCCCGCTCGGTGGCGAGCCGGCTTTTGAAGCCGAAGCCGTGGTCGAGGTAGTCGTACTGCCATTGCCACTGCATGCCGGTGACCTTGATCGTCAGCTCGGCGCCACGATTGTCCTTCTGTGCCAGCACCACCCGGGCAGCCGGCCAGGCCATCACGGCGAGGATAATGGCAGGAATGAGCGTCCAGGCGATCTCGACGGTGGTGTTTTCGTGAAAGGGGCGGGCTTCGTGTCCCAGCGAGCGGCGATGGCGCAGGATGGCGTAGAACAGGGCGCCAAACACGATGGCGGCGACGCTGAGAATGACGATCATCAGCCAGACATGTAGCTCGCTGATGTCGCGGGCGATCGGCGTGACGGCGGGCTGGAAATCCCAGATTGCTGCATTCGCTGCAGGCACCGCTAGAATGGGCAGCCCGCGCATGATCTGCTGCATGGAGCCTCCGCTGCGGATCGGGTTGGTTTTTCCACGCTAGGCGAAGACTTTGCCAAATACAAACCATTGAATAAGAAGGGTTATTTTGCTGCTTTGCAGCAATGACCGTCGGTCGGAAGGAGGGAGGCACAGAGCTCGGAGCTGGTCTAAATGAGCAGAAAGCTGCGCACTTTCTGCGCAGATGAACAGGAGGTGCATCATGGATCTGCACATGGACAATCTGGACCGGCATTTTCAGATGCCGGGCATCCGCAAGATCGACGCAGGCAGACCGCTGCAATGGCTGGGGCGCGGCTGGCAGGACATGATGCGTCATCCGGGGCCCAGTCTGGCGTATGGCGTGCTGGTGGTCGCGGTGGGGGCAATCCTGCTGGCGCTGGCCGCAGGCTATCCCTATCTGCTGACGACCTTCGTGACGGGATTTCTGCTGCTGGCCCCGCTGGGAGCGGCGGGCATCTACGAACTGACCAGCGAGCGGGATGAAGGGCGCGAAACCTCGTTCGCCCAGTCGCTGCGCGACATGAAACACAACTTCGGCCAGCTGGCATTTTTTGGCGTGGGCCTAGGCATGATTGCCATCGCCTGGGAACGCACATCGGCCATCCTCTTCGCGCTGTTTTATGGCGGAGGCGGAGTGGGGATGGATGCGATCCTGCAGGCGCTGACCGGGGAATTTCTGACCTTTACGCTGATCTGGGCCGGCTTGGGTTTTGTGCTGGCACTGGTGGTGTTCGCCCTGACTGCGGTATCGATCCCGATGCTTGCTGATCGCGATATTGATGCCGTGACTGCTATGATGGTAAGTCTGCGTAGCGTGGGCGACAATCTGGTGCCGATGCTGATCTGGGCAGCCTTGCTGGCGGTGCTCACGGCCATTGGTTTTGCCACGATGATGATCGGATTGATCGTGATCTTCCCGTGGCTCGGGCATGCCACCTGGTATGCCTACAAGGATCTGGTCGAGAAGTAGGCCGTTCTGCCCGTGATGGCGGGCCACGGTTTACCCGGGGGCGGTCACCCCCTGTGCAGGTCGCGTCTCCGCTCCGGGGCGCGACCTTTTTCAATGCATGGCGATTGGGTTTGGCCTTTGGCCGTGAATCAGCATTCTTGCAGCGCCAAGTAGACTTGCAGCGGCACCCAGGCATCGTTGCCGGCATAACTCAGTTGCGCGTCGCTGTAGGGCAGCTTCGACCAGTTCGACGTCGTCACCTTTTTCGATTTGCGCAGATACTGCCCGAATACACGAGCGACAGCCTGCACCGCGCCGACCGTGATGCGCTTCTCGCTGGCGAACAAGGTGCCGGCGTCAAGCACGCTGGCGCAGTGCACGCCGAGGCGCTCGCGTAGCCGCCGGAGATCCTCGCCGGTCTCGAAGCCGATCAGACTGACCTTTCCCGACTCCAGCAGCATTTTCAGTTCTTCGGGCAAGCTGTGGTTCAGCACCGGAAACAGCCAGGCGTGCCTTGCCGTGGCCAACTGCAGCAGATGCGGGCCGTCGCTTTTCTGGCCGGGGTGAAAGGTTGGTCGTGATTCGGTATCAAAACCGACGACCGTACTGGCCTGCAGGTCGGCGAGTGCGGCGGCGAGCTGTTCGGCGGTTTGAACCAGCGTGATCTGTGCCAGCGGCAGGCCGGGATAGACCGGATAGGTTTTCAGCTCCTCACGCGGGATCTGGCGGGATTGGTGCTTGGGTATGTGGCTAGTAGCGTTGTTTTTATTTGCTTCCATTGATATACCCTTAAAAAACAAAAAGCCCGGCGCGCGGCCGGGCTCTTGTTGTGATGCTCAGGCGCTGTACACGACCTTGCCCTTGACCACCGTGTGGCGCACGCGGCCGACCACTTCGTGATTGAGGAAAGGGGTGTTCTTGCCGCTGCTCTTGAGTGCCGCCGGCGTGACTTGCCAGGCTTCACCGGCATTGAACAGCACCAGGTCGGCGCGCATGCCGACCGACAGGCCCGCTGCGAACCCCAGCGCCTTGGCCGGAACGGTACTGATCTTGGCCAGTGCGGCCGGCAGGCTGATGCCGTTGCGGCTCGCCCAGGCCAGCGTCAGCGGCAGCAGCAGCTCCAGACCGGTCGCACCACGCTCGGCCTGTGCAAAGGGCAGCAGCTTGCCGTCGTCGTCGACCGGCGCATGGTCGGAGCAGATGATGTCGATGGTGCCATCGTTCAGCGCCGCCACAATCGCGTCACGGTCGGAGACCGCGCGCAGCGGTGGGTCAAAGCGGAATTGCGAGTCGAAGAAACCGATATCCACGTCGGCCAGATGGATGTGGTTGATATCCACATCGCAGGTCAGCGGTAGGCCTTCCTGCTTGGCCGCACGGATCAGCGCCAGGCCGTCCGCGCTGGAGATGCGGGCGAGGTGCACCTTGCAACCGGTGGCCTTCACCAGCTGCAGGATCTGTGCAATGGCGATGGTCTCGGCAATCACCGGAATGCCGGTCAGCCCCAGGCGGGAGGCATAGGGGCCGTCGTGTGCGACGCCGTCGTTCACCAGGCTGGCTTCTTCCGGGCGCAGGCGCAGCTCGAAGTCGTAGTTGGCGGCGTATTGCATGGCGCGATACAGCACCTGCAGATCGGCAATCGGTACATCGCCTTGCGAAAACGCCACGCAGCCGGCGTCTTTCAGTAGCGCCATCTCGGTGATCTGCTTGCCCTTCAGGCCCACGGTCAGCGCGCCGACCGGGTAGACGCGGGCAAGGTCCAGTGTCTTGGAGCGCTGGCGCAGCATGGTAACCAGACCGACTTCATCGAGCGCCGGATCGGTATCCGGTGTGCAGACCACGCTGGTCACGCCGCCGGCCACCGCCGCAGCCATCTCGGACGCCAGCGTTGCCTTGTATTCATTGCCCGGTTCGCGCAGGCGCGCGGCAAAATCCACGAGGCCCGGCGCGACGATTTGGCCGCTGGCATCGATGACTTCGTCAGCCACAAAACCGGCCGGCGCAGTACCGATGCCCGCAATCTTGCCGTTCGCGACGAAGAGGTCGGCCTGTTGCTCGGTGCCGGCCAGCGGGTCAACCAGGCGGCCGTTCTGGATGTGGATGTTTTTCATTATTTCGCACTCCGCTGGTTGGCCGTCACGATGGAAAGCACCGCCATGCGCACGGCGATGCCAAAGGTCACCTGCGGCAGGATCACGGCTTGTTTGCCGTCGGCGACGACCGAGTCGATCTCCACGCCGCGGTTCATCGGGCCCGGATGCATCACGATGGCATCGGGTTTGGCCAGCGCCAGTTTTTCCTCGGTGAGACCGTAGTACTTGAAGAATTCCTGCGTGCTGGGCAGGTAGGCGCCGCTCATGCGTTCGTTCTGCAGGCGCAGCATCGCGACGACATCCACGTCCTTCAGGCCTTCTGCCATGTCATGGTAGACGTGGACGCCCAGTTGTTCGACGGCGGTCGGCAGCAGGGTTTTCGGCGCAATCACGCGGATTTCCGGGCAGCCCAGCGTCGAGAGGGCGTGAATCTGCGAACGGGCAACGCGCGAATGCAGGATGTCGCCGACAATCGCCACGCGCAGCTTGGTGAAGTCCTGCTTGTAATGCCGGATGGTGAACATGTCGAGCATGGCCTGTGTCGGGTGTGCATGACGGCCATCGCCGGCATTCACCACCGAGACCCCGGGCTTCACGTGGCGGGCAATCAGGTGGGCCGCGCCCGACTCGGAATGGCGCACGACAAACAGATTGGCGCCCATCGCTTCGAGGTTGTGAATGGTGTCGAGCAGCGTTTCGCCCTTGGCGGTGCTGGAGGCCTGGATGTTCAGGCTCGACACGTCGGCCGACAGGCGCTTGGCGGCGATTTCGAAGGTGGTGCGGGTGCGGGTCGAGTTCTCGAAAAACAGGTTGAAGACCGAGGTTCCGGCCAGATCGGTGAATTTCCTGTTCACCAGTTCGCCGCCTTCAACGAATTCGGCGGCTTTGTCGAGAATCTGCGTGAGGATCTTGCGTGACAGGCCTTCGGTTGTCAGCAGGTGGATCAGCTCGCCCTGCGCATTCAGTTGCGGGTTAAGCATCGGTGTCTCCTTGCGGCACGTCCATCCGGCTGGCCGGATCGATCGCACTGTCGGGGGTGTCAAAATAGGTTTGCAAAATCTGCATGGCAGCAACCTGGTCAAGCGCTGGTTTCTGCTTGCGGCCACGCACGCCGATCTCGTTGAGGTGCTCGGTCGCCGCGGCAGATGAAAGGCGTTCGTCCACCAGCAGCGTAGTCAGCCCGAAACGGCCGTGCAGCCGGCGCGCAAAGCGCGTGGTCTGCTGCGTCATCTCGGTGGGGGTGCCGTCGACATGCGTGGAAAGACCGACCACCAGCGTATCGGGTTGCCATTCCTTGAGCAGTTTCGCGATGCGGGCAAAGCGCGTGTCGTTGTCGACGGCGGCAATGGTTTCCAGCGGGTGGGCAATACCCAGCTCGGTGCTGCCCATGGCCACGCCAATGCGGCTGGTGCCGAAATCGAAGGCCATTACGCAGCCCATTGCATACCCCTTAGTGGATGTGTTTGCAATGGTTGGAGTTTATGGCTTGGAGCTGGATACCCTTTGCTATTGCGCTCAGGCATGTCCGGCTTCCTGCGACAGCATCGAGTAATTCACCCCCAGCAAGGCCAGCGCGGCGTCGAAGCGCTCTTCCGGGGGCTTGCCAAAGATGATGGCCGGATCGGCCTGCACGGTCAGCCAGGAATTCTGCACGATTTCGTTTTCCAGCTGGCCGGCTTCCCAGCCGGAATAGCCCAGCGTGATGATCAGCTGTTCCGGGCCGTGCCCTTCGCCAACCGCCTGCAAAATGTCCTTGGACGTGGTCAGCCCCAGCTCGTCGCTCACCGCGAGTGAAGATTGCCAGCTCCCCAGCGGGCTGTGCAGTACAAAGCCACGATCGGTCTGTACCGGGCCGCCGAAACAGACCTGCTGTTCGGCCACATCCGGTCGGTGCAGTTCGGTGTCAATCTGCTCGAACAGCTGCGTGAGCGTGAGATCCAGCGGCTTGTTCACGATAATGCCCATTGCACCTTTCTCGCTGTGCTCACAGACAAAGGCCAGTGCCCCGGAAAACAGGGGGTCAGTCAGGCCGGGCATGGCGATCAGGAAGTGATGGGTGAGGTTCATGGTCTGCGCTTTTTCCATGCGCGGGATTATCGCACAGTCGGCCGGCAAACTGCGCGCGATCGCGGCGGTCTTGCCGCTGATACGGCATCGCCAGCACAATGCGGCATAGCCGAATCAACGCCGGAGTTCGCATGGATTCTTTCTTGCCAGACACTGAACAATGGCCTCCTCCCGACTGCCCGCCGCTGGCCTGGCCAGCGCTGGAAGGCGCCGCTACCCGCCTGGACTGGTATCGCCGCACGATCAATGCCTACGCGGAACTGTGGGGTGATCATCCCGCCGCGCCGGTGCTGGCTCCGGTTAGCGAGGCCGCACTTGCGGAGCTGGAGCAGCGGCTGGCTTGCCGCTTGCCCCAGGCTTTGCGTGAGTGGCATCTGCAGTTTGGCGTGCTCAAGCTGGGCGAAACCCTCTGCAGTGTGGCCCCCGCAGGCTACACGCCCATCGAGCCGCTGCTGGATGCTTTTCCGGGGTTTCCGGATTTGTGCGACGAAGCCCCTGAGCTGCTGGCGCTGGCTGAAGAGCTGGTGACTTTCGGGGATTATCTGGGGAATGGCAATCTGTTCTGCTTTCATCGGGAAAGCGGTGAAGTGTATTACTTCGATCATGACGACAATGCGTTGCTGACCCTGTTTTTTACTGAAGTGGAGACCTATCTGGATGCGCTGATGCTCCGCACTCTGGGCGAGATCCACGATGACGATGCCGCTGCCGAGCGGCTGCTGACCGAGCGTTTCGGCGCTGTGCTGGTGCGCAAATGGCTGTACTGAAGGAGCAAGGCATGTCACCCGTTCTGGTCTGGTTGCGCCGCGATCTGCGGCTGCATGATCACGCGGCGCTCTACCACGCGCTGAAATCCGGCCAGCCGGTGATTCCGGTATTCGTGTTCGATACCGACATCCTCGCCGGCTTGCCGCAGGATGACCGCCGCGTCGAATTCATCTGGGAGAGCCTGAAGCAGCTCAAAACCGAGCTGCTGAAACACGGTGGCGATCTGGTGGTGCGTTATGGCCGCGCGGTTGAGCTGATCCCGCAACTGGTGGCCGAATTTGGCGTCAGTGCCGTCTATGCCAATCACGATTACGAGCCCTCTGCGATATACCGTGACCAGTGTGTGGCTACAGCCCTTGCAGAGAAAGGCATTGCACTGCATACATTCAAGGATCAGGTGGTGTTCGAGCGCGCCGAGGTGCTTAGCAAAACCGGCGGCATGTATTCGGTGTTTACGCCGTACAAGCGCGCCTGGCTGGCGCAGCTCAACGATTTCTACCTCAAGCCCTATCCGGTCGTGCGCTACCTACAGCAGCTGGCGCGATTGCCGGCGCAGTATTTTCCAAGCCTGAAAGAGCTGGGCTTTGCGCGCAGCAATCTGGGCGAGCTGAACATGCCGGTGGGGCTTGCGGGTGGTGAGCAGCTGTTTGCCGACTTCTGCCAGCGCATCGATCGCTACCACGAAGCGCGCGACTTTCCGGCGGTGAAGGGGCCGTCGTATCTGTCGGTGCACCTGCGCTTTGGCACGGTCAGCGTGCGCGAGCTGGCAACTTACGCCTATCGCCACGGTGGCGCGGGGGCCGAGACCTGGCTGTCCGAGCTGATCTGGCGCGAGTTCTACATGCAGATACTCTGGCACCGACCCGAGGTGGTCGAGCACGCCTTCAAGCCGGAATACGATGCCCTGCCGTTTCCGAACCGCGAGGACTGGTTTGCCGCCTGGTGTGAGGGAAGGACAGGGTTTCCGATTGTCGATGCCGCGATGCGCCAGCTGAACCAGACCGGCTACATGCACAACCGCCTGCGCATGATTGTAGCTAGCTTTCTGGTGAAAGATCTGCTGATCGACTGGCGCTGGGGTGAGCGCTATTTTGCCGAGAAGCTGATCGACTTCGATCTGGCGGCAAACAACGGTGGCTGGCAGTGGGCGGCCTCGACCGGCTGCGATGCGCAACCGTATTTCCGCATTTTCAATCCGGTGAGCCAGTCGGAGAAATTCGACAGCGAGGGCAAGTTCATCAAGCGCTATTGTCCCGAGCTGGCCATGCTGCCGGCGAAAGCCATCCATGCCCCCTGGTTGTCGAAGCCGCTGGAAATGCAGGCGGCGGGCATCACGCTGGGCGTTGATTACCCGCTACCCATCGTTGAGCACGCGGTGCAGCGTGAAGCAGCACTGGCGCTGTTCAGGCGGTAAGCGGCATGCCGGTGGCGGGAAGGTGGCCCAGCTCCAGCTGGGTGGGGGTGCTCTCCGGGGTATGCACGTAGGCGCAGTTACGCCCATTACGTTTGGCGCTATACATCGCCTGGTCCGCCCGGCGGTATACCGGCGCAAACGGTTCCGCATCCTGGAAATAGGCAATGCCGATGCTGAGGGTAACCGGTTGCTCGACCAGGCCGCTGCAGGCGGCGCGGATCGCATGGCGCAGGCGCTGTAACAGGCTGGCAAGCTGATCTGGGCGACCGCCGTACACCAGCAGCGCAATTTCGTCGCCCCCGATGCGCACTGGCAGATCATCACCACGGCAATGCTCGCGCACGCAGGCACCCATCGCGGCCAGAATGGCATCACCGACTGGGTGCCCGTAGTTGTCGTTGATCTGCTTGAATTCGTCGAGATCAAAGAGAATCAGAGTCAATTGTTCCTCATGGCGCAGGCAGCGCTGTTGCAGAGCCGGCAATGCAGACTCCATGTACTGGCGCGTGGCCAGTCCGGTGAGGCCGTCGAAATTGGCTCGTTGCTCCAGTTGCTGCAAGGTGGTCTGCAGAGCCTGCTCGGTGCGGATCTGCACGCTGATCAGGTCCACACTGCTGCGCAGCAGGCTGAATACCACCGAAAATAGCAGCACCATGCCGACCGTATGATCAGCCAGCGGGTTGTTACTGCTGACCTCGGGAAGAGAAGGTGACTGCAGGTGTTCGACAATGCGCAGGCTCTGTGCTGTGATCTGCAGGCACAACGCGGCCAGCAGCAGCCACAGGATGCGATAGGCCGGCCGCTCGTGCGTGATGAGCCAAAGCTGGCGCACGATGCTCGCCAAGAGGGGAAGTTGCAGGGCAGTGAACACCACGATGCGTTGATGCAGATTGGCGCCCTGCGCGACCGCAACGGCATAGAGCAGCGTAAACAGCAGGGCGAACAGCAGACTTTGCTGTGGATGCCATGCGGGCGGACGGAGGAAAAAACGGCGCAAGCCCTGCTCGTAGAAAGCCGGAGCCAGTAACAATAGCAGTGTGTAGAGCACCGGTAACCACTGCTGTGGTGCCACAGCCTGTACCAGTACCAGCAACCAGGCCAACCCCATGCACCATTCGGTCAGCACCCAGTTACCAAAGCCCGGCCCGGTTCGTCGTGTGCGCCAGACCAGCCAAAGTAGCGTGCCGATCCCGAGATGGATCGCGCCGGTGAAGAAGGTCAAGGCCTGCAGCTGGCCTGGGGCAAACAGGGTGGGCATCGGGGGAGCTCAATCAGGGAGCATTTCCGGACGATGGTATCCAAGCATCTGTTGAAATACAAATGTAAACGTCGTGCAATTCACAGTTTGATGCTTGCCTGATGGTGACGATATCGTGAATCCGGTATGGTTTATCCGGTTTCTTGTTAAGTAAGCAGGCCGCGCGCAGGCAGGGGAGAGTTTCAATGGGGATGTTCGCGACACTGTTCGGGGCGGGAGCAAACGCAGGCACGCGCCCTGGTCCGGGTTTTTCCGCGCTGCTGGAGCAGCATGCGGTTCTGGGCATGCTCAAGCAGATCGTGCTGGCGCAACGCGTTCCCGGTGATATCACGCAATGGGATTGCGATATGGATCGCGGCCTGCTGATATTGGGAGATGGTTTCAAGGCCCGACCACAGATGATCGGATCGGGTAGCGCAGAGAAAAACAGCTGGTTATGGCCCTGGGCCAACCGCTTGCTCGGGCCGCCGTTGAAATATCAGCAGGATGTGTTGCAGCTCAAGGCGCTGGGCGAGGAGCAGGGTATCCCCGAGTTCACCAGCAAGGAGCTGCAATTCGGAAGCAGGTTGCAGGCGGAGCATCTGGCGCTCATCGCGGCCGGCATCTGCGGGCGCCATGGGCTGGTGCGCACCTCATCGACGCTGGCGTATGGCACGGTCCACAGCTGGTTCACCCTGAGCGATATGCTGCCGCTGACTGCGGCGGAATGTCATGCCGGCAATCTGGTCGCGGCGATCCGCCGGGCTGCAGCGTGTTGTCCGGTGAACCAGCGCCGCATGGTCGAGCATTTTTTCAGTCAGCTCGAACTGGCTGCTCAGCCTGAGCCGGAGGCGCTGGTGGTGAGTTTGCCGGAAGGCGGGACGCTCCGGCTGAGCTTTGACCGCAAGGAGCGCATCAGTGCCATCAGTCTGGATGGCCAGAGTGTTCCTGTCGCCGCACCGCAATAATCAATCCGCATGTTTCATTTCAGGAGTAAACGATGGGCCTGTTTTCTTCGCTGTTTGGCGGCAAATCCATCCCGGCGACGCCAAGCTTTGCCAGTTTGTTCGAGGAGCATGCCGCGATGGGGATGCTCAAGCAGCAGGCCTTTGCGCGGCACATTGGCGAGGGGGATCGCTGGAATGCCGATCTTGATGCCGGCACGCTGTCATTCGACAACGGCTATACGGTGCCGGTGCAGCTGCTGGGCACCGAATCACTGCTGAGCCAGACTTGGCTGTGGAGCTGGGCGAATGCCCAAATGGGTCTGCCTGATGCCGCGATGAGTGACGCGTTGGCGCTGCGCCAGCAGGGTGAAGATCAGAACATCGCCGAGCTGGCGCAGAGTCAGATCGATGTGGATGAACACGTTGATGGCTACCGACTGGCACTGGTCGCGTGTGGCGTGCTTGGGCGTGGCGGTTTCTATCGCGGTGGCTACGACAACGGTGCGGCGTATCTTCTGGTGCAGGATGCGCCGCCGCTGGACGCGCAGGATGAGGGCGCCATGCAGCTCATCGGCGCGATCAACCGCGTGATCAGTGAATACGAGATCAATCATCGGGCGATGTTGCAGCATTTATTCCGCCAGCTGGGCTACCCGGCGGTACCGGATCGGGACGATTACACCATCACGCTGCGCAGTGGCGAGCCGCTGACGATCCGCTTCAACGAGCGCGATCTGATTGCAGGCCTGGATTCGCAACTCCGCGTTGCTGCAGTTTGATGTGGGTATATGGCTGCATCGATTTAAAATCAAGGTTTATGGATTAATACATTAATGAGTATATCGGGTGAGACCTCATCCGCCACGCTGCCGGATCTGCAGCGTACCGCCGATGCCATCGAAAGCAGCCTGCTCAATTATCTAGACCGGCAGTGGAGCACGCCATGGACGCCGGGCCGGTTGCAGGTGGGCAGGGAGGGCATGCTGAAGTTGCGCTATCGCGCGGCGGCCGGAGGGATGGGGGTACGCTGTGAAGTCGAATTCAAGCGTTTTGACAACCCGCATCCGCCGCAGCCGGCTGATGCCCTGCTGCAGCGTCTGGCGGATGGCCCCAATCTGCGCAGCGGTACACCGGAGGGCGAAGCGGCGTGGCTGCGCGAGCTTTTTGCCGAGTTGATGCGCCGGATTGGCCGTTTGCATGCCGATCGCAGTGCGATTAACCATTTTGATTTCTCGCTCTACGTCTGGCTGGATATCCATCTGGGTGGCCAGTTGCAGCTTAGCGGCCGACGCATGCTGATCGACGAGGCTGCCCGATTGGCGCTGCTGGCAAAACAGCAGGCCTTCGCTGGCACCGATCTGGCGGACGATCCCGAGCCCTTGCGCACGCTGAGCTGCTTTGCCGGCAATCTGTTCGACGATCTGCTGGCGCCCATCGATTACGCCGCTTTGCATTCACGCCTGTATTTTGTGGATCTGCTGGTGGGCGAGGATCCAGTCTGGGAGGAGCGCTGGCAGAGCAGCTTCAATTCCGCCGCCAAAACCTGGTTGCGGCGCTGGCTGGGGCACTGGTTTGCGGTGACCGGCATGGGGCGCGAGCTGCGCAATTATCAGCGCCGGGAGGACAGCGTGACGGTGCCGGGGCAGGAGGCCGCGTTCGCGATGCTGCTGTTCGAGCGCCTGCTCAAGAAAGCGGATGCCTACGACCGCGAGCAGCTGCAGCTCTATTTGCAACTGCTCGCCCAGCTCGGCATCGCGGCGGCCGCGCAGTTGCTGCAGCAGGGGAGTGGCGGCTTGCCGCCGCATCTGCAGCGGCTGGAGGCTGGCTGGGGTACCGTCTGCGCCAATGACATCCGCGCAGAGATTGCCATCGAGCTGCATGACGACGGCCCCGAGGGCTTCGCTGGCGCGTTGCAGCAACTGCTTGCAATCATTGAGGGCGGCTTCCCGCGCAACTATCAACTGGTCTACACCAGTCGTGCCCGCAGCTTGCTGCCGGTCGCCGGGCTGGCCGAGAGCGGCACGCACCATTTCTTTGCCGATGCGCTGCGCTTTGCCGAGCTGCACCCCTTGCTCGACCGTTACGCCCGCACGGCCATGTTCGAATATGCCTGGTACACCGATGGCGAGCCGGGCGGGCAGGAATTGATGCCGTCGAGCTACGCGGTATTCGGGCTGGCGCTGGCGTCGCCGGACGCCGCCAGACTGCTGGCCCGCTATTGCGCGCTGGTTGATGGCGGCCATCAGCCGGCGACGACACCGTTCCTGCTGGCGCTGGTGCGCCGCTACGGACTGGCCGAGGCGACGCTGCCGATGCTGGTGGATGTGGCGCTGACAGCCTGCTATATCAGCGATCTGCCGGAGCAGCTAGCGCAGTATTTGCAGCCGGGCGATCGTGAGCGGCTTGAAGCCGAGCTTGCGCGCCGTGAACTGGAAGACGACGAGCTGGAGCAGGTGCGTTACGCCTTTTTCGGGCGTGCCGGAGTTGCCGCATGAGCGCGAAACCGTTTCCGGTGGAACGCTGGCAGCCCTTGCGTGCACTCGGCGAGTTATTCTGCGGGCCCTGCGGGCGGGCATCGCTGACGATTGAGCTGGCTCCCTACGAGCTCGACGGCGACGAGGTCGATAGTCCGTTGCGGCTGGACCAGATCGACTTGCCGGTTGACGAGTTGTTCGAATTGGCCGGGCGGACATTCGAGTTCCCGCTCAATCCGGAGGAGGGGTTTATCGACGGCTCGGTTTATCTGCGCACCCGGCATCATACGGTGGATGTGTTGCAACTGGCCTTTTGTGTCGAGGAGGCCGGTGAATTGCCACTCAAGGTGACTGGCTGCATTGCTCCCGAGCCCTGTTCCCTTGACTACGCCGAGACGGATTTCGTGCTGGAAACCCGGCTGATCCTGCCTTGGCGGGAGACTGATCTGCCGGCCGTCGCCAAGGCCGCCATTGCGGCTTGTGGTGCCAGCAAGCCGGCTGATGCTGGGCGGGTGATGGCCAGTCTGAAAAACGACCCGCGCTGCAGCGAGTGGCGCGGGGCCCTGCACGCGCTGATTAAGCAGATCCTGCATGACTGAGGTTGTCTGGTGTATACGGGTGCACGTATTGGCGTAAAGGCTAATATTATCAAGGCGCAGAATCGTATACGCTGGCGGTGTCTGATGGTGGTGCGCAGAATCTGTGCGCACGCATGCCGCATGCGCGGTCCATCAATGAGTTGCACAGAGGGCCAAGAGGTCGACCGAGATGAATGTCTTTAAATCCCCTGCCTGGAACAGGCTTGAGCGCAACTGGCAGAATGGTTTTGATACTCTAACCCTGTACGAGCAGGAAACCATCGCTTTGTACTGGCTGGAAACAGAAACCATGAATGGCACACTGGATCAATTTTTCTGGAACAGTTCAGGCGATATGGCCATGCTTGCTGTTTCCGGACTAAACCGGGTGCAGGCGCCGCTTACGCTGGCCGCGTTGACCTCCGCGCTCGCCGTGTTCGGGGATCAATATTCGCTCGAACGCACTGAGCGCCATGCCGCGCTTGAAGTCATCGAGGACCAGTATGGCCCAGACGTGTTTCTCGATGCCAGCCGGATCATTCAGGACCTTCCCGAAGATTTTGTACTAGCCGCGGTAGAGCAACTCGCCACGCTGTATGCACAGCAGGACCGTTCGCGTGCCGCCTGAATCCGGCAACCGCCGCAGCCCTTTAGCTAGAGCTGAAGCGGGCAGTCGATTTTTCGATGAGTTTATAGAAGGCTAGCCGGAAACAAGACCCGTGCGCCAGGCAGTGAGGGGCTGTGCTGCACTTTCTGATCCGCGTTACTGGACCTAAGAGATCTCCCAGACAGAGTGGATATCCGGCATCTGCTTCTCTACTAGCCGCCAGGGCTAGCGCAACATCGCCGGCATGACCTCGTTCCAGTCGCCACAGTTTCAACGGGGGCGCAGGAGCTTAGCGTGGCCGGATGCGGTCACTGCCGACCCATTCGTCCCAGCCGTTGTCATAGCCATCGTAATGGATGAAGGTGTGTGGGCCATTCACCTGGATGACGGTAGCGTTGTACCACTTGTTTTTCCATTTGACGAGCACGGCATCACCCAGTCGGTATGCACTATTTTGGGCAGCTGGTTGCGCTGGATTGCGCGTATCGCCATAGCCCGGAGTATCCCAGCTCAAATCCCATAAGCCGCGTTTCTGATTCCAGCTCAATCGGTAGACTCCGCCAACCCCAACCAGGTATTCAACCTGGCCGCGATTCTGGGTGGCTATCCGGAATTTGGCGCGATTCACACCTTCAGTAATTGTGTAACTCTTGTTTTCGTAAGGGGTTAATGATTGCTCTTTCCAGGTGCCCCGTGCAGGGTCATAGGTCTGGAACTGAAGAGTAATATCCGAGTTGTTATAAATGGCGAAGCTGCCCGCGAATGCAAAGGCAGCACACAGCGATAGAAGCAATGTGGTGGCAAGGCGGAGCAGAAACATCATTGGGAGTTCCTTTTCGTGGCTAGCGAACTGATGAGTTTTTGCTTTATAGCTGGCGGAGCAAGACAGGCAAGCATTTTTCCAAGTATTGACTGTGAATGACAGCCCAATTCACCAGCGGGCGCTCGGGGCTTCAGTGAAAAGCAAAACGATCCAGTGCGTGCCAGCACATCGTGCCAACGACGCCCCATAACAGCAGGGCACTGCTCAGGTGAAGCCAGCCCAGCCGCGGGCTGAAGCGCTGGGGCAGACCGCCGCTGGTGAGCAGCCTGACGATCAGGCAATCCCAGCCGAACACCAGTGCAAACATCCACAGTCCGGTGGCGCCGCGTGCCAGCAGCGAGGTGTCTGCAGGTACCAGCAGGGTAAAGAGCGCGAGGTAGAAGAGGGCATTTTTCGGATTGAGCAGGCCACTCAGCAAGCCCGTGCGAAAGCTCGGGCTCGTCTGCTCAGGTGCGTTTCCGGCCTCGCCCAGCGTCAGGCAGGCATGTCTTGCCTGCCAGAATTGCCAGCCCAGCCAGGCCAGATAGGCGCAGCCCCCCCAGTACAGCAAGGCATACAGGATGCCATCTTCACGGATCAGCGCGATGCCCGCGACAGCCAGGAGGATGAAGACCAGATTTGCGATGGCGATGCCGGCGGCCAGGCGTATTCCGGCGGTCCGTCCCTTGCTGAGCGATTGTTGTACCAGCAGGAAGAAATCGGGACCGGGGCTGAGCAGTGCCAGGAAATGCGCACTGGCTATGGCCAGAAAATGTTGCCAGCTCATGATGGCTTCCTCGGAGGTGAAAGCCGCAGTATCGCGAGGTAGAGTCAGAGGGTATTGCAGGAAATTGCGCAGCTCTGCAGTCGCTGGTACTCACCCGGGGTCACCGAAACCCGCTGTTTGAAGGCGTGGACGAAATGGCTCTGGTCGGCAAAGCCCAGCTCACTGGCAAGTTGTGCCAGCGAGCTGCAGTCCGGCAGGCGCTGTCGTGCGGCATTGATGCGGCAATCGAGCAGGTAGGCGTGGGGTGTCAGCCCTGTCCGGCTCTTGAAGGTGCGCACCAGATGATAGCGGCTGACCCCGGCAAGGCCGGCCAGTTCGGCTAGTGGCCAGGGCTCGGCTGGATGGGCCCGCAGCTGTTGCTGTAGAAGTGAAACCCAGTCTGGCTGCTGTTGCGTGGCGGGCAGCAGTCCCCGGATGACCAGTCCGGCGAAGTCGATCAGCTGTGCTTCTTTCAGCTCGGCGGGGGCCGGGCTGAATAGCAGGGTATTGAGTTCGCAGAAGGCACGATAGAGCAGCGGATCATTTTGCCAGAGCGCTCTGGCTGGTACGAGCTGTTGCGGACCTGCCGGCTGATCTGCTTCGGCAAAAAGCTGGATTAACCAGGCTTCGTCCAGGTACAGCATCTGGTAGCTCCATGCACAGCCGGGAGCGGGATTGCAGGAGTGCACCCAGTGCGCGGGGATGACGACCACATCACCGGCTGCCAGGGGGTGCGCGGGCTGCCCGGGTAGCAGCAGGATGCTGCTGCCGGCATCCACTGTGCCGATGGAAAGCGCCGGATGCGAATGCGGCCGGTAGCATGCGCGGCTCTGTTGCGCCCGGCGGCTTTCGGCGAAGGGCAGGGCGGGGTCGCGCCAGAAGTGCTGGGGGGGTGCCGGTCTGCGGGGCATGGGCAAAAAGAAAGGGGCGTTGCCGCCCCTGGTACCCCTTATTCGGCCGTAACGCCGGCGCCGTGCGCCTGCTGGTCGGCGAAATACGACGAGCGCACCATCGCGCCCACGGCCGCGTGCAGGAAGCCCATTTCATAGGCCTGGGTTTCCCATTCCTTGAATTTGTCCGGGTGCACGTAGCGCAGCACCGGCAGGTGGCCGTTGGACGGCTGCAGGTACTGGCCGATGGTGAGCATGTCGATATCATGCTCGCGCATGTCGCGCATGACCTGAAGCACTTCCTCGTCGGTTTCGCCCAGGCCCACCATGATGCCGGACTTGGTCTTCACGTGCGGGTACATGGCCTTGAAGTCTTTCAAGAGCTTCAGCGAATGCAGGTAGTCCGATCCCGGGCGGGCCTGCAGGTACAGGCGCGGCGCGGTTTCCAGATTGTGGTTCATCACGTCGGGCAGTGCATTGCCGAACAGCTCCAGTGCGATTTCGAGACGGCCACGGAAGTCCGGCACCAGCACTTCGATCTGGGTTTTCGGTGACAGCTCGCGGATTTTCGAGATGCACTCGACAAAGTGCTGGGCGCCGCCGTCACGCAGGTCGTCGCGATCAACGGAGGTAACCACGACGTAATTGAGCTTGAGCGCAGCGACCGTTTCGCCCAGATTCTGCGGCTCCTGCGGGTCGAGCGGATTGGGGCGGCCGTGACCGACGTCGCAGAAGGGGCAGCGGCGCGTGCAGATGTCGCCCATGATCATGAAGGTGGCCGTGCCCTTGCCAAAGCATTCGCCGATGTTCGGACAGGTCGCTTCCTCGCACACGGTGTGCAGCTTCTGGGAGCGCAAAATGTCCTTGATCTCGTAGAAGCGGCTACCGGAAGTCGGCGCCTGCACGCGGATCCAGTCCGGCTTTTTCAGCTTTTCTTCCAGCGGCACGATCTTGATCGGGATGCGCGCGGTCTTGGCCTCGCCCTTGTGCTTGACGCCGGCGGCATTCGAGGGGGTTTTGCTGTCGTTGCTCATGATGGGAATCCGGTAGAACGAAGGCCGGGTCAGCCTTGCCTGCTGATTTGTTGAGTAATTTTGTCGGCCATTTTAGCGGCTAACGACGCCGGTGTCTCGGCAATGCCGAAATCGGCCATCTGGGTGACGGCCAGTCCCTGGTAGCCGCAGGGGTTGATGTAGTGGAACGGCGTGAGGTCGAGGTCTACATTGAGCGCCAGCCCGTGATAGCAGCGGCCATTGCGGATGCGCAGGCCCAGCGAGGCGATCTTGGCTTCTTCGAATTCCATCTGCACGTACACGCCGGGCGCATCGACCTTGCCATAGGCGGTGATGCCGTAGTCGGCCAGCAGGCCGATCACCGCATTTTCCAGCATGCGCACGTATTCGCGCACGCCCAGGCCCAGCCGCTTGAGGTCGAGCAAGGTATAGACCACCAGCTGGCCCGGGCCGTGATAGGTCACCTGCCCGCCGCGGTCGATCTGCACCACGGGAATGTCGCTGGGTATCAGGATGTGCTCAGGCCGGCCCGCCTGGCCCTGAGTGAATACCGGGGGGTGTTCCAGGGTCCAGATTTCATCGGGGGTATCTGCTTGCCGGTTCATGGTGAATTCGCTCATGGCGGCAAGGGTGGCTGGGTATTCGACGAGGCCGAGGTGTTTGATCAGTGGAGACATCAAAAGCAGTCACAGCGACAGCCGGGGCTGGCCCCGGTGGTTAATCGGTTTGGGGTTACAGCACCAGCTTCACCAGCGGATGTGCGCGCAGTGCAGCATCCAGCGCCCGGAACTGGTCGGCGGTTTCGACAGTCACCGATAGCGTGGCCGAGTAATAATTGCCCGAGCTGGATTCCCGGATACTGATCAGCTCGCCGTGAAAGCCGGGTACGTGCAGGATGGTCAGCTCCAGCAAGGCGGTGTGGAATTCGTCGCGGGCGACACCCTTGTGGCTGACCGCCTTGGCGGGGATGAGGGCCGGAAAATCCAGCAGGTCTTCCAGACGTGCCGAAGCAGGGAGCGATTGGGGCGATGTGGTCTTGGTCATGCAAAATCCTTGCCGGCGCGCATGACGCCGGTTTTAAAGTCCTGATAATACAGGAAAAGCTGTCGGTAGAGCGAGCCGGGGCTGCCAGTGCCCACCGGCAGCCCATCCAGGGTGGTGATTGCCAGTACTTCCTTGCTGGATGAGGTCAGCAGCACTTCATCGGCATTGCGCAATGCTGCTTCGCTGATTGCGGCCAGTTCGACAGGAATCCCGTGTGCTTGCGCCAGCTCGATCACCACGTCGTACGTGATGCCGGTCAGCATCTGGGTCGACGGGGGTGGGGCGCGCAGGATACCTTCTTTCACGATGAAGATGTTGCTGGCAGCCCCTTCGGCAAGCTGGCCGTCGCGAAGCAGGATGGCTTCCGCGACACCAGCGTCGACTGCCGCCTGCTTGGCCAGCACATTGGCCAGCAGCGAGATGGCCTTGATGTTGCAGCGCTGCCAGCGCAGATCCTCAATGGTGATGGCGGACACACCAGTTTCAACCTGCTCGCGAGCCGGCGCCGGTAATTCGTCGGCAAACAGGAAAACGGTCGGAGTGGTGGCTGCCGGGAAGGCGTGGTTGCGTGGCCACGCTACGCCGCGGGTGACCTGCAGGTAGATTTGCTGATCTTCGAAGATTTCCTCGTTGACCAGGCGGCTGATCAGTTTGTGCCACTCGCTACGGGTATGCGGGTTGGTCAGGCCGATTGCGGCAAGGTTGGTGTCAAGCCGGTCCAGATGCTGATCCAGCCGGAATACGTGGCGGCCATAGACCGGAATCATCTCGTAGACGCCGTCGCCGAACAGGAAGCCGCGATCCATTGGTGAAATCGCCAGCGAATCCAGCGGGGCAAAGCGGCCGTTCAGGTAGGCATTGAAGGTGGGCAGGGGCATGGCAGTCTCCACGCGGGAAGAGAGGATGCCTTCAGTGTAGCCCTTGTGCCGGACAGGACGTATGCCTGTCCGGGTATGGGCTTGTAGGGCCTAACAAATAACTGATTGCGTCAGATACCCGTGCTCCAGACTTAGCCGAAGAGGCCCTTGAACCACAGCTTGATCGCATCCCAGGCGCGGCCGAAGAAGCCGGCTTCCGGGACGTCATTCAGTGCGACGGCCTTCAGTTCGGTCAGCGGTTTGCCATCCAGTGTCACCTTGACGGTACCAACCTGCTGACCGGCTTTCAGTGGCGCGATCAGCGGTTCGGTCGTGACCAGTTCCAGTTTCAGTTTCTGTGCGTCGCCCTTGGGAACCGTGATGTAGCGGTCTTCGAGGAAGCCGACGCCCACTTCATTGCTCTCCCCCTTCCACACCCTGGCCTGGCTGATCGCCTGCTTGGCCGAATAGAGCTTGGGGGTGTCGAAGAACTGCGTGCCCCAGTTGAGCAACTTGCCCGATTCGGTGGCGCGAACTTCCGGGCTGCTGGTGCCGACGACGACGGAAATCAGGCGGCGGCCGTCACGGTGCGTCGAGGCGACCAGATTGTAGCCTGCCGATTCGGTGTGGCCGGTTTTCATGCCGTCGACATTCGGGTCGCGGTACAGCAGCAGATTGCGGTTGGGCTGGCTGATATTGTTGTACTTGAATTCCTTGATCGCATAGATCGGGTAGAACTCGGGGAAGTCCTTGATGATGGCCTGTGCGATGATTTCCAGATCACGCACGGTCATGTAGTGGTTCGCGCCTGGCAGACCGGTGCTGTTTTCGAAGTTCGAGCCGGTCATGCCCAGGCGTTTCGCTTCCTTGTTCATGACCTGGGCGAAGACTTCCTCGCTGCCGGCGATGGCCTCGGCCAGTGTCACGCAAGCATCGTTGCCGCTCTGCACGATCATGCCTTTGATCAGGTCATCGACCGTGGCGGGTACCTTGGGATCGAGGAACATGCGCGAACCTTCGGTTTTCCAGCCTTTCTCCGACACGGTAAGTTTCTGGTCGAGCTTGAGCTTGCCCTCCCGGATGGCCTTGAAGGTCACGTAGGCGGTCATCAGCTTGGTCAGCGAGGCCGGCTCGATACGGGTGTTTTCGTCCTTGACGGTCAGTGTCTGGCCGCTTTGCGCGTCGATCAGCAGCCAGGCGCGGCCGGCAATGTCGGGAGCAGGAGGCGTAAAAGCCTGGGCGAGACCGGCAAACAGCAGTGAGACAGAGACGAGCAGGGTACGGGACTTCATGGGCGGGTGCTTCTATTCAGTGGGGCGGGATCGGGAGCGGCGATTATACGTGCCGCATCTGACCCTGCCCATGACCAAGCGTTCACATTGGCGCGTGAATTTGTTTGCTAGTCTTGGGCTGGACACGTCCGGAGAGATTTGCATGCCGCGTTCTGCCATTCTGCTGCTATTGCCACTGTTGTGGGTGCCCTTGACCAGCCCTGCCTGCACCCTCTGGGGCGAGGCGAGTTCACAGGGTGTTTTGCTGGCCAAAAACCGCGACTGGGCGCCGGATCATCGGCAAGTGCTGCGCCTGATCCATCCTGCGCAAGGGCTGCCCTATCTGGGTTTGTTTGCCGTGGGTGGGCGCGAACCCGGGATCAAGGCTGGGGTCAATCAGGCAGGGCTGACCGTCGTGACTGCGGCGGCCAGCGGCCTGCTGCGTGCGCTGCGAGCCACGCAGCCGGGCAAAAACGGGCAGATTGCCCGAATTCTGGAGCGCTACCACTCGGTGGCAGAAGTAGTGGCTGCCGCACCGGCGCTGTTTGGCTCGGCAAGGGCAGGCTTTTATCTGCTGGGTGATGCGCACGAAATGCTGCTGGTCGAAGTCGGCACAGAGGGGCGCTTTCTGCTCACCCGTGAAACCATGGGGCGACTGGCGCACACCAACCATTATTTCGACCCGGATCTGGTTTCTGGGCTGGACCGTCAGGGTGAGAGCAGTGTGATCCGTCTGCAGCGCATCCGCAGCCTGCTGGCGGGTACTGCAGGCGCATTAACGCTCGATGACCTGTCCCGCTTCAGTCGGGATCAGGCGGCCGGGCCGGATGACAGCCTGTGGCGCAGTGGTCGCGAAGTGACGCTGGCGGGCTGGCAGATGATGTTGCCCGTGCATGGAACTCCCGTGTTGCGAGTGTGGCTGGCGAATCCGGGAGAGCCAGAGCAGCAGCGGGAGTGGGTGCTGGATGCGGCATTTTGGGCTGCATCCGCACGCGAATGGCCTTGATGGTCGTTTACTTCGATCGCTGTCTTTATTCGGTCTGTGTTTATTGGAACGAGGTCATGCCACTGCCCGCCTGGATTACCCAGTGGCTGGATTACATCGAGGATCTGGCCGCAAGCTGATGCGCTGCCGGGCCGCACCATGCGGCCCGGAATCGTTTGCCGTTACCCCAGCAGCAATTCACCGCCGCCGATGTCGATGATTCGGCCGGATACTTTGATACTGCAACTTGTATCGACTTGCAGGCGCAGAATAGCTTCCCTTCCAGTCAGATACCCTTGGGTAATGACGTGCTCGATCGGGAGTGCGGGCTGCTGGCGCAGCAGATAGCCTCCCAGGTTGGCGCAGGCCGAGCCCGTACCATAGTCTTCGCTGAGCTGTTCATGCTGTGACCAGAAATAGCGGGCCGGCCAGATTTCAGCGTCGCGAGCCCACACATAGGTGCCGCTGATGCCATCGCGATTGCTTGCCAGTGCCTCGAACGCTGTCCGTTCGGGTTTGCAGCGGCTCACGGCTTCGCGGCTGGTCAGCTCGATAATCAGCTGCTCGACGCCGCAGTCCACAAACAGCGGCTCTCCAGCCAGCTCTTCGGCCTGGATGCCAAGCATGGCTGCACAGGCGGCGCGGTCCGGGCCTGCACGGTAGCGCGGCGGCTGTGCCGTGAGTGTCGCGCGATCTTCCGATACCGTGACCGGAATCAGGCCGGCCGGAAGCTCAAGTGTCACCTCGCCATCAGTACCCTGCAGACGATTTACCAGCCAGGCGGTTCCCAGGGTGGGGTGGCCGGCAAAGGGCATTTCGTAGCCGGGGGTGAAAATGCGTACCCGTGCGCTTGCCGTCGCTGAAGGGAAGACAAAGGTTGTCTCGGACAGGTTGAGCTGGCGGGCAATGGCCTGCATCTGCACGTCGTCGAGCCCGCGCGCATCGGGAAACACGGCCAGGGGATTGCCGCCAAAGCGGGTTTCGGCAAATACATTCAGCAGCTGGTAGCGGTAGGCGGTCATGCGCGATCCTTGCGGGCGAAAATGCCCTCAGCATCGGCGAATGCCCGGGCTGGGGCAAGCGACAGTGCCGGGGTGGCACGGGCGTTACAGTCGGCCGAGCGAGGGCTCTGGAGGATAATAAATAAAACGCACGCATTCTGGCGTTATACTATGCGGTTTTATCGCGCTCGTTTTTCAGGCCGCCCCATGATTCGTAAACTGATCGGCAAAGTGTTGCGCCGTCCCGGCAAGCAAGTTCTGCATGCCAAGCATTACGGCATCCGCCGTGAGCAGCTGCATTCCGCAGCACTGAAGGTCTGTGACCGTTTGCAGGATGCGGGCTTCGAGGCCTATATCGTCGGCGGTGCGGTACGTGATCTGGTTCTGGGCAAGTCGCCCAAGGATTTCGACGTGGCGACCAACGCTACTCCCGAGCAGGTGCGCCATGTCTTTCATCGCTCGCGCATCATCGGCAAGCGTTTCCGCATCGTTCATGTGCCCTTCTACGACCGTGATGGCGAAGAAATCATCGAGGTGACGACCTTCCGCGGCGCGAGTGATGCACCGACGGACGAAAGTGGCCGTATTCTGCGCGACAATGTGTACGGCACGATCGAGGAGGACGCATCGCGGCGTGACTTCACTGTCAATGCGCTGTACTACGACCCGAATCAGGAAGTGATCATTGACTTCCATCATGGTGTATCTGATCTGGAAAGCCGCAAGCTGGCCATGATCGGTGACCCGGTCAAGCGTTACCACGAAGATCCGGTGCGCATGCTGCGGGCAATCCGGCTGGCGACCAAGCTGGATCTGACGATTGCGCCGGCGACGCTGGCGCCGATTGCCCAGCACGCCCGCTTGCTGGAGAACATCCCCTCGGCGCGGCTGTTCGACGAAATGATGAAGCTGTTGCTGTCCGGGCGTGCCTGGGATTGCCTGACCGCACTGCGCGCCAACGCGCTGCACAAGCCGCTGTTCCCGCTGCTGGACAAGCTGGTATCGCAACACGAAACCGCGGCCTTTCTGAAAAAGGCGCTGGACAACACCGATGCGCGCATCCGTGACGATAAGCCGGTATCCGCCGGCTTCATGTTTGCGACCCTCTTGTGGCACGAAGTCGAAGCCCTGTGGCAGAAGAAAAAGGCGGCTGGCGAGCACGCCGTCCCGGCCCTGGTCGATGCGATGAATGATGTCGAGGCCAAGGTGACCCGCCGCCTGGCCATCCCCAACCGCTACGGTGCCGCGATGAAGGAAATCTGGCTGCTGCAGCCGCGTTTCGAACAACGTGTTGGCCAACGTCCTTTCAGGTTGCTTGAGCAGCAGCGCTTCCGTGCTGCTTATGATTTCCTCGAGTTGCGTGCCGAGTGCGGCCTGGCCGACAAGGAACTGGCCGAATGGTGGCGCAAATTCCAGTTTGCCGATGAAGCAACGCGCTCCAGCCTGATCGCTGCGGTGCCGCGTGACGGCCAGCCGGCTGCTGCCGGCAAACGCCGCAAGCCGCGCCGCCGCAAGCCGGCTGGTGGTCAGAGCGGCGAGTAAGCCGATTATTTTCCTCGACAGTGCGGTTCATCCCGGCAAGGGTAGGGCCGCATGATCCGGGTTGCTGCATGACATCCCCCTTTACTGCCTATGTCGCCCTTGGTGCCAATCTGGGCGACCCGCAATCCCAGCTGCGCTCCGCGCTCGCGGCAATGAGTGCGCATCCGGCCATTCTGAGCATCACTGCGTCGTCGTTTTACGCCAGTGCGCCAGTCGGTTATGCCAATCAGCCCGATTTCGTGAATGCGGTGGCTCGAGTCACTACCCTGCTGATGCCGGAAGACTTGCTGCAGGCCTTGCTGGATATCGAACAGCAGCTGGGACGTGTCCGCTCCTTTCGCAATGCGCCCCGCACGCTGGACCTGGACGTGCTGCTGCATGGCGGACAGGTACAGCACAGCGTGACGCTGACGTTGCCACATCCGCGCATGCACGAGCGGGCTTTCGTATTGCTGCCTTTGCTGGAGCTTGACCCGGAGATCATCATCCCGGGCCGGGGGGCTGCGCGTGAGTATTTGGCTGCGGTCGCTGACCAGAACTTGACGCGGCTGGACTGAGGCTGGGTACACTTGCACCTCTTGCGCGGTGCAGCATCCGCTCCGCGCCGGGAACCGATTATTCCGGCTGCCGCCAAAAGCAGTAGCCGCACCTTGTGAAAATGGGAAACCGACCATGAAGATCACGCTGACAACCCTGGCCAAAATGAAGCAGGACGGCCAGAAAATCGCCATGCTCACCTGTTATGACGCGAGCTTTGCCGCGTTACTGGACAATGCCGGTGTCGACATCCTGCTTGTCGGTGATTCGCTGGGTAATGTCATCCAGGGGCACGGCTCGACCCTGCCGGTGACGCAGCGTGACATGGTCTACCACACCGCCTGCGTTGCGCGCGGCAATGCCAATGCACTGGTGCTGGCCGACATGAGTTTTGGTACATCCCAGGTCAGCCCGCAGGCTACCTTTGCCAATGCGGCCGAGCTGATGGCCGCTGGCGCGGAGATGGTCAAGATCGAAGGTGGGGGTATCATGCTGGAGACAGTTGAATTTCTGACTTCCAGGGGAATACCTGTTTGTGCACACATTGGATTGCAGCCGCAGTCGGTGAATGTTTACGGTGGCTACAAGGTGCAGGGCAAGGATGATGCCGGTGCGGCGCTGATCCGCGATGCGCAGGCACTTGAGGCGGCCGGTGCTGGCATGATCCTGATGGAAATGGTGCCGGCCAGCGTGGGGCGTGCGGTAACTGCCGCGGTACGTGTACCGACCATCGGCATCGGAGCCGGAGCAGATACCGATGGCCAGGTGCTGGTGTTGCACGACATGCTAGGCGTATATCCGGGTAAAAAGGCGCGCTTCGTCAAGAATTTCATGCAGGGGGCGAACAGCATTCAGGGGGCCGTCGAAGCCTATGTGAAGGCCGTCAAGGCCTCGACTTTTCCGGCTGAGGAGCATTCTTTCTGATGAGCCTGCCTGCGCCGGCTGATTGCCTGGCTGACAGTGTCATCATCGATTTTCGCCACCCTGCGGTGATGGCGCTGGCGACTTCCCTGCGTGCCGATGATGCGCAGGCTACGGCAGGCCACTGTTTCGACTGGGTGCGTGATCGTGTCGAGCATTGCCTGGACTTCCGGCGCGACGAGGTGCCGGTGAGTGCCTCGGAAACCTTGCTGGCCGGCACTGGGTTCTGCTATGCCAAAAGCCACCTGCTGGTGGCCCTGTGGCGCGCCAACAGCCTGCCAGCAGCGCTGGGATATCAGCGCCTGACGCTCGATGGTCCCAATCCGCCGTATTGTGTGCACGGTTTTGCTGCCGTATGGCTGGTCGATCATGGCTGGTATCGCTGTGATCCGCGCGGCAACAGCAAGCCCGGTATCGATTGCGAGTTTACCCCCGGCCACGAAAAGTTGGCCTATCCGGTCGACTACCCCGGCGAATGCACCTACCCCGGTTTGTGGCCCGAGCCACCTGCCGAACTGGTATCGGCATTGCGCGCACTGCCGGTTGCCAGTGCCTTTCGCAAACATCCGATTGATCTGGTCCCACAGGGACTGCCAATGATTACCGAACTCTGAGTGATCTCTACCATGCAAATCATCCACACCATCGCTGAGCTGCGGGCTTGGCGCAAACAGCAATCCCGCGTGGCGTTTGTTCCGACCATGGGCAATCTGCACGCTGGCCATATGGCGCTTGTCGACGAGGCCAGGAAGCACGCGGATGCGGTCGTTGTCAGCATTTTCGTCAATCGCCTGCAGTTCGGGCAGGGCGAGGACTTCGACCGCTATCCGCGCACGCTGCAACAAGACGCCGCGCTGGTCGCCACCCATTGCGATAACGCGGTGATCTTCGCGCCGGACGAGAAGGAGCTGTATCCGCACGTGATCCAGCAATACAAGGTCGAACCGCCGGCGATCCAGGACGAGCTGTGCGGCGCTTTCCGCCCCGGGCATTTCCGTGGCGTTGCCACTGTCGTCACCAAGCTGTTCAATATCGTGCAGCCGGATGTGGCCTGCTTTGGCAAGAAGGATTTCCAGCAGTTGTTCGTGATCCAGAGCATGGTCGAAGATCTGAACATGGCGGTGCAGATCGTACCGGTCGATACTGGCCGTGCCGCCGACGGGCTGGCGTTATCAAGCCGCAACGGCTATCTGTCCGAGGCCGAGCGGGCGGAGGCGCCGCGCATTCATTTCCATCTGGATCGCATGCAAATGGCCATTCGTGGTGGCGAGCGCGATTATGCGAAGCTGGCACAGGAGGCGATTGACGATCTCAAGGCGCGTGGCTGGGTTGAGGTCGATTACATTGAAGTGCGCAACAGCAAGACCCTGAAACCCGCGACACATACAGACCACGAACTGGTGATTCTGGTGGCCGCCCGCTTGGGCAAGACCCGACTCATCGACAATATGGATTTTGTGATTTGATGGGTATGCACCTACGGGCTCTATGAATAAATGGATGGTGGTATATAGGTTGTTATGTATCTAGCGGCGTGCCAATGCCAGCATGCCGCCAACTGCCCAGAAGGCAATACCGCAACTCCGGTTGAAAAATCGCACGCGTCGCGGGGCGGATAGCCAGCGCGCCAGACTAACGCCTCCAACGGCATAAGCCAGCTGCCAGCCCGATTCGATCAGGAAAAAGGTCACTAGTAGTACCGCCCATTGCTGCCCTTGTGGTAGCGCGGGCTGGATGAATTGTGGCAGGAAGGCGCTGGCAAACAGGATGGCCTTGGGGTTTGAGAGTGCCACGGCCAGCCCGGTGCGATAGCGTGCCAGTCCCGTTTCGCCAAAGGCTGTTGGCAGGTTCAGTTCGACGCCAGCCTGCCAGCACTGCCAGCCGAGATACAGCAGATAAGCGGCGCCAGCCAGTTTCAGAATCGTGAACAGCGTGGTTGATGCCGCCAGAACCGCAGCCAGTCCGAGCGCCGACAGTCCGATCAGCAGCGCCAGCCCACTGAGGGCGCCGGCCATGGTGGCTAACGTGGCACGCCAGCCGAATCGTGCGCCGTGACTCAGCATCAGCAGCATATTGGGGCCCGGTGTGGCCGATATGAACATGGTGGTGGCAATGAAGGTGAGCAGGGTGTCCAGTGGCATGGTGGGTCCGCAGGCAGGGGTTGGTGTTGATTGTCATTCCCGTGTAAATGCAATGTCAATTCAATAGGGCTTTGTCTCGCCGATGCCGGCGCAGTCAGTCGTCAAGCTTGCTCAGTCACCAGCATTTTCGGAAGAATGACCAATAATAAAGCACCGGCGCGCATTCGCAGACCGGCTTTCCGTGCAAGGACTTTGCTGTGCCCACTGCCCTGACCAATAACCATCGTGACGACCACCGGTATTCGTTCAGCCGGATTCGCCGTCTGCTGGCCGTGCTGTCCGGGCTGGTATTGCTGGGGGCGCTGGCAGTGGTCGGCTGGTCCAGTCTGCGTGATTACCATGAGACACTGCACACGACGGAAAACGAGCTGGATGTTCTGACGCTTTCAGTCGACGAACACATTGCCAGAACCATGGAGGGCAGCCAGCGCACGTTGCAGCAGATTCGCGAGGATGGGGTATTCCGATCCTGTGTAGCCGGACGTGACCGAGCCTGCCTGCATGCATTCCTCAAAGGCCAGTCGGACATCAATCCACTGTTCAATTCGCTGGCTGTGATTGATGAAGAGGGCTTGTTGCTCGGATCCAGCCTGCAGCATCCTGTTCCGGCATTCAATGTCAGCCAGCTGCCGTATTTTCGCAATGCCCGTGCGCGCCCCGAGCGCCCCTTTGTATTGGGCGAATATCAGCCCGACCCGAGCGGGCAGCGCGATGGTCTGCAATTTGGTGTGCCTTTGCTTAACCGGGATGGTTCGTTCGGCGGCGTTCTGGTGGCTGGTATCAATCAGGATGAACTGCAGCGCTTTTTTGCTTCGGTCAGTCGCAAGCCCGGCGTGATCATCCGCATGTTTCGTGATGATGGCGTCACCTTGGCGCGTTTCCCTCCGGATAATGCTGATCTCGGGCGCAGCATTGCCCACATGGATTTTTTTGCCGATCGCTACCGGGAGCAGCCCTCCGGAGTGCAGTATGAAACCGGTAAGGTTGACCAGATCAACCGTCTGATGGCTTGGCGCAAGGTGAACGGCTGGCCACTCGGAGTGTTGCTGACGCTGGAAACCGAACGAGCTCTGCAGCCATGGTACGAAGAGATTGCCATCAACCTTGGCGTCGCCGTGCTGTTGTGCGTAGGGGCTCTGGCGTTGCTGGTTTACCTCTTTGCCCAACTGCGCAGGATGGAACGTACCGAAGCCGATCTGTATCTGACAAAGGTTGCGGTTGAGCGGGGCGCTGACATGGCAATCTGGCTCGATATGCAGGGACATATCCGATACGTGAATGCCACTGCCTCAAGCAGACTGGGGTATAGCGAGCGTGAGTTGCTGGATATGCGTTTCCGCGATATCAACCCTGAATTTCATCCCGACTCTTGGCCCAAGTTTTGGCAGCATCTGCGCGAGAAGAAACACTTGTTTGATGAGCTGGAGCTGTGCACGCGAGCGGGTGAGATTTTTCCCGTCGAGGCCTACTCCAACTACGTGCAGTTCAACGGCGAGGAATATAACTGCGCAGTGGTGCGCGACATTTCGGAGCGCCGCCTTGCCGAGCAGGCGGTCATCAAAAGTGAGCAGCAGCTGCGCCTGGCACTGGAGGCGTCCAATACCGGCCTGTTTGATTTGCCACTGGAAGGACGGCGTGCCGCCATTACCAGCCCGGAATATGACAGGATGCTGGGTTATCAGCCCGGTGAGCTGGCCGAAACCTTTGACAAGTGGAAGGATCAGGTGCATCCACAGGATCGCGAGCAGACAATTGGCGCCTTGCGTGATTACTTTGTCGGCAATTCGACGCAGTTTGCCGTTGAATACCGGCGTCGCCTGAAAAGCGGCGAATATCGCTGGTTCCTCTCGCGCGGCCGTTTTGTTGAATTCGACTATCGCGGCAAGCCAACACGCCTGATCGGGACGATGACTGACATCACCGAACGCAAGGAAGCGCAGGAGCGGATAACCGAGCTGGCGAATTTTGACCTGGTCACCGGTTTGGCCAATCGTAATCTGCTGCGAGACGAGTTGCGCCTTGCACTGGCTGCCGCAGAAAGGTTTGGTCGGCATCTTGCCGTGTTGTTCCTGGATCTGGATCGGTTCAAGACCATCAATGATTCGCTGGGTCATACTGCCGGCGACATGGTGCTGTCGCAAGTGGCAAGCCGCTTGCGTGCCGAAGTCGGCAAGGCCGACATCCTTGCCCGTCTCGGTGGCGACGAATTTGTAGTCGTGCTTACCGATATTGCCGGTCCGTTGGCGGCCAGTGCGATAGCCGACCGGATTCTTGCATCGTTTGCGGTGCCGTTCGAGCTGGAGGCAGGGGGCTTTGCCTCATCGACCTCTATCGGTATCAGTATCTTTCCCGATGACGGTGCTGATGCTGATACCTTGATCCGAAATGCTGATGTGGCCATGTATCAAGCCAAGGCCAGTGGGCGCGGTAATTATCAGTTTTTCACTGCGGACATGAATACCCGTGCCTCTGAACGGCTGGTGCTGGAAACGAGCATGCGGCGCGGGTTGGTGCAAAACGAATTTGTGCTGTATTTCCAGCCGCAGGCGAGCCTCGAAGATGGCCGGATCGTCGGGGCGGAAGCGCTCATTCGCTGGCAGCATCCCGAACAGGGGATGATTCCGCCTGGGAAATTCATCCCTGTTGCGGAAGAGAGCCGCTTGATTGTGCCCCTGGGGTCCTGGGTATTGGAGGAGGCGTGCAGGCATGCGGCGAGCTGGGTTGCCAAGGGTTTGCCGCCGCTGACCGTGGCGGTGAACCTTTCGCCGATGCAATTCAGCCAGCCGGGGCTGGTGCAACAGGTGCGTGACTGTCTCGAGCGCTATGGCTTGCCGCCAGAGCGGCTGGAGCTGGAGGTGACCGAATCGGTGGTGATGCAGGATGTCGATCAGGTGGCTGCAACACTGGATGCATTCAACGCACTCGGCGTGAAGCTGTCGATTGATGACTTTGGTACGGGATATTCCAGCTTGTCTTATCTGAAGCGCTTTGCCTTTGACAAGCTCAAGGTTGATCAGAGCTTTGTCCGTGACCTCTCAGATGATCCCAATGATACGGCGATTGTGCTCGCCATTATCGGGTTGGGTAAAACACTGGGAATGTCAGTGCTTGCTGAGGGGGTGGAAACACAGGCGCAGCTCAAATTCCTGCGAGAGGCTGAAACCGATTCGATTCAGGGGTTTTTATTCAGCAGGCCTGTTCCTGAGCCGGATTTTGTTGAGCTGGTGCGCAGCCAGGCCCGCTTGCCACTGATGTAATGACAGGCGGGGCAGGCTGGAGTTCTTATGCCTAGTCAGTTGGCTGTGTGGTAGACATATTTTTTTACATTCATTAGTAGTTGCTTACGTTATAGTCATCTCTTGTAATGGGGGAGCGTGCGTGAGCGAAGCTGCAAAGATCAGACAAGGCTGTTGGCTTGCCGTGATGGCCATCGCCGTGTTTGTGGGCGGCGTATGTTCATCGGCACGCGCGGAAACCCTCGATGTATTGCATTGGTGGACTTCCGCCAGTGAAAGAAAGGCCGCAGTTTTCCTTGAACGCCGGTTGGCAGAGGATGGTATCACCTGGAGGGACGTCGCAATTCCAGGGGGAGCCGGTGTCGGCGCTGTCAAGGTATTGAAAACCCGCTTTCTCGCCAATCAGCCTCCTGCGGTGGCTCAGCTGATTGGCCCGTCTTTGGCAGAGTGGGCCCAGTTGGGTCTGATCGTCGAACTGGATGAGGTCGCCCGTGCTGGCAACTGGCAGGATCACTTTTTCCCTACAACCTGGCAGTTGGTGCAGTACAAGGGGCATGTCCTGGGGGTGCCGCTGGGAATCCATCGCATCAATACGCTGCATTACAATCGGCAGATCTTCGAGCGGCTTGGTTTGCGGCCACCGCGCACATGGAAGGAGTTTGACCAAGTAGTTCGGCGGTTGCAGGCCGCAGGGGTTACCCCTTTGGGGCAGAGCAGCGAGGCCTGGCAAGTTGCGACACTTTTTGAAACCTTGCTGCTGGCTGAGGGCGGGCCGGCATATTATCGTGAACTGCTGGTAAAGCGTAATCTCAGGGCTTATCAGGATCCCCGGCTGGCAAAGGCATTGCAGCGTTTGCGCGACTTGCGCAGTGCCATGGGGCCATTGCGAGAGCGGCCATGGACAGATGTGGCAAGGCAGCTGGCCGCCGGCGAGGTTGGAATGGTGGTGATGGGGGACTGGTTCAAGGGGGAGCTTAATGCGCTTGGACTTTCTACTGGTGACGAATTCAGCTGTGTTCCGGTTCCAGAAACGGCAGACTATCATCTCTACAGTATCGATACGTTGGCGATGTTTGCGGTGGATGACAAGCTGAAACCGTTACAATTCAGGATGGCTCAACTCTTGCAGCAACCGGCCGTGCAGCTGGGCTTTTCAAGGCTCAAGGGATCAATCCCAGTCAGGCAGGATCAGGATATCGGGGCACTTGATGTCTGTTCTCGTGCATCCTGGCAGGCCTTTGCAAGAGGAAGTGCGATGCAGGCGCCTAGTCTGGTACATCGTATGGCCAGTGATGAGCCGTTCAAGGACGCCGTGGTTGCCCAGATACACCGCTTCTTTATGGATGAAACAATCAGCGTTGCCGAGGTGCAGCGCAGGCTGGAGGCTCAGGCAAGGGCACTGGCCATGGAAGGGAAAAAGTAGCTATGCGCAAGATCCTGATCGTGGATGATGACCAGAAAACTCGCGACCTGCTGAAGGTGTATCTGGAGAAAAACCAGTACGCTGTCCGGCTAGCGCATGATGGCAGCAGTTTTGAAAGCGAATTCGAGACCTATCGCGACGAACTTTCGCTGGTCATTCTTGATGTGATGCTGCCCGATACCGATGGCTTCGCGCTTTGTCAGATGGTACGCAAGCGTAGCAGTATCCCCATCATCATGCTGACAGCCAGCTCTGATGAAACGGACAGGATTGTCGGCCTGGAAATGGGGGCAGACGATTACATTGCCAAGCCATATAACCCTCGGGAGCTGCTAGCCCGCATCAAGGCGATCTTGCGCCGGACAGGTGGGGAAACGGCTGCTCCGGTTCGTTATTACCGTTTCCTCGGCTTTACACTGGATATGATCGAACGGTCACTTTCCGATCCCTCCGGAGACACCGTAAAACTGACCGGTCTGGATTTTCAGTTGCTCAAGCTGTTTGTCGAACACCCCGGCGAAATTCTTGATCGCAATTTGCTGGCCGAAGAAACCCGGGGGCGAGATGCAGGCCCCCTCGATCGTTCCCTCGATGTCCAGGTCAGCCGCTTGAGGCAGCGTCTGAATGATGATGGCAAGCAGCCGGCCATTATCAAGACAGTCCGAGGAGCCGGGTATGTCTTCTCCGCCGAGGTGAGTGTTGCATCTGCCTGAGTGCCGGCTGCTGCGACGCTGGCTGGATAAATTGTGGCCTGAGTCGCTGTATGGGCGCTTGTCGCTGGTGATGGTTGCAGGCGTGCTCGGTACGCAGATGCTCGTCAGCTTGTTGTGGGCCACGCAATTGCGCAACAACGCGCAAACTGAAACACGTTCTGCTGCCCAGCACATTGCTTTCAGCGCTGCTAGTGCATTGCGCTTCTTCAAAAGCCTGCCGCCCAAATATCGCCCGCTGATGCTGGAGCAGCTGCATGAAATGGGCGGCACGCGTTTTTTTATTAACGTGAACCGGGAGCCGGTGTTCCTGCCTTTCAAACTGGATGAACCGCTGATCAGATTGGTGACCGATGAGGTCGGTACGGTACTGCGGCGTGAGTTGCCGCCCCCGTCTCGTTTCGAGATTGCGTTTGCACCGGTTGAGAGTCTGCCGGTTTCTGATGACCGTGTATTGGTGCAGGATCTTCCCGATAACTGGGTGCAGCATATTTTGCTCATCAAGCCGCGTCCGGCACCTGTCCTGGTGATCCAGACTGAAATCGAGCCCGGAAACTGGTTGTATCTGGCGACGGTCATGCCGGATCCCTATTTTCTTGAGAACAACAATCCTTTTACGCTCGATAGAATTGTGCTTCAGCTGATTACGCTGGCTGCAGTCATGCTGTTGTCGCTGCTGGTGGTGCGCTGGCTTACCCGGCCCCTGGATGATCTGGCTGATGCCGCGGAAGCTTTTGGCAAAGGTGATCAACCGGTACTTCCTCCAACGGGCAGCCGGGAATATGTTCGTACGGCAAGGGCATTTTCCGCGATGCAGGAGCGGATTCAGCGCTATATCGAAGATCGGGAAAAACTGTTCGCTTCGATTTCACATGATTTGCGCACGCCGATCACACGGCTGAAGCTTCGAGCCGAAATGCTTGATGATCCGCTGGCTCGCTGCGAATTCCATGAAGACCTGGATGAGCTGGATGTCATGGTGAAGGGCGCTCTGCAGACCGTGAAAGATAGCGACATTCACGAAAACCGGACACGGGTCAGTCTGGATGCCTTGCTTGGCAGGCTGGTGCGAGATGCCCAACTGGCAGGACAGCATGCCAGTTTCGAGCCTTCGGGATTGTCTGTTATGGCCAAACCCCTGGCACTCAAGCGCGCTATCTCCAACTTGCTGAATAATGGCCTGACCTATGGCCAGCAGGTGGATATCCGTTGCGATGAGGGGGTCAGCAAAATCGTGATCTCCTTGCGTGACCACGGCCCTGGAATTGCCGAGGAAGAGCTTGCCCGCCTGTATGAGCCCTATGTGCGGCTCGATCACGGACGCAACAGCAATCGGCACGGGCTGGGGCTCGGGCTGGGGATTGCCCGCAACATCATTCAGGCCCATGGCGGTACGCTGACGCTGGCTAACCATCCCGATGGTGGGTTACTGGCACAGATTACCCTGCCTGCCTGATGAACTCCGGCAGGCAGGTCATCGATCTGACTCTATTTCTTGTTATTGCGTGGTTGCGGGATGCTGATGGCGGCGGTTTTGCTGGCCTCATTTGTCCCAATCAATGTGCGCAGCTGCTCACGAAGTTCCGCACTACTGCGTGTGCCGTCACGGTACAAGATTACCGGATCAAGTAGCGCCGGTGTGCTGATAGCCAGCTGGGCTACATTATCCGGGCTGATGGTGTAGCGGCCAAGTGTGCGCTCGAGTGGCCAAGCAACGTCCGGGAATACGACGTAGGCCAGTTCGGAGCAGACAATCCTTTCGTGGGTCATCACGTCGAAATTGAAGTCGTATTCCTTGCCCACCTGTTCGAGCGCCGTCAGTACCGCCTGCTGACGGTAGCGCGTATCGAGCGGGCGGCGATCGCGCAATACCAACAGATCATCAATATTCAGGAAGTGCTCCAAGGTGCTGATAGTTACGCCGCTCCGCAGAGCCTCGACAATCCGTCCACCCTGACGGATCTGCTGCTGATAGCTGGAGGGAATGCGTTCCCATACACCCATTTCACGTAACTCAGCTTCGCTGCCAAGCCATATAGCCACATGGCCATAATGCCCGGGAATCATTTTATCAGTCAGACGAAATGGGGTTTTTTCCAGCAATATATCCAGCGGTTTCAGCTCTGCGGCCAGGTTTGCCTGCTCTGCTGCGCTCATCCGGCTTAATTTTCCATTGCGAGTCTGGACTACCCCGACCATGTTGCCAAAGCCCATACTCAGCCCTTGGCTGAGTATGTTCTGGATATTCTGATTGCGAATTTCCAGATCGCGGCCCAGGTAATTCAAGCGATCAACCACGCTAATACCCTTGCTGCCATGCAGGGCAACATACCATACGGTGCTTTGGGTCAGGCTATACAGATAGTCTTCTTCCGGTGAGGCCGGTTTGCCTGACTTGCGTCGCCAAGCCATGTATTCATCGATAAACCGGGTTGCACTACTTATCTGGGTGCGGAAAGTCGTTGAATGGTAGTTATCTGCCAACTGGCGCAGATTGGCGTCGCTTTTCACATCATAAGTCAGCAGGTAATCGATGCTTTTGTTGCTGGCATAGGGCTCGACCGCGATTTGATAGCTGTCCATCAACACCAAAGCGGTTGTCAGCCCATACTGGATATCTAGCAGGAGTTCACGTCCGGCACGATCTTCGGGGTTGATCCAGATCTGACGTTGCAGGCCACCACGACTGGTGCTGAGTGTTACCGCGCTGGCATCTTCACCTGTAGGGCGATCACTGGTCAGCGTGATGCGTGTGCCCAGCTGAAAAAGCGGAGCCACGGCACGCGCATTGGGTAAGAGTTCAGCCCGCAGGTTGATATAACGCTGAGCGAGTTCACGCAATTGATTGCTTTGGGCTCGGGTCAGCTTGGGTTCTTTCTGGGTGAGGATGCCGTTTTGCTGGGCAAACCGGTAGGCTTCCGAGCGCAGCTCAACCAGGTCGCCAACCTGTTTTTGGAATATCGGTAATACGCTGCGAGCCTGTACGGCCATGCTGACGAAGCAGAGTGTCAGCAAAGTAAAAACGCGCCACATGGTTTATCTCCTTGTGCCGGCATCCTGCCTGCACTGTCGCGCGATGTAAAGAATTGCCTTTTGAAGAACGAGGGCCTCAGTCGCTTTGCCGTACAACGGGCATTGCAGCGATACACCACAGCATTGCTGCTGACATCACGAGCCCAAAGACAGGCATGATCCAGCCAATACTCACATGAATCGCCAGCAGGCCGGTAACCATTGCATAGGAAAGCGGCGATAGTCCCATCGCAGCCATCGTGTTCAGGCTCATCACCCGACCGATTTTCTCCCGGTCGGTATATTGCTGGATCACTGACATCATCGGTACATTGTTGGAGGCAATGCCCAGCCCGAGCAGGAACTGTACCCCGACTGCCGCCCACACCCAGTAGGTATGCCCCTGGAGTGCCAGTAATACGCCTTCGACGGTAATGACCAAGGCGATCATAAGCAGACGCTTTTTCCGTGGAGGCCACATGGTCAGCAGCAGACCGCCTGCCACCATGCCTGCGGCCCCCGCGCTTTGCAGATAACCGAGCGTTTCTGGCAGGCCATCCAGATGTTCGGTAACCACCAGTGGAATCCCCAGCGACAGCGGCCCCATGAACAGCAGGTTGGCAAAGGCGTAGATGATCATCATCGCCCGCAGTTCCGGTGTATTGAGCGTGTAAGTGATGCCTTCGCGCAATTCGACGAGCAGATTGCTTTGCTTGCTCTGCGGGGTAACTGGCGGTTCCATCATTGCCAGCATGGTTAGTACGCCCAGTAGCAGGCCTCCAGCAGAAATCGCAAAAACTTCCTGATAATCGAACCACACCAGCATTGCACTGCCCAGTACCGGGCCGAAGACCAGCCCGATCTGGTTGGTGGTCAGCATGATCGAGTTGGCCCGGGTCAGCTCCTGTTCCGGCACGATGCTGGGTACCAGCGCACCTTGCGCGGGCCAGAAGAAGGCATCCAGAGCGCCATACAGGAAGGCAAACACAGTAATTGCGACAATTCCCAGCATCTGGAAGTTCAGCAGTGCCACCACGGCCAGAAGCAGGATGACGCGAACCCCCATTGACATCATCAGGATATGACTGCGCTTGATGCGGTCGGCCATGACACCGCCGACTGCCATCAGCAGGATGCGGGGCACGGATGCGGCGATCATCACGTAGCCCAGTTGCTCTTTGGCCCCCAGCGTTTTGACGACATACCAGGTCTCGGCCAGCATGGCCACCGCTAGCGTGAAATTGCCGATGATGGTGGCAAGCCAGAGCATCAGGAAGTTGCGGTTGCGAAAGAGCGAGGGCAGGGGCATGAAATGGCGACGGCTACGATGAACAGGGATATGTTAATCGTAGCCGTTTCAGGGCTTGTATCAGCAATTGCGCTTTTCTGCCGGCTCAGTGGCAGTGCGTACTGCTAATACTTGGTTGGGTATTGCCATATCCCCCTTTCCTTGTATGGTTTGTGAGCCCATACGTCTTATTCGATGTTTTGTACTTGAACTTCGAGTAGTCCAGTTTTTGCCCTTCAAACCCGCATGAAATCTACATTCTGCTCAATCCTGACATGTCCCCCCTAGCTCATGGGTACAAAAAAAGTACAAGCCAGAGCAA